>NZ_OZ026456.1:0-1998896 GCF_964019595.1 Spiroplasma endosymbiont of Sarcophaga carnaria
GAAAGCACGAAACTTACAAGAGCGAAAAGATAGTTCCTTTACTTGAAAAACAAGTTGATAGAATTGAAAGTGAAATAATTAACTTTATGATGAAATCACCTGATGGTGCTAAATTATATTGACAACGAGCATTTAATTATAAATATTCACTGCAAGAAAAACAGTTAGAACAAGAATTAAACTTAAATAATCAACAACCAATAATTGTTAATTTACAAACGGATATTAGAGATATTAAAAAAGAAAGTGATAATAATGCTTAATCATTTTACTTATTTGTTAGAAACTCCTTATTGATTATTACAAAATAGTAGTATTGGTAATAAATATCCCTTTGCTAAAAAATATGAATTAGTTAATGAAATTAATCAAATTGGAACACGATATAGTGGTAAGACTATTTCAAATATTAAAATGTTTGGTGAATTATTAAAAATTAGTTTATTAATTAAAGAACCAATTTGTATCATTGCTAGTATGTATTGAAGTAAGGATTTAAAAGATAGTGTATTTCAAAATATCTGAAATATGTTAGATGAAAATCATATTCCTTATACTATTAACTTATCAAATTTTACTTTTACTTTATCAAATGGTAGCAAAATATATTGTAAAGGTTTACATTCACCAAGCCGGAAAGAAAAATTAAAAGCTTTTGCTGATTTGAATAAATATAAATTAGTAATTGATTGAAGAGAAGAATGTGACCAATTTCAACAAAAAGATTTAAGTGATTTAGAATTTGCTATTCGTGGGTATCAAAATAAAATAACAATTAATACATGTAACCCTGAAAGTTTAAAAAGATATATTGTTGGTTATTGTAATGAATTAATGCCTTTTAATGAAGAAATAATGCGTAGTAAATATGAACAAATTAATTATATCGAAAAATGAAATATGAAAATTATTATTCATTATTCTAGTTGAAGACTTAATTATGAATTACCACAAAATAAAGTTAATGAACAATTAAGATTAGAACAATTAGATATTGAAAGAGCAAGAGTATGGAGTTGAGGATTGCCTGGTAATACTAGTGGTTCAATTTTTGCAAGATATATTGATATTATGCAAGCAACAGATATTATTCAACCAACTAAATTATTAGGTGGTGTTGACTTAGCAAACTCTACTAGCCCCAAAGGGCATACAACAGCAGCGAGTTTTTGAATATATAATTCATTTGATAAAAAAGCCTATAAAGTAGCAGAATATGCACACTCAAATGCTACGCAACAATTTAAAGGACCATTAGAACAAGTTAAAGATATTTTAGAGTTTTACAACAATCAATTAAACCAATACTTTAATTTAATACAACAAGGAATATCAATTAATGTTGATGACAGTGCTTATGCAACATTAGAAAGTTTAAACCGAGAGAAATATAATTATACTTTTGGTCAATACATAAATTTTAAACCAGCACAAAAGCAGAAGTTTAAAATAAAACATCGTATTGAGGCATTTACAATGTTAATAAATACTAATCAATTAAAATGATTATGAGAAAAATGTCCTGTAAGTAAAACCCAATATGAATTAATTCAATGAGAAGATAAGCCCGATGCAAGAGAAGAACGAATGTTAGATTTATATGATGACACATTTGATAGTGATTTTTATGCTTTACACTTTGAATTAGTACCAATGGTTAAACATAATAGTTCAGCAGATTATAAATTATGACAACAAAGGGAGTGAATAACTTAATGAAAAAAGATATTTATGTAATACACGATGAAAGAGTAATTAATGCAAAAAGACCATATATGTCTGTTTGTGGACAAGTTAAAAAAAGACTTTGTCAAGAATTAAATAAAGATAATATCGCAATATGTAAATTAAATTTATATAACGAATATATTAAGAAATATCAAAAAGTTAAAGTATGTGTACAAGTTTTAGCAAATGAACCTAGTTTATTAACAGTAAATATTATTAATTATGCACTTATTTTAAAATTAAAGGAGCAAAATAACAATGAATAATACTTTTCCTAGTTTACCAAACTTAAATGATATTAATAGTGTTTTAAAATTTTATAATTATGATTGAACTATTAATTTAGCCAATATTATTGCTCGCCATCAAATGCGATTAGTTAATGGTAAAGATATTTTATTTAAGTCTCATCGTAAAGACATTTTAGAAAAATTAAATTGATGATATGAAACTTATAAAATAAAAGAAAAATTAGATAAAAATGAATTAACAGCAAGTTTAATGGGTAAAACTATCTTTGGTTTATTAGAGACTAATGACGGCAATATTGATTTATGAATTAACCCTTTTAACTTTACATCTCGTGTAAGTAAAATAAACGAAATTGAACAAGGTGCTGATATTTGATTAAATTATCATCAATCAGATAGTGGTTTTATTTTAAATTTAATTTGTACCAAAGATAAAATAGTTATAAAAGGTTGACCTAAAAATAATGAAGTAGTTGTTGGACAAAGTAAAACACAAATTAAAGATGATGTTAAACCTGTTTTAGTACAAGAATTTAAAAATAAATTAGGCATAGTTCCTTTTTGAGAAATGATTAATGAACCTAACCCCTTATTTTTATCTACATCAACTACATTAAACCTATGACCTACAATGGCAAATTGTTATAAATTACAATTTGATTTAGAAGATAGTTTTAATATTAAATCAAAAGAAAGATGAGCAAATCGTACTCATTGATATGGAATATTAGATGATGATTTAATGACTGCTTATAACAAAGGTAATAAAAAAGTATTACAAGATGCTTTTGATGATATTTTTATTCAATCAGGTCAATCAGCCGTAGATGGTCAATTATCTCAATCTTTACAAGTAGTACAAGGAACACCAACCTTAGAAACATATACGGAAGACCAAAAAGCAATTATTGAACAAGTATATTTAGCATGTCATTTTTCTAGTCCTTTTGGTGATAAATCAGATAATGACCAAAATAAAACACAATCTTTATTAACTAAAACCAAAGATTTAGAAAAACAAGCATATTTACAAGCATATCGTAAGCAATATTATACAAAAGTGTTTGATACCGTTTTAAAATATTACGGTTTATGAGATGGTACTGGTGAAAGACCTTATGGTTTTGATTTTGTTAGTGCTAGTTTAGTAGATCAAATGCGACAAAATGAATTAATTACTGCTAGATTAGATAATGGCACAATGGAACCAATAAGAGCAATTACTGAATATGAAAATATTGATGAATTAGAAGCAGCAAAATATTTAGAAAAAATAGAAGCATGACAAGATAAAATGCAAGCCAAAGAAATAGAACATAATAATAAATTAATGGAATATGATGAAACTGGTAATAATCAAAATGCCTTACAAGGTAGAACAGAAATTAAGGAGAATTAAAAAATGAGTAGAATTAACCCAGGGGTTATCGAAGAATTACGAAGACAAGCCCATGATACTTTAATAGATATTAGAGAAAACATAAAAGACAATCGCCATTGAATGGTATTTCCTTTTAATGTTTATAGTTCATATATTCCTGATACTGAAACAGGTTGAAAACCTAATAATGCTAAACCAAGTGATTATGGTAGTTATTCACGCATATTTGATAATATGGAAAGTACTATTGCACAATGACAAGATAGTTTAAAAATAGTCCAAAAATATAAAGGTGAAGAAATTAATATTTTAACAGTTGATGATTTTAATAAACAACCAGTTAATTCAACAATATGAGCAAATAATGAAACACCTTTTGCTATAAAATTAAAAGATGAAAATAATAATATTTATTGAAAATTAATTGATGGTGAAAATATTTATGATATTAATAGAATGCTGGCATACTTAAATCAATATAAATTAAGTTATTTTATTAATAATGATAATAAAGCCGATAATTTTTATACAAAAGAAGTTAAGGTTGGTAAATATTGAGATGCTTATATGATTGATGATAGAAGTTCAATTCAATTTGGTGAGGCTAAATTTGAACAAGTATTTACTCAACAATCAACTGAAAGACAATATACTTTATTAATTTTAGATGAAGATGTAAATAAATTAAATATTAATGATTATTATAATTTTTATACTGTATTTAATGATCGTGGTTTAAATATTGGTGGTGGTGATATTAATTCTGCACCACAAGATAGACAATGATTATATCCATCAAATGTTATTAATTATTATTCACCTTATGATGGTAGTTTTTTATGACAAGAAATTACCTTTTCAAGTATTAATGACAAAATTAGTAATAGTGGTTTATCAGTAAGACAATTTATTCAGACCAGCGCCCCGGGCGAGGGTTATTGTTTTCCTAAAATAACTTATAATGAAAAAACAAATACATACACTATTGAATTAGATGAAGTTTTATTAAAAGACCCAGGGGTTAGAGCAATGGCAGTTAAATTTTATGGTAATCCTATCTTTTTTGATATGCCAGTAATTGGGCGACCAATTATTAAAGGTCAATTTAATAAAAAAGTAATGAATTCAAGAGACTTATTAATGTATAACATGTATCCTGCACCACCTGATAAAATAAATACTTATGCATCACCTGAAGTAAGTTGATATAACATTCAAGGGATTCAACCAACTATGATAACTGGTTATGAAGATTGAAAAAAAGATATGGAAAGTAGATATGACTTTTGAAATCAAAAAAATAGTGAAGGAATTGTAATAACTGATAAAGCAAGTTCAACTGCAACAAATCCTAGTGTTGGAACAACTATTCATAAAGAAAATAATGACTCTAAATTTTATTGGTCTAAAAATTGAATGATTACTCCACCAGATAAAATAAAAGTAAATAATGAAGATGTTAATAATATAATTAGTACCCAAGCCTCATCATATTTTAGAAGAAAAGATGAATTTGGTAATACTGTTGGTCAAGTTCAAATTTAATATAATAAAATGGGTTCTTGTAATGTTTGAGATATTTTAAATATGAATAATTTTATTAATCGCCAAATTACAGTATTACCTTTAAACTATACGCAAAAATTAGTTTTTAACCCTTTTACGATACCGGGTGGAGTTGGTAAATTCTTAAACTTTATTTCATTTGGTATTCCATGAGGGTGAGTAATTAACCAAGATGAAAAAACTTGACCTAATTTTCAATGACTTAATGGTTTTATGAGTGCTAATATATTTATAGTTTTTATAATGATGCCTTTTGGTCTGAAAAATCAAAAGGTAAAGGTTATTTACCATTTGAAATATTTAGAGAACAAGGAAATGATAAAGTTGGTGCTATTTTTGGAGCAAATGCTACTAGTTTGGGTTTTACTACTTTATTAACAGACAAATTAAAAGGTACAGTTTTAACTAAAGATGGTAAAAAAACAAGTGAATTAGTTTATTCAACATATAATTTAAAACAATTAAATGAAAAAACTAACCGAGTTTATTTAATTAATGAACAAACCAAAGCAGTAGATGCCCAAACACCAGTAAGTAATAGTGAGTTAGATAATGATTTAGAATTCTTACAAACACCAGATGGTACAAATTGTAGTTATATAATTGATATGTTTTCAATTCAAGCATTATATAAAGGTAATTTTGAAATTATCTTTTATGCTGATAACCCATATACTAATAATGAAGAAGATTATTTACGCTTATCAGTATGAAGTTTTCGTGGTAAAACAAAAAGTGTGTTAAATAATTATTTACGTGATATGACAACTAATTATAAAACTAGTTTCTTATTACCACATGACTATGAAATACCGACATTTAATTATCCTGAGTATGTATTACCCCCAGTTCCATACAACTATAAAACTTATACAAAAGATATTATGCCTTCCGATGTAGTACTACCATTATTAACAAAAATTACTGCGCAACCACAATGTAAAATAACTGATACTCAAATAGCAACTATGTTTATGGTTAATATATTTGATGATACAGAAGAATATACAGGTTATTATGAAACTGAAATTGATTTAAAACAAATTGACCCAACAATTCAAAGTATAAGTAAATTCCAAGATGCTTATAAAACTATTGAAATAAGTAATCTAAGTAATTTACAAGTTGAATGTGGATTACCAAATATAGAAAATTTTATTCCTAATAGAAATATTAATATATTTGGCGGAACTGATGATTGTAGCAATAATTTATTTTCATTAAAAAATATAACTTTAAAAAACATTGGTTTATCACAAACTGATAAAATTAATTTTGATAATACAATAAGTTTATATACTGATAATATAAAAATAAATGATACCAAAACAATATATACTACTGCTTATACTAATGGGTTACCTTTTAAAGGGTATTCCACCATATATGAAACATCAACTATTAATAGTGTAAAATTTTTATTACAAACAACATTTTTACCTAAATATGGAGTTAATAATAAAATCAGGGAAACATATTTACAGGCGTATTATACAAATAATATGAAATTAAAAATTAGATTTACAAAAGTAATATTGCCACTTTTACAGTTTTATTATATGGATGCTTATAGAAAACCAAAATATTTTGGTAATGATAAAGATATTACATTAGATATTAATAATCCAAATGTATTGGGTATTAGAAATAATAGTAATAGTGCTGTTAAAATTACATTTAAACCAAGATAAAAATAAAAAAGAGATTTTTAAAAATCTCTTTTTATATTATTCTTTAACTTTTACATTACCATCTTCATCAATATTTAAATTAGGTAATTTATGTTCTTCACCACTTCAACGATAAACTGATTTAAAATAAGTGCCATTATCTTCTAATCAATAGTAATAAAAAGCTGGTTTAAAAACAACTAAATCATATGGAAAAATTGATATACTTTCACTTACCCCCCTTTTTCCTATTTTTAAACTTATATTATTTTCAATATATTTAGTATTATGTAAGTAATCAGAATGCTTAAATTTAACAATTTTTCATTTATCATTTTTGTCACCACGCCATACGACATAATATCATTTATTATCAACCTCATTAAATGGTTTTTCTTGTGGTGCTATTCATTCTAAATTGTTTTTAATAGTTTCATTTGTTGTATTTATTTGGTTTTCTTTTTTTAATTGTTCTAATTGCTCTTTTGTATATTCTTGTGGTTTATTACAAGCAACTAAACTTGTTGTACTTGTTCCAATTAATGATATTGTACCTATTATACTTAATATTTTTTTCATATTTATTTCTCCTATTTTTTGAAAAATTTGTTAATTTAATTAAAAATAGAAATAAATAATTTATTTCTATTTATTTTTATAAATCTAATTTTTTATTTTTATGAACATTCAGCAGCTGCAGCGCCGGCAGCTCCACTAATTGCACCTACTGCTGCTCCAGAAGCAGCTCCACCAAAAATAGTTCCAAAAAATCCAACTATACCTCCAAAAATAGCACCAGCTATAGTACCAATACCTGGAATAACACTTCCTGCAAGAGCCCCTGCAACTGCTGAAGAAGCTCCAACAGTTACGGCTGAAGGAGATGATGTAATCGCACCTCCAACTGCTCCACCAACAGCACCATTTATAGCTGCTTTTGATACTTCAGAATTACAATTATTTTTTTTTCGAATAATTTCACCTATTTTATTTTTATTTACATTACTTGTACCTAATTTTAATGCTAAGGCCATTGTTTTATTAGTAACTCACTGTATTTCAGATTGAGTTGCTTGTTCTGATTTAATATTATTTCATCATTGTTGATTACGTTCTTGTGCCAGTTGATTTACTCATTGTGTTAAACCCTGTTGTCATTCATTTTTTGAATTATTAAATGATTGTTGAGCTTGTAAGAAACGTTGTTGAGCTTGACTAAAGGCTGTATGATTTTGATTTCTTTGAAAATCTTCACCCGCTCTTTGATATGCTAGTTCAGCATTACGTCATTGTTGTGCAATTTGAATTCATTGAACTTCGCCTCATCTTTTATTACGTTTTAATACTTTTTCTTCTGATTGATATGGTGCAGCAGCAATTACAGTTGGTATAGCACTACTTGTGATTGTAACTGCTCCTAAAATACTTATTAATTTTTTCATATTTATAACCTTCTTTCTTTAATTAAGATAAATACTATTATTTGGACTTTCACTATCTCAATATACAATAGTATTTGTTTTAATAATAATTGATTGTTCTTGTTTTAAATTTTTTCAAATTTCATGAAATTGAGAAAAATGTTCTCAAATGAAATTTGCCATTATTTTTATATCTTCTTTATTTATAGAACCGCCAGCTCCGCTATGATCTGATTTTGGTAAATTAGATATTAATACCATAGTTTGACTTAAAAAATCTGCTTTGCTATCTGGTTCAAATTGATAAATAATTTTAAAAGCAGTATCTGATGATAATTTTAATTTTAATTCATCATGCTCTAAAAATTTATATCATTTTTCAAATACGTCATTACTTTTTTGTTCATGATTTTGATAAGGACTAGCGGCAATTGTTGTTGGTACAGCAGTTCCACTAATTGTTAATACACTTAATAAACTTAGTAATTTTTTCATTACTTGTATTTCTCCTTTTCTTAATCTTGAAACTTTTTATCAAGATCTACTTTCAGTATATATATATATATATATATATGCAATCAAAATTAACTAATTATTTAAAATTTTATCTTGTTAAATACCTCTTATTACGCGTTTTAAGGTCTAAATTAGCAAACAAAGATATTAAGTTTAGATTTATATATACAAAATATATTGTATTTATAAACTATTGGTATATAATTAAATTACGTTTTAATCTTTTTCCATAAAAAAGAGTTTATGCTGACTTGTTAATCGAACAAGAATAAAAAAAGAGGAGTTTATAAAATGGCACTTACAAAAGAACAATTAATAGAACAAGGTTTAAGTGAAGAGATTGCAGAAAATATCTTAAATCAGTTTAATAATGAAGCAAAGCAAATTAGAGAAAGTGTGCAAAAACGCGAAGATGTTATATCCAAAGAAGACTTTATTAAATTATCTAATGAATTAGATGAATTAAAAGCTTTTAAAGATGTTCCATCGACTAAAATTGAAGATATTAAAATTAATTTAGAAAAAGTTAGTGGTAGTTCTTTATCTGAAAAAATGCAAACTTTAAAAGAATTAAAACCTGATTTGTTTGTTGAAGAACAACCATCAGTTTCACCAACTAATTTTATTAAAGATATGATTGAAAAATCGGTTGAAAATAAAAATGATGAAATTGAAACTATTAAAGAAAAAGGAGCATATACTCCAGAAGAAATTAAAAAATTAACTGATTATACACTTAAAAACCTTAGATAATAAGGGAGTGAAATTATGGCAACAATTAATTTGCCACAAGTACCTTTTACATTACAAGGTAACACAACAGGTCAAAAAGCCTATGTTGATATGGTTAATGCTTTATTGCGTGGACCTTTATATAATGAATATGCAAGTATTATGCAGTATGCTACTGCAACCGCAGAACAAGTTGCTTGATTACCTAATGCAGGACAAGCACTATATAATTTAACTCATCGTGTGGTATGACAAGATGATTATTCATTACCAAATGGTGGGGCAACTCAAACAATGGGATTAACAAGAATTCCAGTTCCGATTGATAAGAGATTTAATTTAAAATTAATGAATGAGGCTTTTGACTTAGCATTAATAGAACAAAATATTAAAAATGGTGTTATTGCTGATGCTATTTCTAGTGTTGTACAAAATAAATTTGTTAATTTAGAATGTGAATTAATTCAGGCTATTTATGATTATTGTTTAGCAGATGGTCAATATGAAGTAATTCCATTTCGTAGTTATACAGCAGAAAATGCTGATGATGCAAATAAGGCATTCTTTACATTAAATGAAACTTTGATTGAATTAACAAATCAAATTAGTAATTTATATTTTGGATTGCCAACTGATAAAATGTTTATGGTTTTAGGTCGTAGAGCCTATTTAGGATTAACACCTGCGTATTTAAAAGTGATTGGTTCACAAGCCCAATTAAAAGCAATGGTTAATGGTGAATTATATGAAAATACCGCAATGGGTATTCCTGTATCTAAAAGTTTTCATTTAGAAAAAACATATACAAAAGGACAAGTTAACCGTGATAAAGGTTATAATTTTACTAATGTAAATGGTTTAATTATTAATAAACAAGTATGAGCTTATCCAATTAATATGGATACTATTCAACAAGTTTTAGATAATGATACTGCTAACCCTAAATGAATTGGTAAAGTACAATATGCAACACCAACAATTTTATATCCAAAAACATGTAAAATTATTTTAGAAAAAGCGCCAACCCAAGATGAAATTAATACTGCTAAAAGTAATCTTAATAAAACATTTAGAGTTCCTGTTGATTATGTAATTCCATCATCAAATAAAATTGATATTAGTGGGATTAATAAATTAGATAAACCAACTATTCATGTTGACGATCCAACTCAAACAACAGCAGAACAATTAAAACCACAATTTAAAGATGTTGTTTTAAAATCAGTAAAAGCGGTAAATAATTTTTTAACAGAAAATGATTATGATTACTTTATTGAAGCTAAGGGTGAAGATTGACCAATTAATATTAAAAATGACAAAACTGTTGAAGTTCAAATTGAAGGTAAAAACAATGCTACTGGTCAAACAAACCCCATTGATGTTGTAATTAAAAATTCTTAATAAACAATGAATTTACTAATATTACGCGTTTTAACTTTATTAGTATCTAATTTAGAAAATAAACCTTTAATAAGTAAATTTGTAAATTTAATTAATAGAGTTAATCAAGTTCAAAATAAAATATTAAAACCAATTAATTATATTACTGATAAATATAATAAAATTACAAGTAAAGTTGAAGATATTTATCAATGATTAAATCCTTTTACTTATTTAGATTTAATTAAAAAAGGTCATAAAAAAGAAATACAACAAATATTAAGTCAATTAGAAAAAGATAATAATATTCAAAATAGAGAACAATTTAAAAATGAAAATTATCTAAATACTAATTGACAGCCTTTAAATAGTAGTTGACTTGATAGTGGTATGTTTAATATTACAAATAAGTTAACTTTAACAGGTAATTTAACTATTTTAATATATACAAAAACAGCAAAACATCCAAAATTTTATGGTCCATATGTTTATCCTAGTGTTCCAGTTGAAATATGAAAATTATTAAGTAATGCTGTTTCTAATGCAGGGACTTTATTTTGGCGTTATTGATTAAGAAAATGATTACCTAGTCATTTAAGAAATTATATTAAAAAACGATTACCACAAGCATTAAAAGAAAAATATCCCAAAGGAACTACTAAATTAACATTACCAACAGTTCAAAAATTACAACAAATTAAAAAGTTTATTAATAATTTAAAGATTGGACATTTTAATTTTAATTTTGCTGGTGAAATTAATAATAAAAAATGATATCGAGAACGCCGAAGTGATGTTAAAAATATTAAGAATTTATATAAAACACCAGTTAAAAATAAATTTTATCAGGTTAATAAATCTATTAAAGCAATTAATAAAACCAAAAGAAAGGTTAATAGTTATAAACCAAATAATTTAAAAAATAAATATCGTAATCAATTAAGGGGTGTTTTATATGGAAAATAATTTAAGTAATTTGTTATTTATAACAGTTGAAGATGTTAAAGCAAGTAAACTTTGACAACCTATTAATGATCGTAAACAATCTGCTTATAATGATAATTTAATTTATAATGCTATTTTAAAAACTAGTTTATGAATGGATAGATTATCAGGTGGAACAATTTCAGATAAAATTAATAAAAAAGATTTGTTTCCTTGAGTAAAAAAAGATAATACTGGTTTAATTGAATATGATAAATGATTAAGTTATATTCAATCTGCTTGTTTATTAGCAGTTATAAATTGATATTTACCAAAAGGAGTTAATGATTTAACTGGTAGTGCTTCATTTTCACAAGGTGGAGTTGCTTATTCACAAACTAATGACCCAGAAGCAAATGAAAATATTACTCGTGATGTTAAAAATGCTTTAAAATTAGCAGGTGAAATTATTGATATTATATCTAGTAAAACAGTATCTAGACCTTATAATTATAGTTTAGATAATTATGCTCATCCATGAGAAGAAGAATATAAGCATATTAGTAAAAAAACTTTTTATCCAACATTATTATTTTGATTAAAAGAACGATTACAAACTGATAATTCAATAAATATTACTTATCCTACTATTAATGATTTTTCTAAAATTGATTATAATGAGTATATTAAATTAATAGTTCCCTTTGATAATAATACGATTTATTATGAAAATAATGTCTGAAAAGCAAAACAAAGTAGTGGTACTGATATAAAAATTGATAATAAAACTATCATTAAAAATGATAATGATGAGATTGAAGTTTCAGATTTAAAACAAGATAAATTAATAAGTGGTACAAATATTAAAACTATTAATGGTAATTCATTATTGGGGAATGGTGATATATCTATTAATACTGGTAATGATTGAGAATTAATTAATTATCCAGAAGCAAACGAAAAATTAACATTTAAAATTCCAGATTATGATTTAACAAAATATTTTTATAAAATATCAATTTCAATAACAGATTATGCATCTGCTAATAAATTTATAACATATTATTTTGAAACAATATCACAAAAATCAATATTTTCATTTTTAGCAGATAATTCTTATAAAAGAATAACAATTAAGCAAGATGGCTCAATTTCAAATGATACAAATAATATTGTTATTAAAGATTTAACAATTAAAAGAAAATTAATTTAGAAAGGATTTTTAATTAATGAAACAAGATAAAACAACTTGATTAAAGGGTGCCTTACCTTGAAATTGATTTAAAAAAGACCCTATTCCAACTTATAATTGAAATCATAAAGATATTAGAGAATGAGAAAGAAAATATAAAATTCGTAGTTGAGTAGTTAGTTTTTATACATTGATATTTTTAGCATTAAATTGTTGATTAGAATATGGCATGATTAATGCAATAAAAGATAATATTAATTGATATAATTATGGACAATATTGAGGTAATGGAATTGCTATTTTACTAACACCTTTATTTACATATGGAATTCAAGGTATATTTGTTGCTAGTAGTAAACCAAAAGTAGATATGAAAATTGATATTCCACGATTAAAAATATCTAAAATGGGATTAGTATTTACAATTTTACCTTTAATTACTTTAATAATTTCTTTAATTATTATTTGAATTGATAAATCAAAATGAAAAAAAGACCATTTAAGACATTGTTTGAACTGCCGTATTAATCCGCGTGTTATTCAACCAAGAATAGCAAAACAATGAAATAATTTGGATGGTATAACAGAAGAAATATTTAAAAATATGCAAGATGAATATACTAAAAAACAAGAAGAAAATAACAAAGAATTAAATTTAAAATAAACTATATATAGGGGCGGTTGATATTTTTGGGTGGTTATATAGTTTAATTTATAAATTATTTTGTTCTGAAAGAATGGATGGCCACTGTTTTAGTAAGAATAAGAAAGGAAATATAAAAATGGAAATTAGTAATGAAATAGTAATTGCTTTACTTGTGTTAGCTGGCGCAGGAGGAATGGGTAGTCTTGGTATTCTAGGGTTATCTGCTAAAAAAATTAAAAAATATAAAGCAGAAATTAGAGAATTAAGAACTGCTGTTATTGCTCACGAAAAACATTTACGAGGACCTGATTATGCAACAGAATTAGCATTAAAAACAGGTCAAATTAAAAATGTTAAAAAACAAGTTAAAGTAAATGACAAAAAACAAGCACAAAAAGATGCTATTAAAAAACTAACAAATAGTATTTAAAAAAATAACCTTAATTGGTTATTTTTTATTTTCTAATATTAAGTCTAAATTTTTAACTTTACAAATAACTAAATTATTTTTTCCATAATTATTTTTATAATATTCTCAGTATTCAGTTGAATTAATATCTACATCTTGTTTATCAATCCCAATTATATATTCACCACGAGGGTTTTTACAAGGGCGATTACCTTGTTCAGAGCGATAACATAAAATATAATTATTCATGTTCTTTATTTCCTTTATCATTTGTTATATAAAAGTTAATAAGATATTCTATTTTTTGAGAATAAGTACTAAAATTTAATTCATTTCAAACTTTTTCTTCGTTTTTATTTAAGTAAATATTAACATTCCTAATTTTGCAAGAATAATATTTTCCAGTTTTTTGATTATATGAATGTTTCATAATATTAACTTTCATAATTAGCAATAATAATGGCATCTCGTAAATGATTACTTATTTTTTCATTATTATATTTTCAACCTTTACCATATTGATAAGTTAAATTAGTATCTTTATCAAATTTTCATATACAACTATCATTATATTTACTTAAATTTTCCATATTTTTAACAACTGATTTAGTATGTTTAGGTGATACCCAATTATAACTAACTCAAGTATTTTCAATCGCACCCAGTAATCTTAATAAATCATCTCTATCTTTACTAGCATTAGCAGATGTATATAAACAATCTTCAATATTTAATCCTTTTGGAAAAAGTTCACCTTTATTTTTTACATAATAATCTGAATATAAATATTCATCTATAAATTCATCAATAAATTTATAATGTTCTTTTCAATATTTACTAGTAAATTCATTTTGTTTAATTAATTTATTATTTTCATATATAACAATAGCAGTAGTACCAGTTCCTGATGGGTCAATACCTATTTTTATCAAGTGGCTCATTCCTCATCGTTATTATTATTAACTGCTTTTACTAAATTTGAAATATCTTCTTCTTTAACTACATTATCGTTTATTTCCACTATTTCATCATTAGGTGGGGTATTATAATTTATATTATTTGATAAAGTTTCATCGTTAATATGCCTCTTATTTTGGGTGAAAGTAGCATCATTATCAATATAAATCTTTTCATCATTAGTTGTAATAACTGCTTGATCTGATTTATATGCTTGTTGTAATTCAACTGACATAATACCTCATTTTCTTAATAATGATGTTAATACGGTTTTAAGGGCCATTTCATCAAAACTAGCAATATAAAATGATTTATTTTTAGCATAAGTTTTAGAATATTTCATAAAATGATTTTCCATTTGTTCTTTTGTCATATATAAAGTTTTTTCAAAACCATTAACCATTTTAAAATATGCTACATAACCAATAATTGGTAATTTTTCTCTTTCATCTTCATTTTGAATTCAATTAAAACTAGTTCCTTTTAAACGATCATAATTTACTAATTCATTTTCTCTAACATCTGATACTGACATATCTAAATATTGACCACTTCTTTGTGCTAATTGAATATAACCTTTATAACCCATTTGAAATTGAGCTTGATTAATTCATTCTTGGATTTCGCGACCGTTAATAATTCTTGTTATTTTAGTATTATATGGAACTACATAAGCATAACCAAATTGTTTTTCCATTGGTAAATTTAATAAAACTCCTTGATAACAAGCAGTCATAATTGTTTTTGGATCTGCTTTTTGTAATAATTCATTACTATTTGATATTGCAACTATATTACTTTTAAATCTTGCAATTTCATTTTCATTAGAAAATTTACTTTTTATTCATTCTGTTGCTTTATCTGTTCTTAAAAATTCAACAATATTTGCCATATTATTTTTCTCCTTTATTTATTTTAAAATTAATACCTTTAACCCCAATTAAATTAATATCTTTATTACTATCTCACTGATCTTTAATTTCATTTTTAACAATTTGTTCATCAACAACTAAATAATTTTTAATAAGATTAATAAGTTCTAATTTATCAGCATTTTGTAAAAAATCATCATTAATACCAATAACCTCAATATCTTTAATTAATAATTTTTCTTTCCGAAAATTACTAGTAATAATTTTTAATTCTTGCTCTTGTTTTGCTACACTTTTAATTTCTAAAAATTGTTCTTTTTTATGAGTTTCAATAATTTCATTTTGTTTTTGAAATTGAATATTAATAACATTATTTTTTAAAGAATCATGATTATTCTTAATATTATTTTCTAAATTCAAAATATCTTTTCTAATAAAATTTAATTCATCTTTAAAAGATTTTATTAATTCTAATGGTTCTCTAAAAATATAATCAATTTTTGAAACTACTAATTTTAAATCTTTTAGTGATTGTGATTTATATTCTCCATTTATTAATCAAGCTTGTTGTCGATATATAAATTCTGCTAATTCTTGTCCATTTTCATCAATTCATTTTTTAATTGTTAATGCTTTTAAACTTAATTCTTTAAAATTATTTCCTTTTAAATAAAATGGATACGTAATATTTTTAACTTCATTATTTAATTTTAAATCTGCCATAATTAAATTTCCTCTAATTCCATTTCATTAATTAAATTATCAATATATTCATAAGCACTTTCTTCTGAATGACATTCTTCTAATGCCATATTAAATAAATCTTCTTCAGTATAAACATAACCATTTTCATCTTTTCACATACTAATTTACCTCGTTCTTTGCTATTAATATTTCTATTAATTTTCTTCCTTTTTGTTCTTTAATATCAAAATAAGTTATTTCTTGATTTAATAAATGTGCTTCTTCATTTTTAATTAAATTAATATCATCATTAATATTTTCTTTTTGCCCTGTTTTATTATCAAATATATTAATACAAAAATCATTGTACATATATATTGATATTAGATTTTTGATTGTCATATTTACCTCCTATTTTTAACTCGCTGGCACTCACTCCCAAGTGAAAGTGCCAAAGCGAGAGTTAGTTATATAATTAAGTATTTATCTATTTATTTACTACGCCATCCGCTTCACTGCGGGTGAGCGGTGGCGGTATGTTTTATTGTTTAATGTTTAATAATCGACAGTTGTTTTTATAAGATAATGCCAGAGAATTCTCTCTCTTCATCCGCACCATTTCAGGTCAAAGCGTTCAGTTTTTAAAATAAATTCACTTGCACCTTGAAGAGCCTAATGCTGACTTTGTGGTTTTTAAAACCTCTGTCATCCTCTAATGGGATAATATCTATCGCAAATTTATTTATAAAGTGGCCATCTCAATATTTATTGTCGTTTGATGTTGACCCCGCACTTATCACGACTATCGCTTGTTAAAGCGTCTATTATTTACGGACTGATTACCGCTGGGCTAGACCGCCTATGTGGAAAAAAACACTTAGTTATTTAAAATAACTGTTCCACCCTGCATTAAGTTGTTTTATAAAATCAAAGTTTAAAAGAACCAGTTTTATCATCAAAGATAATTTTTGAATTTTCTAGTTTTTGATAAAACTGTTTTTGTGTTTTATCTTTTATTTTATTTAATAAATATTTATGTTTTTCACAAGTTCATAAAACTTTATTTGATAAAAATTCTTCGGTAATGAATGATACTGCTTTATAGCAATCATTAACATCACATATTTTTTGTTGTTTAATTATCATTACCTCCTTTTAGGGATTTTTTATTTCAAATAAAAAAACAACCCTAACAAGAGTTGTTTTTTGGAGCTTCATCGTACATTATACGTAACGTATTATGTAAATCTAAGCTCCAAATTTATCTCTTGTTATTTTAATAATAACACTTTTTAAAAGAAGTGCAACTATTTTTTTAAAAAAATAAATTATTTTTAAATTTACCCTATTTTTGGCATATTTAAACACACTGAAAAATAATTTATTAAATTTTTCAAATAAACTTATCTAAAATTCTCTAAAAATACTTCTTTTGAAGTTCTTCAATTAAGAACAGGCCTTAATTTTTCATTTATAATATCGACTACTAAATCTATTTCTTGTTGCGTAACAAGATTAAAATCTGTCCCCCTACCATATCGTTTTCTAAATTCACGGTTTAGTCTTTCAATTAATGGTTTTTGATTAGGCGAAGCAGGGTCACAAAAATAAACATTAGAACCAGTAATCTTTTCCATTTCTTCAAACTTACTAAATTCTTTTCCTCTATCGGTTATTATTCCTTTAATTTTTCCAACTAAACCATTAATTCTAACTATATGTTTAAGTTTTTCTAAAACTTCATTAGCAGTATGTTCTTCTAATTTCATAGCAAAGTATTTTTTACTTGATTTCTCTGTCAAAACTAAACAACTAGATTGATGTTCTTTTCCAACTACGGTATCCATTTCAAATCAACCAACATCTGTTTCTTTATTTTCAATATCTCATATTGATTTAAATCTTTCATCTAATTTCCCACGATTATCAGGTCTTTTCTTTGTTCTATTTCTTCTACCACCATTTAATAAATTTTTCTTTAACAAACCCAAAAGACCTAAAAAAATTCATTTATAAAATGTTTTAAGACAGGCAGGAAATTTGATACCAAATTTTATTAAAAATCGCTGAATAATTTCTGCTGGTGAATCACCCAAAATATTAAATCGTAAATTTA
This sequence comes from Spiroplasma endosymbiont of Sarcophaga carnaria, assembly GCF_964019595.1. Classification (NCBI taxonomy): domain Bacteria; kingdom Bacillati; phylum Mycoplasmatota; class Mollicutes; order Entomoplasmatales; family Spiroplasmataceae; genus Spiroplasma; species Spiroplasma endosymbiont of Sarcophaga carnaria. Next base: position 18,446 of record NZ_OZ026456.1, read on the forward strand.
AAAATTCTTGTTGTTCTTCTGTAAATGTAGGTATTTTTTTAATACACTTTTGTCGTTTTTTATAATAATCATCATGTGCCTCACGGGCATTATAATCTTCTATATTTGTAAATCTATTAATTTCTCTTTTAACAGTATTAATATCTCTTCCTGTTTGTCTTGATATTTCAGATAAATTAAGTGTGCCATTTTTCTTTTTGCAACTATCAGATAAAAATAAATCCTTAAAAAATCTTCGTTCATCATATTTTACATGTGTATAATCTTTCATTACTCTATATTTCCTCCAATTCTTTTATAAAAATAGTTATACATTAAATTTATAAAAAAGATAAATTTTCACATTTTTTTAAATTAAAATTATTGACAAATATATTATTAATTATATAATTATATTGTAACAAGCTCCAATTTATCTCTATATGCTTGTATACTAAAATAAAAAGTAAAGTAATTCTTTAATTTTGTCGAAAACTCTTGATATTTATAAAATATACCTAAAATTAGGTATATTTTTAATATATAGAGGTAAATAAATGATGAAAAAAATAATTACAGAATTAATAAATAGCTTAACAGATGATCAATTTTTAGAATTTTATGAAAAAATAAAACAACAAGCAGACTTAATTAAAAAACAAAAACGTTTAAATGAAATTGATCAAAAATTTAGAGATAAAGGCATTATATGTCCTAATTGCAAATCTTTTCATTGTGTTAAAAATGGTCATAATTCCGAAGGAAAACAAAAATATTTATGTAAAAAATGTCGTGCTAGTTTTGATGCATTTCGTCATCATTTTACTTATTGAAGTCATTTAAATTATGAACAGTGAAATTTATTAATTCAAATTTCATTGTTAGGACAATCTAGTAAAATAATTTCTCGTTTTATTAAAACAACCCCAAAAACCGCTTGATATAATCGACAAAAATTAATGCAATCAAAACAATTAGAAAATACACAGTTAAAATTTAAAAAATTAAATGGTCAAATCCAAATGGATGAAACATTTATTAAAGAAATTCATAAAGGCAATTTTAAAGATAAATTTGATAAACGAAAAACTCATCTCGATCCATTTTCAACTGATACCAAATGCTGTATTCAAATGGCAGTTGATAGCAATAATAATATTTTTGTTCAATCCACCAATACCAAAAGATTACAAAAACAATGGATTATTGAAAATATGAATAAGCAACTAATTAAAGAAAAATCAATAATTATTTCTGATATGCAACCACTATATTTATTAGTAGCAAAACAAACAAATTCTACTCTATATTCCACCAAAACTAGTACAAACCCTGATACTAGTTATCAAAAGTTAAATAAGATTAGTAAATTACAATCCAGTCTTAAAGAAGCCTTAATTCATTATCATGGTTTGGGTTTCACTAATATTCAAAATTATTTAAAGCTCTGAAAATGAAAATACCAACACAAAGGTTTAACACCAAACCAACAATCAACGGTATTATATTTTAACGTTTAAAAAATTTAAAGCAAAATCATAATCTTACACAAAATTAGTTTTCAAATTGTCATATTGATGATTTTTTTTATTTCATCAAGAGTTTTCGACAAAATTAAAGAAGTAATTTACTTTTTTTTATTTTGATGTAAAATATAAATAATAAAAAGAACCGCGATGGTTCTTTCATAGTTTTTATTTACTCTTTTATTTAATCATATTCATTAAATAATAGCAATTTTAATATGCAAAAAGGAGTAAAAAATGAAAGAATTTAATCCAAATAAAGCAAGTTTGGCAACTTTTTATCGTAAAATAGAGCAATTTTGAGAAAATAAATCACCCAATAAACCATATACTTTGAATGATTTAACCAATGAATTCAATCTTTCTAACAGATGAAAGCACGAAACTTACAAGAGCGAAAAGATAGTTCCTTTACTTGAAAAACAAGTTGATAGAATTGAAAGTGAAATAATTAACTTTATGATGAAATCACCTGATGGTGCTAAATTATATTGACAACGAGCATTTAATTATAAATATTCACTGCAAGAAAAACAGTTAGAACAAGAATTAAACTTAAATAATCAACAACCAATAATTGTTAATTTACAAACGGATATTAGAGATATTAAAAAAGAAAGTGATAATAATGCTTAATCATTTTACTTATTTGTTAGAAACTCCTTATTGATTATTACAAAATAGTAGTATTGGTAATAAATATCCCTTTGCTAAAAAATATGAATTAGTTAATGAAATTAATCAAATTGGAACACGATATAGTGGTAAGACTATTTCAAATATTAAAATGTTTGGTGAATTATTAAAAATTAGTTTATTAATTAAAGAACCAATTTGTATCATTGCTAGTATGTATTGAAGTAAGGATTTAAAAGATAGTGTATTTCAAAATATCTGAAATATGTTAGATGAAAATCATATTCCTTATACTATTAACTTATCAAATTTTACTTTTACTTTATCAAATGGTAGCAAAATATATTGTAAAGGTTTACATTCACCAAGCCGGAAAGAAAAATTAAAAGCTTTTGCTGATTTGAATAAATATAAATTAGTAATTGATTGAAGAGAAGAATGTGACCAATTTCAACAAAAAGATTTAAGTGATTTAGAATTTGCTATTCGTGGGTATCAAAATAAAATAACAATTAATACATGTAACCCTGAAAGTTTAAAAAGATATATTGTTGGTTATTGTAATGAATTAATGCCTTTTAATGAAGAAATAATGCGTAGTAAATATGAACAAATTAATTATATCGAAAAATGAAATATGAAAATTATTATTCATTATTCTAGTTGAAGACTTAATTATGAATTACCACAAAATAAAGTTAATGAACAATTAAGATTAGAACAATTAGATATTGAAAGAGCAAGAGTATGGAGTTGAGGATTGCCTGGTAATACTAGTGGTTCAATTTTTGCAAGATATATTGATATTATGCAAGCAACAGATATTATTCAACCAACTAAATTATTAGGTGGTGTTGACTTAGCAAACTCTACTAGCCCCAAAGGGCATACAACAGCAGCGAGTTTTTGAATATATAATTCATTTGATAAAAAAGCCTATAAAGTAGCAGAATATGCACACTCAAATGCTACGCAACAATTTAAAGGACCATTAGAACAAGTTAAAGATATTTTAGAGTTTTACAACAATCAATTAAACCAATACTTTAATTTAATACAACAAGGAATATCAATTAATGTTGATGACAGTGCTTATGCAACATTAGAAAGTTTAAACCGAGAGAAATATAATTATACTTTTGGTCAATACATAAATTTTAAACCAGCACAAAAGCAGAAGTTTAAAATAAAACATCGTATTGAGGCATTTACAATGTTAATAAATACTAATCAATTAAAATGATTATGAGAAAAATGTCCTGTAAGTAAAACCCAATATGAATTAATTCAATGAGAAGATAAGCCCGATGCAAGAGAAGAACGAATGTTAGATTTATATGATGACACATTTGATAGTGATTTTTATGCTTTACACTTTGAATTAGTACCAATGGTTAAACATAATAGTTCAGCAGATTATAAATTATGACAACAAAGGGAGTGAATAACTTAATGAAAAAAGATATTTATGTAATACACGATGAAAGAGTAATTAATGCAAAAAGACCATATATGTCTGTTTGTGGACAAGTTAAAAAAAGACTTTGTCAAGAATTAAATAAAGATAATATCGCAATATGTAAATTAAATTTATATAACGAATATATTAAGAAATATCAAAAAGTTAAAGTATGTGTACAAGTTTTAGCAAATGAACCTAGTTTATTAACAGTAAATATTATTAATTATGCACTTATTTTAAAATTAAAGGAGCAAAATAACAATGAATAATACTTTTCCTAGTTTACCAAACTTAAATGATATTAATAGTGTTTTAAAATTTTATAATTATGATTGAACTATTAATTTAGCCAATATTATTGCTCGCCATCAAATGCGATTAGTTAATGGTAAAGATATTTTATTTAAGTCTCATCGTAAAGACATTTTAGAAAAATTAAATTGATGATATGAAACTTATAAAATAAAAGAAAAATTAGATAAAAATGAATTAACAGCAAGTTTAATGGGTAAAACTATCTTTGGTTTATTAGAGACTAATGACGGCAATATTGATTTATGAATTAACCCTTTTAACTTTACATCTCGTGTAAGTAAAATAAACGAAATTGAACAAGGTGCTGATATTTGATTAAATTATCATCAATCAGATAGTGGTTTTATTTTAAATTTAATTTGTACCAAAGATAAAATAGTTATAAAAGGTTGACCTAAAAATAATGAAGTAGTTGTTGGACAAAGTAAAACACAAATTAAAGATGATGTTAAACCTGTTTTAGTACAAGAATTTAAAAATAAATTAGGCATAGTTCCTTTTTGAGAAATGATTAATGAACCTAACCCCTTATTTTTATCTACATCAACTACATTAAACCTATGACCTACAATGGCAAATTGTTATAAATTACAATTTGATTTAGAAGATAGTTTTAATATTAAATCAAAAGAAAGATGAGCAAATCGTACTCATTGATATGGAATATTAGATGATGATTTAATGACTGCTTATAACAAAGGTAATAAAAAAGTATTACAAGATGCTTTTGATGATATTTTTATTCAATCAGGTCAATCAGCCGTAGATGGTCAATTATCTCAATCTTTACAAGTAGTACAAGGAACACCAACCTTAGAAACATATACGGAAGACCAAAAAGCAATTATTGAACAAGTATATTTAGCATGTCATTTTTCTAGTCCTTTTGGTGATAAATCAGATAATGACCAAAATAAAACACAATCTTTATTAACTAAAACCAAAGATTTAGAAAAACAAGCATATTTACAAGCATATCGTAAGCAATATTATACAAAAGTGTTTGATACCGTTTTAAAATATTACGGTTTATGAGATGGTACTGGTGAAAGACCTTATGGTTTTGATTTTGTTAGTGCTAGTTTAGTAGATCAAATGCGACAAAATGAATTAATTACTGCTAGATTAGATAATGGCACAATGGAACCAATAAGAGCAATTACTGAATATGAAAATATTGATGAATTAGAAGCAGCAAAATATTTAGAAAAAATAGAAGCATGACAAGATAAAATGCAAGCCAAAGAAATAGAACATAATAATAAATTAATGGAATATGATGAAACTGGTAATAATCAAAATGCCTTACAAGGTAGAACAGAAATTAAGGAGAATTAAAAAATGAGTAGAATTAACCCAGGGGTTATCGAAGAATTACGAAGACAAGCCCATGATACTTTAATAGATATTAGAGAAAACATAAAAGACAATCGCCATTGAATGGTATTTCCTTTTAATGTTTATAGTTCATATATTCCTGATACTGAAACAGGTTGAAAACCTAATAATGCTAAACCAAGTGATTATGGTAGTTATTCACGCATATTTGATAATATGGAAAGTACTATTGCACAATGACAAGATAGTTTAAAAATAGTCCAAAAATATAAAGGTGAAGAAATTAATATTTTAACAGTTGATGATTTTAATAAACAACCAGTTAATTCAACAATATGAGCAAATAATGAAACACCTTTTGCTATAAAATTAAAAGATGAAAATAATAATATTTATTGAAAATTAATTGATGGTGAAAATATTTATGATATTAATAGAATGCTGGCATACTTAAATCAATATAAATTAAGTTATTTTATTAATAATGATAATAAAGCCGATAATTTTTATACAAAAGAAGTTAAGGTTGGTAAATATTGAGATGCTTATATGATTGATGATAGAAGTTCAATTCAATTTGGTGAGGCTAAATTTGAACAAGTATTTACTCAACAATCAACTGAAAGACAATATACTTTATTAATTTTAGATGAAGATGTAAATAAATTAAATATTAATGATTATTATAATTTTTATACTGTATTTAATGATCGTGGTTTAAATATTGGTGGTGGTGATATTAATTCTGCACCACAAGATAGACAATGATTATATCCATCAAATGTTATTAATTATTATTCACCTTATGATGGTAGTTTTTTATGACAAGAAATTACCTTTTCAAGTATTAATGACAAAATTAGTAATAGTGGTTTATCAGTAAGACAATTTATTCAGACCAGCGCCCCGGGCGAGGGTTATTGTTTTCCTAAAATAACTTATAATGAAAAAACAAATACATACACTATTGAATTAGATGAAGTTTTATTAAAAGACCCAGGGGTTAGAGCAATGGCAGTTAAATTTTATGGTAATCCTATCTTTTTTGATATGCCAGTAATTGGGCGACCAATTATTAAAGGTCAATTTAATAAAAAAGTAATGAATTCAAGAGACTTATTAATGTATAACATGTATCCTGCACCACCTGATAAAATAAATACTTATGCATCACCTGAAGTAAGTTGATATAACATTCAAGGGATTCAACCAACTATGATAACTGGTTATGAAGATTGAAAAAAAGATATGGAAAGTAGATATGACTTTTGAAATCAAAAAAATAGTGAAGGAATTGTAATAACTGATAAAGCAAGTTCAACTGCAACAAATCCTAGTGTTGGAACAACTATTCATAAAGAAAATAATGACTCTAAATTTTATTGGTCTAAAAATTGAATGATTACTCCACCAGATAAAATAAAAGTAAATAATGAAGATGTTAATAATATAATTAGTACCCAAGCCTCATCATATTTTAGAAGAAAAGATGAATTTGGTAATACTGTTGGTCAAGTTCAAATTTAATATAATAAAATGGGTTCTTGTAATGTTTGAGATATTTTAAATATGAATAATTTTATTAATCGCCAAATTACAGTATTACCTTTAAACTATACGCAAAAATTAGTTTTTAACCCTTTTACGATACCGGGTGGAGTTGGTAAATTCTTAAACTTTATTTCATTTGGTATTCCATGAGGGTGAGTAATTAACCAAGATGAAAAAACTTGACCTAATTTTCAATGACTTAATGGTTTTATGAGTGCTAATATATTTATAGTTTTTATAATGATGCCTTTTGGTCTGAAAAATCAAAAGGTAAAGGTTATTTACCATTTGAAATATTTAGAGAACAAGGAAATGATAAAGTTGGTGCTATTTTTGGAGCAAATGCTACTAGTTTGGGTTTTACTACTTTATTAACAGACAAATTAAAAGGTACAGTTTTAACTAAAGATGGTAAAAAAACAAGTGAATTAGTTTATTCAACATATAATTTAAAACAATTAAATGAAAAAACTAACCGAGTTTATTTAATTAATGAACAAACCAAAGCAGTAGATGCCCAAACACCAGTAAGTAATAGTGAGTTAGATAATGATTTAGAATTCTTACAAACACCAGATGGTACAAATTGTAGTTATATAATTGATATGTTTTCAATTCAAGCATTATATAAAGGTAATTTTGAAATTATCTTTTATGCTGATAACCCATATACTAATAATGAAGAAGATTATTTACGCTTATCAGTATGAAGTTTTCGTGGTAAAACAAAAAGTGTGTTAAATAATTATTTACGTGATATGACAACTAATTATAAAACTAGTTTCTTATTACCACATGACTATGAAATACCGACATTTAATTATCCTGAGTATGTATTACCCCCAGTTCCATACAACTATAAAACTTATACAAAAGATATTATGCCTTCCGATGTAGTACTACCATTATTAACAAAAATTACTGCGCAACCACAATGTAAAATAACTGATACTCAAATAGCAACTATGTTTATGGTTAATATATTTGATGATACAGAAGAATATACAGGTTATTATGAAACTGAAATTGATTTAAAACAAATTGACCCAACAATTCAAAGTATAAGTAAATTCCAAGATGCTTATAAAACTATTGAAATAAGTAATCTAAGTAATTTACAAGTTGAATGTGGATTACCAAATATAGAAAATTTTATTCCTAATAGAAATATTAATATATTTGGCGGAACTGATGATTGTAGCAATAATTTATTTTCATTAAAAAATATAACTTTAAAAAACATTGGTTTATCACAAACTGATAAAATTAATTTTGATAATACAATAAGTTTATATACTGATAATATAAAAATAAATGATACCAAAACAATATATACTACTGCTTATACTAATGGGTTACCTTTTAAAGGGTATTCCACCATATATGAAACATCAACTATTAATAGTGTAAAATTTTTATTACAAACAACATTTTTACCTAAATATGGAGTTAATAATAAAATCAGGGAAACATATTTACAGGCGTATTATACAAATAATATGAAATTAAAAATTAGATTTACAAAAGTAATATTGCCACTTTTACAGTTTTATTATATGGATGCTTATAGAAAACCAAAATATTTTGGTAATGATAAAGATATTACATTAGATATTAATAATCCAAATGTATTGGGTATTAGAAATAATAGTAATAGTGCTGTTAAAATTACATTTAAACCAAGATAAAAATAAAAAAGAGATTTTTAAAAATCTCTTTTTATATTATTCTTTAACTTTTACATTACCATCTTCATCAATATTTAAATTAGGTAATTTATGTTCTTCACCACTTCAACGATAAACTGATTTAAAATAAGTGCCATTATCTTCTAATCAATAGTAATAAAAAGCTGGTTTAAAAACAACTAAATCATATGGAAAAATTGATATACTTTCACTTACCCCCCTTTTTCCTATTTTTAAACTTATATTATTTTCAATATATTTAGTATTATGTAAGTAATCAGAATGCTTAAATTTAACAATTTTTCATTTATCATTTTTGTCACCACGCCATACGACATAATATCATTTATTATCAACCTCATTAAATGGTTTTTCTTGTGGTGCTATTCATTCTAAATTGTTTTTAATAGTTTCATTTGTTGTATTTATTTGGTTTTCTTTTTTTAATTGTTCTAATTGCTCTTTTGTATATTCTTGTGGTTTATTACAAGCAACTAAACTTGTTGTACTTGTTCCAATTAATGATATTGTACCTATTATACTTAATATTTTTTTCATATTTATTTCTCCTATTTTTTGAAAAATTTGTTAATTTAATTAAAAATAGAAATAAATAATTTATTTCTATTTATTTTTATAAATCTAATTTTTTATTTTTATGAACATTCAGCAGCTGCAGCGCCGGCAGCTCCACTAATTGCACCTACTGCTGCTCCAGAAGCAGCTCCACCAAAAATAGTTCCAAAAAATCCAACTATACCTCCAAAAATAGCACCAGCTATAGTACCAATACCTGGAATAACACTTCCTGCAAGAGCCCCTGCAACTGCTGAAGAAGCTCCAACAGTTACGGCTGAAGGAGATGATGTAATCGCACCTCCAACTGCTCCACCAACAGCACCATTTATAGCTGCTTTTGATACTTCAGAATTACAATTATTTTTTTTTCGAATAATTTCACCTATTTTATTTTTATTTACATTACTTGTACCTAATTTTAATGCTAAGGCCATTGTTTTATTAGTAACTCACTGTATTTCAGATTGAGTTGCTTGTTCTGATTTAATATTATTTCATCATTGTTGATTACGTTCTTGTGCCAGTTGATTTACTCATTGTGTTAAACCCTGTTGTCATTCATTTTTTGAATTATTAAATGATTGTTGAGCTTGTAAGAAACGTTGTTGAGCTTGACTAAAGGCTGTATGATTTTGATTTCTTTGAAAATCTTCACCCGCTCTTTGATATGCTAGTTCAGCATTACGTCATTGTTGTGCAATTTGAATTCATTGAACTTCGCCTCATCTTTTATTACGTTTTAATACTTTTTCTTCTGATTGATATGGTGCAGCAGCAATTACAGTTGGTATAGCACTACTTGTGATTGTAACTGCTCCTAAAATACTTATTAATTTTTTCATATTTATAACCTTCTTTCTTTAATTAAGATAAATACTATTATTTGGACTTTCACTATCTCAATATACAATAGTATTTGTTTTAATAATAATTGATTGTTCTTGTTTTAAATTTTTTCAAATTTCATGAAATTGAGAAAAATGTTCTCAAATGAAATTTGCCATTATTTTTATATCTTCTTTATTTATAGAACCGCCAGCTCCGCTATGATCTGATTTTGGTAAATTAGATATTAATACCATAGTTTGACTTAAAAAATCTGCTTTGCTATCTGGTTCAAATTGATAAATAATTTTAAAAGCAGTATCTGATGATAATTTTAATTTTAATTCATCATGCTCTAAAAATTTATATCATTTTTCAAATACGTCATTACTTTTTTGTTCATGATTTTGATAAGGACTAGCGGCAATTGTTGTTGGTACAGCAGTTCCACTAATTGTTAATACACTTAATAAACTTAGTAATTTTTTCATTACTTGTATTTCTCCTTTTCTTAATCTTGAAACTTTTTATCAAGATCTACTTTCAGTATATATATATATATATATATATGCAATCAAAATTAACTAATTATTTAAAATTTTATCTTGTTAAATACCTCTTATTACGCGTTTTAAGGTCTAAATTAGCAAACAAAGATATTAAGTTTAGATTTATATATACAAAATATATTGTATTTATAAACTATTGGTATATAATTAAATTACGTTTTAATCTTTTTCCATAAAAAAGAGTTTATGCTGACTTGTTAATCGAACAAGAATAAAAAAAGAGGAGTTTATAAAATGGCACTTACAAAAGAACAATTAATAGAACAAGGTTTAAGTGAAGAGATTGCAGAAAATATCTTAAATCAGTTTAATAATGAAGCAAAGCAAATTAGAGAAAGTGTGCAAAAACGCGAAGATGTTATATCCAAAGAAGACTTTATTAAATTATCTAATGAATTAGATGAATTAAAAGCTTTTAAAGATGTTCCATCGACTAAAATTGAAGATATTAAAATTAATTTAGAAAAAGTTAGTGGTAGTTCTTTATCTGAAAAAATGCAAACTTTAAAAGAATTAAAACCTGATTTGTTTGTTGAAGAACAACCATCAGTTTCACCAACTAATTTTATTAAAGATATGATTGAAAAATCGGTTGAAAATAAAAATGATGAAATTGAAACTATTAAAGAAAAAGGAGCATATACTCCAGAAGAAATTAAAAAATTAACTGATTATACACTTAAAAACCTTAGATAATAAGGGAGTGAAATTATGGCAACAATTAATTTGCCACAAGTACCTTTTACATTACAAGGTAACACAACAGGTCAAAAAGCCTATGTTGATATGGTTAATGCTTTATTGCGTGGACCTTTATATAATGAATATGCAAGTATTATGCAGTATGCTACTGCAACCGCAGAACAAGTTGCTTGATTACCTAATGCAGGACAAGCACTATATAATTTAACTCATCGTGTGGTATGACAAGATGATTATTCATTACCAAATGGTGGGGCAACTCAAACAATGGGATTAACAAGAATTCCAGTTCCGATTGATAAGAGATTTAATTTAAAATTAATGAATGAGGCTTTTGACTTAGCATTAATAGAACAAAATATTAAAAATGGTGTTATTGCTGATGCTATTTCTAGTGTTGTACAAAATAAATTTGTTAATTTAGAATGTGAATTAATTCAGGCTATTTATGATTATTGTTTAGCAGATGGTCAATATGAAGTAATTCCATTTCGTAGTTATACAGCAGAAAATGCTGATGATGCAAATAAGGCATTCTTTACATTAAATGAAACTTTGATTGAATTAACAAATCAAATTAGTAATTTATATTTTGGATTGCCAACTGATAAAATGTTTATGGTTTTAGGTCGTAGAGCCTATTTAGGATTAACACCTGCGTATTTAAAAGTGATTGGTTCACAAGCCCAATTAAAAGCAATGGTTAATGGTGAATTATATGAAAATACCGCAATGGGTATTCCTGTATCTAAAAGTTTTCATTTAGAAAAAACATATACAAAAGGACAAGTTAACCGTGATAAAGGTTATAATTTTACTAATGTAAATGGTTTAATTATTAATAAACAAGTATGAGCTTATCCAATTAATATGGATACTATTCAACAAGTTTTAGATAATGATACTGCTAACCCTAAATGAATTGGTAAAGTACAATATGCAACACCAACAATTTTATATCCAAAAACATGTAAAATTATTTTAGAAAAAGCGCCAACCCAAGATGAAATTAATACTGCTAAAAGTAATCTTAATAAAACATTTAGAGTTCCTGTTGATTATGTAATTCCATCATCAAATAAAATTGATATTAGTGGGATTAATAAATTAGATAAACCAACTATTCATGTTGACGATCCAACTCAAACAACAGCAGAACAATTAAAACCACAATTTAAAGATGTTGTTTTAAAATCAGTAAAAGCGGTAAATAATTTTTTAACAGAAAATGATTATGATTACTTTATTGAAGCTAAGGGTGAAGATTGACCAATTAATATTAAAAATGACAAAACTGTTGAAGTTCAAATTGAAGGTAAAAACAATGCTACTGGTCAAACAAACCCCATTGATGTTGTAATTAAAAATTCTTAATAAACAATGAATTTACTAATATTACGCGTTTTAACTTTATTAGTATCTAATTTAGAAAATAAACCTTTAATAAGTAAATTTGTAAATTTAATTAATAGAGTTAATCAAGTTCAAAATAAAATATTAAAACCAATTAATTATATTACTGATAAATATAATAAAATTACAAGTAAAGTTGAAGATATTTATCAATGATTAAATCCTTTTACTTATTTAGATTTAATTAAAAAAGGTCATAAAAAAGAAATACAACAAATATTAAGTCAATTAGAAAAAGATAATAATATTCAAAATAGAGAACAATTTAAAAATGAAAATTATCTAAATACTAATTGACAGCCTTTAAATAGTAGTTGACTTGATAGTGGTATGTTTAATATTACAAATAAGTTAACTTTAACAGGTAATTTAACTATTTTAATATATACAAAAACAGCAAAACATCCAAAATTTTATGGTCCATATGTTTATCCTAGTGTTCCAGTTGAAATATGAAAATTATTAAGTAATGCTGTTTCTAATGCAGGGACTTTATTTTGGCGTTATTGATTAAGAAAATGATTACCTAGTCATTTAAGAAATTATATTAAAAAACGATTACCACAAGCATTAAAAGAAAAATATCCCAAAGGAACTACTAAATTAACATTACCAACAGTTCAAAAATTACAACAAATTAAAAAGTTTATTAATAATTTAAAGATTGGACATTTTAATTTTAATTTTGCTGGTGAAATTAATAATAAAAAATGATATCGAGAACGCCGAAGTGATGTTAAAAATATTAAGAATTTATATAAAACACCAGTTAAAAATAAATTTTATCAGGTTAATAAATCTATTAAAGCAATTAATAAAACCAAAAGAAAGGTTAATAGTTATAAACCAAATAATTTAAAAAATAAATATCGTAATCAATTAAGGGGTGTTTTATATGGAAAATAATTTAAGTAATTTGTTATTTATAACAGTTGAAGATGTTAAAGCAAGTAAACTTTGACAACCTATTAATGATCGTAAACAATCTGCTTATAATGATAATTTAATTTATAATGCTATTTTAAAAACTAGTTTATGAATGGATAGATTATCAGGTGGAACAATTTCAGATAAAATTAATAAAAAAGATTTGTTTCCTTGAGTAAAAAAAGATAATACTGGTTTAATTGAATATGATAAATGATTAAGTTATATTCAATCTGCTTGTTTATTAGCAGTTATAAATTGATATTTACCAAAAGGAGTTAATGATTTAACTGGTAGTGCTTCATTTTCACAAGGTGGAGTTGCTTATTCACAAACTAATGACCCAGAAGCAAATGAAAATATTACTCGTGATGTTAAAAATGCTTTAAAATTAGCAGGTGAAATTATTGATATTATATCTAGTAAAACAGTATCTAGACCTTATAATTATAGTTTAGATAATTATGCTCATCCATGAGAAGAAGAATATAAGCATATTAGTAAAAAAACTTTTTATCCAACATTATTATTTTGATTAAAAGAACGATTACAAACTGATAATTCAATAAATATTACTTATCCTACTATTAATGATTTTTCTAAAATTGATTATAATGAGTATATTAAATTAATAGTTCCCTTTGATAATAATACGATTTATTATGAAAATAATGTCTGAAAAGCAAAACAAAGTAGTGGTACTGATATAAAAATTGATAATAAAACTATCATTAAAAATGATAATGATGAGATTGAAGTTTCAGATTTAAAACAAGATAAATTAATAAGTGGTACAAATATTAAAACTATTAATGGTAATTCATTATTGGGGAATGGTGATATATCTATTAATACTGGTAATGATTGAGAATTAATTAATTATCCAGAAGCAAACGAAAAATTAACATTTAAAATTCCAGATTATGATTTAACAAAATATTTTTATAAAATATCAATTTCAATAACAGATTATGCATCTGCTAATAAATTTATAACATATTATTTTGAAACAATATCACAAAAATCAATATTTTCATTTTTAGCAGATAATTCTTATAAAAGAATAACAATTAAGCAAGATGGCTCAATTTCAAATGATACAAATAATATTGTTATTAAAGATTTAACAATTAAAAGAAAATTAATTTAGAAAGGATTTTTAATTAATGAAACAAGATAAAACAACTTGATTAAAGGGTGCCTTACCTTGAAATTGATTTAAAAAAGACCCTATTCCAACTTATAATTGAAATCATAAAGATATTAGAGAATGAGAAAGAAAATATAAAATTCGTAGTTGAGTAGTTAGTTTTTATACATTGATATTTTTAGCATTAAATTGTTGATTAGAATATGGCATGATTAATGCAATAAAAGATAATATTAATTGATATAATTATGGACAATATTGAGGTAATGGAATTGCTATTTTACTAACACCTTTATTTACATATGGAATTCAAGGTATATTTGTTGCTAGTAGTAAACCAAAAGTAGATATGAAAATTGATATTCCACGATTAAAAATATCTAAAATGGGATTAGTATTTACAATTTTACCTTTAATTACTTTAATAATTTCTTTAATTATTATTTGAATTGATAAATCAAAATGAAAAAAAGACCATTTAAGACATTGTTTGAACTGCCGTATTAATCCGCGTGTTATTCAACCAAGAATAGCAAAACAATGAAATAATTTGGATGGTATAACAGAAGAAATATTTAAAAATATGCAAGATGAATATACTAAAAAACAAGAAGAAAATAACAAAGAATTAAATTTAAAATAAACTATATATAGGGGCGGTTGATATTTTTGGGTGGTTATATAGTTTAATTTATAAATTATTTTGTTCTGAAAGAATGGATGGCCACTGTTTTAGTAAGAATAAGAAAGGAAATATAAAAATGGAAATTAGTAATGAAATAGTAATTGCTTTACTTGTGTTAGCTGGCGCAGGAGGAATGGGTAGTCTTGGTATTCTAGGGTTATCTGCTAAAAAAATTAAAAAATATAAAGCAGAAATTAGAGAATTAAGAACTGCTGTTATTGCTCACGAAAAACATTTACGAGGACCTGATTATGCAACAGAATTAGCATTAAAAACAGGTCAAATTAAAAATGTTAAAAAACAAGTTAAAGTAAATGACAAAAAACAAGCACAAAAAGATGCTATTAAAAAACTAACAAATAGTATTTAAAAAAATAACCTTAATTGGTTATTTTTTATTTTCTAATATTAAGTCTAAATTTTTAACTTTACAAATAACTAAATTATTTTTTCCATAATTATTTTTATAATATTCTCAGTATTCAGTTGAATTAATATCTACATCTTGTTTATCAATCCCAATTATATATTCACCACGAGGGTTTTTACAAGGGCGATTACCTTGTTCAGAGCGATAACATAAAATATAATTATTCATGTTCTTTATTTCCTTTATCATTTGTTATATAAAAGTTAATAAGATATTCTATTTTTTGAGAATAAGTACTAAAATTTAATTCATTTCAAACTTTTTCTTCGTTTTTATTTAAGTAAATATTAACATTCCTAATTTTGCAAGAATAATATTTTCCAGTTTTTTGATTATATGAATGTTTCATAATATTAACTTTCATAATTAGCAATAATAATGGCATCTCGTAAATGATTACTTATTTTTTCATTATTATATTTTCAACCTTTACCATATTGATAAGTTAAATTAGTATCTTTATCAAATTTTCATATACAACTATCATTATATTTACTTAAATTTTCCATATTTTTAACAACTGATTTAGTATGTTTAGGTGATACCCAATTATAACTAACTCAAGTATTTTCAATCGCACCCAGTAATCTTAATAAATCATCTCTATCTTTACTAGCATTAGCAGATGTATATAAACAATCTTCAATATTTAATCCTTTTGGAAAAAGTTCACCTTTATTTTTTACATAATAATCTGAATATAAATATTCATCTATAAATTCATCAATAAATTTATAATGTTCTTTTCAATATTTACTAGTAAATTCATTTTGTTTAATTAATTTATTATTTTCATATATAACAATAGCAGTAGTACCAGTTCCTGATGGGTCAATACCTATTTTTATCAAGTGGCTCATTCCTCATCGTTATTATTATTAACTGCTTTTACTAAATTTGAAATATCTTCTTCTTTAACTACATTATCGTTTATTTCCACTATTTCATCATTAGGTGGGGTATTATAATTTATATTATTTGATAAAGTTTCATCGTTAATATGCCTCTTATTTTGGGTGAAAGTAGCATCATTATCAATATAAATCTTTTCATCATTAGTTGTAATAACTGCTTGATCTGATTTATATGCTTGTTGTAATTCAACTGACATAATACCTCATTTTCTTAATAATGATGTTAATACGGTTTTAAGGGCCATTTCATCAAAACTAGCAATATAAAATGATTTATTTTTAGCATAAGTTTTAGAATATTTCATAAAATGATTTTCCATTTGTTCTTTTGTCATATATAAAGTTTTTTCAAAACCATTAACCATTTTAAAATATGCTACATAACCAATAATTGGTAATTTTTCTCTTTCATCTTCATTTTGAATTCAATTAAAACTAGTTCCTTTTAAACGATCATAATTTACTAATTCATTTTCTCTAACATCTGATACTGACATATCTAAATATTGACCACTTCTTTGTGCTAATTGAATATAACCTTTATAACCCATTTGAAATTGAGCTTGATTAATTCATTCTTGGATTTCGCGACCGTTAATAATTCTTGTTATTTTAGTATTATATGGAACTACATAAGCATAACCAAATTGTTTTTCCATTGGTAAATTTAATAAAACTCCTTGATAACAAGCAGTCATAATTGTTTTTGGATCTGCTTTTTGTAATAATTCATTACTATTTGATATTGCAACTATATTACTTTTAAATCTTGCAATTTCATTTTCATTAGAAAATTTACTTTTTATTCATTCTGTTGCTTTATCTGTTCTTAAAAATTCAACAATATTTGCCATATTATTTTTCTCCTTTATTTATTTTAAAATTAATACCTTTAACCCCAATTAAATTAATATCTTTATTACTATCTCACTGATCTTTAATTTCATTTTTAACAATTTGTTCATCAACAACTAAATAATTTTTAATAAGATTAATAAGTTCTAATTTATCAGCATTTTGTAAAAAATCATCATTAATACCAATAACCTCAATATCTTTAATTAATAATTTTTCTTTCCGAAAATTACTAGTAATAATTTTTAATTCTTGCTCTTGTTTTGCTACACTTTTAATTTCTAAAAATTGTTCTTTTTTATGAGTTTCAATAATTTCATTTTGTTTTTGAAATTGAATATTAATAACATTATTTTTTAAAGAATCATGATTATTCTTAATATTATTTTCTAAATTCAAAATATCTTTTCTAATAAAATTTAATTCATCTTTAAAAGATTTTATTAATTCTAATGGTTCTCTAAAAATATAATCAATTTTTGAAACTACTAATTTTAAATCTTTTAGTGATTGTGATTTATATTCTCCATTTATTAATCAAGCTTGTTGTCGATATATAAATTCTGCTAATTCTTGTCCATTTTCATCAATTCATTTTTTAATTGTTAATGCTTTTAAACTTAATTCTTTAAAATTATTTCCTTTTAAATAAAATGGATACGTAATATTTTTAACTTCATTATTTAATTTTAAATCTGCCATAATTAAATTTCCTCTAATTCCATTTCATTAATTAAATTATCAATATATTCATAAGCACTTTCTTCTGAATGACATTCTTCTAATGCCATATTAAATAAATCTTCTTCAGTATAAACATAACCATTTTCATCTTTTCACATACTAATTTACCTCGTTCTTTGCTATTAATATTTCTATTAATTTTCTTCCTTTTTGTTCTTTAATATCAAAATAAGTTATTTCTTGATTTAATAAATGTGCTTCTTCATTTTTAATTAAATTAATATCATCATTAATATTTTCTTTTTGCCCTGTTTTATTATCAAATATATTAATACAAAAATCATTGTACATATATATTGATATTAGATTTTTGATTGTCATATTTACCTCCTATTTTTAACTCGCTGGCACTCACTCCCAAGTGAAAGTGCCAAAGCGAGAGTTAGTTATATAATTAAGTATTTATCTATTTATTTACTACGCCATCCGCTTCACTGCGGGTGAGCGGTGGCGGTATGTTTTATTGTTTAATGTTTAATAATCGACAGTTGTTTTTATAAGATAATGCCAGAGAATTCTCTCTCTTCATCCGCACCATTTCAGGTCAAAGCGTTCAGTTTTTAAAATAAATTCACTTGCACCTTGAAGAGCCTAATGCTGACTTTGTGGTTTTTAAAACCTCTGTCATCCTCTAATGGGATAATATCTATCGCAAATTTATTTATAAAGTGGCCATCTCAATATTTATTGTCGTTTGATGTTGACCCCGCACTTATCACGACTATCGCTTGTTAAAGCGTCTATTATTTACGGACTGATTACCGCTGGGCTAGACCGCCTATGTGGAAAAAAACACTTAGTTATTTAAAATAACTGTTCCACCCTGCATTAAGTTGTTTTATAAAATCAAAGTTTAAAAGAACCAGTTTTATCATCAAAGATAATTTTTGAATTTTCTAGTTTTTGATAAAACTGTTTTTGTGTTTTATCTTTTATTTTATTTAATAAATATTTATGTTTTTCACAAGTTCATAAAACTTTATTTGATAAAAATTCTTCGGTAATGAATGATACTGCTTTATAGCAATCATTAACATCACATATTTTTTGTTGTTTAATTATCATTACCTCCTTTTAGGGATTTTTTATTTCAAATAAAAAAACAACCCTAACAAGAGTTGTTTTTTGGAGCTTCATCGTACATTATACGTAAAATTACATTTTTTAAAAATTATTTTTCCATTTTTTACAGCTATAAATAAAATATATATGCGATGCGTCCTCAAGGTATAGGGAGTTCAAAACAATAAAAATAGGGATAATTTTAAAATTTTTACAAAAAAATGAGAATTTTAAAACTAAAACTCTCATAAATTTACTTTAATTTTGTCGAAAACTCTTGATGAAATAAAAAAAATCATCAATATGACAATTTGAAAACTAATTTTGTGTAAGATTATGATTTTGCTTTAAATTTTTTAAACGTTAAAATATAATACCGTTGATTGTTGGTTTGGTGTTAAACCTTTGTGTTGGTATTTTCATTTTCAGAGCTTTAAATAATTTTGAATATTAGTGAAACCCAAACCATGATAATGAATTAAGGCTTCTTTAAGACTGGATTGTAATTTACTAATCTTATTTAACTTTTGATAACTAGTATCAGGGTTTGTACTAGTTTTGGTGGAATATAGAGTAGAATTTGTTTGTTTTGCTACTAATAAATATAGTGGTTGCATATCAGAAATAATTATTGATTTTTCTTTAATTAGTTGCTTATTCATATTTTCAATAATCCATTGTTTTTGTAATCTTTTGGTATTGGTGGATTGAACAAAAATATTATTATTGCTATCAACCGCCATTTGAATACAGCATTTGGTATCAGTTGAAAATGGATCGAGATGAGTTTTTCGTTTATCAAATTTATCTTTAAAATTGCCTTTATGAATTTCTTTAATAAATGTTTCATCCATTTGGATTTGACCATTTAATTTTTTAAATTTTAACTGTGTATTTTCTAATTGTTTTGATTGCATTAATTTTTGTCGATTATATCAAGCGGTTTTTGGGGTTGTTTTAATAAAACGAGAAATTATTTTACTAGATTGTCCTAACAATGAAATTTGAATTAATAAATTTCACTGTTCATAATTTAAATGACTTCAATAAGTAAAATGATGACGAAATGCATCAAAACTAGCACGACATTTTTTACATAAATATTTTTGTTTTCCTTCGGAATTATGACCATTTTTAACACAATGAAAAGATTTGCAATTAGGACATATAATGCCTTTATCTCTAAATTTTTGATCAATTTCATTTAAACGTTTTTGTTTTTTAATTAAGTCTGCTTGTTGTTTTATTTTTTCATAAAATTCTAAAAATTGATCATCTGTTAAGCTATTTATTAATTCTGTAATTATTTTTTTCATCATTTATTTACCTCTATATATTAAAAATATACCTAATTTTAGGTATATTTTATAAATATCAAGAGTTTTCGACAAAATTAAAGTAAATTTATAGCAAAATGCTATAATTATTTATGAGAGCATAGCATAGTTGTGGTTTAGCGATCTTGAGTATGCTCTCACATATATATTTTTAAATTAGTGAGTTATTGCAACTCACTTTTTATTATAACACTAAAAAAATAAAATAACATCACGATAATTCTTTAATTTTGTCGAAAACTCTTGATGAAATAAAAAAAATCATCAATATGACAATTTGAAAACTAATTTTGTGTAAGATTATGATTTTGCTTTAAATTTTTTAAACGTTAAAATATAATACCGTTGATTGTTGGTTTGGTGTTAAACCTTTGTGTTGGTATTTTCATTTTCAGAGCTTTAAATAATTTTGAATATTAGTGAAACCCAAACCATGATAATGAATTAAGGCTTCTTTAAGACTGGATTGTAATTTACTAATCTTATTTAACTTTTGATAACTAGTATCAGGGTTTGTACTAGTTTTGGTGGAATATAGAGTAGAATTTGTTTGTTTTGCTACTAATAAATATAGTGGTTGCATATCAGAAATAATTATTGATTTTTCTTTAATTAGTTGCTTATTCATATTTTCAATAATCCATTGTTTTTGTAATCTTTTGGTATTGGTGGATTGAACAAAAATATTATTATTGCTATCAACCGCCATTTGAATACAGCATTTGGTATCAGTTGAAAATGGATCGAGATGAGTTTTTCGTTTATCAAATTTATCTTTAAAATTGCCTTTATGAATTTCTTTAATAAATGTTTCATCCATTTGGATTTGACCATTTAATTTTTTAAATTTTAACTGTGTATTTTCTAATTGTTTTGATTGCATTAATTTTTGTCGATTATATCAAGCGGTTTTTGGGGTTGTTTTAATAAAACGAGAAATTATTTTACTAGATTGTCCTAACAATGAAATTTGAATTAATAAATTTCACTGTTCATAATTTAAATGACTTCAATAAGTAAAATGATGACGAAATGCATCAAAACTAGCACGACATTTTTTACATAAATATTTTTGTTTTCCTTCGGAATTATGACCATTTTTAACACAATGAAAAGATTTGCAATTAGGACATATAATGCCTTTATCTCTAAATTTTTGATCAATTTCATTTAAACGTTTTTGTTTTTTAATTAAGTCTGCTTGTTGTTTTATTTTTTCATAAAATTCTAAAAATTGATCATCTGTTAAGCTATTTATTAATTCTGTAATTATTTTTTTCATCATTTATTTACCTCTATATATTAAAAATATACCTAATTTTAGGTATATTTTATAAATATCAAGAGTTTTCGACAAAATTAAAGCGATAATTCTTTAATTTTGTCGAAAACTCTTGATGAAATAAAAAAAATCATCAATATGACAATTTGAAAACTAATTTTGTGTAAGATTATGATTTTGCTTTAAATTTTTTAAACGTTAAAATATAATACCGTTGATTGTTGGTTTGGTGTTAAACCTTTGTGTTGGTATTTTCATTTTCAGAGCTTTAAATAATTTTGAATATTAGTGAAACCCAAACCATGATAATGAATTAAGGCTTCTTTAAGACTGGATTGTAATTTACTAATCTTATTTAACTTTTGATAACTAGTATCAGGGTTTGTACTAGTTTTGGTGGAATATAGAGTAGAATTTGTTTGTTTTGCTACTAATAAATATAGTGGTTGCATATCAGAAATAATTATTGATTTTTCTTTAATTAGTTGCTTATTCATATTTTCAATAATCCATTGTTTTTGTAATCTTTTGGTATTGGTGGATTGAACAAAAATATTATTATTGCTATCAACCGCCATTTGAATACAGCATTTGGTATCAGTTGAAAATGGATCGAGATGAGTTTTTCGTTTATCAAATTTATCTTTAAAATTGCCTTTATGAATTTCTTTAATAAATGTTTCATCCATTTGGATTTGACCATTTAATTTTTTAAATTTTAACTGTGTATTTTCTAATTGTTTTGATTGCATTAATTTTTGTCGATTATATCAAGCGGTTTTTGGGGTTGTTTTAATAAAACGAGAAATTATTTTACTAGATTGTCCTAACAATGAAATTTGAATTAATAAATTTCACTGTTCATAATTTAAATGACTTCAATAAGTAAAATGATGACGAAATGCATCAAAACTAGCACGACATTTTTTACATAAATATTTTTGTTTTCCTTCGGAATTATGACCATTTTTAACACAATGAAAAGATTTGCAATTAGGACATATAATGCCTTTATCTCTAAATTTTTGATCAATTTCATTTAAACGTTTTTGTTTTTTAATTAAGTCTGCTTGTTGTTTTATTTTTTCATAAAATTCTAAAAATTGATCATCTGTTAAGCTATTTATTAATTCTGTAATTATTTTTTTCATCATTTATTTACCTCTATATATTAAAAATATACCTAATTTTAGGTATATTTTATAAATATCAAGAGTTTTCGACAAAATTAAAGCGATAATTTGGAAATTTTTTTTTATTTTGCTCTAACAAAAGTTATAAAATTATAAAAATTATCTTTTTAACAAAGTATTCTTATGATAATATTTAAAAGATTATCAAGGAGGAATTATGAAGCGTTGATCTTATCGAATTTGATATAAGGATTATCTTTGATATTATAAAGTAATAATTGCCAGTTTAGCTTTTGCATTTTTAGCTTATGGTTTTTATGCTGATATCTTCAAAGAATTTTGATATGTCAATAAAAATGCTTATCGATCTAGTTTACAAAATTATGATATATTATTAAGTTTTTATTCAGTCCAGGTTAATATTATTACGATTGCTTGATTATTGTTAGCTATTTTTAACCATCATCGTGAACAAAAAAGTTGGTTCTTTTCAACAAACTTTAAGTTAAGCATTTTAAATTGAAACTTATTAATGTTCTTTATTTTTTGAATTGGAATTGTTATTGGTTATAAGAATGGTGAAGTAACTATTGCTGACTACACTAAGGCACAAATTAGTTGTACCGTTGTAACCCATTTTATTATGCCCATTTTATTTTTTGTTTATACCCCATTATCATTTGGTGATCATCGTCTTAGTTGAAAAAAAGAATTTTTAACAAAAGATTGATGAATTAGTTTAAGTTACCCTATTTTTTATTTAATGTATGTTTTAATTCGTGCTGCTGCTTGAAATCGTGATGGGGATACGATTTGAGCTTATCCCTATCCTTTTTTAGATATTGATAATCCAATTATTACTTGATTAACCAAAGTGCAAGCTACATTTTTTATTATTTTTCTTTTCACAGTGGTCTTTACCGCTTTCCATGTTGCCTTGCAAAGTTTCAACAATGGGATGTACCGCGTATTTAATAAATATCAAAGCCAAACCTTATGATATGAAAGAATTTATCAAAATATTAAACAAAAATGCCAAATAAAAAACATAGACAAGAAACAAAATAGTGATAAATAACATTTTAGTTATTTATCACTATTTTCGTTTTGCATTAGTAATAAATTCTGTTATGGTTGCTAAATAGTGTGGCGTATTATAATAAATGCCCCGCACATGATCACAATTGAAAACAACCCGACTACTAATTTTTTTGCGTTCATAGCTTCGTTTGTTTTGATAAGCTTCGCGCCCCATTACATAGGGGGTTGCGTGGTCTTTTTTATTTAATAGATATAAAACTGGTAATTTTGCTAACTGTTCTAAATTTTCGCCAGGATTAATTTGTTCAGGATCATAACCCCGCGTATCAATCGCATAACGCCGAATAGCATAATAATGCTCATAGTAATTAACCTTAATCTTTAACATATAATAACGATATAAAGCATTTAAATTACTAATTGTTGAATCTAAAATTGTACTTTTAATTAACTTGTTTTTAACAAATGCTAATTTTAAATATTCCATAATTACAAAAGTTCCCATTGACCAGCCATGAAAGTTAAGTTCTTTTAATTTTGGGTCAATCGTTGTTTGCAAGAAATTAACAACGGCTGCTAAATCATGTTTTTCATAATATCCCATTGTTGTTATTTTTGTTGTTGATTCACCATGATTTCGTTGATCAAAAACAAGAATATTATAACCTGGGCGTAAATAGATTAAACCAAAAAAGATTGCCCGAAATTTATGTGAATTAAGGCCATGTACGACCACCACTCATTTTTTATTATTATCATTTTTTACTCATGACCGAATGCTAATCGCCTTTAAAAGAACATCTTCATAACCATGAATGTCATATTCTTGTAAATCTCATTTTTGTTCTAATTCAGCTGGGGTTAATGCCATTTCCTCAATTCGTAATCGTTTTGTTAAATCAGTAATATATTTTTTACAATATGCTTCTAAATCATTAGTTTTCTTTCATCAAGTTTGATGTGTTAATAAAATTCGTTTATCATGAAAAGCATAAAATAATTTAATATAAAGGGCATTATTACTCATATAATCTTTTAAATGTTCATCATCAACGATGCGATAACTATGGTCCGTAATTAATTCACGACCACGGGCTAAATCATATAAATCTAATTCTTCATCATATTTTTTCGCCATAATCTTATTGCAAATCCTCTTTTGTAAAGCCATATGGTAATAAATCACCAATTGTTACAACATATGATCCTCCCTTTTTATTATAAATTTCTAGCGGAACATCATGGTCAATTAATTCTCATAAAAATTGTCGACACATTCCACATGGTGAACCTTTTTGGTTACTATCGGTATATAAAAAGAGTTTCTTAATGTCTGCTTTTCGATAACCTAAAGTATAAACTTGTGCTAAACATGTTCGTTCTGCACACAGTACCACCGAATAAGCAGCATTTTCAATATTAACACCATTTACTTCTGTTCCATCTTTTAAAACACAAATTGCACTAACATGAAAGTTGGAATATGGAGCATACGCTTTTGTACTTAATGATTTTAATTTTTCAAAATAATTTGCCATTTTTCTAACTCCTTTTAACTAATTTTTAAATATAATTTAATAACATCAACCAGTGGTGGTAACATAATTAATAGTCCAATTGCAATTGCTAAAATTGAATTAATTAAGGTTGCTGCTGCACAAATATCTTTAATTTTTTTAGCTTTAATATTATATTCAAATGATAATAAATCAACAAAGTTTTCAACCATTGTATTAATTAATTCAAACCCAATTACAATCCCAATTGTTAATAATAAGATTGCTCATTGTACATAACTAAACTCATGCGGAACCATTTTTTGTAATCAAATTCCTAACCCAATCACAACCAATGATACAATAATATGAATGATTAAACTTGACTCTTCTTTAATTGCGGTATAAATTCCACGAAAAGCATTTGAAAACTTGTTACGTAGTTTAAAAAATATCTTTTTCTTTGCTGGTGATCCTTTTGCCATTGTTTCTATCCCTTTCTGTTCCTCTTCTTATTCTATTGGAATTCGGTGAATTTGTAAATCATTTAGAACTTTTCGTTGTAAATTAAACATTGTTTCTTCTTCAGCTGGTGTTTGATGATCATAGCCTAAAATATGGAGCATTCCGTGAGTAAATAAAAAGGCAAATTCACGGCGCGCTGAATGATTATATGTTTGTGCTTGTTCTAACGCTTTTTCATAACAAATAAAAACATCTCCCAAACTACGTAATCCTGTTAATTGCAACAAATCAACACTATTTTCTTCCTCTAAAGCAAATGTAATAACATCTGCAACATAATCTTTTTGGCGATATTTTTGATTTAACGCTAATTGTTCTTTTGCATCAACAATAATCAATGATAATTCCAATGGATCAGTAATATTTGATATTGTTTTAATTTTCTGAAAAATTGCCATAAAATCAGTTTGATATGGTTTAATATCAAATTTTGTTTCATTATAAATTGCAAAATCATCTTTCATTACCATATCTTGACCCCTAACACTTTCTTGTTTTATTATAACAAATTAAATGATTATCTTCAGTAAATAATCTAATGTTGTTTGTTGGCCCAAATAAATTTTCGCTGGTAAATATCAAAAATCAACATTAAAATCGGTTTGGTCTAAAATTAAATAGTAGTTATTCTCTCATTTAATTTGGACAATCATTTCTTGCCAATAATTTTGAACAAAATATTCTAATTTAACTTCTTTAATTGCCTTTTCAACTCGTGATATTTCTTTTGGCACAAAAACATAATTTAATTCTTCCGTACTGCTTTTTAAAATTGTTAAATAACCATCATAATACAGTTGAAGGGGATAATAAGCAAGTAAAACAAAAAAAGAAATCAAAAAGCAACAACAAGTTAACATTAAAATAATAACTTTTTTATTAATTATCAGCCCCTATTAAATTAAGTTTAGTTAAATCAATCACATTTACAAAAAATTGTTCAACAAGATGATCATGACCAGCGTAAATAATCATTTGTTCAGATTTTAAAGTAAATAATAATTTTAATAAAATCATTTTACTTTCATAATCAACATTGCTCAAAACTTCATCAATAAGATAAACATCACACGATTGTAACAATGCTAAAACTTGATAGTTACAATTCTGCTGAAAATTAATAATGTTATCATAAACACTACCAGTAAATAAAAAATCATTTTGATGAAACAATAATATTTTTGTTCGGATTGCTTCTTCACTAAGCATCGTTAAATCAAACTGACCATTAAGCATTTTTTTATTAAAGGACGTAGTGGCTCTGGGAAGACAACTTTGTTAGAAATCTTAGCAAAATTACGACCAGTTTCAGGTGGGGAAGTAATGATTTTGTAAAGTTAATGTTATTTTTTTTAAAATAAAAGTATCATTAAGAAGATAATTTAAGTCTGTAATGGTAAAAGATTTGATTGCTGGTAAAGTTAACTGCTTTTGTTTTTGTTTTTGTTCTGGAAATAATAAACATACTGTTTGTTGAAAAGCCTTTTCTAATTTTCCTTTTTCAACAATTAACCCAGACAATTGCGTTGTAAAATCATTAATAAAACTAGTTAAGGCACTATAAAACATTAAATTACCAATTGTTAAACCTTGTTTTGTAATAAAACTAACTGCTAAATAGAAAATTAAAAAGGTAGCAAGCTGTGAAATAAAGGCTAAAATCAACCTTTGAATAATATTATTTTTTTGAAGACCATAAGTTTCTATTAAAAAAGTTGTAAGTTTTTTTGTTCATTGATAATTAAAATATCCTTCCAAATGACGACTCTTCTGAAATTTAAAACTTTGATATAACTCTAAAGTAACATTTTCAAAATTTAATCCCTGTTGATACCATCGGTGGTATCAAAACTTATTAATTTGTAAAAATAAAAATGATAGAAAAAAATAACTTTAATTTTGTCGAAAACTCTTGATATTTATAAAATATACCTAAAATTAGGTATATTTTTAATATATAGAGGTAAATAAATGATGAAAAAAATAATTACAGAATTAATAAATAGCTTAACAGATGATCAATTTTTAGAATTTTATGAAAAAATAAAACAACAAGCAGACTTAATTAAAAAACAAAAACGTTTAAATGAAATTGATCAAAAATTTAGAGATAAAGGCATTATATGTCCTAATTGCAAATCTTTTCATTGTGTTAAAAATGGTCATAATTCCGAAGGAAAACAAAAATATTTATGTAAAAAATGTCGTGCTAGTTTTGATGCATTTCGTCATCATTTTACTTATTGAAGTCATTTAAATTATGAACAGTGAAATTTATTAATTCAAATTTCATTGTTAGGACAATCTAGTAAAATAATTTCTCGTTTTATTAAAACAACCCCAAAAACCGCTTGATATAATCGACAAAAATTAATGCAATCAAAACAATTAGAAAATACACAGTTAAAATTTAAAAAATTAAATGGTCAAATCCAAATGGATGAAACATTTATTAAAGAAATTCATAAAGGCAATTTTAAAGATAAATTTGATAAACGAAAAACTCATCTCGATCCATTTTCAACTGATACCAAATGCTGTATTCAAATGGCAGTTGATAGCAATAATAATATTTTTGTTCAATCCACCAATACCAAAAGATTACAAAAACAATGGATTATTGAAAATATGAATAAGCAACTAATTAAAGAAAAATCAATAATTATTTCTGATATGCAACCACTATATTTATTAGTAGCAAAACAAACAAATTCTACTCTATATTCCACCAAAACTAGTACAAACCCTGATACTAGTTATCAAAAGTTAAATAAGATTAGTAAATTACAATCCAGTCTTAAAGAAGCCTTAATTCATTATCATGGTTTGGGTTTCACTAATATTCAAAATTATTTAAAGCTCTGAAAATGAAAATACCAACACAAAGGTTTAACACCAAACCAACAATCAACGGTATTATATTTTAACGTTTAAAAAATTTAAAGCAAAATCATAATCTTACACAAAATTAGTTTTCAAATTGTCATATTGATGATTTTTTTTATTTCATCAAGAGTTTTCGACAAAATTAAAGAAAAATAATAACATTTTCTAATAAAACAATTGCTAAAATTAAAGCATTTAAATTAAGTAAAAAAATAACCCCAATAATTAACATTAGAAAACTAAAAAGCAGTTGTGGAAAAGTTGTTCCTAAAAAAGTTGCTAAAATAATAATATATTCGTTTTGTTATTTTTTGTTGAAACTGTGCAAGAATTTTTTGAAAAAAATAGCTAAAAAGAACTCGAAAACAATAAATAATTAAAAAAATTACAAAGAAAATCACTACTTCTTGATGAAAAGTTGTTGTTAACCGATCAAAATAAACTTTAATAAAACTTTTACCAAATAATATTAAAAAATTTACAACAACACTAAAAAACACAGTTCAGCATAAAAATCCCGTTTGTTCTTTTAAAAAAAGAAAAATTAAATAAAAGGTTTTTGTTTTATAAGTAAACTTTTTTCTTTTCTTCGTGAAAATAATTACTGCTTGAAATTTCATCATAAAATCATTAATTAAAACTCATCGTCCTTTCTCAGCACTAGGATCAGCAACAAAAAAGCGGTTTCCCCGACGATGATAAATAACAACATAATGATAATAACCAGTTTCATTTAAAACATAAGCAATTAAGGGTTGTTCAAAATTTAAGGTTAATAATTCTTGTTTATTAATTTCAAAAGCGGTTAAAACTAAGTTATATTCATTTGCAATTTGACTTAAACTATAAACACTTAACGCTCCTTGATAATTTTGAAAATGATGTTTTATTTCATTAATTGTTAATTTTTGGTGATGATAATACTCAATTAACATTGTTAAACAAGCATAACCACAATCATCACTTTGTTCTTGTTTTACAAAAGGATACCACATAAAAAACACCTCTTTTTCTAGTTATTTTTAACCAAAAAAGCGGGATTTTCCTGTTTGAAATTATAATCAACAATGATAAACTTTACGATAGCCAGCTTTTAAAACAACACTTAAAAGGGCAAACAATAGCACTCCACCCCCTAAAAAAGCATATCAAATTGGTGGTGGCGGTGATAATTGCAATCACATATGAACATTAGGAATATACGGCAAGGCAAACACTAGCATTAAAATAAATAAAATCGGTAGAACTAACTGTAAGGGTGGACGATCTTTTCAAAATGCTAATTTATCAGTACGCATAAAGAAAATCATTAGCATATGTAATAACGGCCCCCTCCGTAAACATTGTTGTTTGAAACTGCGAAATTAATTGGGCATTATTGCCTTGACTTGTATCAACACTTCATGTTAAAGCTAACGATGTTAACATAATTCCCATTACAACAAAGTTTAAAATACTCATTAAGGTAACTGATGGGACATTTCATAAGGTAAAGGATAAAATTCCTTTTGTATCTCAACTCCGTGGTTTTTTAATATATTCAGGATTAACATTATCAAACACAACAGCAACTTGTGAAAAATCAAATAATAAGTTTTGAAATAAAATCTGAATTGGCGCCATTGGGGCAAATGATAATCAGGCTGAAGCAATTAATAAACTTAACATTAATCCAAAATTAGCAGCAACTGTTACTTTTAAATATTTAATAATATTAGCAAAAATGCTCCGTCCTTCAATTATTCCTTGTTCTAAGACTAATAATGACTTTTCTAATAAAATAATATCCGATGCCTCTTTGGCAATATCAGTGGCATTATTAACAGAAATTGCAACATCACTTTTTCGTAATGCTAAGGCACCATTAATCCCATCACCCATATAACCAACTTTATGTTTATTTCTTTGTAACGCTTCAATAATCCGCGCTTTTTGTAACGGCGTTAATTTTGCAAAAATATCATGGTTTTCAACAGCAACCGCTAATTGTTCAGGTGTCATATTTTCAACTTCTTCACCAACCAAAACACCGCGTGATTTTAAATTAATTTTATTACAAACAGTTAATGTTGTTTGCGGTGCATCACCTGTTAAAATTTTCATTGTGACACCATATTTATTAATTAATTTTAAAGTACATTGGACATCTTTTTTGATAACATCAGTAAATGATAAAAAACCAAGAAAAATTAAGTTATTTTCATCTTCTAAACTTATTTGATTTTTGTTAATTGGTTTATAAGCAATGGCAATTAAACGAACCCCTTGTTGATTTAATAACAACAAGTTTTCAATAATTTTTAATTTTGCTGTTTTATCAAGCGGGAAAACTTTTTGATCAACTTCATATTGATAGCAAAGATCTAGCATTTCTTCCGTAGCACCCGCAGCACCTTTCGTAATAATTATTTGTTCTGTTTCTGGTTTTTCCGTTAATAAAACCGAAACACGACGACGCATAAAATCAAATGGTAATTCATCTAATAACTGGTAATTTGATGCTAATTTCTTTGTATAGTTAACTTTTTGATATCCAATAATAGCTTCATCAATTTGGTTTTTCATTCCTAATTGAAAATAACTGTTCAAATAACCATATGATAAAACCTTTGGGTCATTAATTTTATTAATATTATAATAATTTTGTAATTCAATTTTATCTTCGGTTAAAGTTCCTGTCTTATCGGTACACAAGATATCAATTGCCCCTAAGTTTTGCACAGCATCAAGTTGTTTAATAACAACTTTTTCTTTTGCTAAGTTTTTACTTCCCCGCGTTAAATTTACCGCAACAATTACTGGCAATAACTCAGGAGTCAAACCAACTGCAACAGAAAAAGCCAAGATTAAAGCTTCTAATCATTGTCCTGTTCGAATTCCATTTAAAATTGGCATCGTGTAAGTGAAGTGCAACAAATCAACTCAGAAATGAGTTGATTTTTTAATGGAAAGAAAACATTATTTTATTTTACGGTCCTTAGTAACTAAGTATGGAAAAGATAATGTTATTAATACGGTAAATAATATTGTAATTAATAATGAAAAAGAAGATGAATAAATTATCCGCGTAATTTATTAGCGGTAATTTATTCAATATAGTTTATTTTGAGCGTAGCGAACACGCGAAGCGTGCCGCGAAAATTAGATTTTTAGGAGGAATAAGTTATGCCAGTTTGATTAACGACAATTTTTAGTGTTGTTATTATATTAGGTATTTTTGCTTGAATTGGTTTATCAATTTATCAAAAAATTCGTCAAATTCAAGGAAAGAAAAAAGATAAAAAAGAAATTAAAAATAAGGAGGAAAATAAATAGTGTTATGTATGTATTTAACAACAGCAATTAATTTTTTAGCAGTTGGTGATAAGCCTACTATTTCAGATGGAATGGGTTCTATTTGAAGTGGTTTAGGACAAGCTATGATGAAAGTTAAAGAAGCAATTTATGCTGTATTACCACAATTAATGACCTTTTTAGGTGATGCGTGAATTATTTTAATTCCATTTGGTATTTTTGTTATCATTAAGATTTTAAACTTTTTCCGTGTTATGGTTAAAGGATTTTAATATTTATTATTATTGATCATATATCTTAGCTATGGCACACTAGCTTTTATGTGAGTTGATTAAATAATTTTGTTGTTTATTTTTGTATTACACACTGTCTATAAGTTATTATTGAAATTATTAGTAATGAAATAATTGTTTTAAAGTAGGATTTAATAAAAATAAGAATATTTTTATTAGGGGTCATATTAATAGTAGTTTTGGAATATAAATTTTTATAATATTCTTTATAAATATATCTACTTTCTTTTTAAAATTTGTAGGCAGTATGTAGTGCAAAAATATCAATTTAATTATAAATGATTAATTTTATATTTTAATAACTATTATCTTTAATTTTGTCGAAAACTCTTGATGAAATAAAAAAAATCATCAATATGACAATTTGAAAACTAATTTTGTGTAAGATTATGATTTTGCTTTAAATTTTTTAAACGTTAAAATATAATACCGTTGATTGTTGGTTTGGTGTTAAACCTTTGTGTTGGTATTTTCATTTTCAGAGCTTTAAATAATTTTGAATATTAGTGAAACCCAAACCATGATAATGAATTAAGGCTTCTTTAAGACTGGATTGTAATTTACTAATCTTATTTAACTTTTGATAACTAGTATCAGGGTTTGTACTAGTTTTGGTGGAATATAGAGTAGAATTTGTTTGTTTTGCTACTAATAAATATAGTGGTTGCATATCAGAAATAATTATTGATTTTTCTTTAATTAGTTGCTTATTCATATTTTCAATAATCCATTGTTTTTGTAATCTTTTGGTATTGGTGGATTGAACAAAAATATTATTATTGCTATCAACTGCCATTTGAATACAGCATTTGGTATCAGTTGAAAATGGATCGAGATGAGTTTTTCGTTTATCAAATTTATCTTTAAAATTGCCTTTATGAATTTCTTTAATAAATGTTTCATCCATTTGGATTTGACCATTTAATTTTTTAAATTTTAACTGTGTATTTTCTAATTGTTTTGATTGCATTAATTTTTGTCGATTATATCAAGCGGTTTTTGGGGTTGTTTTAATAAAACGAGAAATTATTTTACTAGATTGTCCTAACAATGAAATTTGAATTAATAAATTTCACTGTTCATAATTTAAATGACTTCAATAAGTAAAATGATGACGAAATGCATCAAAACTAGCACGACATTTTTTACATAAATATTTTTGTTTTCCTTCGGAATTATGACCATTTTTAACACAATGAAAAGATTTGCAATTAGGACATATAATGCCTTTATCTCTAAATTTTTGATCAATTTCATTTAAACGTTTTTGTTTTTTAATTAAGTCTGCTTGTTGTTTTATTTTTTCATAAAATTCTAAAAATTGATCATCTGTTAAGCTATTTATTAATTCTGTAATTATTTTTTTCATCATTTATTTACCTCTATATATTAAAAATATACCTAATTTTAGGTATATTTTATAAATATCAAGAGTTTTCGACAAAATTAAAGAAATTGAGTAATTTTGTTAAGAAAAATCAAAATATAGAAAATTATTTTATTCGTAAAGAGTTGATAGTTTTTGAAACAGAAAAAGCAAGTTTTATAAATTTACCTAATCATAATCGTCATATTGGTTTTTGGTTGAGTAATAAATTTATTTATCCGAGTGAAAAACATTCAGAACAAGTAGCAATTGGTTTGATTTATGATAATTCTTATCCTATTGTAAAATATGATGAAAATTTAAAACGTCATATTTGAAAGTATTTAACTGGAACAGAATTAATTAATTTGTATAATCAATATAAACAAAATTATTTTAATCGTATGCACAAAGCATTATTTTCAAATGAACCTAAAAAAGTAAAAGTAAATAATAACAATAATAATTTAACAAATTGAAGTGTTGAAAAAGAGCAAGAATTAATTAATGATTTAGAAAGTTTAAATTAAATGAGTTTATATGACTATTGAGTTCAATTTGTTAGTTATATTTTTGGTTCAAATGCCCCTGAATTTTTATATGTTATATCGTTTGTATTATTTATCGTTTTATTTTTGGGGATGTTTTTTAAACTTATTCAAAAAATGTGGAGTTTTTAAAAATGCAAAATGATTGAGAAAAATTAAAAGAGTTTTTTATTCATGTCTTTTTGTTTATAAATAAAACAAATGTTGAAAGTATTACAACTTGGACTTTGACACAGAATGAATATTTAACTTTGATGGTTGGTGTTTGAATTGTTATTTTATTTTTAACTTGGTTTTTGTTATGAATGATTTTTAAAATAGTTGGGTATTTTAAATAATGAAAAAGTTTGTATTTTTCTTAAAAAATTATTGTTATATTAGTAGTTCAATGATTTTGTTTAGTTTAATTGATTTGTTATTTTGAATAATTTCATTAAATTATACTGGTTTAGTATTTTGATTATTATTTGCTTTGCAATGTGTTTATTTTGTATGATGAGTTTGAAAAAACATATTTTATCAGTTAAATGCTTTTCGGTTAGTAAGTTTTGTTTGAGATAATCCGTTATCAGTTATTATTGGTAAATTAGGAACCGGAAAAACTTTACTTTTAACTTATTTATCACAAACTATGAAATTATTAACAGATAAAATTTATAGTAATTATCCGTTAGAAGATGAGAAAGTTAAAGTTTTAACATTTAAAAATTTAGATTTTACAGATAGAACAAAACCAGTTCCCCCTGATGATAGTGTTATTTTATTTGATGAAAGTTATTTATATATTGATGGAACTAGTCCTCACGATGAGAAAAAAGTCCATAGTGGTAAAATTCCGTGAATTGTTTTAGCAAGACATTTTGGTAATCGTGCTTTGTTTACAGCACAGCGTGAGGGTATGATTTGAAATAATATCCGACAATTAGCAAGTGGTATTATTATTCCAATTTCACTTAAAAAACCGATTGCTAAAAAAGGATTTAATTTTTTTAATCGTTTCTTTATTATGCGAATTGGTATTTTTCAAGATATTACGGATTATGAAATTTGAAAAACAAAATCAGTAGAACGAACAGCAGAAGGTAAACGAGTAAAACATAAGTCAGATGTTGGTTTAGGAATTCGGTTTTTTAAAATAATTATTCCGTTAGAATTTGCACAGAAATATGATAGTCAATGATTAAAGTTTGTTCGTGATTTAAAAAATGATGAAATAATTAATAACAAAGAATACTATTGGTCAGAAATTACTAAATTGAGTGTTAAAGAGCGGTTAGAATTGTTTGATATTGATATTTTGAAAAAGAATTTAAAACCTAAAAAAGAAAAAGGAAGTGATAAAAATGATTAATTTGTTGTCAGAAAGTAGTAATTGAGATAAGATTTTTAGTTTTATTTTTGATGTTTTTTTGTTTATTTTTGATGTAATTTGAAATACTAAATTACCAATGACAAATACAACAATTGCTTATTTTATTATTTTTTTTATGGTTGTTAAGTTATCAATTTATGCAATTCACGGCACAAGAACACAATATAACGAATTAGGTTCAATAGTACAAACGGGGGTATCAAATATTTATTCTGCGACTGCTCGTGGAGTTTCAGATACTAAACAAGGTATGCAAAAACATATTACAGAGCGTAAACAGTTTAAAATTAATCGTAATAAACAACAATTATCAAGTTTAGCAAAACAAGCAAAAACAAGAGAACAAGGATATCGGAGAGTGCATAAATAATGATTAGACTAGTTTTATTGGTTGCGGCAATTGCTATATTTGGTACTGGTTTTATTACAGTTATTATTAATCAATTAACATCAGCAAAAAATATTATTATGGATTTATATAACTCAGATACTTTTTTACTTTCTTTATTTGGTAAGATGGCAATTTTGTTTAGTCATCCGTTAATGTTAACAATATCAAGTTTATATATTGTTGGGTTTATTGTTTCAAAAACATTATATAGTTAGGGGTTGAATTATAAATATGAAAAAATCATTATCTTTATTTGCCATATCTATTTTAGGTATTTTAGGTTTAGTGATTACTTTTATTACTTTAACAGCATTTAAACCCTTAAATCAGCAGAATTATACTGTTAATTAACAAACAATGGGAATGAATGAAACTGATTTTATTAATACAATGTTTTTACGCAGTAGTTTTTTTGAAAACTGGTCTGAAACAAATTACTTTATTAATCCAACTCTAAAAACATCACAAACATTAACTTATAATGATAAATGATATTTAGACTTTTTAAAGGGTAGTTATTCAACGGGAATTTCATTTGATAAGCCTGGTGATGGGTTTATGGATTTATATAAAAATTGAGATACTTATGCTAACAATATAATATTGATAAATTCTATGATGTTGATAAAAAACAATTTTTAAAAGAATTAACTAATTTTTCTTATTCTTTTGCTAAGTATTTTAATACTGTGGAAGTTATTAATAAATTAGAAAGAGGTATTGATAATTTACAATTAGTTAAAATGATTAATGAGTTTTGAATACAAATTCCTAGAACACAGGCACCTAATAAAGAATTTTTAACTGCTAATAATAAATGATATTTTTATGGAGAAAAAAGAAATGGTCAATATTTGCTTACAAAATTTTATTTTGATAATAATTTTATTAAAAATCAAAACACTTGATGACAACACTTAAAAAATGATTCAGATTTTATTTGAAACTATAATTTAGTATATCGTTGAGATGGAAACGGTGAACCAGAATTACCCGTTGTTGATAATGATGGCAAATTAAAATGATATACTGAATATTATCAAAATGTTCGTTCTTTTTTGCTTAAATATATTGATGTTATTGTACAAGAAAATATCCGAATTCAGCAAGGTGGTAATCCAAACTATGATGACCCAAATTTGGGTAGTGAAAGAATAATTTTTGATTTTGAAATTATTAATAATATGGAAAAATTAGATTTAAAACCTGATGTTATTTTAACTAGAAAATCAATTTATCGGATGATTTTAACAATTGATGAAAATAAAAATATTATTGCTGGTAGTTTAGAATTAACACATTTTAAACAATATTGGGATGGTAATAATGCAAATAGTTATTGGTATACTGATGATTTAGGTTTTTTGTTTACTTTTATGAAAGAAAAAGATAGTATCTTTAATTTTAGTGTTGAAACATATAATTATAATCAAGATAATACTCCTAATACTGGTAAAGATATTTTTGAACAGATGAAAGGTCAAATTGATATTAATAAATTTTTAAAAGCCTTTTTTAACCATGCTTTGGTACCTGTATTTCAAAATCGCAGTAATTTTATTGAAAGTGGTTATATTGATAATTTACAGTATGATACTGTTTTAATTAATTTTTTTCTTTAATTTTGTCGAAAACTCTTGATATTTATAAAATATACCTAAAATTAGGTATATTTTTAATATATAGAGGTAAATAAATGATGAAAAAAATAATTACAGAATTAATAAATAGCTTAACAGATGATCAATTTTTAGAATTTTATGAAAAAATAAAACAACAAGCAGACTTAATTAAAAAACAAAAACGTTTAAATGAAATTGATCAAAAATTTAGAGATAAAGGCATTATATGTCCTAATTGCAAATCTTTTCATTGTGTTAAAAATGGTCATAATTCCGAAGGAAAACAAAAATATTTATGTAAAAAATGTCGTGCTAGTTTTGATGCATTTCGTCATCATTTTACTTATTGAAGTCATTTAAATTATGAACAGTGAAATTTATTAATTCAAATTTCATTGTTAGGACAATCTAGTAAAATAATTTCTCGTTTTATTAAAACAACCCCAAAAACCGCTTGATATAATCGACAAAAATTAATGCAATCAAAACAATTAGAAAATACACAGTTAAAATTTAAAAAATTAAATGGTCAAATCCAAATGGATGAAACATTTATTAAAGAAATTCATAAAGGCAATTTTAAAGATAAATTTGATAAACGAAAAACTCATCTCGATCCATTTTCAACTGATACCAAATGCTGTATTCAAATGGCAGTTGATAGCAATAATAATATTTTTGTTCAATCCACCAATACCAAAAGATTACAAAAACAATGGATTATTGAAAATATGAATAAGCAACTAATTAAAGAAAAATCAATAATTATTTCTGATATGCAACCACTATATTTATTAGTAGCAAAACAAACAAATTCTACTCTATATTCCACCAAAACTAGTACAAACCCTGATACTAGTTATCAAAAGTTAAATAAGATTAGTAAATTACAATCCAGTCTTAAAGAAGCCTTAATTCATTATCATGGTTTGGGTTTCACTAATATTCAAAATTATTTAAAGCTCTGAAAATGAAAATACCAACACAAAGGTTTAACACCAAACCAACAATCAACGGTATTATATTTTAACGTTTAAAAAATTTAAAGCAAAATCATAATCTTACACAAAATTAGTTTTCAAATTGTCATATTGATGATTTTTTTTTATTTCATCAAGAGTTTTCGACAAAATTAAAGATTTTTTTGGTTTAAAATTGATTAATTTTAGAGATGTTTTAATTGATGAAACTAATACTAATAAAAATCAATTTGAAAAACTATTAAATAGTATGTTTACGGTTTCCCAAAATTTTTATAAAGATTATTTACGTACCATTTTTGATTTAGAAAATGATACTTATGTACAAGAATATAATAAAAAATATGGTTTATTAGCAAATAATGGTTTTAAAATTTATCCTCGTTATTTTTATTTTTCTGATAAATACAATCAATTAGACATTAAATTGTATTCAGCATTTAAAAATCGGTTTTATAATACAAATTATGGTAATGTATTTAATTATGATTTTTCAGTTGCAAATAATTATAATATTAATCAAAATGAAGGTTATGTTTTTGAAGGTGCTTTAAAAGATAAATACGGTT
This sequence comes from Spiroplasma endosymbiont of Sarcophaga carnaria, assembly GCF_964019595.1. Taxonomy (NCBI): domain Bacteria; kingdom Bacillati; phylum Mycoplasmatota; class Mollicutes; order Entomoplasmatales; family Spiroplasmataceae; genus Spiroplasma; species Spiroplasma endosymbiont of Sarcophaga carnaria. Next base: position 57,931 of record NZ_OZ026456.1, read on the forward strand.
TAAAATACAAAAAAATTGAAGAACAAAAAATCGGTTATAATGTTTTTGAATTACAAGCCCAAAAAGAAAATGATATGTACCGTTATTATGATTTTAATTTTGGGATTTACAACTGACAAGAAATAAATAATGGCGGGTTGTTTCCTGATGGACAATGATGACAAGCCCAATATGAAAGTTGTAGTTGATATAATTTAGCGTGTCATATAAAAAATGCTGCAATTTGAATTGTAAATAATATTCCCGGTGTTAAACAAGTAAACGAATTAGCAAGCGGTGTTGGTAAAATATTTCAAACAATATATAGTTTTTTTAGTCAAACATTTGAGGTATGAAAATTTAGTCCAGCATTATATAATACAATAACAAATATATTCCTATTAATTATCTTTATGAAGTTTGTTCGATTAATTTAAAAAAGGACTTGTTAGTCCTTTTATTCTTTTCAATCAATTATTAGTCCTGTGTCTTTATTAATTTCTGGTATTTGTGGTTCATTGTTTTTATTTCAACGATATACTAAATTATAGTTTCAAATAAAATCTGAATCATTTTTTAAGTGTTGTCATCAAGTGTTTTGATTATTAATAAAATTATTATCAAAATAAAATTTTGTCGTTATATAATTATTTTCATATTTATTTATATAAAAATATCATTTATTAGTAGCAGTTAAAAATTCTTTATTAGGCGCCTGTGTTCTAGGAATATTAGTTCATTTGCTATTTTCTGGTAGTTGTTGTGGTTCTGGTGTAGGTTTATTACCCCCCCCCGTTTTCATTATTATTTGGTTTTTCACAACTAATTAATGTTGTTGTACTTGTTGCTGTTAATCCGATTACTCCTAAAATACTTAGTAACTTTTTCATATTTTACTTCTCCTTTATTAAAATTACTTGAATGCCATAATTGATTTTATCATATATCAATAATGTATTAAATAATTTTAATATTAAATTTATAAATTAATGAAAGGTATATAAATGTTATGTATAGTCATTTAAGTTTTATTGATAAGGTTAAATTGGAAAAATTATTATTATCAAAATTATTTTTAAAAAAGAATGGTGAAATAAATATTGCACAGATTGCTAAATGTTTGAACAGAAATCGTAGTACTATTTTGCGAGAAATTAAGCGTTTTAAAACTATTGATGAATATAGTGCTTATAAGTCAGATAAAATGTATTATGAGAAAAGAAAAAAGAATAATAAAAGATATAAGTTTACAGAAGAACAATTAAATTTTATTAATATAAGATTTAATGTTTATCGTGATTCTCCATCACAACTTATTCATCGTTATTTTCTAAAGTTTGGTATTAAATTTCCTGTTTGTGTTAAAACATTGTATAAATGAATTCGTTTGGGTTTTTATGGTTTTTTAAAACAGAATTTACGTCATCGTGGTAAAAAATATAAAACAAAAGGAAAATTTGATAATAGTGGTAAATTAATTAATTTTAAATCAATATGAGATATTGAGAATAAAGAGACTGCTGTTGGTTGATTTGAAATGGATACCATAGTTGGAAAAGAGCATCAATCTAGTAATTTGGTTTTAGTTGAACAAAATAGTAAAAGTTATTTTGTTATGAAATTAAAAAATCATACTGCTAATGAAGTTGTGGAAAAGTTTAAAGATATTGTTATAAGTAATAATTTATTTGGGAAAATTAAAGGAATAATAACTGATAGAGGAAAAGAATTTAGTAAATGAAGAGAATTAGAAATATTTGCTGAAACACAAGTTTATTTTTGTGACCCCGGTAAACCACAACAAAAACCATTAATTGAATATATGAATTCTGAACTTAGACAATGATTTCCTAAGGGAACTGATTTTAATAATGTTAGTCAACAAAAAATAAATTGAGTAGTTAATGTTATAAATGATAAATTAAGGCCTGTTCTTAATTGAAAAACAGCAAAAGAGGTATTTTCAGATAATTTTAAATAGGTTTATTTGAAGTAATTTAATAAATTATTTTTTAGTGTGCTTAATTTTCCTTAAAATAAAATAAAAACTATAAATATTTTGATTTTTAAAAATTTATAATTGATTTTTTATGATTTTTATTGTATTATTTGACTAATAAGATTTGTTGCACTTCATTTTACATAATTCCACTTGCCCAGTTTCATCATCTTCATCATAAATTTCTCCCACAAGTTCTTCTAAAATATCTTCCATTGTAACAACGCCAAGAAAACCATTACTATCCGCATTAGTACTAACAATTGCCATATGTAACTGTTCTTGTTGAAACAGTTCTAAGGCATCATCTAATTTTAAATAACGGGAAAAAAAGATTGGTTCTGAAACTAACTTTTTAATTTCAACTTCTTGATGATCAATAACAGCAATAAAAACATCTTTAATGTTTAAAATTCCAATTACTTTTTCTGTGTCCGGGGCTAAAACTGGCATTCTTGTAAAACGTTCTTCTTTATAAATCCGTTGTAGTTCGCGTCATGTTGTATTAGTATAAATTGCTTTAACTTTTTCTTTTGGTCGCATAATTGAACCAATTGTTTTATCATCAAAGGTAATTGCTGATTCAATTAACTCCTTTTCGTTCTTTTCTAGAACCCCTTCTGATTCAATCGTTGAAATCAATTCTAATAATTCATTTTCTGTTGTTGAAACACCATCTTTTCGTTTTCGTAAAATTAACATCCATATAAATGGATAAAATAAAATTTTTCAAATTCATAAAATGTAAGCTGAAAAAATTGAAAACTTTTCGGGAAAACTCTTAGCAATTGTTTTGGACACTAATTCACCAAAAATTAACACCGTAAAACCAATTACAATCGTTGAAATTCAAGTTGCTGTTTCCGCATTGCTAATTAAAGTTGCAAAAAACAAGGTTCCAATCGTTGCTAAAGCAGTATTAATTAACGTGTTAGAAATCAAAATTGTTGCTAAAGTTCGATCATAATCTTTTACTAATTTATAAACACGTTTTGCTTTTCGAATATTTTTATTTGTGGTCTTGTTTTTACGCTTGCTAACATTATTTTTCGCTATTTGTTTCAAACGGATCACATTAATTGACTTAATTGCTGTTTCTGATGCAGAAAAAAACTTGAAAAAATTAACAAAATAATCATTATTGGAAGCAATACAGCAAGCGCGGTAGCCGTATCCATCATCAGTTTTACACCCCTTTATAAGTTTTTATGGTATTTATATATTATATATATTATATCCTTTTCACCATAATTTTCTACCCGCAATCGAACAAAATATTTAACTATTTTATGTCAAAAATTAAAAAAATAATGTATAGTTATAAATAGACAACATTATAACTAATTCTTAGGAGGAATAAAAATGAGAAAACTGCTAAGCACAATGGCAGCCCTAACAATTGTATCAACAATCGCAACGACTGTAATTGCTTGTTCAGATAAAAATATGGTATATTACACCCAATTTATGGACGGGGTTAAGAACAAGGAAAACTTTATTTTTATGGTATCAGCACAAAATTGTATTCACTGTCAAAATACCCACGACACAACAATTGCTGATTTATATACTAATGGGCATGGCAATCAAAAATATGATGATTACTTAACAGGAAAACGTGGTTCACAATATGCTTTAAATAGTTACCATATTAGTGCTGAAGAACAAGCAAAAATTAAAAAAACCCGTTTAATTGTTACAAGTGATGTTAAAGATTACAATAACGTTTGACAACAAAAATGAGCAAAAAACATTGCGGATTGAATTGTAACGCAAGAACGTAATGCCCATAAAATTAACGGTGAAATTGATAAAAGCATTACCGCTGAATCATTAGGATTAAATGGAACACCAACTTATATTTATGTTAAAAATGGTAATTATGTTGGTTTTGAAACTGGTGAAATTGGTAATTTAGAAACAGGGCCAAATCCTAAACTATGAATGCAACGTTTTATTAAACATATGGTTTTAGAAGATTGAGATACTGATCATAATAAAGAAAAATAAAAAATACTCAGATTAATTGTCTGGGTATTTTTTAATTAAGCATTGTCAGAATTGCATTAAAGATAATAAATAAATGATTATAAATTATTTGGTGGGTATACATTTTGCGGCGATCATTAATAATGATTGGCCCTCTTGTTGTTAAATTTGTCTCTAAAATCGGTGAATTTTCTTTTAAAATAAATTTAATATTATCACAAGGTAATGTCTTATCACTATGTTTTAAAACATTAAATAAATACGTTTGGTTAGTATCAATAATAATTCAAAGGACAAGATCATCTTTGGTTAGTTTTTCTAAAAACTTTTTGGCAATAAAATCATGGGTTGTCATACTTGTGTCAAACCCAAGTCCTAATAATTGATGATAAAAATTAATTAATAAATCTAAATGTGTGTGTTCACCAATTAAATAAATTTTATTGGTTGTTTTTAACATTGTTTTTAATTCTAAAATTGATTCTAAATTTTCATTTAATAGTTTTGTCATCATAACAGTGTGATTTGTTACTAAATCCTTAATTGTGTTTTCTAAAGGGTTAATACGGTGTAATTGATTAAGTTTTCTCAAATTATCTAATTCATAACGAAAGAAAATATAAAATTCTTTTCAACCAGTAAAACCTAGCATATTACAAAACTTCGTTACCGATGAGACACTTGTATGTGATGTTTCTGCAACATCATTAATAATAAAAGTTTCGTTTGGTACTTTAGCAAAATTTAAAATAGTTTGTGCAATGATACCATTAACAGTATCATCATTACGGTTAATAATTTCTTCTAACTTCTCAAGAATATTAGTTCTCAATTGCATGTTCCCCACCCAATCATTCCATGTTTTAATTCCTCAACTTTCAATTGTGATTATAATAAACTTGGAATGAAAAAAATTTGAGAGTTTATTGAAAATATTTTCCTAATCGACGCCGTCTGTTCGGTCCTTTACAACTGCTTCAATTTTTGCTAGAACGGTGAATAATTCTTCAAATTCAAACTTTTCAATTTGGTTACATACATACTAGACATTATTTAATTCCATTTTAACCTCCTTTCAAGCACAAAATTACCAGTCACAAAACCTTTTTCCTTGCAAAGAAAAAACTTTGTCCTAAGACAAAGTCTTAAATAATACTAAAATTTAAATCATATTGTTTAGCAACTTCTGGTTTATCGGTTACTAAATACGAAACATCTTTTGTTTCATAAAATTTAAAAAACCCCAGCTTATCAAATTTAGTACTATCTGCCAATAGAATTTTTGTTTGTACTAGTGCTAAGGCTGCTAATTCAACCCGAGCCTCTTCTTAGTTACTTTTATAAACTGCGCCCGTTTGATCAATTTTATTTGCCGAAAAAATAACCTTTGAAAATTGAATTAATGATAAACTTTCTTCACAAAGTGAGCCATAAAACGCTTGTGATTTTTCTCGTAATTTACCACCAATTAAAACATTATATTGAACATTAGAATTGTCTTTTGCCAATTGTAAAATTCGAAATGAATTAGTAACAATTTTAACTGGTTTATCAATTAAAGTTACAAAAACTTCACAAGTTGACCCAGCACCAACAAATATAACATCATTTTTTTCTAAAAGATTTAAAAGTTTTTTCGCAATAATCATTTTTTTATCAAAGTTAATGCTACTTGCACGAACATCAATACTGCACAACTTATTGTGAACCCCTAAAAAATTAATCCCACCATAAGACATTGTAATAATACTTTCATTTTCAAGTTCTTTTAAATCACGACGTGCGGTTGTCGCAGAAATATCGAATTTTGCAACATACTCAAGAACATGATTCATTTCGTGGAAAGGTTTTTGGCATAGATATTCTAATAATAAGTCTTTTCTTTGGACTCTATGCATAATATTCTTTACTCCTTTTTATATATTTAACTTTGTCCATTATAATTATAACTAAAAAAACTTTATCCGCTAAAATTTTCCAGAAACTTTCGCAAATTTTCAACAAGTTTTCAATTACGTAAAACTTGATATAATTCTTCACCACTTGCCTTTTGCATTGCCCCAATACTATCAAAATGAAGATTTAAAGCCTTAATCCGTTGTGCCCCTAACCCCGGAACTACTTCTAAAATACTTGTTGTTAACGCCTTTGTTTGCCGACGGCGAAAACTACTAATTGCAAAATGATGAACATCGTCTTGCATTTTTGTTAAAAATAAAAATAAGCGACTGGTTTTATCAAGATAGACCTTTTCTTTTGCTAAGTTAAGAAGGTGGTCAGTTTTATGTTGATTGTTTTTAACTAACCCAATAACAGGGATTATTAAATTTAATTTTTTTAATTCATTTAAACAAGCGTTAACTTGTTGAATTCCCCCATCCATCATAATTAAGTTTGGTAATGGCTGGTCAGTTTCAAGCGCTTTTTGATAACGGCGAGCAACAACAGCCGCAATTCGATGGGCATCATCTTGTTGCGCAATTGCCAGATTATATTTACGATAATCATTTCGTGATGGTCGCCCATTTTTATAAACGATTACCCCACCAGTAACAAATTCATCATTAATATTTGCAATATCAATCATTTCAATTAAATAAGGTAATTCATTTAAATGTAAAAGATTTTGTAATTCTTGTAAAACTTCAACATTATTTAGCTGACGCTGTGCTGTTGATTGCGTTTGTAAATAAGATTCATAACTATTGTCAGTTGCTAGTTTCATAATTGTTTCTTCTGCTCGGGTTTGGGGATGAAAAACACGATTATCAAATAATAAATTTAATTCTGGTAAAGCAATCGCTTTATTAACAATAATTTTAGTCGGTAAAATATTCTTTTGATAAATATTTTGCAAATATAACCGATAAAGTTCTTGAAAATCATCTTCAATTGTGACTTGATAATATTCATAATCTTTATAACTTAATTTTCCAGCCCGATAAAACAAAGTTGTTAATACTAAATTATGCTCAATTTGGTATAAACTAATTACATCTAAATCATAATTTTGATTTAACATTTCAACTGTTTGGGATGATAAAGTCCAATCTAAATTACGAATTAATAATTTTAGCTTTTGGGCCTCTTCAAATTGTAAATTATTTGCTGCTTGTAACATTCGTTTTTCTAACAACTCTTTTGTCTCGTTAAAATTTCCTTTAAAAAAAGCATGAACCTTTTTGATCATTGCTGTATAATATTCTTTTGACACGGTTTTAAAACAAGCGCCAGAACATTGGTTAATATGATAATATAAGCAGGGTTTACCAAGGTTTCCTTTACAACGCCGCAACGGATATAATCGTTCTAAAACTTTAATAATCTCCCGAGCATGACTTCCTTCTGGAAACGGACCATAACAACGAGCATATTTTTTATGAACATTACGAACATATAAATATTGGGAATCTTGTTCCTTAGTAATTACAATGTATGGATAATGTTTATCATCATTTAATAAAATATTATATTTTGGTTTATATTGTTTAATTAAATTATGTTCTAAAATTAACGCTTCTTTTTCTGTTTTAGTAATAATTGTTTCTAACCGCGTGATTTCTTGCACCAACCGTGTTGTTTTGTAATTATAAACCTTATTAAAGTATGAACTAACCCGGCTAAGTAAATTTTTTGCTTTTCCAACATATAACACTTGATTATAACTATTAAAAAATAAATAACACCCTGGTTTTGATGGTAAAATTTCAACTTGTTCTTTTAATGATAACTTTGTTGCCATATTTTGTGTTTTCCCCTTAAATATATTAATATTTTATGCTTAATTGTAATAATTAGCAACTAAGAATAAATTGTCAAAAAAAAACTACTTTTTAAAAATAGTTTTGTTAATTTTTTAACGCTTTTTTTGATTCATCCACTAACATTTTAAATTCAGTAGGATTATGAATTGCTAATTCCGATAACATATTACGATTAATTTCGACATTAGCTTTATTTAATCCATTCATAAATTGTGAATATGACATATCATGTTCACGCACAGCGGCATTAATTCTCTGAATTCATAATGAACGAAAATCCCTTTTACGTTGTTTACGATCACGAAAGGCATATGCCAATGATTTCATTACTTGTTCTTTTGCTTTTTTGTAATGGGTTGATTTTGTCCCAAAATATCCTTTTGCTTGTTTAATAATTTTTTTACGACGTTTTCTTGTTGTTGGTCCGCCTTTAACTCTTGCCATTTTTTAATACTCCCTTCTTGTTTAAATTAATCTTGTAATAATTGTTTTAATCTACTTTGATCAGTATGATCCATTACGCCAGCTTTACGTAAGTGCCGTTTTTGTTTTGTTGATTTATTTTGAGCTAAATGTGAAGTATAAGCATGGGCAATCTTTCATTTTCCGGTTCCAGTTACTTTTACTCGTTTTGCTAAAGATTTCTTTGTTTTCATTTTTGGCATAAATTTTCCTCCTATTCTTATTTTAATTAATTATTTTTTTGGCACAACATACATATCTAAAAACAAACCATTTAATTGGGGTTCTTTTTCCACTTTTGCAAATTCTTCAATACGACTAAAGAAGTTATCTAATGTTTTTTTTCCAAATTCGGGGCGCGCAACTTCACGACCACGAAACTTTAATGAAATCTTAACACGATTACCATCCTTTAAAAATTCACGTACTTTTTTTGTTTTAAATTCTAAATCATGATCACCAATTCCAGTACGTAATCGTATCTCTTTATTTTCAGTTATATGTTGATTTTTCTTATTTTCTTTTTCTTTCTTTTTTTGCTCATATTTATATTTTCCATAATCAACTAGCTTTGCTACTGGTGGATCTGAAACTGTTGATACTAGTAATAAATCAAAGCCTTTTTCTTCCGCAAAACAAATTGCTTCATTACGTCCTAATGGTCCAATTTTATTACCATCATCCATAATAATTAAAACTTCTCGTGCTCTAATATCATAATTCACTTGATCAATATTCTTATTGTTTTTAGTAGGTTGACTCATCCAATCCCTCCATTGTAATTAATTAAAAAAAAACGCTCAAAAGTAGCGCTTTAATTAACAAGAATTATTTATTAAACGATTAATAATTAATCGTTACAAATCTAATTTAATCTTGTAAAACCTATTAACCACACTAAAGGGCACGGGTGAACATTAGCTACTTTAACATTTTCCAAGGATAATTATATGTTTTTTATATAATTTAGTCAAGATAATTATTATTTTTATTATCAAAATAATTAGATTTATCCATTATTTACTCTGTAAATTGCTATTTTTCAAATATTAGTTTTATTAGTAAGGGCATATAAAAAACCATCGGGTCCAACAACCAATGCAGATATTTTCTTAGGAAAACTAACAAGCATAGCGTGACCAAATCCTCCGTGTATAAACCACTTATAAACCGTATTACCACTAACAACATAGATAGCACCATCCAACCCAGTAGCAAGCACCTTGTGATCAAGTGCAATATTTGATAGACCCCTAGAGAATAAAGTCTTCTTACTCTTCATATCTAGACCTATAATTCAAACCTTTTGTGGAGTATCGGGGGGTGATGGGACAAGAATAACATTAGCATAAGAGTCAACAACGAATGCCAATATTGTATAACTCGGAGACAAATAAGTAAATATAGTACGACCGCCACCCTTCATATCCTCCTGATAAATTGTATTACCACTAGCAACATAGACAACACCATCCGGTCCAAAAGCAAACGCATACACCCCCTTATCAAAACTAATAAATTGTTTATGATTTTGTAAAGTAACTTGAATTAAATTACTATATCCCGTAATTAATTTACTTGTTGATTGTGCTGTAATAACAATTCAAATATCAACCCTATTGCTAGTTAAATTAACGGGTTGATATCGTTCCTCATTTTCATTACGATAAATATAATAACTATAATCAACATTTAACTGTACTTTGTCATTAATTCTTTTAACCGCTTGTGGAATAACAGAATCATAAACATTTCTAATATCACTTTCTACTACACGACTAGGCTTTGGCACGGCCAATAATTCTGGACCATCTAATGTTTTAATTTCAGCAATACTTAATTTTTTTTCACCTAACATTGGCAATGTTACTGCCAAATAATTTGTATTATTTACTAGAAACTTATTATTAGGTGTTGCTGAAATCATTACTCAAATTTTAACTGTAATTGTTGCTAAATTAACCGGTTGAAAAACAGCATCCTTATTATCAGAAAAAAGGTGATAATCATAATCAAGAAAAGTTGCTCCGCGTGAATAACTAATAACTTCTTGAAGAATTAAATATTTTAAACTATCTTTAATTTCACTTTCTTCAACTTGATAAACATTTTTTGTATTAATCATTGCTGGACTGTTAATTTTTGTAATTTGATTTAAATTAAAAATAACTGGTTGTGTTCTTTGATGCAAATATAAATATAATTGTCATCCACCAATTCCAATCCCAACAAAAAACAATAATAAAACAACACACTACATTTGACAATAATAAAGCAATTATATTTATGATTGGAAACCGTTTAGCAAATTTCTTTATTTTTGATACTGTAGAACAACGAAATAAAGCATTAGAATTTATTGATAAATTTCTCTCAAATAATAGTAAACATATTACACTATTGGATTTGGATAAGTGGTGTGATTAATTATGTTAGGAATTTGAATATTTTTTATTAAGCGTAAATGTCAAATTTGTCATTCTATTTTGAATAGAAAATTTATTGGTAGTTTATATTTTAAGTTAGCAGTGTAATAGAAAGCGAGTTGATTTGAGTAATGTATCAGAAACCAAATTATAATAAAAGTCCAAATCTGTTTAATATTATTAAAGTAATCAATATTGAGTGATTTATAAATTTTAATGGTTTTCAATCTTTTCGCAAAATAATTGAAAGTAAATGATTTGCAAGTATTGATACTAGAAAAAATGAGTTATATGTGTGAAAGTAAGGTGTTTTTATGAGTTTTTATAAGAAGAATATTAATTTAGAAAATTATTTTATTCGAAGAGAATTTATATTTTTTCAAACTGATAAAGCTTCATTTATAAATTTGCCTAATCACAATAAACATATTGGTTTTTGATTAAGTAATAAGTTTGTTTACTTTAGTGAAAAACATTCTGATCAAGTAGCTATTAGTTTGATTTATGATAATTCTTATCCTATTTTGAAATATGATGAAAATTTGAAACAACATGATTGAAAATTTTTAACTGGAGCAGAACTAATCAATTTGTATAATCAATATAAACAAAACTATTTTACGCGTATGCATAAAACATTATTTCAAAATGAACCTAAAAAAGTAAAAACAAATAACAATAATAATTTAATAAATTGAAATGATGAAAAAGTAGAACAATTAATTCGCGATTTAGAAGAATTAGATAATGAGTTTATATAATTATTGAGTTCAATTTGTTAGTTATATTATTGGCTCAAATGCACCTGAATTTTTATATGTTATATCGTTTGTGTTATTTATCATTTTATTTTTTGGTATGTTTTTTAAAATCATTCAAAAAATGTGAAGCTTTTAAAAATGCAAAATGATTGAGAAAAATTAAAAGAGTTTTTTATTCATGTATTTTTGTTTATTGACAAATCTAACGTTGAAAGTATTACAACTTGGAATTTGACTCAAAATGAATATTTAACTCTTATGATTGTTGTTTTAAATAATGAAAAAGTTTATATTTTTCTTAAAAAATTATTGTTATATCAGTGGCTCGATGCTTTTGTTTAGTTTAATTGATTTATTACTTTGAATAATTTCATTAAATTATACTGGTTTAGTATTCTGATTATTATTTGCTTTGCAGTGTGTTTATTTTGTTTGATGATTATGGAAAAATATTTTTTATCAGTTAAATGCTTTTCGTTTAGTAAATTTTGTTTGAGATAATCCGTTATCGGTAATTATTGGTAAGTTAGGAACTGGTAAAACATTACTTTTAACTTATTTGTCAGAAACAATGAAATTATTAACGGATAAAATTTATAGTAACTATCCATTAGAAGATGACAAAGTTAAAGTTCTAACGTTTAAAAATTTAGATTTTACAGATATAACAAAACCAGTTCCCCCAGATGATAGTGTTATTTTATTTGATGAAAGTTATTTATATATTGATGGAACTAGTCCCCACGATGAGAAAAAAGTTCATAGTGGTAAAATTCCGTGAATTGTATTAGCAAGACATTTTGGTAATCGTGCTTTATTTACAGCTCAACGCGAAGGTATGCTTTGAAACAATATTCGGAAATTAGCAAGTGGTATTATTATTCCAATTTCACTGAAAAAACCTACTGCTAAAAAGGATTAAATTTTTTTAATCGTTTCTTTATTATGCGAATTGGTATTTTCCAAGATATTACTGATTATGAAATTTGAAAAACAAAATCAGTAGAACTAACAGCCGAAGGTAAACGAGCAAAACATAAGTCGGATGTTGGATTAGGAATTCGGTTTTTTAAAATAATTATTCCATTAGAAATCGCTCAAAAGTATGAAAGTAAATGATTATCATTTGTTCGTGATTTAAAAAATGATGATGTTCCAGTTACTAAAGAATACTATTGAACTCAACTTAAAGATTTAACAATAAAAGAACGTTTAGATTTATTAGATATTGATATTTTGAAAAAGAATTTAAAACCTAAAAAAGAAAAAGGAAGTGGTAAAGATGATTAATTTATTAACTGAAAATAATAGTAATTGAGATAAGATTTTTAGTTTTATTTTTGATATATTTTTATTTATTTTTGATGTGATTTGAAATACTAAATTACCAATGACAAATACAACGATTGCTTATTTTATAATCTTTTTTATGGTTATTAAATTATCAATTTATGCAATACATGGTACTTCTACACAATATAATGAGTTAGGTTCAACTGTTCAAAATAGTACATCACAAATATATTCAACAACAGCTCGTGGAGTATCAGATACTAAGCAAGGTATACAAAAACATATTAAAGAGCGTAAACAGTTTAAAATTAATCGTGATAAACAACAATTATCAAGTTTAGCAAAACAAGCAAAATCAAGAGAACAAGGATATAGAATAGTGAATAAATAATGATTAGATTAGTTTTATTAGTTGCTGCAATTGCTATTTTTGGTACTGGTTTTATAACAGTTATTATAAATCAATTAACATCAGCAAAAAATATTATTATGGACTTATATAATTCAGATACCTGGTTACTTTCGTTGTTTGGAAAAATGGCAATCTTATTTTCTCACCCATTAATGTTAACAATTTCAAGTTTATATATTGTTGGGTTTATTGTTTCAAAAACATTGTATAGTTAGGGGTTGAATTATAAATATGAAAAAATCATTATCTTTATTTGCCATATCTATTTTAGGTATTTTAGGTTTAATTATTCCATTTATTACTTTAACGGCATTTAAACCTTCGAACCAACAAACTTATAACATTGAACAGCAAGCAACAGGAATAAATGAAACAGACTTTATTAATACAATGTTTTTACGTAGTAGTTTTTTTGAAAATTGGTCAGAAACAAATTACTTTATTAATCCAAATTTAAAAACTTCACAATCATTAACTTATAATGATAAATGATACTTAGATTTTTTAAAAGATAGTTATTCTACCGGAATTTCATTTGATAAGCCTAGTGATGAGTTTATGGATTTATATAAAAATTGAGATATTTATGCTAAACAATATAATATTTATAAGTTCTATGATGTTGATAAAAAACAATTTTTAAAAGAATTAACTAATTTTTCTTATTCTTTTGCAAAGTATTTTAATACAGTTGAAATTATAAACAAATTAGAAAAAAGTGTTGATAATTTGCAACAAGTTAATTTAAAGTTTCAAGATTGAGAAAAAATTAATAATAAATATATTCCGAGAGATAACGGATGATATATTGTGATTTATCAACAATTTGATATATGACAAATAGATAAAATTGATAGTACAAAACAATGGGGTACTGAGGGAGCAATGGGAAAATCATTAGATATTCTTTATCATTGAACAAAAACAAATGAACCTGAAACACCAGAAATAGATTCTAAAACAGTTAAAATTACTGATTGAAAAGAACAAAAGGACTAATAAGTCCTTTTTATATTAATCGAACAAATTTCATAAAGATAATTAATAAAAATATATTTGTTATTGTACTATATAATGCTGGACTAAATTTTCATACCTCAAATGTTCGATTAAAAAAACTATATATTGTTTGAAATATTTTACCAACACCGCTTGCTAATTCATTTACTTGTTTAACACCGGGAATATTATTTACAACTCAAATTGCGGCATTTTTTATATGACACGCTAAATTATATCAACTACAACTTTCATATTGGGCTTGTCATCATTGCCCATCAGGGAATAATCCACCGTTGTTTATTTCTTGTCAGTTGTAAATCCCAAAATTAAAATCATAATAACGGTACATATCATTTTCTTTTTGGGCTTGTAATTCAAAAACATTATAACCAATTTTTTGTTCTTCAATTTTTTTATATTTTAAACCATATTTATCTTTTAAAACACCTTCAAAAATATAACCTTCATTTTGATTAATATTATAATTATTTGCAACTGAAAAATCATAATTAAATACATTACCATAATTTGTATTATAAAACCGATTTTTAAATGCTGAATACAATTTAATATCTAATTGCTTGTATTTATCAGAAAAATAAAAATATCGTGGGTAAATTTTAAAACCATTATTTGCTAATAAACCATATTTTTTATTATATCCTTGCACATAAGTATTATTTTCTAAATCAAAAATGGTGCGTAAATAATCTTTATAAAAGTTTTGCGAAACCGTGAACATACTATTTAATAGTTTTTCAAATTGATTTTTATTAGTATTAGTTTCATCAATTAAAACATCTCTAAAATTAATCAATTTTAAACCAAAAAAATTAATTAAAACAGTGTTGTATTGTAAATTATCAATATATCCACTTTCAATAAAATTACTGCGATTTTAAAATACAGGTACCAAAGCATGCGCAAAAAAAGCTTTTAAAAATTTATTAATATCAATTTGACCTTTCATCTGTTCAAAAACAATTTTACCAGTATTGGGAGTATTACCTTGATTATAATTATATGTTTCAGCACTAAAATTAAAAGTATCTTCTTTTTCTTTCATAAAAGTAAACAAAAAACCTAAATCATCAGTATACCGATAACTATTTGCATTATTACCATCCCAATATTGTTTAAAATGTGTTAATTATAAACTACCAGCAATAATATTTTTCTTTTCATCAATTGTTAAAATCATTCGATAAATTGATTTTTTAGTTAAAATTGTACCGGTATCAGACTTATCTAAATTATTGATAATTTCAAAATCAAAAATTATTCTTTCACTGCCCAAATTCGGATCATCATAGTTTGGATTTCCACCTTGCTGAATTCGGATATTTTCTTGTACAATAACATCAATATATTTAAGCAAAAAAGTACGAACATTTTCTTAATATTCATCATATCATTTAAACTTACCTGTTTTAGAATTTATTTCTGGTGTTTCAGGTTCATTTGTTTTTGTTCAATGATAAAGAATATCTAATGATTTTCCCATTGCTCCCTCAGTACCCCATTGTTTTGTACTATCAATTTTATCTATTCGTAATATATCAAATTGTTGATAAATCACAATATATCATCCGTTATCTCTCGGAATATATTTATTATTAACTATTTTTCAACTACTATTTTCTGGTGGTAGTTCTGGTTCCGGCTTCGGCTCTGTTATGATGAATGAATTAGAATACAACAATTTTTTAATGATTCAGTTAATTTTTATAAGAATGATAAAGAAGTCAAATCTGGTGAATATTACTTATCAGATTTTAAGTTAACACCTGATCAAGATATCTTATGCCAACTGTTGGCTGAATTAAATGCAGCAATTATTCCGTTTACGATTTATGAAGATAATGGAATTATTACAAGTATTGAATTTAAAATAGTAGATAATGATAAACATTATGTTACATTTTATTTTAATAATGAAGGCAAATTAAAGTCTAATATTGAAAAAGAACTTCGGTTAGATGAAGTAAAACTAACTAAAAAGTGAAAAGATTTTTATGTTAGTAAATGATTTACATTAATGACAAGAAGTGAAGTCTTACATATCTATGATTAGAACTGGAACCTGAAATCCAGTTTTTCTTTTCTCATGGTATAATATATGTAAAGAATCGTATCAATTATTAAAAACTAATCAAAATCAGAATGAGGCATACAAAATGAGTGATATTAATTTTAATGATTTTTTACTGTCAGAAAATAGCAGTTTTAATATGGTAACTAAGCAAATTGACGATCTAGCTAAAATTAAAGATGCTTTTAGTAAGCGAATGTGCAATGAAATAAAATGTTACTATGAAGAATGAGATCAAAAACTGCGGGATAAATATTCGGGTGGATATAACAAGTATAAACTTTATGGCAAAAGAAAAATAACAACAATTACAGAATGAGGACACGTTACTTATCAACGAACATTATTTAAACATTATGATCCAAATAAATTGAACGAGGATGGTAAACATGGTAGTAATCGATTCGTTTTTTTGTTAGACGCTGAAATGGGGCGAAAACCATATCAGCGAATTCATTTTGACTTGTATATAAAAGTTCTTAAGGAATTGGATTCTGGGAAACGTTACCAAGACATCATTGATAAATATAAAGATTCAAAAATTACTCCGATGACTGTTTCAAATATTTTTCGGAGCGTTGATTTGGCGGAAATTAATGAAAACTTTAAACATACTGTCCTTCATAATAAAATAAAGTCCGACAATAAATACATTTATTTGGGATTAGATGATACTTTTACTAAAATTTTTAAAAAATATAAAAAGATTGATAAGAATATGGTTCGTTTGGCATATTTACATACTGGAATTGATTGACAAAAATCTAGTAAGAAACGACATTTTTTACAAAATAAGCGATTATTAACAGTGATGTCAAAAAATGTAAATCTTAAAATGAAAGAATATCGTCAATTATTAAAGGAATTTATTAACAATAATTATGACCTAACAGATAAACAATTAATAGTAATGGGTGGTGGCGCTGAATGGATTAAAAAAATAGCAGAATATTTTAAATCAGACTATATCTTAGATGAGTTTCATTTAATGACTAAAGTTCGTCGTTGCTTTAATTTTCGTCGATTAAGTAATGAATCAAAAAAAGTGCTAACAATAGAAGAAAAACAGAAAAAAGCAATTTATCAAGATTTATCTGCTTTTATTCGAAAAGGAGAAATTGATTATATCTTAGATTATTTAAAACCATTTTTAACAAAAGAAATGCAAGAAGTATATCCATTTTTAAAAGACAAAAAAGACAAAGTTAAAAAATTAATTCAATATGTGACTACAAATACTAATGGTATTAGAAATTATAAGAATGAGTATTATATTGGGTGTCAAACTGAATCACAAATTTCCCATAATGTTAAAGCATTAAAATCCTACGGGGCAAAAGCATATAGTGAGATTGTCTTTCGTAATATGTTATCGATGCGAATGGCAAAGGTTAATCAATGGGATCCAATTCAACTCATTATTAAAGAACATATTGATGAAGTTAAAGAAGCAACAGAATATTATCGTCAAAATATGTGATTGCATCCCACAAATGAAAATTATGATTATGAACCAAAACAAGGTTCAGTTCCAATCTTAAAATCAAAAGATAGAGGAATTACAAAATTGATACGAAAAATCCTTACTTCAAAAAACTAATTAGATAATAATTTAAAGCAAATTTTGATAATTTGCATTTTTGCTGTTGCAGATTATAAATATTCATAGTTTAATTAGAGTAACTTAAAAAGACAAAGTCTTGTTAATGCTTTTTGGTATAAAAGCATTAAATTTATGTCTATTGAACAAACACTTACTTTATTCCAACCATCTAAAACTTTATCGGTTAACAGATGGTTTTATTCCTAAGTTTATGGTATAATTCATTAGTAAGTTAAATTAAATAGATGGGTTATCTTTATAGGGGAGTAGTCATATGAAAAAAGATATGATAATTTTATCAGCTGAAGAGTTCTTGGACTTAGAACCTGATGAAAACATTCGCAAGGTCCGTCATGATGCAGAATATCAATTTGATTATGAAAGTTGAAAAACAGTTCTTTATTCATCGGGAAAATTAAAATTTATTCTTCGTTATGTTCAAGCAATTTTTCGTTGAATGAATGATGTAATTGATTTGTCAGGTCTAACAATTAGTATTAGTGCCATTATTGTTGATAAATTTAATTTTTCATTATTTAAAAATCAACAACATTTATTTAATTGTAGTTTATTAACTAACTTTTATTTAATTTCGGAATCAGAGTGAGCTGAAAGAATTACTGAAGTACATGCTTCAAATTATAATTTAGTTAAAAACCAATTAGTACATGATCCATTAGAAATGGATCATTGAGTTGGTGAAGAAGGTTTTGGAAAGTTCATTAATATGTTATTAATGTTGATTCGTAATTCGGAAAAAATTGATCCATTAACATTGCCAATTCAATGAATTATTGAATTTAAATATAATAATCTAACAATGTCACGAATGAGAATGCAGATTTCATCATTACAAAATCGAACTGCACCAGAAAATGATTTCATTGTTGACCGCACTAAAGAAACTGTTGAAGAAAAAAATCTTGATCGCGAAAGTGAAGCAGCATTAGAAGGAACTAAAAAAGAAGATAGTGATGATATTGCTTCATGAAATAAATATTATAAAGAAGATGCTTAATAATTAAAACAGGTTTAAGTTTATTATAACTTAAACCTGTTTTTTGTTTTTCTAGATTGTAAATGCAAGCAAGATAAAATACAATATAATGGGAAAAAGAATTAAAGATGCTGAGACAATTAAATGATGATTAAACTAAATTAAGTTTTTCAAGGTTAAATTAAAATATTGTTCTAAAAAAAATAATTTTTTGTATGTTTTATCAAATAATTTGCAAATTATTTGATAAAACATATTTATTGAATTCTTTTTATATATATTTTTCTTTTTGTTAGAATTAAAAACATAGATTATAGAACAATCTAATTATTGATTTTTTATAATTTTTGTTTTAAATACATTATATTGAAAAATATTTCACACGTACTATATAAATTATTTAGAAAGGAAAATAACATATATGAAAAAACTATTAAATATTTTAAGTGTAGTAACTTTAACTGGTGTAGGGACAAGCGGTGTTACCGCTTGTAAAGATAATGTTATTGATAAGAAGGATAAAAATAACGAAGAAAATAAAAATGAGGAAGAAAAGGCAGTAAAAAATTTTAATGGTATTTCTTTAGCTTAAGATGAAATTGATGAAGGTTTCTGACAATACATTGCTGTTAATAATAGGAGTATTTATTATTATGAAAATACTATGTAATACATTAGTAACTAAATTAATGTAGAAAATTTCTATTATGCTTATAAACGAATAATCAGCGATGTGATTGGTCGAGAAATAAGATATGATGTTACTGATTTTGAAATGAGTAAAATTTTAACAGCGGATAAAGTAACTATTGCAACTAAAGAAGATTTCCATACAGGAGGAACTTTTTTTGCCAAAATTAATGGTATTGGTCGTTTAACAGGAACCGTTCCTGTTGGATTTAAACTTGAAAAACTGCAAAAAATTCAACTTGATGTTTCTGAAATAGAAATAGCACTTAATCAAACAAGTAATTTTAATATGACCTTTCATTATTATAGTAAACAGGACATAAATCAAAAATTAGATGTAAAATTAATTAAACAAAAATGAAATTATTATTTAAATAATGAAGAATGAATTGCTAATATTTTAAAAAGTTCAATTAGTCCTGAATGAGCCATTGATTCTAATTTAGTCATTGGCAGAATTTTAACAGCAGATAAAGTAACTACTGCAACTAAAGACGATTTACAAGAAGGAAAAATCTTTTTTGTTGAATTTAATGGAAGAGAACCCTTAAAAGAAGGGACAATGTTAATTAAGTTTGAAATGAAATTTTATGAAGAACCACCTTATCTCACAAAAGACATGAAGTATTCTTATTTAATTATTAATAGAGAAGAAATTAATAACAAAAAAAGTTAGTTATTGAAACATATATTAACTTTTATATTATTGTAAACTGTCTGTTTTATCTTGTTTTTTATTTAAGTTTTGGAATGCTGTTTTTATTTCCTGAATTTCTTTATCATCATTTTTTAATAATTCAGGGTGACAATTTTTATAACTTAATTTAAGATGTTTTCTAACTGTATTAAAATCAAGCACCTCAACTTCAATTTCATCACCAATATCAAAAAAATCTTTAATATCTTTAACAAAATAATCTGAAACTTCACTAATATGGATTAAACCATCAGCCTTTCCTGCTCTACAAAAAGCACCATAGGGAGTAATATTTGTTATTTTTACAATAATTTTGTTATTTTTATCATACATAATATTTTTTTCTCCTTTACTAAACCTCTAATTATATTATTAAAGTGCTGAAAATAATTTGTTAAACACAAAAATAATTAATAGATTTTATTATTTTTATTATATACATTAACTAATTAATGAACAAATATTTTTTTAAAATGTTGTCTTGATGTAAAATTCCCTAAACAAGGTCGTATTGTTGTATTTAATATATATAAAACATTTTTTAATCTACTACGAATATTAATCAAAGGTTCATTTGGCCCAAATTATCGCCTTTAATACCAGGTAAAATAATGGCATTATAGCCAATTCAAACATCATAACCAATAACTGTATTTCCTTTTTGTGGGGTATTTTCCCGAAGCGTTGTAATTAAATTTTGATCATCAGTTAAAAATGCTAATGGATAACTTAAAAAATTCTGGTAATTATGATTAGCACCATTCATTAGAAATTTAACATTTTTAGCAATTGAACAAAACTTCCCAATAATAATTTGATCATTTAAATATGGAAAATGATATAAAATGTTTTTATTTTGAAATTCAATTGCTTCTTGTTCTTGATCACAATGATAATAAGTATAATCACCAATTTCAATATTTGGATTAGTAATATAATTTTTAATTAAATAGAAACCACTAATTTTAGGGTTTTTCTTACTGGTTGGTGGAATTATCATAGCTTTCTTACTAATTATCCTTGTTCCTTACCTTTGTGTTTCATCTAAAATTCGTTGATCTGCTTGAATATATTTTGTTTGTGCCTGTAAAACATACTTTAATTCCTCTAATTTTTGACCAGTTAATAAAATATCTTTGCGATATTTTTTATTAATTTCTTTAATTAACTTAACTGTTGAACTTTCAACTTGCAAGTTAGGTAATGCATCAAGAGAAATTTGCTCTTTAATATCATATTTACTAATAATTCCTCGTAACCCAACCCCAATTAATCGAATTGGTTCACCTGTTCAAAATTGGTCAAACAATCTAAATAGCGGTTGAATAAATCTCATCTAGCAGATTAGTATAGTTTTGGATTCTTTGCTGCTTGGTAAAACGTTTTCGATTACTATTTTTTAAAGTAACATAAACAACATACCAACCATTGTTCTTTTTTGTGCACGTTGACTTACATGCTTTGCTAATAAATAAATTTTATTTTTAATTTCTTCAAAGTTAACCAAATAATATTCTACCGTTGTTTCATTGCCAATTTGTTTTAACTGATTATGCTCCAATAATAATTCATCACTTCCCCCACCCTTTGCTCGTTCTACAAACCTACTTGCCGGTTTACCCAAGATTGTCTCTAATAAGGCAAAATCAGGAAACTCTGCTAAATCTTTAATTGTCATAATTCCAAGCGCATTTAACCGTTTTGTTGTTTGTTGACCAATTCCAAATAGTTTATATTAACCGGTAACGGATGAACAAGATTTGGAACATCTTCTGGACGAATTAACGTAATTCCCATTGGTTTTTTTAAATCACTAGCAATTTTTGCTAAAGATTTATTATATGAGATACCAATACTATTTGATAACCTTAACTGTTGAAAAACATTTTGTTGCATGTCAACTGCTAATTGCATTGCTGAACCATACTTTAAATAAATATCTGTTACATCAATATAACATTCATCAATTGAAGCAACTTCAATTTGATTAGTATAATGCGAACTAATAAAATCAAATAATTTTTGGGCAAATTCAACATATAACCCAAAATCATGATTAACAACTTCTAAATTAGGATAAATTTCTTTTGCCTTATAAAGGGGCATTGGACTATTAATTCCTAATTTTCGTGCCGCATAATTTGCTGTTGTCACAATCGCTCTTCGTGAGGGTGAAGATACCACTAATGGTTTTAATTCCCGCTGGGGATCTAATGCTTGGTGACAACTAGCAAAAAAAACTATTCATATCAATATGAAAAATAACTTTCATAACAAAACTCCCCTACCCTCTTCTTATAAACCAAATGGACCAGTATATTTATAAATCCGTTTAAAAATAAAATTATAACCAAATAAATAGGTAAATTGAATTCCACGAGCATAACTACGAGCAATAATTCAATCATCATATAATTCGGGAAATTCTTTCTTAACAAATGGACGCATTTCTGTTTCATACAAATTTTCTAAGTTTTGTTTAAAATGGCCATTAAAACCTAATAAAATTAAATAAACTGCAATAATAAAAATTAAGATTGAATTTAAAATGCCATAATGTTCAATGAAATAAAAAAAATTAAAATCTAGTAAACTTGGATCCACTTTTATTAAAACATAAAAAATAATAATAAGAATTGATAATATTAAAAATAAAAACAATAATAATGGCGGTGCCACATATAATAAAAAATTCATTGTTCGTATATGACGATTTTTTAAGTGTAACTGTGTAGCAAAAAAAGTACGTCCTAAAACATAATCTAACCCCATCCCTGATAAAAAATAAGACTGATTAAATAATTGTAAATCATTAATATAAAACGTTTTCTTTTTATAAGAATTAGTAATTAACACTTGATGTGGTTTTCGTACTACTTTTAACCCACTAATTTTCTTTTTGGTTAAATAACGATCAATTACTTCTAAAGATGTCATTGTTTGACTAGGAGTATTATTTAAATTTGGAATTGGTACTAAAATATTTCGATAAGAAACAATTAAAAAAATTATCACAATAATATTAATTGCAACAAAAAATCCAATTAAAATAAAGGCAATTTCACTATTTCCTAACATCATTTCAATCATCCTTTGCTTGTACTCATTTATCCTATTATAACTTGAAAATAACAACATTAATAGAGTCTATTAATAAAAATTAGTTTTTTTCATAAAATAAAAACTGATTTGTCTAGGCGATCAAGGGTTATTTTGCCCATCAGCTTTACTTTTGGTTTTTTTCTTCGGTTAATTCAATTTCACCTGCATTAATTCTTTGTAGTCGCTTTTTAACAATTTCTGATAATGAACTTAAACTACCGTTGTTTAGCTTCATTTGTAACCGTTTTTTTCGTTCATCATTATTTGGATCAGCTGCTAATTTTAATAATCGTAATCGTTGTTCATAACTTAAATGGTCAGGGTCTAAAACATCATTTTCATCAATAAAAATTGCTTCTTCTTTACTAATTGCAATGTTTTTCTTTGCATTCTTTAAGATATCACTCAACGCAGGATTATGATTTATTGCATTTTCATCAAGAATAGTTGTGATATTTTCTTCTGTAAAAGTTAAATTTTCATGATTTGGATTAGTTCCTAAATCATTACCTTTTGGTTTAACAGCATCTTCTCCTTGCACTTTTAACAATAAATCAGCATTATTAAAGTATTTTTTTTCCGAATAAATTTCATCCCCACCAGCACGAGGTGTTGCATCCAACACAACTTTTGCTGGTTTATTAAGTAATTCTTCTAATGTCTCAGGAACAAGAAAACTATATTTTCGACGGCCTTCAACACGCGGCTTTTGTACTCGATTACGAAGAACATCTAATTTTCGTGTAACCAAATTAGTTTTTGATTTTTGTCAACGATCATAAATTTGGTTAACATTTAAAACTGGTTCAAGGGTATCGTTTTCGTTAAGAGGGACAAAACGGTTTTCATTATTTAAATTTAATTCATCTAAATCATTTAGTTCTTCTGATTGATCAATTTCAACTATTTTTTCTGATCGATTTGATAAACTTTCAAGTTCCTCATCGGTTGCTAATTCATCATAACTACCACTTTCATTAAAAACCTCATCATCCTGGTTTTGATTAACATTAAATTTATTATTATAATATGAAAATGTTTCATAGTCATCCGTGGTCTCAACATTGTTAACAATGTTTCGTTCCAAACGAATTTCATCAGCATTTGTTTTAACAATTGAAGTTAGACGTTTTGCTGGATCAAATTCATTTGGATCATAATCATCTCAATAATCAATGACTTTTTTCATATCCCCCATTATTAAAACCCCCATATGTTTTTACTTATATATTATACTACAATTTTAACTTGAAAAAAATACCCCGTAATTAAAACTATTTTTATCATTTAAAAAGACTGAGTTCTAATCAGTCTTTTTAAAAAATGCATTTATACTAAACATTTATTTTATTTAATATCAAACTATACTTATTACTCTGTATAACAAATTGTAAACGATAAACCTAAGTAAACTAAATCTTTTTAAACTTGACACAAAACAGACATTACTCCAAATACTTCACTTAAAATTTCCCCAAAATGAGGAATATATTTAGTTATTTGACTAGCAACTTTTGTTGTAGTACTACTTTAAATTATTTATTGAATTATTTAATTTTTCTATTTTTAAATCAATTTCTATTAGACGTATTATGTAAATCTAAGCTCCAAATTTATCTCTTGTTATTTTAATAATAACACTTTTTAAAAGAAGTGCAACTATTTTTTTAAAAAAATAAATTATTTTTAAATTTACCCTATTTTTGGCATATTTAAACACACTGAAAAATAATTTATTAAATTACTTCAAATAAACTTATCTAAAATTCTCTAAAAATACTTCTTTTGAAGTTCTTCAATTAAGAACGGGCCTTAATTTTTCATTTATAATATCGACTACTAAATCTATTTCTTGTTGCGTAACAAGATTAAAATCTGTCCCCCTACCATATCGTTTTCTAAATTCACGGTTTAGTCTTTCAATTAATGGTTTTTGATTAGGCGAAGCAGGGTCACAAAAATAAACATTAGAACCAGTAATCTTTTCCATTTCTTCAAACTTACTAAATTCTTTTCCTCTATCGGTTATTATTCCTTTAATTTTTCCAACTAAACCATTAATTCTAACTATATGTTTAAGTTTTTCTAAAACTTCATTAGCAGTATGTTCTTCTAATTTCATAGCAAAGTATTTTTTACTTGATTTCTCTGTCAAAACTAAACAACTAGATTGATGTTCTTTTCCAACTACGGTATCCATTTCAAATCAACCAACATCTTTTTCTTTATTTTCAATATCTCATATTGATTTAAATCTTTCATCTAATTTCCCACGATTATCAGGTCTTTTCTTTGTTCTATTTCTTCTACCACCATTTAATAAATTTTTCTTTAACAAACCCAAAAGACCTAAAAAAATTCATTTATAAAATGTTTTAAGACAGGCAGGAAATTTGATACCAAATTTTATTAAAAATCGCTGAATAATTTCTGCTGGTGAATCACCCAAAATATTAAATCGTAAATTTAAAAATTCTTGTTGTTCTTCTGTAAATGTAGGTATTTTTTTAATACACTTTTGTCGTTTTTTATAATAATCATCATGTGCCTCACGGGCATTATAATCTTCTATATTTGTAAATCTATTAATTTCTCTTTTAACAGTATTAATATCTCTTCCTGTTTGTCTTGATATTTCAGATAAATTAAGTGTGCCATTTTTCTTTTTGCAACTATCAGATAAAAATAAATCCTTAAAAAATCTTCGTTCATCATATTTTACATGTGTATAATCTTTCATTACTCTATATTTCCTCCAATTCTTTTATAAAAATAGTTATACATTAAATTTATAAAAAAGATAAATTTTCACATTTTTTTAAATTAAAATTATTGACAAATATATTATTAATTATATAATTATATTGTAACAAGCTCCAATTTATCTCTATATGCTTGTATACTAAAATAAAAAGTAAAGTAATTTACTTTTTTTTATTTTGATGTAAAATATAAATAATAAAAAGAACCGCGATGGTTCTTTCATAGTTTTTATTTACTCTTTTATTTAATCATATTCATTAAATAATAGCAATTTTAATATGCAAAAAGGAGTAAAAAATGAAAGAATTTAATCCAAATCTTTAATTTTGTCGAAAACTCTTGATGAAATAAAAAAAATCATCAATATGACAATTTGAAAACTAATTTTGTGTAAGATTATGATTTTGCTTTAAATTTTTTAAACGTTAAAATATAATACCGTTGATTGTTGGTTTGGTGTTAAACCTTTGTGTTGGTATTTTCATTTTCAGAGCTTTAAATAATTTTGAATATTAGTGAAACCCAAACCATGATAATGAATTAAGGCTTCTTTAAGACTGGATTGTAATTTACTAATCTTATTTAACTTTTGATAACTAGTATCAGGGTTTGTACTAGTTTTGGTGGAATATAGAGTAGAATTTGTTTGTTTTGCTACTAATAAATATAGTGGTTGCATATCAGAAATAATTATTGATTTTTCTTTAATTAGTTGCTTATTCATATTTTCAATAATCCATTGTTTTTGTAATCTTTTGGTATTGGTGGATTGAACAAAAATATTATTATTGCTATCAACTGCCATTTGAATACAGCATTTGGTATCAGTTGAAAATGGATCGAGATGAGTTTTTCGTTTATCAAATTTATCTTTAAAATTGCCTTTATGAATTTCTTTAATAAATGTTTCATCCATTTGGATTTGACCATTTAATTTTTTAAATTTTAACTGTGTATTTTCTAATTGTTTTGATTGCATTAATTTTTGTCGATTATATCAAGCGGTTTTTGGGGTTGTTTTAATAAAACGAGAAATTATTTTACTAGATTGTCCTAACAATGAAATTTGAATTAATAAATTTCACTGTTCATAATTTAAATGACTTCAATAAGTAAAATGATGACGAAATGCATCAAAACTAGCACGACATTTTTTACATAAATATTTTTGTTTTCCTTCGGAATTATGACCATTTTTAACACAATGAAAAGATTTGCAATTAGGACATATAATGCCTTTATCTCTAAATTTTTGATCAATTTCATTTAAACGTTTTTGTTTTTTAATTAAGTCTGCTTGTTGTTTTATTTTTTCATAAAATTCTAAAAATTGATCATCTGTTAAGCTATTTATTAATTCTGTAATTATTTTTTTCATCATTTATTTACCTCCATATATTAAAAATATACCTAATTTTAGGTATATTTTATAAATATCAAGAGTTTTCGACAAAATTAAAGATCCAAATAAAGCAAGTTTGGCAACTTTTTATCGTAAAATAGAGCAATTTTGAGAAAATAAATCACCCAATAAACCATATACTTTGAATGATTTAACCAATGAATTCAATCTTTCTAACAGATGAAAGCACGAAACTTACAAGAGCGAAAAGATAGTTCCTTTACTTGAAAAACAAGTTGATAGAATTGAAAGTGAAATAATTAACTTTATGATGAAATCACCTGATGGTGCTAAATTATATTGACAACGAGCATTTAATTATAAATATTCACTGCAAGAAAAACAGTTAGAACAAGAATTAAACTTAAATAATCAACAACCAATAATTGTTAATTTACAAACGGATATTAGAGATATTAAAAAAGAAAGTGATAATAATGCTTAATCATTTTACTTATTTGTTAGAAACTCCTTATTGATTATTACAAAATAGTAGTATTGGTAATAAATATCCCTTTGCTAAAAAATATAAGTTAGTTAATGAAATTAATCAAATTGGAACACGATATAGTGGTAAGACTATTTCAAATATTAAAATGTTTGGTGAATTATTAAAAATTAGTTTATTAATTAAAGAACCAATTTGTATCATTGCTAGTATGTATTGAAGTAAGGATTTAAAAGATAGTGTATTTCAAAATATCTGAAATATGTTAGATGAAAATCATATTCCTTATACTATTAACTTATCAAATTTTACTTTTACTTTATCAAATGGTAGCAAAATATATTGTAAAGGTTTACATTCACCAAGCCGGAAAGAAAAATTAAAAGCTTTTGCTGATTTGAATAAATATAAATTAGTAATTGATTGAAGAGAAGAATGTGACCAATTTCAACAAAAAGATTTAAGTGATTTAGAATTTGCTATTCGTGGGTATCAAAATAAAATAACAATTAATACATGTAACCCTGAAAGTTTAAAAAGATATATTGTTGGTTATTGTAATGAATTAATGCCTTTTAATGAAGAAATAATGCGTAGTAAATATGAACAAATTAACTATATTGAAAAATGAAATATGAAGATTATTATTCATTATTCTAGTTGAAGACTTAATTATGAATTACCACAAGATAAGGTTAATGAACAATTAAGATTAGAACAATTAGATATTGAAAGAGCAAGAGTATGAAGTTGAGGATTGCCTGGTAATACTAGTGGGTCAATCTTTGCAAGATATCTTGATATTATGCAAGCAACAGATATTATTCAACCAACTAAGTTATTATGTGGTGTTGACTTAGCAAACTCTACTAGTCCAAAAGGACATACAACAGCAGCGAGTTTTTGAATATATAATTCATTTGATAAAAAAGCCTATAAAGTTGCTGAATATACACACTCAAATGCTACTCAACAATTTAAGGGACCATTAGAACAAGTAAAAGATATATTAGATTTTTACAACAATCAATTAAATCAATATTTTAATTTAATCCAGCAAGGTATATCAATTAATGTTGATGATAGTGCTTATGCAACATTAGAAAGTTTAAATAGAGAAAAATATAATTATTCTTTTGGTCAATATATGCATTTTAAACCAGCACAAAAGCAGAAGTTTAAAATAAAACATCGTATTGAAGCATTTACCATGTTAATAAATACTAATCAATTAAAATGATTATGAGAAAAATGTCCTGTAAGTAAAACCCAATATGAATTAATTCAATGAGAAGATAAACCTGATGTAAGAGAAGAACGAATGTTAGACTTATATGATGATACATTTGATAGTGATTTTTATGCTTTACACTTTGAATTAATACCAATGGTTAAACATAATAGTTCAGCAGATTATAAATTATGACAACAAAGGGAGTGAATAACTTAATGAAAAAAGATATTTATGTAATACACGATGAAAGGGTAATTAATGCAAAAAGACCATATATGTCTGTTTGTGGACAAGTTAAAAAAAGACTTTGTCAAGAATTAAAAAAAGATAATATCGCAATATGTAAATTAAATTTATATAACGAATATATTAAGAAATATCAAAAAGTTAAAGTATGTGTACAAGTTTTAGCAAATGAACCTAGTTTATTAACAGTAAATATTATTAATTATGCACTTATTTTAAAATTAAAGGAGCAAAATAACAATGAATAATACTTTCCATAGTTTAACAAACTTAAATGATATTAATAGTGTTTTAAAATTTTATAATTATGATTGAACTATTAATTTAGCCAATATTATTGCTCGTCATCAAATGCGATTAGTTAATGGTAAAGATATTTTATTTAAGTCTCATCGTAAAGACATTTTAGAAAAATTAAATTGATGATATGAAACTTATAAAATAAAAGAAAAATTAGATAAAAATGAATTAACAGCAAGTTTAATGGGCAAAACTATTTTTGGTTTATTAGAAACATCAGATGGCAATATTGATTTATGAATTAATCCTTTTAACTTTACATCTCGTGTAAGTAAAATAAACGAAATTGAACAAGGTGCTGATATTTGATTAAATTATCATCAATCAGATAGTGGTTTTATTTTAAATTTAATTTGTACCA
The DNA here is from genome assembly GCF_964019595.1 of Spiroplasma endosymbiont of Sarcophaga carnaria. Lineage (NCBI taxonomy): Bacteria > Bacillati > Mycoplasmatota > Mollicutes > Entomoplasmatales > Spiroplasmataceae > Spiroplasma > Spiroplasma endosymbiont of Sarcophaga carnaria. The sequence goes on from NZ_OZ026456.1 coordinate 87,953, forward strand.
AAGATAAAATAGTTATTAAAGGTTGACCTAAAAATAATGAAGTAGTTGTTGGACAAAGTAAAACACAAATTAAAGATGATGTTAAACCTGTTTTAGTACAAGAATTTAAAAATAAATTAGGCGTAGTTCCTTTTTGAGAAATGATTAATGAACCTAATCCGTTATTTTTATCAACATCAACTACATTAAACCCATTACCTACAATGGCAAATTGTTATAAATTACAATTTGATTTAGAAGATAGTTTTAATATTAAATCAAAAGAAAGATGAGCAAATCGTACTCATTGATATGGAATATTAGATGATGATTTAATGACTGCTTATAACAAAGGTAATAAAAAAGTATTACAAGATGCTTTTGATGATATTTTTATTCAATCAGGTCAATCAGCCGTAGATGGTCAATTATCTCAATCTTTACAAGTAGTACAAGGAACACCAACCTTAGAAACATATACGGAAGACCAAAAAGCAATTATTGAACAAGTATATTTAGCATGTCATTTTTCTAGTCCTTTTGGTGATAAATCAGATAATGACCAAAATAAAACACAATCTTTATTAACTAAAACCAAAGATTTAGAAAAACAAGCATATTTACAAGCATATCGTAAGCAATATTATACAAAAGTGTTTGATACCGTTTTAAAATATTACGGTTTATGAGATGGTACTGGTGAAAGACCTTATGGTTTTGATTTTGTTAGTGCTAGTTTAGTAGATCAAATGCGACAAAATGAATTAATTACTGCTAGATTAGATAATGGCACAATGGAACCAATAAGAGCAATTACTGAATATGAAAATATTGATGAATTAGAAGCAGCAAAATATTTAGAAAAAATAGAAGCATGACAAGATAAAATGCAAGCCAAAGAAATAGAACATAATAATAAATTAATGGAATATGATGAAACTGGTAATAATCAAAATGCCTTACAAGGTAGAACAGAAATTAAGGAGAATTAAAAAATGAGTAGAATTAACCCAGGGGTTATCGAAGAATTACGAAGACAAGCCCATGATACTTTAATAGATATTAGAGAAAACATAAAAGACAATCGCCATTGAATGGTATTTCCTTTTAATGTTTATAGTTCATATATTCCTGATACTGAAACAGGTTGAAAACCTAATAATGCTAAACCAAGTGATTATGGTAGTTATTCACGCATATTTGATAATATGGAAAGTACTATTGCACAATGACAAGATAGTTTAAAAATAGTGCAAAAATATAAAGGTGAAGAAATTAATATATTAACGATTGATGATTTTAATAAACAACCAATTAATTCAACTATATGAGCAAATAATGAAACACCTTTTGCGATAAAATTAAAAGATGAAAATAATAATGTTTATTGAAAATTAATTGATGGTGAAAACATTTATGATATTAATAGAATGCTAGAATACTTAAAGCAATATAAATTAAGTTATTTTATGAATAATGATAATAAAGCAGATAACTTTTATACAAAAGAAGTTAAAGTTGGTAAATATTGAGATGCTTATATGATTGATGATAGAAGTTCAATTCAATTTGGTGAAGCCAAATTTGAACAAGTATTTACACAACAATCAACTGAAAGAAAATATACTTTATTAATTTTAGATGAAGATGCAGATAAATTAAATATTAATGATTATTATAATTTTTATACTGTATTTAATGACCGTGGTTTAAATATTGGTGGTGGTGATATTAATTCTGCACCCCAAGATAGACAATGATTATATCCATCAAATGTTATTAATTATTATTCACCTTATGATGGTAGTTTTTTATGACAAGAAATTACCTTTTCAAGTATTAATGACAAAATTAGTAATAGTGGTTTGGCAGTACGACAATTTATTCAAACATCAGCACCAGGTGAAGGTTATTGTTTTCCTAAAATAACTTATGATGAAAAACTAAATAAAGGTATTGTTGAATTAGATGAAGTTTTATTAAAAGACCCAGGTGTTAGAGCAATGGCAGTTAAATTTTATGGTAATCCTATCTTTTTTGATATGCCTGTTATTGGTCGACCAATTATTAAAGGTGAATTTAATAAAAAAGTTATGAATTCAAGAGATTTATTAATGTATAACATGTATCCTGCCCCACCTGATAAAATAAATACTTATGCATCACCCGAAGTAAGTTGATATAACATTCAAGGGATTCAACCAACTATTATTACTGGATATAAAGATTGAAAAGAACATATTCAATCAATGTCTGATTTTTGAATTGAAAAAAATAATGAGGGTATGGTAATAACAGATAAAGCAAGTTCAACAGCAACCAATCCGACTGTTGGAACAACTATTAAGGAAGAAAATTCAAATTCTAAACCTTATTGGTCTAAAAGTTGAATGATTACTCCACCAAATCAAGTAAAAGTAAATAGTGGAACTGTTAATAATATTATTAGTACCCAAGCGTCATCATATTTTAGAAGAAAAGATGAATTTGGTAATACTATTGGAAGTGTTCAAATTGAATATAATAAAATGGGTTCGTGTAATGTTTGAGACATTTTAAATATGAATAATTTTATTAATCGCCAAATTACCGTATTACCTTTAAACTATACGCAAAAATTAGTCTTTAATCCTTTTACTATACCTGCTATTGGAAAGTTTTTAAACTTTGTTTCTTTTGGTATTCCTTGGGACTGAATTGGAAATTTAACAATTACCCAAGATGATAAATGACCTAATTTTCCATGACTTAATGGTTTTATGAGTGCTAATGTTTATAGTTTTTATAACGATGCCTTTTGAGGTGATAAGTCTGCTGGTAAAGGTTATTTACCATTTGAAATATTTAGAGAACAAGGAAATGATAAAATTGGTGCTATGATTGGTGCTAATGCTACTAGTTTTAGTTTTACTACTTTATTAACTGATAAATTTAAAGGGACTGTTTTAACTAATGATGGTAAACCAACCGAAGAATTAGTTTATTCAACTTATAATTTAAAACAATTAAATCCTAAAACTAACCGAGTTTATTTAATTAATGAACAAACCAAAGCAATTGATGCACAAACACCAGTTAGTGATAGTGAAAAAGATAATGATTGCGAATTCTTACAAACACCAGATGGTACAAATTGTAGTTATATAATTGATATGTTTTCAATCCAAGCATTATATAAAGGTAATTTTGAAATTATCTTTTATGCTGATAACCCATATACTAATAATGAAGAAGATTATTTACGCTTATCAGTATGAAGTTTTAGAGGTAAAACAAAAAGTACTTTAAATAATTATTTACGCGATATGACAACTAATTATAAAACTAGTTTCTTACTACCACACGACTTTGAAATACCAACATTTAATTACCCACAATATGTTCTGCCACCAGTTCCATATAACTATCAACCTTATACACAAGATATTTGAGATGGTAAAACAGGACAAGCATTAATAACTAAAATTATAGCACCAGCACAATGTAAAAAAGGAACTTTTAAAAATGGAAGCACTGGTTATGGTGCTAATCTTTTTAATGATAATTATAACTATGGTTATTATGAATTAGAAATTGATTTAAGACAAATTGATCCAACTATTCAAAGTATAGATAAATTTATTAGTTCTTATAAAACAATAGAAATAAGTAATCTGGCTAATTTACAAGTTAACTGTCTAAAACCCGATATAGAACATTTTATTCGTGATAGAAATGTTAATTTATCTGCTGGTGAAACTACTTGTAATTATGATTTAGGTTCATTAAATAATATAACTTTACAAAAAAAGGGTATTTCACAAACTGATAATGTTAATTTTGAAAATATAATAATTTTATATACTGACAATATAAATAATTATATTCAAACATTTTCTACTGCTTATACTAATGGTTTGCCCGGTAATAATTATTTTAATAAATATAGTCCATCAAAAGATGAAGAAAATATTTATTTTTTGCTTCAAACAACAAAATTATCTGATTATGATGTGTCATTACCAAATAATAAAAAAATAGTTGAAACTTATTTACAAGCATATTATACAAATGATGTAAAATTAAAAATTAGATTTACAAAAATAATAACAGCATATTTAATAGAAGAACTTAACTATAAAATGGAACACTGAGGGGTTTGAAAATATTGAGGTAATAATAAAGATATAAAAATAGACCTTAACGCTTTGGGTGTTTTAAATATGGTAAATAACAGTGATAATCCTATTAAAATTACAATTAAACCAAGATAAAAATAAAAAAGTGCTAAATGCACTTTTTTATTCATCTTTAACTTTTACATTACCATTATTATTAACTATTAAGTCAGGTTCGTTAATATCTAAATTTCAACGATATACTGATTTAAAATATTTTTTCATATATTTACTATCATAATTTTCAACTGATAAAATTTTAGCAGGATATAAAATACCTACTTTATCTTTAAATAATATTTCATTTTTTCCTTTCTCAGTATTTTTTACTTTTTTAATTTGTCAATTAATATTTTTATTGGCACGATATACTACATAATATCATTTATTATCAACCTTATTAAATGGTTTTTCTTGTGGTGCCATTCATTCTAAAACACCATCTTCACCATTACTTGTTTTTATATTTATATTTTTTTCTTCTTTTAATTCTGCTAATTCTTTTTCAGAATAAGTATATTGTGATGTGTTACAAGAAACTAAACTTGTTGTACTTGTTGCAATTAAAGTGATTGTTCCTAAAAGGCTTAATATTTTTTTCATTTTTTAATTCCTTTCTTTTAAGGTCTATTAAATTAATTAAAAATGGAAATAAAACATTAATTTATTTCCATTTAACTTTATTAAATTATTATAAGTCACCAAAATGACCATAATAAGAATTTTGATTTGTACTAAAAAAAACAATTAAATTTCCTTCATATCTCAAATTTCCTTCTGGAACATAAATTGTTGCACTACTTCTTGATACATTTGAAACTCTTAAAATATTTATTAATTCAGTGGGAAAATTTTGATTATTAAATAAAAAAGATTCTATAATAGTTCTTTCGTTTGTATCAATAATATTACCTAAATTTCTATTTACATATGTTGTAGATAAGTTTAATCTACTAGTTCAATTGTATCCAGGTTCACTAATTGGTTGTTGTTGGCGTCTTGGCGGAATTATTTGTATATTAGATTCGGTATGTCTTATTGTGGGAAAATTAAAAGTTACCAAAACTGGAGTATCTTGTTGACCAAACAATGAGATATGTGCTCAAGAATCTCTTGAAGTATCTGAGTATGATCCATATGATCTTCCGCTAACATAAAGATTGTTAATATCTCTTACTTCTCTAGATAAAATATTTCTATTAATGTTAATAAAAGCATTTAAAATTGCCCGGTCTCCTTCTACAGCATCGCGATTGTCATATATTCTTATTCTTCCTAAATTTAGGACCAAACCTTGAATAGATGATAATGGGGTCCCGTTATTTGGTTCTATACGTTGTATATTATCATATTGTCTTTTAACTCTAATTAAATTTTCTAAATTATTTGTTTCTGAATAATTAATATCGCTATTTAATTGTTTTTCTTTTTCATAAGGACTAGCGGCAATTGTTGTTGGTACAGCAGTTCCACTAATAGTTAATACACTTAATAAACTAAGTAATTTTTTCATTACTGTATTTCTCCTTTTCTTATCTTGAAACTATTTATTGAAATTCTTTATCAAGATTTACCTTCAGTATATATATATATATATATATATGCAAGCAAAATTAGAAATTATTTTAAAATTTTATCTTGAAAAATAGTTATTATTAATTGTTTTAAGGGTTAAATTAACAACATAATAAATTATGTTTAGTATTTGTTTATAAAAAGTATTGTATTTATAAACTATAAGTATATAATTAATATAAGTTTTAATCTTTTTGTATCAAAAAAGAGTTTATGCTGACTTGTTAATCGAACAAGAATAAAAAAAGAGGAGTTTATAAAATGGCACTTACAAAAGAACAATTAATAGAACAAGGTTTAAGTGAAGAGATTGCTGAAAATATCTTAAATCAGTTTAATAATGAAGCAAAACAAATTAGAGAAAGTGTGCAAAAACGCGAAGATGTTATATCAAAAGAAGACTTTATTAAATTATCTAATGAATTAGATGAATTAAAAGCATTTAAAGATGTTCCATCTACTAAAATTGAAGATATTAAAATTAATCTTTAATTTTGTCGAAAACTCTTGATGAAATAAAAAAAATCATCAATATGACAATTTGAAAACTAATTTTGTGTAAGATTATGATTTTGCTTTAAATTTTTTAAACGTTAAAATATAATACCGTTGATTGTTGGTTTGGTGTTAAACCTTTGTGTTGGTATTTTCATTTTCAGAGCTTTAAATAATTTTGAATATTAGTGAAACCCAAACCATGATAATGAATTAAGGCTTCTTTAAGACTGGATTGTAATTTACTAATCTTATTTAACTTTTGATAACTAGTATCAGGGTTTGTACTAGTTTTGGTGGAATATAGAGTAGAATTTGTTTGTTTTGCTACTAATAAATATAGTGGTTGCATATCAGAAATAATTATTGATTTTTCTTTAATTAGTTGCTTATTCATATTTTCAATAATCCATTGTTTTTGTAATCTTTTGGTATTGGTGGATTGAACAAAAATATTATTATTGCTATCAACTGCCATTTGAATACAGCATTTGGTATCAGTTGAAAATGGATCGAGATGAGTTTTTCGTTTATCAAATTTATCTTTAAAATTGCCTTTATGAATTTCTTTAATAAATGTTTCATCCATTTGGATTTGAACATTTAATTTTTTAAATTTTAACTGTGTATTTTCTAATTGTTTTGATTGCATTAATTTTTGTCGATTATATCAAGCGGTTTTTGGGGTTGTTTTAATAAAACGAGAAATTATTTTACTAGATTGTCCTAACAATGAAATTTGAATTAATAAATTTCACTGTTCATAATTTAAATGACTTCAATAAGTAAAATGATGACGAAATGCATCAAAACTAGCACGACATTTTTTACATAAATATTTTTGTTTTCCTTCGGAATTATGACCATTTTTAACACAATGAAAAGATTTGCAATTAGGACATATAATGCCTTTATCTCTAAATTTTTGATCAATTTCATTTAAACGTTTTTGTTTTTTAATTAAGTCTGCTTGTTGTTTTATTTTTTCATAAAATTCTAAAAATTGATCATCTGTTAAGCTATTTATTAATTCTGTAATTATTTTTTTCATCATTTATTTACCTCTATATATTAAAAATATACCTAATTTTAGGTATATTTTATAAATATCAAGAGTTTTCGACAAAATTAAAGAAATTAATTTAGAAAAAGTTAGTGGTAGTTCTTTATCTGAAAAAATGCAAACTTTAAAAGAATTAAAACCTGATTTGTTTGTTGAAGAACAACCATCAGTTTCACCAACTAATTTAATTAAAGAAATGATTGAAAAATCGGTTGAAAATAAAAATGATGAAATTGAAACTATTAAAGAAAAAGGAGCATATACTCCAGAAGAAATTAAAAAATTAACTGATTATACACTTAAAAACCTTAGATAATAAGGGAGTGAAATTATGGCAACAATTAATTTGCCACAAGTACCTTTTACATTACAAGGTAACACAACAGGTCAAAAAGCCTATGTTGATATGGTTAATGCTTTATTGCGTGGACCTTTATATAATGAATATGCAAGTATTATGCAGTATGCTACTGCAACCGCAGAACAAGTTGCTTGATTACCTAATGCAGGACAAGCACTATATAATTTAACTCATCGTGTGGTATGACAAGATGATTATTCATTACCAAATGGTGGGGCAACTCAAACAATGGGATTAACAAGAATTCCAGTTCCGATTGATAAGAGATTTAATTTAAAATTAATGAATGAGGCTTTTGACTTAGCATTAATAGAACAAAATATTAAAAATGGTGTTATTGCTGATGCTATTTCTAGTGTTGTACAAAATAAATTTGTTAATTTAGAATGTGAATTAATTCAGGCTATTTATGATTATTGTTTAGCAGATGGTCAATATGAAGTAATTCCATTTCGTAGTTATACAGCAGAAAATGCTGATGATGCAAATAAGGCATTCTTTACATTAAATGAAACTTTGATTGAATTAACAAATCAAATTAGTAATTTATATTTTGGATTGCCAACTGATAAAATGTTTATGGTTTTAGGTCGTAGAGCCTATTTAGGATTAACACCTGCGTATTTAAAAGTGATTGGTTCACAAGCCCAATTAAAAGCAATGGTTAATGGTGAATTATATGAAAATACCGCAATGGGTATTCCTGTATCTAAAAGTTTTCATTTAGAAAAAACATATACAAAAGGACAAGTTAACCGTGATAAAGGTTATAATTTTACTAATGTAAATGGTTTAATTATTAATAAACAAGTATGAGCTTATCCAATTAATATGGATACTATTCAACAAGTTTTAGATAATGATACTGCTAACCCTAAATGAATTGGTAAAGTACAATATGCAACACCAACAATTTTATATCCAAAAACATGTAAAATTATTTTAGAAAAAGCGCCAACCCAAGATGAAATTAATACTGCTAAAAGTAATCTTAATAAAACATTTAGAGTTCCTGTTGATTATGTAATTCCATCATCAAATAAAATTGATATTAGTGGGATTAATAAATTAGATAAACCAACTATTCATGTTGACGATCCAACTCAAACAACAGCAGAACAATTAAAACCACAATTTAAAGATGTTGTTTTAAAATCAGTAAAAGCGGTAAATAATTTTTTAACAGAAAATGATTATGATTACTTTATTGAAGCTAGGGGTGAAGATTGACCAATTAATATTAAAAATGACAAAACTGTTGAAGTTCAAATTGAAGGTAAAAACAATGCTACTGGTCAAACAAACCCCATTGATGTTGTAATTAAAAATTCTTAATAAACAATGAATTTACTAATATTACGCGTTTTAACTTTATTAGTATCTAATTTAGAAAATAAACCTTTAATAAGTAAATTTGTAAATTTAATTAATAGAGTTAATCAAGTTCAAAATAAAATATTAAAACCAATTAATTATATTACTGATAAATATAATAAAATTACAAGTAAAGTTGAAGATATTTATCAATGATTAAATCCTTTTACTTATTTAGATTTAATTAAAAAAGGTCATAAAAAAGAAATACAACAAATATTAAGTCAATTAGAAAAAGATAATAATATTCAAAATAGAGAACAATTTAAAAATGAAAATTATCTAAATACTAATTGACAGCCTTTAAATAGTAGTTGACTTGATAGTGGTATGTTTAATATTACAAATAAGTTAACTTTAACAGGTAATTTAACTATTTTAATATATACAAAAACAGCAAAACATCCAAAATTTTATGGTCCATATGTTTATCCTAGTGTTCCAGTTGAAATATGAAAATTATTAAGTAATGCTGTTTCTAATGCAGGGACTTTATTTTGGCGTTATTGATTAAGAAAATGATTACCTAGTCATTTAAGAAATTATATTAAAAAACGATTACCACAAGCATTAAAAGAAAAATATCCCAAAGGAACTACTAAATTAACATTACCAACAGTTCAAAAATTACAACAAATTAAAAAGTTTATTAATAATTTAAAGATTGGACATTTTAATTTTAATTTTGCTGGTGAAATTAATAATAAAAAATGATATCGAGAACGCCGAAGTGATGTTAAAAATATTAAGAATTTATATAAAACACCAGTTAAAAATAAATTTTATCAGGTTAATAAATCTATTAAAGCAATTAATAAAACCAAAAGAAAGGTTAATAGTTATAAACCAAATAATTTAAAAAATAAATATCGTAATCAATTAAGGGGTGTTTTATATGGAAAATAATTTAAGTAATTTGTTATTTATAACAGTTGAAGATGTTAAAGCAAGTAAACTTTGACAACCTATTAATGATCGTAAACAATCTGCTTATAATGATAATTTAATTTATAATGCTATTTTAAAAACTAGTTTATGAATGGATAGATTATCAGGTGGAACAATTTCAGATAAAATTAATAAAAAAGATTTGTTTCCTTGAGTAAAAAAAGATAATACTGGTTTAATTGAATATGATAAATGATTAAGTTATATTCAATCTGCTTGTTTATTAGCAGTTATAAATTGATATTTACCAAAAGGAGTTAATGATTTAACTGGTAGTGCTTCATTTTCACAAGGTGGAGTTGCTTATTCACAAACTAATGACCCAGAAGCAAATGAAAATATTACTCGTGATGTTAAAAATGCTTTAAAATTAGCGGGTGAAATTATTGATATTATATCTAGTAAAACAGTATCTAGACCTTATAATTATAGTTTAGATAATTATGCTCATCCATGAGAAGAAGAATATAAGCATATTAGTAAAAAAACTTTTTATCCAACATTATTATTTTGATTAAAAGAACGATTACAAACTGATAATTCAATAAATATTACTTATCCTACTATTAATGATTTTTCTAAAATTGATTATAATGAGTGTATTAAATTAATAGTTCCCTTTGATAATAATACGATTTATTATGAAAATAATGTCTGAAAAGCAAAACAAAGTAGTGGTACTGATATAAAAATTGATAATAAAACTATCATTAAAAATGATAATGATGAGATTGAAGTTTCAGATTTAAAACAAGATAAATTAATAAGTGGTACAAATATTAAAACTATTAATGGTAATTCATTATTGGGGAATGGTGATATATCTATTAATACTGGTAATGATTGAGAATTAATTAATTATCCAGAAGCAAACGAAAAATTAACATTTAAAATTCCAGATTATGATTTAATAAAATATTACTATAAAATATCAATTTCAATAACAGATTATGCATCTGCTAATAAATTTGTAACATATTATTTTGAAACAATATCACAAAAATCAATATTTTCATTTTTAGCAGATAATTCTTATAAAAGAATAACAATTAAGCAAGATGGCTCAATTTCAAATGATACAAATAATATTGTTATTAAAGATTTAACAATTAAAAGAAAATTAATTTAGAAAGGATTTTTAATTAATGAAACAAAATAAAACAACTTGATTAAAGGGTGCCTTACCTTGAAATTGATTTAAAAAAGACCCTATTCCAACTTATAATTGAAATCATAAAGATATTAGAGAATGAGAAAGAAAATATAAAATTCGTAGTTGAGTAGTTAGTTTTTATACATTGATATTTTTAGCATTAAATTGTTGATTAGAATATGGCATGATTAATGCAATAAAAGATAATATTAATTGATATAATTATGGACAATATTGAGGTAATGGAATTGCTATTTTACTAACACCTTTATTTACATATGGAATTCAAGGTATATTTGTTGCTAGTAGTAAACCAAAAGTAGATATGAAAATTGATATTCCACGATTAAAAATATCTAAAATGGGATTAGTATTTACAATTTTACCTTTAATTACTTTAATAATTTCTTTAATTATTATTTGAATTGATAAATCAAAATGAAAAAAAGACCATTTAAGACATTGTTTGAACTGCCGTATTAATCCGCGTGTTATTCAACCAAGAATATCAAAACAATGAAATAATTTGGATGGTATAACAGAAGAAATATTTAAAAATATGCAAGATGAATATACTAAAAAACAAGAAGAAAATAACAAAGAATTAAATTTAAAATAAACTATATATAGGGGCGGTTGATATTTTTGGGTGGTTATATAGTTTAATTTATAAATTATTTTGTTCTGAAAGAATGGGTGGCCACTGTTTGAGTAAGGATAAGAAAGGAAATAAAGAAATGGAAATTAGTAATGAAATAGTAATTGCTTTACTTGTATTAGCGGGTGCTGGTGGAATGGGTAGTCTTGGTATTCTTGGATTATCTGCTAAAAAAATTAAAAAATATAAAGCAGAAATTAGAGAATTAAGAACTGCTGTTATTGCTCACGAAAAACATTTACGAGGACCTGATTATGCAACAGAATTAGCATTAAAAACAGGTCAAATTAAAAATGTTAAAAAACAAGTTAAAGTAAATGACAAAAAACAAGCACAAAAAGATGCTATTAAAAAACTAACAAATAGTATTTAAAAAAAATAACCTTAATTGGTTATTTTTTATTTTCTAATATTAAGTCTAAATTTTTAACTTTACAAATAACTAAATTATTTTTTCCATAATTATTTTTATAATATTCTCAGTATTCAGTTGAATTAATATCTACATCTTGTTTATCAATCCCAATTATATATTCACCACGAGGGTTTTTACAAGGGCGATTACCTTGTTCAGATCGATAACATAAAATATAATTATTCATATTCTTTATTTCCTTTATAATGTGTTATATAAAAGTTAATAAGATATTCAATTCGTTGCGAATAAGTAAAGTTATTAAATTCATTTCAAACTTTTTCTTCATTTTTATTTAAGTAAATATTAACATTACGAATTTGACAAGAATAATACTTTCCTGTTTTTTGATTATATGAATGTTTCATAATATTAACTTTCATAATTAGCAATAATAATTGCATCTCGTAAATGATTACTTATTTTTTCATTATTATAAAATCAACCTTTACCATATTGATAAGTTAAATTAGTATCTTTATCAAATTTTCATATACAACTATCATTATATTTACTTAAATTTTCCATATTTTTAACAACTGATTTAGTATTTTTTGGTGATACTCAATTAATAAAATATTTATAAACAGATAATGCTCCTAATAATCTTAATAAATCATCTCTATCTTTACTAGCATTAGCAGATGTATATAAACAATCTTCAATATTAATTTTTTCTTCATAATCAAACAATTTATCATTAATAAATTCATATTGTTCTTTTCAATTTTTATTTGTAAATTCTAATTTTTCAATTAATTTATTATCTTCATAAATAACAATAGCAGTAGTACCTGTTCCTGATGGGTCAATACCTATTTTTATCAAGTGGCTCATTCCTCATCGTTGTTATTATTAATTGTTGGCACTACATTTGATATATCTTCTTCTTTAACTAAATTATTATCTGTCACTTCTTCACTTGATATATTTTCATTACTAATTTGACCCTTATTTATGCTTATATTGCTATCATTATCAATATAAATCTTTTCATCATTAGTTGTAATAACTGCCTGATCTGATTTATAAGCTTGTTGTAATTCAACAGACATAATACCTCATTTTCTTAATAAAGATGTTAATACTGTTTTTAATGCCATTTCATCAAAACTAGCAATATAAAATGATTTATTTTTAGCATAAGTTTTAGAATATTTCATAAAATGATTTTCCATTTGTTCTTTGGTCATATATAAAGTTTTTCCAAAACCATTAACCATTTTAAAGTATGCTACATAACCAATAATTGGTAATTTTTCTCTTTCATCTTCATTTTGAATTCAATTAAAACTAGTTCCTTTTAAACGATCATAATTTACTAATTCATTTTCTCTAACATCTGATACTGACATATCTAAATATTGACCACTTCTTTGTGCTAATTGAATATAACCTTTATAACCTATTTGAAATTGAGCTTGATTAATTCATTCTTGGATTTCGCGACCGTTAATAATTCTTGTTATTTTAGTATTATATGGAACTACATAAGCATAACCAAATTGTTTTTCCATTGGTAAATTTAATAAAACTCCTTGATAACAAGCAGTCATAATTGTTTTTGGATCTGCTTTTTGTAATAATTCATTACTATTTGATATTGCAACTATATTACTTTTAAATCTTGCAATTTCATTTTCATTAGAAAATTTACTTTTTATTCATTCTGTTGCTTTATCTGTTCTTAAAAATTCAACAATATTTGCCATATTATTTTTCTCCTTTATTTATTTTAAAATTAATACCTTTAACCCCAATTAAATTAATATCTTTATTACTATCTCACTGATCTTTAATTTCATTTTTAACAATTTGTTCATCAACAACTAAATAATTTTTAATAAGATTAATAAGTTCTAATTTATCAGCATTTTGTAAAAAATCATCATTAATACCAATAACCTCAATATCTTTAATTAATAATTTTTCTTTCCGAAAATTACTAGTAATAATTTTTAATTCTTGCTCTTGTTTTGCTACACTTTTAATTTCTAAAAATTGTTCTTTTTTATGAGTTTCAATAATTTCATTTTGTTTTTGAAATTGAATATTAATAACATTATTTTTTAAAGAATCATGATTATTCTTAATATTATTTTCTAAATTCAAAATATCTTTTCTAATAAAATTTAATTCATCTTTAAAAGATTTTATTAATTCTAATGGTTCTCTAAAAATATAATCAATTTTTGAAACTACTAATTTTAAATCTTTTAGTGATTGTGATTTATATTCTCCATTTATTAATCAAGCTTGTTGTCGATATATAAATTCTGCTAATTCTTGTCCATTTTCATCAATTCATTTTTTAATTGTTAATGCTTTTAAACTTAATTCTTTAAAATTATTTCCTTTTAAATAAAATGGATACGTAATATTTTTAACTTCATTATTTAATTTTAAATCTGCCATAATTAAATTTCCTCTAATTCCATTTCATTAATTAAATTATCAATATATTCATAAGCACTTTCTTCTGAATGACATTCTTCTAATGCCATATTAAATAAATCTTCTTCAGTATAAACATAACCATTTTCATCTTTTCACATACTAATTTACCTCGTTCTTTGCTATTAATATTTCTATTAATTTTCTTCCTTTTTGTTCTTTAATATCAAAATAAGTTATTTCTTGATTTAATAAATGTGCTTCTTCATTTTTAATTAAATTAATATCATCATTAATATTTTCTTTTTGCCCTGTTTTATTATCAAATATATTAATACAAAAATCATTGTACATATATATTGATATTAGATTTTTGATTGTCATATTTACCTCCTATTTTTAACTCGCTGGCACTCACTCCCAAGTGAAAGTGCCAAAGCGAGAGTTAGTTATATAATTAAGTATTTATCTATTTATTTACTACGCCATCCGCTTCACTGCGGGTGAGCGGTGGCGGTATGTTTTATTGTTTAATGTTTAATAATCGACAGTTGTTTTTATAAGATAATGCCAGAGAATTCTCTCTCTTCATCCGCACCATTTCAGGTCAAAGCGTTCAGTTTTTAAAATAAATTCACTTGCACCTTGAAGAGCCTAATGCTGACTTTGTGGTTTTTAAAACCTCTGTCATCCTCTAATGGGATAATATCTATCGCAAATTTATTTATAAAGTGGCCATCTCAATATTTATTGTCGTTTGATGTTGACCCCGCACTTATCACGACTATCGCTTGTTAAAGCGTCTATTATTTACGGACTGATTACCGCTGGGCTAGACCGCCTATGTGGAAAAAAACACTTAGTTATTTAAAATAACTGTTCCACCCTGCATTAAGTTGTTTTATAAAATCAAAGTTTAAAAGAACCAGTTTTATCATCAAAGATAATTTTTGAATTTTCTAGTTTTTGATAAAACTGTTTTTGTGTTTTATCTTTTATTTTATTTAATAAATATTTATGTTTTTCACAAGTTCATAAAACTTTATTTGATAAAAATTCTTCGGTAATGAATGATACTGCTTTATAGCAATCATTAACATCACATATTTTTTGTTTTTTAATTATCATTACCTCCTTTTAGGGATTTTTTATTTCAAATAAAAAAACAACCCTAACAAGAGTTGTTTTTTGGAGCTTCATCGTACATTATACGAGATTTAAAATATAACCTCAATCTCTAATATAGCTTTTCATTTGTTCTGCAACGTTATCTCTTCATATATTCTTTTGAGCCTCAGAAAGTTTAGGAACATCTTCTATAATTTCACGTTTTATTCTCTTTTTTCAATCTTTTAAATTATATAATCATAATTGTACTTTTGGATCATTAACAAGAATATCATTGATTTTTTTCAAATTAACTTTAGTATTAAAAATAAAATCATTTTTTATATTTCCTATTGAATAAATTTTAGAATTATCTTTTATTTTTAATTTTAATAAAAACCTTCACTAAGACTCAAAAGTTCTTCTTTTTTTATAATTTCAATATCCAATGATTCCTAGATCAACTTTTTCTCACTTTATTAAATCACTTTTAAAATCATCATTTAATTTTTTAACATATGAATTTGGATATAATATTGTGTCATTAGGGGCAATGGAAACATTAAAATGATCAATATTCATAGAAATCACAGAAGTATATAATCTATAATTAATTTTTATTCTTTTGTCTTTAGAACTGTTCTTATATACCTCAATAATTTCATTTCAATGATCTCATATAGCTTCCCCAAGAGCATAGTCGGGCGAATTCCCGTATATTCCGGTTATATTTTTTTAGCAAATTCTAGAAAAGCGTTACTAAATAACAGTTTATCGTTCTTATTTGAATAATAAGTGCGTGCTAAATTTTCAAAAGTTTCTGGTTTTAACAAAAGCTCAAAATAACTAAAATTATCCTCTTCATCAGTTTTAATACGTTCATCATTACCATTAAATAGTATAATTTTTTGTATTAGTACCATTATTTTGTTTTTCATATTTGCTAACGGTAATAAACGTTGGCATACTTGTCCCACTAATTATTAATACACCTACTAAACTTAAATTTTTTTTCATAACTATTCCTTTCTCTCCTTTTGTTTTGTTTAATCCCTAACCATCAACTATTACAACTATTATATATCTTTTATTATGAAAATAATTTTTACAATAACTTTTGCAAAATTAAAAAACATCAATTAATAAAATTTATAATCTCTTATTACAAAGATTTGTTTTATTAATTGATGTTTAAGATTACATTTGCAAAAAATTAATAAAGTTCTTCAACAAAATTATTTAGCTCGTTTCATTGAATTCATTACTTTTTTAATGTCTGCTTCAGAAGGTTTTCTTCCCATTTGCATATACATTGCCCGAATTTGTTTTTCAGTAATTGGAGGATTATCACGTAATTGTTTTTGTACAATTTTTTTTGTAATTAAAAATCCTAATACCCCACCAATAACTAAACAACCAATTCCTATAATAAGTCCTGCTCATCACGGCATTTGAAACTCCTCCTTTTATATTCTATTAATTACCCTATAATTCCTATAATATTTTAACATATTTTAAGATATTAGTTAAATATTATCTCTTTAATTTTGTCGAAAACTCTTGATATTTATAAAATATACCTAAAATTAGGTATATTTTTAATATATGGAGGTAAATAAATGATGAAAAAAATAATTACAGAATTAATAAATAGCTTAACAGATGATCAATTTTTAGAATTTTATGAAAAAATAAAACAACAAGCAGACTTAATTAAAAAACAAAAACGTTTAAATGAAATTGATCAAAAATTTAGAGATAAAGGCATTATATGTCCTAATTGCAAATCTTTTCATTGTGTTAAAAATGGTCATAATTCCGAAGGAAAACAAAAATATTTATGTAAAAAATGTCGTGCTAGTTTTGATGCATTTCGTCATCATTTTACTTATTGAAGTCATTTAAATTATGAACAGTGAAATTTATTAATTCAAATTTCATTGTTAGGACAATCTAGTAAAATAATTTCTCGTTTTATTAAAACAACCCCAAAAACCGCTTGATATAATCGACAAAAATTAATGCAATCAAAACAATTAGAAAATACACAGTTAAAATTTAAAAAATTAAATGGTCAAATCCAAATGGATGAAACATTTATTAAAGAAATTCATAAAGGCAATTTTAAAGATAAATTTGATAAACGAAAAACTCATCTCGATCCATTTTCAACTGATACCAAATGCTGTATTCAAATGGCAGTTGATAGCAATAATAATATTTTTGTTCAATCCACCAATACCAAAAGATTACAAAAACAATGGATTATTGAAAATATGAATAAGCAACTAATTAAAGAAAAATCAATAATTATTTCTGATATGCAACCACTATATTTATTAGTAGCAAAACAAACAAATTCTACTCTATATTCCACCAAAACTAGTACAAACCCTGATACTAGTTATCAAAAGTTAAATAAGATTAGTAAATTACAATCCAGTCTTAAAGAAGCCTTAATTCATTATCATGGTTTGGGTTTCACTAATATTCAAAATTATTTAAAGCTCTGAAAATGAAAATACCAACACAAAGGTTTAACACCAAACCAACAATCAACGGTATTATATTTTAACGTTTAAAAAATTTAAAGCAAAATCATAATCTTACACAAAATTAGTTTTCAAATTGTCATATTGATGATTTTTTTTATTTCATCAAGAGTTTTCGACAAAATTAAAGTATTATCTTCATATTTCATCTCAAAAGACAAAAAAATAGAACATTATCCTCATATTTCGGTAATATTAAGGTTGGTTTCTAATTTTTGAATAGTAATATTTTTATTTTGTGTAATAAAAAATAAAATATCAGTTTTTAAATCACCTTGTGTTTGTTGGCCAGCAATAAGAAGATTGCTCTTCCAAAAGGTAATTAACTGAACAGTTAAAACAACATTATTATTAACAGTAAGCTTTGTTATTAATGTTAAATCATTAGTTAAAATATTATTACGATATAAACTACCATCATTTAAAAGTAAATAAAAATAATGGTTATTATCCCATGTCGGACTAGCCGTTAAACCGATAATGCTCTGCTTTTCAAAAAGCGTTTCAACAACTAATGTTGGTTTTAAAGAGTTTGTCATCCGATATAAAACCAAATCGATTGCAATATATAAATAGTTATTAATAACCATCATTAGCACATTTTTAGTTTCATCATCTCGAAACGAAGCAATAATATCTCATTGGTAATTATGGAACCGAATTAATTTTTTAGTATTATCTTCTGGAAAAGTAACCACTAAATATTCACTTTCAAATAATGAGCAACTAGCAAAAATTTCATTAAGTTGTAATTTCTCATCAAAAATAACGGTTTGTTGATTTGTCGATAAATTATAATAAGCTAAATAAATTCCTGCTTGGTCTTTTTTTTGATACAAATAATATACCAAAAGTTCTTCTGTTGTTGATTGTGAAAAATTAACACACTTTATTATTAATGCTTGTGGCAATGAAATTTGCTTAATTTTTGTTATTGTTAAGTCATTCATTTTATAAAAAATAATCTTTTGGTCAAAATACTCAAAAAAATAAAGTTCTTCTTTAAACTTAATTTTTTTACGATAACTATTCTTTGTTAAATTACCAAGTTTAGCTATCACATTTGGTGCAAACTGATATATGCTGTTATTTGTTATTAACAACATTTCCTCATACGTTGACATTTTAATTCCTTCTTTATCTTAAATCTTTCTATTTTAACTTAATTCCTAATTCATCTAATTGTTTTGAATCAACTGAATTTGGTGCTTCTGTCATTGGATCACTTCCCGAAGCATTCTTCGGAAAAGCAATTACATCACGAATTGAATCACTATTTGTTAAAATCATTGCTAATCGATCAAGACCAAAGGCAATCCCCCCATGTGGTGGTACGCCATAATTAAAAGCATTTAAGAATCATCCAAATTTACTTTCAATTTCTTTAGCACTTAATTGTAATGATTGAAACATTTTTTGTTGAATCTCACTTTGATGAATTCGAATACTTCCCCCACCAATTTCATAACCATTTAAGACTAAATCATAAGCATTAGCACGGGCAGTTGCTAAATTTTGTTCAAAATTATTTAAATATTCTGTTGTTGGTGCTGTAAAAGGGTGATGAGCTGCTTCATAACGATTTGTTTCATCCGATCATTCATACAATGGCCAATTAACAATTCATAAGAAATGATATTCATTCGGTGGAATTAAAGCAAACATCTTTGCCAATTCAACCCGAACCGCTCCTAATGCTTGGCAAGTAACACTTTTTTCATCACTAACAAAAAAGAACGTTCCCGTTTGATTATTACTAATTTTTAATAATGCTGTTTTTTCAGCATCACTAATAAATTTTGCAATTGACCCTTCTCATACATTATTTTCTTGTTTAACTCATGCTAATCCTTTTGCTTTATTCTGTTGCACAATGCGAGTTAATTCCTCTACTTGTTTTTTTGTTACTAAATGTGGAATAAAAATCCCTTTTAAACTAAGATTATTTTGTAAGGCGTTAGCAAAAATACTAAAAGTTGTTTGAGCAAAAATAGTTGTTGCATCAAACAATTGTAAATCATAACGCATATCTGGTTTATCTGTTCCATATTTTTCAATTGCATCATCATAATTCATTTGCATAAATGGCGTTTTAATTTTAACGTTCATTACTTCATCCATCACAACTTTAAATAGTGCTTCAACCAACACAAAAATATCTTCTCGTTCAACAAAACTCATTTCCAAATCTAATTGGGTAAATTCTGGTTGGCGATCACTTCGTAAGTCTTCATCACGAAAGCATTTTGCAATTTGAAAGTACTTATCAAAGCCAGCTAACATTAACAATTGTTTAAATAACTGTGGTGATTGTGGTAAGGCATAAAAATTATGTAAACTTTGTCGTGATGGCACTAAAAAATCACGCGCTCCTTCTGGGGTTGATTTATTTAAAATTGGTGTTTCAATATCAATAAATTTTTGTTCTTGTAAAAACTGGCTAATTATATTTATTAAATGATTTCGTAACATAATTTTTTGTTGCATTACTGGGCGGCGTAAATCTAAGTAACGATATTTCATTCGGACATCTTCTAAAGCATCAGTAACATCATTAATAATTAAAGGGGTCGTTTGTGCTTTTGATAAAATTGTTACTGTTGTTACACTAATTTCAATTTCACCTGTTTTTAACTTTGAGTTCTTATTTTTTCGTTCAACAACAACTCCTTCAACACGAATAACAAATTCATTACGAATACTGTTTATCATCTCATACTGAGGATGTTTCGGTTCAACCACAATTTGAGTAATACCTTCCCGATCACGTAAATCTAAAAAAATAATGCCTCCCATACGGCGATTTTTCGCCACTCATCCTTCTAAAACAACTTTTGTTTTAACATTCTTTAATGTTAATTCCCCACAGGTGTGTGTTCTCTTCATTATTTATTCTCCTTACTTAAAAATGTAATAATTTTTTCAAACTTAACTTCTTGCTCTTTACCAGTTGTTTGGTTTTTAATTTTAACAACATTCTTTTTCAATTCTTCATCACCAATAATAATTGCATTCTTTGCTTTTAACCGTTCTAATGATTTAAACTGTGCTTTAACACTACGTGATAAATAATCACAATCAGCACGAAAACCACTTCCGCGTAATAGTAATAACAATGGTGATGCAAAATAACGGGTATGATCAGATAAACAAATTAAATAAACATCTAAATAAGGTTCATCTGCTAACTTAATTTCATTTTCTGCTAACGTTAATAATAATCGTTCTAATCCTAGCGCAAAACCAACTGCTGGATAATCTAAACTAGGTTCAAAACTATTTACTAATTGGTCATATCGGCCCCCGCCTAATAACGTTAATTCTCGTTCTTGTTTATCAACAACAACTTCAAAGACAAGTGACGTATAATAATCTAACCCTCGGACTAATTTATGATCTAATACAAATGGAATTGCTAATTTTGTTAAAATATTTTGTAAATTATTAAATTCGGTTTGATCACTTTCTGTTAAATAATCATAAATTTTGGGAGCTTGATCAAATTTTTTATTATCAATTTTACAATCTAATACTCGCAATGGATTTTTTTCCACCCGAATAGCACAATCAGCACATAAATCTTGTGTTTTTAAAAACGTTTTTAAAACTGCAATGTATTTTGTCCGTTCTGCCCCAACTGCTAAGTAATTTAATTTTAAAGTAAGATTTGATAAACCAAGCGCTTTTAAAAGATTATAACCAAGTAAGATTACTTCAACATCTAATAAGTAATTTTTTACCCCAACAACTTCAACACCAAACTGATTAAATTGTCGTAATCGCCCATGTTGTGGTCGTTCATAACGAAACATACTCCCAAGATAAAACAATTTTAATGGTAATTCATATTTCCCATATAATTTATCTTCTAAAATACTACGAATCACAGGCGCGGTTGCTTCTGGGCGCAACACAAATTCACGTTCTTTTTTATCTAATAATTCAAACATTTCTTTAGTCACAATATCAGTTTCATTGCCAACAGCACGAACAAATAAATCCTTTGCTTCAAAGATTGGTGTTCTAATTTCATGATAATTATACTGCATCACAATATCTCGTAAAATTAATTCTAATGCACTTAATTCACTAGCTTTTTTATAATAGATGTCTTCGGTTCCCCGTGGTTTTTGAATATTCATAACTTTCTTTCCTCTCTAAATAAAAAACTAAAAGATTTCTTAGGAACGAAAAATCGCGGTGCCATCCTATTTCATTATCTTTTAGTTAATGCGCTTTATTTTGTCAAAATCTATTAAATTTTTAAGGGTAATAGTTTCCACCGACCACTATTTCTCTGAGCAATTATTTTTATCAATAATTTCTTTCAATTAAAATTATACCTATTTTTTAAAAAAAGTAAATTAATTAAAAGCAAAGTTAGCATAAAAGTTTGGGGACCTATAAACTTATTCCAAATCCAGATTTTGCAATATTAAAAGTATAAGAATTAATTTATAATTCTTATACTTTTAAGTTATAATATTTATCTTTAATTTTGTCGAAAACTCTTGATGAAATAAAAAAAATCATCAATATGACAATTTGAAAACTAATTTTGTGTAAGATTATGATTTTGCTTTAAATTTTTTAAACGTTAAAATATAATACCGTTGATTGTTGGTTTGGTGTTAAACCTTTGTGTTGATATTTTCATTTTCAGAGCTTTAAATAATTTTGAATATTAGTGAAACCCAAACCATGATAATGAATTAAGGCTTCTTTAAGACTGGATTGTAATTTACTAATCTTATTTAACTTTTGATAACTAGTATCAGGGTTTGTACTAGTTTTGGTGGAATATAGAGTAGAATTTGTTTGTTTTGCTACTAATAAATATAGTGGTTGCATATCAGAAATAATTATTGATTTTTCTTTAATTAGTTGCTTATTCATATTTTCAATAATCCATTGTTTTTGTAATCTTTTGGTATTGGTGGATTGAACAAAAATATTATTATTGCTATCAACTGCCATTTGAATACAGCATTTGGTATCAGTTGAAAATGGATCGAGATGAGTTTTTCGTTTATCAAATTTATCTTTAAAATTGCCTTTATGAATTTCTTTAATAAATGTTTCATCCATTTGGATTTGACCATTTAATTTTTTAAATTTTAACTGTGTATTTTCTAATTGTTTTGATTGCATTAATTTTTGTCGATTATATCAAGCGGTTTTTGGGGTTGTTTTAATAAAACGAGAAATTATTTTACTAGATTGTCCTAACAATGAAATTTGAATTAATAAATTTCACTGTTCATAATTTAAATGACTTCAATAAGTAAAATGATGACGAAATGCATCAAAACTAGCACGACATTTTTTACATAAATATTTTTGTTTTCCTTCGGAATTATGACCATTTTTAACACAATGAAAAGATTTGCAATTAGGACATATAATGCCTTTATCTCTAAATTTTTGATCAATTTCATTTAAACGTTTTTGTTTTTTAATTAAGTCTGCTTGTTGTTTTATTTTTTCATAAAATTCTAAAAATTGATCATCTGTTAAGCTATTTATTAATTCTGTAATTATTTTTTTCATCATTTATTTACCTCCATATATTAAAAATATACCTAATTTTAGGTATATTTTATAAATATCAAGAGTTTTCGACAAAATTAAAGATAATAGTTATTAAAATATAAAATTAATCATTTATAATTAAATTGATATTTTTGCACTACATACTGCCTACAAATTTTAAAAAGAAAGTAGATATATTTATAAAGAATATTATAAAAATTTATATTCCAAAACTACTATTAATATGACCCTTAATAAAAATATTCTTATTTTTATTAAATCCTACTTTAAAACAATTATTTCATTACTAATAATTTCAATAATAACTTATAGACAGTGTGTAATACAAAAATAAACAACAAAATTATTTAATCAACTCACATAAAAGCTAGTGTGCCATAGCTAAGATATATGATCAGTAATAATAAATATTAAAATCCTTTAACCATAACACGGAAAAAGTTTAAAATCTTAATGATAACAAAAATACCAAATGGAATTAAAATAATTCACGCATCACCTAAAAAGGTCATTAATTGTGGTAATACAGCATAAATTGCTTCTTTAACTTTCATCATTGCTTGCCCTAAACCACTTCAAATAGAACCCATTCCATCTGAAATAGTAGGTTTATCACCAACTGCTAAAAAATTAATTGCTGTTGTTAAATACATACCTAACATTATTTTTTATCCTCCTTATTTTCAATTTCTTTTTTATCTTTTTTCTTTCCTCGAATTTGGCGAATTTTTTGATAAATTGATAAACCAATTCAAGCAAAAATACCTAATATAATAACAACACTAAAAATTGTCGTTAATCAAACTGGCATAACTTATTCCTCCTAAAAATCTAATTTTCGCGGCACGCTTCGCTTGTTCGCTACGCTCAAAATAAACTATATTGAATAAATTACCGCTAATAAATTACGCGGATAATTTATTCATCTTATTTTTCATTATTAATTACAATATTATTTACCGTATTAATAACATTATCTTTTCCATACTTAGTTACTAAGGACCGTAAAATAAAATAATGTTTTCTTTCCATTAAAAAATCAACTCCTTTCTGAGTTGATTTGTTGCACTTCACTTACACGATGCCTAAAAAATAGTTTTATACTTATACTATTTTTTACTTTTTTATATTTTTATTAATTTATTCATTTTTGTTTGTTTTACTAATATTTTCAATATTGTCTGTTTTATCTTGTTTTTTATTTAAGTTTTGGAATGCTGTTTTTATTTCCTGAATTTCTTTATCATCATTTTTTAATAATTCAGGGTGACAATTTTTATAACTTAATTTAAGATGTTTTCTAACTGTATTAAAATCAAGCACCTCAACTTCAATTTCATCACCAATATCAAAAAAATCTTTAATATCTTTAACAAAATAATCTGAAACTTCACTAATATGGATTAAACCATTAGCCTTTCCTGCTCTACAAAAAGCACCATAGGGAGTAATATTTGTTATTTTTACAATAATTTTGTTATTTTTATCATACATAATATTTTTTTCTCCTTTACTAAACCTAATTATATTATTAAAGTGCTGAAAATAATTTGTTAAACACAAAAATAATTAATAGATTTTATTATTTTTATTATATACATTAACTAATTAATGAACAAATATTTTTTTAAAATGTTGTCTTGATGTAAAATTCCCTAAACAAGGTCGTATTGTTGTATTTAATATATATAAAACATTTTTTAATCTACTACGAATATTAATCAAAGGTTCATTTGGCCCAAATCATCGCCTTATATCTCTATTTATTCGTTCTACTAATGCTTTTTGTTTTGGTTTACCAGGGTCACAAAAATAAACTCTTATTTTAAAATGTTTTTCTATTGTTTTTCATCTATAAAATTCTTTTCCTCTATCTGTCAAAATACAACTAAATTTGCTAACACCAATTTGTTTAATCATTTTCATTAAAACCATTAACACGATACTTGCTTTTTTAGTAAATAAAATATCATAAAAAACTATTTTAGATTTCCTATTTACTAAAAC
This sequence comes from Spiroplasma endosymbiont of Sarcophaga carnaria, assembly GCF_964019595.1. Taxonomy (NCBI): domain Bacteria; kingdom Bacillati; phylum Mycoplasmatota; class Mollicutes; order Entomoplasmatales; family Spiroplasmataceae; genus Spiroplasma; species Spiroplasma endosymbiont of Sarcophaga carnaria. The sequence goes on from NZ_OZ026456.1 coordinate 113,744, forward strand.
TAATAAATGAAAATTACCACAATCAAGGGTATCCATTTCTCAAATTCCACTAAAACTTAAATCATCTCCATAATCATTTAAAAATTCCTTTAATCTCTAATATTAAGCAATACACCACGATTATCATTTTTTTCACCATTTTTAGTTTTTCGCTTTTTATTTTTAAAATACAAATTATTTTTTGATAAATTAAAATAACCTAATCTAATATATTTATACATTGTTTTAAAACATACACCAAATTTTATATTATATTGTAATTCATACGACATAATAATATTTTGTGGTGAACGACCAAAATTATTATATTCATTAGAAAAATAACTTAATTCTTGTGAATTTAACATTGAATATTTACGACATTGTTTTTTCTTTTTATCATGTATTTTTTGTGCTTTTACAGCATTATAATCATTAATATTATCAAACATATTTAATTCTTCTCAAATAACAGAATAAGACCTATTCATTTGTTTAGCAATTTTTCGAATATTAATTGTTCCATTTTTCTTTTTAAATAATTCATTATCTTTTAATTTTTCTAAATTTACTCTTTCATTAATATCTAATCTTTCATATTTTTTCATATTTTACCCCCTAAAATATGTTATGATTTACATAGAGTAATTATAACATTCTAAATAAGGAGATAAGTATATGAAAAAACTTTAATTTTGTCGAAAACTCTTGATATTTATAAAATATACCTAAAATTAGGTATATTTTTAATATATGGAGGTAAATAAATGATGAAAAAAATAATTACAGAATTAATAAATAGCTTAACAGATGATCAATTTTTAGAATTTTATGAAAAAATAAAACAACAAGCAGACTTAATTAAAAAACAAAAACGTTTAAATGAAATTGATCAAAAATTTAGAGATAAAGGCATTATATGTCCTAATTGCAAATCTTTTCATTGTGTTAAAAATGGTCATAATTCCGAAGGAAAACAAAAATATTTATGTAAAAAATGTCGTGCTAGTTTTGATGCATTTCGTCATCATTTTACTTATTGAAGTCATTTAAATTATGAACAGTGAAATTTATTAATTCAAATTTCATTGTTAGGACAATCTAGTAAAATAATTTCTCGTTTTATTAAAACAACCCCAAAAACCGCTTGATATAATCGACAAAAATTAATGCAATCAAAACAATTAGAAAATACACAGTTAAAATTTAAAAAATTAAATGGTCAAATCCAAATGGATGAAACATTTATTAAAGAAATTCATAAAGGCAATTTTAAAGATAAATTTGATAAACGAAAAACTCATCTCGATCCATTTTCAACTGATACCAAATGCTGTATTCAAATGGCAGTTGATAGCAATAATAATATTTTTGTTCAATCCACCAATACCAAAAGATTACAAAAACAATGGATTATTGAAAATATGAATAAGCAACTAATTAAAGAAAAATCAATAATTATTTCTGATATGCAACCACTATATTTATTAGTAGCAAAACAAACAAATTCTACTCTATATTCCACCAAAACTAGTACAAACCCTGATACTAGTTATCAAAAGTTAAATAAGATTAGTAAATTACAATCCAGTCTTAAAGAAGCCTTAATTCATTATCATGGTTTGGGTTTCACTAATATTCAAAATTATTTAAAGCTCTGAAAATGAAAATACCAACACAAAGGTTTAACACCAAACCAACAATCAACGGTATTATATTTTAACGTTTAAAAAATTTAAAGCAAAATCATAATCTTACACAAAATTAGTTTTCAAATTGTCATATTGATGATTTTTTTTATTTCATCAAGAGTTTTCGACAAAATTAAAGAAGATTTTCTTTAATTTTGTCGAAAACTCTTGATATTTATAAAATATACCTAAAATTAGGTATATTTTTAATATATAGAGGTAAATAAATGATGAAAAAAATAATTACAGAATTAATAAATAGCTTAACAGATGATCAATTTTTAGAATTTTATGAAAAAATAAAACAACAAGCAGACTTAATTAAAAAACAAAAACGTTTAAATGAAATTGATCAAAAATTTAGAGATAAAGGCATTATATGTCCTAATTGCAAATCTTTTCATTGTGTTAAAAATGGTCATAATTCCGAAGGAAAACAAAAATATTTATGTAAAAAATGTCGTGCTAGTTTTGATGCATTTCGTCATCATTTTACTTATTGAAGTCATTTAAATTATGAACAGTGAAATTTATTAATTCAAATTTCATTGTTAGGACAATCTAGTAAAATAATTTCTCGTTTTATTAAAACAACCCCAAAAACCGCTTGATATAATCGACAAAAATTAATGCAATCAAAACAATTAGAAAATACACAGTTAAAATTTAAAAAATTAAATGGTCAAATCCAAATGGATGAAACATTTATTAAAGAAATTCATAAAGGCAATTTTAAAGATAAATTTGATAAACGAAAAACTCATCTCGATCCATTTTCAACTGATACCAAATGCTGTATTCAAATGGCAGTTGATAGCAATAATAATATTTTTGTTCAATCCACCAATACCAAAAGATTACAAAAACAATGGATTATTGAAAATATGAATAAGCAACTAATTAAAGAAAAATCAATAATTATTTCTGATATGCAACCACTATATTTATTAGTAGCAAAACAAACAAATTCTACTCTATATTCCACCAAAACTAGTACAAACCCTGATACTAGTTATCAAAAGTTAAATAAGATTAGTAAATTACAATCCAGTCTTAAAGAAGCCTTAATTCATTATCATGGTTTGGGTTTCACTAATATTCAAAATTATTTAAAGCTCTGAAAATGAAAATACCAACACAAAGGTTTAACACCAAACCAACAATCAACGGTATTATATTTTAACGTTTAAAAAATTTAAAGCAAAATCATAATCTTACACAAAATTAGTTTTCAAATTGTCATATTGATGATTTTTTTTATTTCATCAAGAGTTTTCGACAAAATTAAAGGATTAATGTCTTTTGCATTTGTTTTAATAATTCTTCATTTTTGTACTTGATCTCCATAAATTACTATATATTCTTTATTATCTTCTTCTACTTCTGTACCGCTAGGAATAAACTTTCATTTACTTCCAACTGGTGGTTGTTGTGGAATTCAAGGTTTATCAGGTTTATTACCCCCCCGTTTTCATTGTTATTTGGTTTTTCACAACTAATTAATGATGTTGTACTTGTTGTAGTTAATCCGATTGCTATTAAAATACTTAGTCATTTTTTCATATACTTATCTCCTTATTTAGAATGTTATAATTACTCTATGTAAATCATAACATATTTTAGGGGGTAAAATATGAAAAAATACTTTAATTTTGTCGAAAACTCTTGATATTTATAAAATATACCTAAAATTAGGTATATTTTTAATATATAGAGGTAAATAAATGATGAAAAAAATAATTACAGAATTAATAAATAGCTTAACAGATGATCAATTTTTAGAATTTTATGAAAAAATAAAACAACAAGCAGACTTAATTAAAAAACAAAAACGTTTAAATGAAATTGATCAAAAATTTAGAGATAAAGGCATTATATGTCCTAATTGCAAATCTTTTCATTGTGTTAAAAATGGTCATAATTCCGAAGGAAAACAAAAATATTTATGTAAAAAATGTCGTGCTAGTTTTGATGCATTTCGTCATCATTTTACTTATTGAAGTCATTTAAATTATGAACAGTGAAATTTATTAATTCAAATTTCATTGTTAGGACAATCTAGTAAAATAATTTCTCGTTTTATTAAAACAACCCCAAAAACCGCTTGATATAATCGACAAAAATTAATGCAATCAAAACAATTAGAAAATACACAGTTAAAATTTAAAAAATTAAATGGTCAAATCCAAATGGATGAAACATTTATTAAAGAAATTCATAAAGGCAATTTTAAAGATAAATTTGATAAACGAAAAACTCATCTCGATCCATTTTCAACTGATACCAAATGCTGTATTCAAATGGCAGTTGATAGCAATAATAATATTTTTGTTCAATCCACCAATACCAAAAGATTACAAAAACAATGGATTATTGAAAATATGAATAAGCAACTAATTAAAGAAAAATCAATAATTATTTCTGATATGCAACCACTATATTTATTAGTAGCAAAACAAACAAATTCTACTCTATATTCCACCAAAACTAGTACAAACCCTGATACTAGTTATCAAAAGTTAAATAAGATTAGTAAATTACAATCCAGTCTTAAAGAAGCCTTAATTCATTATCATGGTTTGGGTTTCACTAATATTCAAAATTATTTAAAGCTCTGAAAATGAAAATACCAACACAAAGGTTTAACACCAAACCAACAATCAACGGTATTATATTTTAACGTTTAAAAAATTTAAAGCAAAATCATAATCTTACACAAAATTAGTTTTCAAATTGTCATATTGATGATTTTTTTTATTTCATCAAGAGTTTTCGACAAAATTAAAGAAAAAATATGAAAGATTAGATATTAATGAAAGAGTAAATTTAGAAAAATTAAAAGATAATGAATTATTTAAAAAGAAAAATGGAACAATTAATATTCGAAAAATTGCTAAACAAATGAATAGGTCTTATTCTGTTATTTGAGAAGAATTAAATATGTTTGATAATATTAATGATTATAATGCTGTAAAAGCACAAAAAATACATGATAAAAAGAAAAAACAATGTCGTAAATATTCAATGTTAAATTCACAAGAATTAAGTTATTTTTCTAATGAATATAATAATTTTGGTCGTTCACCACAAAATATTATTATGTCGTATGAATTACAATATAATATAAAATTTGGTGTATGTTTTAAAACAATGTATAAATATATTAGATTAGGTTATTTTAATTTATCAAAAAATAATTTGTATTTTAAAAATAAAAAGCGAAAAACTAAAAATGGTGAAAAAAATGATAATCGTGGTGTATTGCTTAATATTAGAGATTAAAGGAATTTTTAAATGATTATGGAGATGATTTAAGTTTTAGTGGAATTTGAGAAATGGATACCCTTGATTGTGGTAATTTTCATTTATTAGTTTTAGTAAATAGGAAATCTAAAATAGTTTTTTATGATATTTTATTTACTAAAAAAGCAAGTATCGTGTTAATGGTTTTAATGAAAATGATTAAACAAATTGGTGTTAGCAAATTTAGTTGTATTTTGACAGATAGAGGAAAAGAATTTTATAGATGAAAAACAATAAAAAAACATTTTAAAATAAGAGTTTATTTTTGTGACCCTGGTAAACCAAAACAAAAAGCATTAGTAGAACGAATAAATAGAGATTAACATTGGCACTGGTGCTGTAATTGGGGCTGGTAGCGTTGTAACAAAAGATATCCCCCCTTATGATGCTATTGTTGGTGGTAATCCAGCCAAGGTAATTAAATATCGCTTTAGTGCTAATAAGATTACAACTATGTTAGCTTCAAAATGATGAAACTGAGAAACAGAACAAATCTTAACAGAAATAATGAAATCAGAAAAATAAAAGTTATAAAATAAATAATAAAAAGAAAAGGGGAGTACAGTAATTTAATCTGTTAAGAACCCCTTTTCTTTTTATTATCTTTTTCTTTTGCCATTGCCTTAATAACTGCTTTTTCAATTAAATCTTCAATTTCATCAGTTGTTAAGACAACAGTTTTATTATTTGTTTTATTGGTGGAATTAGCATTAGTAGTTTTTGGTTTCGGTTTTTTGGTAGTAGAAATAGTTTTCTTAGAACCATTTTTAGCTGTTTTTGTCCTACTATTATTGGTTATTGTTGCTGCTGTTAATTTTTCTTCTTCTGGACTTTTAATCCGTTCAATTCCACGATTAACACGATAAGCATGGTCAATTATTTCTTGTAAACCAGATCCTTGTTGATTGGGAGTGGGGGAAGTGGATTCAGAATTTGTTGTACTTTGTGTCCCATTAACAGAAGCACGTAAACGTGCCATTTTAGCTTTAATGTCGTTTTCATCAATACCAACACTTCTCCCCTCTTCACTTTCAATGCCCAATTTATTTTTAATAGTACTATTATTTTTTTTCGCATTTTCTAAAATATATTGAATTGTGCCTTTTTCCGCCTGTTGTGTTTTTTCTGACTCAGTGGTAGTTGTTGGATTTAGCATTCGAGCCATCTTTGCTTTAATTTTTGTTTCATTTGCACTTGAAATAGCTTTATTACTGTTTTCTGGACATTCATGAATTTTCATGTGAATTGGACAAAATGTTGGTACTCCCATTGTAAACTCCCCTACTCTCTTTATTGTTATCATTATTATAACTTAAAACAGTACCATTTAAAATAGGAAAAAGGATTTTGTTAATATTGCGTAAACGTGTATAATAACTTAAAAATAGGAGAACTTTTAAAATGAAAAATAACAAAATCGATTGAACTAAACCTGATCAAGAAGTCGTAACATTTATTAACACAACACCAAAAGCATATACCCTTTTAGATGACAAAAAGTGATATATTAGCAAGGCTCGAGTACTATTTCCAGATGAAACATTTGTGATGGTTATGAAAATCTTTTTTCCGGGAGAAGTTATTAATAGTGATGAAGAAGGCATTTATGTTCAAACGGGAACTGGGATGATTAAAATTTTAGTTTTACAACCACCAGGTCAAGAAATGGCACCAGCAGGTACGTTTTATTTGACAGACCAAGGATTAGGATTAGGAAAATGATTTGATCGCACTAGTTTTGAAAAAAAATAATATGTTATATAAAATAAGAAATTAAAAATTAGTTTTAAAATATCAATCTTATGGTAAAATGTATTAACTAAATCAAACTAGATTTAGGTTATTTTTATGATATGTTAATAAATTTTAAAAAATATTAATTATATCAAAGATTAATAACCTGTATTAATGAAAATATAATATTATTTTCATTTTTTGTTTTTGTAAAAATAAAAAAATGAAATTATTAAAAATTAAATAAAAGTAAAGGAGAAATATGGTAAAACAATGAAAAAGATATTCACCATTTTAGGAACAATGATAATTATCGGAAATTCAGTATCAACCGTTATTATAATAAATTCTGATAAAAACGAACAAGTTAAAAATTTAAAAAATAGTAAAATCCATTTTGAAAAAAATAAATTAGAAAAACCAAATCGAATAAAAAGACAAATAACCCCACTACCATTATATTGACATTCAAATCCAGGCCCTTCTCGAATTAATATTTCAAATGTAATTGCTAGTGTTAATTTAGGAATATTATCAAATAATGATCAAGCAACTATTTTAGAACGAATTTCAGAACAAAACCCTAACCTAGATACAACACAAATTCAAATTAATTTTACTAGATTTAATGAAGATGGTACGCAATTATGAACAATTAGCGTTAGAGAAAATAGTCAAATGTATTTTGGAGAACAAAATGTCCGTTTTTCTATTAGATCTAATTTATGTGATTTTTTATCACAGCAAGATTTAGCTAATGTTTTGTTAATTCCTTTATGTACGGTTATTAAAAATACTAATTTAGGAGTATTGCCGAATGAGAAACGAGAAACTATTTTGCAACGAATTGCAGAAGAAAACCCCAACCTAGATATAACACAAGTAGTTGCTCATTTCATAAGAATTGATGATAATGGAACTTTTATTTGAATAATTGCCCCCTCTGAAAATTCTATTTATACATCAGTGATTCAAGTTTATTTTAGAATTAATCATACCTTAATGATAAATCATATACAAATTCCAGAAATAAATATTAATGTAGAAAAACAGAAAAAATTAAATAAAATAAATTTTGAACCCTTATCTGAAAATGAAAAAAGAAGTTTTAAAGAAACATTACAACGGATTGGTACAGCAGCAATTAGGGCTGGCATCATTCCTGATAAAGCAAAAATAACGGCTAATGTAATGCCACCTGTAAATGCTAACTATGAACTTGGAGCAAAGGAAATTATTACTTCAAGTTTAATTTCTACCGCTGGGTTGGCTGCTGTTTCCAAAACAACAGGGTTATCACCAATCAATGGTTTAAAAACAATTGCTAATTATTTTAGATATAATTTAGTTTCGCCACCGCTTGAAACAACAGCAGAAACCGCCCAAGCAGCGGAACTAGCACCGTTATTGTCATCAGGTTAAACAGCAATGCTAACCACTGCTGGAGAAGAAGAAATCATTGGCGCTGAAACAACAGTTAGTGCAACATTAGCTCCCGAAACATTAGGATTATCAGTTTTAATAGGATTAATCATTGTTGGTACTACCTCATTAATTTGATGATTAAATGATTCTAGTTCACAATTAATTAGAAATAAACCACATAGTCAATATAATGAAATTGAGAAATATTATAAAGTTTTCCACGATCAATTAAAAATAGGAATTAATTTATCTAAATGAAAGAAAATAAGTCAAATTTATTATCAATATTATAATAATTATCAAAAATTTTCACATATGGTTAAAAAAGAAATTATTGATTTTTATAGAGAAGATCATAGTGGTTGGGGTGGAAGTATTAACGAAAATGATATTGATATTTTAATTAAAGTATTATTTAATAATTTTAATGAAATAAATAATAAATTTGTTGTAAATTCTGTTGGTGGTTGAAAAATTGTTACAGATACAAATGGTAGTTATTTTTTAATGGAATAAAAATAATTTTGGTAAAATACCCCCCTTTTGACTTAAATTTACTTTTTACACCAAAAAATAATAAAAATTTATTTTGGAAAAATATTTTATTTTATTAAAAAATAAAAAAATATTGTATTATTTTTAGATTAATAGTATACTATGAGTAAGGAAAAATATTTTTCCTAAATCTCTAAAGTAAACAGAATAATTATATTTTTAAGGGTTTATTATTACAATACCATCTCTCCCCTTTAGGTTATCTCTTATCTTTTCTTTTTATATAAGTTACCATAAAATAATTTAAAATATAAACCCTTATTTTCGCCAATATAATTATTCTTGTTTTCCAAAAAGAAAAAAAGAGATTACTTGTTTTCCCGACAGGTAATCTCTTTTAATTTGTAATATTAATTTGTTCAAGAAATTGAAATGTTTTTTTACCAATAATTACCTTTTTTTCCGTTTCACCATCAAGCGTATAAAGCACTTTATTAAAAAAACCATTAATATCAATCCCAATAATTTGTGTTAAGGCAATTGCTTCATCTAAAAAGAAGATTGTGTGATCATTAACTTTAATTCACAAACTATTATTAACTAACGTTTGAATAATTAAATAGCTAAGAATTAAAACGTAATTACAAATTGCAATAATAACATATAAATAAACTAAAATATTAGGAATGTTTGTTAAGGTCATTAACAAAATATAATTAATAATAATAAACACATTAATTGGTGTTAAAACAAAATAAATTGTCACAAAAATAAAAATTAACATTTGTTTTCAGCGGTATTCTTTGTTAAACTGGTTGTTTTCCTTTTGTTTTTGATAATGTAAAAAAAAATAAAATATGAAAGGTGTATAATGCAAGAATTAGAATTAAACTAAAAATTAAAATAATATGTATTGTCATTTGTTATATCCCCTTCTGTTGTCATACTTTAAAAATTGTCATTGATATTTTAACATCATTTGTAATAAAACGATAAATTTTTTCATTTGTACTAATAAAAAAACCAATTTGATATAAGCCATTAAGATTAAAAACACTAGGTAAAGCAAAATTAATATCTTTTAATCAAATTATTAACTTTTGTTGTTTTGCCGTAATTACTAATCGATAGTTAGTAATATAAATATCACCACTAATTGTTTCACTTCCGGTGGCGGAAGTAAGATTCAGATAGCCTGGAAGATTTTCAATATGATATTGCAGGTCAACTGCTGGTCTTAAATAATATGCGTTTTGATTAAGTTCTTTTTTCTTTATAATTTCATAGCTCGTAACTTTTGCATGATAATAACATCTTTCATTTTTAGGTAATTCATAGCTAATTGTAATTTCAGTTAATGAATTATTTAAAAATGAAAGATTATTATCAATATCATTTTGTAATACTTGGTTTTTTTGCTTAAATTGTTTGATTTTTTGTTGTTGAAATAATGCTAGAATTAAAACAATAATAATTGCCAATCCTAAAATACTTCCAAATAAAATGATTCCAATTCAATAACTATTCATTATTTTTTCACATCTTATATATTGAATATGGGATTTCAAAACCCTTTACAATAATCATAAAACGTTTTTGTTCGATATATAGATAAAACCCTTGTAATAAAGTATTATTGATGCGAAAAATGCTTAATTCGATATTATCAATCTTGTTTAAATCTCATATTGTTATAATTTCATTATTAATAATTAATATTCGTTGGTTAGTAAGGAAAAGATGACCTGTTTGAAAGGGAACTTGTTCAATTAGCTTGATTTTTTTGCCATAACCATAACCAACAGTGATTCCATTATCAAAAGGAATTTGATATTTTGATTGTGGTTGATAAGAAACTTTTGGTGATTGCCGATGAAGATAAATTGTAACTGGGGTATTACTAAATCCTTTTTCACCAGGTTGTAATTTAAATTTAACGTCAATTTCTTGTAATTGTAACATTGCAAGGTTATTGTTAATGTATTCTTGATTATCTACTTCTAACTGTTTATAAATTTCATAGAACAAATGTTGTTTTTTACGATAAAACCATATAAAAAAACTAATAAAAATAATTAATAAAACAAGAAAAATACTAATTATAATTCATCCTAATGTTGTCATTGTCATCCACCTTCTATTTTAAAATATTAATTCCATTATTAAAATTATTAATAAAGGTTTGTAACATTAATTCTTCCGCTGAATTTCGTGGTTGTTCAAACCGATTATAATAATAAATATTAATTAATTCTTTTGTTTTTTGGTTTAATTTATCATAGTATTTTTTATCAATTAAAAAATGGGTTCCTTGATTAATAATAAGACTAGAGATAAAATTTTGTCATTGTTTTTCATTTTTAATTTTTTCTTCTCATTCAGTAAAATAAGTATTAAAAATGCGATTATTTTTATGATAAATAAAATGAACCCCGCCATTTTTGTCATGGTTAACTAACCGACTATATAAGATTTTATTTGGTAAAAATGGATTATTAGGTGAGTTAATCGCTTGGAAGGTAATTGGGGTTAGTTGTACTAATAAAATATCATTTCAAGTAAGAGTATGAATTTCTTTTGGTAAGATGATTTTTTTAACTACATAATTACGATTTTTATTATCAAGATCATTAATTAAACGATATAATTCTAACTCATAAATTAAATGTAATTTCATAATTCGTCGTAATTTAAGAGTTAAAATAACTTGTTCCGCAACACTTAAATGGTGATAAAAGGCTAAATAAGTTTGATATACTTCTTGGTGATCAATTAAGTTATCATTAATATTTATTAAGAGAGCTGCTAATTGAGGTGAAAGCTCTTTTTCTTGTACTAGATATTCATTAAGATGGTTTTGACAAAAAACATTAAATGCATAAGGCACTTGGCCTTCGCCTGTTATGTCTAAAAACGGTGTTTTAATGTTTTTAAAAAAGTGTTTTGAATGATAACGATCTAAAAAATAGCAATTTTTACTTGTATTAAGTGGATAAAGGTGGTGTTCAGCGACTTTATTGTTGCAGTCTTGTAAAATACAAGTTTGGTTTGCACATTCTTGCAAAACACGTTGATAATGGGTTGTTTCTTGTTGAAGATACGCTTCTTTTAATGTTGGGTCCCCTACTGCTTGTAAAATTGAAATATATTCTTCCCATTTCTTTTGTGAATTTAATACTTTTGGTTTACAACAAGTTTCATATTTTTGTTTACTTAAACAAATACAATCTTCATCATTAGCAAAAGTAAAAATTGGGCGGTAATATTTATGCAAGTAATCTAATTGATCATCATCCAAATAATAACTTTTTAGTAATGCATCAAACATTGCTTGTTCTGACCCTTTTAAATTATGCTCTAATTGTTTTTCTAATCCATCTTGCATTTATGAATCCCCTTCTTAGTTAATGTTCTTTAAAATAATTATAAACTTATCTCTTTAATTTTACTATAAAAAAGCGCTTTAACTAAAGTAAAGCGCTCAAAGGCAACATATAGATTTTTCTGCAATAATTTCAATTATATTTTATTATTTTGATAATTTTATAAACAAACTACTTTTACGAATAAAAGCAACATTTTGGACCGTTAAATGATTATACAATTATAAAGTGTATTAATTGAAATTACCGCATAGTTTTGTAGTCTTTTACAAGGGAAACATATAATTAAAAAAATAATTAATTATTAAGATTGGACTATATTAATAACTAATTAGTCTTTATGTAACTTGTTTAACTACGTAAATATTATATTTTATTTGCAAAATTTTTGCAAGTATTTTTTAATTTAACAAATAATTTTATGTAAAAAATAATAAAAAAGATTAAACTTTTTCCTTTAATTTTGTCGAAAACTCTTGATATTTATAAAATATACCTAAAATTAGGTATATTTTTAATATATAGAGGTAAATAAATGATGAAAAAAATAATTACAGAATTAATAAATAGCTTAACAGATGATCAATTTTTAGAATTTTATGAAAAAATAAAACAACAAGCAGACTTAATTAAAAAACAAAAACGTTTAAATGAAATTGATCAAAAATTTAGAGATAAAGGCATTATATGTCCTAATTGCAAATCTTTTCATTGTGTTAAAAATGGTCATAATTCCGAAGGAAAACAAAAATATTTATGTAAAAAATGTCGTGCTAGTTTTGATGCATTTCGTCATCATTTTACTTATTGAAGTCATTTAAATTATGAACAGTGAAATTTATTAATTCAAATTTCATTGTTAGGACAATCTAGTAAAATAATTTCTCGTTTTATTAAAACAACCCCAAAAACCGCTTGATATAATCGACAAAAATTAATGCAATCAAAACAATTAGAAAATACACAGTTAAAATTTAAAAAATTAAATGGTCAAATCCAAATGGATGAAACATTTATTAAAGAAATTCATAAAGGCAATTTTAAAGATAAATTTGATAAACGAAAAACTCATCTCGATCCATTTTCAACTGATACCAAATGCTGTATTCAAATGGCAGTTGATAGCAATAATAATATTTTTGTTCAATCCACCAATACCAAAAGATTACAAAAACAATGGATTATTGAAAATATGAATAAGCAACTAATTAAAGAAAAATCAATAATTATTTCTGATATGCAACCACTATATTTATTAGTAGCAAAACAAACAAATTCTACTCTATATTCCACCAAAACTAGTACAAACCCTGATACTAGTTATCAAAAGTTAAATAAGATTAGTAAATTACAATCCAGTCTTAAAGAAGCCTTAATTCATTATCATGGTTTGGGTTTCACTAATATTCAAAATTATTTAAAGCTCTGAAAATGAAAATACCAACACAAAGGTTTAACACCAAACCAACAATCAACGGTATTATATTTTAACGTTTAAAAAATTTAAAGCAAAATCATAATCTTACACAAAATTAGTTTTCAAATTGTCATATTGATGATTTTTTTTATTTCATCAAGAGTTTTCGACAAAATTAAAGCAAGTAGCTTCTAATATTTGCCAGTTTTACTTGTGTTACTTTTGTCCTTTTATAATAATAAAATATGTTAAGATATCTTCTAGGGGGGGAGTTTATGAAAATTTTATTAGTTGGTGCTCAGGGAAAACTGGGTCAAAAACTTATTAATGAGCTTATTAATAATAACAACGTTATCATTACGGAATTCACCGGAAATGCGAGTGATTTTGATAATCTTAAAGCCCAAGCCCATGGCCAAGATGTTTTAGTTTCAACTGTTGGGGCACATCGTGTTGAAGAATTAGTTCTAATTGCAAAAAATATGATTACAATTGCAAGTGAAAATCAGCAACGAATTGTTTGAAGTGGTGGTGGCGCTGGTTCATTGTGAACAAATGAGCATACAAGGTTAATTGATATTCCTGTGAATGATTTTCCTGCTGAATTAGCAGCTTGAAAACCTGCTGTTTATGGTCATTATGAAGTATTAAAATTATTGCAAAATAGTAGTGTCACATAGTCATATTTATCACCAGCCTTGGATTTTGAAGATATTCCACCACGAGGGTTATATCAAACTAAAACTAGTGATGATGCTTTATATAATGCTAGTGGTGATAGTTTTGCAAGTTATATTAGTGGGGCGAAAGCATTAGCAAGTGAAATTATTAAACCACAATATTTACACCAACGTTTTACGATTGTTGAAAATTATTAAAATTAAAAAAACAAACTATTTAAAATAGTTTGTTTTTTTAATTTTAATTTATGACCAAATTATTTAACTGATCATTTTAATAAATTTATGTAACTCAACTAAATTAAAAACAACACATAAAAATAATATGTAGAAATTAACTTATTACTTTATAAAGTCAGATTTTTAACTAATAATTTATAAATCCCTTGAGAATAATCTGATGTTATTAAAACATAAAAATATTCGTCTAATATTTTATCATTTGGAGAATGACCGCTATTAACTTCGCTAGCAGGTTTGAAAAAATGATCTTCGCCATCACGTTCTGCTTGATGAACTCCAATTGCTTTAACTTGTGGAATAGTGCTAATAGTTTCTTTATTAATGTAATCTAAAACAAGTTTATTATGGTTTGTTTTATTGAATGAATCCAAGATTTGATGTGCGTATCAATAAAATCCTAGGTTTTCTAAAGTAATATTTGATTTAAATTCTCGATCATAATAATTAATATCTTTTGCATCAGATTTATAGTCAACTATTATTTTATTTTCAAAACCACCTAAAATTTGATAAGCATTAAAATATTGTTTCACTTCATATGTGTTAAAGTCTATATTTGAATATTTTTCACCATCAATTTCAGCTGATACTAATACTTCTCAACTATAATTTCCATAATTATCAATTTTTTCAATTGTGACTTTTTGGCTTAAAAATTCAATGTTTTTAGCAAAGGCCAACTTCTTAATAAGAGAAGGGGCACTACCAACACCGCCAGTTCTTTTACCAGGAAAACCTGTTTGATAAAATTGTGATTCAATATTTACTTTATCAAAAGATACAACATTATTTTTATGTACAAAGTTTCGCATTTCGTTAACAAAATCTGTTAAAACTTTTGTTTCATCATGTGTTTGTGTTAAAGGTTTTCCGGTACCATCATTATATTTTCCTGTCTCAAATACCATAGCAAAATTTTGGGTTCCTTATTGTTCAGCATTTATTATTTTATTAGATAGTTCTTCATTGTTCTGATAAGGATTAATATTAACTACACTTGCAGCAGATGCAGCAATTATAGCTGGGCCTAAAATAGCTAGTAATTTCTTCATTACTTGTGCCCTCCTATCAGCAGAATTTTATCTGCTTAATTTATTAATATTTTTATTAGAAATCTTTAATTTTGTCGAAAACTCTTGATATTTATAAAATATACCTAAAATTAGGTATATTTTTAATATATGGAGGTAAATAAATGATGAAAAAAATAATTACAGAATTAATAAATAGCTTAACAGATGATCAATTTTTAGAATTTTATGAAAAAATAAAACAACAAGCAGACTTAATTAAAAAACAAAAACGTTTAAATGAAATTGATCAAAAATTTAGAGATAAAGGCATTATATGTCCTAATTGCAAATCTTTTCATTGTGTTAAAAATGGTCATAATTCCGAAGGAAAACAAAAATATTTATGTAAAAAATGTCGTGCTAGTTTTGATGCATTTCGTCATCATTTTACTTATTGAAGTCATTTAAATTATGAACAGTGAAATTTATTAATTCAAATTTCATTGTTAGGACAATCTAGTAAAATAATTTCTCGTTTTATTAAAACAACCCCAAAAACCGCTTGATATAATCGACAAAAATTAATGCAATCAAAACAATTAGAAAATACACAGTTAAAATTTAAAAAATTAAATGGTCAAATCCAAATGGATGAAACATTTATTAAAGAAATTCATAAAGGCAATTTTAAAGATAAATTTGATAAACGAAAAACTCATCTCGATCCATTTTCAACTGATACCAAATGCTGTATTCAAATGGCAGTTGATAGCAATAATAATATTTTTGTTCAATCCACCAATACCAAAAGATTACAAAAACAATGGATTATTGAAAATATGAATAAGCAACTAATTAAAGAAAAATCAATAATTATTTCTGATATGCAACCACTATATTTATTAGTAGCAAAACAAACAAATTCTACTCTATATTCCACCAAAACTAGTACAAACCCTGATACTAGTTATCAAAAGTTAAATAAGATTAGTAAATTACAATCCAGTCTTAAAGAAGCCTTAATTCATTATCATGGTTTGGGTTTCACTAATATTCAAAATTATTTAAAGCTCTGAAAATGAAAATACCAACACAAAGGTTTAACACCAAACCAACAATCAACGGTATTATATTTTAACGTTTAAAAAATTTAAAGCAAAATCATAATCTTACACAAAATTAGTTTTCAAATTGTCATATTGATGATTTTTTTTATTTCATCAAGAGTTTTCGACAAAATTAAAGTTAGAAATACAATTGTTTATTTGAAAAATATGTTATTATCTAATTTTGTTCAGTTTTAATTGTAAAATTATTTATAATTTGGTGATAAATTTCATCAAAAACAGGTGGATTCATTTTAAGATATTCTTTTACTTGTTCGCGGCCTTGTCCTAATTTATTATTTTGATAAGCATATCATACTCCTGTTTTTTCTAAAATATCATATTTCACTGCTAAATCAATTAATTCATAATATTTATCAATTCCTTCATTATAGTTAATATCAACGATTGCTGTTTTAAAGGGTTGTGAAACTTTATTTTTTACAACTTTAATTTTAACTTTATTCGCAGTGGCGATCCCAGCGGTAGTTAACGTTTCTGTTCGGCGAACATCTAAGCGAACGGAAACATAAAATCGTAAGGCACGACCACCGGCTGTTGTTTCGGGACTTCCAAAGAAAACGCCAATCTTTTCACGAATTTGATTAATAAAAATAACACTGGAATTTGTTTTATTAATTACACCATTTAATTTTCGTAACGCTTTACTCATTAGACGAGCTTGTGCCCCAATGGTAACATCACTCATTTCCCCATCTAATTCTACTTTTGGAACTAATGCTGCAACTGAATCAATCACAAATAAATCAATTGCATTTGATTTAACAAGGGTTTCTAGAATATCTAATGCTTGTTCACCAGAATCAGGTTGGGCAATAATTAATTCATCAATGTTAACACCTAATTTTTTGCATAATTTGGATCTAAAGCATGTTCGGCATCAATAAAAGCCCCTCTTCCCCCCTTTTTTTGTGTTTCAGCAATGGCATGTAATGATAATGTTGTTTTTCCAGATGATTCTGGTCCAAAAATCTCAATAATTCGTCCTTTTGGATATCCACCAACACCAATTGCTT
Source organism: Spiroplasma endosymbiont of Sarcophaga carnaria (assembly GCF_964019595.1). Lineage (NCBI taxonomy): Bacteria > Bacillati > Mycoplasmatota > Mollicutes > Entomoplasmatales > Spiroplasmataceae > Spiroplasma > Spiroplasma endosymbiont of Sarcophaga carnaria. The sequence goes on from NZ_OZ026456.1 coordinate 131,250, forward strand.
CATCAAGTAATAAACTACCTGTTGAAATTGCTTCAATGGTTAAGTTACTTTTATCTCCCAATTTCATAATGGCACCTTTACCATATGCTTTTTCAATTTCTTTCATTACATTTTGTAAGATTTCATCTTGATCAATAGTCTTGGCATTATCAGAATTTGTTTTATTATCTTCTTCCATTTGTAACGCTCCTTCCTACTTAGTTTTATCTATTTTAATTAATGATTCCTTTTTTATTTTAAAATAATTTGTAAAAGATGGTTAATAATTGTTTCAGCGGCAATAAGTTTTATTTTTTCTCGTGGTCAAGTTGGATTTAATGATAATTCAACTGTCGTTGGTTGATTTTGATAGACAATTGTGGCAAAGATGGTTCCAATTGGTAATTTTTCTAATTTACCAGGACCAGCATTACCAGTAAAACTAACAGCAAGATCGCTGTTAAATTGGTTTTGACAAGCAATTGCCATTGCTTCTGCGGTTTGTTTTGAGACAACCCCATATTGAGTGATAATCGCTGCTGAGACATGACCAATGTTAACTTTAACATCATTGGTATAAGTAACAATACTTCATATGAAAACTTGACTAGAATTAGGAATATTTGTTAAAAGATGACTAAAAAGACCACCCGTTATTGATTCATATGCTGCGATTGTTAATTGTTTTTGTTGTAATAATTGAATTAATTTTTGTGTAATTTTCATTGTTTACCTCAAAAACTTTCTTTAATATTATACATTTATATAATATAATATGTAAGTAATATTAAATTGTCAGAGAAAGAATATCGTTAGAAAAGAGGACTTAAAATGAATTGAGCTAATCGTATTACATTAATTCGAATTTTTTTAATACCAATTATTATTGTGCTCATGGTAATTGTTCCGTTTCCAGGAACATCACTATATCATGGTTGAGACCAATGGTTAACAATTAATGGACCTAATGTGACCTATTCGTTACCAATTAGTTATTTAATTGCTGGAATATTATTTATTGTTGCTAGTTTAACTGATTTATTAGATGGTTATATTGCTCGTCGTTATAATCAAGTTACTACTTTTGGAAAGTTTTTTGATTCAATTGCCGATAAATTATTAACAAATACTGTTTTAATTGTTTTTGCTTGTGCAAATATTATTCCTGTTTGAATGACAGTGGTTTTAATTGCTCGTGACTTTGTAATTGATGTTGTTCGTCAAATTTTAGCGTCACAAAAAGTAATAATGGCAGCTAATCAATTAGGGCGTGTTCGAGCAGCAGTTGAAATGTTTGGAATGATAATCTTATTCTTTATTGGTTTTCGTATGTTTGGTGGGCAAAGTTTAAAAACGGGACAATGAGATGAATTTGGGTGAGTAAATCAAATTATTATGATTCCAATGTATTTAGCAACAGTTTTATCATTATTAGCAGCTGGAAATTACATTTACTTAAATCGAAAAGCATTATTTGATATGACCGTGATTAAAAAACCAAAATTAGAAAGTGACCAAAATCAAAATGGCTAAAAAAATAATAAATAATTCAGAATGAGCGGTTGTAACAGGAGCTAGTAAAGGTTTGGGATATTGTTATTGTGAAGAGTTATTAAAACTTGGTTATAATGTTATTGCTGTTGCTCGTGATACAACATCTCTTGCTATTTTGTATGAAAAGTACCCCGACCAAGGAATCAAAATGATAAATTATGATTTAAGTAATTTAGATAATCCTTATCAGTTGTTTGCTGATGTAAAAGCAGAAAATGTTACGTTGTTAATTAATAATGCTGGTTATGGGGTATGAGGTTATTTTAATGAATCAAGTCTAGAACAAGAAATGAATATGGTTGATTTAAACATCAAGGCGTTACATATTTTAACAAAATTATTTGTGCAGCGTTTTATTGATCAAAATAAGGGTCGTGTGTTAAATATTGGTAGTTTAGCAGCCTTTACTCCTGCTCCTGTTTTTGCCAGTTATTATGCTTCAAAAGCTTATGTCTGAAGTTTGGGGGTTGCAATTAATACTGAGTTAAAGAAAACAAAATCCCCTGTTCGGGTAATTACCTTGTGTCCAGGTCCGTTGAAAACAGATTTTTGAAATCGAAGCAGTAATCAAAAAGAGGCAAAATATCATTCAACAGTAAAAGTAATGAAAACAGCAACATATGCTCGAAAAAGTTTAATGCGTGGTTTAAAAACAAAACGAAAAAATTACATTATCACAGGAAGTGTGAATAAGATGGTTAAAGCATTAACCAGATACGCACCACAAAGTTGTGTTTTAACATCAGTTTATAATTATCAAAAAAACCGAAAATAAAAGTTGAAGTTAACTTCAACTTTTATTTTTTTATCATCATATAATGTTTAAGATATCACCAGAAAATATTCTCCCCCATGGTCTACTACCAGTGGCAGCATAATTTCCAGAACCATAAAAATGAATTCGCATCATTAAATGTTTTAATTTTTTGTTTGTCATTGTTTCAACTTTTCCCCCAATTCAAGCATATAATGTAGCTGAACCAATTGTTTCTCTTTCTTCAATAATATTAAAATAATTTGATAATCAATTTTCTTATCAATTATTGGTCATATATTGTAAACTATGTTTACCTTTTGCATGCGTAAACATTCCAATTCCGGCAGATAAATTAGGTAATTCAACAGCTTTGTAAAGATATTTAAAGACAGCTAATGATTTTATGCCAGTATGGGCAGTTAAATCCATTCATTTTGTTGAAATTAATCATTTAATTTCCTCACCTTCACTTGCTAAATTTTTATTGTATTTTTCAATTGGTTGGATGTTAATTGCAATCTTATTTTTTTGTAACAATATTTTCTTTGATAAAACAACTGGTAGTTGTAGGTGCTAATAAACTGCTTGTTAAAAATAATAGTCATTTTTTCATTCTGTTTTCTCCCTGCCTTTTTCTTATTTTTTATAAAATTTAGAATAAAGGATGAAGTAGGAAAAATCAACTCTTATTAAAGAGTTGATTTTTTTATTTAAAAATTAACTTTAAAAATTAAATATATTGGTTCTACAATTATTTAATTTACAATTATATATTTTTAGTGGAAGGTTCCCCAACATGACATTTTGTCAGTAAAGAAACCACTAGAACTGTTAACTTGTTTTTTGCGATTTTGTAATTAATGATTTTGATTAAGATAAACAGATAATGCTGTATTCATAACTTTTAATTAACAAGAATAAAAATAAAATCGTGTGCGTAGGGGTTGATTAACTTTTAAGAACTGGGCAAGTATTTCTTAATTAATCTACTAGAGGGGACTTGATGAGGAGGTACTTACAACTACAAACACCTACAAATTGTAGAAAATTGTAGTTAATTTACCAAAAATTACCAAAATTATAGGAGGTTTATATGAAAAAGTTAAATAAAAAAACTATTAATAAATTAAATCAATTAATGCTTAAAAGTTATGCAGTCTCATTTGAAGATATGACTGATGAACATTGAGCATTAGGTAAACAGAATTAGGAGGAATTAAAAATGTCATATTGTATTGGTGATTACTTAAATGAAAAATGAATTAATAATAAAGCATTAAAAATTAGTAATAAAGATATTATTTATGCACAAATTGATAGTGATAATGAAAATTTAGAATTAAATTTATATCTTAAATTTGGTAATGAAGAGCGATGGGTGGGCAATGTTTTGTTGCCAACAAATTTTTACTTGAATTTGAAATGATATCAAATTAATGAAGTTAAAGGTTTAATTAGTGATTATTTAGAAGATGAATAAGCAGATTACGAGGTGATAAATTATGAATAAAAGATACTTATTAGTAATTAATACTAAATATACAACAAATACTTTATTTTTTTATACATTAGAAGAAGCAAAAATTACAGCGGAAGAAAACTCTTCTTTTAGAACAACTATTATTGATTTAGAAAATGAAAATATTAAATGACAAGGAGTTGAATAATAATGATGAATTTAAAAGATTTATTAAATGAAATGTTTGATAATTACCCAGATTGTTATAAAGATTATGGTTTAACAATTATGGATCGTTATGAAATTGAAGTTGAAAATAAAAAATTAACACCCGAAGAAATAGATAATTTAACTCATTTATATTTTGACAAACCTAAAAATAATTATATTGGAAATGAAGATAATGAAAAAGTTGATAAAATTGAGTAATTTATGTTTAAAATAATAGAATTATTTGCAGATATTGGCACTCCTCGTAGAGCATTAGAACTTGCAAATATTCCACATAAAACTATATGATTTAGTGAAATTGATAATTATGCAGAACAATCATATCGAGCAATCTATAATGATTACAAAACACCAAACTTAAATGATATTACTAAAATTGATGTAGCAAATCTTACAAAGGAAAAAATTGACATTATTATTGGTGGTTGACCTTGTCAAGATATATCAAAAGCAGGTTTTTTAAAAGGAATGGATAAAGATAGTGTTACTAGGTCGAGTTTATTATGAGATACATTAAAAATCATTAAATTTTATAAACCTAAATGAATTATTAACGAAAATGTTGATAATGTATTAAGTGAAAAAAACTTTAAGAATATTCAAAAATATTGTGAATATCTTAATAATCTTGGATATGAAACAGATTATAAAATATTAAATGCAAAAGATTATGGAATACCACAAAAACGCAAAAGAATATTTATTATAAGTAAATTAAATGAAAATTGAATATGAAAATTCCCTTGACCAACTCAAAAACTATTAGAATATCAATTTAAAGATATTGTAAATTGAACTATTCCAGGTAATAAAGAAATTCCAAAAGGAACAACTTTCCATAATGGTTTTATTCGATTAAATGGTACACGTAATAGTTGAGATTATTGTCCAAATGCTGATGAAAAATTATATCCTACTTTAACTACAAAAGCAGATAGAACCAAAGTTATATTAAATGATAAATATCGTTATTTAACAACAGATGAAATGACTTTATTAATGGGTTATACATTAAATGATTTAGAAAAAATGTTAAGTGTTAATAGCAAAAGTCAAATTCAAAAACAATTAGGTAATTCAATAGTACCAAGTGTATTAAAATATATATTTTTAAATTTAGTAAAGGAGAATGAAAATGACAAAAACAGTTAAAGAATTAATTAAATGATTTGAAGAAAAATTAAATTTTCTTAATGAAAATGAGTATACATATTTAGATTTTGAAATTACAGATACAGAATTGGAAGAAACAATTGATATCTTACAAGCATATGAAAATGAACTTGCTGAAAAAGATAAAGAAATTGAATTACTAACTAAAAAATATAGTTTTGTTTCACAATATGCTAAAACAGCAGCGTTACATATTGAAGATAAATTATCAAGAAAGGAAGAAGATAATGAAAACATTTAAAGAATTAATAGATGAAATAACAATATATTATTCGGAAACATCATTTCCAGTTCCACCCTATCAAATTTTAGAATTAATTGAAGAATTTAAAATATTTTATGAAAATGAAATTAGTAGTGCAATTACAAATGAACAAATGACATCTGATTTTTTAAGAGATAAAATTGATGAAAAAGATAAAGAAATTAATAATTTAAAAACAAAACAATTATTTAAAGAAGATTTTAATGTTGCTGATTATTGTTGAGATAAAATAATTAAATTAAAAGATAATTCAAAATATGAGAAATTAACTAGTAAGGAGAAAAAATAATTATGAAATGCCCACATTCAAATTGTAAAGAAAAAGTATCATATACAATTGATAAAAAAGGTTTTGATAATAGAATATTAAGAACATATGCTTGTGAAAAACATTATCAAAATATAGTTAATAAATATAAACATTAAAGGAGAAAAACAATGGAAGAAACAGTTAAGAAATTAATTATAAAAATAAAACAAGAAATTAAATTATGTAATAGTGCTTTATCATTAAGAACATTAGAAGATTTAATAAATAAATATGAAAGTGAACTTATTGAAAAAGACCGTAAAATTGATTTGCTATTAACAGCAAATAGAGAAATTACTTATTCAAGCAAAAGTAGAGAATATAATCAACAACAATTATATAAAGAAAATTTTGATAGTTGATATCAATGCGATGAGTGTAAAACTTTATATGATGATAATTATTGTCCATCTTGTATGGAATGAATAGATATTAATGAATATACTTATGTTTTAAAAAATAATTCCGATTATGACAAATTAGAAAGTAAAGAGGCGGAAGAATAATGAGTGATACTGTTAAGAATACTGTTAAAAATGTAATATATCAATTTTCAATAAAGGGATCAGATTTTGAAAATTTATCAATGCTAGCGTTACCTATTAAAAATTGAATTGATGAAAACGGGCAGGAATTTGCAGATTTTATTATGCGACATCGTAATCTTTGAAATGCTACTAATTATGAAAATATCCATTTAAAAGATATGCCATCAGCGATGGATAAAGTTGATATATTATTTCGCGAACCACTACAATTAATTAAAAATTTTAAAGATGAATTAAATCGAATTCGTACTAATATTATTACATTTGAAAATTATTTACAAAATCATAAAATTGAAATTAAAAATAATATGACACAAGCACGAATCCAAAAACAAAAATAATTATTTAAAGAAGAAGAATTAAAAAAACAAGCATTAATTGAAGAAGCTAATAATTTAAGTGAAGATATGGGTCTTGATATGGATCAAATTCAAGATGAACAAGTTCGTGTAATGGAAAAAATTGAACAAATTGATAAATCACTTGATCCAAAACAATTAAAAAAAGTTGGTATTAATATAATTAAAGAAAAATTATTAGTTAAAGATATTGAAGTAATTGGAATTGATAATGATTTTTTAGAAAATGCTAATCAATATGAATTAAAGCAATTAATTAAATATTTAATTGTTGATGAGAAGTTATTTAAAAACACAATTAAAGCACAATGAGATACAAATACAGATACTAAATTAATTGGTATTAAAGGTATTAATTTTAAAATAAATAAAGGAGAAAAATAATATGGCAAATATTGTTGATTTTTTAAGAACAGATGTAGCAACTGATTGAATAAAAAGTAATTTTTCAGATGAAAATGAAATTAGAAGATTTAAAAGTAATATAGTTGCAATATCAAATAATAATGAATTATTACAAAAAGCAGACCCAAAAACAATTATGACTGCGTGTTATCAAGGAACATTATTAGGTTTACCAATGGAAAAAAAATTTGGTTATGCTTATGTAGTTCCATATAACGTATTATGTAAATCTAAGCTCCAAATTTATCTCTTGTTATTTTAATAATAACACTTTTTAAAAGAAGTGCAACTATTTTTTTAAAAAAATAAATTATTTTTAAATTTACCCTATTTTTGGCATATTTAAACACACTGAAAAATAATTTATTAAATTACTTCAAATAAACTTATCTAAAATTCTCTAAAAATACTTCTTTTGAAGTTCTTCAATTAAGAACGGGCCTTAATTTTTCATTTATAATATCGACTACTAAATCTATTTCTTGTTGCGTAACAAGATTAAAATCTGTCCCCCTACCATATCGTTTTCTAAATTCACGGTTTAGTCTTTCAATTAATGGTTTTTGATTAGGCGAAGCAGGGTCACAAAAATAAACATTAGAACCAGTAATCTTTTCCATTTCTTCAAACTTACTAAATTCTTTTCCTCTATCGGTTATTATTCCTTTAATTTTTCCAACTAAACCATTAATTCTAACTATATGTTTAAGTTTTTCTAAAACTTCATTAGCAGTATGTTCTTCTAATTTCATAGCAAAGTATTTTTTACTTGATTTCTCTGTAAAAACTAAACAACTAGATTGATGTTCTTTTCCAACTACGGTATCCATTTCAAATCAACCAACATCTGTTTCTTTATTTTCAATATCTCATATTGATTTAAATCTTTCATCTAATTTCCCACGATTATCAGGTCTTTTCTTTGTTCTATTTCTTCTACCACCATTTAATAAATTTTTCTTTAACAAACCCAAAAGACCTAAAAAAATTCATTTATAAAATGTTTTAAGACAGGCAGGAAATTTGATACCAAATTTTATTAAAAATCGCTGAATAATTTCTGCTGGTGAATCACCCAAAATATTAAATCGTAAATTTAAAAATTCTTGTTGTTCTTCTGTAAATGTAGGTATTTTTTTAATACACTTTTGTCGTTTTTTATAATAATAATCATGTGCCTCACGGGCATTATAATCTTCTATATTTGTAAATCTATTAATTTCTCTTTTAACAGTATTAATATCTCTTCCTGTTTGTCTTGATATTTCAGATAAATTAAGTGTGCCATTTTTCTTTTTGCAACTATCAGATAAAAATAAATCCTTAAAAAATCTTAGTTCATCATATTTTACATGTGTATAATCTTTCATTACTCTATATTTCCTCCAATTCTTTTATAAAAATAGTTATACATTAAATTTATAAAAAAGATAAATTTTCACATTTTTTTAAATTAAAATTATTGACAAATATATTATTAATTATATAATTATATTGTAACAAGCTCCAATTTATCTCTATATGCTTGTATACTAAAATAAAAAGTAAAGTAATTTACTTTTTTTTATTTTGATGTAAAATATAAATAATAAAAAGAACCGCGATGGTTCTTTCATAGTTTTTATTTACTCTTTTATTTAATCATATTCATTAAATAATAGCAATTTTAGTATGCAAAAAGGAGTAAAAAATGAAAGAATTTAATCCAAATAAAGCAAGTTTGGCAACTTTTTATCGTAAAATAGAGCAATTTTGAGAAAATAAATCACCCAATAAACCATATACTTTGAATGATTTAACCAATGAATTCAATCTTTCTAACAGATGAAAGCACGAAAATTACAAGAGCGAAAAGATAGTTCCTTTACTTGAAAAACAAGTTGATAGAATTGAAAGTGAAATAATTAATTTTATGATGAAAACACCTGATGGTGATAAATTATATTGACAGCGTGCATTTAATTATAAATATTCACTGCAAGAAAAAGAACTTGAAAAAGAATTAAACTTAAATAATCAGCAACCAATAATTGTTAATTTACAAACTGATATTAGAGATATTAAAAAAGAAAGTGATAATAATGCTTAATCATTTTACTTATTTGTTAGAAACTCCTTATTGATTATTACAAAATAGTAGTATTGGTAATAAATATCCCTTTGCTAAGAAATATGAGTTAGTTAATGAAATTAATCAAATTGGAACACGATATAGTGGTAAGACTATTTCAAATATTAAAATTTTTGGTGAATTATTAAAAATTAGTTTATTGATTAAAGAACCAATTTGTATCATTGCTAGTATGTATTGGAGTAAAGATTTAAAAGATAGTGTATTTCAAAATATATGAAATATGTTAGATGAAAATAATATTCCTTATACTATTAATTTATCAAATTTTACTTTTACTTTATCAAATGGTAGCAAAATATATTGTAAAGGTTTACATTCACCAAGTCGAAAAGAAAAATTAAAAGCTTTTGCTGATTTAAATAAATATAAATTAGTTATTGATTGAATAGAAGAATGTGATCAATTTCAACAAAAAGATTTAAGTGATTTAGAATTTGCTATTCGTGGTTATCAAAATAAAATAACAATTAATACATGTAACCCCGAAAGCTTAAAAAGATATATTGTTGGTTATTGTAATGAATTAATGCCTTTTAATGAAGAAATAATGCGTAGTAAATATGAACAAATTAATTATATCGAAAAATGAAATATGAAAATTATTATTCATTATTCTAGTTGAAGACTTAATTATGAATTACCACAAAATAAAGTTAATGAACAATTAAGATTAGAACAATTAGATATTGAAAGAGCAAGAGTATGGAGTTGAGGATTGCCTGGTAATACTAGTGGTTCAATTTTTGCAAGATATATTGATATTATGCAAGCAACAGATATTATTCAACCAACTAAATTATTAGGTGGTGTTGACTTAGCAAACTCTACTAGCCCCAAAGGGCATACAACAGCAGCGAGTTTTTGAATATATAATTCATTTGATAAAAAAGCCTATAAAGTAGCAGAATATGCACACTCAAATGCTACGCAACAATTTAAAGGACCATTAGAACAGGTTAAAGATATTTTAGAGTTTTACAACAATCAATTAAACCAATACTTTAATTTAATACAACAAGGAATATCAATTAATGTTGATGATAGTGCTTATGCAACATTAGAAAGTTTAAACCGAGAGAAATATAATTATACTTTTGGTCAATACATGAATTTTAAACCAGCACAAAAGCAGAAATTTAAAATAAGACATCGTATTGAAGCATTTACAATGTTAATAAATACTAATCAATTAAAATGATTATGAGAAAAATGTCCTGTAAGTAAAACCCAATATGAATTAATTCAATGAGAAGATAAACCAGATGCCAGAGAAGAGAGAATGTTAGATTTATATGATGATACATTTGATAGTGATTTTTATGCTTTACACTTTGAATTAGTTAATATGGTTAAACATAATAGTTCAGCAGATTATAAATTATGACAACAAAGGGAGTGAATAACTTAATGAAAAAAGATATTTATGTAATACATGATGAGCGTGTAATTAATGCAAAAAGACCATATATGTCTGTTTGTGGACAAGTTAAAAAAAGACTTTGTTAAGAATTAAAAAAAGATAATATCGCAATATGTAAATTAAATTTATATAACGAATATATTAAGAAATATCAAAAAGTTAAAGTATGTGTACAAGTTTTAGCAAATGAACCTAGTTTATTAACAGTAAATATTATTAATTATGCACTTATTTTAAAATTAAAGGAGCAAAATAACAATGAATAATACTTTTCCTAGTTTACCAAACTTAAATGATATTAATAGTGTTTTAAAATTTTATAATTATGATTGAACTATTAATTTAGCCAATATTATTGCTCGCCATCAAATGCGATTAATAAATGGTAAAGATATTTTATTTAAGTCGCATCGTAAAGATATTTTAGAAAAATTAAATTGATGATATGAAACTTATAAAATAAAAGAAAAATTAGATAAAAATGAATTAACAGCAAGTTTAATGGGCAAAACTATTTTTGGTTTATTAGAAACATCAGATGGAAATATTGATTTATGAATTAACCCTTTTAACTTTACATCTCGTGTAAGTAAAATAAATGAAATTGAACAAGGTGCTGATATTTGATTAAATTATCATCAATCAGATAGTGGTTTTATTTTAAATTTAATTTGTACCAAAGATAAAATAATTATTAAAGGTTGACCCAAAAATAATGAGGTAGTTGTTGGGCAAAGTAAAACAGAAATTAAAGATAATGTTAAACCTGTTTTAGTACAAGAATTTAAAAATAAATTAGGTATAGTACCTTTCTGAGAAATGATAAATGAACCTAATCCATTATTCTTATCAACATCAACTACATTAAACCCATGACCTACAATGGCAAATTGTTATAAATTACAATTTGATTTAGAAGATAGTTTTAATATTAAATCAAAAGAAAGATGAGCAAATCGTACGCATTGATATGGAATATTAGATGATGATTTAATGACTGCTTATAACAAGGGTAATAAAAAAGTATTACAAGATGCTTTTGATGATATTTTTATTCAATCAGGTCAATCAGCAGTTGATGGTCAATTATCCCAATCTTTACAAGTAGTACAAGGTACACCAACCTTAGAAACATATACCGAAGACCAAAAAGCTATTATTGAACAAGTATACTTAGCATGTCATTTTTCTAGTCCTTTTGGTGATAAATCAGATAATGACCAAAATAAAACACAGTCATTATTAACTAAAACAAAAGACTTAGAAAAACAAGCATATTTACAAGCATATCGTAAGCAATACTATACTAAAATGTTTGATACTGTTTTAAAATATTATGGTTTATGAGATGGTGTTGGTGAACGAGAATATGGTTTTGATTTTATTAGTGCTAGTTTAGTTGACCAAATGCGACAAAATGAATTAATTACTGCTAGATTAGATAATGGCACATTGGAACCAATAAGAGCAATTACTGAATATGATAATATTGATGAATTAGAAGCAACTAAATATTTTGAAAAAGTAGAAGCATGACAAGATAAAATTCAAGCCAAAGAAATAGAACATAATAATAAATTAATGGAATATGATGAAACTGGTAATAATCAAAATGCAGTACAAGGTAGAACAGAAATTAAGGAGAATTAACAAATGAGTAGAATTAACCCAGGTGTTATGGAAGAATTAAGAAGACAGGCCCATGATACTTTAATAGATATTAGAGAAAATATACGAGATAATAGACATTGAATGGTATTTCCTTTTAATGTTTATAGCTCATATATACCTGATACTGAAACAGGTTGAAAACCTAATAATGCTAAACCTAGTGATTATGGTAGTTATTCAAGAATATTTGATAATATGGAAAGTACTATAGCTCAATGACAAGATAGTTTAAAAATAGTCCAAAAATATAAAGGTGAAGAAATTAATATTTTAACGATTGATGATTTTAATAAACAACCAATTAACTCAACTATATGAGTAAATAATGAAACACCTTTTGCGATAAAATTAAAAGATGAAAATAATAATATTTATTGAAAATTAATTGATGGTGAAAATATTTATGATATTAATAGAATGTTAGAATACTCAAATCAATATAAATTAAGTTATTTTATTAATAATGATAATAAAGCCGATAATTTTTATACCAAAGAAGTTAAAGTTGGTAAATATTGAGATGCTTATATGATTGATGATAGAAGTTCTATTCAATTTGGTGAAGCTAAATTTGAACAAGTATTTACCCAACAATCAACAGAAAGACAATATACTTTATTAATTTTAGATGAAGATGCTGAAAACTTAAATATTAATGATTATTATAATTTTTATACTGTATTTAATGACCGTGGATTAAATATTGGTGGTGGTGATATTAATTCTTCTCCACAAGATAGACAATGATTATATCCATCTAATGTTATTAATTATTATTCACCTTATGATGGTAGTTTTTTATGACAAGAAATTACATTTTCAAGTATTAATGACAAAATTAGTAATAGTGGTTTATCAGTACGACAATTTATACAAACAAGTGCCCCAGGTGAGGGTTATTGTTTTCCTAAAATAACTTATGATGAAAAACTAAATAAAGGTATTGTTGAATTAGATGAGATTTTATTAAAAGACCCGGGGGTTAGAGCAATGGCAGTTAAATTTTATGGTAACCCTATCTTTTTTGATATGCCTGTTATTGGCCGACCAATTATTAAAGGTGAATTTAATAAAAAAGTAATGAATTCCCGTGATTTATTAATGTATAACATGTTTCCTGCACCACCTGATAAAATAAATACTTATGCATCACCCGAAGTAAGTTGATATAACATTCAAGGTATTCAACCAACAATGATAAATGGTTATGAAGATTGAAAAAAAGATATGGAAAGTAGATACGACTTTTGAAATCAAAAAAATAGTGAAGGTATTGTTATAACTGATAAAGCAAGTTCAACAGCAACTAATCCTACGGTTGGGACAACTATTCATAAAGAAGATAATGACTCTAAATTTTATTGGTCTAAAAATTGAATGATTACTCCACCAGATAAAATAAAAGTAAATAATGAAGATGTTAATAATATAATTAGTACCCAATCATCATCATATTTTAGAAGAAAAGATGAATTTGGTAATACAGTTGGACAAGTTCAAATTTAATATAATAAAATGGGTATATGTAATGTTTGAGATATTTTAAATATGAATAATTTTATTAATCGTCAAATTACCGTATTACCTTTAAACTATACACAAAAGTTAGTATTTAATCCTTTTACTATCCCAGGCGGAGTTGGTAAATTCTTAAATTTTATTTCATTTGGTATTCCCTGAGGATGAGTAATTAACCAAGATGAAAAAACTTGACCTAATTTTCAATGACTTAATGGCTTTATGAGTGCTAATATTTATAGTTTCTATAATGATGCCTTTTGGTCTGAAAAATCAAAAGGTAAAGGTTATTTACCATTTGAAATATTTAGAGAACAAGGGAATGATAAAGTCGGTGCTATTTTTGGAGCAAATGCTACTAGTTTAGGGTTTACAACTTTATTAACTGATAAAATACAAGGTAATGTTTTAAAAAAAGATGGTAAACCAACAGAACGAATAACTTATTCAACTTATAATTTAAAACAATTAAATCCTAAAACTAATCGCATATATTTAATTAATGAATTAGTAAGAGCAGTAGATGCTCAAACACCAGTTAGTGATAGTGAAAAAGATAGTGATTGCGAATTCTTACAAACACCTGATGGAACAAATTGTAGTTATATAATTGATATGTTTTCAATCCAAGCATTATATAAAGGTAATTTTGAAATTATCTTTTATGCTGATAACCCATATACTAATAATGAAGAAGATTATTTACGCTTATCAGTATGGAGTTTCAGAGGTAAAACAAAAAGTACTTTAAATAATTATTTACGCGATATGACAACTAATTATAAAACTAGTTTCTTATTACCACATAACTATGAAATACCAACGTTTAATTACCCTGAATATGTTCTCCCACCAGTACCATATAACTATCAACCTTATACAAAAGATATTTGAGATGCTAAAACAGGACAAGCATTAAAAACAAAAATTATTGTAAATCCACATTGTATTAATAGTGGTAATTTATTTTTAGATAATTTATATGATGCTTATTATGAAACTGAAATTGATTTAAGACAAATTGATCCAACAATTCAAAGTATTGATAAATTTATTAGTTCTTATAAAACAATAGAAATAAGTAATCTTAATAATTTACAAGTTAGATGTTTTAAACCTGATATAAAGCGATTTATTTATGATAGAGATGTTAATTTGTCTGCGGGTGAAAATAATTGCAATAATAGTCTAGGACTATTATCAAATGCTGTTTTAAAAAAAGAGGGATTATCTCAAAATACTATTATTAATTTTGATAATATAATAACTTTATATACAAAAAATATTACTAATGAACCTCAAATTTTTAACACAGGTATCGCTGATGATTTAGGAACTAATAATTATCACAGTGTTTATTGGACTGAAAAAAATAGTGGGGTTTTTCAATTTCTATTGCAAATTTCTAAGTTATATAGCACTGATGGTGATAAAGTTAAAGAAACATATTTACAAGGATATTATACTAATGATTTAAAATTAAAAATTAGATTTTCAAAAAAATTAAAACCAGAATTAAGATTTTTAGGTGGTGCTGGATATTGACCTTATTTTGGTAATGACAAAAATATAACAATAGACTTAAATTCTTTGGGTTTATTAGGTATGATAAATAATAGTGATAACCCAGTTAAAATTACAATTACACCAAGATAAAAAAAGAGATATTAAATCTCTTTTTTTATTCACCTTTAACTTTTAAATTACCTTTATCATCAATAATTAAATCAGGTTCTTGTGTATCTAAATTTCAACGATAAACTTTTATTCATAATGGAGACCAGGGTAAAGCAATATTAGTATATCGATTATTATTTAATCTTTTTGATAATTTTATATTATTAGAATTATCTTTATATATTATGTAGTACCATTTATTATCTACTACCTCACTAAATGGTTTTTCCTGTTTTGCTATTCATTCTAAGTTGTCTCTGATTTCTTGATTAGCAGTATTTATTTTATTCTTTTCTTTTAATTTTGCTAATTCTTTGGTTGTATATTCTTGTGGTGTATTACAAGCAACTAAACTTGTTGTGCTTGTTCCAATTAAAGTTATTGTTCCTAAAATACTTAATATTTTTTTCATTTTTATGTACCTTTCTATTTTTTGGTAATTTAATTAAAAATGGAAATAAGTTTTATTTCCATTTAATTACTTTTTAATTTTAACATTCTACTGCTGCAGCACCGGCAGCACCACTAATTGCACCTACTGCTGCCCCAGAAGCAGCTCCACCAAAAATAGTCCCAAAAAATCCAACTATACCTCTCCAAATATAGCACCAACTATAGTACCAATACCTGGAATAACACTTCCTGCAAGAGCCCTTGCAACTGCTGAAGCTTCTTCAGCAGTTACGTCTGAAGGAGATGATGTAATCGCACCTCCAACTGCTCCACCAACAGCACCATTTATAGCTGCTTTTGATACTTCAGAATTACAGTTATTTTTTTTTCGAATAAATTTCAACTATTTTATTTTTATTTACATTATTTGTACCTAATTTTAATGCTAAAGCCACCGTTTTATTAGTAACTCACTGTATTTCCGATTGAGTTGCTTGTTCTGATTTAATATTATTTCATCATTGTTGATTGCGTTCTTGTGTAATTTCATTTGCTCACTGTTTTAATCCTTGTTGTCATTCATTTTTTGAATTATTAAATGATTGTTGAGCTTGTAAAAAATGTTGTTGAGCTTTACTAAAGGCTGTATGATTTTGTGTTCTTTGAAATTCTTCCCCAGCTCTTTGATATTCTAGTTCAGCATTGCGTCATTGTTGTGCAATTTGAATTCATTGAACTTCGCCCCATCTTTTATTACGTTTTAATAATTTTTCTTGATCTTGATAAGGACTAGCGGCAATTGTTGTTGGGACAGCTGTTCCGCTAATTGTTAATACACTTAATAAACTTAGTAATTTTTTCATTACTTGTATTTCTCCTTTTCTTAATCTTGAAACTTTTTATCAAGATTTACCCGAATTATATATATATATATATATATAAGCAAGCAAAATTAGGAATTATTTTAAAAATTTTATCTTAGAAAATATCTCTTATTACGCGTTTTAAGGGATAAATTAGCAATAAAATAAGTTAAGTTTAGTGATTTTTTTTATTTATAAAAAGTATTGTATTAATAAAATAATAGTGTAAAATACTTATAACGGTTTATCCTTTTAACAAAAAAGTAATTTACGGTTTATGCTTTCCGCCTTAAAAAGACTTATGCTGACTTGTTATTCGAACAAGAATAAAAAAAGAGGAGTTTATAAAATGGCACTTACAAAAGAACAATTAATCGAACAAGGTTTAAGTGAAGAAATAGCTGATAATATTTTAAATGAATTTCATAATGAAACAAAACAAATTATTGAGGGAATACAAAAACGAAAAGATACTATTTCAAAAGAAGAGTATTTAAAAGTTGCTAATGAATTAGATGAATTAAAAGCTTTTAAAGATATTCCACCTACTAAAATTGAAGATATTAAAACTAATTTAGATAAAGTTAGTGGTAATTCTTTAATTGAAAAAATGCAAACTTTAAAAGAATTAAAACCTGATTTGTTTGTTGAAGAACAACCATCAGTTTCACCAACTAATTTAATTAAAGAAATGATTGAAAAATCGGTTGAAAATAAAAATGATGAAATTGAAACTATTAAAGAAAAAGGAGCATATACTCCTGAAGAAATTAAAAAATTAACTGATTATACACTTAAAAACCTTAGATAATAAGGGAGTGAAATTATGGCAACAATTAATTTGCCACAAGTACCTTTTACATTACAAGGTAACACAACAGGTCAAAAAGCCTATGTTGATATGGTTAATGCTTTATTGCGTGGACCTTTATATAATTAATATGCAAGTATTATGCAGTATGCTACTGCAACCGCAGAACAAGTTGCTTGATTACCTAATGCAGGACAAGCACTATATAATTTAACTCATCGTGTGGTATGACAAGATGATTATTCATTACCAAATGGTGGGGCAACTCAAACAATGGGATTAACAAGAATTCCAGTTCCGATTGATAAGAGATTTAATTTAAAATTAATGAATGAGGCTTTTGACTTAGCATTAATAGAACAAAATATTAAAAATGGTGTTATTGCTGATGCTATTTCTAGTGTTGTACAAAATAAATTTGTTAATTTAGAATGTGAATTAATTCAGGCTATTTATGATTATTGTTTAGCAGATGGTCAATATGAAGTAATTCCATTTCGTAGTTATACAGCAGAAAATGCTGATGATGCAAATAAGGCATTCTTTACATTAAATGAAACTTTGATTGAATTAACAAATCAAATTAGTAATTTATATTTTGGATTGCCAACTGATAAAATGTTTATGGTTTTAGGTCGTAGAGCCTATTTAGGATTAACACCTGCGTATTTAAAAGTGATTGGTTCACAAGCCCAATTAAAAGCAATGGTTAATGGTGAATTATATGAAAATACCGCAATGGGTATTCCTGTATCTAAAAGTTTTCATTTAGAAAAAACATATACAAAAGGACAAGTTAACCGTGATAAAGGTTATAATTTTACTAATGTAAATGGTTTAATTATTAATAAACAAGTATGAGCTTATCCAATTAATATGGATACTATTCAACAAGTTTTAGATAATGATACTGCTAACCCTAAATGAATTGGTAAAGTACAATATGCAACACCAACAATTTTATATCCAAAAACATGTAAAATTATTTTAGAAAAAGCGCCAACCCAAGATGAAATTAATACTGCTAAAAGTAATCTTAATAAAACATTTAGAGTTCCTGTTGATTATGTAATTCCATCATCAAATAAAATTGATATTAGTGGGATTAATAAATTAGATAAACCAACTATTCATGTTGACGATCCAACTCAAACAACAGCAGAACAATTAAAACCACAATTTAAAGATGTTGTTTTAAAATCAGTAAAAGCGGTAAATAATTTTTTAACAGAAAATGATTATGATTACTTTATTGAAGCTAAGGGTGAAGATTGACCAATTAATATTAAAAATGACAAAACTGTTGAAGTTCAAATTGAAGGTAAAAACAATGCTACTGGTCAAACAAACCCCATTGATGTTGTAATTAAAAATTCTTAATAAACAATGAATTTACTAATATTACGCGTTTTAACTTTATTAGTATCTAATTTAGAAAATAAACCTTTAATAAGTAAATTTGTAAATTTAATTAATAGAGTTAATCAAGTTCAAAATAAAATATTAAAACCAATTAATTATATTACTGATAAATATAATAAAATTACAAGTAAAGTTGAAGATATTTATCAATGATTAAATCCTTTTACTTATTTAGATTTAATTAAAAAAGGTCATAAAAAAGAAATACAACAAATATTAAGTCAATTAGAAAAAGATAATAATATTCAAAATAGAGAACAATTTAAAAATGAAAATTATCTAAATACTAATTGACAGCCTTTAAATAGTAGTTGACTTGATAGTGGTATGTTTAATATTACAAATAAGTTAACTTTAACAGGTAATTTAACTATTTTAATATATACAAAAACAGCAAAACATCCAAAATTTTATGGTCCATATGTTTATCCTAGTGTTCCAGTTGAAATATGAAAATTATTAAGTAATGCTGTTTCTAATGCAGGGACTTTATTTTGGCGTTATTGATTAAGAAAATGGTTACCTAGTCATTTAAGAAATTATATTAAAAAACGATTACCACAAGCATTAAAAGAAAAATATCCCAAAGGAACTACTAAATTAACATTACCAACAGTTCAAAAATTACAACAAATTAAAAAGTTTATTAATAATTTAAAGATTGGACATTTTAATTTTAATTTTGCTGGTGAAATTAATAATAAAAAATGATATCGTGAACGCCGAAGTGATGTTAAAAATATTAAGAATTTATATAAAACACCAGTTAAAAATATGTTTTACAAAGCTAATCAAACTATTAAAACAATTAAGAAAACAAAAACAAGAGTTAATAGTTATAAGCCAAGTAATTTAAAAAATAAATATCGTAATCAATTAAGGGGTGTTTTATATGGAAAATAATTTAATTAATTTGTTATTTATAACAGTTGAAGATGTTAAAGCAAGTAAACTTTGACAACCTATTAATGATCGTAAACAATCTGCTTATAATGATAATTTAATTTATAATGCTATTTTAAAAACTAGTTTATGAATGGATAGATTATCAGGTGGAACAATTTCAGATAAAATTAATAAAAAAGATTTGTTTCCTTGAGTAAAAAAAGATAATACTGGTTTAATTGAATATGATAAATGATTAAGTTATATTCAATCTGCTTGTTTATTAGCAGTTATAAATTGATATTTACCAAAAGGAGTTAATGATTTAACTGGTAGTGCTTCATTTTCACAAGGTGGGGTTTCTTATTCACAAACTAATGACCCTGAGGCAAATGAAAATATTACTCGTGATGTTAAAAATGCTTTAAAATTAGCCGGTGAAATAATTGATATTATATCTAGTAAAACAGTATCTAGACCTTATAATTATAGTTTAGATAATTATGCTCATCCATGAGAAGAATAATATAAACATATTAGTAAAAAAACTTTTTATCCAACATTATTATTTTGATTAAAAGAACGATTACAAACTGATAATTCAATAAATATTATTTATTCTACTATTAATGACTTTTCTAAAATTGATTATAACGAATATATTAAACTTATTGTTCCCTTTGATAATAATACGATTTATTATGAAAATAATGTTTGAAAAGCAAAACAAAGTGGCGGTAGTGATATTAAAATTGATAATAAATATATTATTAAAAATGATAAAAATGAGATTACTGTTTCTGATTTAAAACAAG
Source organism: Spiroplasma endosymbiont of Sarcophaga carnaria (assembly GCF_964019595.1). NCBI lineage: Bacteria > Bacillati > Mycoplasmatota > Mollicutes > Entomoplasmatales > Spiroplasmataceae > Spiroplasma > Spiroplasma endosymbiont of Sarcophaga carnaria. The sequence continues at coordinate 151,899 of NZ_OZ026456.1, forward strand.
ATCAATTAATATCGGGTGAAAATATTAAAACTATTAATGGTAATTCATTATTAGGTAATGGTGATATACTTATTAGTAGTAGTAATTGAGAATTTGTAGATACTAGTGATTTTAATCCAAATAGTAGTCTAACATATCAAATTAAAAATTTTGATAGTTCTAAATTTGAATATAAAATATGATGTCAATTTTCAATTTTACCATATATGTTTTTAGAAACTTTTAAAGATTTTCTTTAATTTTGTCGAAAACTCTTGATATTTATAAAATATACCTAAAATTAGGTATATTTTTAATATATGGAGGTAAATAAATGATGAAAAAAATAATTACAGAATTAATAAATAGCTTAACAGATGATCAATTTTTAGAATTTTATGAAAAAATAAAACAACAAGCAGACTTAATTAAAAAACAAAAACGTTTAAATGAAATTGATCAAAAATTTAGAGATAAAGGCATTATATGTCCTAATTGCAAATCTTTTCATTGTGTTAAAAATGGTCATAATTCCGAAGGAAAACAAAAATATTTATGTAAAAAATGTCGTGCTAGTTTTGATGCATTTCGTCATCATTTTACTTATTGAAGTCATTTAAATTATGAACAGTGAAATTTATTAATTCAAATTTCATTGTTAGGACAATCTAGTAAAATAATTTCTCGTTTTATTAAAACAACCCCAAAAACCGCTTGATATAATCGACAAAAATTAATGCAATCAAAACAATTAGAAAATACACAGTTAAAATTTAAAAAATTAAATGGTCAAATCCAAATGGATGAAACATTTATTAAAGAAATTCATAAAGGCAATTTTAAAGATAAATTTGATAAACGAAAAACTCATCTCGATCCATTTTCAACTGATACCAAATGCTGTATTCAAATGGCAGTTGATAGCAATAATAATATTTTTGTTCAATCCACCAATACCAAAAGATTACAAAAACAATGGATTATTGAAAATATGAATAAGCAACTAATTAAAGAAAAATCAATAATTATTTCTGATATGCAACCACTATATTTATTAGTAGCAAAACAAACAAATTCTACTCTATATTCCACCAAAACTAGTACAAACCCTGATACTAGTTATCAAAAGTTAAATAAGATTAGTAAATTACAATCCAGTCTTAAAGAAGCCTTAATTCATTATCATGGTTTGGGTTTCACTAATATTCAAAATTATTTAAAGCTCTGAAAATGAAAATACCAACACAAAGGTTTAACACCAAACCAACAATCAACGGTATTATATTTTAACGTTTAAAAAATTTAAAGCAAAATCATAATCTTACACAAAATTAGTTTTCAAATTGTCATATTGATGATTTTTTTTATTTCATCAAGAGTTTTCGACAAAATTAAAGCCTTTAAATGGTAATTTTTTCTTAATTTCACTATCTTCTTCATCAAAAACTCCATGTTCAATATATTTGTAAAGTGTTACATGTGAAAATGGAAACTTTTCATCATATTTTTTTTCATATTCAAAGATAATTAACATCGGTGAATAACTTTTTTCTTTAATTTTGTCGAAAACTCTTGATATTTATAAAATATACCTAAAATTAGGTATATTTTTAATATATGGAGGTAAATAAATGATGAAAAAAATAATTACATAATTAATAAATAGCTTAACAGATGATCAATTTTTAGAATTTTATGAAAAAATAAAACAACAAGCAGACTTAATTAAAAAACAAAAACGTTTAAATGAAATTGATCAAAAATTTAGAGATAAAGGCATTATATGTCCTAATTGCAAATCTTTTCATTGTGTTAAAAATGGTCATAATTCCGAAGGAAAACAAAAATATTTATGTAAAAAATGTCGTGCTAGTTTTGATGCATTTCGTCATCATTTTACTTATTGAAGTCATTTAAATTATGAACAGTGAAATTTATTAATTCAAATTTCATTGTTAGGACAATCTAGTAAAATAATTTCTCGTTTTATTAAAACAACCCCAAAAACCGCTTGATATAATCGACAAAAATTAATGCAATCAAAACAATTAGAAAATACACAGTTAAAATTTAAAAAATTAAATGGTCAAATCCAAATGGATGAAACATTTATTAAAGAAATTCATAAAGGCAATTTTAAAGATAAATTTGATAAACGAAAAACTCATCTCGATCCATTTTCAACTGATACCAAATGCTGTATTCAAATGGCAGTTGATAGCAATAATAATATTTTTGTTCAATCCACCAATACCAAAAGATTACAAAAACAATGGATTATTGAAAATATGAATAAGCAACTAATTAAAGAAAAATCAATAATTATTTCTGATATGCAACCACTATATTTATTAGTAGCAAAACAAACAAATTCTACTCTATATTCCACCAAAACTAGTACAAACCCTGATACTAGTTATCAAAAGTTAAATAAGATTAGTAAATTACAATCCAGTCTTAAAGAAGCCTTAATTCATTATCATGGTTTGGGTTTCACTAATATTCAAAATTATTTAAAGCTCTGAAAATGAAAATACCAACACAAAGGTTTAACACCAAACCAACAATCAACGGTATTATATTTTAACGTTTAAAAAATTTAAAGCAAAATCATAATCTTACACAAAATTAGTTTTCAAATTGTCATATTGATGATTTTTTTTATTTCATCAAGAGTTTTCGACAAAATTAAAGAAGATTTTGATATTGGTTGTGGAATTGTTGTATCATCTAGTAAAGGTGTTTCAGGTTGGTATATTGACACAAATGGTCTTATTAGTTCTTTTGAAAATATAAAAATAGGTAATTTAAAAATTAAAAGAAAATTGGTGAGTTAATAATGAAACAAGATAAAACAACTTGATTAAAAGGTGCCTTACCTTGAAATTGATTTAAAAAAGACCCTATTCCGACTTATAATTGAACTCATAAAGATATTAGAGAATTAGAAAGAAAATATAAAATTCGTAGTTGAGTAGTTAGTTTTTATACATTGATATTTTTAGCATTAAATTGTTGATTAGAATATGGCATGATCAATGCAATAAAAGATAATATTAATTGATATAATTATGGTCAATATTGAGGTAATGGAATTGCTATTTTATTAACACCTTTATTTACACACGGAATTCAGGGTATATTTGTTGCTAGTAGTAAACCCAAAGTAGATATGAAAATTGATATTCCACGATTAAAAATATCTAAAATGGGATTAGTATTTACAATTTTACCTTTAATTACTTTAATAATTTCTTTAATTATTATTTGAATTGATAAATCAAAATGAAAAAAAGACCATTTAAGACATTGCTTAGATTGTCGAATTAATTCTCGTGTTATTCAACCAAGAATAGCAAAACAATGAAATAATTTGGATGGTATAACAGAAGAAATATTTAAAAATATGCAAGATGAATATACTAAAAAACAAGAAGAAAATAACAAAGAATTAAATTTAAAATAAACTATATATAGGGGCGGTTGATATTTTTGGGTGGTTATATATAGTTTAATTTATAAATTATTTTGTTCTGAAAGAATGGATGGCCACTGTTTGAGTAAGGATAAGAAAGGAAATAAAGAAATGGAAATTAGTAATGAAATAGTAATTGCTTTACTTGTGTTAGCGGGTGCTGGTGGAATGGGTAGTCTTGGTATTCTTGGATTATCTGCTAAAAAAATTAAAAAATATAAAGCAGAAATTAGAGAATTAAGAACTGCTGTTATTGCTCACGAAAAACATTTACGAGGACCTGATTATGCAACAGAATTAGCATTAAAAACAGGTCAAATTAAAAATGTTAAAAAACAAGTTAAAGTAAATGACAAAAAACAAGCACAAAAAGATGCTATTAAAAAACTAACAAATAGTATTTAAAAAAAATAACCTTAATTGGTTATTTTTTATTTTCTAATATTAAGTCTAAATTTTTAACTTTACAAATAACTAAATTATTTTTTCCATAATTATTTTTATAATATTCTCAGTATTCAGTTGAATTAATATCTACATCTTGTTTATCAATCCCAATTATATATTCACCACGAGGGTTTTTACAAGGGCGATTACCTTGTTCAGATCGATAACATAAAATATAATTATTCATATTCTTTATTTCCTTTATAATGTGTTATATAAAAGTTAATAAGATATTCTATTTTTTGAGAATAAGTATTAAAATTTAATTCATTTCAAACTTTTTCTTCGTTTTTATTTAAGTAAATATTAACATTCCTAATTTTGCAAGAATAATATTTTCCAGTTTTTTGATTATATGAATGTTTCATAATATTAACTTTCATAATTAGCAATAATAATTGCATCTCGTAAATGATTACTTATTTTATCATTATTATATTTTCAACCTTTACCATATTGATAAGTTAAATTAGTATCTTTATCAAATTTTCATATACAACTATCATTATATTTACTTAAATTTTCCATATTTTTAACAACTGATTTAGTATGTTTAGGTGATACCCAATTATAACTAACTCAAGTATTTTCAATCGCACCCAGTAATCTTAATAAATCATCTCTATCTTTACTAGCATTAGCAGATGTATATAAACAATCTTCAATATTAATTTTTTCTTCATAATCAAACAATTTATCATTAATAAATTCATATTGTTCTTTTCAATTTTTATTTGTAAATTCTAATTTTTCAATTAATTTATTATCTTCATAAATAACAATAGCAGTAGTACCTGTTCCTGATGGGTCAATACCTATTTTTATCAAGTGGCTCATTCCTCATCGTTGTTATTATTAATTGTTGGCACTACATTTGATATATCTTCTTCTTTAACTAAATTATTATCTGTCACTTCTTCACTTGATATATTTTCATTACTAATTTGACCCTTATTTATGCTTATATTGCTATCATTATCAATATAAATCTTTTCATCATTAGTTGTAATAACTGCCTGATCTGATTTATAAGCTTGTTGTAATTCAACAGACATAATACCTCATTTTCTTAATAAAGATGTTAATACTGTTTTTAATGCCATTTCATCAAAACTAGCAATATAAAATGATTTATTTTTAGCATAAGTTTTAGAATATTTCATAAAATGATTTTCCATTTGTTCTTTTTTCATATATAAAGTTTTTCCAAAACCATTAACCATTTTAAAGTATGCTACATAACCAATAATTGGTAATTTTTCTCTTTCATCTTCATTTTGAATTCAATTAAAACTAGTTCCTTTTAAACGATCATAATTTACTAATTCATTTTCTCTAACATCTGATACTGACATATCTAAATATTGACCACTTCTTTGTGCTAATTGAATATAACCTTTATAACCTATTTGAAATTGAGCTTGATTAATTCATTCTTGGATTTCGCGACCGTTAATAATTCTTGTTATTTTAGTATTATATGGAACTACATAAGCATAACCAAATTGTTTTTCCATTGGTAAATTTAATAAAACTCCTTGATAACAAGCAGTCATAATTGTTTTTGGATCTGCTTTTTGTAATAATTCATTACTATTTGATATTGCAACTATATTACTTTTAAATCTTGCAATTTCATTTTCATTAGAAAATTTACTTTTTATTCATTCTGTTGCTTTATCTGTTCTTAAAAATTCAACAATATTTGCCATATTATTTTTCTCCTTTATTTATTTTAAAATTAATACCTTTAACCCCAATTAAATTAATATCTTTATTACTATCTCACTGATCTTTAATTTCATTTTTAACAATTTGTTCATCAACAACTAAATAATTTTTAATAAGATTAATAAGTTCTAATTTATCAGCATTTTGTAAAAAATCATCATTAATACCAATAACCTCAATATCTTTAATTAATAATTTTTCTTTCCGAAAATTACTAGTAATAATTTTTAATTCTTGCTCTTGTTTTGCTACACTTTTAATTTCTAAAAATTGTTCTTTTTTATGAGTTTCAATAATTTCATTTTGTTTTTGAAATTGAATATTAATAACATTATTTTTTAAAGAATCATGATTATTCTTAATATTATTTTCTAAATTCAAAATATCTTTTCTAATAAAATTTAATTCATCTTTAAAAGATTTTATTAATTCTAATGGTTCTCTAAAAATATAATCAATTTTTGAAACTACTAATTTTAAATCTTTTAGTGATTGTGATTTATATTCTCCATTTATTAATCAAGCTTGTTGTCGATATATAAATTCTGCTAATTCTTGTCCATTTTCATCAATTCATTTTTTAATTGTTAATGCTTTTAAACTTAATTCTTTAAAATTATTTCCTTTTAAATAAAATGGATACGTAATATTTTTAACTTCATTATTTAATTTTAAATCTGCCATAATTAAATTTCCTCTAATTCCATTTCATTAATTAAATTATCAATATATTCATAAGCACTTTCTTCTGAATGACATTCTTCTAATGCCATATTAAATAAATCTTCTTCAGTATAAACATAACCATTTTCATCTTTTCACATACTAATTTACCTCGTTCTTTGCTATTAATATTTCTATTAATTTTCTTCCTTTTTGTTCTTTAATATCAAAATAAGTTATTTCTTGATTTAATAAATGTGCTTCTTCATTTTTAATTAAATTAATATCATCATTAATATTTTCTTTTTGCCCTGTTTTATTATCAAATATATTAATACAAAAATCATTGTACATATATATTGATATTAGATTTTTGATTGTCATATTTACCTCCTATTTTTAACTCGCTGGCACTCACTCCCAAGTGAAAGTGCCAAAGCGAGAGTTAGTTATATAATTAAGTATTTATCTATTTATTTACTACGCCATCCGCTTCACTGCGGGTGAGCGGTGGCGGTATGTTTTATTGTTTAATGTTTAATAATCGACAGTTGTTTTTATAAGATAATGCCAGAGAATTCTCTCTCTTCATCCGCACCATTTCAGGTCAAAGCGTTCAGTTTTTAAAATAAATTCACTTGCACCTTGAAGAGCCTAATGCTGACTTTGTGGTTTTTAAAACCTCTGTCATCCTCTAATGGGATAATATCTATCGCAAATTTATTTATAAAGTGGCCATCTCAATATTTATTGTCGTTTGATGTTGACCTCGCACTTATCACGACTATCGCTTGTTAAAGCGTCTATTATTTACGGACTGATTACCGCTGGGCTAGACCGCCTATGTGGAAAAAAACACTTAGTTATTTAAAATAACTGTTCCACCCTGCATTAAGTTGTTTTATAAAATCAAAGTTTAAAAGAACCAGTTTCATAATCAAAGATAATTTTTGAATTTTCTAGTTTTTGATAAAACTGTTTTTGTGTTTTATCTTTTATTTTATTTAATAAATATTTATGTTTTTCACAAGTTCATAAAACTTTATTTGATAAAAATTCTTCGGTAATGAATGATACTGCTTTATAGAAATCATTAACATCACATATTTTTTGTTGTTTAATTATCATTACCTCCTTTTAGGGATTTTTTATTTCAAATAAAAAAACAACCCTAACAAGAGTTGTTTTTTGGAGCTTCATCGTACATTATACGTAATACAAAAATAACAAGAATTATTAATGGTCGTGAAATACAAGAATGAGTTAATCAAGCTCAATTTCAAATGGGATATAAAGGTTATATTCAATTAGCACAAAGAAGTGGTCAATATTTAGATATGTCAGTATCAGATGTCAGAACTGGCGAATTAGTAAATTATGATCGTTTAAAAGGTACTAGTTTTAATTGGGTACAAGATGAAGATGAACGAGAAAAATTATCAATTATAGGTTATGTTGCATATTTCAAAATGCCATAATTTTAACCTCGCTTTCCGAATTGTTTACTTATTAAAAATGGATTATCTAATGTTTTTATAAAATATTCCATAATATCCATAACAGCATAAGTCATAGCATCAAAACCATCATCAAATAATTTATTATCTTCTAATTTATAAGTAGATTTATTGGCAGGTGGTTTTCTTCATTCCATTTTTAACATATCCTTAAATAACTCTGTTGTTAATCGTTGACTAATTTGTAAATAATTCTTATTTAGCAGGATGATTATAGCATCAATTCTATCAGTTCTATATCAAACATCTTTTACTACTGGTTTAAATCTTAATCAATTAGCCTCAGGGTAATATTGTCTACGAATATTATTTAATGTATCAGCAGTAATATAAAAATGTACTATTTCATATAAAATCTTAGTTCTATCTTTATGTATCATTTCTGCATTACTATGCTTATATTCCATTAATGGTGTCATTTTTTTATAATCTCTATCTAATCCCATTAAAATAGCATGAGTAGTATGTCCTAATGGTGAATCAGCATATCCTAAATCTAAACCTGCTTTAAAATTAACTGGTTCAAAATCGTATAATTTACTAAATAAATAATTAGCAAAAATACTACCATCTAATGCTCCAGGCATTCCAATTCCTAAAACTTAATATTTTTTTGGATCTTCTTGTTTTAATTGATGTAAATGCATTAATTCATTATGAGTTAAATTTTCTTTATTAATTTGATAATTTGTATAATGATTAATAACTTTTTTATCATATGTTTTTTGTCCTGTTTTTGGATCAAGAACTGGAATAATTAATTTTTTAATTTGTTCACCTTTTGTTTCTAATTCTTTACGATTAAAGGGTAATAATTTATTAATATAATCGATATGATCTTGATAAATACTATCTGGATTAGTACTAGTAATTAATATTAATTTTTTATAATCCCTAACAGCTTGAATAATTGCTTGTTTTTCTGCATTGCTAAATTCATTAGCTTCTTCTAATCAAATAATACATAAATTAGCACCCATTGCTCTTGCTGTACCTTTTCCTAATACTTGTGATGAATTACTTTTTCTTGCTCCTTGTAATTTAATAAAACTACCATTTGGAAAAGTTCATGTTGGTTTATTAAATCGAGCATTATATTGATAATGTCCGCCTTTTCATTTTTTAGTTGGATTTAATATTAATCCAATACGATCTATTGCATCTTGTAAATCTTGTTGCATTTCAGCTGTATCTGCACTATTTAATCTAAAACCATATATTGCTACTTTTTTATTTGGATAAGCTAATGATGGAGAACCTAATAATGCTATTAATTCATCAATACTATATGTTTTAGCTGCTTTACGACTACCAGCTGTATTTATTTCATCTGCTATATATTCTTTATTATTTATTAAGCTAGTAATTATTTTATATAAATAACTATATTCTTTAATCATTGGCATTATATATCACGACCTTCAGGAATATTAATTGTAATAGGGGCATATTCTATTTCAGTAGTATTTTCTTTACCATAATACTGGGCATAAGTTTTTATTCCCCCATCTGTATTGTTTAAGAGTTGCAATTTTATATTATTTTCTAATATTCTTATTTTCATTTTAAGTTCATTAAATGCTAATAAATTAGTGTCTTTTAAGGCCTTATATTAATCTTCTTCTAAATTACAAAAGATTAATAAGGTTTCTTTTGTGGCAAGTTTGATATTATTTTCTTTAAAATATTCATCAAATTTTGTTAATTTTTGCTTTATTTTTGTTAAATTTGCCATTATTCATCACTTTTTATCTACTTTTGCCATCTTTTTTACCTCTTTTTGTCATCACCATTCTACAAAAAAATATAAAAAAGTAAAATAAATCTTTAATTTTGTCGAAAACTCTTGATGAAATAAAAAAAATCATCAATATGACAATTTGAAAACTAATTTTGTGTAAGATTATGATTTTGCTTTAAATTTTTTAAACGTTAAAATATAATACCGTTGATTGTTGGTTTGGTGTTAAACCTTTGTGTTGGTATTTTCATTTTCAGAGCTTTAAATAATTTTGAATATTAGTGAAACCCAAACCATGATAATGAATTAAGGCTTCTTTAAGACTGGATTGTAATTTACTAATCTTATTTAACTTTTGATAACTATAGTATCAGGGTTTGTACTAGTTTTGGTGGAATATAGAGTAGAATTTGTTTGTTTTGCTACTAATAAATATAGTGGTTGCATATCAGAAATAATTATTGATTTTTCTTTAATTAGTTGCTTATTCATATTTTCAATAATCCATTGTTTTTGTAATCTTTTGGTATTGGTGGATTGAACAAAAATATTATTATTGCTATCAACTGCCATTTGAATACAGCATTTGGTATCAGTTGAAAATGGATCGAGATGAGTTTTTCGTTTATCAAATTTATCTTTAAAATTGCCTTTATGAATTTCTTTAATAAATGTTTCATCCATTTGGATTTGACCATTTAATTTTTTAAATTTTAACTGTGTATTTTCTAATTGTTTTGATTGCATTAATTTTTGTCGATTATATCAAGCGGTTTTTGGGGTTGTTTTAATAAAACGAGAAATTATTTTACTAGATTGTCCTAACAATGAAATTTGAATTAATAAATTTCACTGTTCATAATTTAAATGACTTCAATAAGTAAAATGATGACGAAATGCATCAAAACTAGCACGACATTTTTTACATAAATATTTTTGTTTTCCTTCGGAATTATGACCATTTTTAACACAATGAAAAGATTTGCAATTAGGACATATAATGCCTTTATCTCTAAATTTTTGATCAATTTCATTTAAACGTTTTTGTTTTTTAATTAAGTCTGCTTGTTGTTTTATTTTTTCATAAAATTCTAAAAATTGATCATCTGTTAAGCTATTTATTAATTCTGTAATTATTTTTTTCATCATTTATTTACCTCCATATATTAAAAATATACCTAATTTTAGGTATATTTTATAAATATCAAGAGTTTTCGACAAAATTAAAGAAATAAATTAAAAAAAAAGACTTTTTCAAGTCTCTAATTTTAGTAATTTTTAAACAAGCGATTAAGGGCTAGTAAATTCTACTTTTATTAAATTACATCACCATCCTACCATCATTTAACGGATTGTCAACAAAATATTAATTTTTATTGTATAACTATTTTAATAGAAAGGGCTAGGTTGTCTTATGAAAAAAGAAAAGAAAAAATTTAAACATTTTAAGTTACCAGAAAGACAAGATTTAAAAGAATATTTAGAATCCGAAAAATTTAAAAAGAAAGATGGTACACCCAATTATTCTAAAATAGGAAAAGTAATGAATAAAAGTCGTAATACAATTAGATTAGAGTCTAAAAGACTTAAAGAAGAATACGATCCTAAAAAAGCGAATGATGATTATAAAAATAAAAGAAAAAAATCTATAAAATATACTAAAATTAGAAAAAAAGTTATAAATCACATAAGAAAAATTTTAAGTAAAAAAAGTCTTTAATTTTGTCGAAAACTCTTGATAAAATAAAAAAAATCATCAATATGACAATTTGAAAACTAATTTTGTGTAAGATTATGATTTTGCTTTAAATTTTTTAAACGTTAAAATATAATACCGTTGATTGTTGGTTTGGTGTTAAACCTTTGTGTTGGTATTTTCATTTTCAGAGCTTTAAATAATTTTGAATATTAGTGAAACCCAAACCATGATAATGAATTAAGGCTTCTTTAAGACTGGATTGTAATTTACTAATCTTATTTAACTTTTGATAACTAGTATCAGGGTTTGTACTAGTTTTGGTGGAATATAGAGTAGAATTTGTTTGTTTTGCTACTAATAAATATAGTGGTTGCATATCAGAAATAATTATTGATTTTTCTTTAATTAGTTGCTTATTCATATTTTCAATAATCCATTGTTTTTGTAATCTTTTGGTATTGGTGGATTGAACAAAAATATTATTATTGCTATCAACTGCCATTTGAATACAGCATTTGGTATCAGTTGAAAATGGATCGAGATGAGTTTTTCGTTTATCAAATTTATCTTTAAAATTGCCTTTATGAATTTCTTTAATAAATGTTTCATCCATTTGGATTTGACCATTTAATTTTTTAAATTTTAACTGTGTATTTTCTAATTGTTTTGATTGCATTAATTTTTGTCGATTATATCAAGCGGTTTTTGGGGTTGTTTTAATAAAACGAGAAATTATTTTACTAGATTGTCCTAACAATGAAATTTGAATTAATAAATTTCACTGTTCATAATTTAAATGACTTCAATAAGTAAAATGATGACGAAATGCATCAAAACTAGCACGACATTTTTTACATAAATATTTTTGTTTTCCTTCGGAATTATGACCATTTTTAACACAATGAAAAGATTTGCAATTAGGACATATAATGCCTTTATCTCTAAATTTTTGATCAATTTCATTTAAACGTTTTTGTTTTTTAATTAAGTCTGCTTGTTGTTTTATTTTTTCATAAAATTCTAAAAATTGATCATCTGTTAAGCTATTTATTAATTCTGTAATTATTTTTTTCATCATTTATTTACCTCTATATATTAAAAATATACCTAATTTTAAGTATATTTTATAAATATCAAGAGTTTTCGACAAAATTAAAGAAAAAAGTTATTCACCGATGTTAATTATCTTTGAATATGAAAAAAAATATGATGAAAAGTTTCCATTTTCACATGTAACACTTTACAAATATATTGAACATGGAGTTTTTGATGAAGAAGATAGTGAAATTAAGAAAAAATTACCATTTAAAGGCTTTAATTTTGTCGAAAACTCTTGATGAAATAAAAAAAATCATCAATATGACAATTTGAAAACTAATTTTGTGTAAGATTATGATTTTGCTTTAAATTTTTTAAACGTTAAAATATAATACCGTTGATTGTTGGTTTGGTGTTAAACCTTTGTGTTGGTATTTTCATTTTCAGAGCTTTAAATAATTTTGAATATTAGTGAAACCCAAACCATGATAATGAATTAAGGCTTCTTTAAGACTGGATTGTAATTTACTAATCTTATTTAACTTTTGATAACTAGTATCAGGGTTTGTACTAGTTTTGGTGGAATATAGAGTAGAATTTGTTTGTTTTGCTACTAATAAATATAGTGGTTGCATATCAGAAATAATTATTGATTTTTCTTTAATTAGTTGCTTATTCATATTTTCAATAATCCATTGTTTTTGTAATCTTTTGGTATTGGTGGATTGAACAAAAATATTATTATTGCTATCAACTGCCATTTGAATACAGCATTTGGTATCAGTTGAAAATGGATCGAGATGAGTTTTTCGTTTATCAAATTTATCTTTAAAATTGCCTTTATGAATTTCTTTAATAAATGTTTCATCCATTTGGATTTGACCATTTAATTTTTTAAATTTTAACTGTGTATTTTCTAATTGTTTTGATTGCATTAATTTTTGTCGATTATATCAAGCGGTTTTTGGGGTTGTTTTAATAAAACGAGAAATTATTTTACTAGATTGTCCTAACAATGAAATTTGAATTAATAAATTTCACTGTTCATAATTTAAATGACTTCAATAAGTAAAATGATGACGAAATGCATCAAAACTAGCACGACATTTTTTACATAAATATTTTTGTTTTCCTTCGGAATTATGACCATTTTTAACACAATGAAAAGATTTGCAATTAGGACATATAATGCCTTTATCTCTAAATTTTTGATCAATTTCATTTAAACGTTTTTGTTTTTTAATTAAGTCTGCTTGTTGTTTTATTTTTTCATAAAATTCTAAAAATTGATCATCTGTTAAGCTATTTATTAATTCTGTAATTATTTTTTTCATCATTTATTTACCTCTATATATTAAAAATATACCTAATTTTAGGTATATTTTATAAATATCAAGAGTTTTCGACAAAATTAAAGAAATTCTTTACTATCTTAATTAACTTTTAGGATATAATATTATCGGAACAAGAATGGAGGGTCAGAATTTATGGCTAAAGGAACAATGAGTGGCGATGTCGCAACATTAATTGCATCAAATTATCTTAAAGTTGGTGATACATTAACATTCAAAGCAGACACTGTTAAATGAAAGGACTTTGAATTAACAAATCTTAAGAAAGAATATAAAGTTATTTCCTCAATTCCCAGCATTGATACTAGTGTTTGTTTATTACAAACAAAACAATTTAATGAAACAATTCTTAATAAATATCCCGCTGTCCAATTAATAACAATTTCCCGTGATTTACCATTTGCCTTACAACGGGCATGTGAATCATTTGTTAATCCCGAACATATTTTATTATCAGATACAAACTATCGTGAGTTTGGTCACAAAACAAAGTTATACTTTGAATTTAATAATTTACTAGCCCGTAGTGTGATAGTACTTGATCAAAATAACCAAGTTATTTATCTCCAAATAGTATCACCAGTTAGTTCTGAACCAAATTATCAAGACACTTATCATTTCTTAGATACTTTGGTAAAATAATAGGTACCCCTTAAAAATGGGTAACTATTATTTTAAATTAAAACTTTCCAAATTATTTCATTAAGAAAATAATTATCATTATTATTAAAAAAATAACATTGTTAATTTTTTCTAAAAAATATATACTATTTGTTGTATTAACCCTAATTATAATTTTTATCATCCATCATAATATGGCAAATTTATCCATTAACAGATATTTTTTTGATAAGAGAGGTGTTTATTACAAGTATTTTATGAAAGGAGAACACAAAAACCATGGCTTTCGAAAATAACAATACAAACGAAACTAAAAAGAGATTAGCGATGCCAGACAGTGTCTTCATTGGTTGTGAACAACATGCTAATGACTGCCCAAAATGTGCGGCAATGCAAGAATCACAAAAGTCAATTTTAACATGTCAAATGTGTGAACAACCGGTTTTTTTCTGTCGCTCAAAACCTTGTGAGTATAAATTGCATTGTACCAATCCAGAATGTATTAAATCAAAACATAACTTTGTTTTTATTGGTAAAAACAGTACTAAAACAAAAAGGTATCAAGATCAACAGTTTCAAAAATAAAGTTTTAAAAATAAATAATTAATGACTAAATAATATCAAAACCATAACCTTCTTTTTTAGTAAAGAGGGTTTTTATTATGACAAAATAGATTAATTCTAAACAAAATAATAAAAATATTGGAAAAATTTTAAAAAATAAAGAAAAAAGTCTTGCAAAAAAAAAAAAAAAATATTATTAAAACAGATAGTTAAAATAGAAAGCACAACAAGACGGATATTAAATTATTGTTATAGCATTATATTTTATTAAGTAATACTAACAACCTTGAAAAATTAGATAACCATACTAAAACCTTAATTTGAGGGGGAGTAATTGCAGTTAGTATTATTTTTATTGTTGTTTTTTTTATCAATTCATTTTTTTACTGACAAAATAAGAATAATCAACGCCACACACAACGATTAGGGGTAACGCGTGAGCGTGGTGTTTTATTTGAAATTAGACGAAATATTTTCTTAATTCTAACTTCATTATTTGCAATTTCCTTAGATGTTGGTATTTTCACTATTATTAAGATAAATGTGTAATTTTTAACTATTAACAAAACTAATAAAACACAAAATTACTTTTTAACAGAAAGAGAGGAAACGTAATGCAATATTTGCAAAAATTAGGAAAAGCGCTTCAATTTCCAATTGTTGTGTTGCCCGTTGCCGCATTGTTACTAAGGTTAGTGGGGGTAATGAACGATGTATCAATCAACCCTGACCTATCCCAAACCGGACCATTATCAGCAATTTGATACATTGGCTCGATTTTTCAGGCAGTTGGAAACGCAGCAATTAGTAACTTAGCGCCATTATTTGCAATTGGATTATGATTTGGAATGGCCAAAGACTTTCGTGGGGAAGCCTGCTTTGGTGGCATTTTTTGGATGAGCTGTAATTGAAGGATTAATGGGAATTGTTCCCCAATGATATTACAATAACGCATTATTAGGACACACCCCAATTGGTAATTTCCAAGATAATCAATTTTGAGCAATCCCACATTCACAAATTTTATATGTCTTTGATTTTAGCGTCGGAGACACAATCAAAGGTTATGGTGCCAAATATAACATTAGTATGGGGGTCTTTGGTGTAATTTTAGCAGGATGTCTTGTTGCTTTAATTTACAATAAATATTCAAATGTAAAATTACCAGCAGCATTAGGATTTTTCTCAGGACGTCGTTTTGTCCCAATGGTGACTGCTGCTTACTTCTCTTGGTTGGAACATTTGCTTTAGCAGCAATTTGACCTTGATTTCAATTAGGATTACAGTATCTAGGTTATGGTTTAGGAGCAATCCCACCATTAGGAGCATTCTTCTATGGGATTTTTAACCGGTTATTGTTACCATTTGGTTTACACCAAGTATTGAACACTTATTTATGGTTCCAACAACCAATTATTGGTCATTTAATGAACTACCAAGGAACGAACTTATGACAAGTTGTTAATGGGGTTTTACAATGAGCTGATTATTCAATTAGTAAAGATGGTGTTTTAACAATTAACGGTTGAACTTCAACTGGTGTTATTACAACAATGAACGGAGATATTACTGCCTTTTTAGGTAAATTATATGCTGATGCTAAATTTGGTTTAGCCGGGGGGAGTGGGATGTTCCAAGCAGGATTCTTCCCAATGATGATGTTTGGATTACCAGCTGCCTGTGCCGCAATGATTTTATCAATTAAAGATAAAACTCGTCGTGCTGAATATGCTGGGATTCTAGGATCAGCTGCTGGAGTATCATTCTTAACAGGAATTACAGAACCAATTGAATTCTCATTTGTTTTCTTAGCACCAATATTATTAGGATTACATGCTTTACTAACTGGGGTCTTTGCCGCATTAACAGTTGGATTTGGAATTAGGGTTGGATTTGGCTTTTCAGCTGGATTCATCGATTGAGCTGTTTCAATGAAAACATCATGAGATATGGCCGCAATTTCATCAAACTTACAATCAGGAGTTTATAAAGTATTAGGAAATCCATTAATGATTATTCCAATCGGAGTCCTTGAAGGAGCGGCATACTTCTTTAGTTTTAAATACATTATTAAAAAAATGAATTTATCTACACCTGGTCGTGAAGACGAAGCCGCTATGATTGCAAAATCATTAGGAAAAAGTGTTGAAAAACACGCGAAGAAAAAAGCATTGCAAGAACAACAAACAGCAAACGTTACAGTTGTAACAACAAGTGGCAATGTTAATGTTCTTTTGCAAACCAATGGTGCTAATAAACGAATTGACATTCAAAAAGATCCAGACGGACCATTAAAATTAGCACAAGTTATTTATGATGCAATTGGCCATGACAATTTAGTTAAAGTTGACAACTGTATGACCAGATTACGATTAACCGTTGAAGACAACACTAAAATTAATCAACAACCAATTAAAGAGGCTGGGGTCGCCGGAATGGTTTTAGTTTCAAAAACAAAAGGAATCCAAATCATTATTGGCTTAAATGTTGAAGCGGTTGCAACAAAACTATCAGAAATTTCTGGTAAATAACTTTAATTTAATATTTCTTAAGAAAAATGTTTATCTTTGATAAACATTTTTTAGTTCCAAGCAAAAAACAAAGGATTATCATCCCTTAATTTTAGTTTTTTAAGATATGTAAATTGTAAATGCCAAATCATAAAAAGTTAACTATTAATTTAGTTAACTTTTTTAAGTTAATTATAGGAGGTTGAAATTATGCAAACAAAGCAATATTTAATTTTGCGGTCATTAGTGAAAAAGTATGGTAAAGATATTGTTATTAATACTGTCAATAAGATTGTAAAAGATATTGAAATTAAAAAGTAAAAGAATAAATTATTCCGCGTAATTTATTAGCGGATAATTTATTCAATAATGTTTTTTAAGTGGAGCAAAGCGACAACGAGCGGAGCGAGTTTGCAAATTTCAATTTTTTAATTTATTGAAAGGAGATATATTATGCCAGTTTGATTAACGACAATATTTAGTGTTGTTATTATATTAGGTATTTTTGCGTGAATTGGTTTATCAATTTATCAGAAAATTCGCCAAATTCGAGGTAAGAAAAAAGATAAAAAAGAAATTGAAAACAAGGAGGATAAAAAATAATGTTAGGGATGTATTTAACAACAGCAATTAATTTTTTAGCAGCAGATACGCCACCTACTATTTCAGATGGAATGGGTTCTATTTGAAGTGGATTAGGGCAAGCGATGATGAAAGTTAAAGAAGCAATTTATGCTGTATTACCACAATTAATGACTTTTTTAGGTGATGCGTGAATTATTTTAATTCCATTTGGTATTTTTGTTATTGTTAAAATATTAAACTTTTTCCGTGTTATGGTCAAAGGATTTTAGTAATAAGAAACTAAGGCACACTAGTTTATTTATTTTTTATTAATTTATTTTGTATAACTATTATTTTAAAACTTAATAGTATTTTTCAGTGTGCCAATTTTTATTATTTTTATATTTAACAATGTTTATTAAACAATAGATAAACAATATTTTAACATTATTTATAACATTGTTAATTAAAAAAAATGTTTATTAAGGAGTTGATAAAATTGAGTAATTTTGTTAAGAAAAATCAAAATATAGAGAATTATTTTATTCGTAAAGAATTCATAGTTTTTCAGACTGATAAAGCTTCATTTATAAATTTACCTAATCATAATCGCCATATTGGTTTTTGATTAAGTAATAAATTTATTTATCCGAGTGAAAAACATTCAGAACAAGTAGCAATTGGTTTGATTTATGATAATTCTTATCCTATTGTAAAATATGATGAAAATTTAAAACGTCATATTTGAAAGTATTTAACTGGAACAGAATTAATTAATTTGTATAATCAATATAAACAAAATTATTTTAATCGTATGCACAAAGCATTATTTTCAAATGAACCTAAAAAAGTAAAAGTAAATAATAACAATAATAATTTAACAAATTGAAGTGTTGAAAAAGAGCAAGAATTAATTAATGATTTAGAAAGTTTAAATTAAATGAGTTTATATGACTATTGAGTTCAATTTGTTAGTTATATTTTTGGTTCAAATGCCCCTGAATTTTTATATGTTATATCGTTTGTATTATTTATCGTTTTATTTTTTGGGATGTTTTTTAAACTTATTCAAAAAATGTGGAGTTTTTAAAAATGCAAAATGATTGAGAAAAATTAAAAGAGTTTTTTATTCATGTCTTTTTGTTTATAAATAAAACAAATGTTGAAAGTATTACAACTTGGACTTTGACACAGAATGAATATTTAACTTTGATGGTTGGTGTTTGAATTGTTATTTTATTTTTAACTTGGTTTTTGTTATGAATGATTTTTAAAATAGTTGGGTATTTTAAATAATGAAAAAGTTTGTATTTTTCTTAAAAAATTATTGTTATATTAGTAGTTCAATGATTTTGTTTAGTTTAATTGATTTGTTATTTTGAATAATTTCATTAAATTATACTGGTTTAGTATTTTGATTATTATTTGCTTTGCAATGTGTTTATTTTGTATGATGAGTTTGAAAAAACATATTTTATCAGTTAAATGCTTTTCGGTTAGTAAGTTTTGTTTGAGATAATCCGTTATCAGTTATTATTGGTAAATTAGGAACCGGAAAAACTTTACTTTTAACTTATTTATCACAAACTATGAAATTATTAACAGATAAAATTTATAGTAATTATCCGTTAGAAGATGAGAAAGTTAAAGTTTTAACATTTAAAAATTTAGATTTTACAGATAGAACAAAACCAGTTCCCCCTGATGATAGTGTTATTTTATTTGATGAAAGTTATTTATATATTGATGGAACTAGTCCTCACGATGAGAAAAAAGTCCATAGTGGTAAAATTCCGTGAATTGTTTTAGCAAGACATTTTGGTAATCGTGCTTTGTTTACAGCACAGCGTGAGGGTATGATTTGAAATAATATCCGACAATTAGCAAGTGGTATTATTATTCCAATTTCACTTAAAAAACCGATTGCTAAAAAAGGATTTAATTTTTTTAATCGTTTCTTTATTATGCGAATTGGTATTTTTCAAGATATTACGGATTATGAAATTTGAAAAACAAAATCAGTAGAACGAACAGCAGAAGGTAAACGAGTAAAACATAAGTCAGATGTTGGTTTAGGAATTCGGTTTTTTAAAATAATTATTCCGTTAGAATTTGCACAGAAATATGATAGTCAATGATTAAAGTTTGTTCGTGATTTAAAAAATGATGAAATAATTAATAACAAAGAATACTATTGGTCAGAAATTACTAAATTGAGTGTTAAAGAGCGGTTAGAATTGTTTGATATTGATATTTTGAAAAAGAATTTAAAACCTAAAAAAGAAAAAGGAAGTGATAAAAATGATTAATTTGTTGTCAGAAAGTAGTAATTGAGATAAGATTTTTATTTTTATTTTTGATGTTTTTTTGTTTATTTTTGATGTAATTTGAAATACTAAATTACCAATGACAAATACAACAATTGCTTATTTTATTATTTTTTTTATGGTTGTTAAGTTATCAATTTATGCAATTCACGGCACAAGAACACAATATAACGAATTAGGTTCAATAGTACAAACGGGGGTATCAAATATTTATTCTGCGACTGCTCGTGGAGTTTCAGATACTAAACAAGGTATGCAAAAACATATTACAGAGCGTAAACAGTTTAAAATTAATCGTAATAAACAACAATTATCAAGTTTAGCAAAACAAGCAAAAACAAGAGAACAAGGATATCGGAGAGTGCATAAATAATGATTAGACTAGTTTTATTGGTTGCGGCAATTGCTATATTTGGTACTGGTTTTATTACAGTTATTATTAATCAATTAACATCAGCAAAAAATATTATTATGGATTTATATAACTCAGATACTTTTTTACTTTCTTTATTTGGTAAGATGGCAATTTTGTTTAGTCATCCGTTAATGTTAACAATATCAAGTTTATATATTGTTGGGTTTATTGTTTCAAAAACATTATATAGTTAGGAGTTATTTATGAAAAAATTATTTTCTTTATTTTCAATAGGACTTTTAGGGCTTTTAGGTTTAATTATTCCTTTTATTACTTTAACAGCATTTAAACCGTTAAATCAACAAAATTATACTGTTAATCAACAAACAACAGGAATGAATGAAACTGATTTTATTAATACAATGTTTTTACGCAGTAGTTTTTTTGAAAATTGGTCTGAAACCAATTATTTTATTAATCCAACTTTAAAAACATCGCAATCATTAACTTATAATGATAAATGATATTTAGATTTTTTAAAGGATAGTTATTCAACGGGGATTTCATTTGATAAACCCAGTAATGAATTTATGGATTTATACAAAAATTGAGATAGTTATGTTAAACAATATAACATTGATAAATTTTATGATGTTGATAAAAAACAATTTCTAAAAGAATTAACAAATTTTTCTTATTCTTTTGCTAAGTATTTTAATACTGTTGAAATAATTAATAAATTAGAAAAAAGTATTGACAATTTGCAACAAGTTAATTTAAAATTTCAGAATTGAAAATGATATTCAGGAGATGAATTGAACCATGGACCAACTAATAAATGATATATATTAATATCTAAATCAACTAATTCAACTGATGCAGTATATGCAATAGATTTAATTCATTTTACAACAAGTACAAGTATTAAAACAACATATCCACTTTTAAAGTCAATATACAGATGAGAAGAACTAAATAAACCATCTCTACCAATAATTGATAATAAAACAGGTAAAATTACTGATTGAAAAGAATAAAAGGACCTATAAGTCCTTTTTTATATTAATCGAACAAATTTCATAAAAATAATTAATAGGAATATATTTGTTATTGTGTTATATAATGCTGGACTAAATTTTCATACTTCGAATGTTTGATTAAAAAAACTATATATTGTTTGAAATATTTTACCAACTCCGCTTGCTAATTCATTCACTTGCTTAACACCAGGAATATTATTTACAATTCAAATTGCCGCATTTCTAATATGACACGCTAAATTATATCAACTACAACTTTCATATTGTGCTTGTCATCATTGCCCATCAGGAAATAATCCACCATTATTTATTTCTTGTCAGTTATAAATACCAAAATTAAAATCATAATAACGATACATATCATTTTCTTTTTGTGCTTGTAATTCAAAAACATTATAACCAATTTTTTGTTCTTCAATCTTTTTATATTTTAAACCATATTTATCTTTTAAAGCACCTTCAAAAATATAACCTTCATTTTGATTAATATTATAATCATTTGCAACAGAAAAATCATAATTAAATACATTACCATAGTTAATGTTATAAAATCGTTTTTTAAATGCTGAATACAATTTAATATCTAGTTGCTTATATTTATCAGAAAAATAAAAATAACGAGGATAAATCTTAAAACCATTATTTGCTAATAAACCATATTTTTTATTATAACCTTGCACATAAGTATTGTTTTCTAAGTCAAAAATTGTTCGTAAATAATCTTTATAAAAGTTTTGCGAAACTGTAAACATACTATTTAACAATTTTTCAAATTGATTTTTATTCGTATTATTTTCATCAATTAAAACATCTCTAAAATTAACTAATTTCAAACCAAAAAAATTAATTAAAACAGTATTATATTCTAAATTATCAATATAACCACTTTCAATAAAATTACTACGATTTTGGAATACTGGAACTAAAGCATGAGCAAAAAATGCTTTTAAAAACTTATTAATATCAATTTGGCCTTTCATCTGTTCAAAAATATCTTTACCAGTATTAGGAGTATTATCTTGATTATAATTATATGTTTCAACACTAAAATTAAAGATACTATCTTTTTCTTTCATAAAAGTAAACAAAAAACCTAAATCATCAGTATATCGATAACTATTTGCATTATTACCATCCCAATATTGTTTAAGATGTGTTAATTATAAACTACCAGCAACAATATTTTTATGTTCATCAATCGTTAAAATCATTCGATAAATTGATTTTCTAGTTAAAATAATACTAGGTTTTCAGTCCAATTTTTCCATATTATTAATAATTTCAAAATCAAAGATTATTCTTTGACTGCCTAAATTTGAATCATCATAATCAGGATTACCACCTTGCTGTATTCTAATATTTTCTTGAACAATTACATCAATATACTTTAATAAAAAAGAACGAACCTTTTGATAATCATTATCAGTATAAAAAAGAAGATTACCTTGATTATCTATTTCAGGAACTTGTTTATCAGTTGGAATACTTGTATTTTCTCATCTGTATATTGACTTTAAAAATGGATATGTTGTTTTAATACTTGTACTTGTTGTAAAATGAATTAAATCTATTGCATATACTGCATCAGTTGAATTAGTTGATTTAGATATTAATATATATCATTTATTAGTTGGTCCATGGTTCAATTCATCTCCTGAATATCATTTTCAATTCTGAAATTTTAAATTAACTTGTTGCAAATTGTCAATACTTTTTTCTAATTTATTAATTATTTCAACAGTATTAAAATACTTAGCAAAAGAATAAGAAAAATTTGTTAATTCTTTTAGAAATTGTTTTTTATCAACATCATAAAATTTATCAATGTTATATTGTTTAACATAACTATCTCAATTTTTGTATAAATCCATAAATTCATTACTGGGTTTATCAAATGAAATCCCCGTTGAATAACTATCCTTTAAAAAATCTAAATATCATTTATCATTATAAGTTAATGATTGCGATGTTTTTAAAGTTGGATTAATAAAATAATTGGTTTCAGACCAATTTTCAAAAAAACTACTGCGTAAAAACATTGTATTAATAAAATCAGTTTCATTCATTCCTGTTGTTTGTTGATTAACAGTATAATTTTGTTGATTTAACGGTTTAAATGCTGTTAAAGTAATAAAAGGAATAATTAAACCTAAAAGCCCTAAAAGTCCTATTGAAAATAAAGAAAATAATTTTTTCATAAATAACTCCTAACTATATAATGTTTTTGAAACAATAAACCCAACAATATATAAACTTGATATTGTTAACATTAACGGATGACTAAACAAAATTGCCATCTTACCAAATAAAGAAAGTAAAAAAGTATCTGAGTTATATAAATCCATAATAATATTTTTTGCTGATGTTAATTGATTAATAATAACTGTAATAAAACCAGTACCAAATATAGCAATTGCCGCAACCAATAAAACTAGTCTAATCATTATTTATGCACTCTCCGATATCCTTGTTCTCTTGTTTTTGCTTGTTTTGCTAAACTTGATAATTGTTGTTTATTACGATTAATTTTAAACTGTTTACGCTCTGTAATATGTTTTTGCATACCTTGTTTAGTATCTGAAACTCCACGAGCAGTCGCAGAATAAATATTTGATACCCCCGTTTGTACTATTGAACCTAATTCGTTATATTGTGTTCTTGTGCCGTGAATTGCATAAATTGATAACTTAACAACCATAAAAAAAATAATAAAATAAGCAATTGTTGTATTTGTCATTGGTAATTTAGTATTTCAAATTACATCAAAAATAAACAAAAAAACATCAAAAATAAAAATAAAAATCTTATCTCAATTACTACTTTCTGACAACAAATTAATCATTTTTATCACTTCCTTTTTCTTTTTTAGGTTTTAAATTCTTTTTCAAAATATCAATATCAAACAATTCTAACCGCTCTTTAACACTCAATTTAGTAATTTCTGACCAATAGTATTCTTTGTTATTAATTATTTCATCATTTTTTAAATCACGAACAAACTTTAATCATTGACTATCATATTTCTGTGCAAATTCTAACGGAATAATTATTTTAAAAAACCGAATTCCTAAACCAACATCTGACTTATGTTTTACTCGTTTACCTTCTGCTGTTCGTTCTACTGATTTTGTTTTTCAAATTTCATAATCCGTAATATCTTGAAAAATACCAATTCGCATAATAAAGAAACGATTAAAAAAATTAAATCCTTTTTTAGCAATCGGTTTTTTAAGTGAAATTGGAATAATAATACCACTTGCTAATTGTCGGATATTATTTCAAATCATACCCTCACGCTGTGCTGTAAACAAAGCACGATTACCAAAATGTCTTGCTAAAACAATTCACGGAATTTTACCACTATGGACTTTTTTCTCATCGTGAGGACTAGTTCCATCAATATATAAATAACTTTCATCAAATAAAATAACACTATCATCAGGGGGAACTGGTTTTGTTCTATCTGTAAAATCTAAATTTTTAAATGTTAAAACTTTAACTTTCTCATCTTCTAACGGATAATTACTATAAATTTTATCTGTTAATAATTTCATAGTTTGTGATAAATAAGTTAAAAGTAAAGTTTTTCCGGTTCCTAATTTACCAATAATAACTGATAACGGATTATCTCAAACAAAACTTACTAACCGAAAAGCATTTAACTGATAAAATATGTTTTTTCAAACTCATCATACAAAATAAACACATTGCAAAGCAAATAATAATCAAAATACTAAACCAGTATAATTTAATGAAATTATTCAAAATAACAAATCAATTAAACTAAACAAAATCATTGAACTACTAATATAACAATAATTTTTTAAGAAAAATACAAACTTTTTCATTATTTAAAATACCCAACTATTTTAAAAATCATTCATAACAAAAACCAAGTTAAAAATAAAATAACAATTCAAACACCAACCATCAAAGTTAAATATTCATTCTGTGTCAAAGTCCAAGTTGTAATACTTTCAACATTTGTTTTATTTATAAACAAAAAGACATGAATAAAAAACTCTTTTAATTTTTCTCAATCATTTTGCATTTTTAAAAACTCCACATTTTTTGAATAAGTTTAAAAAACATCCCAAAAAATAAAACGATAAATAATACAAACGATATAACATATAAAAATTCAGGGGCATTTGAACCAAAAATATAACTAACAAATTGAACTCAATAGTCATATAAACTCATTTAATTTAAACTTTCTAAATCATTAATTAATTCTTGCTCTTTTTCAACACTTCAATTTGTTAAATTATTATTGTTATTATTTACTTTTACTTTTTTAGGTTCATTTGAAAATAATGCTTTGTGCATACGATTAAAATAATTTTGTTTATATTGATTATACAAATTAATTAATTCTGTTCCAGTTAAATACTTTCAAATATGACGTTTTAAATTTTCATCATATTTTACAATAGGATAAGAATTATCATAAATCAAACCAATTGCTACTTGTTCTGAATGTTTTTCACTCGGATAAATAAATTTATTACTTAATCAAAAACCAATATGGCGATTATGATTAGGTAAATTTATAAATGAAGCTTTATCAGTCTGAAAAACTATGAATTCTTTACGAATAAAATAATTCTCTATATTTTGATTTTTCTTAACAAAATTACTCAATTTTATCAACTCCTTAATAAACATTTTTTTTAATTAACAATGTTATAAATAATGTTAAAATATTGTTTATCTATTGTTTAATAAACATTGTTAAATATAAAAATAATAAAAATTGGCACACTGAAAAATACTATTAAGTTTTAAAATAATAGTTATACAAAATAAATTAATAAAAAATAAATAAACTAGTGTGCCTTAGTTTCTTATTACTAAAATCCTTTGACCATAACACGGAAAAAGTTTAATATTTTAACAATAACAAAAATACCAAATGGAATTAAAATAATTCACGCATCACCTAAAAAAGTCATTAATTGTGGTAATACAGCATAAATTGCTTCTTTAACTTTCATCATCGCTTGCCCTAATCCACTTCAAATAGAACCCATTCCATCTGAAATAGTAGGTGGCGTATCTGCTGCTAAAAAATTAATTGCTGTTGTTAAATACATCCCTAACATTATTTTTTATCCTCCTTGTTTTCAATTTCTTTTTTATCTTTTTTCTTACCTCGAATTTGGCGAATTTTCTGATAAATTGATAAACCAATTCACGCAAAAATACCTAATATAATAACAACACTAAATATTGTCGTTAATCAAACTGGCATAATATATCTCCTTTCAATAAATTAAAAAATTGAAATTTGCAAACTCGCTCCGCTCGTTGTCGCTTTGCTCCACTTAAAAAACATTATTGAATAAATTATCCGCTAATAAATTACGCGGAATAATTTATTCTTTTACTTTTTAATTTCAATATCTTTTACAATCTTATTGACAGTATTAATAACAATATCTTTACCATACTTTTTCACTAATGACCGCAAAATTAAATATTGCTTTGTTTGCATAATTTCAACCTCCTATAATTAACTTAAAAAAGTTAACTAAATTAATAGTTAACTTTTTATGATTTGGCATTTACAATTTACATATCTTAAAAAACTAAAATTAAGGGATGATAATCCTTTGTTTTTTGCTTGGAACTAAAAAATGTTTATCAAAGATAAACATTTTTCTTAAGAAATATTAAATTAAAGTTATTTACCAGAAATTTCTGATAGTTTTGTTGCAACCGCTTCAACATTTAAGCCAATAATGATTTGGATTCCTTTTGTTTTTGAAACTAAAACCATTCCGGCGACCCCAGCCTCTTTAATTGGTTGTTGATTAATTTTAGTGTTGTCTTCAACGGTTAATCGTAATCTGGTCATACAGTTGTCAACTTTAACTAAATTGTCATGGCCAATTGCATCATAAATAACTTGTGCTAATTTTAATGGTCCGTCTGGATCTTTTTGAATGTCAATTCGTTTATTAGCACCATTGGTTTGCAAAAGAACATTAACATTGCCACTTGTTGTTACAACTGTAACGTTTGCTGTTTGTTGTTCTTGCAATGCTTTTTTCTTCGCGTGTTTTTCAACACTTTTTCCTAATGATTTTGCAATCATAGCGGCTTCGTCTTCACGACCAGGTGTAGATAAATTCATTTTTTTAATAATGTATTTAAAACTAAAGAAGTATGCCGCTCCTTCAAGGACTCCGATTGGAATAATCATTAATGGATTTCCTAATACTTTATAAACTCCTGATTGTAAGTTTGATGAAATTGCGGCCATATCTCATGATGTTTTCATTGAAACAGCTCAATCGATGAATCCAGCTGAAAAGCCAAATCCAACCCTAATTCCAAATCCAACTGTTAATGCGGCAAAGACCCCAGTTAGTAAAGCATGTAATCCTAATAATATTGGTGCTAAGAAAACAAATGAGAATTCAATTGGTTCTGTAATTCCTGTTAAGAATGATACTCCAGCAGCTGATCCTAGAATCCCAGCATATTCAGCACGACGAGTTTTATCTTTAATTGATAAAATCATTGCGGCACAGGCAGCTGGTAATCCAAACATCATCATTGGGAAGAATCCTGCTTGGAACATCCCACTCCCCCCGGCTAAACCAAATTTAGCATCAGCATATAATTTACCTAAAAAGGCAGTAATATCTCCGTTCATTGTTGTAATAACACCAGTTGAAGTTCAACCGTTAATTGTTAAAACACCATCTTTACTAATTGAATAATCAGCTCATTGTAAAACCCCATTAACAACTTGTCATAAGTTCGTTCCTTGGTAGTTCATTAAATGACCAATAATTGGTTGTTGGAACCATAAATAAGTGTTCAATACTTGGTGTAAACCAAATGGTAACAATAACCGGTTAAAAATCCCATAGAAGAATGCTCCTAATGGTGGGATTGCTCCTAAACCATAACCTAGATACTGTAATCCTAATTGAAATCAAGGTCAAATTGCTGCTAAAGCAAATGTTCCAACCAAGAGAAGTAAGCAGCAGTCACCATTGGGACAAAACGACGTCCTGAGAAAAATCCTAATGCTGCTGGTAATTTTACATTTGAATATTTATTGTAAATTAAAGCAACAAGACATCCTGCTAAAATTACACCAAAGACCCCCATACTAATGTTATATTTGGCACCATAACCTTTGATTGTGTCTCCGACGCTAAAATCAAAGACATATAAAATTTGTGAATGTGGGATTGCTCAAAATTGATTATCTTGGAAATTACCAATTGGGGTGTGTCCTAATAATGCGTTATTGTAATATCATTGGGGAACAATTCCCATTAATCCTTCAATTACAGCTCATCCAAAAAATGCCACCAAAGCAGGCTTCCCCACGAAAGTCTTTGGCCATTCCAAATCATAATCCAATTGCAAATAATGGCGCTAAGTTACTAATTGCTGCGTTTCCAACTGCCTGAAAAATCGAGCCAATGTATCAAATTGCTGATAATGGTCCGGTTTGGGATAGGTCAGGGTTGATTGATACATCGTTCATTACCCCCACTAACCTTAGTAACAATGCGGCAACGGGCAACACAACAATTGGAAATTGAAGCGCTTTTCCTAATTTTTGCAAATATTGCATTACGTTTCCTCTCTTTCTGTTAAAAAGTAATTTTGTGTTTTATTAGTTTTGTTAATAGTTAAAAATTACACATTTATCTTAATAATAGTGAAAATACCAACATCTAAGGAAATTGCAAATAATGAAGTTAGAATTAAGAAAATATTTCGTCTAATTTCAAATAAAACACCACGCTCACGCGTTACCCCTAATCGTTGTGTGTGGCGTTGATTATTCTTATTTTGTCAGTAAAAAAATGAATTGATAAAAAAAACAACAATAAAAATAATACTAACTGCAATTACTCCCCCTCAAATTAAGGTTTTAGTATGGTTATCTAATTTTTCAAGGTTGTTAGTATTACTTAATAAAATATAATGCTATAACAATAATTTAATATCCGTCTTGTTGTGCTTTCTATTTTAACTATCTGTTTTAATAATATTTTTTTTTTTTTTTTGCAAGACTTTTTTCTTTATTTTTTAAAATTTTTCCAATATTTTTATTATTTTGTTTAGAATTAATCTATTTTGTCATAATAAAAACCCTCTTTACTAAAAAAGAAGGTTATGGTTTTGATATTATTTAGTCATTAATTATTTATTTTTAAAACTTTATTTTTGAAACTGTTGATCTTGATACCTTTTTGTTTTAGTACTGTTTTTACCAATAAAAACAAAGTTATGTTTTGATTTAATACATTCTGGATTGGTACAATGCAATTTATACTCACAAGGTTTTGAGCGACAGAAAAAAACCGGTTGTTCACACATTTGACATGTTAAAATTGACTTTTGTGATTCTTGCATTGCCGCACATTTTGGGCAGTCATTAGCATGTTGTTCACAACCAATGAAGACACTGTCTGGCATCGCTAATCTCTTTTTAGTTTCGTTTGTATTGTTATTTTCGAAAGCCATGGTTTTTGTGTTCTCCTTTCATAAAATACTTGTAATAAACACCTCTCTTATCAAAAAAATATCTGTTAATGGATAAATTTGCCATATTATGATGGATGATAAAAATTATAATTAGGGTTAATACAACAAATAGTATATATTTTTTAGAAAAAATTAACAATGTTATTTTTTTAATAATAATGATAATTATTTTCTTAATGAAATAATTTGGAAAGTTTTAATTTAAAATAATAGTTACCCATTTTTAAGGGGTACCTATTATTTTACCAAAGTATCTAAGAAATGATAAGTGTCTTGATAATTTGGTTCAGAACTAACTGGTGATACTATTTGGAGATAAATAACTTGGTTATTTTGATCAAGTACTATCACACTACGGGCTAGTAAATTATTAAATTCAAAGTATAACTTTGTTTTGTGACCAAACTCACGATAGTTTGTATCTGATAATAAAATATGTTCGGGATTAACAAATGATTCACATGCCCGTTGTAAGGCAAATGGTAAATCACGGGAAATTGTTATTAATTGGACAGCGGGATATTTATTAAGAATTGTTTCATTAAATTGTTTTGTTTGTAATAAACAAACACTAGTATCAATGCTGGGAATTGAGGAAATAACTTTATATTCTTTCTTAAGATTTGTTAATTCAAAGTCCTTTCATTTAACAGTGTCTGCTTTGAATGTTAATGTATCACCAACTTTAAGATAATTTGATGCAATTAATGTTGCGACATCGCCACTCATTGTTCCTTTAGCCATAAATTCTGACCCTCCATTCTTGTTCCGATAATATTATATCCTAAAAGTTAATTAAGATAGTAAAGAATTTCTTTAATTTTGTCGAAAACTCTTGATATTTATAAAATATACCTAAAATTAGGTATATTTTTAATATATAGAGGTAAATAAATGATGAAAAAAATAATTACAGAATTAATAAATAGCTTAACAGATGATCAATTTTTAGAATTTTATGAAAAAATAAAACAACAAGCAGACTTAATTAAAAAACAAAAACGTTTAAATGAAATTGATCAAAAATTTAGAGATAAAGGCATTATATGTCCTAATTGCAAATCTTTTCATTGTGTTAAAAATGGTCATAATTCCGAAGGAAAACAAAAATATTTATGTAAAAAATGTCGTGCTAGTTTTGATGCATTTCGTCATCATTTTACTTATTGAAGTCATTTAAATTATGAACAGTGAAATTTATTAATTCAAATTTCATTGTTAGGACAATCTAGTAAAATAATTTCTCGTTTTATTAAAACAACCCCAAAAACCGCTTGATATAATCGACAAAAATTAATGCAATCAAAACAATTAGAAAATACACAGTTAAAATTTAAAAAATTAAATGGTCAAATCCAAATGGATGAAACATTTATTAAAGAAATTCATAAAGGCAATTTTAAAGATAAATTTGATAAACGAAAAACTCATCTCGATCCATTTTCAACTGATACCAAATGCTGTATTCAAATGGCAGTTGATAGCAATAATAATATTTTTGTTCAATCCACCAATACCAAAAGATTACAAAAACAATGGATTATTGAAAATATGAATAAGCAACTAATTAAAGAAAAATCAATAATTATTTCTGATATGCAACCACTATATTTATTAGTAGCAAAACAAACAAATTCTACTCTATATTCCACCAAAACTAGTACAAACCCTGATACTAGTTATCAAAAGTTAAATAAGATTAGTAAATTACAATCCAGTCTTAAAGAAGCCTTAATTCATTATCATGGTTTGGGTTTCACTAATATTCAAAATTATTTAAAGCTCTGAAAATGAAAATACCAACACAAAGGTTTAACACCAAACCAACAATCAACGGTATTATATTTTAACGTTTAAAAAATTTAAAGCAAAATCATAATCTTACACAAAATTAGTTTTCAAATTGTCATATTGATGATTTTTTTTATTTCATCAAGAGTTTTCGACAAAATTAAAGAAGAATTTCAAGCATTTTCAACAATTTCCATAATTTTGCAATCAGACAAATGATTAACCGGAGTTGTTGTTCGTTGTAATAAACAAATAAATTCAATATTTTTTTTCTTATTACCTAAGATTGGTGAATAATCTAGGTTAATAATACTAAAACCGTTTGTGAGAGCTAAATTAATTACTTTTTCAATGACCCTTTGATGAGCTTCCTTACTATTTATTTTTCCCTTATGAACTGTTTCTCTTGTACTTTCAAATTGGGGTTTAATTAAGAAAAAGGCATAATGATCTAATAATAAAATATCTTTTAACGGTGGAATAATTTTATCTAACGAAATAAAAGAAACATCACAACAAGCAAATTCAATTTGATCGGGTTCAAATAATTGTTTTGTAACATAACGAAAGTTAGTTTTTTCCAACGAGACTACTTGGGGATTATTTCGTAATTTTCATGCTAATTGATTAGTACCAACATCAACAGCATAAACTTTTTTTGCATTATTTTGTAATAAACAATCAGTAAAACCACCAGTTGATGAACCAATATCAAGACAAATCAGATTATCAACGTTGATTTGAAAGGCTTCTAATCCCTTTGCTAATTTTTCACCAGCACGAGAAACATACTTTAATGGTTCTCCTCGTAAGGTAATAAGACTATCAACATCGACTAATTCACCAGCTTTTAAAGCTGGAACATTATTAACTAAAACATTATTAGCTAAAATCATTGCTTTTGCATTTTCACGTGAAGGTGCTAAATTATGATTAACTAATAATTGGTCTAAGCGCATTTTCATTAAAGTTTATTCTTCCTTTCATTTTGTTTTGTTAAAAGCATGTTGGTTTTTATGACGAAATAGCAATCGTTGTTTTCGGGTTTTTGTTGCACGATATGTTTCTAAAATGGTATCTTGATCTAAAATATAATTGGTAATTTTCTTAAAGAAATAAGCACCATATGATAATGATCATTGTAAGGAAATAACCTTTTGATCAATTTTAGCTTCAATAATAGTTGAATAATTACTAATAATATAATTACATTCTAACATTAGATTATTAATATTATGATATTTAAAAAGATAATACGATGTTTGTGGTAATTGATATTTTTGCATTAAAAATGCTAAATTTTTTGGAACAATTAACTGATGATTATCAAGATCAACTGTTATTTCTGCTGGTTTTCACAATGGGACAAAATGAATTTTTCCCTTCAGGGTAAATAATCGTTGTTTAACCTCATTCGACATTCGTCATTTCTTTGCTCACTTATTGTTTGCTCAATTGTAATAATTAAATTTGTTATTTTGCATTTTATCACCTTTTAGTTAACATAATTATACCAAATTTCAAAGTAAGAACAAAGAACTCTTTGTTCTTACCCCTCTTCTTTTTTGCAAATTATT
Source organism: Spiroplasma endosymbiont of Sarcophaga carnaria (assembly GCF_964019595.1). NCBI lineage: Bacteria > Bacillati > Mycoplasmatota > Mollicutes > Entomoplasmatales > Spiroplasmataceae > Spiroplasma > Spiroplasma endosymbiont of Sarcophaga carnaria. Next base: position 185,413 of record NZ_OZ026456.1, read on the forward strand.
TACGTTATTTTTTTAAAAGTTTGAAACAAAGTTGATATTTAGAAAATTATAATTAAAGACATTGTTACCATAATAGAAAAGAATATAATGAAACTGTAAATAATATTTGTGGAAATATGCTTTAATTTTGTCGAAAACTCTTGATATTTATAAAATATACCTAAAATTAGGTATATTTTTAATATATAGAGGTAAATAAATGATGAAAAAAATAATTACAGAATTAATAAATAGCTTAACAGATGATCAATTTTTAGAATTTTATGAAAAAATAAAACAACAAGCAGACTTAATTAAAAAACAAAAACGTTTAAATGAAATTGATCAAAAATTTAGAGATAAAGGCATTATATGTCCTAATTGCAAATCTTTTCATTGTGTTAAAAATGGTCATAATTCCGAAGGAAAACAAAAATATTTATGTAAAAAATGTCGTGCTAGTTTTGATGCATTTCGTCATCATTTTACTTATTGAAGTCATTTAAATTATGAACAGTGAAATTTATTAATTCAAATTTCATTGTTAGGACAATCTAGTAAAATAATTTCTCGTTTTATTAAAACAACCCCAAAAACCGCTTGATATAATCGACAAAAATTAATGCAATCAAAACAATTAGAAAATACACAGTTAAAATTTAAAAAATTAAATGGTCAAATCCAAATGGATGAAACATTTATTAAAGAAATTCATAAAGGCAATTTTAAAGATAAATTTGATAAACGAAAAACTCATCTCGATCCATTTTCAACTGATACCAAATGCTGTATTCAAATGGCAGTTGATAGCAATAATAATATTTTTGTTCAATCCACCAATACCAAAAGATTACAAAAACAATGGATTATTGAAAATATGAATAAGCAACTAATTAAAGAAAAATCAATAATTATTTCTGATATGAAACCACTATATTTATTAGTAGCAAAACAAACAAATTCTACTCTATATTCCACCAAAACTAGTACAAACCCTGATACTAGTTATCAAAAGTTAAATAAGATTAGTAAATTACAATCCAGTCTTAAAGAAGCCTTAATTCATTATCATGGTTTGGGTTTCACTAATATTCAAAATTATTTAAAGCTCTGAAAATGAAAATACCAACACAAAGGTTTAACACCAAACCAACAATCAACGGTATTATATTTTAACGTTTAAAAAATTTAAAGCAAAATCATAATCTTACACAAAATTAGTTTTCAAATTGTCATATTGATGATTTTTTTTATTTCATCAAGAGTTTTCGACAAAATTAAAGGTTTTTATTAAAATAACAATTAACTCCATATTTATTATTTGCATTACTACTAGTTAGATTGTGGTGATTGTCTTAAAGAATTAACAGCTGTTAAAGCACAATTATCTAATTTAGAACAAGAAAAAACCAATTTAGAAAAAAATCTAACGGATAAAACGGCGGAAGTTGATAAATTCAAAGAAGAACTAAAACAGTTACAAGGTAAAAATGAAGAGTTAATAAAGAATCATGAGAAAGCATTAAATGATTTAAATACAATAATAAATGATTTAAAAGCTAAATTAGATCAAGCAAATCAAAAGACAGCCGAGTTAGAGAAAAAAGTAACAGCGCTGACAACAGCGTTAACAAAGATGACACAAGAAAAAGAAGCAACGCAAAACGAATTAAATAAAACGATTGAAGAAAAAAATAAGTTGGAATATGATTTACAAAATAAAACAAAAGAACTTAATAAAGTGAAGGCTGATTTAGATAAAATTAAAAATTAAAAACGTAGCCTTTGAGATAAAATATTTAATTAATTTGCGATAAAATAAAAAACTCAATTTAAAATTGAGTTTTTTATTATGTTATTTTATTTAAAATGTTTTAACAACTTTTTGAATTTCTTCATCATATTGATCAATTAATTCATCTGGTGCTAATGAACTTGTTGGAGGTACTTTTGTTCCCGCTACTAAAATTGGTTTATTAACTGTTGCTCCCACGAATTCTCAAGTTCCTTTTAAATATTCAGTATGGTTTCCTCATGGATATCATCCAAAAGGTGCTCCCTGGGTTGTTAAGATTTGAACTTTTAAATGTGGTAGTAATCCAATCGAATTCCCTTTTTTTGAATATTTATATGAAAATGTTTTGTTAGCAACTAAGACATGATCTAAATAATTTTTCATTAACCCAGAAACATTAAAGTTATTCATTGGACAAACAACAATAACCTTTTGTACTTCTTTTAATTGGTTAATATAAACATCGGCATCTTCGGCATTAAAATAACTATCAAAGTTATCACGCGTTAATGTTTTTAAAGCCATTGCGGTATTATTTAAATCTAAATGAATAGTTTCATCATTTGCATTTAATGCTTGATAATGTTTAATAAAACGAGCTGCTAACGCTTTTGAATATGATTTATCATTAGGACTAACAGTTCCATAAATTACTAATACTTTATTTGACATCGTTATCTTTCCTTTCTGGTATTATTTTATCATAATTCAGGATTTGGTTTGATATTGATTATCTTTTTAAATAAACCACGATGATAATTGTTGATAATTTGGATATAACGGATCATTTTCACCAGGATTAATAATTGTCATACCAATAACATATTTGTTAATAATAGTATTAAAACTTTGAATGGTAGTTGCATTTGGGGTGATTTTTCCTAGGAAATAAATGTTTTTTAAGGTTTGGGATTATGTAAAATGAAGTGCAACAAATCTTATTAGTCAAATAATACAATAAAAATCATAAAAAATCTTTAATTTTGTCGAAAACTCTTGATGAAATAAAAAAAATCATCAATATGACAATTTGAAAACTAATTTTGTGTAAGATTATGATTTTGCTTTAAATTTTTTAAACGTTAAAATATAATACCGTTGATTGTTGGTTTGGTGTTAAACCTTTGTGTTGGTATTTTCATTTTCAGAGCTTTAAATAATTTTGAATATTAGTGAAACCCAAACCATGATAATGAATTAAGGCTTCTTTAAGACTGGATTGTAATTTACTAATCTTATTTAACTTTTGATAACTAGTATCAGGGTTTGTACTAGTTTTGGTGGAATATAGAGTAGAATTTGTTTGTTTTGCTACTAATAAATATAGTGGTTGCATATCAGAAATAATTATTGATTTTTCTTTAATTAGTTGCTTATTCATATTTTCAATAATCCATTGTTTTTGTAATCTTTTGGTATTGGTGGATTGAACAAAAATATTATTATTGCTATCAACTGCCATTTGAATACAGCATTTGGTATCAGTTGAAAATGGATCGAGATGAGTTTTTCGTTTATCAAATTTATCTTTAAAATTGCCTTTATGAATTTCTTTAATAAATGTTTCATCCATTTGGATTTGACCATTTAATTTTTTAAATTTTAACTGTGTATTTTCTAATTGTTTTGATTGCATTAATTTTTGTCGATTATATCAAGCGGTTTTTGGGGTTGTTTTAATAAAACGAGAAATTATTTTACTAGATTGTCCTAACAATGAAATTTGAATTAATAAATTTCACTGTTCATAATTTAAATGACTTCAATAAGTAAAATGATGACGAAATGCATCAAAACTAGCACGACATTTTTTACATAAATATTTTTGTTTTCCTTCGGAATTATGACCATTTTTAACACAATGAAAAGATTTGCAATTAGGACATATAATGCCTTTATCTCTAAATTTTTGATCAATTTCATTTAAACGTTTTTGTTTTTTAATTAAGTCTGCTTGTTGTTTTATTTTTTCATAAAATTCTAAAAATTGATCATCTGTTAAGCTATTTATTAATTCTGTAATTATTTTTTTCATCATTTATTTACCTCTATATATTAAAAATATACCTAATTTTAGGTATATTTTATAAATATCAAGAGTTTTCGACAAAATTAAAGTAAAAAATCAATTATAAATTTTTAAAAATCAAAATATTTATAGTTTTTATTTTATTTTAAGGAAAATTAAGCATACTAAAAAATAATTTATTAAATTACTTCAAATAAACCTATTTAAAATTATCTGAAAATACCTCTTTTGCTGTTTTTCAATTAAGAACAGGCCTTAATTTATCATTTATAACATTAACTACTCAATTTATTTTTTGTTGACTAACATTATTAAAATCAGTTCCCTTAGGAAATCATTGTCTAAGTTCAGAATTCATATATTCAATTAATGGTTTTTGTTGTGGTTTACCAGGGTCACAAAAATAAACTTGTGTTTCAGCAAATATTTCTAATTCTCTTCATTTACTAAATTCTTTTCCTCCATCAGTTATTATTCCTTTAATTTTCCCAAATAAATTATTACTTATAACAATATCTTTAAACTTTTACACAACTTCATTAGCAGTATGATTTTTTAATTTCATAACAAAATAACTTTTACTATTTTGTTCAACTAAAACGAAATTACTAGATTGATGCTCTTTTCCAACTACGGTATCCATTTCAAATCAACCAACATCAGTCTCTTTATTCTCAATATCTCATATTGATTTAAAATTAATTAATTTACCACGATCATCTTTTCTCTTTTTTGTTTTAAATTTTTTACCACGATGACGTAAATTCTGTTTTAAAAAACCATAAAAACCCAAACGAATTCATTTATAAAATGTTTTAAGACAGGCAGGAAATTTGATACCAAACTTTAGAAAATAACGATGAATAAGTTGTGATGGAGAATCACGATAAACATTAAATCTTATATTAATAAAATTTAATTGTTCTTCTGTAAACTTATATCTTTTATTATTCTTTTTTCTTTTCTCATAATACATTTTATCTGACTTATAAGCACTATATTCATCAATAGTTTTAAAACGCTTAATTTCTCGCAAAATAGTACTACTATTTCTGTTCAAACATTTAGCAATCTGTGCAATATTTATTTCACCATTCTTTTTTAAAAATAATTTTGATAATAATAATTTTTCCAATTTAACCCTATCAATAAAACTTAAATGACTATACATAACATTTATATACCTTTCATTAATTTATAAATTTAATATTAAAATTATTTAATACATTATTGATATATGATAAAATCAATTATAGCATTCAAGTAATTTTAATAAAGGAGAAGTAAAATATGAAAAAGTTACTAAGTATTTTAGGAGTAATCGGATTAACAGCAACAAGTACAACAACATTAATTAGTTGTGAAAAACCAAATAATAATGAAAACGGGGGGGGTAATAAACCTACACCAGAACAACAACAACTACCAGAAAATAGCAAATGAACTAATATTCCTAGAACACAGGCGCCTAATAAAGAATTTTTAACTGCTACTAATAAATGATATTTTTATATAAATAAATATGAAAATAATTATATAACGACAAAATTTTATTTTGATAATAATTTTATTAAAAATCAAAACACTTGATGACAACACTTAAAAAATGATTCAGATTTTATTTGAAACTATAATTTAGTATATCGTTGAAATAAAAACAATGAACCACAAATACCAAAAATTAATAAAGACACAGGACTAATAATTGATTGAAAAGAATAAAAGGACTAACAAGTCCTTTTTTAAATTAATAGAACAAACTTCATAAAGATAATTAATAGGAATATATTTGTTATTGTATTATATAATGCTGGACTAAATTTTCATACCTCAAATGTTTGACTAAAAAAACTATATATTGTTTGAAATATTTTACCAACACCGCTTGCTAATTCGTTTACTTGTTTAACACCGGGAATATTATTTACAATTCAAATTGCAGCATTTTTTATATGACACGCTAAATTATATCAACTACAACTTTCATATTGGGCTTGTCATCACTGACTATCGGGAAATAATCCACCATTATTTATTTCTTGTCAGTTATAAATTCCAAAATTAAAATCATAATAACGGTACATATCATTTTCTTTTTGGGCTTGTAATTCAAAAACATTATAACCGATTTTTTGTTCTTCAATTTTTTTGTATTTTAAACCGTATTTATCTTTTAAAGCACCTTCAAAAATATAACCTTCATTTTGATTAATATTATAATTATTTGCAACTGAAAAATCATAATTAAATACATTACCATAATTAGTATTATAAAAACGATTTTTAAATGCTGAATACAATTTAATGTCTAATTGATTGTATTTATCAGAAAAATAAAAATAACGAGGATAAATTTTAAAACCATTATTTGCTAATAAACCATATTTTTTATTATATCCTTGTACATAAGTATCATTTTCTAAATCAAAAATGGTACGTAAATAATCTTTATAAAAATTTTGGGAAACCGTAAACATACTATTTAATAGTTTTTCAAATTGATTTTTATTAGTATTAGTTTCATCAATTAAAACATCTCTAAAATTAATCAATTTTAAACCAAAAAAATTAATTAAAACAGTATCATACTGTAAATTATCAATATAACCACTTTCAATAAAATTACTACGATTTTGAAAAACAGGTACCAAAGCATGGGTAAAAAAGGCTTTTAAAAATTTATTAATATCAATTTGACCTTTCATCTGTTCAAAAACCATTTTACCAATATTAGGAGAATTACCTTGATTATAATTATATGTTTCAGCACTAAAATTAAAAGTATCTTCTTTTTCTTTCATAAAAGTAAACAAAAAACCTAAATCATCAGTATACCGATAACTATTTGCATTATTACCATCCCAATATTGTTTAAAATGTGTTAATTCTAAACTACCAGCAATAATATTTTTATTTTCATCAATTGTTAAAATCATCCTTTAATTTTGTCGAAAACTCTTGATATTTATAAAATATACCTAAAATTAGGTATATTTTTAATATATAGAGGTAAATAAATGATGAAAAAAATAATTACAGAATTAATAAATAGCTTAACAGATGATCAATTTTTAGAATTTTATGAAAAAATAAAACAACAAGCAGACTTAATTAAAAAACAAAAACGTTTAAATGAAATTGATCAAAAATTTAGAGATAAAGGCATTATATGTCCTAATTGCAAATCTTTTCATTGTGTTAAAAATGGTCATAATTCCGAAGGAAAACAAAAATATTTATGTAAAAAATGTCGTGCTAGTTTTGATGCATTTCGTCATCATTTTACTTATTGAAGTCATTTAAATTATGAACAGTGAAATTTATTAATTCAAATTTCATTGTTAGGACAATCTAGTAAAATAATTTCTCGTTTTATTAAAACAACCCCAAAAACCGCTTGATATAATCGACAAAAATTAATGCAATCAAAACAATTAGAAAATACACAGTTAAAATTTAAAAAATTAAATGGTCAAATCCAAATGGATGAAACATTTATTAAAGAAATTCATAAAGGCAATTTTAAAGATAAATTTGATAAACGAAAAACTCATCTCGATCCATTTTCAACTGATACCAAATGCTGTATTCAAATGGCGGTTGATAGCAATAATAATATTTTTGTTCAATCCACCAATACCAAAAGATTACAAAAACAATGGATTATTGAAAATATGAATAAGCAACTAATTAAAGAAAAATCAATAATTATTTCTGATATGCAACCACTATATTTATTAGTAGCAAAACAAACAAATTCTACTCTATATTCCACCAAAACTAGTACAAACCCTGATACTAGTTATCAAAAGTTAAATAAGATTAGTAAATTACAATCCAGTCTTAAAGAAGCCTTAATTCATTATCATGGTTTGGGTTTCACTAATATTCAAAATTATTTAAAGCTCTGAAAATGAAAATACCAACACAAAGGTTTAACACCAAACCAACAATCAACGGTATTATATTTTAACGTTTAAAAAATTTAAAGCAAAATCATAATCTTACACAAAATTAGTTTTCAAATTGTCATATTGATGATTTTTTTTATTTCATCAAGAGTTTTCGACAAAATTAAAGAAATCATCCGATAAATTGATTTTCTAGTTAAAATAACATCAGGTTTTCAATCTAATTTTTCCATATTATTAATAATTTCAAAATCAAAAATTATTCTTTCACTACCCAAATTTGGATCATCATAATCAGGATTACCACCTTGCTGAATTCGGATATTTTCTTGTACAATAACATCAATATATTTAAGCAAAAAAGAACGAACATTTTGATAATATTCAGTATATCATTTTAATTTGCCATCATTATCAACAACGGGTAATTCTGGTTCACCGTTTCCATCTCAACGATATACTAAATTATAGTTTCAAATAAAATCTGAATCATTTTTTAAGTGTTGTCATAACAAATTTTGATTTTTAATAAAATTATTATCAAAATAAAATTTTGTAAGCAAATATTGACCATTTCTTTTTTCTCCATAAAAATATCATTTATTAGTAGCAGTTAAAAATTCTTTATTAGGTGCCTGTGTTCTAGGAATTTGTATTCAAAACTCATTAATCATTTTAACTAATTGTAAATTATCAATACCTCTTTCTAATTTATTAATAACTTCCACAGTATTAAAATACTTAGCAAAAGAATAAGAAAAATTAGTTAATTCTTTTAAAAATTGTTTTTTATCAACATCATAGAATTTATCAATATTATATTGTTTAGCATAAGTATCTCAATTTTTATATAAATCCATAAACTCATCACTAGGCTTATCAAATGAAATTCCCGTTGAATAACTATTCTTTAAAAAGTCTAAATATCATTTATCATTATAAGTTAATGTTTGTGATGTTTTTAGAGTTGGATTAATAAAGTAATTTGTTTCAGACCAGTTTTCAAAAAAACTACTGCGTAAAAACATTGTATTAATAAAATCAGTTTCATTCATTCCCATTGTTTGTTAATTAACAGTATAATTCTGCTGATTTAAGGGTTTAAATGCTGTTAAAGTAATAAATGGAATAATTAAACCTAAAATACCTAAAATAGATATGGCAAATAAAGATAATGATTTTTTCATATTTATAATTCAACCCCTAACTATACAATGTTTTTGAAACAATAAACCCAACAATATATAAACTTGATATTGTTAACATTAATGGATGACTAAACAAAATTGCCATTTTACCAAACAAAGAAAGTAAAAAAGTATCTGAGTTATATAAATCCATAATGATATTTTTTGCTGATGTTAATTGATTTATAATCACCGTAATAAAACTAGTACCAAAAATAGCAATTGCAGCAACTAATAAAACTAATCTAATCATTAATCTGTTTCCTTTCACCGACCATTTTTATTAGCCTTATGTGCTTTTTTAACACCACGTACTGTTGAAGCATACAATTTTGATGTACTGTTTTTAACAGTTGAACCTAATTCGTTATATTGCGTTCTTGTTCCGTGAATTGCATAAATAGACAACTTAACAACCATAAAAAAGATAATAAAATAAGCAATAGTTGTATTTGTCATTGGTAATTTAGTATTTCAAATTACATCAAAAATAAACAAAAATACATCAAAAATAAAACTAAAAATCTTATCTCAATTATTACTTTCTGATAATAAATTAATCATCTTTATCACTTCCTTTTTCTTTTTTAGGTTTTAAATTTTTTTTCAAAATATCAATATCAAACAATGCTAAACGCTCTTTAACACTTAATTTAGTAATTTCTGACCAATAATATTCTTTATAATTAACTATTTCATCATTTTTTAAATCACGAACAAACTTTAATCATTTACTATCATATTTCTGTGCAAATTCTAATGGAATAATTATTTTAAAAAACCGAATTCCTAACCCAACATCCGACTTATGTTTTGCTCGTTTACCTTCGGCTGTTCGTTCTACTGATTTTGTTTTTCAAATTTCATAATCTGTAATATCTTGAAAAATACCAATTCGCATAATAAAGAAACGATTAAAAAAATTAAATCCTTTTTTAGCAATAGGTTTTTTAAATGAAATTGGAATAATAATACCACTTGCTAATTGTCGAATATTATTTAAAATCATACCCTCACGCTGAGCAGTAAATAAAGCACGATTACCAAAATGTCTTGCTAATACAATTCACGGAATTTTACCACTATGAACTTTTTTCTCATCGTGGGGACTAGTTCCATCAATATATAAATAACTTTCATCAAATAAAATAACACTATCATCTGGGGTAACTGGTTTTGTTCTATCTGTAAAATCTAAATTTTTAAATGTTAAAACTTTAACTTTATCATCTTCTAACGGATAATTACTATAAATCTTATCTGTTAATAGTTTCATAGTTTGTGATAAATAAGTTAAAAGTAAAGTTTTTCCCGTCCCTAACTTACCAATAATTACTGATAACGGATTATCTCAAATAAAGTAAACTAAACGAAAAGCATTCAACTGATAAAATATATTTTTTCAAACTCATCAGACAAAATAAACACATTGCAAAGCAAACAATAATCAGAATACTAAACCAGTATAATTTAATGAAATTATTCAAAGTAATAAATCAATTAAACTAAACAAAATCATTGAACCACTAATATAACAATAATTTTTTACGAAAAATATAAATTTTTTCATTACTTAAAATACCCAACTATTTTAAAAACCATTCACAATAAAAACCACGTTAAAAATAAAATCACAATTCAAATACCAATCATAAGAGTTAAATATTCATTTTGAGTTAAATTTCAAGTTGTAATAATTTCAACATTCGTTTTATCTATAAACAAAAATACATAAATAAAAAACTCTTTTAATTTTTCTCAATCATTTTGCATATTTAAAAACTCCACATTTTCTGAATAAGTTTAAAAAACATCCCCAAAAATAAAACGATAAATAATACAAATGATATGACATATAAAAATTCAGGAGCATTTGAACCAATAATATAACTAACAAATTGAACTCAATAATCATATAAACCCATTAATTTAAGTCCTTCAAATCATTAATTAATTTATCTACTTTTTCATCACTTCAATTTGTTAAATTATTGTTAGTTGTTTTTACTTTTTGAGGTTCACCAGGAAATATTGCTTTTTTCATTTGTGTAAAATAATTTTATTTGTATTGATTATACAAATTGATTAGTTCTGCTCCAGTTAAATATTTTCACACATGACGTTTTAAATTTTCATCATATTTTACAATAGGATAAGAATTATCATAAATCAAACCGATTGCTACTTGTTCTGAGTGTTTTTCACTCTGATAAATAAATTTATTACTCAACCAAAAACCAATATGACGATTATGATTAGGTAAATTTATAAAAATTGCTTTTTCTGTTTCAAAAACTATCAACTCTTTACGAATAAAATAATTTTCTATATTTTGATTTTTCTTAACAAAATTACTCAATTTTATCAACTCCTAACTAAATATTTATTTAATAAACAATGTTATATTTAATGTTTATATATTGTTTACTTATTGATAAAAACACTGATTATTAACAATGTTATACATAATGCTATATATTGTTTATTTAATGTTTAATAAACAATGTTATTAACAATGTTAAATATATAAAATAATAAAAATTGACACACTGAAAAATACTATTTAATTTTTAATAATAGTCTTTAATTTTGTCGAAAACTCTTGATGAAATAAAAAAAATCATCAATATGACAATTTGAAAACTAATTTTGTGTAAGATTATGATTTTGCTTTAAATTTTTTAAACGTTAAAATATAATACCGTTGATTGTTGGTTTGGTGTTAAACCTTTGTGTTGGTATTTTCATTTTCAGAGCTTTAAATAATTTTGAATATTAGTGAAACCCAAACCATGATAATGAATTAAGGCTTCTTTAAGACTGGATTGTAATTTACTAATCTTATTTAACTTTTGATAACTAGTATCAGGGTTTGTACTAGTTTTGGTGGAATATAGAGTAGAATTTGTTTGTTTTGCTACTAATAAATATAGTGGTTGCATATCAGAAATAATTATTGATTTTTCTTTAATTAGTTGCTTATTCATATTTTCAATAATCCATTGTTTTTGTAATCTTTTGGTATTGGTGGATTGAACAAAAATATTATTATTGCTATCAACTGCCATTTGAATACAGCATTTGGTATCAGTTGAAAATGGATCGAGATGAGTTTTTCGTTTATCAAATTTATCTTTAAAATTGCCTTTATGAATTTCTTTAATAAATGTTTCATCCATTTGGATTTGACCATTTAATTTTTTAAATTTTAACTGTGTATTTTCTAATTGTTTTGATTGCATTAATTTTTGTCGATTATATCAAGCGGTTTTTGGGGTTGTTTTAATAAAACGAGAAATTATTTTACTAGATTGTCCTAACAATGAAATTTGAATTAATAAATTTCACTGTTCATAATTTAAATGACTTCAATAAGTAAAATGATGACGAAATGCATCAAAACTAGCACGACATTTTTTACATAAATATTTTTGTTTTCCTTCGGAATTATGACCATTTTTAACACAATGAAAAGATTTGCAATTAGGACATATAATGCCTTTATCTCTAAATTTTTGATCAATTTCATTTAAACGTTTTTGTTTTTTAATTAAGTCTGCTTGTTGTTTTATTTTTTCATAAAATTCTAAAAATTGATCATCTGTTAAGCTATTTATTAATTCTGTAATTATTTTTTTCATCATTTATTTACCTCTATATATTAAAAATATACCTAATTTTAGGTATATTTTATAAATATCAAGAGTTTTCGACAAAATTAAAGATAATAGTTATTAAAATATAAAATTAATCATTTATAATTAAATTGATATTTTTGCACTACACACTGCCTACAAATTTTAAAAAGAAAGTAGATATATTTATAAAGAATATTATAAAAATTTATATTCCAAAACTACTATTAATATGACCCTTAATAAAAATATTCTTATTTTTATTAAATCCTACTTTAAAACAATTATTTCATTACTAATAATTTCAATAATAACTTATAGACAGTGTGTAATACAAAAATAAACAACAAAATTATTTAATCAACTCACATAAAAGCTAGTGTGCCATAGCTAAGATATATGATCAGTAATAATAAATATTAAAATCCTTTAACCATAACACGGAAAAAGTTTAAAATCTTAATGATAACAAAAATACCAAATGGAATTAAAATAATTCACGCATCACCTAAAAAGGTCATTAATTGTGGTAATACAGCATAAATTGCTTCTTTAACTTCCATCATTGCTTGCCCTAAACCACTTCAAATAGAACCCATTCCATCTGAAATAGTAGGTTTATCACCAACTGCTAAAAAATTAATTGCTGTTGTTAAATACATACCTAACATTATTTCTTATCCTCCTTATTTTCAATTTCTTTTTTATCTTTTTTCTTTCCTAGAATTTGGCGAATTTTTTGATAAATTGATAAACCAATTCATGCAAAAATACCTAATATAATAACAACACTAAAAATTGTCGTTAATCAAACTGGCATAACTTATTCCTCCTAAAAATCTAATTTTCGCGGCACGCTTCGCGTGTTCGCTACGCTCAAAATAAACTATATTGAATAAATTACCGCTAATAAATTACGCGGATAATTTATTCATCTTCTTTTTCATTATTAATTACAATATTATTTACCGTATTAATAACATTATCTTTTCCATACTTAGTTACTAAGGACCGTAAAATAAAATAATGTTTTCTTTCCATTAAAAAATCAACTCCTTTCTGAGTTGATTTGTTGCACTTCACTTACACGATGCCTTGTGGTAATAATTGTTCACGCGTTGACTTCGGATCAGCATTTTTTGTGTGGGCAATCATTTTATTTTAATTGTTGTTAAAATCTTGAATTAATTTTGATAAATTAATTTTTTGATTATTGTAAGTATAAATACTTGGAATTGATTTTCAATATGCTGCTGGAGCATATAAACTTCGCACAAGTTCACTTGGGTTAAAATTTAAATTTTCATAACGTGCTAATAAGGAAATTTTTGTTAGCAACCCTGTTGTATTAATCATACTACGAAGTTTTTCAGGAATATCATTGTTGTCATTATTACTGTCATTTTTATGGCGACAAGCTAATAACGGCATGCTATTTCCAACTACAACAGTTGTAATGGCAAAAAAACTTAATATTTTTTTCATAAGATAAAACCTTCCCTTTGTACATTATAAAAATAAATACTTTTTTATTTTAATGAAAAAAAACAAGTTAACAGTTCTATTGGTTTCTTTACTGACAAAATGCCGAGTTGGGGAACCTTCCACTAAAAATATGTAATTGTAAAATTAAATAATTGTAGAACCAATATATTTAATTTTTAGAGTTAATTTTTAAATAAAAAAAATCAACCCAATAAGGGTCGATTTTTTTGTCCTATTTCATCGTTTATTCTACAAATTTAAATAATTATTTAAAATAAAAAAACAAACTACAGTTTGTTTTTTTCTGTTTCTAAGACAAAAACACTTGCATTTATTAATAAAATTTGTTAAATATATTATTGGCAGTTACATATGCCATTTGCTAAAATTATAAATAAGGAGGGATTTTTGATGATAAAACCATTAGGCAAAAATATTGTCTTAGCAAAAGAAGAAAAAGAGGAAACTTTTATTAATGGAATTTATTTACAAGAAGATGAGAAAAGCAAAAGTCATATCGGAAAAATAATTGCAATTAGTACCGAAGTTGAAAAAGAACAAGCATTTGAAGGAAAAATTAATAATAAAGTTCTTTATCGTGAATATGCTGGAACCGAAGTTGAATATGATAATAGAAAATTAGTTTTAATTTCTGTCGAAGATGTTTTAGCTATTATTAAATAATAGACTTTAAAGGGGGAATCAAATTATGGCAAAATCAATTAAATTTTCAGAAGATGCAAGAATGATGTTAATTAACGGAATTAATAAATTAACTGATGCTGTTAAAGTAACATTAGGACCAAAAGGAAAATATGTTTTATTAGAAAAAGAATATGGTTCACCATTAATTACAAATGATGGTGTTACTATTTCAAAAGAGATTGAATTAAGTAATCATTTTGAAAATATGGGAGCAAAATTAGTTGCTGAAGTAGCAAATAAAACAAATGATGTAGCTGGTGATGGGACAACAACAGCAATTGTTTTAACACAAGCAATTGTTAAAGAAGGATTAAAAAATATTACTGCTGGAGCTAATGCGGTAGCAATTCGAAATGGAATTGAAAAAACAGTTAAAGCAATTGTGGAATTATTACAACAATCAGCAAAACAAATTAAGACTAAAGCAGAAATTGCTCAAGTTGCTAGTGTTAGTTCAAAAGATCCAGAAATTGGTAATTTAATTGCTGAAATTATGGAAAAAGTTGGTAATGATGGTGTTATTACAATTGAGGAGTCAAAAACAATTGATACTGAATTAAGTATCACCGAAGGATTACAGTTTGATAAAGGTTATTTATCACAATATATGGTAACTGATAGTGAAAAAATGTTAACAGAATTTGAAAATCCTTATATTTTAATTACTGATAAAAAAATTAGTAACATGAAAGAAATTTTACCAATTTTAGAAAAAATTGTTGAAGAAGGACGACCATTATTAATTATTGCCGATGATGTTGATGGTGATGTTCTACCAACATTATTACTAAATAAAATGCGTGGAGCATTTAATATTGCTGTTGTTAAAGCACCAGAATTTGGTGATAATCGTAAAAACTTATTAGAAGACATTGCTATTTTAACTAAGGCAAAATTTGTTAATGGTGAATTGGGAATGGATTTTAAAACATTAACTTTAGATGATTTGGGAACAGCAAAAAAAGTAATTGTTTCAAAAGATACAACAACAATTATTGAAGGCGGTTGCAAAAAAGCTGATTTAGAAGCACGAAAAGAGTTTATTCGTGGTCAAATTAAAAGTGCAACTTCATCATTTGAACAAGAAAAGTTACAAAAACGTTTAGCAAAATTAGCAGGCGGGGTTGGAATTATTAAAGTTGGGGCACCAACCGAAACGGAAATGAAAGAGAAAAAACTTCGAATTGAAGATGCATTAAATTCAACAAAAGCCGCAGTTGAAGAAGGAATTGTTGCTGGTGGGGGAACTGCTTTAGTTCAAGTTGGACATAAATTAACTAATTTGAAATTAAATGAAGAGGAAAAATTAGGATTAAATATTGTCTTACGAGCAATTGAAGAACCAGTTCGTCAAATTGCTGATAATGCAGGGGTTGATGGTTCAATCATTATTAATAAATTAAAAGACCAACCTAATAATGTTGGTTATAATGCTGCAACAAATGTCTGAGAAGACATGATTACAGCTGGAATTGTTGATCCCGTTAAAGTAACAAGATATGCCTTACAACACGCTGGTAGTGTTAGTGCATTATTGTTAACAACAGAAGCAGTTGTGGTAAATGACCCAGAAGAAAAACAACCAAAAATACCAAGTTATCCCGATTTAGGAATTTAATTAACAAGAATTTTATTTCAATAAAAGACAAGTTTTACTTGTTTTTTTTCATTAAAATAAAAAAGTATTTATTTTTATAATGTACAAAGGGAAGGTTTTATCTTATGAAAAAAATATTAAGTTTTTTTGCCATTACAACTGTTGTAGTTGGAAATAGCATGCCGTTATGGCATCGTGTAAGTGAAGTGCAACAAATCAACTCAGAAAGGAGTTGATTTTTTAATGGAAAGAAAACATTATTTTATTTTACGGTCCTTAGTAACTAAGTATGGAAAAGATAATGTTATTAATACGGTAAATAATATTGTAATTAATAATGAAAAAGAAGATGAATAAATTATCCGCGTAATTTATTAGCGGTAATTTATTCAATATAGTTTATTTTGAGCGTAGCGAACACGCGAAGCGTGCCGCGAAAATTAGATTTTTAGGAGGAATAAGTTATGCCAGTTTGATTAACGACAATTTTTAGTGTTGTTATTATATTAGGTATTTTTGCATGAATTGGTTTATCAATTTATCAAAAAATTCGCCAAATTAAAGCAAATAAGAAAAAAGAACAAGAAAAATTAGATAAGGACTTTAATTTTGTCGAAAACTCTTGATGAAATAAAAAAAATCATCAATATGACAATTTGAAAACTAATTTTGTGTAAGATTATGATTTTGCTTTAAATTTTTTAAACGTTAAAATATAATACCGTTGATTGTTGGTTTGGTGTTAAACCTTTGTGTTGGTATTTTCATTTTCAGAGCTTTAAATAATTTTGAATATTAGTGAAACCCAAACCATGATAATGAATTAAGGCTTCTTTAAGACTGGATTGTAATTTACTAATCTTATTTAACTTTTGATAACTAGTATCAGGGTTTGTACTAGTTTTGGTGGAATATAGAGTAGAATTTGTTTGTTTTGCTACTAATAAATATAGTGGTTGCATATCAGAAATAATTATTGATTTTTCTTTAATTAGTTGCTTATTCATATTTTCAATAATCCATTGTTTTTGTAATCTTTTGGTATTGGTGGATTGAACAAAAATATTATTATTGCTATCAACTGCCATTTGAATACAGCATTTGGTATCAGTTGAAAATGGATCGAGATGAGTTTTTCGTTTATCAAATTTATCTTTAAAATTGCCTCTATGAATTTCTTTAATAAATGTTTCATCCATTTGGATTTGACCATTTAATTTTTTAAATTTTAACTGTGTATTTTCTAATTGTTTTGATTGCATTAATTTTTGTCGATTATATCAAGCGGTTTTTGGGGTTGTTTTAATAAAACGAGAAATTATTTTACTAGATTGTCCTAACAATGAAATTTGAATTAATAAATTTCACTGTTCATAATTTAAATGACTTCAATAAGTAAAATGATGACGAAATGCATCAAAACTAGCACGACATTTTTTACATAAATATTTTTGTTTTCCTTCGGAATTATGACCATTTTTAACACAATGAAAAGATTTGCAATTAGGACATATAATGCCTTTATCTCTAAATTTTTGATCAATTTCATTTAAACGTTTTTGTTTTTTAATTAAGTCTGCTTGTTGTTTTATTTTTTCATAAAATTCTAAAAATTGATCATCTGTTAAGCTATTTATTAATTCTGTAATTATTTTTTTCATCATTTATTTACCTCTATATATTAAAAATATACCTAATTTTAGGTATATTTTATAAATATCAAGAGTTTTCGACAAAATTAAAGGATAAGGAGGATAATAAATAATGTTAGGTATGTATTTAACAACAGCAATTAATTTTTTAGCAGTTGGTGATAAACCTACTATTTCAGATGGAATGGGTTCTATTTGAAGTGGTTTAGGGCAAGCAATGATGAAAGTTAAAGAAGCAATTTATGCTGTATTACCACAATTAATGACCTTTTTAGGTGATGCGTGAATTATTTTAATTCCATTTGGTATTTTTGTTATCATTAAGATTTTAAACTTTTTCCGTGTTATGGTTAAAGGATTTTAATATTTATTATTACTGATCATATATCTTAGCTATGGCACACTAGCTTTTATGTGAGTTGATTAAATAATTTTGTTGTTTATTTTTGTATTACACACTGTCTATAAGTTATTATTGAAATTATTAGTAATGAAATAATTGTTTTAAAGTAGGATTTAATAAAAATAAGAATATTTTTATTAAGGGTCATATTAATAGTAGTTTTGGAATATAAATTTTTATAATATTCTTTATAAATATTATCTACTTTCTTTTTAAAATTTGTAGGCAGTATGTAGTGCAAAAATATCAATTTAATTATAAATGATTAATTTTATATTTTAATAACTATTATCTTTAATTTTGTCGAAAACTCTTGATGAAATAAAAAAAATCATCAATATGACAATTTGAAAACTAATTTTGTGTAAGATTATGATTTTGCTTTAAATTTTTTAAACGTTAAAATATAATACCGTTGATTGTTGGTTTGGTGTTAAACCTTTGTGTTGGTATTTTCATTTTCAGAGCTTTAAATAATTTTGAATATTAGTGAAACCCAAACCATGATAATGAATTAAGGCTTCTTTAAGACTGGATTGTAATTTACTAATCTTATTTAACTTTTGATAACTAGTATCAGGGTTTGTACTAGTTTTGGTGGAATATAGAGTAGAATTTGTTTGTTTTGCTACTAATAAATATAGTGGTTGCATATCAGAAATAATTATTGATTTTTCTTTAATTAGTTGCTTATTCATATTTTCAATAATCCATTGTTTTTGTAATCTTTTGGTATTGGTGGATTGAACAAAAATATTATTATTGCTATCAACCGCCATTTGAATACAGCATTTGGTATCAGTTGAAAATGGATCGAGATGAGTTTTTCGTTTATCAAATTTATCTTTAAAATTGCCTTTATGAATTTCTTTAATAAATGTTTCATCCATTTGGATTTGACCATTTAATTTTTTAAATTTTAACTGTGTATTTTCTAATTGTTTTGATTGCATTAATTTTTGTCGATTATATCAAGCGGTTTTTGGGGTTGTTTTAATAAAACGAGAAATTATTTTACTAGATTGTCCTAACAATGAAATTTGAATTAATAAATTTCACTGTTCATAATTTAAATGACTTCAATAAGTAAAATGATGACGAAATGCATCAAAACTAGCACGACATTTTTTACATAAATATTTTTGTTTTCCTTCGGAATTATGACCATTTTTAACACAATGAAAAGATTTGCAATTAGGACATATAATGCCTTTATCTCTAAATTTTTGATCAATTTCATTTAAACGTTTTTGTTTTTTAATTAAGTCTGCTTGTTGTTTTATTTTTTCATAAAATTCTAAAAATTGATCATCTGTTAAGCTATTTATTAATTCTGTAATTATTTTTTTCATCATTTATTTACCTCTATATATTAAAAATATACCTAATTTTAGGTATATTTTATAAATATCAAGAGTTTTCGACAAAATTAAAGACTATTATTAAAAATTAAATAGTATTTTTCAGTGTGTCAATTTTTATTATTTTATATATTTAACATTGTTAATAACATTGTTTATTAAATAAATATTTAGTTAGGAGTTGATAAAATTGAGTAATTTTGTTAAGAAAAATCAAAATATAGAAAATTATTTTATTCGTAAAGAGTTGATAGTTTTTGAAACAGAAAAAGCAATTTTTATAAATTTACCTAATCATAATCGTCATATTGGTTTTTGGTTGAGTAATAAATTTATTTATCCGAGTGAAAAACACTCATAACAAGTAGCAATCGGTTTGATTTATGATAATTCTTATCCTATTGTAAAATATGATGAAAATTTAAAACGTCATGTGTGAAAATATTTAACTGGAGCAGAACTAATCAATTTGTATAATCAATACAAATAAAATTATTTTACACAAATGAAAAAAGCAATATTTCCTGGTGAACCTCAAAAAGTAAAAACAACTAACAATAATTTAACAAATTGAAGTGATGAAAAAGTAGATAAATTAATTAATGATTTGAAGGACTTAAATTAATGGGTTTATATGATTATTGAGTTCAATTTGTTAGTTATATTATTGGTTCAAATGCTCCTGAATTTTTATATGTCATATCATTTGTATTATTTATCGTTTTATTTTTGGGGATGTTTTTTAAACTTATTCAGAAAATGTGGAGTTTTTAAATATGCAAAATGATTGAGAAAAATTAAAAGAGTTTTTTATTTATGTATTTTTGTTTATAGATAAAACGAATGTTGAAATTATTACAACTTGAAATTTAACTCAAAATGAATATTTAACTCTTATGATTGGTATTTGAATTGTGATTTTATTTTTAACGTGGTTTTTATTGTGAATGGTTTTTAAAATAGTTGGGTATTTTAAGTAATGAAAAAATTTATATTTTTCTTAAAAAATTATTGTTATATTGGTGGTTCAATGATTTTGTTTAGTTTAATTGATTTATTACTTTGAATAATTTCATTAAATTATACCGGTTTAGTATTTTGATTATTGTTTGCTTTGCAATGTGTTTATTTTGTCTGATGAGTTTGAAAAAACATATTTTATCAGTTGAGTGCTTTTCGTTTAGTTAATTTTGTTTGAGATAATCCGTTATCAGTAATTATTGGTAAGTTAGGGACGGGAAAAACTTTACTTTTAACTTATTTATCACAAACTATGAAACTATTAACAGATAAGATTTATAGTAATTATCCGTTAGAAGATGATAAAGTTAAAGTTTTAACATTTAAAAATTTAGATTTTACAGATAGAACAAAACCAGTTCCCCCAGATGATAGTGTTATTTTATTTGATGAAAGTTATTTATATATTGATGGAACTAGTCCCCACGATGAGAAAAAAGTTCGTAGTGGTAAAATTCCGTGAATTGTATTAGCAAGACATTTTGGTAATCGTGCTTTATTTACTGCTCAGCGTGAGGGTATGATTTGAAATAATATTCGACAATTAGCAAGTGGTATTATTATTCCAATTTCATTGAAAAAACCTATTGCTAAAAAAGGATTTAATTTTTTTAATCGTTTCTTTATTATGCGAATTGGTATTTTTCAAGATATTACAGATTATGAAATTTGAAAAACAAAATCAGTAGAACGAACAGCCGAAGGTAAACGAGCAAAACATAAGTCGGATGTTGGGTTAGGAATTCGGTTTTTTAAAATAATTATTCCATTAGAATTTGCACAGAAATATGATAGTAAATGATTAAAGTTTGTTCGTGATTTAAAAAATGATGAAATAGTTAATTATAAAGAATATTATTGGTCAGAAATTACTAAATTAAGTGTTAAAGAGCGTTTAGCATTGTTTGATATTGATATTTTGAAAAAAAATTTAAAACCTAAAAAAGAAAAAGGAAGTGATAAAGATGATTAATTTATTATCAGAAAGTAATAATTGAGATAAGATTTTTAGTTTTATTTTTGATGTATTTTTGTTTATTTTTGATGTAATTTGAAATACTAAATTACCAATGACAAATACAACTATTGCTTATTTTATTATCTTTTTTATGGTTGTTAAGTTATCAATTTATGCTATCCACGGAACAAGAACACAATATAATGAATTAGGTTCAACTGTTAAAAACAATACATCAAAATTGTATGCTTCAACAGTACGTGGTGTTAAAAAAGCACATAAGGCTAATAAAAATGGTCGGTGAAAGGAAACAGATTAATGATTAGATTAGTTTTATTAGTTGCTGCAATTGCTATTTTTGGTACTAGTTTTATTACGGTGATTATAAATCAATTAACATCAGCAAAAAATATCATTATGGATTTATATAACTCAGATACTTTTTTACTTTCTTTGTTTGGTAAAATGGCAATTTTGTTTAGTCATCCATTAATGTTAACAATATCAAGTTTATATATTGTTGGGTTTATTGTTTCAAAAACATTGTATAGTTAGGGGTTGAATTATAAATATGAAAAAATCATTATCTTTATTTGCCATATCTATTTTAGGTATTTTAGGTTTAATTATTCCATTTATTACTTTAACAGCATTTAAACCCTTAAATCAGCAGAATTATACTGTTAATTAACAAACAATGGGAATGAATGAAACTGATTTTATTAATACAATGTTTTTACGCAGTAGTTTTTTTGAAAACTGGTCTGAAACAAATTACTTTATTAATCCAACTCTAAAAACATCACAAACATTAACTTATAATGATAAATGATATTTAGACTTTTTAAAGGATAGTTATTCAACGGGAATTTCATTTGATAAGCCTAGTGATGAGTTTATGGATTTATATAAAAATTGAGATACTTATGCTAAACAATATAATATTGATAAATTCTATGATGTTGATAAAAAACAATTTTTAAAAGAATTAACTAATTTTTCTTATTCTTTTGCTAAGTATTTTAATACTGTGGAAGTTATTAATAAATTAGAAAGAGGTATTGATAATTTACAATTAGTTAAAATGATTAATGAGTTTTGAATACAAATTCCTAGAACACAGGCACCTAATAAAGAATTTTTAACTGCTACTAATAAATGATATTTTTATGGAGAAAAAAGAAATGGTCAATATTTGCTTACAAAATTTTATTTTGATAATAATTTTATTAAAAATCAAAATTTGTTATGACAACACTTAAAAAATGATTCAGATTTTATTTGAAACTATAATTTAGTATATCGTTGAGATGGAAACGGTGAACCAGAATTACCCGTTGTTGATAATGATGGCAAATTAAAATGATATACTGAATATTATCAAAATGTTCGTTCTTTTTTGCTTAAATATATTGATGTTATTGTACAAGAAAATATCCGAATTCAGCAAGGTGGTAATCCAAACTATGATGACCCAAATTTGGGTAGTGAAAGAATAATTTTTGATTTTGAAATTATTAATAATATGGAAAAATTAGATTGAAAACCTGATGTTATTTTAACTAGAAAATCAATTTATCGGATGATTTTAACAATTGATGAAAATAAAAATATTGTTGCTGGTAGTTTAGAATTAACACATTTTAAACAATATTGGGATGGTAATAATGCAAATAGTTATCGGTATACTGATGATTTAGGTTTTTTGTTTACTTTTATGAAAGAAAAAGAAGATACTTTTAATTTTAGTGCTGAAACATATAATTATAATCAAGGTAATTCTCCTAATATTGGTAAAATGGTTTTTGAACAGATGAAAGGTCAAATTGATATTAATAAATTTTTAAAAGCCTTTTTTACCCATGCTTTGGTACCTGTATTTCAAAATCGCAGTAATTTTATTGAAAGTGGTTATATTGATAATTTACAGTATGATACTGTTTTAATTAATTTTTTTGGTTTAAAATTGATTAATTTTAGAGATGTTTTAATTGATGAAACTAATACTAATAAAAATCAATTTGAAAAACTATTAAATAGTATGTTTACGGTTTCCCAAAATTTTTATAAAGATTATTTACGAACAATTTTTGATTTAGAAAATGATACTTATGTACAAGGATATAATAAAAAATATGGTTTATTAGTAAATAATGGTTTTAAAATTTATCCTCGTTATTTTTATTTTTCTGATAAATACAATCAATTAGACATTAAATTGTATTCAGCATTTAAAAATCGTTTTTATAATACTAATTATGGTAATGTATTTAATTATGATTTTTCAGTTGCAAATAATTATAATATTAATCAAAATGAAGGTTATATTTTTGAAGGTGCTTTAAAAGATAAATACGGTTTAAAATACAAAAAAATTGAATAACAAAAAATCGGTTATAATGTCTTTGAATTACAAGCCCAAAAAGAAAATGATATGTACCGTTATTATGATTTTAATTTTGGAATTTATAACTGACAAGAAATAAATAATGGCGGGTTGTTTCCTGATGGACAATGATGACAAGCCCAATATGAAAGTTGTAGTTGATATAATTTAGCGTGTCATATAAAAAATGCTGCAATTTGAATTGTAAATAATATTCCCGTTGTTAAACAAGTAAACGAATTAGCAAGCGGTGTTGGTAAAATATTTCAAACAATATATAGTTTTTTTAGTCAAACATTTGAGGTATGAAAATTTAGTCCAGCATTATATAATACAATAACAAATATATTCCTATTAATTATCTTTATGAAGTTTGTTCGATTAATTTAAAAAAGGACTTGTTAGTCCTTTTATTCTTTTCAATCAATTATTAGTCCTGTGTCTTTATTAATTTCTGGTATTTGTGGTTCATTGTTTTTATTTCAACGATATACTAAATTATAGTTTCAAATAAAATCTGAATCATTTTTTAAGTGTTGTCATCAAGTGTTTTGATTATTAATAAAATTATTATCAAAATAAAATTTTGTCGTTATATAATTATTTTCATATTTATTTATATAAAAATATCATTTATTAGTAGCAGTTAAAAATTCTTTATTAGGTGCCTGTGTTCTAGGAATATTAGTTCATTTGCTATTTTCTGGTGGTTGTTGTGGTTCTGGTGTAGGTTTATTACCCCCCCCCGTTTTCATTATTATTTGGTTTTTCACAACTAATTAATGTTGTTGTACTTGTTGCTGTTAATCCGATTATTCCTAAAATACTTAGTAACTTTTTCATATTTTACTTCTCCTTTATTAAAATTACTTGAATGCTATAATTGATTTTATCATATATCAATAATGTATTAAATAATTTTAATATTAAATTTATAAATTAATGAAAGGTATATAAATGTTATGTATAGTCATTTAAGTTTTATTGATAGGGTTAAATTGGAAAAATTATTATTATCAAAATTATTTTTAAAAAAGAATGGTGAAATAAATATTTCACAAATTGCTAAATGTTTGAACAGAAATCGTAGTACTATTTTGCGAGAAATTAAGCGTTTTAAAACTATTGATGAATATAGTGCTTATAAGTCAGATAAAATGTATTATGAGAAAAGAAAAAAGAATAATAAAAGATATAAGTTTACAGAAGAACAATTAAATTTTATTAATATAAGATTTAATGTTTATCGTGATTCTCCATCACAACTTATTCATCGTTATTTTCTAAAGTTTGGTATTAAATTTCCTGTTTGTGTTAAAACATTGTATAAATGAATTCGTTTGGGTTTTTATGGTTTTTTAAAACAGAATTTACGTCATCGTGGTAAAAAATATAAAACAAAAGGAAAATTTGATAATCGTGGTAAATTAATTAATTTTAAATCAATATGAGATATTGAGAATAAAGAGACTGATGTTGGTTGATTTGAAATGGATACCATAGTTGGAAAAGAGCATCAATCTAGTAATTTGGTTTTAGTTGAACAAAATAGTAAAAGTTATTTTGTTATGAAATTAAAAAATCATACTGCTAATGAAGTTGTGGAAAAGTTTAAAGATATTGTTATAAGTAATAATTTATTTGGGAAAATTAAAGGAATAATAACTGATAGAGGAAAAGAATTTAGTAAATGAAGAGAATTAGAAATATTTGCTGAAACACAAGTTTATTTTTGTGACCCTGGTAAACCACAACAAAAACCATTAATTGAATATATGAATTCTGAACTTAGACAATGATTTCCTGAGGGAACTGATTTTAATAATGTTAGTCAACAAAAAATAAATTGAGTAGTTAATGTTATAAATGATAAATTAAGGCCTGTTCTTAATTGAAAAACAGCAAAAGAGGTATTTTCAGATAATTTTAAATAGGTTTATTTGAAGTAATTTAATAAATTATTTTTTAGTGTGCTTAATTTTCCTTAAAATAAAATAAAAACTATAAATATTTTGATTTTTAAAAATTTATAATTGATTTTTTATGATTTTTATTGTATTATTTGACTAATAAGATTTGTTGCACTTCATTTTACATAATTCCATCAAAAGAAACTCGATCAGATGCTGAAACTTGACTAATACTTGCAACACAACGGCTAATCATTTTACCTTGTGGTTTTAGCTTACAAAAAACTTTAATTTTATTTGCTATCTTAAAATTCAAATTTTGACATGCTTGATAAACCTTACTAGCTGCTGCTGTATCAATAATTTTTAGTTTAAAAGACTCTCATTCTTTATCTAA
Organism: Spiroplasma endosymbiont of Sarcophaga carnaria; assembly: GCF_964019595.1. Taxonomy (NCBI): domain Bacteria; kingdom Bacillati; phylum Mycoplasmatota; class Mollicutes; order Entomoplasmatales; family Spiroplasmataceae; genus Spiroplasma; species Spiroplasma endosymbiont of Sarcophaga carnaria. The sequence continues at coordinate 211,823 of NZ_OZ026456.1, forward strand.
CTTCACTTGCTGATAATTAATTCGTAATTTATCAACTTGAACTTCATCTTTATATAAAATAATATCTTCGTTATTAGCATCATAACAATATTCTGAACCTAAATCAGAAAAACATAATTGTAAATAATCAATTTCAAAAAGATTAACTTGCATCATTTCACCATTGTTCCTTTTTATATTATTTTAACCTTATCATAAAAATTAAGCCCATGCAATTATCTGCTTTAAAATAACCTTATTTTTGTTGTGATAAATAAAGTTTAATTTGAGCCCCTTTTTGCCGAATATTTTTTAAAAAAGTTCGCTTTCCTAGAAATCGGACCGCCCCACCAATTGTTTGTTCTTTTTGAATTCGTTGTAAATATGTAACTCGCGTGCGGTTTGGTTTGATTTTTTCAAACCGAAAAATTGTTCAATAAGTATCTTGGTCAACTTTTGTTTGTAAACTATAGATTTTGTTACGGACATATTCGTTACATTAATAACTTTGGCCAGTACTTTTATCGTGTAACATAAGATCTTGCTTTAAGTTATCTAACGGTAGTTTTTCGCGCATCGTTAATAATGATAATGTAACAATTTTTTTAAATAGTGGGTCAATTGCTTCAAAGACATCAAAAGTATAATGTCCCTCACAAAGACGGTGAACTTCGTCAAAATTATTATAATATTTTCGATCTAAACTATTCGTATTAGCGGCTGTTTTTCAAATTCCCATCCGTTACTTGACACCTCCAGTTATGTTTTCTTTATTTTACGATTCTTTTTTGCTAATTGTTTTGCATTTTTTTTATCTTTTCGTGCTTGACGATATTTTACTACTAATTCATTATGTAAAGTTTTTCATTCCTTATGATAACGTTCTTTTAAAACACGACGATCTTGGAGATTCGGACTCTGTTTTAATTCCGCACGTTGTTGCAAACGCAATGCTTTTGCTTGTGGTTCAGCATAATTACGACCCGTAAACAAGAATTGAATTCGACCTAAATAATTAAGAGAAACAGCAGTATCATTATTTTTGGCAATTTTATTTGCAATTAAAATAAACGGAATGTAAAGGACAGCCATTAAAATTAAATTTGAGAGGGCTAAAATAATTCCCTTCCAACTTCCCGTTGTAATGAAAGCACCAACTCCTACCGGCGCCACTCACGGAATTAATAATGCTGCGCCTGGCACGACCCCTGTTGAAATTCAAAATCATGTTCAAATCACAATTAAACATGGCCCAATAATTGCTGGAATAGCCATTACTGGGTTTAAGATTAAGGGATACGCAAAGGTTACTAGTTCATTAATGTTAAAGATTCCTGGCGCAATTGAACTTTTTGAGATAGTTCGTGCTTGTTTATCACGCCCCATAATTAGAGTAATAAGTAATAACCCTAAGGACATTCCTCATCCCCCTAAAAAGATAAAGCCATCAAAAAATCCTTGTGAAAAAATAAATGGTAAACTTTGACTAGCTTTAAAAGCAATTGAATTTTGTACTGTTGCATATAACCAAACTGGGGCAAAAATTCCATTCATAATGTTTGTCCCATGTAAACCAAAGAACCAAAAGAATGATACAAATAAAATATATAATAAGGCAAATCCTAGTCCCACATCGGGATTAGACGCAGCGTTCATAAAAGGATATGTAAAAAATTTATAAATTAAAGCTTTAATTTTGTCGAAAACTCTTGATGAAATAAAAAAAATCATCAATATGACAATTTGAAAACTAATTTTGTGTAAGATTATGATTTTGCTTTAAATTTTTTAAACGTTAAAATATAATACCGTTGATTGTTGGTTTGGTGTTAAACCTTTGTGTTGGTATTTTCATTTTCAGAGCTTTAAATAATTTTGAATATTAGTGAAACCCAAACCATGATAATGAATTAAGGCTTCTTTAAGACTGGATTGTAATTTACTAATCTTATTTAACTTTTGATAACTAGTATCAGGGTTTGTACTAGTTTTGGTGGAATATAGAGTAGAATTTGTTTGTTTTGCTACTAATAAATATAGTGGTTGCATATCAGAAATAATTATTGATTTTTCTTTAATTAGTTGCTTATTCATATTTTCAATAATCCATTGTTTTTGTAATCTTTTGGTATTGGTGGATTGAACAAAAATATTATTATTGCTATCAACCGCCATTTGAATACAGCATTTGGTATCAGTTGAAAATGGATCGAGATGAGTTTTTCGTTTATCAAATTTATCTTTAAAATTGCCTTTATGAATTTCTTTAATAAATGTTTCATCCATTTGGATTTGACCATTTAATTTTTTAAATTTTAACTGTGTATTTTCTAATTGTTTTGATTGCATTAATTTTTGTCGATTATATCAAGCGGTTTTTGGGGTTGTTTTAATAAAACGAGAAATTATTTTACCAGATTGTCCTAACAATGAAATTTGAATTAATAAATTTCACTGTTCATAATTTAAATGACTTCAATAAGTAAAATGATGACGAAATGCATCAAAACTAGCACGACATTTTTTACATAAATATTTTTGTTTTCCTTCGGAATTATGACCATTTTTAACACAATGAAAAGATTTGCAATTAGGACATATAATGCCTTTATCTCTAAATTTTTGATCAATTTCATTTAAACGTTTTTGTTTTTTAATTAAGTCTGCTTGTTGTTTTATTTTTTCATAAAATTCTAAAAATTGATCATCTGTTAAGCTATTTATTAATTCTGTAATTATTTTTTTCATCATTTATTTACCTCTATATATTAAAAATATACCTAATTTTAGGTATATTTTATAAATATCAAGAGTTTTCGACAAAATTAAAGAATTAAAGTAACTAATGTTAATGCTTTAAAATTTAAATTAAAAGCACTATATTCTGAATTTGTTGCAATGTCCTTCAATGGTCCAAATTGTCCTCACATTGAATCAGCAGTCATTGTTAAATATTCAATCTTTTTCACTAATGCAATTTGAGCATCAGTTAAAGGTTCTAAAGTTCCATTTAATAGTTGAAACATTTCCCCTTCCGTATTTCGAAAAATTCCTGCAAAATCAGATTGTTTAGTAAATTGTGCATTAAATTGATCAATCACCGTATATTCAATTGGTGCTCAAATTAATAACTGTGATACGATCCCAAATAAAAAAGTTGTAATAATCATTGGTAATAATTTTGCAAAAACATGACCAACGGCGGGGGGAACATTTTTTGGCATCCTAATTGCTAACCGATTATTGCGTTGTAGAAAAATAAATAATTCCGCACTTAAAAAGGCAATAATAATGCCAGAAAACAACCCTTCTGCTCCCATAAATTTATGCGCAAATTCTCAACCACCAATCCCTGCTCCCGCGACAATAAAAGTGGCAAAATAAACAATTCCATCCATAATTGCTGGGTCTTGACCACGACGTTTTCCTAATAAATAACCAATTAGAAAAACAATATATAACGTCATCACCATTAAGGAAGCATTTCAAATTACCCCATTAACAGATTTTAACGCTTCAAGGGCATTCACAGCATTAGGCAAAAAAACAATGTTATCACCATCAAAACCATTATGCATTTTACTTCAATACAATTTATTTGGTTTTGTCCTCACTGATTCTCCCATAATTAAATCATCTCCTTTCTCAAATTATAAATTTAATTTTTGTAACGCAAAAGATAAGACTTTGTCACCATCACCCATCCCATAATCCATTTGATCAATTACAAAAACCGGAATTTAATATTTAATTGTTTTGTTAAAACGATCTAATTCATAACGAACTTGTGGTCCTAATAATAAAATGCTAGATTCTTGCCAACGATGAATTGCCTCAATGGTTGGAATTGCTAAAACAGTTATCTCACAATCTAGCTTTTTCGCTGCTTCTTCCATTCGTTGGACCAAAATTGATGTACTCATCCCGGCGGAACAAGCCAACATAATAATTGGTTTTGCATCCATTATTTTGGTTTCCTTTCTCTAAATTTTATTATTTTAAATGATTATAAAGAGTAAATAGTTGCTAATTCCAAGCTTTTCTACTTTTAGTTTATCACAGTTTTTGTTATAACAAAAAAAAACGGAAAGTTCAATCCGTTCCAAAAAAATTTTTTTCTTACTTTTTATTAATAAGTTGGTCATTAATCAAAACAATAAATTTATCAAAACTAACAGTTGTTTGTTCTTCTTGACCATAAATCCGATATGTAATTAATTTTTGATCACGTTCTTGATCACCAATAACAATTTGATATGGGATTTTTGCTACTTGTGCTTCACGAATTTTATAACTTAACCGTTCATCGCGATCATCAATACTTGTTCGTAATTTTAGTTTTTTAAATTGTTGGTGTAGTTCTTCAGCGTATGCTAAATGATGTTGATTATTAACAGGCATTAAAACAATTTGTTTTGGTGCTAGTCAAAATGGCAAGACCCCTTTTGATTGTTCTAATAAAATTGCAATGAAACGTTCATAAGTACCAATTAAACCACGATGTAACATTACTGGCATTGCTTTTTCCCCATTTGAGTCAATATAACTTAACTTAAATTTTTGGGGTAGTAAAAAATCAAATTGCAATGTTGAAACAGTAATTTCATGGTTTAAAGCTGTTTTAATTTGAACATCTAATTTTGGACCATAAAAAGCCGCTTCACCAACCATTCGAACATATGGGGTTTTTAAATCATCTAAAGCTTCTTGTAACATTTGCTCAGCATGATTTCACATTTGATCATCATCATAATATTTTTCCTTATTAGCTGGGTCTCGTAATGATAACGAATAATAATCAACACTAATATTTAAAGTTGTTAAAACTTCACTAATTAACTTAAAACAACGTTTAAATTCTTCTTTTAACTGGTCATGACGAAGAAAAATATGTGAATCAGTTAATTGCATCATTCGCACCCGTTCTAGTCCTGTTAAACTCCCCGATGTTTCATAACGGTGTAAAATGGCATGTTCGGCAATTCGAAGGGGCAAATCACGATAACTACGTTGTTTATAATTATAAACAGCAATATGATGGGGACAAGCCATTGGTCGTAAAACACTAATTTCATTATCTTGTGACATTGGCGCAAACATATTTTCCTGATAATGATCTCAGTGCCCAGAAATCTTATACATTTCACTTGTCCCAATAACAGGAGTATCAACTTCAATAAAATCATATTCTCATTCTTTTTCCCGAATATATTCTTGTAACACTTTTTTTAAAACCATACCATTTGGTAATCAAATTGGTAACCCTGGTCCAACTAACTGATCAAAAGTAAAAATTTCAAGGTCTTTGCCAATTTTACGATGATCACGCTCTTTTCGTTCTTGATAAGTAAGCATTAATTGTTCAAATAGTTCACGAGAAAAATGAGCACCACCAGTAATTCGTTGCAACATTTTATTTTTAGCATCATCTTTTCAATATGCTCCAGCTAAGGCTCATAATTTAAAAACTTTAATATTTTTAGGCGGAACAACGGGATAATTATTTGATAAATATAATTGTTCAGCCACAAAGTAAGCACATTGTTCAGCAACCGCTTGGTCACTCATTGTTGCTAAGAAGTATTCATTATTTTGATATCATTTTTTTGCATCTGCTCCTGACCCACAAACAGAATTAATTGTAATATTATTATTAATTAATTTTGTTATTTCTGCTTCAATAGCACTAATATCAGTTTCTTTTAGATGTGGTTCAACATCAATATCAACGAAAAAAGTATCATCTTGGTAAGCAATTTGTGCAATACGAACCGTTGGATATAAATTAGTAATTGCTTTTGCAGTTATTAACCCTGCGGTATAATTAATCATTGATAATGCTAACGGTGATTTATCCGTAATAATTTCTAATGTGCCATCGGTTGTTATCAAATAATCTAAATGACAAACTTTGTTAGCAAAGACTCCTCCTAAGGCTGCTTTCCCCAAACTTGGTGCAATACTAGTTGCAATTGCTTGAATTGTTTGTGGTTCTGCTAATTCACGCACCTGACCATCAGGTAAAGTAATTTTAATCATTTTGTATCTTCCTTTCTAAAAGAAAAACTCGCTCCCAATATTATTCCTTAATAACACTAGGAGCGAGTTTTTCACGGTACCATCCTAATTAAATTAGGTTTAAACCTAATTTATCTTTCACACTTAATAACGAAAAGTGCTTAAACGTAAACATTATTGTTGCTAGTAATTTAACTATTCTTTTGTTAAGCTTCCATCATCCTTAACTTGCTGGGAAAAGAAGTGTCGTTAAACTATGGTCAACTCGTTTAATTTATTTAATTGTAATTTCTTTAATTTCTTCATTACGAGCAAATAAGATTGTTGAACCAACTTTTGCTCCTCATTTTTTTGCAACTTCGCAAATTGCTTGATCATTAGTTTTAAACTCATCATAATTATCAACTTTGTTCATAAAAATTGAATGTCATACTCCAAAAGCGGTATATAACGTTGGAATTGGAGTAACTCCTAAAATTATAACATTGGGACGGAATTTTGAAATTGTTTTCAATAGTTCGCCCGTATTTGAAACAACCACTGCATATTCATATTTACCATCTTTAGCTTTATTTGCTAATTTTTTAGCAATTTCAGCTCGTGGTCCAGATGTTGAACGGGTCGCATCTTCTAATTGTTTATCATAGTATAATTTTGAATAAAACTCATGTTCAGCACGTTTATTAATTAAAGCCATTGTGCCAACAGTAATAAAGGGATAGTCACCATTTGCTGATTCTCCTGATAACATCGTTGCATCAGACCCTAATTCTGTTGCAAAGTAAACATCAGTTACTTCCGCTCTTGTTGGCGAAGGGTTTTCTGTCATTGTTTCTAACATTTGTGTTGCTACAATTACAATTTTTCCTGCTTCACGACATTTACGAATAATGATTTTTTCTCAATATGGAACATCATAATAAGGAATCTCTAATCCTAAGTCTCCCCGTGCCACCATAATTCCGTCTGCAGCAGCAATAATTTCATCAATATTATTAATTCCAATTTGTGATTCAATCTTCGCAATAATTTGAATGTGCTCCACACTACATTCTTTTAATAGTTTTCGAATTTCTTTGATATTTGCTGCTGTATTAACAAATGAAGCAGCAATATAATCAATTCCTTGTTCCACTCCAAATTTAATATCATTAATATCTTTTTCGGCTAAAAACGGTAGGGTAAAATCAACCCCTGGTAAATTAATTCTTTTATTTGTTTTAACAATGTGATGATTAAATGCTTTTGTTTCAATTAAGCCTAGTTTAATTGCAATAACATTTAATTGTAATTTCCCATCATCAACTAACACCACATCCCCAACTTTTAAATCTTGGGACATATCATAAGAAACTGTCATTTCAGTTCCCGTTCCCTCACGGGTTTGATATTCATTTGGTAATGAATAAATCGTGACAGTTGCTCCAGCAAGAATTTCTTGTTTTCCATCTTTCACTATTCCAACACGAATTTCTGGTCCTTTCGTATCTAATAAAACTGAAATTGGTTTTCCAATTTTTGCACTAACTTCTTTTGCTCAAACAATTCGTGCCCCTTGTTCTTCATGATCTCCATGTGAAAAGTTTAACCGAATCGTATTCATCCCCACTTTGAACAATTCTTCAATCGCCCCCGCTGAATGCGTACTTGGTCCTATTGTTGTAATAATCTTTGTTCGTTTTATTTTCTCATTAATATTAAAGTTATCCATTCTTTTGACAATCTCCTTCTAAAAAATATCTTACCACCTTATTTTATCGCAAAATTATGATTTTTGATAAATATTCTGATTTAATTCATCAAATTGTGCTCAGATTTTTTTGCGTGAATAACGCGGGATACTTAATGCTTCCATAATTGGTCGTGCCACAATTTGATCACCTTGATTTCCAATTGCTAAACCACCACGTCCAGCAATAATTTGTTCAACAGCAAATTGAGCCATTTGAAAAGCACGATAACGTTCCATTGCGGTTGGAATTCCCCCCCGTTGAGTATGTCCTAAGACTGTGGCACGTGTTACATAACCACTTTTCTGTTCCACTAATTTTGCTAATTCATGAACGTCAGGATAAATCATCTCACTAACAACAACAACAACACTACGTTTTTGAGCTTTGTGTAGTGCCGCAACACGATTAGCAATTTCATCAGCTGTTAAAGCTGCTTCATTAATTGAGATTAAATCAGCACCCCCAGCAATTCCAGCATATAAGGCAATATCACCACAAGCATGACCCATTACTTCAACAATTGCACAACGATTATGTGATTGCATTGTGTCACGTAAACGATCAATTGCTTCAACAACAATATTAATTGCTGTATCAAACCCAATCGTGTAATCTGACGAAGTAATGTCATTATCAATCGTACCTGGTAAAGCAACACAATTAATACCCATTTCTGTTAAACGTTGTGCACCTTGATAACTACCATCCCCACCAATAACAACTAATGCTTCAATTCCTTGTTGTTTTAAATTAGCAACAGCTTTTTCCCGTACTGCTGGTTCTTTAAACTCTGGTAACCGTGCGCTCCCAATAACAGTACCACCTAATCGCATAATACTATCCGCAAAATTATTATCGACAAGTTCAATTCAATTATTGACCAAGCCTAAATAACCATCTCGAATAATATAAGTTTCTAAGCCTTTTGCGTGTGCTGTTTTAATTACTCCCGCAATTGCAGCATTCATACCTTGCGAATCGCCTCCAGATGTTAGAATTCCAATTTTTTTCAACATATTGATACTCCTTTTCTTTTTTTCATCTTGGGAATTATGTAAAATGAAGTGCAACAAATCTTATTAGTCAAATAATACAATAAAAATCATAAAAAATCAATTATAAATTTTTAAAAATCAAAATATTTATAGTTTTTATTTTATTTTAAGGAAAATTAAGCACACTAAAAAATAATTTATTAAATTACTTCAAATAAACCTATTTAAAATTATCTGAAAATACCTCTTTTGCTGTTTTTCAATTAAGAACAGGCCTTAATTTATCATTTATAACATTAACTACTCAATTTATTTTTTGTTGACTAACATTATTAAAATCAGTTCCCTTAGGAAATCATTGTCTAAGTTCAGAATTCATATATTCAATTAATGGTTTTTGTTGTGGTTTACCGGGGTCACAAAAATAAACTTGTGTTTCAGCAAATATTTCTAATTCTCTTCATTTACTAAATTCTTTTCCTCTATCAGTTATTATTCCTTTAATTTTCCCAAATAAATTATTACTTATAACAATATCTTTAAACTTTTCCACAACTTCATTAGCAGTATGATTTTTTAATTTCATAACAAAATAACTTTTACTATTTTGTTCAACTAAAACCAAATTACTAGATTGATGCTCTTTTCCAACTATGGTATCCATTTCAAATCAACCAACATCTGTTTCTTTATTTTCAATATCTCATATTGATTTAAATCTTTCATCTAATTTCCCACGATTATCAGGTCTTTTCTTTTTTCTATTTATTCTACCACCATTTAATAAATTTTTCTTTAACAAACCCAAAAGACCTAAAAAAATTCATTTATAAAATGTTTTAAGACAGGCAGGAAATTTGATACCGAATTTTATTAAAAATCGCTGAATAATTTCTGCTGGTGAATCACCCAAAATATTAAATCGTAAATTTAAAAATTATTGTTGTTCTTCTGTAAATGTAGGTATTTTTTTAATACACTTTTGTCGTTTTTTATAATAATCATCATGTGCCTCACGGGCATTATAATCTTCTATATTTGTAAATCTATTAATTTCTCTTTTAACAGTATTAATATCTCTTCCTGTTTGTCTTGATATTTCAGATAAATTAAGTGTGCCATTTTTCTTTTTGCAACTATCAGATAAAAATAAATCCTTAAAAAATCTTCGTTCATCATATTTTACATGTGTATAATCTTTCATTACTCTATATTTCCTCCAATTCTTTTATAAAAATAGTTATACATTAAATTTATAAAAAAGATAAATTTTCACATTTTTTTAAATTAAAATTATTCTTTAATTTTGTCGAAAACTCTTGATATTTATAAAATATACCTAAAATTAGGTATATTTTTAATATATAGAGGTAAATAAATGATGAAAAAAATAATTACAGAATTAATAAATAGCTTAACAGATGATCAATTTTTAGAATTTTATGAAAAAATAAAACAACAAGCAGACTTAATTAAAAAACAAAAACGTTTAAATGAAATTGATCAAAAATTTAGAGATAAAGGCATTATATGTCCTAATTGCAAATCTTTTCATTGTGTTAAAAATGGTCATAATTCCGAAGGAAAACAAAAATATTTATGTAAAAAATGTCGTGCTAGTTTTGATGCATTTCGTCATCATTTTACTTATTGAAGTCATTTAAATTATGAACAGTGAAATTTATTAATTCAAATTTCATTGTTAGGACAATCTAGTAAAATAATTTCTCGTTTTATTAAAACAACCCCAAAAACCGCTTGATATAATCGACAAAAATTAATGCAATCAAAACAATTAGAAAATACACAGTTAAAATTTAAAAAATTAAATGGTCAAATCCAAATGGATGAAACATTTATTAAAGAAATTCATAAAGGCAATTTTAAAGATAAATTTGATAAACGAAAAACTCATCTCGATCCATTTTCAACTGATACCAAATGCTGTATTCAAATGGCAGTTGATAGCAATAATAATATTTTTGTTCAATCCACCAATACCAAAAGATTACAAAAACAATGGATTATTGAAAATATGAATAAGCAACTAATTAAAGAAAAATCAATAATTATTTCTGATATGCAACCACTATATTTATTAGTAGCAAAACAAACAAATTCTACTCTATATTCCACCAAAACTAGTACAAACCCTGATACTAGTTATCAAAAGTTAAATAAGATTAGTAAATTACAATCCAGTCTTAAAGAAGCCTTAATTCATTATCATGGTTTGGGTTTCACTAATATTCAAAATTATTTAAAGCTCTGAAAATGAAAATACCAACACAAAGGTTTAACACCAAACCAACAATCAACGGTATTATATTTTAACGTTTAAAAAATTTAAAGCAAAATCATAATCTTACACAAAATTAGTTTTCAAATTGTCATATTGATGATTTTTTTTATTTCATCAAGAGTTTTCGACAAAATTAAAGAAATTATTGACAAATATATTATTAATTATATAATTATATTGTAACAAGCTCCAATTTATCTCTATATGCTTGTATAATAAAATAAAAAGTAAAGTAATTTACTTTTTTTTTATTTTGATGTAAAATATAAATAATAAAAAAAGAACAAATATTATATTAAGTTCTTTGATATATTGATACAGTTTTATAGGTTTTATTACTCTTTTATTTAATCATATTCATTAAATAATAGCAATTTTAATATGCAAAAAGGAGTAAAAAATGAAAGAATTTAATCCAAAAACAGCAAGTTTGGCGACTTTTTATCGTAAAATAGAGCAATTTTGAGAAAATAAATCACCTAATAAACCATATACTTTGAATGATTTAACCAATGAATTCAATCTTTCTCGCAAGTGAAGATATGATACTTATGCGAGCGAAAAGATAGTTCCTTTACTTGAAAAACAAGTTGATAGAATTGAAAGTGAAATAATTAAATTTATGATGAAATCACCTGATGGTGCTAAATTATATTGACAACGAGCATTTAATTATAAATATTCACTGCAAGAAAAACAGTTAGAACAAGAATTAAACTTAAATAATCAACAACCAATAATTGTTAATTTACAAACTGATATTAGAGATATTAAAAAAGAAAGTGATAATAATGCTTAATCATTTTACTTATTTGTTAGAAACTCCTTATTGGTTATTGCAAAATAGTAGTATTGGTAATAAATATCCATTTGCTAAAAAATATGAGTTGGTTAATGAAATTAATCAAATTGGAACACGATATAGTGGTAAGACTATTTCAAATATTAAAATGTTTGGTGAATTATTAAAAATTAGTTTATTAATTAAAGAACCAATTTGTATCATTGCTAGTATGTATTGAAGTAAAGATTTAAAAGATAGTGTATTTCAAAATATATGAAATATGTTAGATGAAAATCATATTCCTTATACTATTAATTTATCAAATTTTACTTTTACTTTATCAAATGGTAGCAAAATATATTGTAAAGGTTTACATTCACCAAGTCGTAAAGAAAAATTAAAAGCTTTTGCTGATTTGAATAAATATAAATTAGTTATTGATTGAAGAGAAGAATGTGACCAATTTCAACAAAAAGATTTAAGTGATTTAGAGTTTGCTATTCGTGGTTATCAAAATAAAATAACAATTAATACATGTAATCCTGAGAGTTTAAAACGATATATTGTTGGTTATTGTAATGAATTAATGTCTTTTGATGAAGAAATAATGCGTAGTAAATATGAACAAATAAAATATATTGAAAAATGAAATATGAAGATTATTATTCATTATTCTAGTTGAAGACTTAATTATGAATTACCACAAGATAAAGTTAATGAACAATTAAGATTAGAGAAGTTAGATATTGAAAGAGCAAGAGTTTGGAGTTGAGGTTTACCAGGTAATACTAGTGGTTCAATCTTTGCAAGATATCTTGATATTATGCAAGCAACAGATATTATTCAACCAACTAAGTTATTAGGTGGTGTTGACTTAGCAAACTCTACTAGTCCTAAGGGACATACAACAGCAGCGAGTTTTTGAATATATAATTCATTTGATAAAAAAGCCTATAAAGTAGCAGAATATACTCATTCAAATGCTATACAGCAATTTAAAGGACCATTAGAACAAGTTAAAGATATTTTAGAGTTTTACAACAATCAATTAAATCAATATTTTAATTTAATTCAGCAAGGTATATCAATTAATGTTGATGATAGTGCTTATGCAACATTAGAAAGTTTAAACCGAGAGAAATACAATTATACTTTTGGTCAATACATGCATTTTAAACCAGCACAAAAGCAGAAATTTAAAATACGACACCGTATTGAAGCATTTACTATGTTAATAAATACTAATCAATTAAAATGATTATGAGAAAAATGTCCTGTAAGTAAAACCCAATATGAATTAATTCAATGAGAAGATAAACCTGATGCTAGAGAAGAACGAATGTTAGATTTATATGATGATACATTTGATAGTGATTTTTATGCTTTACACTTTGAATTAGTACCAATGGTTAAACATAATAGTTCAGCAGATTATAAATTATGACAACAAAGGGAGTGAATAACTTAATGAAAAAAGATATTTATGTAATACATGATGAACGTGTAATAAATGCAAAAAGACCATATATGTCTGTTTGTGGACAAGTTAAAAAAAGACTTTGTCAAGAATTAAATAAAGATAATATCGCAATATGTAATTTAAATTTATATAACGAATATATTAATAAATATCAAAAAGTTAAAGTATGTGTACAAGTTTTAGCAAATGAACCAAATTTATTAACAGTAAATATTATTAATTATGCACTTATTTTAAAATTAAAGGAGCAAAATAACAATGAATAATACTTTCCATAGTTTACCAAACTTAAATGATATTAATAGTGTTTTAAAATTTTATAATTATGATTGAACTATTAATTTAGCCAATATTATTGCTCGTCATCAAATGCGATTAGTTAATGGTAAAGATATTTTATTTAAGTCTCATCGTAAAGACATTTTAGAAAAATTAAATTGATGATATGAAACTTATAAAATAAAAGAAAAATTAGATAAAAATGAATTAACAGCAAGTTTAATGGGCAAAACTATTTTTGGTTTATTAGAAACATCAGATGGCAATATTGATTTATGAATTAATCCTTTTAACTTTACATCTCGTGTAAGTAAAATAAACGAAATTGAACAAGGTGCTGATATTTGATTAAATTATCATCAATCAGATAGTGGTTTTATTTTAAATTTAATTTGTACCAAAGATAAAATAGTTATAAAAGGTTGACCTAAAAATAATGAAGTAGTTGTTGGACAAAGTAAAACACAAATTAAAGATGATGTTAAACCTGTTTTAGTACAAGAATTTAAAAATAAATTAGGCATAGTTCCTTTTTGAGAAATGATTAATGAACCTAACCCCTTATTTTTATCTACATCAACTACATTAAACCCATGGCCTACTATGGCAAATTGTTATAAATTACAATTTGATTTAGAAGATAGTTTTAATATTAAATCAAAAGAAAGATGAGCAAATCGTACTCATTGATATGGAATATTAGATGATGATTTAATGACTGCTTATAACAAAGGTAATAAAAAAGTATTACAAGATGCTTTTGATGATATTTTTATTCAATCAGGTCAATCAGCAGTAGATGGCCAATTATCACAATCTTTACAAGTAGTACAAGGTACACCAACCTTAGAAACATATACTGAAGACCAAAAATCAATTATTGAACAAGTATATTTAGCCTGTCATTTTTCTAGTCCTTTTGGTGATAAATCAGATAATGACCAAAATAAAACACAGTCATTATTAACTAAAACAAAAGATTTAGAAAAACAAGCATATTTACAAGCATATCGTAAGCAATATTATACTAAGATATTTGATACAGTTTTAAAATATTATGGTTTATGAGATGGTGTCGGTGAACGACCTTATGGCTTTGATTTTATTAGTGCAAGTTTAGTTGACCAAATGCGCCAAAATGAATTAATTACTGCTAGATTAGATAATGGCACAATGGAACCAATAAGAGCAATTACTGAATATGATAATATTGATGAATTAGAAGCAACTAAATATTTTGAAAAAGTAGAGGCATGACAAGATAAAATGCAAGTCAAAGAAATAGAACATAATAATAAATTACTAGAATATGATGAAACTGGTAATAATCAAAATGCCTTACAAGGTAGAACAGAAATTAAGGAGAATTAACAAATGCAAAAAATTAGTCCAGCAGCCATGCAATGATTAAGAACGGGAGCCGGTGCTACTGCAATAGATATAAGAGAAAGTATAAAAGAACATAGACATTGAATAGTATTTCCTTTTAATGTTTATAGTTCATATATACCTGATACAGAAACAGGTTGAAAGCCTAATAATGCTAAACCAAGTGATTATGGGAGTTATTCACGCATATTTGATAATATGGAAAGTACGATTGCTCAATGACAAGATAGTTTAAAAATAGTTCAAAAATATAAAGGTGAAGAAATTAATATCTTAACTATTGATGACTTTAAAAATCAACCAGTTAACTCAACAATATGAGCAAATAATGAAACACCTTTCGCTATAAAATTAAAAGATGAAAATAATAATGTTTATTGAAAATTAATTGATGGTGAAAATATTCATGATGTTAATAGAATGATAGAATATTTAAATCAATATAAATTAAGTTATTTTATTAATGATAATAAAGCCGATAATTTTTATACAAAAGAAGTCAAAGTTGGTAAATATTGAGATGCTTATATGGTTGATGATGTAAGTTCTATTAAATTTGGTGATGCCAAATTTGAGCAAGTATTTACTCAACAATCAACTGAAAGACAATATACTTTATTAATTTTAGATGAAGATATTACTAAATTAAATATTAATGATTATTATAATTTTTATACTGTATTCAATGACCGTGGTTTAAATATTGGTGGTGGTGATATTAATTCTGCTCCCCAAGATAGACAATGATTATATCCCTCAAATGTTATTAATTATTATTCAGTAGAAGATGGCGATTTCTTATGACAAGAAATTACTTTTTCAAGTATTAATGACAAAATTAGTAATAGTGGTTTATCAGTGCGACAATTTATTCAAACTAGTGCTCCAGGTGAAGGTTATTGTTTTCCTAAAATAACTTATGATGAAAAGTTAAATAAAGGTATTGTTGAATTAGATGATATTTTATTAAAAGACCCAGGGGTTAGAGCAATGGCAGTTAAATTTTATGGTAACCCTATCTTTTTTGATATGCCTGTTATTGGTCGACCAATTATTAAAGGTGAATTTAATAAAAAAGTTATGAATTCACGAGATTTATTAATGTATAACATGTATCCTGCCCCACCTGATAAAATAAATACTTATGCATCACCCGAAGTAAGTTGATATAACATTCAAGGTATTCAACCAACAATGATAACTGGTTATGAAGATTGAAAAAAAGATATGGAAAGTAGATACGACTTTTGAAAACAAAAAAATAGTGAAGGTATTGTTATAACTGATAAAGCAGGTTCAACAGCAACTAATCCTACGGTTGGCACAACTATTCATAAAGAAGATAATAACTCTAAATTTTATTGGTCTAAAAATTGAATGATTACTCCACCAGATAAAATAAAAGTAAATAATGAAGATGTTAATAATATAATTAGTACCCAAGCATCATCATATTTTAGAAGAAAAGATGAATTTGGTAATACTGTTGGAAGTGTTCAAATTGAATATAATAAAATGGGTAAATGTAATGTTTGAGATATTTTAAATATGAATAATTTTATTAATCGCCAAATAACAGTACTACCTTTAAACTATACGCAAAAATTAGTTTTTAACCCTTTTACTATCCCGGGTGGAGTTGGTAAGTTTTTAAACTTTATTTCATTTGGTATTCCCTGAGGTTGAGTAATTAACCAAGATGAAAAAACTTGACCCAATTTCCAATGATTAAATGGCTTTATGAGTTCTAGTGTTTATAGTTTCTATAATGATGCATTTTGATCTGATAACTCAAAAGGTAAAGGTTATTTACCATTTGAAATATTTAGAGAACAAGGTAATGATAAAGTTGGTGCTATCTTTGGAGCAAATGCCACTAGTTTAGGTTTTACTACTTTATTAACTGATAAAATACAAGGCAATGTTTTAGAAAAAGATGGCAAACCAACTGAACGAATAACTTATTCAACTTATAATTTAAAACAATTAAACCCCAAAACTAATCGTATATATTTAATTAATGAATTAGTAAGAGCAGTAGATGCACAAACACCAGTTAGTGATAGTGAAAAAGATAATGATTGCGAATTATTACAAACACCTGATGGAACAAATTGTAGTTATATTATTGATATGTTTTCAATACAAGCATTATATAAAGGTAATTTTGAAATTATCTTTTATGCTGATAACCCATATACAAATAATGAAGAAGATTATTTACGATTATCAGTATGGAGTTTTCGTGGTAAAACAAAAAGTGTATTAAATAATTATTTACGCGATATGACAACTAATTATAAAACTAGTTTCTTATTACCTCATGATTATGAAATACCAACATTTAATTACCCACAATATGTATTACCACCAATACCATATAATTATCCAGAATATACAAAAGATATTATGCCTTCTGATGTAGTGATACCATTAAAAACTAAAATTACAGCACCAGCACAATGTACTAACAATATGTATAAAATTGGAACAATTAATTATTTTAATTTATTTTCTGATGAATTTAATCAAGGTTATTATGAAACTGAAATTGATTTAAAACAAATTGACCCAACAATTCAAAGTATCAGTAAATTTCAAGATGCTTATAAAACTATTGAAATAAGTAATTTAGGTAATTTACAAGTTGAATGTGGACTACCAAATATAGAAAATTTTATTTTTGATAGAAGTACAAATATTTTAAATGGAACAACAGGCTGTGATTATGTTTTAGGACAATTAAATAATTTTGTTTTTAAAAACGAGGGTCAATCACAATCTAATAAAATTAACTTTGAAAATACAATAACTTTATATACTGATAATATCAAACCAAATGATATTCAAACATTTTCTATTGGATATACCAATAAAAAAACTGATAGTATTACTTCAATATGAAATTTTTATCATTATAGTCAAAATTCCGAATATTACGATGAACAAATGTATTTTGCTATTAAAACATCATCATTTAGTGATGACAATAATATCAAACTTACAGAAACTTATTTACAAGCATACTATACTAATGATGTGAAATTAAAAATTAGATTTTCAAAAGTAATAAAACCGTATTTACTTTTTAATCGTGAAAGTTATAAACCGCCTTATCCAAATATTCAAAAAATGGGTAATGATAAAGATATAACAATAGATATTAATAATCAAAATGTATTGGGTATTAGAAATAATACTACTAGTCCTATTCAAATTACAATTAAACCAAGGTAAGGTAAAAGAAAAAAAGAGATTTAATCTCTTTTTTATTCTCCATTAACTTTTACATTACCATCATTATCAATAATTAAATCAGGTTTTTGTGTAGTTAAATTTCAACGATAAACTGATTTAATTCAGTTTTTTAATGGCGGGAAAGCACCATTTTCAAATTTATTATTCCAAGGTATTATTAATTTTCTTTTACTATCATAGACAGTTAATAATTGATTTGTTTCACCTTTTATGTAGTACATATCTAATGTATCATCATTTAATTTATCAATATTGTATTTTTTTCCTTCTTCTAAATTATTAATATTTTGAAATTTAATAATTCTTCAATCATTATTTTTATTACCACGTCATACTACATAATATCATTTATTATCAACAGTATTAAATGGTTTTTCTTGTGGTGCTGTTCATTCTAAATTGTCTTTAATTTCTTGGTTATTTGTTTTAATTTTGTTTTCTTTTTTTAATTGTGCTAATTCTTCGGGTGTATATTCATGTTGTGGTGTATTACAAGCAACTAAACTGGTTGTACTGGTTCCTATTAAAGTGATTGTTCCTAAAAGACTTAATATTTTTTTCATTTATTTTAAATCTTAACTATTTTTCAACATCTAAAAAAACAGTTGCTTCGCCAGTATAAATTGTTGAGTCACTTGAAAATACTGTAATCCTTTTTTCATTATTATTGTATAAATCATCAATAATATTTTTAATTCCTATCTTAGTTATATCTAATTGAGGATTTTTATCTTTTAAAAAATCTTTAATTTGTTGTTCGGTTAGTAATCCTTTTTCATTATTAATTTTAACTGTTCCTAAAATAGGATTTGAAATAATTTTAGATAATTCATTTATTTTATTTAAATTGTTATTTTCTAAATCTATAATTTTTATTCTATGAACGTTAATAATGTTATTTAAATCTTTTCAACCAAACCTAACAAAAATATCAGTACTACTAAATTCAATAATTGCTGATTGACTAAAATTTAGTCAATTAATTAATATAGCATTATTAGTATTATTTTTTACAAAGTAAACATTTTCATTATTTACAAAATATTTATTGTCTTTACTATCAATGCCTAAAAATCTAATATATTTTTCTTTAATTCCATATATTTTTTCAATTATTGATTTATATTTACCATTTTTTTCTATAGAATAGAAAACATTAACACCGTTATCAGTTTCTGAATTTAAATTATCTGATAAAACAGATTTATCAATTGAATATAAAACTTGTAGTGGTTCACCATAATTAAAAGTTTTATCACTCGAATTTAATGTTGCGCTTGACTCTTTAATATTTGTAATATTAATTTTATTTATATCTATGCTAGGATTTAGTTCTTTTAATTTATCTTTAATTTGTTGTTCTGTTGGCAAATCAGCACCATTAGTTTTAATTACTGCTTGATATCTTTGATTATAATTACTAGCGGCAATTGTTGTTGGGACAGCAGTTCCGCTAATAGTTAATACACTTAATAAACTAAGTAATTTTTTCATACTTGTATTTCTCCTTTTCTTATCTTGAAACTTTTTATCAAGATCTAACTGCATTATATATATATATATATATGTATACAAGCAAAATTATGAATTATGTAATAATTTTATTCTTAAAAATAATGCTTATTACGCGTTTTAATGACTAAATTAGTAATCAAATATATTAAGTTTAGTTATAATATATAAAAAGTATTGTATTAGTAAAATATTAGTATATAATTAAATTATAGGTTTAATCTTTTTCCATAAAAAAGAGTTTATGCTGACTTGTTAATCGGACAAGAATAAAAAAAGAGAGGTTTATAAAATGGCACTTACAAAAGAACAATTAATCGAACAAGGTTTAAGTGAAGAGATTGCTGAAAATATCTTAAATCAGTTTAATAATGAAGCAAAGCAAATTAGAGAAAGTGTGCAAAAACGCGAAGATGTTATATCAAAAGAAGACTTTATTAAATTATCTAATGAATTAGATGAATTAAAAGCTTTTAAAGATGTTCCATCTACTAAAATTGAAGATATTAAAACTAATTTAGATAAAGTTAGTGGTAATTCTTTAAGCGAAAAAATGCAAACTTTAAAAGAATTAAAACCTGATTTGTTTGTTGAAGAACAACTATCAGTTTCACCAACTAATTTTATTAAAGATATGATTGAAAAATCGGTTGAAAATAAAAATGATGAAATTGAAACCATTAAAGAAAAAGGAGCATATACTCCTGATGAAATTAAAAAGTTAACTGATTATACACTTAAAAACCTTAGATAATAAGGGAGTGAAATTATGGCAACAATTAATTTGCCACAAGTACCTTTTACATTAGAAGGTAATACAACAGGTCAAAAAGCCTATGTTGATATGGTTAATGCTTTATTGCGTGGACCTTTATATAATGAATATGCAAGTATTATGCAGTATGCTACTACAACCGCAGAACAAGTTGCTTGATTACCTAATGCAGGACAAGCATTATATAATTTAACACATCGTGTGGTATGACAAGATGATTATTCATTACCAAATGGTGGGACAACGCAAACAATGGGATTAACAAGAATTCCAGTTCCGATTGATAAGAGATTTAATTTAAAATTAATGAATGAGGCTTTTGACTTGGCATTAATAGAACAAAATATTAAAAATGGTGTTATTGCTGATGCTATTTCTAGTGTTGTACAGAATAAATTTGTTAATTTAGAATGTGAATTAATTCAGGCTATTTATGATTATTGCTTAGCAGATGGTCAATATGAAGTAATTCCATTTCGTAGTTATACAGCTGAAAATGCTGATGATGCAAATAAAGCATTCTTTACATTAAATGAAACATTGATTGAATTAACAAATCAAATTAGTAATTTATATTTTGGTTTGCCAACCGATAAAATGTTTATGGTTTTAGGTCGTAGAGCCTATTTAGGATTAACACCAGCGTATTTAAAAGTAATTGGTTCACAAGCTCAATTAAAAGCAATGGTGAATGGTGAATTATATGAAAATACTGCAATGGGAATTCCAGTATCAAAAAGTTTTCATTTAGAAAAAACATATACAAAAGGACAAGTTAACCGTGATAAAGGTTATAATTTTACTAATGTAAATGGTTTAATTATTAATAAACAAGTATGAGCATATCCAATTAATATGGATACTATTCAACAAGTTTTAGATAACGATACTGCTAATCCTAAGTGAATTGGTAAAGTACAATATGCAACACCAACAATTTTATATCCAAAAACATGTAAAATTATTTTAGAAAAACAACCAACAGAAGATGAAATTAATACTGCTAAAAGTAATCTAAATAAAACATTTAGAGTTCCTGTTGATTATGTAATTCCATCATCAAATAAAATTGATATTAGTGGAATTAATAAATTAGATAAACCAACCATTCATGTTGCAGACCCAACAAAAGCAACACCAGAACAGTTAAAACCTCAATTTAAATCTGTTATTTTAAAAGCGGTTAAAGCCGTAGATAGTTCTTTAACTGAAAGTGATTTTGATTACTTTATTGAAAGTAAGGGTGAAGATTGACCAATTGATATTACAAATGATAAAACTGTTGAAGTTCAAATTGAGGGTAAAAACAATGCTACTGGTCAAACAAATCCAATTGATATAGTAATTAAAAATTCTTAATAAACAATGAACTTACTAATTTTACGAGTTTTAACTTTATTAGTATCTAATTTAGAAAATAAACCTTTAATAAGTAAATTTGTAAATTTAATTAATAGAGTTAATCAAGTTCAAAATAAAGTATTAAAGCCAATTAATTATATTACTGATAAATATAATAAAATTACAAATAAAGTTGAAGATATTTATCAGTGATTAAATCCATTTACTTATGTAGATTTAATTAAAAAAGGTCATAAAAAAGAAATACAACAAATATTAAGTCAATTAGAAAAAGATAATAATATTCAAAATAGAGAACAATTTAAAAATGAAAATTATCTAAATACTAATTGACAACCTTTAAATAGTAGTTGACTTGATAGTGGTATATTTAATATTACAAATAAGTTAACTTTAACAGGTAATTTAACTATTTTAATATATACAAAAATAGCAAAACACCCTAAGTTTTATGGACCTTATGTTTATCCTAGTGTTTCAGTTGAAGTTTGAAAATTATTAAGTAATGCTGTTTCTAATGCAGGGACTTTATTTTGGCGTTATTGATTAAGAAAATGGTTACCTAGTCATTTAAGAAATTATATTAAAAAACGATTACCACAAGCATTAAAAGAAAAATATCCCAAAGGAACTACTAAATTAACATTACCAACAGTTCAAAAATTACAACAAATTAAAAAGTTTATTAATAATTTAAAGATTGGACATTTTAATTTTAATTTTGCTGGTGAAATTAATAATAAAAAATGATATCGAGAACGCCGAAGTGATGTTAAAAATATTAAGAATTTATATAAAACACCAGTTAAAAATAAATTTTATCAGGTTAATAAATCTATTAAAGCAATTAATAAAACCAAAAGAAAGGTTAATAGTTATAAACCAAATAATTTAAAAAATAAATATCGTAATCAATTAAGGGGTGTTTTATATGGAAAATAATTTAAGTAATTTGTTATTTATAACAGTTGAAGATGTTAAAGCAAGTAAACTTTGACAACCTATTAATGATCGTAAACAATCTGCTTATAATGATAATTTAATTTATAATGCTATTTTAAAAACTAGTTTATGAATGGATAGATTATCAGGTGGAACAATTTCAGATAAAATTAATAAAAAAGATTTGTTTCCTTGAGTAAAAAAAGATAATACTGGTTTAATTGAATATGATAAATGATTAAGTTATATTCAATCTGCTTGTTTATTAGCAGTTATAAATTGATATTTACCAAAAGGAGTTAATGATTTAACTGGTAGTGCTTCATTTTCACAAGGTGGAGTTGCTTATTCACAAACTAATGACCCAGAAGCAAATGAAAATATTACTCGTGATGTTAAAAATGCTTTAAAATTAGCAGGTGAAATTATTGATATTATATCTAGTAAAACAGTATCTAGACCTTATAATTATAGTTTAGATAATTATGCTCATCCATGAGAAGAAGAATATAAGCATATTAGTAAAAAAACTTTTTATCCAACATTATTATTTTGATTAAAAGAACGATTACAAACTGATAATTCAATAAATATTACTTATCCTACTATTAATGATTTTTCTAAAATTGATTATAATGAGTGTATTAAATTAATAGTTCCCTTTGATAATAATACGATTTATTATGAAAATAATGTCTGAAAAGCAAAACAAAGTAGTGGTACTGATATAAAAATTGATAATAAAACTATCATTAAAAATGATAATGATGAGATTGAAGTTTCAGATTTAAAACAAGATAAATTAATAAGTGGTACAAATATTAAAACTATTAATGGTAATTCATTATTGGGGAATGGTGATATATCTATTAATACTGGTAATGATTGAGAATTAATTAATTATCCAGAAGCAAACGAAAAATTAACATTTAAAATTCCAGATTATGATTTAATAAAATATTACTATAAAATATCAATTTCAATAACAGATTATGCATCTGCTAATAAATTTGTAACATATTATTTTGAAACAATATCACAAAAATCCTTTAATTTTGTCGAAAACTCTTGATATTTATAAAATATACCTAAAATTAGGTATATTTTTAATATATAGAGGTAAATAAATGATGAAAAAAATAATTACAGAATTAATAAATAGCTTAACAGATGATCAATTTTTAGAATTTTATGAAAAAATAAAACAACAAGCAGACTTAATTAAAAAACAAAAACGTTTAAATGAAATTGATCAAAAATTTAGAGATAAAGGCATTATATGTCCTAATTGCAAATCTTTTCATTGTGTTAAAAATGGTCATAATTCCGAAGGAAAACAAAAATATTTATGTAAAAAATGTCGTGCTAGTTTTGATGCATTTCGTCATCATTTTACTTATTGAAGTCATTTAAATTATGAACAGTGAAATTTATTAATTCAAATTTCATTGTTAGGACAATCTAGTAAAATAATTTCTCGTTTTATTAAAACAACCCCAAAAACCGCTTGATATAATCGACAAAAATTAATGCAATCAAAACAATTAGAAAATACACAGTTAAAATTTAAAAAATTAAATGGTCAAATCCAAATGGATGAAACATTTATTAAAGAAATTCATAAAGGCAATTTTAAAGATAAATTTGATAAACGAAAAACTCATCTCGATCCATTTTCAACTGATACCAAATGCTGTATTCAAATGGCGGTTGATAGCAATAATAATATTTTTGTTCAATCCACCAATACCAAAAGATTACAAAAACAATGGATTATTGAAAATATGAATAAGCAACTAATTAAAGAAAAATCAATAATTATTTCTGATATGCAACCACTATATTTATTAGTAGCAAAACAAACAAATTCTACTCTATATTCCACCAAAACTAGTACAAACCCTGATACTAGTTATCAAAAGTTAAATAAGATTAGTAAATTACAATCCAGTCTTAAAGAAGCCTTAATTCATTATCATGGTTTGGGTTTCACTAATATTCAAAATTATTTAAAGCTCTGAAAATGAAAATACCAACACAAAGGTTTAACACCAAACCAACAATCAACGGTATTATATTTTAACGTTTAAAAAATTTAAAGCAAAATCATAATCTTACACAAAATTAGTTTTCAAATTGTCATATTGATGATTTTTTTTATTTCATCAAGAGTTTTCGACAAAATTAAAGCAAAAATCCTTTAATTTTGTCGAAAACTCTTGATATTTATAAAATATACCTAAAATTAGGTATATTTTTAATATATAGAGGTAAATAAATGATGAAAAAAATAATTACAGAATTAATAAATAGCTTAACAGATGATCAATTTTTAGAATTTTATGAAAAAATAAAACAACAAGCAGACTTAATTAAAAAACAAAAACGTTTAAATGAAATTGATCAAAAATTTAGAGATAAAGGCATTATATGTCCTAATTGCAAATCTTTTCATTGTGTTAAAAATGGTCATAATTCCGAAGGAAAACAAAAATATTTATGTAAAAAATGTCGTGCTAGTTTTGATGCATTTCGTCATCATTTTACTTATTGAAGTCATTTAAATTATGAACAGTGAAATTTATTAATTCAAATTTCATTGTTAGGACAATCTAGTAAAATAATTTCTCGTTTTATTAAAACAACCCCAAAAACCGCTTGATATAATCGACAAAAATTAATGCAATCAAAACAATTAGAAAATACACAGTTAAAATTTAAAAAATTAAATGGTCAAATCCAAATGGATGAAACATTTATTAAAGAAATTCATAAAGGCAATTTTAAAGATAAATTTGATAAACGAAAAACTCATCTCGATCCATTTTCAACTGATACCAAATGCTGTATTCAAATGGCGGTTGATAGCAATAATAATATTTTTGTTCAATCCACCAATACCAAAAGATTACAAAAACAATGGATTATTGAAAATATGAATAAGCAACTAATTAAAGAAAAATCAATAATTATTTCTGATATGCAACCACTATATTTATTAGTAGCAAAACAAACAAATTCTACTCTATATTCCACCAAAACTAGTACAAACCCTGATACTAGTTATCAAAAGTTAAATAAGATTAGTAAATTACAATCCAGTCTTAAAGAAGCCTTAATTCATTATCATGGTTTGGGTTTCACTAATATTCAAAATTATTTAAAGCTCTGAAAATGAAAATACCAACACAAAGGTTTAACACCAAACCAACAATCAACGGTATTATATTTTAACGTTTAAAAAATTTAAAGCAAAATCATAATCTTACACAAAATTAGTTTTCAAATTGTCATATTGATGATTTTTTTTATTTCATCAAGAGTTTTCGACAAAATTAAAGCAAAAATCAATATTTTCATTTTTAGCAGATAATTCTTATAAAAGAATAACAATTAAGCAAGATGGCTCAATTTCAAATGATACAAATAATATTGTTATTAAAGATTTAACAATTAAAAGAAAATTAATTTAGAAAGGATTTTTAATTAATGAAACAAAATAAAACAACTTGATTAAAGGGTGCCTTACCTTGAAATTGATTTAAAAAAGACCCTATTCCAACTTATAATTGAAATCATAAAGATATTAGAGAATGAGAAAGAAAATATAAAATTCGTAGTTGAGTAGTTAGTTTTTATACATTGATATTTTTAGCATTAAATTGTTGATTAGAATATGGCATGATTAATGCAATAAAAGATAATATTAATTGATATAATTATGGACAATATTGAGGTAATGGAATTGCTATTTTACTAACACCTTTATTTACATATGGAATTCAAGGTATATTTGTTGCTAGTAGTAAACCAAAAGTAGATATGAAAATTGATATTCCACGATTAAAAATATCTAAAATGGGATTAGTATTTACAATTTTACCTTTAATTACTTTAATAATTTCTTTAATTATTATTTGAATTGATAAATCAAAATGAAAAAAAGACCATTTAAGACATTGTTTGAACTGCCGTATTAATCCGCGTGTTATTCAACCAAGAATATCAAAACAATGAAATAATTTGGATGGTATAACAGAAGAAATATTTAAAAATATGCAAGATGAATATACTAAAAAACAAGAAGAAAATAACAAAGAATTAAATTTAAAATAAACTATATATAGGGGCGGTTGATATTTTTGGGTGGTTATATAGTTTAATTTATAAATTATTTTGTTCTGAAAGAATGGATGGCCACTGTTTGAGTAAGGATAAGAAAGGAAATAAAGAAATGGAAATTAGTAATGAAATAGTAATTGCTTTACTTGTATTAGCGGGTGCTGGTGGAATGGGTAGTCTTGGTATTCTTGGATTATCTGCTAAAAAAATTAAAAAATATAAAGCAGAAATTAGAGAATTAAGAACTGCTGTTATTGCTCACGAAAAACATTTACGAGGACCTGATTATGCAACAGAATTAGCATTAAAAACAGGTCAAATTAAAAATGTTAAAAAACAAGTTAAAGTAAATGACAAAAAACAAGCACAAAAAGATGCTATTAAAAAACTAACAAATAGTATTTAAAAAAAATAACCTTAATTGGTTATTTTTTATTTTCTAATATTAAGTCTAAATTTTTAACTTTACAAATAACTAAATTATTTTTTCCATAATTATTTTTATAATATTCTCAGTATTCAGTTGAATTAATATCTACATCTTGTTTATCAATCCCAATTATATATTCACCACGAGGGTTTTTACAAGGGCGATTACCTTGTTCAGATCGATAACATAAAATATAATTATTCATATTCTTTATTTCCTTTATAATGTGTTATATAAAAGTTAATAAGGTATTCTATTTTTTGAGAATAAGTATTAAAATTTAATTCATTTCAAACTTTTTCTTCGTTTTTATTTAAGTAAATATTAACATTCCTAATTTTGCAAGAATAATATTTTCCAGTTTTTTGATTATATGAATGTTTCATAATATTAACTTTCATAATTAGCAATAATAATGGCATCTCGTAAATGATTACTTATTTTATCATTATTATATTTTCAACCTTTACCATATTGATAAGTTAAATTAGTATCTTTATCAAATTTTCATATACAACTATCATTATATTTACTTAAATTTTCCATATTTTTAACAACTGATTTAGTATGTTTAGGTGATACCCAATTATAACTAACTCAAGTATTTTCAATCGCACCCAGTAGTAATCTTAATAAATCATCTCTATCTTTACTAGCATTAGCAGATGTATATAAACAATCTTCAATATTTAATCCTTTTGGAAAAAGTTCACCTTTATTTTTTACATAATAATCTGAATATAAATATTCATCTATAAATTCATCAATAAATTTATAATGTTCTTTTCAATATTTACTAGTAAATTCATTTTGTTTAATTAATTTATTATTTTCATATATAACAATAGCAGTAGTACCAGTTCCTGATGGGTCAATACCTATTTTTATCAAGTGGCTCATTCCTCATCGTTGTTATTATTAATTGTTGGCACTACATTTGATATATCTTCTTCTTTAACTAAATTATTATCTGTCACTTCTTCACTTGATATATTTTCATTACTAATTTGACCCTTATTTATGCTTATATTGCTATCATTATCAATATAAATCTTTTCATCATTAGTTGTAATAACTGCCTGATCTGATTTATATGCTTGTTGTAATTCAACTGACATAATACCTCATTTTCTTAATAAAGATGTTAATACTGTTTTTAATGCCATTTCATCAAAACTAGCAATATAAAATGATTTATTTTTAGCATAAGTTTTAGAATATTTCATAAAATGATTTTCCATTTGTTCTTTGGTCATATATAAAGTTTTTCCAAAACCATTAACCATTTTAAAGTATGCTACATAACCAATAATTGGTAATTTTTCTCTTTCATCTTCATTTTGAATTCAATTAAAACTAGTTCCTTTTAAACGATCATAATTTACTAATTCATTTTCTCTAACATCTGATACTGACATATCTAAATATTGACCACTTCTTTGTGCTAATTGAATATAACCTTTATAACCCATTTGAAATTGAGCTTGATTAATTCATTCTTGGATTTCGCGACCGTTAATAATTCTTGTTATTTTAGTATTATATGGAACTACATAAGCATAACCAAATTGTTTTTCCATTGGTAAATTTAATAAAACTCCTTGATAACAAGCAGTCATAATTGTTTTTGGATCTGCTTTTTGTAATAATTCATTACTATTTGATATTGCAACTATATTACTTTTAAATCTTGCAATTTCATTTTCATTAGAAAATTTACTTTTTATTCATTCTGTTGCTTTATCTGTTCTTAAAAATTCAACAATATTTGCCATATTATTTTTCTCCTTTATTTATTTTAAAATTAATACCTTTAACCCCAATTAAATTAATATCTTTATTACTATCTCACTGATCTTTAATTTCATTTTTAACAATTTGTTCATCAACAACTAAATAATTTTTAATAAGATTAATAAGTTCTAATTTATCAGCATTTTGTAAAAAATCATCATTAATACCAATAACCTCAATATCTTTAATTAATAATTTTTCTTTCCGAAAATTACTAGTAATAATTTTTAATTCTTGCTCTTTTTTTGCTACACTTTTAATTTCTAAAAATTGTTCTTTTTTATGAGTTTCAATAATTTCATTTTGTTTTTGAAATTGAATATTAATAACATTATTTTTTAAAGAATCATGATTATTCTTAATATTATTTTCTAAATTCAAAATATCTTTTCTAATAAAATTTAATTCATCTTTAAAAGATTTTATTAATTCTAATGGTTCTCTAAAAATATAATCAATTTTTGAAACTACTAATTTTAAATCTTTTAGTGATTGTGATTTATATTCTCCATTTATTAATCAAGCTTGTTGTCGATATATAAATTCTGCTAATTCTTGTCCATTTTCATCAATTCATTTTTTAATTGTTAATGCTTTTAAACTTAATTCTTTAAAATTATTTCCTTTTAAATAAAATGGATACGTAATATTTTTAACTTCATTATTTAATTTTAAATCTGCCATAATTAAATTTCCTCTAATTCCATTTCATTAATTAAATTATCAATATATTCATAAGCACTTTCTTCTGAATGACATTCTTCTAATGCCATATTAAATAAATCTTCTTCAGTATAAACATAACCATTTTCATCTTTTCACATACTAATTTACCTCGTTCTTTGCTATTAATATTTCTATTAATTTTCTTCCTTTTTGTTCTTTAATATCAAAATAAGTTATTTCTTGATTTAATAAATGTGCTTCTTCATTTTTAATTAAATTAATATCATCATTAATATTTTCTTTTTGCCCTGTTTTATTATCAAATATATTAATACAAAAATCATTGTACATATATATTGATATTAGATTTTTGATTGTCATATTTACCTCCTATTTTTAACTCGCTGGCACTCACTCCAAAGTGAAAGTGCCAAAGCGAGAGTTAGTTATATAATTAAGTATTTATCTATTTATTTACTACGCCATCCGCTTCACTGCGGGTGAGCGGTGGCGGTATGTTTTATTGTTTAATGTTTAATAATCGACAGTTGTTTTTATAAGATAATGCCAGAGAATTCTCTCTCTTCATCCGCACCATTTCAGGTCAAAGCGTTCAGTTTTTAAAATAAATTCACTTGCACATTGAAGAGCCTAATGCTGACTTTGTGGTTTTTAAAACCTCTGTCATCCTCTAATGGGATAATATCTATCGCAAATTTATTTATAAAGTGGCCATCTCAATATTTATTGTCGTTTGATGTTGACCCCGCACTTATCACGACTATCGCTTGTTAAAGCGTCTATTATTTACTGACTGATTACCGCTGGGCTAGACCGCCTATGTGGAAAAAAACACTTAGTTATTTAAAATAACTGTTCCACCCTGCATTAAGTTGTTTTATAAAATCAAAGTTTAAAAGAACCAGTTTTATCATCAAAGATAATTTTTGAATTTTCTAGTTTTTGATAAAACTGTTTTTGTGTTTTATCTTTTATTTTATTTAATAAATATTTATGTTTTTCACAAGTTCATAAAACTTTATTTGATAAAAATTCTTCGGTAATGAATGATACTGCTTTATAACAATCATTAACATCACATATTTTTTGTTGTTTAATTATCATTACCTCCTTTTAGGGATTTTTTATTTCAAATAAAAAAACAACCCTAACAAGAGTTGTTTTTTGGAGCTTCATCGTACATTATACGGGTTTTAAATTTTTTTTCAAAATATCAATATCAAACAATGCTAAACGCTCTTTAACACTTAATTTAGTAATTTCTGACCAATAATATTCTTTATAATTAACTATTTCATCATTTTTTAAATCACGAACAAACTTTAATCATTTACTATCATATTTCTGTGCAAATTCTAATGGAATAATTATTTTAAAAAACCGAATTCCTAACCCAACATCCGACTTATGTTTTGCTCGTTTACCTTCGGCTGTTCGTTCTACTGATTTTGTTTTTCAAATTTCATAATCTGTAATATCTTGAAAAATACCAATTCGCATAATAAAGAAACGATTAAAAAAATTAAATCCTTTTTAGCAATAGGTTTTTTAAATGAAATTGGAA
Source organism: Spiroplasma endosymbiont of Sarcophaga carnaria (assembly GCF_964019595.1). Taxonomy (NCBI): domain Bacteria; kingdom Bacillati; phylum Mycoplasmatota; class Mollicutes; order Entomoplasmatales; family Spiroplasmataceae; genus Spiroplasma; species Spiroplasma endosymbiont of Sarcophaga carnaria. The sequence goes on from NZ_OZ026456.1 coordinate 243,228, forward strand.
TAATAATACCACTTGCTAATTGTCGAATATTATTTAAAATCATACCCTCACGCTGAGCTGTAAATAAAGCACGATTACCAAAATGTCTTGCTAATACAATTCACGGAATTTTACCACTATGAACTTTTTTCTCATCGTGGGGACTAGTTCCATCAATATATAAATAACTTTCATCAAATAAAATAACACTATCATCTGGGGGAACTGGTTTTGTTCTATCTGTAAAATCTAAATTTTTAAATGTTAAAACTTTAACTTTATCATCTTCTAACGGATAATTACTATAAATCTTATCTGTTAATAGTTTCATGGTTTGTGATAAATAAGTTAAAAGTAAAGTTTTTCCCGTCCCTAACTTACCAATAATTACTGATAACGGATTATCTCAAACAAAATTTACTAACCGAAAAGCACTCAACTGATAAAATATGTTTTTTCAAACTCATCAGACAAAATAAACACATTGCAAAGCAAACAATAATCAAAATACTAAACCGGTATAATTTAATGAAATTATTCAAAGTAATAAATCAATTAAACTAAACAAAATCATTGAACCACTAATATAACAATAATTTTTTACGAAAAATATAAATTTTTTCATTACTTAAAATACCCAACTATTTTAAAAACCATTCACAATAAAAACCACGTTAAAAATAAAATCACAATTCAAATACCAATCATAAGAGTTAAATATTCATTTTGAGTTAAATTTCAAGTTGTAATAATTTCAACATTCGTTTTATCTATAAACAAAAATACATAAATAAAAAACTCTTTTAATTTTTCTCAATCATTTTGCATATTTAAAAACTCCACATTTTCTGAATAAGTTTAAAAAACATCCCCAAAAATAAAACGATAAATAATACAAATGATATGACATATAAAAATTCAGGAGCATTTGAACCAATAATATAACTAACAAATTGAACTCAATAATCATATAAACCCATTAATTTAAGTCCTTCAAATCATTAATTAATTTATCTACTTTTTCATCACTTCAATTTGTTAAATTATTGTTAGTTGTTTTTACTTTTTGAGGTTCACCAGGAAATATTGCTTTTTTCATTTGTGTAAAATAATTTTATTTGTATTGATTATACAAATTGATTAGTTCTGCTCCAGTTAAATATTTTCACACATGACGTTTTAAATTTTCATCATATTTTACAATACGATAAGAATTATCATAAATCAAACCGATTGCTACTTGTTCTGAGTGTTTTTCACTCGGATAAATAAATTTATTACTCAACCAAAAACCAATATGACGATTATGATTAGGTAAATTTATAAAAATTGCTTTTTCTGTTTCAAAAACTATCAACTCTTTACGAATAAAATAATTTTCTATATTTTGATTTTTCTTAACAAAATTACTCAATTTTATCAACTCCTAACTAAATATTTATTTAATAAACAATGTTATTAACAATGTTAAATATATAAAATAATAAAAATTGACACACTGAAAAATACTATTTAATTTTTAATAATAGTCTTTAATTTTGTCGAAAACTCTTGATGAAATAAAAAAAATCATCAATATGACAATTTGAAAACTAATTTTGTGTAAGATTATGATTTTGCTTTAAATTTTTTAAACGTTAAAATATAATACCGTTGATTGTTGGTTTGGTGTTAAACCTTTGTGTTGGTATTTTCATTTTCAGAGCTTTAAATAATTTTGAATATTAGTGAAACCCAAACCATGATAATGAATTAAGGCTTCTTTAAGACTGGATTGTAATTTACTAATCTTATTTAACTTTTGATAACTAGTATCAGGGTTTGTACTAGTTTTGGTGGAATATAGAGTAGAATTTGTTTGTTTTGCTACTAATAAATATAGTGGTTGCATATCAGAAATAATTATTGATTTTTCTTTAATTAGTTGCTTATTCATATTTTCAATAATCCATTGTTTTTGTAATCTTTTGGTATTGGTGGATTGAACAAAAATATTATTATTGCTATCAACTGCCATTTGAATACAGCATTTGGTATCAGTTGAAAATGGATCGAGATGAGTTTTTCGTTTATCAAATTTATCTTTAAAATTGCCTTTATGAATTTCTTTAATAAATGTTTCATCCATTTGGATTTGACCATTTAATTTTTTAAATTTTAACTGTGTATTTTCTAATTGTTTTGATTGCATTAATTTTTGTCGATTATATCAAGCGGTTTTTGGGGTTGTTTTAATAAAACGAGAAATTATTTTACTAGATTGTCCTAACAATGAAATTTGAATTAATAAATTTCACTGTTCATAATTTAAATGACTTCAATAAGTAAAATGATGACGAAATGCATCAAAACTAGCACGACATTTTTTACATAAATATTTTTGTTTTCCTTCGGAATTATGACCATTTTTAACACAATGAAAAGATTTGCAATTAGGACATATAATGCCTTTATCTCTAAATTTTTGATCAATTTCATTTAAACGTTTTTGTTTTTTAATTAAGTCTGCTTGTTGTTTTATTTTTTCATAAAATTCTAAAAATTGATCATCTGTTAAGCTATTTATTAATTCTGTAATTATTTTTTTCATCATTTATTTACCTCCATATATTAAAAATATACCTAATTTTAGGTATATTTTATAAATATCAAGAGTTTTCGACAAAATTAAAGATAATAGTTATTAAAATATAAAATTAATCATTTATAATTAAATTGATATTTTTGCACTACACACTGCCTACAAATTTTAAAAAGAAAGTAGATATATTTATAAAGAATATTATAAAAATTTATATTCCAAAACTACTATTAATATGACCCTTAATAAAAATATTCTTATTTTTATTAAATCCTACTTTAAAACAATTATTTCATTACTAATAATTTCAATAATAACTTATAGACAGTGTGTAATACAAAAATAAACAACAAAATTATTTAATCAACTCACATAAAAGCTAGTGTGCCATAGCTAAGATATATGATCAGTAATAATAAATATTAAAATACTTTAACCATAACACGGAAAAAGTTTAAAATCTTAATGATAACAAAAATACCAAATGGAATTAAAATAATTCACGCATCACCTAAAAAGGTCATTAATTGTGGTAATACAGCATAAATTGCTTCTTTAACTTTCATCATTGCTTGCCCTAAACCACTTCAAATAGAACCCATTCCATCTGAAATAGTAGGTTTATCACCAACTGCTAAAAAATTAATTGCTGTTGTTAAATACATACCTAACATTATTTTTTATCCTCCTTATTTTCAATTTCTTTTTTATCTTTTTTCTTTCCTCGAATTTGGCGAATTTTTTGATAAATTGATAAACCAATTCACACAAAAATACCTAATATAATAACAACACTAAAAATTGTCGTTAATCAAACTTGCATAACTTATTCCTCCTAAAAATCTAATTTTCGCGGCACGCTTCGCGTGTTCGCTACGCTCAAAATAAACTATATTGAATAAATTACCGCTAATAAATTACGCGGATAATTTATTCATCTTCTTTTTCATTATTAATTACAATATTATTTACCGTATTAATAACATTATCTTTTCCATACTTAGTTACTAAGGACCGTAAAATAAAATAATGTTTTCTTTCCATTAAAAAATCAACTCCTTTCTGAGTTGATTTGTTGCACTTCACTTACACGATGCCTTGTTATATTAATTTTAGTGGATATTCTCGGATTGTAAAGATTTTTTAACCAAAAGCATAAAAAAACACTAATTAATTAGTGTTTTTTTATATTTGGTTTAATTAAAAGTTGTTTATTAACTAAGCTGTTTTACCTTTAACATTAACATTAAAAGTAAATAATCCCAAAATTTTATTTCCTTCAGCAGTCACTATAAATATACAGCATTAATAACATCTAATTCAGATTGTTTAACATCAGTAATTGTTGCGACAGTAAGTTCAGGTGAACCTTTAGCTTACCCCTGAAATATCAACTGTTGCTGTTCCTTATTCTTTAACTGTAATTTCACTTGAAAATTCAGTCCCTGAAACATATCCTTGGATTTTTTTAGCTGTTGTCAAGTCCTCAGCCTGCATCTCATTGTTTGTATCTTTTTTGTAAAAATCTTTAATTTGATCATCAGTTGCTTTTTTAATTGTTAAAGTAAATTTTTTATCTTTTTCTAATGAAAAAGTAACATCTTTTGTTGTTACTACAAAAGTGTATCCAAATAATTTAAGATTATCAGTAATTTCTTTATTTTTAGCTTCATCTGTTACTTTACCAGCAACAATTCCAATTACTTTAGTATTTAATGCAGCGTCATCTGCAACTCCTAATAAAGCTTTTTCAAAATCTGATGCTTTTAATCCCCCTAAAGTATCTTTACTGTTATCTCCTTTGTTACATACGACTACTGTCGTTGCTCCGGTTGTTGTTAATCCGAATGCTCCTAAAATAGCTAGAAGTTTCTTCATTTTTTTTATTTCCTTTCTGTTTAAGTAGGACATATGAAATCAAAAGTAATTATTACAATTAAAAAATTGTAATACATAAGAGGAAAGGAACGTTAATTTACTATTACATATTTTAATAATACTTTAACTGCTTTCTAACCCACTGTCTTTATTTATATCTTTCTTAATTTCTTTCCCTTATACCGATAAGAATACCATATTCTTTTAAAAAAGCAATAAATATTAAAAAAAAAAAATTTTCAATTAAATTGATTAATCTTTTTTTGTTTCTTTTACTGTTTCTGGAGTTGATTCAGCCGTTGGTTTTGAATCTGCTGGTTGTTCACTATCTGGCACAAACATCATAATTTCTTGGTTTAATAAGCTAACATTATTAACCATAAATTGACCAGCTTGGCTTGCTAATGAAAAACGAGTTTTTTTCTTACTACGACTTCCTTCCGTATAATGAATAATTAACTGGTTAGTTTTATCGTTCCGTTCAACACGATTAATTTTACGAATTAAAATTCGTTCTCCTAAAAAAGCAATTTCTTTTTCATCAATTCCAATTGCAATTGTTTGTAAAAATAAGAAAATGTAAACACCAACAGCAACTGTCAACACAAAAGCAATTACAATAACCGCAATTACTGGTGCATTTGTTGCTGGCTTAATCACAAATTCTAATAAGAAACCAACAATAACAACTGGTAAATTAATTCCTAACACAGTAAATAAAATAATTAAAATCTTTTTGTTTACAAAACGTTCTTTAAATTCTCGTTTTGTAAAACTAATTAGACAACCAATAATTGACAAACTAACAGCAACAAATAAAAATGCTGCCATTGCGATCGCAATTATTGTTCCTTTCTGAGCATCCATTTTATGCCCTCCTTTCTGGCAAAACAGTTCTATTTACGAACTTGTGCCATTACTTCAGTTGCAAAATCAACTTCTTCTTTTTCGATTCCTTCCCCAACTTCATAACGAATCATATCAACAACACTAACATTATTTGCTTTAATAACATCGCTAACTTTTTGGTCTGGATTAACAACAAAAACTTGATCAAGTAATGAAATTTCCGCTAATTGTTTGTTTAAACGTCCTTCAACCATTTTTTCTAAAATATTATCTGGTTTTCCCGCATTTTTAGGATCATTTTTTGCTTCAGTTGTTAAAATTGCTTTTTCACTTGCTAAAAAATCAGCTGAAATATCATCTCGCGAAATAAATTGCGGACGCATTGCTGAAACATGCATTGCCAATTGTTTTCCGATTGTTTCATCAATTTTACCATCAAACACTAATACTGTTACAATCCGTTGATTAGAATGAATATAAACTCCTAACGATTGAGTTTCTTGTAAATGTAATGTTTTAAAACGACGAAGGGTGATTTTTTCCCCAATTGTAGCAATTGCATGAACAATAACTGTTTCTAATGATTCACCATTAACTGATAATTGTAATGCTGCTTCCACTGTTTTTGGGTCATTATTTATTAAAGTTTCCCCAACAATTGCCATTAAATCTAAAAATTGTTTACTTATTCCAACAAAATCGGTTTCTGAATTAACTTCAAAAACAACTGTTTTATTTCCTTTTGTTACTAAACCAACTAATCCTTCCGAAGCAACACGGTCTGATTTTTTTGCGGCTTTTGTAATTCCTTTTTCACGCAATCAAGTAATTGCTTTTTCAATATTTCCATCTGTGGCTTCTAATGCTTTTTTACAATCTAACATTCCAGCCCCAGTTCTTTCTCTTAATTCTTTTACTAATTGTGCAGTAACTGCCATACTGATTCTCCTTTCAAATTTAATGCTGCTTGTATTGAAACTAATCAGTTAATACAATTCAATTTTTGTTATTTTTTTACTACTTTACTATCAACAATTGTTAAATGTTTACCTAAGGCACTAACCATTTCGGCTTTTTTTCCTTTTGGTAACCCAAATAGATTTCCTAAAGGTTCTAATTCATCAACTTTTAATTTTGTTAATGTTTTTTCTAAATCATTATCAACAACTTTGATTATATTTAAATCAAAACTTGAAGTTGAGCTATCTGCTGTCCCTTTTTCAACTTTTGCTTTTGCTGCCGGTTGTTCAGGGGCAACCGCTACTGAAGCAACTTTCTCAGTCTTTATTTTTGGTGCTGGTTGATCAGAACCCGGTGCTACAGTAGCAACTTGCTAAACTTTTGCTTTTGGTACTGACTGTTCAGGTGCAGCCGCTACTGAAGCAACTTTCTCCCCTGTTCGATTAGGACCAACTGATGCTCTGGTTGTTGGTCCTTCTGAACGATAATCACGGTTAGGCATATTACGATTAAATGAACGACGATTATCGTATTGACCACCACGTGGTCCACGATTATCCTCTCCTTCACGACGAACAAATTCATTTGGTTTAAATTGTGGTTCCGGCATTTTTAATCCCATTGCATCACCATATAAATCAGCAATATGATGGGTAATAATTGCAATTGAACGTGAAGTATCATCATTAGCTGGAATAACATAATCAATTGGGTTTGGATCAACATTAGTATCACAAATTGCAATTACTGGAATGCGTAATTTTCGTGCTTCACGCACAGCAATATGTTCTTCTTTTGGATCAACCACAAACAATGCTTGTGGCAATTCTTTCATTCCTTTAATTCCACCTAAAAATTTTTCTAGTTTTTCTTTTTCTTTTTTAATTAACATTTGTTCTTTTTTTGGTAATAATTTTAATTCACCATTTTTTTCTTGGCGTTCAATGTTTCATAAACGCTTCACTCGTAAATGAATTGTTCTTAAATTAGTTAATGTTCCCCCTAATCAACGTTGATTAACATAAAAAGATTCGCAACGCTCAGCAGCGTCTTTGACAATTCATTTTGCTTGTTTTTTTGTTCCAACAAATAAAATTTTTCCTTTACGCGCAGCAATTGATGCCATTAATTTTTTAACATCTTCTAATCGTCATAATGTTTGTTGCAGATCAATAATATGAATCTTATTTTTCTCACCATAAATATATGGTTTCATTTTTGAATTTCATCTTTTTGTTTGGTGCCCAAATTGCGCACCAGATTCTCATAACATTTCTCTTGTTAATTCTTTTGCCATATTTCTATTAAATTCTCCTTTTCGTTAAAGCTTCCATTTATTTCTAACATTCACCACTATCTTATTAAAATAAATAGCACTGGGCAAATGAATCCATAAATGTGTATTGTATACCATTAATTTTTATTGAATACAAGCATTAAAATTATAACACACTTTATTTTAAACAAGCAAATAAAAAACTTTAATTTTGTCGAAAACTCTTGATGAAATAAAAAAAATCATCAATATGACAATTTGAAAACTAATTTTGTGTAAGATTATGATTTTGCTTTAAATTTTTTAAACGTTAAAATATAATACCGTTGATTGTTGGTTTGGTGTTAAACCTTTGTGTTGGTATTTTAATTTTCAGAGCTTTAAATAATTTTGAATATTAGTGAAACCCAAACCATGATAATGAATTAAGGCTTCTTTAAGACTGGATTGTAATTTACTAATCTTATTTAACTTTTGATAACTAGTATCAGGGTTTGTACTAGTTTTGGTGGAATATAGAGTAGAATTTGTTTGTTTTGCTACTAATAAATATAGTGGTTGCATATCAGAAATAATTATTGATTTTTCTTTAATTAGTTGCTTATTCATATTTTCAATAATCCATTGTTTTTGTAATCTTTTGGTATTGGTGGATTGAACAAAAATATTATTATTGCTATCAACTGCCATTTGAATACAGCATTTGGTATCAGTTGAAAATGGATCGAGATGAGTTTTTCGTTTATCAAATTTATCTTTAAAATTGCCTTTATGAATTTCTTTAATAAATGTTTCATCCATTTGGATTTGACCATTTAATTTTTTAAATTTTAACTGTGTATTTTCTAATTGTTTTGATTGCATTAATTTTTGTCGATTATATCAAGCGGTTTTTGGGGTTGTTTTAATAAAACGAGAAATTATTTTACTAGATTGTCCTAACAATGAAATTTGAATTAATAAATTTCACTGTTCATAATTTAAATGACTTCAATAAGTAAAATGATGACGAAATGCATCAAAACTAGCACGACATTTTTTACATAAATATTTTTGTTTTCCTTCGGAATTATGACCATTTTTAACACAATGAAAAGATTTGCAATTAGGACATATAATGCCTTTATCTCTAAATTTTTGATCAATTTCATTTAAACGTTTTTGTTTTTTAATTAAGTCTGCTTGTTGTTTTATTTTTTCATAAAATTCTAAAAATTGATCATCTGTTAAGCTATTTATTAATTCTGTAATTATTTTTTTCATCATTTATTTACCTCTATATATTAAAAATATACCTAATTTTAGGTATATTTTATAAATATCAAGAGTTTTCGACAAAATTAAAGTAAAAAATGCTTTTTATACAAGATAAAAAGCATTTTTAGCTGTTCATTTTTATACGGCTGTTCATTTCGATAAAAATTATCATTTAAATTAAAAATTGTTTGTTTTTCAAATTTAATAATTTTTTCAGTAGTAAATAGGTAAATCAAAAATAACAATCATTTTTTAATTTAACATTTTCAATTTCCAATTATTAGGATTAATTTCTTCTTTTGAATGGTTATTTAAAGTTAAATTACGATTAAGTTCTTGTAACATTAAAACTTCAATTAAATCTAAGTCATCTTCTTGATAAATGGCATTGTGCTCATTGGCAAAAAGCTGGCAAAGATAAAGCATTAAAACAAATCAAACAAATAAATCAGCAATTACGGTTGCTACTGATCAAGCTTGATGCAATAGTTGCCGAATTTTAATATTATCATCAAGCACAAATGGTAATGAAATTTTTGTTGAACTATTAAGCAAACTAAATAAAACTAAAATTGTTACAAAGCGAATAATGTTACTTTTTTCATCTTGACGTGTTAAAAACCCACAAAGTTGTAAAATCACAACAAAAAGTAAGATTACTAAACAAGTGAATAAAATAAATAAATCTTTATCATAACGATTAATATTATTTAAATTATTAACAATAACTGGACCAATAATAATAATAAACGGTGAAGCATAAACAACATATAATAGAATCGATACTAACCGACGATTGTTGACAATCATTCCTAAGGTAATTGTTAACTGCAAATATGAATATCCCGTTAACAAAGTTCGATAATAACTCGGATCAATTGAAAGATCAGGAACTAACACTAAATTCCAAATAATACTGCTAAAGAAAAAGACACTAATCCCACCAACAATTACCATAAAATTTAATAAGCCGTGGCGAGCACTGATCTTTTTACTTTTATAATGTAAAAAAGTTCATGAAGAAAGAATTGTAAACAAGAAAAAGGCAGCAAAAATAAACATTCATAAGAAAAATTTAAAGACACCATCAGCAGCATATCTATTGTTAAAAATTCATTCTCGTAAAAATGAATTGTCTAAATAATCTTTAAATAATATATCGTCAAATGAATAATACATTTTTGCCCCTCCTTTACAAAACAAACTTACCAATTTTTATTATACTCTACTTTTCTAAAAAAGATAAAAACTTTAATTTTGTCGAAAACTCTTGATGAAATAAAAAAAATCATCAATATGACAATTTGAAAACTAATTTTGTGTAAGATTATGATTTTGCTTTAAATTTTTTAAACGTTAAAATATAATACCGTTGATTGTTGGTTTGGTGTTAAACCTTTGTGTTGGTATTTTCATTTTCAGAGCTTTAAATAATTTTGAATATTAGTGAAACCCAAACCATGATAATGAATTAAGGCTTCTTTAAGACTGGATTGTAATTTACTAATCTTATTTAACTTTTGATAACTAGTATCAGGGTTTGTACTAGTTTTGGTGGAATATAGAGTAGAATTTGTTTGTTTTGCTACTAATAAATATAGTGGTTGCATATCAGAAATAATTATTGATTTTTCTTTAATTAGTTGCTTATTCATATTTTCAATAATCCATTGTTTTTGTAATCTTTTGGTATTGGTGGATTGAACAAAAATATTATTATTGCTATCAACTGCCATTTGAATACAGCATTTGGTATCAGTTGAAAATGGATCGAGATGAGTTTTTCGTTTATCAAATTTATCTTTAAAATTGCCTTTATGAATTTCTTTAATAAATGTTTCATCCATTTGGATTTGACCATTTAATTTTTTAAATTTTAACTGTGTATTTTCTAATTGTTTTGATTGCATTAATTTTTGTCGATTATATCAAGCGGTTTTTGGGGTTGTTTTAATAAAACGAGAAATTATTTTACTAGATTGTCCTAACAATGAAATTTGAATTAATAAATTTCACTGTTCATAATTTAAATGACTTCAATAAGTAAAATGATGACGAAATGCATCAAAACTAGCACGACATTTTTTACATAAATATTTTTGTTTTCCTTCGGAATTATGACCATTTTTAACACAATGAAAAGATTTGCAATTAGGACATATAATGCCTTTATCTCTAAATTTTTGATCAATTTCATTTAAACGTTTTTGTTTTTTAATTAAGTCTGCTTGTTGTTTTATTTTTTCATAAAATTCTAAAAATTGATCATCTGTTAAGCTATTTATTAATTCTGTAATTATTTTTTTCATCATTTATTTACCTCTATATATTAAAAATATACCTAATTTTAGGTATATTTTATAAATATCAAGAGTTTTCGACAAAATTAAAGGATAAAAAAAACAACTTTTTATAAAAAATTGTTAATATGTTGATCAAATTGCAAAACCAACACTATAATCGCGTTCGTGACTAAGTGAAACATGAATAACTTCATTTTCTCCTAACGGTACACCTTCAACATGTAATTTATTATCATCTTTTAACTTAATTGTGACTTCGTTTAAAATTAACTTTATTTCTAACGCTTTAATTAATGCTTCTTTCGCCGCTCACCGACCAGCTAAAAACTGGCGTTGGTGTTCTTTATCCATTAATGTTTCATATTCTTGCAGTTCACTGATACTTAATAATTTCTGGCTTAATACTGTTGATGGTTTAATTCGCTTATTTTGGACAATATCAATTCCAACATTTTTAATCATCCTCAATGCTCCCCTCTTTTTATCTTAGTAATATTTTAACAAATTGATTAAAAAAACGATATAATAATTTAAAGAAAGAAAATAATGGGGACAATCATATGAAAAATGTTAGTTTTAAGAAAGTTGATCCGAAAGTTATTCAAGAAATTATTAACACTTACCAAACGTATGAAATTAATAATACTGATCCTAATAAAGTTAATGTTTTTAATAAAAGTGGTATTACAATTAGCATTTATAAGACAAATAGTGTTTTATTCCAAGGCTATCAAGCCGATAAAGAAGCGGCAAAATTTTTTACAATCCCAATAACCCCCATCATTCCCGCTAGTCAAACAACATCTTATTTTGAAAAAGATGTGATTGGAAATGACGAAGTTGGGGTTGGTGATGTTTTTGGTCCCCTTGTTGTTACTGCCACTTATTTACCGCCAACAAGTTTTCAACAACTAGTAACATTACCAATTAAAGATAGTAAAAAAATGACAACTGAACAAATTATGACCCTAGCACCAATCATTCAAAAACTTGTTCAATCGGTGACCGTTGTGATTGATAATAATCAATATAACCAATGATATACCCAATATCAAAATGCCCATGTTATTAAAGCGCTAGCCCATAATCAAGCCTTAGTCCAATTATTATCAATTTATCAATTAACAAATAAGACAATTTTTATTGACCAGTTTGTTAATGCAACAAAATATTTTAAATATTTACAAAAAATAACTCCTGTTGTTAAAGATAATGTGGTTTTTATTACGAAAGGCGAAGAAAAATCCTTAGCAATTGCGTGTAGTGCCATTCTTAGCCGTGCTACCTTCTTAACAACGATTAAAAACCTTGAAACAAAATATCATCTAAAGTTACCGTTAGGAGCAAATGAAAACGTTAAAGCTTTAGCACAAAAATATAAAGCAACACGTCCGCTTCGTGAATATCAACATTTTTTAAAAATTCATTTTAATTTAAAAGCAAAATAATCCTTTCGAAGGATTATTTTTCATCTTCAGCTAACCGCAGCATTTCATCAGTAATTGGTTTTTTATTTAATTTCAATGGTTTATGGTGCTTTGCTAAATAAGTATCTAAATCACTTTTTGAATACTTATGATTATTTAAACATAATGTCGCAATCACAACATCAAAGATTGGCCCCGCAATTCAGATTCAATTAAAACAAACTAAGGCGATTGAACAAAACCCGACAACAATTCGCGCTCAATAGAAGTTTGCTAATCCTAAAACCGCAAATATTAAAGTAATAATACTAAATGATAAAACAATTTCATTCTTATAGGGATAATTAAGAATTTTTGATCAAACATTCCGTAAAACATAATATAAAATTGAAAAAATAATGTTAAATATCGCAACGACAATTGCTAAAATCATTGCAATTTTTCCCTTCCGATCTAACTGACGGTATTGTTTAATATTTAACATAATTTTAATTTGATCAACTTTAGTAATATTATTCTCTTTAATTTGTTTACGGAAATAAAATAAGTTATTAATCCAAATAAATAAATATTGAAACGAGGTACATAACGTAAAAATTAGAACCGTACCAACCGCTAACATTGGAAACCCATTTGTCGCATAGAAATTTAAAAAGAAATATGGAAATAGGGTGTTATCTGGTTGGTGATCAGCATGGCGAATATAACCACGAATTAAAATACAAATTAAGTATAAGAATGGTTATAAACAAATTAACCAGTAATTAGCTTTATGATGTGTTTCAAATTTATAAAAAGTATCACCAGCAGTGAAAATATAACTAAAAATCATTACCCCTGGAATAATTGTGTGTAAAATAAAAGTTGAAATTCATTCATAAATACTCTGATTTTTAACAAGATCACCTTGGGCAAATAATCCAAACCAAAAAACCAGCATTGTCATCGTAATATAAACTGTCACCATTAACCGAATAATAAAATCAGGTTTAGTGTTTTTAAATTTATTTTGAAATAAATAAAAAACAAAATAAACAAAAACAAGATAATTTGATTGGGTTGTAAAGTAAGCATAATAGTGGCTTAACCGTTCCCCATATGATGTGAAAACCACAGACATTTAAGAATTTAGTTCATACCGTTAATAAAATTATAACATTAAAATAAAAAACTGCCATTAATTTTTGGCAGTTATAAATTAAATTAGAATTATAATACCATATTTGGGCCAGCAATAGTACAATGGCCACTTTCAAGTACATCCAGTCCAATTATTGCGTCAAATCCTTGGCTGAAAATATGTTCATTTCCGTGAACCATTGTAATCTTAGTTACAAATGAACTTGGGAATACTCGAGATTTTAATCCCTCAGGTGTTGATACTATTCCTTGTTGAAGGTCAGTTGGTAAATGTAAAGCAACCATATATGTATAAAATTCATCTTCTGAATTAGAACCAGTAGAAACTTTCATTTTTCCTCTTGACTCAAGTTTTAATTTTTCAACAATTTTAGTTTATATAACAGAATTTGTTGCACCAGGTATCTATTAAAGCTTTACAAAAAAACCATCCTTTAAATTAATTTCTTTGTTGGAAATGGAAGTAACGACTAAATCAACTTCGAATCTTCTATTTTTAAGTGACGTTCAAATTTTAGGCATAAAAACTTAATCCCACATATCCAAAATTATTCATTTTTGGATCTAAATCACTAATTTTTTGAACGATGAATTTTTTATCACTTAAATTTTCTAATGAATAAATATTAGCTTCATCATAATTAGAAAATTTTGCTACAAATTTTTTATCCGAAATTATAACAATATCCTCATTTTTTAAATTATATTTTTTAATTAATTCATTTTTATTATCATTAAATCATTTAAAATTTTCGTCAATATAATTCTTATTTTCACTTTTACTCATTTCACATCAACTCCTATTACATATTAATTATAACTTATTTTTTTAATTTTTAAATAATTTAAACCCTTTAATTTTGTCGAAAACTCTTGATGAAATAAAAAAAATCATCAATATGACAATTTGAAAACTAATTTTGTGTAAGATTATGATTTTGCTTTAAATTTTTTAAACGTTAAAATATAATACCGTTGATTGTTGGTTTGGTGTTAAACCTTTGTGTTGGTATTTTCATTTTCAGAGCTTTAAATAATTTTGAATATTAGTGAAACCCAAACCATGATAATGAATTAAGGCTTCTTTAAGACTGGATTGTAATTTACTAATCTTATTTAACTTTTGATAACTAGTATCAGGGTTTGTACTAGTTTTGGTGGAATATAGAGTAGAATTTGTTTGTTTTGCTACTAATAAATATAGTGGTTGCATATCAGAAATAATTATTGATTTTTCTTTAATTAGTTGCTTATTCATATTTTCAATAATCCATTGTTTTTGTAATCTTTTGGTATTGGTGGATTGAACAAAAATATTATTATTGCTATCAACTGCCATTTGAATACAGCATTTGGTATCAGTTGAAAATGGATCGAGATGAGTTTTTCGTTTATCAAATTTATCTTTAAAATTGCCTTTATGAATTTCTTTAATAAATGTTTCATCCATTTGGATTTGACCATTTAATTTTTTAAATTTTAACTGTGTATTTTCTAATTGTTTTGATTGCATTAATTTTTGTCGATTATATCAAGCGGTTTTTGGGGTTGTTTTAATAAAACGAGAAATTATTTTACTAGATTGTCCTAACAATGAAATTTGAATTAATAAATTTCACTGTTCATAATTTAAATGACTTCAATAAGTAAAATGATGACGAAATGCATCAAAACTAGCACGACATTTTTTACATAAATATTTTTGTTTTCCTTCGGAATTATGACCATTTTTAACACAATGAAAAGATTTGCAATTAGGACATATAATGCCTTTATCTCTAAATTTTTGATCAATTTCATTTAAACGTTTTTGTTTTTTAATTAAGTCTGCTTGTTGTTTTATTTTTTCATAAAATTCTAAAAATTGATCATCTGTTAAGCTATTTATTAATTCTGTAATTATTTTTTTCATCATTTATTTACCTCTATATATTAAAAATATACCTAATTTTAGGTATATTTTATAAATATCAAGAGTTTTCGACAAAATTAAAGTTTAAACCTAAAATAGCTAAAACAACATTCAGCTGCATTTATCATATCCAATTTATTTACACCAGGTTTTTCATCGCGAATATTAGTTTTCTCATTATTAATACAGTTAAATAATTCTTGATATAAATAACCGTTCTTTTTTACTAATATTTCTTTGTCATTAAATGTTTTAAAAACATCTAAATTCTCACTAAAATAAATTTTTCCTTCGGCTAATAATCTTTTTCATTTATAATGTCGGTCTTGTACACTTCATCCTTTTGTTCCAGTAACTAAAATAGTAGAAAATCTTGTAATATCTAAATCCATATTTTTTCAATCATTATTTTCAAGTAGTGTTTTTCTAACAAAATGGCCAACTGTACGAGCATCATGTCCAATCCGATAGTTAAATTCTTCTTTTAAATTATGATAAATTTGTGATCAACTATTAATTTTATTAACCATACTATCAACTTTTTCAGTCATATCCTTAAATTCTGTACTTGATATTGATTGTTCTTCAAGAATATAAATTCCTTCAATAAATTCTTCCTTATCAAATTCAAATCCTATTAAAATTTGAGTGGCATCATCTTGCCCTTTTATACTATCAGCATAATCTGCACCAATTTTAATTTTAGTAAATCAATATTTGTTCATATCTTTTCAATAAAATTCTTTTGGATTAAAAAATTTGGCACCAGTAATTAAGTCTTTTTTGTAACTATAACGTTCAGGATTAAATTGACGCTCTCCCCCACGAAATAGTGAATCATATACTTCTGGTTTATTTTCATTTAATCAATTTCCTAAATCAAATACTCTTTGATTAAGATTTTTGTTATTTACTTTTGTAGTACCTCTGACAACTGTCACACCAATATCATTCATAAAAGTTTGATCATTAAAATATGATATATCATTATCATCTAGTTCTTTTTGGACTTCCTCTGTTAATGGAAAAATAGATTGGACGAATGTTTCATAAATAATATGATCAGCATTATGATTGTTAAAGCCAAAAATAATAATCTGTTCTTTTCGTAATTCCATTGTTACATCATCATCTGAATAACATAATTGTGGAACTACTTCTCTTGTAGTTGCAATATTTTTCCCACGTGAAATTTGAATTATCATATTGAATAATCGATACATGTATTCGTTTTCATCTAAAATTGTTGCATCTAGCGGAATTACCTCGTCTAAACCAAAAAAGGAATATTCCCCTACTGATGCATCTTGTCCTTCTCAAGTACTTCCGTTGTCAAAACCAACAACTTTAATTATTCTGCCATTCGGTCAAATATATTCAAATCTAGTGTCACTAACTTTTTTCTTTATTATTTTTTCTGAAATAGCTTCTTTGATTGTGACTCCATATTCTTCTAAATCATTAATAACTCTTGTCATTTTCTTATCGTAGTTATCTTTGGCTGATATGTAAGTATATCTTGCCAGTAGACAATTTCAATCTAAAAAATTGCATGTATAAAATAACGCTAATAAACAAATAAGATAATATTTTCCAAACCCTTTTGCCCCAGTTAAAATTTTAAATATTGCTGATTTCGATATTGGCTCACAAAATTTAGCAATAAAAATTTTAGCTAGTGCGTCAATGTTAAAATTACAGTTTTGTTCATCTCAATTTAAGTTAATTATTTCTTTTGTTTCCATGCCAATATAGATGCACTATTTTTCATAAAAAGTCAATAAAATTACGCGCGAGCGCTCGTGGATTTTGGCAAATAAAAACCCTTATAATATAAGGGATATTAATGATCTAGATTGATCAGTGCTATCAAATAAACCAATTGCAAATTTAACTGTCTCATTATATTCATCAGTTAATTTAAACTCTCATAATCCATAACCCGGGATTGAACTAACTAATAATTCGGTGATATAAGATGGAGATTGTAACTTGAATTCGCCTTTTTTAGTAAGACTATCATTGTAAGAATCAAATTCAATTTTGCCACTACCATAGCTAGAGTATAATTGTTTGACTTCTTCATCTAAATTAGTAATTCGATGAGCTAAGTATTTTGAATAGCCACCATTAGCTAACTGTTGATCTAAAGGCATTGTGGAAGGAATCGAACTAGTTTCTAACGAATTATTAATTTCCGGAAATGAAAAGTTATTATAGTCTAATTGATAAATATAGTTTTTTGAAATTATATCTTGGTTAAATTCAAAGCTATTTTCAGTAAAAATACCATAATTTGATTTTAATTTAACAACTATATCTTTATATTCATAATAGTCAGTTGCATCTGGACTTTCTAGGATTAGTAACCTCAAAATAATATGGTAATAAAATTTTGTAATCGTCATTATCTCCTTTATTAATACAATAATTTGATTTTAAATTACTTGATAACATAGCTAATGCATTTTCAATTCGATTAACCATACTTTTATTTTCTAAAACTACTGTAGGATTTCTTTTTTTTCATGCTATTCATAAATTTGTTACTACTGCATATCTATCTTGACCTTCAAATAAAGTTCTAATTTTATAAATTTTTTCATTATCTATTACTTCTACTCATTGATTATCATTTTTTATAAGTTTAACTGCATGTTCAAATTCTCTATCTTTTCAGTAACCGTATGTTAACATTGTTTTAAGTAACTCAAAAGCATCTGAAGAAGGAGTTGCACCATCGGGAATAATTTCAAGATTAATAATTGAATTCAGTTTTGTTGTTTCTTGATATGGTACTAATCCATATGATGCAATTGATTGATATAAACTTTTAGCAGTACTATCAGAATTTGAAAAATCTGAATTAGGAAAAATTGTAACTTGATCTAAGTTTAATTCAAAAACTTTATTTCGACTAGTAAAAGGATTTTTTTGATAATAAGCTGTTCCAGTTCCACTATCAAAAGCCGGAACTTGATCATTTCCATCATAAACGGCATTAAATTTAATTCTTTTTGCTTTAGCAATTTGAATTGACGAGGGTGGTTGTGAACCACCAAGTTGTAAAAAATCTTGTAATGAAAACTCTTGATTGTATTTAATACCTTTTGAATCCAAAAAAGTGAAAATATCTTTTAAAGGGATAATTTGATTACCGTTTCAAAAATCTGTCATCGAAATATTTGGTTCCAATTGCCATGGAAAAACTAATTTCGGAAAAAGGACTGTTCCATCTTTTGCAATCAAATTAGGAACTTTCCCCTGTTTATTTTTTAATTTTAAATTACCAACATAACAACCATTGGGAGACGTAAAACTTAATTCAGTAATTTTATTAGTAAATGGCTTTGATAAAATTATTTTAATTGGCGATATTTTATAAGAACTCGTTAAATCCTTAATTTCACGAAAAATAAATGATGTTGAATCATTATTATTTTCAATATTAGGAATTTCCATTTCTTGATTTACAAATTTTTCAATGTTTTCAAAATTTTCAGTTGTAATCACTTCTTTTGTCAATAAATATAAGTAATCCGTATCAAATTGTTGTTCATCATTTTGAGTGGAAAAAACTAAACTAACTGTATTTTTTAAAATTGACTCAGAAGGATTAGTTGGATCTGCCAATTCATTTAAACTAAAGACATTATTTTGGGTTAAATATCCACTAATTTTTTGACCAAGTTCAATTTGTGTTGCACATATGGTTATTTTATTTGTTGAAGCTTTAATTCCATTTTTAATATTATTACCTGTTAATGAATAAAGCGGATAAATTCAATAATCTTTGACTTCATCTTCTGTATAAAATTGCGAATTATCTGCTTTTTCACGACGATTTAATTTTGCTTTAATACTTTCGACAAAATCATCGTTTAAATCATCAAATTGTTTATTTTCCATTATTAGTATCCTCCTGATTATTATTAATTGTTGGGGTATTTGTGATCATATTCATTGTTTGTAAAATATTTTTTTGGGTTGTTAAATCAATGTCTAAATCAACTGTTCCATCGCTAAAATCATAACCTTGTAATAAACTCCCTTCTTTTAAATTACATTCCTTTAGCATCATCAAAAATTTTTTTCCAAAATTTTGTAAAAAATTAACATATAACATTTTTTCGCGTTCAATAGCTGGCGATACTAAAAATTGATTGGCTTGAATTTCAGCAGTTGTTTGTTGCGCAGACTTAATTTCATCAATATTTGGTATTCCTAAATCTGTTTTAATTTCATTTCAAATATCATTCCGTGTGTTACGCATTGTTTGCATTAAAGAGTTTGGTTGCCATGTAACAACTGATTGGTTAAAAGGTAAAAAAACTTGGCCATCACCAACAATCGGTTTCATTCGAACCATTCCTTTTAATAACAAATAATTAATAAAATCATTATTATTTTTTTCTTCATTAGGATTATCTACTTGATCACTAGTAGTCATAATCCCTCCCTTTTCTCAATGAGGTAAAATAGCACTAATCTCTTCGTATTTTTCCATCATTTCTAACTTTGACTTAATTTTATGACAACGTGGTTTTTTATGTAAATCAACTGGCATTATTGCAACGGGCAAAAAACTTTGTGATAATTATTCAATTCGATCAAAACGATAATTTGCATAAGTTGCTGGCGATAATTCTTTTTTTGGTTTTTTAATTTCTCGGGTCTTTTGAATGTCCCAGACACTACGTGTAACACTAACTTTATTATTATTAACTGAATAAACTTCAGTTAAAGTATATAATGATAAACTATGAATAATATTATCTTGATAATTAACTGAAACCTCAAATATTTCACCATTTCGAGTATTTTTACAATTAACAAAGGCTGGTAAAATAATTGGTTCAGTAATAGCAATACCATTTTTATCAACACTTTCAGTTTGCACTTTATTAATAACTAAACTATAAATTCCATATCGTCCTGAGCGATATTTAGCCATTCATGATTTAAGCTCAAATTTACCCTTTTGTAAATATTTTAAAAATAAATCACGAACTGGTTTATTCTCTTGATTTTGGCCATTTTTAATTTTTCATTTAATTTCTTTATTACTTTTTGCTCGACCATAAATTAATTTATAAATTCCATTTTCATATAAAAATCCTTTTTCAGCATTTTTTTGTTCATTTTTATAAATTTCAACATGATCTTCAGCTCATTTTTTCATAATTTCACCGGGATTTGTAATAACATTATTAACTTTTGGCATACACTTACTACCCCTCTTCTGAACATATAGATGCACTATTTTTCATAAAAAGTAAATAAAAAATGAGCAAAGCTCATTATTATCCTTATGGATAATTGCGGTATGTTTGTGTATTAATACAAAATTATTATATCATAATAATTAGAAAGGATATTAATATTATGAGAAGAAATAACTCTGTATTATCCCCAGAAGATCTTTTGACATTAGAGATAAACTTAAAAAAATGGCATCAATCTTCAAATAGTAACCAAAAAGAATATATTTATAGACAAATTAAAAAGTATATTAAACTATGCAATTCTTACCACAATAATGAAATAAAATTAACTGATTTAATTAATAAATATTATATTGGTATGCAACAATTTTATTTAATTCGTGATAAAGTAAAAAAAGTAATTAATAACGATTGAAACTTTTCTTTATTTGAAAAGAAATCAACTCGCCCAAAAAGAATTCAATATAAGTATAAAAAAGAATATGGGACTGGAATTTATGAATTTTATTATTTAACCAAAATTGGCCATTTTAAATATCAAGACAAAACAGTTAAACATAATATTAAAACATTAATGAATTGAAATAATATTTTTAATGCAAAAACGTCAAAATATAAAAACCCAGCTAAACATCCACGTTATGAAGTTGAAAAATTAGGAAAAATCCAACATGATATCAAAGTCTTAACCAAAGATTTAACTGGATTAGATCGTAATTATTATGTTTTTGATTTTATTGACGAAAAATCACGTTTTGCAATTGGTTATATCTATGATTCAAAAGGTGTTACTAATGCTATTGGTGCTACTAGAAAAGCGATTCAACGTTTTGCTGACATAGGCATTAAAGTAACCCGAATTCGTACTGATAACGGAACTGAATATATTTCTAATTTACATAAACATCCAACAAGAAAAATAAGTGAATTTACAGAATTTTTAAATAAAAAAGGATAGTACATCAAACTACCCCTATTCGAACTCCCGAAGCAAACGGGAAAATTGAAAGATTTCATCAGAATTGAAATAAATTTTTTTATCAAGTTAAGTCAAAATGTTCCGGACTTAAAGATTTACGAAAATTTGCAGAAACCTTTCTTAATTATTATAACAATGTTCGCCCACATAAATCATTAAAATTAAAAACTCCTATACAGTTGGTCTGTAACCAAGTTAGTTGTTTAAAAATATTTGGAGCTCAGTATTCTGAGCAAATTCCACCTGTTACATTATCTAATCTTTTTGTTGTTGAATCTACTAAATAGATTAAAATTGTACAACGTGGCCCTGGTGGCAATGGATCTACTAAATTATATGATTTCACATCTGTCTTTAAAACTTTATATAATGGATCACTATTTATTCAATCTGGTGGCATAATTATTAATCATTTATCGTCTTCATTGTTATTACATGCCACAACTGAAAAAGAAACTGTACTAGCTAAACTTACTGCTCCTAGTAATGATAAAATTTTTTTCATACCGCAATTTCCTCCTTTACCTAAATTATAAAGAAAAAGTTGGAATAATCCAACTAAAATTTCTTTTTCATTTTCATTGCTTTTTCGTGTTGTTCACGATCATACAACTGTGATTTAATTTCATTTTGCTTATTAAGTAGACTGGTTTTATCATCATCTGGAATTAATCCTTGTAAACCATTAGCGCGTGAAATTTGATCACCATATTGTAATAATTCCTCAGTTTTTAATCGTCTTCGCAATTCTGCATCACGAATATTAGCAATGTATGATAAAACTAAAAATGCAAATAACATTGCTAAGAGCATAATTAAGCAAATAAATAAAGCAATTGCCCACCCGGGTAGTATTTGACTCAGTTTTGGAATTCCATAGAAAATTCCTTCAGCAACTCCTAATCCTGTTATTCCCGATACTCCGGTAATAGTATAATTTCTAATTTTACGCTTTTTATTTTTGATCATTTTAAATTCCTCCTGGTACATATAGATGCACTATTTTTCTTGATTTGTCAATGAATTTAATTTTCTTTCATTTCATAAATCTTCTTTTTGTTTAATTTTCTTATTGAACATTGTTCAAATTGGTATTGTAATCAAATAAGCAGGTAACCGATAAAGATGTTGAAAACCTTTACCAATATATAATTTTCTAGTTAATGGATTATTAGTTACTTTACAGATTCCTCAAATTCCTAAATATTCCACCGGGTAACCACCCCATTCTCCAAATTTTAAAGTAATAAAATTATGAGTATCATAAATTGGAGATAAACCCTCTCCAAATCATTTGTATTGGCTAGCCACTAATAAAATTGAGAAAATTGATAAATATGGAATATGGCCAAAATAACGAAACATTGCTTGACGTTTAATTTTTAACTCACAAATTTCTTTTGATAACTGCAACTCATTTGTTAGTTCTTTTTGTCGATTATCTCTTTCATCAAGATATTTATTTTTTCACTGCCCTACATTAAATAATTTCTTCAAGCCATCAAAAATGGGTTTTGGATTTAAACTTTCAAATAAATTAAATTTTGTATCTGCCATTATGAGTCATCTCCTTCATTTTTTTTGTAATATTTATAGTAAGGATGTAACCCTAATGTTTTCATTCGATGCTCATCTTTTTGCTGTATAAAAAAAATCCATCAACAATAGGTTTAATTTCGCTAATTTGGTCTTCTAATGGCTTAATATCAGATAATTTAGCATTTTCTCTCTTTAATCGTTTGCTTTCCTCTTCTGCTAATTCTAGTTCATGTTGTTTTTCTCAATAGGGAATTGTAAAATTAATTTTCTGATTTGAAATAGGTTTATCAAATGTTATTGGCAATGGTATTCCTTGACCATTATATTCATATACACTAAATTCTGAAATTTGACCTGATAAATTTTTACTATCAGTCATTTGGCTTTTTGTAACATCAAAAGTACAGTTATTTCCCCTTAAACTTATGATACCTTCTCTTGCAATTGCACCATCAATTGGAAAACTAATACTAACTCAAGATGTTTTAATTGAAATAACGCCAGCTTGAGTTGAAGATACATTAGTCTCTGACGATAAAAAAATGTCTTGACTAGTTTTTACTCCTGGTGAAACTTCTTGATAATTTGGTTTAACAAAATTTCAAAAATATAATTCTTTATTATTTATTATTCCAAAAGCAACAATTAAATACTTTTTATTTATATCTAATAAACTACCTTTTGTCTTAAAAAAATCAGTAACATCTTTATAAAGATTATTCTTTAGTAAATCAAATTTATCATTTGTCGAATTAATAGCATTTGTTAAATTATCTTTTTGATCTGTCGTTAATTGAGTAATATCACCAATATTACTTTTGTTATTTGTAATATCAGTTGTATTTTTGGCGATATCAGTTTTTGCTTGCATTACATCATTTTCAACACCATATCCTCAAACACGTCCAATTGCATTTACTAAATCACTATCAGAAGTTGACTGAACAACCATAGCATCTTTAACTTCACCCAAAATGTTATGATTTAAAATTGCACGTTTTTTACCTTCGGGAGTTGTGACAACGGCATTTGCTGGATAACGACTAATTTCTAAAATTTCATCAAATTGACCTAGTTTTTCAATAGGTCCAACTGGTTGACCTTCATCATCAGTTGCTTGCTGATATAAAATTTGATCAGCAATATTTTGCTTTTGGTTAATTTCGGATGTTAATTCAGTTTCTATTTTAACAATTAAATCACGGTTTTTTGTTGTTTCAATTTCAGCAAAACTATGTTCTTCTTGAATTGTATTATCTATTTCCAATAAGAAAGCATCAATTTCTTGTTTGTCATAAAACTGTTTCGGGTCTAATAATGGTGTCTCATTCTTTTTTGCTAAATAAGTTGAATATAGATGCTCTAGACCGGTTGCTCGTCAAGCTCTTCATGCAAAATCACCCAATAAACCATCAATTGTTAATTTAGGAGTTTTAACTGTTGAATCAGTTCGACTACCATTGCTAATTGATATATTAACACGATCATCTTCGACAACAACATAATCGTTAACGGGTAAATAATCCATTGCCCGGTAAGTAAAACGTTTTAAATGTTCCTGTGTAATTGCTGGTAAATCACGTGAATTAAATCAATTAGGATTATCAATCATATTACCAATTTTCTCATTGGCCATTTGTTGTGCGGTAATCATTTGCGCGTTAAAAAATTCCTCTGGAGTCGCATATCCTAAAGATTTTTGATATGACGTTAATTTAGAAAATTGACCTACCGTACTTCTCCAATTATTAAAATAATCATTATATGAAGTTATTTCTAACAATTGATTAAGTTCCATAATTATATCCCCCTAATATATTGTCGATTTAGATGTGAACCTACTTTTGATGATAAGATTTTAACAACTTGACCATTTTTATATTGATGATTAATAATTAAATTCTTAATTACTGGTGTAAAAAATTTTAAACTGGGGATTGCTCCTAATAAAAAATTAAAATTAGTATTAAAAATTTTTTTATACATTTTATTAACTTGATTTTCACCCCAGTTGTTAACATTGAAATTTTTTGCAACATGATACAACGATTTAATTGAATTGAAAAAATTAATATTTTGTTGAAAAATTGAAGCAATTTTTGGACTTAAAAAAGATAATAATTGAAACTCATTTTGTGAATAACCAAATCCTAATTGTCAATTTTCACGATAAAAAGTGTTTTGATGTTGTGAAACAGCGAATTGTTCAACTTCAAGTAAAGTTGTGTAAGCTCTAATTGGACGATATTTTGAAACAATGCCTGTTTTTTTAGAAATATAATCTTTTTTATGAATTTCAATAATTCCTTCTCCACTAATTCCTAAAGGTTCAAACTTAAAACCTAATAAAAATGAATCAGGCTGATATGAAATTAATGATTGATACAATAATTTTTTTGGATCAACTTTAAAAATTTTTGTAATGGTCTGTGAAACTTTTTCAGATAATTGGGTTATTTTTTTCTTAATTGGTTCAAAAACAGTATTTAAAGCTTTTTCAATTCAATAAAATGGATTTGCTTTTTTAATTGATGAATTAACTTTTCCCTTAACTTTAATAAATCTTTTATAAAGCTGATTTCAAAATTGATTTTCTAATCGATATTGATTAATCTTCATCAAGGTAGTATTTCCAATTTTTGTTTTAGTAGCTAAGTCGGTAATGATTGCAATCGAATCATAATAATTCATTCTAACAAAATCTTTTAATGAAATACCTGCCGACTTTTGTAAATAACTATCATATTTTTTAAGATCTAAATTAGTATATTTTGGAATTAAGCTAGGATTTAATTTATAAATCGTTTTTTGAAGTGCCAATAAATCGCGAATTGAATCAGCAGAAAGATTTTTTAACTGTTTTCGTAATTCAGCATCAGCAATGCTAGCGATTGTTTGCAGTAATTGTTCATCTGTTACAGTTTTATTAAAACGAATTACAACTTTATTTTTAGTAATAATTTCGGATAAAGCAACTTTATTTCTAATTTGCATAAAGTTTTTAACTTTAGCACTAATCCCCAATTGCTTGAAAATTCATTGTTCATTAGCAATTTTAATAATTTTTTGAGCTTTTAAACCTCGTCCTAATTTACCAAAATCATTAAATGAAAAAGCCAAATTTAATAACGTATTTTTTAAACTCACATTGTTATTGATAACATCATTTGTTTCCATTACTAAAAAATTCGTAACTCCACTAATAAAAACTTTTCCTGTTGTAATAAACAACTGAGATGCACCTAAACCCTCAATTATTCCTGCCCCAATTCCAGCAGTTAAAAACCCTAAAACTGTTGCTAATACTTGTAGACCAATCATCGCTAATAATAGTTCTCAAAATGATTTTGCTTTTTGAGGCGTTTGATAAACAATCCGTTTTTTATACGTTATTAAGTTTTGATCTAAAATCTTACGAGGCATTTTTAGTGTCTAAAAACTTAAATGCTTCTTCTTTAGTTTTATATACATCATCTAATTTATTTGCATCATTAATTTTTTTAACATATTCACTACGTTCTTTAGTGTAAGGGACACCATCATAAGCTTCAAGAACTAAATATAAGGCTAATCTTTTTGCATTTTCTAATTGTTCAACATTTTCAATACTTCTTGTTACTCTTGTTGATGATGGTGGCACATAATCAGGGTCTGGATATGAAAATCAAAATTTATTTTGAACAACTTCACCATAATAAAATTCATTATTGGCAATAAATAACTGACCCAAATATCTTCCTTGAGTATACTGTCCCGCTTGTAGTGGCACATCAATAGCAAGAACTCATGCCATTGCTTGTGGTGCAATTGGTACCATTAAATGACCATACTGTTTAATTGGAGCCTCAACAAAATTAAATCCTAATGCGGAAGTAATTGTTGCCAAAGTTCCTTCAATTGTTGCTTTTGAATATTGAATTTTAGCATTAATCATTGCACTTACGACTTCAGGATCAATAAAAATAATACAATCTTCTAAATGAATATCATTTTCTAAAACAAATGCTTGTAAACGTTTTAATTCAGTTACAAAATTATCTTTTGTAATTTTAATTGGACTTGTAATTTTATTTGCTACGTTTGTGCATAAAACTTTAATAATATATTTATCTAAAATTTTAGCTTTTTGTGAATCAGTAATTGTTAATTTATTAGCTGGTCAATTTGATGCCAATTTATCTTGATTAGCAATTCGATTATAAACAGTAAAATTTTGATCTAATTGTACTTTTTTAAAGTCTTCTGTAACATAAGTTTCCGTAAAACCTAAATTAGGATCTCAATCTTTTTGTGTTATTGATTCATTTATAATTGGTAAGTAAACTTCGGCTTTTCATCCACCACCATCTTGTTGCAACTCATTAGGGAATAAAACAGAATATTTAGATCTTCCATATAAATTACTTAATTTAAAATTATCCTTAAAATAAGTTTGAATATTATTTAATGTAATTGCCATTATTCACTACCTCCCACTATTTTGAATGATTGTAAATCAATTCCCATTGAAGAATTTGATTCTTGATTATTATTAACATTTAAGTTATCAGACTGTTTATTTTCTTGAGTAAATCCTAAACCTTGATTTCCTTTAATTCCTTGTTGAATTTCTGCAAATTGTTTTTCAAGAACTGCAAGACTATCTTCTTTTTCAGTTTTCGTTTTAGTAGTTTGATCTTCTAATTGTTTAGTGGGTATTTCTTTAGCTTTTTCTTCTGCTAATTTTTCACCTTGTTCATTAACTTGTTTTTTTATTTCATCTGCCATTAAAGAGTCTAAATCAACTTCTTCAATTTCAAATTATTTTTTATCATTTAAAATTGGATTACCTTTATCATCTAATTTTAATTTTTTAATTATATTGGCCATAATAATTCCTCCTGGTACATATAGATGCACTATTTTTCTTAATTTGTCAAGGTTTACTTATTTTTTATGATATGCACGATCCAACCTACCTACTTTATCAATTTCAATTAAATTATTAATAACTAACAAATTATTTTTATAATATCGACTAAAAATATTAGTTAAAGAGCCTTTAATGTGAATTACATCATTAACTTCAAATTTCTTTAACTGAGTTATATTTTTTGAAATAGTTTCTTTAATTCAGCCATAACTGGAACCTCAACGAATTTGCATACTCATCACATCAACTTCAACACCATTAATTTTTTCTTTTAATAAATCTTTTTTATAAACTGCAACAATGCCATCAAATACTGATAGCAACATCTTATTATCAATTTTTCTTTGTGCCATAATCAATTACCTCCCAATTGTATTTTTCACATTTATATCCAAATTCTTTTTCCCTAAAATGTGCCTCTAAAATTGCTTTTGCATGAATTGAATGCTCATTTTTAGTAGTTCGTTCTTTAAGTTCTTTTTTAATAATTTCCTTGTTTTTATCAGCTGGGTAATGTAATTGCATTTTATTTTGCAATTCATATCTTAAAATTCCAATTAACTCACGGGTTGCACGCACCTCACGCATTTTTTCAGGACCCATGTGCAAATTCTCAACTACTACCACATTTAAAGATAAATCATGATGTTTATTTTTAAAATTATTGATAATAGTTAAAATTTCATTTGCTGAATCCGTTGGATTACTGCACCTTACTTGGACATATTTATAGTGGGGAAATCGTGTTCCAATTGTCTTAATAAAAATACCAGTAGTTCCAATTCCAGCTGGATCTATCCCAACTGAGAAACTAGGAAAATAACTTTGTTGTTTCATAAAAACCTCCATATCAATATTCGTGACTTTTATGTGTACCTTTCTGTGATTTCTTTTGTATATTTTATGTGAACAAGAATATCATAATATTTTGCCAAAGCAAAAATAACAATTTACGCAAAAATAGTCTATTGTGTTATAATTTACACATAGACGTATGTTTCTATTAAATTCCCTCTCCTATCATTAATCTCATAAAATATTGTCGTCATTATCAAAAACAATGGTTGGAGGATCATTATTACTGTCAGGGTTATCATTAATTTTATATTATGCACCACGGTAGGTTACAGGTTGGTTTGATAATTTTTTTTCTTGCACTTCAGCAAGTTTTTTTATTCTTTCATTATTTTCGATACGCTTATTAATTCATTCTTGATTGTTATTTCATATTTTTGTTAATTGATTATTAGCCTCAATTTGTGTTTTATGATCATATTGTTCTAATTCAATTAAATCAACAAAAATATTAAATCCTTTTTTCTTAATACTTGGAATTCCATGTGCAGCTTCTCTATTTGTTCGAGTATAATAAATAAATTGTGGAACAATTCCAACTATTAAAAAATCATCTTTAAATTTATCCTTATGAACAAAAG
Source organism: Spiroplasma endosymbiont of Sarcophaga carnaria (assembly GCF_964019595.1). Classification (NCBI taxonomy): domain Bacteria; kingdom Bacillati; phylum Mycoplasmatota; class Mollicutes; order Entomoplasmatales; family Spiroplasmataceae; genus Spiroplasma; species Spiroplasma endosymbiont of Sarcophaga carnaria. The sequence continues at coordinate 272,881 of NZ_OZ026456.1, forward strand.
AACCAGGAAAAATAATTCAACGCTCAGGAGTTTTAACAATGTAACTAATTATTTTTTGGCCACAATTATTATATTTTTGCATAGAACTTTTATGAATTCGATAATTAGATATATTTTTATTTTTATCTTTTTGCTTGTAAGGTTTATAAATTTCTTTAGTTTCAGAATTAGTGCTAAACTCTTTTATAAAATCAAAGTCTTTAGCAAAATTCCTACTTCGATCATATCAACCAGATTCACAAATTTTTATGTTTTCCATTGTAGCTAACCCCTTTCTAATTAAAAATAATTAATTTTTCAACAGTTATGTTGCACTTTTTTTAAATTTAATATGTGGAATATCTGCTGCTCACTTAACAGCATATTGATGTATTTTTTTAATTTCTTTTAGTTGTTTTATTTTTTTTCATAGTTTCTTCATAATTTTTTCCTAGCTTTTTTATTTTAGTAAATTTATAATTCAATAATTGTTTGTAATTTATTTTTTTCTCCTTTTAATTTAATTGATATAAAGTCTTTAACTACTTCAGGTTCAATTCAATGTCCTGTAGAATTAAAATAATCTTCAGTAATTCATGCAATTCAATCTCAATCGTCATTGCCTATAACATATAGGAATAAATATTTCTCTGAGTTAGGTAATTTTTTAACTATATATCCATTTTTATATTTATAATTAAATTCTTTTATTGTCATTATTTTATATTCTCATTTTGAATTTCTTTATTTCAAGGTAATTCACTAATTTTACCTTTTGCATTAATACAATGTTGACAAGTTAAAAGTTCTTGTTTTCCTACTATTTGTGCATTGATAAAATTATTAAAATGTTCCATCATTGATTTACCTTTTTCATAATCATCTAAACTTAATTTTTTACATAATTCAATAAATTCATCACAAACATCTTTATATGTTTTATTGCTTAAACTTTCTTGTAAATATATTTGTTGCTCTTGGCTTATTTGTATAACTGTTTTTGCCATTATTAGTATCCTCCCTTACAAAATAAACATAAATCGCTATCAATCGTATTTACTGGACATTGACATTTTTTACAATATTTTGCCATTATCAATTGCCTCTTTTAATTCTTCATAAACAATTTTTAATGTCTCATGTGCCATTTTGTTAGGTCATTTTTTAAAATCATCACCACATATTTGTTTTACTTGTTCTATTTGTTTAATAATACTGTTAATTTTTTCCATACCACATTTCTCCTTCTTAAACGTAAAAAACCGCTTTTACGCGGTATTATGCTAAATTCTTAAATGTGTATGGTACCTTACAACCGTTCCCCATATGATGATAGCTGGCCATAAATCCCACTCTTTGTTTTTAAAACTAAAATAAAATCACACACTAAAAAAATAAAAATTAGCATAATACCAATAATTCGGTAAATAAATAACTTGCGATCGGTAAAATATTTTTTCATTTATCAAAAAGAACCTTTCTAATTAATAGTTAATAAGAAAATGGTTTAATATTTATTTTGGTTGGCGCGTTACAGTGATACTAATAACTGGTAACGATCGATAGCTAACTTGGGCTTGGTCAAACATTCGTTTGGCTGCTTTGTTATCATCAATACCAACATATTTATCATCATCATAAATGACTTCTTTAATTCCAACTTGAATGATAATTTTAGCACATTCAGCACAAGGAAATAAGGTTGTATAAATCCGACAATTTTCTAAGTTAGTATGAGCACTTAAAATGGCATTTAATTCCGCATGCGCAACATAAGGATATTTTGTTTCTAAATATTCTCCTTCCCGTGCTCAGGGAAATTCATTATCATTTAAACCACGTGGTAAGCCATTATAACCAGTGGCAATAATTTGACCAATTTGATTAACAACACAACTACCAACTTGCGTGTGCGGGTCCTTACTACGCATCGCACAAACATGCGCCACACTTAAGAAAAAGTCATCTCACGATAAGTAATCAGTCCGTTTTTGTGCTGTTAACGGTGTCATAAAACCATTCCAAACATATTGATAATATCCTTTGTTGTTTGCTGATTAGATGTTAAGAAATTTGGTCAATTATTTTTTGGATAGAAATAATAATTACCCAACATATTTTCAATGCTGCCCCGACTGACTAAACCGGCGCGGTAATAACTTATTAAAGCATCAATAACATCACCATTATATGGTGGCACATAACGTCGTCACGATAAAGTAACAGCAATCACAGCAATCATCACAACAACAACCAAAACAGGATACAACATTGTTCAATTGATGCGATTTGTGCGATTAAACTCTAAACAATAACCAATGGCACTACCCGCGAAAAAACCAACGAAATTAATTAAGTAATATGAATAACCTAAAAATAATGGCATTAATAACAATCACATCACTACAACTAGTGTTCGTTGATTTGCAATTAGCGCTCCTAAATCATCTTTCCCATAATTATAACTAAATAAAGCACCCCATAAGATTGCTAATAAAATTGTTGACCCACCAAAAATTCAATTTGGTAACACTGCGGCTAAAAATAACCCTGCTAATGGCACCCCAAAAATTAAAATAATTGCTAACCATCATCGTCCTAATAATGCTTCAGAATAACGAGCGACACTAAAAATCATAAATAAGTTGAAAACAACCAAAAATGGATTACCAGAAAATAGAATATAAGTTCATAATCTTCACCATTGATTACTTCAAATTAATAAATCACGGGTAATACCCCCGTAAACAAGGGCCGTGGCATTGGTACTTAAGTCTTTCGTGTTAAAAATTTGCGCTCCAAAAAAGATCCCAACAATTGGAATAATTAATAATAACGCAATTAAAACTCATGTCACCCCTAAATTATTAACACTTAACTTATCACTTAATTGTTTTAAGTTTTTTGTTAATTTACTATTTGGATCTTTAATTCCATCTAAGATTTCTTCTGGTGACATCCCCGCCATTGAACTATCATCATTGTTATCTTCTAACATTGTAATTTTTGGATAATAATGACTTAACCGGTCAAGATGATTATGTCTATCAACAAATAAAACAACATCCCCATTATCTTCCTTATAAACTTGCGAACGATTTTCAATTAAAACAACTGACAAAATAGAAAGTTTTACTCGTTGAAATTTTTTATTTAAAAAAGCCTTTAAATCTTGGACCACTTCATCAACACTAACATATTCTTTAAATTCACCACTAAAATCATCAATAATTTTAATTATTTGAAATTCTTTACTATCAACTTTATATAAATAAACATTATTATTACCTCGGGGTTTATTTTTATAAACATTATATTTCTCTTGTTTAAGAAAATAATCAACCAATGATAACTTGTCTTTATCAAAACTCATTGTTTCCTATCCTTTCGTGCGTAATGCTGCTAATTTATTTTCAAATTCCAACGGTAATGCTGCTGATACCGTAATTGGAAGATTTGTAATTGGATGCATAAAAGTTAACTGATAAGCATGCAAATATTGGCCAAATGATTCCTTTTTATCAGCGACCGTCCCATATAGTGGGTCACCAACAACCGGATGATTAATATACTTTAAATGCGCTCGAATTTGATGCGTGCGACCAGTTTCTAACTCACACTCTATATAAGTATAATCATTAAAGCGCTCAATTACAAGAATATTAGTCACTGCTTTTTTAGAATTTTTGGCTGTGACAACCATTTTCTTGCGATCTTGCGGATCGCGACCAATTGGCGCATCAATTTTTGCTCGCGTTTCAACAATATTACCGTGCACCAGGGCTAAATATCGTCGTTGTAATTGCTTTGTTTGAATTTGTTCTTGCAATTGGTGATGAATAAAATCATTTTTAGCAATAATTAATGTTCCTGTTGTTTGCCGATCAATCCGATGGACAATTCCTGGTCGCAATTCACCGCTAACAGTTGATCAATCTTCACTTCGGGCAATTAAAGCATTAACTAAGGTGTCATTTAAATGCCCCGGGGCAGGATGAACAACCAAATTATTTGGTTTATCAATTACCAATAACACATCATCTTCGTACAACACTGTTAATGGCATTGCCATTGGCGTTGGGTTTGTTGTTGATGGCGATGGTAAAGTAACAGTAATTGTATCATTGTTAACTTGGACAAGATAATTTTGGTGCACAAATTGGTCATTAACTTGGACTTGGTTTTGGGTTATTAATTCTTGAATTTTTGTTCGTGAAAAGATCGTTGCTGTTGTGGCAAAATATGCGACTAACACTTTATCAATGCGCCCACTTGTTGATGCAACAAAAGTAATTTTATTCATTATTCACAATACTTTCTTCGCGATTACTTCGCGCACGGTCACGATAAAAGCGCGTAATTTCAATGATAATTGCTAATACTAAAACAACAACCCCAAATGTTACTCAAGTATCAGATAAATTAAAAATACTATATGGTGGAAAGAGAATTCATGCTAAAAAGTCAACAACTCCCCCTTGGTTTCACATACGATCAATTAAGTTACCAAACCCACCACAAGTTATCATAATTAAACCAATCGCTGCTGTTTTACTATTAATATATAAAAACACAATAAAAGCTAATATCGTAATTAGCACCGCACCAATAATTGTTGCCACTAAATTATCAGCATTTGCTCCAAAAGCAATGCCTTTGTTAATAACAAACTTAAAATTAATAAAACCATCAAGAAACTTAACTTCTGGGGCATAAGGATCATGGGATAATAAATGAAAGGCTAATTGCTTTGTAATAATATCTAAAATTAATAAACCAATAAAAATTGGTAAGCAAATTTGGAGCTTAAATTTTCAAATATAATTTCGACTTTTAAAATATTCACCAACATCATGCCAAAATTGCTTTGTACGTTCTCTCATTCTTTCTAACTCCTTTTATTTCATTGCTATTATTATCGCACATTTTTTGCTAATAAAACATTAAAACAACGATCACAAATATCATTATTTTCCGCATTTAAATGTTCGTAAATCATTCAACAACGCTGACATTTAAAGCCATCTTTTTCTTGCGCTGTAATATAACTTGTTTCATATTCAGTTAAATTATTATGCTTAGGGGTAAAAATAATTTCACTAACAATAAAGATTTGATGTAAATCAGCAATTGTTGCTAATTTAGCATAAGCTGGTTTTAAGGCAATCGTTAATTGACATTCTAATGATTTTTTAATTTCTTTCCGTTCACGACGATATTCTAACTCTTTGTTGACATCATCACGTAATTTTAACACTTGTTCTCACTTTGCCACTAGTTCTAAACTAATTGGTTTACTAAAAACAAAATTTTCTTCAAAATGAACAGAACTTTGTTGGTGTGGATACTTAATGAACTTGTGACTTTCTTCAATTGTATGCGGAATAATTGGTTTTAACGCATCACTTAAAATACGATATAAATAATATAACGTTGTTTGGACTGCTCTTCGGCGCGATGAAGTCATTGCTTCAATATATAAAATATCTTTTGTAAAATCTAAATAAAACTTCGATAATGTTGTTGTCACAAAGTTATTGATTAACATATAAACATTATTAAAGTTAAATTCTTCATAGTTGCGATTAACTTTTTGCTGAAATTCACGCGCTAAGTGTAAAACATATCAATCAACTTCTGCTAAATCATCACGAAGATCAGTTGCGGGGTTAAAATCAGTTAAATTAGCTAATAAAAAGCGCAACGTATTACGGATTTTTCGATATGCTTCCGCCACTTGTTTTAAAATATCTGGCCCAATTTTAACATCATCACGATAATCAACTGCAGCTACTCACATTCGTAAAATATCAGCGCCATATTGAGCAGTAATTGCTAACGGCGAAATAACATTTCCTAATGATTTACTCATCTTACGACCTTTTTCATCATTCGCAAACCCATGTGATAAAACAATTTGATATGGCGCATGTCCGGTTGCAACAACAGAATTAATTAAAGAAGAATTAAATCATCCGCGAAATTGGTCAATCCCTTCTAAATAAACACTGACAGGATGTGGTAATTGGTGTGCTTTTGTCACGGCTAAATTACTAACTCCACTATCAAACCACACATCCATAATATCTTGTTCTTTGCGTCATTGTCGCTTTTGATAAGCTGGTGGTAACAATTGATCAGCAGTTCATTCAAACCAAATATCTGTTGTTTTTGCTTGTTGAAATAATTTAATAACATGGTCAATCAATTCTGAATTAAATTGTGGGACATTATTTTCATCATAAAAAGCAATAATTGGCACCCCTCATAACCGTTGTCGTGAAATACATCAATCTTGGCGATTTTCAATCATTGTTTCCATTCGTTTTGCTGCTCACGACGGATTTCATTGTACCTTTTTAATTTCAGCTAACAGTGCTGGTTTCATTTTTTCAATTGATACAAACCATTGGGCAGTGGCACGATAAATAACTGGTTTTTTTGTTCGTCAATCAATTGGATGTTTATGCTTAATAAATTTTAATTTTAGTAAAGCCCCCTCTTGTTCTAACCGTTGACCAATCATTTTATTAGCATTTTCATAAAAAACACCCGTTAATGTTTCATCATTGACTTCTTTCGTATATTTTCCCTCATCATCTAATGGGGCAAAAATTGGAATATTATTGGCACGAGCAATGTGATAATCATCTTCACCAAATCCCGAGGCAGTATGAACAATCCCTGTTCCAGCTTCAGTTGTCACATGATGGCCAAGAAAAACGATACTATCACGATCATATAACGGATGTTTCGTCACAATTCCAACTAAGGCAGTTCCGCTAACTTCTTGTAAAATGTGAACCTCTTCTCATCCAATCGTTGTTTGAATCGCTTCTAATAATGCTTTAGCAACTAAATATTTTACCCCCTGCACTAATACTTCCACATAAACAATTTCTGCGCCAACAGCTAACAACTGGTTCATTGGAATTGTTCATGGTGTTGTTGTTCAAATAACAATTTTTGTTCCGGGACTAATTAGACTATTTCCCGTTGTAACATTAAAAGTAACATAAATTGAAGGCGCTGATAATTCTTCATATTCAATTTCAGCTTCTGCTAACGCTGATTCACTTGATGGTGATCAATAAATTGGCTTTAACTGACGATAAATTAATTGTTTTTGAACCATTGTTTGAAATAATCGTAATTGTTCTAATTCATATTCTAAATCTAAGGTCACGTAACGGTGGTTTGTGAAGTCACTAAATAACCCCAAACGACTAAATTGTTCAATTTGTTTATCAATTTGCTCTAAAGCATATTTTCGACAAATTTGTCGAAAAGCAACGGGCGGTGTTGTTTTACGATCAACCCCACTTTTAACAACGGCTGTTTCAATTGGCAAACCGTGCGTATCTCACCCACAAATTCACGGACTATAGTAACCCTTTTGGTTATAATACCGAACAATAAAATCTTTTAAAATTTTATTTAAGGCATGACCAACATGCAAGTCACCGTTAGCATACGGCGGACCATCATGGAGAATAAATGGTGGCTGATGAGCATTATGGTGATAACGCCCCCTCACAACATTATTACGTAATCATTCCAGTTGAATTTTTGGCTCTTTTTCAGTTAAATTTGCTTTCATCTCAAATAAAGTGTTTGGTGTTAATAAGGTATCTTTATAGTTCATCAAAATCATTCCTTTCTGTCATAAAAAAAGTAAGACTATAAGAGCGCTAATAACACGCGGTACCATCTTACTTTATAAATATCTTGGCAATATTTACCTTTTTTTACAATGTTTGTTTAGTTGTAAAAACAAGGGATAATTATTTGGGTTTTATAATTAGCTCTCATCTTCCTAACCTTGCTGCGATAAAAGGGCCAAATAATTGTGGTTTGTTTTCTTATAAATAAATCTTACACTATTTATCTAATTTTGTTAATAATTTCTTTCTTAATCATTTCCGTAATCCGTTCCCCATCATTAATTGAAAAAGCATAAATTCGTTTATTACGTTCTAAGAACTCATCAATTACTTTTAAGACATTTTGCGGATTATGGCGGTGATCATCAATTGCTTCTAATAATAAGGCAATTTCATCTTTAAACGCATATGAAAAATCAACTGCTTTCATAATAATTCGCCCAGCGTTATGACTAGCAACTTCAAAGGCTTCCCGCGATTTCTCAATGTTATAGCGCGAAATATGCTCTAAATGTTGTAATTCTTGCAACCGTTGGACTAATTGGCGATTATCATATGTTAACTTTTCAATAATTTCATTTTGTTCACGAATAACTGTTCGTAAGTCTCTATCTTGTTCTGCCATAACTTTCCCTACCTTTTATGCAAATTTTGCAATTGTAATTAGATAATGTTGATTTTTGCTCGGAATAATTTCATTAATTTTAAAACGACCATACCGCCTTATTGATATTATAATATCACAAGCAACTTGAAAAGTCTTATTATTTACCACCGAAAAATTAACATAAACATTATCTGCTTCAACATAAGCTTGCCCTTTTTGGCGGGACAAATTACAAATCGCACTAACAATTGCATCTAACCGTAAACTTTTAACTGTTTTAGTAAAAATCGTAAACTGGTGGTCAAGGACAACGGGTGATGGTACTTAGTGTCATATTAGAACATGCTTTTGAATTACCAGTGGTGTATTAGTAAACACTGGTCCAATTTTTGCTAAAACACTTAAAGATATCATAGTCGCAGTAACATATAAATCACCAATTACACGCAAATCTAACTGTAACTGGTTTAAAATGAACCCCGGCACAAGATGATGTTGTAAAATAGTGGGAGTTGGTTGCGGGGTTGTCAGAATAATCGTATTATCCTGGGTACTATTAAAAGTAACCGTCTTCCGAAAGCCATTCACAAATGATTCGTGAATGCTATAATCAGTGATTTTTTCTTGGCGAAGGATTGCCGTTAAAATTGCTAATTGGCGTAAATCAAGAAAACCGGTTGCAACAATTTTTCCTTGGCGTGCTTGGGCACACCAACCCTTAATTTTATTAATTAAATCATAATCTTGCTGGTAATGTTGTAATAATTGAGTTTTATTAAGCATCTTTTCTAATCATAAATTGATAAGTCTTATGTTCTAACTTTTGAACATCCCCATCAAACGCATACATTACCCCGGTCATAAAATCTAACAACCGAATTCGCTCTTCTTTTGATAACTTTTCCAAATGAACAACTAACTGTCCTTTGCTTAATAATAAATCAGCCATTTTCGGAGCATCATTATAACTATCTGCAACAAAACCAGTGCTTATCGTTGAACTAGTTTCATCACTAGTTGCAACGTTCGGCGCTGGTTCTGACGCATCAAAAGTAACCTTTTGAAAAGGAACGGTTGGTGCTTGTGGGGTGTTATCTTCTTTGCGATCGGTTTGGACAATTGGTTCAACAGCAGCAGTGTCATTAAAATCAATTCGTGGTTGAGAATCGTAAATACTTTTAGGTTTTTTCTTAAAAATGCTCATTATTATCAACTACGACGAACAAATGGTGGTAAATCATCATCGTCATCATCATTATCAGCTGATCGATTATTCTCATTGACATGTTCTTTTCACGCATTGATTCGACGGCTGGCATTTGCTGTTTCGCGGCCAGCATTTTCTTGTAAATTATTAAAATAACTTGGGCACTTACGGACAACATCTTGGTCTTCTGGATCCTCATCAGCATTTTCAGGTGGCGCTGTTTTTGATGAAGGTTCTTCATATTCTTCCACTGAAGCACAATAATTATTATCGGGGTTTAAAAAATTTTCATCTTCATCAAACCCTGTGGCAATAACTGTCACAATCATTTCATCATCTAGATGTTCATTAACAGCAGTTCCAAAGATAATATTAATTTCACCACCAATTGCCTGTTTAACAATGTCAACAGCATCATTAGCGTCATTTAAGGTTAATGTGTTTCCACCAGTAACATTAATAATGGCATCTTTTGCCCCACGAATTGATGCTTCTAATAATGGTGAAATAATCGCCTTATTAGCCGCTTCAATTGCTTTGTCTTTTCCAGAACCAATTCCAATTCCAAACAAAGCATTACCTTTACTTTTCATTACCGTTTTAATATCAGCAAAGTCTAAGTTAATTAATGATGGTACCGCAATTAAGTCGGTAATTGTTTGTACTCCCTGACGTAAAATGTTATCCGCCTCTTTGAAGGAATCCTTTAATGGCACGCCCCCAATAACTTCTAATAAGCGGTCATTTGAAATAATAATTAATGAATCAACATATTTACGTAATTCATCGGTTCCTTGAATCGCATAACTGTTCCGAGCACGTCCTTCAAAAGAAAATGGAGTCGTAATAATTCCAACTGTTAATGCACCTTGTTCTTTTGCAATTTTCGCAATAATTGGGGCAGCCCCAGTTCCAGTTCCGCCACCCATTCCAGCAGCAACAAAAACCATATCAGCGCCTTTTAACGCTTCTTTAATTTCTTCTGCTGATTCAATTGCTGCTTGACGGCCAACATCAGGATTAGCACCTGCTCCAAGCCCTTTTGATGTTTCTTTCCCTAATACAATTTTATTTTTTGATTTTGAAACACTAATAATTTGGGCATCAGTATTTGCAACAATAAATTCAACCCCTTGGACACCAGCTTCAATCATTCTATTAACAGCATTATTACCAGCTCCACCAATGCCAATGACCTTTATTGACGCAACTTGTTCATAATTATCAAAATTGTCCATAACCTTAACTCCTCCATTTTTATATATATATTGTACTATTTATTTGATATTTTGGTAATATTTTTGATGATATTGTTGTGAACTATTAAAATGTTGTTGATTAAGATTCACGACCCCTTGTGGTGTTCCACCAGAACCACCTGGTTGACCATTCTCATTCGGTGGTAACATTCGCTGTTTTTTATCAAGATTATTATTTAGATAACGAATATAGCGATGATCAACTGATTGAACATTTGTTGCGCTAACTTTGTTTGCTAAATGTTGATAGTAGATATTCCCTAAGAGACCGGTCGTTCATGGTTCTTTTGCCCCTAATGTTGGCGCCGTATAAACTGAAATATTACGGTCTTTATTTAAAGCCAATAAGGTTTCTTTAAACCCACTAATTCGTAAAATTTCACCAATAACAACAATTGGATAATGATAGCGCCCTAAGCTATGTGCCAATTTTTCATTTAATGTTTCCATTTCTTCACTTAAAACATGGTTAACAATTCGTTTTAAATCATAATGGGTCAAATTTAATTGTTTTTGTTGTTGATGATCATATTTACTATAAATAATTAAATTATCTTTACTATTATTATTTAAATTAATAATTTTATATAAATACTTTAGTGCTTGCTTATTATCACAGTTTAAGATATGACGTAACCGATTAATAATTTTTTTAACTCCACCCGGAATAATAATTTGGTTAGATAAAGTTTCACGAACAAAGACGTAAGCTTTAATACTGTCATGATCTCAATCAATAATTGTAATCCCATTCTGCAAATCAACTGGTGATGCAAGATTTCACGCAAGACTAAACCCTTCTGGAAGAATACCCATAATTTCTATTTTGGCATATTTTAAAGTAGCAAAAATACTTTGAATAATTTGTTTTTTTGTTACATAAACAATTGCCTTAATACTTACTTTATGCGCCGCCTGCCCGATTGGTGGCGATGATAATGCTTTTTGTTCATTAAGAATGTAACGATATGGTCTAATAAAGAATGCTGTTTCATCATCTAATAATGGTACTTCTTTTGCTAACGTAATTAATGAATCAATATCATTCTTAGTAACCAAACGGTCATGCGTTAAATTTAGCATTTTGGTTGAAGTTTTAATTGTCATATTATTAGCCAGAACTGTAATTGCCACCCGTTCAATTTCAAGTCCCAATTGGCGATTAGCATCTTTAATTAAATTCGCTAATTCTTTTGCAACATTTTTTTCATCAATAATGACTCCATTATCACAAAAACGATATTCAAGATGTCTTTTATAGAGCACTTTAATTTGTGATTCACTATAAACACCAACCATAAAACTAAAACTATAATTTTTAATTTCTAACACAGCATAAACTTCTTTTAATTTATAGTCCATTTCGCTCACCCCCCTTTAATATTTTTTAAGTTGAATATTATTTCACCCGTTCTAATATTCGTAACTTTGCACTAGTACTACGAGGATTAAGTATTTGTTCATCCACCGCTGGGACAATTGCTTTTTTGGTAATAATCCGGTAATTACTTTCAAAATGCGATGCCGTTGGTAATTGTTGATTAATTTCATAGTTTGGATCTTGTGTTAACGTTTGAAAATACTTTTTAACAATGCGATCTTCTAACGAATGAAACGAAATAACAACTAACCGTCCTTTAACAGCTAGAATTTTTGCTGCTTGTTCTAACGATGCTTGTAAAACCGCTAATTCTTGATTTACTTCAATCCGTAGCGCTTGAAAAATGCGTTTTGCGGGATGCTTTGCTTTCTTAAGAACTTTTTGCGGTAAACTTTTTTTAATAATTGTTACTAATTCGAATGTTGTTGCAATTGGTTGTTCAGCACGAGCAATCCCAATATTTTTGGCAATAACTTTTGCAAATGGTTCTTCCCCATACTCTTGAAAAACCTTTGCTAAAGCAGCAATAGAATAAGTGTTGATAACTGTTTTAGCTGTTAATATTTGTTGCTGATTCATCCGCATATCTAACATGCTATCATAGCGATAACTAAAGCCCCGTTTGTCATCATCTAATTGGGGGGATGAAACGCCAAGGTCATATAAAATGCCATTAACCGTTTTAATTTGGCGTAATTGTAACTCAGCCGCTAAATTAACAAAGTTATTTTTAATAATTTCATAGTTATCATAATTACTTTGTTGTAAAACCTGCTGAGAAGCAACAATTGCTTCTTCATCTTGTTCAAAACAATATAACTTTCCAGTGGCTAAATGTTTTAAAATTTCAAGACTATGACCAGCTCGTCCTAAGGTACAATCAACATAAATCCCATTGGGAATGATGTTCAACCCCCTCATTGCTTCTTGCAATAAAACACTTTGATGTTTAAATTCCATCGCTTAAATTTTTTCCTCAAAGTTTTTCGCCGCTTCTTCCATTCCTGGTGCTTGGTCAATATAAGTTTCTCAAACTTGCGGATCTCATAATTCAATGTGATCGTTATTTCCAATAATCACAACATCTTTAGTAATACTTACTTTATTTTGTAAAATGGACAAGATTTTAATTCGTCCAGCATTATCGAAAGTAGTTTCATCCGACATTGACATGATTTTCCGTGTTAATGCCCGCCCTTCGGGTGTGGCTTGACCTGTTGAAGCAACTTTTTCCGTTCACTTCAGTCATTCTGCTTCATTACGAACATCAATACAACCATCAAAACCAAGAGATATAAAGACTTTTTCATCTTTAAATTGCTCTCGCATTTTAGAAGGAATTGTTAATCTTCCTTTATCATCTAAAGTATGGTTGTAAGTTCCTAATAACGCCATTTTATCCCATTCTCCCCCACTTTCCTACATATTATATGATAATATTTCCCACTTTGCAACACTTTTAGTAATTTTTTTACAAAAAACAGTAATTTTTAACAATTAAAACTTTCCGGTTTTTAACCAAGATTAATTGATGCTCCCACTTTTCCCTTTGGTTTAACCAAAACAAAAAAAAGAATCTTTAACAAGATTCTCAGGTTAATGAAATATTAGATTAATCAACTCTAACAACTTCTTTATTCTTATAATATCCACATTCACGACAAACTCTGTGTGGCTTAATTGTTGCCCCACAATTTTTACATACTATTAAAGTTGCCCCAACTAATTTAAAATGGGTACGGCGTTTTCTTTTTGCCTGTTTGGATGTTTTGCGAAATGGTACTGCCATTATTTCCCCTCCTTTGTTGTTTTAACCAATTTCTCGTGTAATTGTTCTCATCGTGAATCCACTTGAGTGGCCTGATATGCTGCAAATTCATCTTCTGAAAAAACTTACCAAGTTGAATCACCACTAATTATTTTATCACTATTTTTTGATAAATTAATAGGAATATTCTTTAATTTTGTCGAAAACTCTTGATGAAATAAAAAAAATCATCAATATGACAATTTGAAAACTAATTTTGTGTAAGATTATGATTTTGCTTTAAATTTTTTAAACGTTAAAATATAATACCGTTGATTGTTGGTTTGGTGTTAAACCTTTGTGTTGGTATTTTCATTTTCAGAGCTTTAAATAATTTTGAATATTAGTGAAACCCAAACCATGATAATGAATTAAGGCTTCTTTAAGACTGGATTGTAATTTACTAATCTTATTTAACTTTTGATAACTAGTATCAGGGTTTGTACTAGTTTTGGTGGAATATAGAGTAGAATTTGTTTGTTTTGCTACTAATAAATATAGTGGTTGCATATCAGAAATAATTATTGATTTTTCTTTAATTAGTTGCTTATTCATATTTTCAATAATCCATTGTTTTTGTAATCTTTTGGTATTGGTGGATTGAACAAAAATATTATTATTGCTATCAACTGCCATTTGAATACAGCATTTGGTATCAGTTGAAAATGGATCGAGATGAGTTTTTCGTTTATCAAATTTATCTTTAAAATTGCCTTTATGAATTTCTTTAATAAATGTTTCATCCATTTGGATTTGACCATTTAATTTTTTAAATTTTAACTGTGTATTTTCTAATTGTTTTGATTGCATTAATTTTTGTCGATTATATCAAGCGGTTTTTGGGGTTGTTTTAATAAAACGAGAAATTATTTTACTAGATTGTCCTAACAATGAAATTTGAATTAATAAATTTCACTGTTCATAATTTAAATGACTTCAATAAGTAAAATGATGACGAAATGCATCAAAACTAGCACGACATTTTTTACATAAATATTTTTGTTTTCCTTCGGAATTATGACCATTTTTAACACAATGAAAAGATTTGCAATTAGGACATATAATGCCTTTATCTCTAAATTTTTGATCAATTTCATTTAAACGTTTTTGTTTTTTAATTAAGTCTGCTTGTTGTTTTATTTTTTCATAAAATTCTAAAAATTGATCATCTGTTAAGCTATTTATTAATTCTGTAATTATTTTTTTCATCATTTATTTACCTCTATATATTAAAAATATACCTAATTTTAGGTATATTTTATAAATATCAAGAGTTTTCGACAAAATTAAAGGGAATATTCTTTAATTTTGTCGAAAACTCTTGATGAAATAAAAAAAATCATCAATATGACAATTTGAAAACTAATTTTGTGTAAGATTATGATTTTGCTTTAAATTTTTTAAACGTTAAAATATAATACCGTTGATTGTTGGTTTGGTGTTAAACCTTTGTGTTGGTATTTTCATTTTCAGAGCTTTAAATAATTTTGAATATTAGTGAAACCCAAACCATGATAATGAATTAAGGCTTCTTTAAGACTGGATTGTAATTTACTAATCTTATTTAACTTTTGATAACTAGTATCAGGGTTTGTACTAGTTTTGGTGGAATATAGAGTAGAATTTGTTTGTTTTGCTACTAATAAATATAGTGGTTGCATATCAGAAATAATTATTGATTTTTCTTTAATTAGTTGCTTATTCATATTTTCAATAATCCATTGTTTTTGTAATCTTTTGGTATTGGTGGATTGAACAAAAATATTATTATTGCTATCAACTGCCATTTGAATACAGCATTTGGTATCAGTTGAAAATGGATCGAGATGAGTTTTTCGTTTATCAAATTTATCTTTAAAATTGCCTTTATGAATTTCTTTAATAAATGTTTCATCCATTTGGATTTGACCATTTAATTTTTTAAATTTTAACTGTGTATTTTCTAATTGTTTTGATTGCATTAATTTTTGTCGATTATATCAAGCGGTTTTTGGGGTTGTTTTAATAAAACGAGAAATTATTTTACTAGATTGTCCTAACAATGAAATTTGAATTAATAAATTTCACTGTTCATAATTTAAATGACTTCAATAAGTAAAATGATGACGAAATGCATCAAAACTAGCACGACATTTTTTACATAAATATTTTTGTTTTCCTTCGGAATTATGACCATTTTTAACACAATGAAAAGATTTGCAATTAGGACATATAATGCCTTTATCTCTAAATTTTTGATCAATTTCATTTAAACGTTTTTGTTTTTTAATTAAGTCTGCTTGTTGTTTTATTTTTTCATAAAATTCTAAAAATTGATCATCTGTTAAGCTATTTATTAATTCTGTAATTATTTTTTTCATCATTTATTTACCTCTATATATTAAAAATATACCTAATTTTAGGTATATTTTATAAATATCAAGAGTTTTCGACAAAATTAAAGGGAATATTCTTTAATTTTGTCGAAAACTCTTGATGAAATAAAAAAAATCATCAATATGACAATTTGAAAACTAATTTTGTGTAAGATTATGATTTTGCTTTAAATTTTTTAAACGTTAAAATATAATACCGTTGATTGTTGGTTTGGTGTTAAACCTTTGTGTTGGTATTTTCATTTTCAGAGCTTTAAATAATTTTGAATATTAGTGAAACCCAAACCATGATAATGAATTAAGGCTTCTTTAAGACTGGATTGTAATTTACTAATCTTATTTAACTTTTGATAACTAGTATCAGGGTTTGTACTAGTTTTGGTGGAATATAGAGTAGAATTTGTTTGTTTTGCTACTAATAAATATAGTGGTTGCATATCAGAAATAATTATTGATTTTTCTTTAATTAGTTGCTTATTCATATTTTCAATAATCCATTGTTTTTGTAATCTTTTGGTATTGGTGGATTGAACAAAAATATTATTATTGCTATCAACTGCCATTTGAATACAGCATTTGGTATCAGTTGAAAATGGATCGAGATGAGTTTTTCGTTTATCAAATTTATCTTTAAAATTGCCTTTATGAATTTCTTTAATAAATGTTTCATCCATTTGGATTTGACCATTTAATTTTTTAAATTTTAACTGTGTATTTTCTAATTGTTTTGATTGCATTAATTTTTGTCGATTATATCAAGCGGTTTTTGGGGTTGTTTTAATAAAACGAGAAATTATTTTACTAGATTGTCCTAACAATGAAATTTGAATTAATAAATTTCACTGTTCATAATTTAAATGACTTCAATAAGTAAAATGATGACGAAATGCATCAAAACTAGCACGACATTTTTTACATAAATATTTTTGTTTTCCTTCGGAATTATGACCATTTTTAACACAATGAAAAGATTTGCAATTAGGACATATAATGCCTTTATCTCTAAATTTTTGATCAATTTCATTTAAACGTTTTTGTTTTTTAATTAAGTCTGCTTGTTGTTTTATTTTTTCATAAAATTCTAAAAATTGATCATCTGTTAAGCTATTTATTAATTCTGTAATTATTTTTTTCATCATTTATTTACCTCTATATATTAAAAATATACCTAATTTTAGGTATATTTTATAAATATCAAGAGTTTTCGACAAAATTAAAGGGAATATTCATAATTATTTCATCTCACGCATATTTTATTATATCAAAGTTTTGTTCATTTAAATAATTAATATCACTTTTTTTAAAAAATTTAAAACTATATTCATCGTTTCATTTTAAATTAATTGGGACCTTAAAATGTTCTAAAGTTCGGGCGTCTTCAACAACGATTTCGCCTTGAATTGTTGCAACAACATTAACTGCATTCAAACTTGCATGATAAGTAAGAACCCCGGTAATAAAAACATCATTTAGCGCTTTAATATTTGGTGAATAAGCTAATAATTAATCAGTAATAATTAGAGCTGTTTCAATGGTAATTATTGGTTGTTTGATCAAATCTGCTTCTGTATAAATCATTATTTTCCCCCATTTACTATTAATTTTAACAGATTTTTCCCTACAATTAATTTGATGAATAAAATTTTTTTGGAAAATTATTGTTATAATATAATTATACATTTATGTTTAAAGCGCAAATGTGTAAAAATGAGGAGCCGCCATGAAAATAATAACATGTGACAAAGAAAAACAATTAACTGAATTACAAATTCAATTAATTGAAAAGTTAAATAATGACATTCAGAGTGTTCTAGAATTAACTATCAATGAATTAGCTGACAGTCTTTTTATTAATACATCAACATTAAGTCGATTAATTAAAAAATTAGGTTTTGAAAATTATAGTAAATTCAAAGTCTGAGTTGCTGGAAAATATAATAATATTAAGGAATTTGATATCCAAGAAGATGACACAACCTTACATAATGTTATTGATAATATTTATAAGTTACATACCTATGCTTTGGATGAAACTTATCGCAATTTAAAAATAAACCAGTTAGAACAAATTATTGATACGATTCATAATAGTAACCGTATTGTTATTTGAGGAATTAGTCGTCATTCCTTAATTTGTGATAACTTAAATCTCCACTTAAATGTTTTAAAATATAATTCAACTTATTTATCAAACTATTATGCAACAATTCAAATCATTGAAACACTTGGTTCAGGAGATCTCCTAATCTTAGTTTCTAAAAGTTTACAAGATGCTGAATATCATTTTCTAATTGAAATTGCAACAAAACGTAATGTTCAAATTATTTTATTAACAATTAACAAAGAATATAAAGGTCCCCCTAATGTTCAAAAATTAACTTTAGAAAATACAGAAATTTTAAATTTCTATGTTGATAATCCTCGTTATGTTTCACGTTTAATGTTAATTAATATAATATTTGGGATGCTAATTGCCAAATACCATCCAACTCATAATGAAGAATACCAAGATTATTACTTGGCAATTGATGAATGACATGAATATGTTAAAAAAATGAAATAGAGCAATCTGTTTCATTTTTTTAACGAATTTGTAATTTTAACGTTGCTAAATTAGCTTTAATTTTATCAAATTGTTGATTAACATCTGCTTCTGTTAATTGTTTTATCATATTATTAAAAGTAAAACTAATTGTTAAAGCACGATGATTTGGCATTGTTTTTTCATCAAAATATTGGTCAATCACTTCCATTGTAACAACATCTTTTACTTCTGTTAAAATTGTTGCTTTAATATCTTGATAGTTTAATTCGTTTGGAACTCAAATTGAAATATCACGACTACTTGGGGTAAACTTATAAAGATCGGCAAAGAAAGTTCTTTTTTTTGCCAAATAATTAAAAATTACTTCAAAATTAATTTCACCAAAATAAACTGGTGATTTTAAATCATGTTCTTTACTATAGACGGGATGAACCACACCAACCACCGCTAATAATTGTTTCTCTAATCAAACTTCACTTGTTTGATATGGATGATAAACATTATTTGCTGGTGCTGGTTGATAAGTTAACATATTTAAATCAATTTGTTCACTTTCAAGATAAGCTTCTAGTAAACTTTTTATATAATAATATGAATTTGTTAATTGCTCGCCAGTTGCTTTATTTTTGACAATTTCTGTTTGACTAACAAATGCCCCATGATAATAATTTTCCCCATCATTGGCATAAATTTTTTCAACCGTAAATAATTTTATATTTTTATTATTGCGGGCATTGTTATAAGCAATACTTTCTAATAAACTATTTGTTAAACTTAAACGCATTACTTCGTGTTCTTGGGATAATGGTGATAATAAATGGTATGGTTTTTGATAACCAAAAAAGTTAAAATTTTCAATTTCCTTCGTACTAACTAAAGCATAAGTTTTTGCTTGATAAAAACCATTATTTAACAAAAATGTTTCAAAATTCTTCATTGTTTTTTCATAGGGGCGTTTTGCTTTTGCTATGTTAGGAAGAATTGGTGGCTGTGGTGTAATTTGATCATAACCAAACAAACGCGCAATTTCTTCAATTAAATCTGCTTTTTGAAAAATATCAGTTCTTGTTACGGGCGGAGTTACTAATAGTTTTTCCCCTGTTTCTTGTAAGCGAAACGCTAATGGTTCTAATAAAGTTTTAATATCTACTAACTGAAAATTATGGCCAATTAACTCGTTAATTTCAGTTAATCTAATACTAATTGGTTCAACTGCTTTTTTATATTCTTTAATAAAATTTAAAGCAGATAATTCTTCTAAAAAACCATTAATTTTTAACAAGTATAAATAACGTGATAGTCCTAACCCAACTGTAGCATAACTAAGTGGTTTAATATAACGTTGTAAATTAATATTACTAATCCCAACTTTTCGTTGTTGTTGACGCATAACGATATGATTTAAATGTAATGCTAAAACAGTAATTTCAACAGTCTTGGCACTAACAGCATACGTTGGATTTACCCGCACCCCAATTAATTCAACAAATTCATCACCATCAACAACAACTAAATCACCTTTTTTAATTGCAAAAGTGTCATTTTCATAATTATCAGTAATTTCTAAAGTTCCTTTAATTTTATTAAAATCATAAATTAATAATGGTTGTCCTGTTTCTAACGTTGTTTTAATTGCTAAATCTCCCAATGGATCAGTAACATCTGATTTATATTCATTAATTTTTAATCATACTCGTTCCGCCAGTTTTAATGGTGTTTGTTCTGCTGTCAACTTGACATTAACACTAATGGCTGATTCTACAGCAGTTGAATCTAACGTCACTTTTAATGGATTTTGATATTCTTTTAAATTCTCTGTTGATTCAAGTTCTAACGGATATAATTCACTATTAAAATAACGGGCCAATTCACGGGCCAATTCATAAGCACTTAAACAATCACTTCGATTTAAGGTTAAATCAATTTCAAATAAATAATCTGTTAAACCAATTTTTACTAAAACATCATCAGCTCCAATCATGTCATAAGAAACTTCTTTTTCATTAAAACTTAAAATAATTTCATCTTTTTCTTGGTCTGTTAAATACTTCTCAGAAATACCTAATTCACTTAACGAACACAACATTCCTTCCGAAGCGTATCCTTTAATTTGGCGTGGTTCAATTTTCATCCCATTTGCTAAAACAGCTCCTGGTTTTGCAACAACAGCATAACCATTTTCAGTTGGATTTTTAGCCCCACAAACAATTGGATCAACTAATTCTTGTGCTGTATCAACTAAGCAAAATTTTAAATGCGTGTCAGGAATTTCATTTACAACTTGGATGCGACCACAAACAACGTTACTATTACGATCAAAATTATGAGTGCGTTCAACCTCAAACCCTAAACTATTTAATGCCGCAGCAATTTCATCATTAGTAATATCTTCAAAATCAATATATTTATTTAATCATTTTCTTGTAATAATCATCATGGACCTCCTAATCAAATTTCTTAAACTGTTCTAAAAAGCGAACATCATTTGTATAAAACCGACGAATATCATCAATCCCATATTTAATCATTGCAATTCGTTCAATCCCAATCCCAAAGGCAAACCCAGTTAAATCTGGGTCTTGACCGCAAGCTTGATAAACCAAAGGATTAATCATTCCAGCCCCCATAATTTCAATTCATCCTGTTTGTTTGCAAATTGAACAACCTTGACCATGGCAATTAACACAAGTAACATCCAATTCAACCGAAGGTTCGGTAAAAGGGAAGAAACTTGGTCGTAAACGAATCTTAGTATTTTCACCGAACATTCTTTGACAAAAGTATTGAATTGTTCATTTTAAATTAGCAAAACTAGTGTGCGGAGCAATTAAAAAACCATCCACTTGCATAAATTGGTGCGAATGTGTTGCATCATCATCATCACGCCGATAAGTATTCCCTGTTGAAATCATTGCGACAATTTCATCTTTTCTTTTCATTTGCGAAATTGCACGTGCTGTCATATTTGTACAATGTGTTCGTAATAAAGTATTCTTCGTAATATAAAAGGTATCTTGCATATCACGTGCTGGATGACCAATTGGTAAATTTAACCGTTGAAAGTTATATTCATCATCTTCAACTTCGGTTCCAAAAACAATATCATAACCTAACTCTTGAAATAATTGTGAAATTTCATCAATAACTTGGTTTAACGGATGTTTTGTTGCTAATGTTAAATTATATCCCGGTAATGACAAATCAATTTTTTCTTGTTCAAACATTGCCATCGCCATTACATTTTCTAATTCGCTTTTCTTTGCTTGACATAATTCTGTTAATGTTGTTTTAATAACATTTGCTCGTTTGCCAACCGTTAAACGCTCTTCATTACTAATATCTTTCATTTTCTTTAAAAGTTCATTTAAAATTGATTTTTTCCCGAGATATTCTAATTGTAACGCCGCTAATTCAGCCGTCGTTGTTGCGGCGTTAATTTTTTCAGTTGCTGTGGTGAATAATAATTCTAATTCTTTTTCCATGGTTTTTTCCTTTCTTTTGAATGATTATTAAGTAATAAAAAACCTTGCTTATATCAAAATATAAACAAGGAATAATTACTTACGGTACCATCCTTTTTTTACTAATAAATTAGCCTTAATTACAGGTAACGAATTATTATCAAAATAATAATCCGGCTGGGATTAGCAGCTCTCCTTAGGTGAATTCCTAACCACCTAAGCAGTTATTTCCACCACCCATAACTTCTCTGTGCCTTAAGTTAGAAAGCACTACTCCTAATTCAAAGATTTAATCTGAAATTTTATAATTACATTATAACCCATTTTATTCTGTTAGTTCATTTAGTTTCCGTTTTTTTACCAAATACATTGATAATAGTCATGATAAGACTAAAATTACACTAATAATAACCCCAACTTTAACTGGTGTTTGTCAATTTAATTGTAAATTAATAACAAACTTAAACTGATGGAGAATAATATCAATTGCAAAGTACCACACTAGTAATGAAATAACATATGCTAATAAAAACATTAATAAAACACCAAAGACATAATTACCAATAATAATAAAGTTTACTTGCCGTGGTTTATATCCTAAAGCTCGCATTGTTAAAATAATTTGACTTGCTTCGTCAATTACTGATGAAGTAATTACTGCTAAAATAATAAAGATAATCATTCCATTTAAAGTTTGTAAAATTAACAAGGAATCATTTAAAACCCCTAATCCTGCTTGGGCTAATAGTTTTTGTAAAGCAATCATTTCAACATTATTAAGTCCCGTAAAAATACTAATATCAGTTCCATCACTAGTTATGGTCTGCATAATTTTTTGGAAACTATCTGTAAGATCATGGTTAAAAATATTAATTGTTAGGTTTTGTAACGTAATCTTGTAATTTTGTTTACCAGTTAATAAATCTTTTGGATTAATTTTATCATGCACCATAATTTCTTGCGAAATTACCCCATTATATAAGTCAGGAACTGGTTGCCCATAAAAATCACGGAAAAAATAACGAATAACATCAGCATTAACAAAAATATTACGACGCGTGGTATCATTCTTAATAATCCCTTTGACCACAATTGAAATATCATATGGTGTTAAAGTATTTTTAACCGTAAATTCATAGCCATCACCAATTTGTAAATTATTCAATCGTGCCATTTTTTCTGAAATTATCGCTGGAATGGTGGTGCGACTTAATGGCGTTGTTAATAAATCAGCAACAACTTGCTGATCAATTCCTTGCATTTGATAAAATTTAGCCCATATTTGGGGTTCAATTCCTTTTAAAACAAAATCATTTGTAACTGCTGTTTCATTAATGCTTGGGGTAACTGGCAAATTAATTAATGGTAATTCAGTTTGCGGATTATAATATAAGGTATTAAAAGTAAGAACCGTTTTAACTTGGCTTTGGTCAATGATTCCAGTTCAATTAACGAGATTTTTTAATCAATCTGGCGGTGACACCCCGACCATAGTTGATAAGTCATTAATAACTGACATCAAATCAGTTAAATAAACTGACTTGTTAATTGGTTGATAATCAAGCAGTTTTTTTAAAGTAGCAGGGTTCCGCGGATTTTGATGAATATCAGTTGCAAGAATATGAAAAGCAGCCAACGAAGCAGCTTGGGTTTGTTCCACATTTGCTGTTGGTACGACCTGAAAATGATTATTATTAACTAACTGTAACTTTTCTTCACCACTAGGGTTCTGATAACGTGCTGCCAGCATTAATGTATTAGGAAACTGAAACCGATGGTCAACATCTTTTTGATAAACATTGCTAAAAGATTGCACAATATCACCAAAAATATCCGAAGCATTAAATTGAATAATAAATAATAATGACGAAATAAAGAAAATAAACATTACAACTGTTCACTTTAAAAAACCTTTTAACGTAAATGCTAACTGAATTCGAAATAAAAAACTAGTTTTTTGAAAGATATGCTTAATCCCCATTACTAGAAAATTAAAACGTAATTTTCCAGCACCGTTAATTAACACTAAACTTGGCTTGCGCAAATAACTGTAAATAAACAAAAATGATAACCCGGTAAATAAGATTGGAATCACCAAAAACAACATCAGCATAAACTGTCATGGGGCATAAATTAAAGCAAATGGAATTAATAATCCTGGGGTATACAAGGTATTGACATACAACTGAATTGGAATACTAAAACAATAACCTAACGCAACCCCCAAGAACATTGTTAAAAAGAATTTTGTGGAAAAAACCCAGGATAATTCTGCTGTCCGATAACCAAATGCTTTAAAAATCCCAATTTGACGCCTGGTTTTATTAATTTCCTTTTTCATTGTATAGTTAATAAAAACAAAACCTAAAAATAATAAGACACTACCAACAGCACTATACAAAATAATTTGAATGTTAATGTTTTGTGTTTGCGTTGCAATATAACCATCATCATAAGCAACTAATGTTGTTGTTGGATTGATATAAGCTTGATGCAAATCATTTTTTAAGGTTAGAATTGCTTCTGAGGCATTTAACTTAACTAAAGCTTTTTGTGACACTCTAAATTTAGTAATCCCTAATTCACCTTTTGCATTAGCATCAGCTAAAGTGCTAATCATAGTTGGGGTTGTAAATAAAACGCCATACTGACGAATATCATTATTATTTGTTGGTCGTAACCCGCCACTTGTTCCGGTAATAAAATTATCTAATTTATTTCCAATTCCAACGATTTTTAAACTAAATTCTGGTTTAGTTGGAATAATAGCAATCATATCACCAATTTTAAACTTATTTTGTTCAGCAAATAAACTACTAATAACAACTTCATTATCTGCTGTTGGTAAACGCCCTTGGTATAACTTTAATTGGTTAAAATTAACATTACCCCCACCATTGGCTAAATTTGGAACAACTGCAGCAGTAATTGCAAAATTATAATTTGGTGTAGTTTGTTGTGTAATTGATATTGTTTCAAAAACACCAGCTGAATATGCTGCTGGCATTGTTTGAGTGAATAACCTTGTCAATAATTCTTTACTTTGATTATAATCATATTTTTTAAAATACGATCAGGCAATTGGATTAATACCGTCAATGTTGGTCTTTGTGCCACGACTTGCTTCAATTTCTCCAAGTTTATTTATAATTTGCCCATAACGACAATTCTTTTGTAATGCAGGGTTCGAGACAGATGCACAAGTGGCTTCCGTTGCTTTTCATCAGATACTATTAAGATCTAAAATTGGTTGGTTTGTTTCACCAGTTACTTTAATTTTATGATTATTTTTATCAATAAATTCATTATGTAAATAATAGTTTTCAATAAAGTTGTCATTATATTCATCTGGTGCACCAACAAAAAAATAATCTCATTTTTGAGAAGTGCTAGTTAAATCATTATATTTTAGTTTATATTGTAATACCCCAGATAAAATCCCGGCAATCGTCGCAATAATAATAATTACAAACAAAATTAAACCTGTGGCTTCAATTCAGTTTTTAAAATATGATTTTAAGTAACTTTTTAAAATTTGACGCATAATGTCTCCCCGTTGAATCGTATTTTTGCCCTAATTTTTTTTATTATATCAAGGAATAATATAATTATTTTAATATAACAATAAAAAATAGGTCCATTTTTTATTTTGAGAATCTATGATAATCGTTATTCGAATCAATTAATTCTGCTAAAACATAACCAATTTGTTCAATAATATCGGTTGGTAACAATGGTTTTTTATATTGCGAAATTTCATCACCAGCAAAACCATGCAAATAAGTTCCAATAATGGCAGCTTCAAATAACTCATAACCTTGTCCAATTAAACTAGCAATTAAACCAGTTAAAGTATCGCCCATCCCAGCTACTGCCATATAAGGGTTCCCCGTCCCGTTAATATAAACAATATTACCATCTGTAATAATTGATTGATAACCTTTTAGTACAACAATGATCTTGTATTTATTAGCAAATTCTTTTGCAATATTTACCCGGTCTTGTAAAATTTCTTCAACACTTTTAGCAATCAATCGTGATAATTCTAAGACATGAGGGGTTAAAACACCACGGCCACGTAATTTACGCAATAATGGCGGGTCTAAAACATTAATGCCATCAGCGTCAACAACAATTGGCCCCTTATAATTATCTAAAATATAATTTAAAGTATTATATGTTCGCTCTGTTTTTCCTTTTCCCATTCCATAAGCAACAATGTTAACTTTATTTGTTAGTAAATCTAAAATACGATTACGATCATAAGAATCACAAAAGGTCACTTCTGGGGTGGTATGATTGGTTTTTCCTAATATTTCGGGCGAAACCGCTCAAATTACTAAACCAATTCCAGCATTTAAAGCCATATTAGCTACTAATGTTCCAGCATTTACATACTCTAAACTTGAAGCAAAAATAATTAAATTACCATAATCCCGCTTATGTGAAATTAATGGTCGTGATTGTAACTTAATACTATTATTATAAAATAGATTATTATTAACTAATTGTGAACAAATATCATTGACAGCCTTTGGATGAAAACCTAACTGTCAAAACACAACTTCTCATAAGTAAGGAATAATATCATAAATAATAAATGCTGTTTTATAAGTAAAAAAAGTAACTGTTTTATTAGCTTTTATTAAAATTGTTGGAATTATTGCTTTATCATTATCAATTCCACTAGGAATATCACACGATAAAACATATTTTTGGACTTGATTAATTTTCTTAATAATTTCAGCAATTGCTGCTGGCATTTTACCTTGATATCCAATCCCAAAAATACAATCAACAATAAATTCAGCTCATAAAAGTAGTTTATCAAGATCATCACTTAAAAAACTAATTGTTACATTAGCTAAAGATTTTAATTGGCGATAGTAATGTGCCACTTCTGGTGTCTTTGCCGCATCAAAGTCTGCCTTAGAAGTACAAATATAAACATGCACTTTTTTAGTGGCATCATAATCACTAATTAATTTTGCCAAAGCAAGCCCATCGCCCCCATTATTTCCAACATTACTAAAAATTAAAAAATTATTAACCGTTAAATTAACATGATTAAATAATCCCTCTGCTGCTTTGGCCATTAATTTAATGGCGGGAATTTCTAATTGGTTAAAAATAAAATCATCAATTTTTTTACTATCGGCTTGGTTAGTAATATAAAGCATAGTTTTTCATCTCCTCACTTAATTATAGTCAATTAAAGCAGAAAAACCAGTTTTAAATTCCTGGTTTTTTTAAAATTTCAACTTTTTCCTTATAATTTGGCATATATCGTTCAACATAATATCAAAACGATTTTGAATGATTATGATGCACTAAATGCGATAATTCATGAACAATAGCATATTCTAATACCGTTGGGTCAAAATGAATTAGTTTTGTGTTTAAAACAATTTTTTCAGTTTGCGGATAACAGACACCTCATTTTCGTGTCATTGCTTTCACCGATAAATTTTTATAAGTTAAACCCATTGTTGCTGCTCATTTATCCAATAATTGTTCAAATTTATAACTAAATTTTTGTTTCAAAAATTGGTGTAACTTTTTAACATTTTCCTCATAACTACCAGCATCTTTCATTACAAATAATTGACGATTAATAATTTTGGTATGAACATTTTCGGCAGTTAATTGTAACGGATATTTTTCATTAAAAACAAAGACATAACCAGTTCCATCGGGATTAATCATAATTTTACGGTAATTATCATGAACATCAATTACAGTAATAATTTTTTTAATATTTTTATAAATTAAAGCTTCAATTTCCCAATCATACGCATGACTTGGAGCTGAAACTTTAATTTTGCCATTATTGACATTTAAAACAATATTTTTTTGTTCTTTAATAATTAAATCATATTTAATTAAATTGCCCTGATATGGTAGCACTTTTTGAAATGCCATAATGTTCCTCCCTTACTAAAATAGTTTTTGATTAATGATGATCATCATGTTCTTCAGTATTATCATTATTATCGTTAACATAATCATCAAAGTTATCAGTTGGATTAACATAAGATTTTGGTTTTGCTTTTTCTGATTGTTTAGTAATATCTTCGCGATATTTTTTTCCGGCGGTTCAAATTTTATCAATATCACCCAAGAAAACTTTTCCATCATACGAATTATCAACACGAGCATTCGGATTTACCCGTTGTTTCCCACTAATTATTGGTACTGAACCAATTCGTTCTTCTAACTCTCGCGTATCTAATGGCATATGTTGTTTGGATTTTGGAATGATAATCGAACCTGGGCCAGTTCCTTTTTGTTGCGGTGCTGATGAAGTTGTTTCACTAAAAACAGGAGCAGAATAATCATGGTGTTTAATGATATCGCCTTTTTTAACAAAATTACCTTCTTGTTCAATCATAAAACCAGTTGGTGATTCGTCAACTACCCCAACTCCTTCTTCAATTGTGCGTAAGTACTGACCTTTAGCGCCAACACGAATTGGTGCTTTTTCATCAGGAGTTTTACTATTATCTTTTCAACGACTATTATCATATTCTGCTGTTGGTTCAGCTAAATGCGCTTCACCTTGTTCATTTAACATTGCATTACGCGCCATTTTCTCTTTTAATAACGCCATTTTTGTTTTTAAATCAGTTGCTGCCGGATTTTTATTCGTTGCCCTAGGAGATGCATCTTCACGAGCAGAACGTTCCGCTTGGTTAACCATTTCTTTTTGTGGTGTTAATCCTTTTGCTCCAATTTTACCAGTTGTTAAATTAATTGCTGATAAACGATTTTGTTGATCTTTTGTCAATGGTTTTGCTTGGCGTGCTTTTCGATAATAAGTTGTTGTTAAGATTCCACCAAGAAGAGTAAAAACTGGCCCAATAAACAATAAAGCAAAACTAGGATTAATTTTTAGTCCTAATTTAAAAACACTTAATCTTGTTTTTCCATCTGGTGTTTGAACACCAAATACTACCGCAAGAATCAGAAAGAAACACGTAAGAAGACCAATAATTAAAGCAAAAACAACGCCAAACCCTTTATAACCACCATTTTTTGTTAAATAATTTGGAATTAAATACATTAACACTAAAAAACTAGAAATTCCTATTAAAATTCCACCCACCAAGGTTGGGTTAGCAAGGACTTTGATATACATTGTTTGATCTGAAAATTGCAATACAAACCGCACAATATCTTCAAGCAACATTCGTGCTGCTTCATAAAGTAAATGACTAGTACTCATTTTAGCTTTAAAAATAATTAATAACCCAAAAAAAAGCGCGCTAAAAAGCCCTCCAATTGTTAGAAAAATTAATGACTCTCCACGTAATTTCTTCATTCTTTTCACCTATCTTTTAAACTTAACACAACCATACATATATTATTTATCTTCTAAATATACACAGTAATTATACCTTATTTCTTTTAAAACTAGTAATATTAATTATATTTTAATATTTTAAAATGTAAAAAAATTTGCGTAATAACTAATAAATAATAAAAACTAAATCTAAATTAGAACGCAATTCATCCTATTTGATAGTTAATATTACTTAACATTACACTATATAAAAACACTAAAAATGTGCTTAAAATAAGCACATTTTTTAAATTAGTTTTTTGAATTTATTTTAATAAATGCGGTTTGATTATCACTAGCTAATTTTATCTCATAATAATCAGCTAACTTTTCTTTAAAAAATGATAGTGTTTTAGTGTTATTAAAACCATAATTTCTTGGATCAAAATCAGATTTTCTTCGAATTAATAATGAAATAACTTGGGAGAATTCGGCAAAACCATCATCAGTTGAAATTTCATTAATAATGTTATTTACCAGGGTAGTTAGGCTTTTAATATCACCTCCTATTTTTTTAGATTCTTTATTATTATTTTTTATTTTATCAATGTTAATAAATTTATTATATAAATTTTTAAATTCTTCAGAGATATCTTCTTTATTTCCTGCTCCAATAACTTGAATATTTTGTTCTCTTAATGTCATTGTTAAAGGAGCAAAATCTGAATCATTTTTCGCTAAACATATTGCATTAATATAATGTTTATTAAAAACTAAATCCATTGCCTCGATTGTCATTCTAATATCGGTCGCATTTTTTCCGGTAGAATATGGCAATTGCATAATTGGCATTAATCCTAACTTCTTAAGTTTTTCTGAAAGTTTTTTATCTTCAAAATTAGAATAAAAAACTTTTTTCATTATTATATCTCCAAACATTTCTAGTTCTTTTAATAAAATTTTTAAATCTTCTTAATTATTAAAATTATCATAATCAATAAGTAAGGCGGTTTTATATTTAACTTCTTCCATC
Source organism: Spiroplasma endosymbiont of Sarcophaga carnaria (assembly GCF_964019595.1). Classification (NCBI taxonomy): domain Bacteria; kingdom Bacillati; phylum Mycoplasmatota; class Mollicutes; order Entomoplasmatales; family Spiroplasmataceae; genus Spiroplasma; species Spiroplasma endosymbiont of Sarcophaga carnaria. Next base: position 303,481 of record NZ_OZ026456.1, read on the forward strand.
AATTATCACCTTCAAATTTATAGTATCATAATATTTTAAAAATCACTTGTCTTCTTTAATTTTGTCGAAAACTCTTGATGAAATAAAAAAAATCATCAATATGACAATTTGAAAACTAATTTTGTGTAAGATTATGATTTTGCTTTAAATTTTTTAAACGTTAAAATATAATACCGTTGATTGTTGGTTTGGTGTTAAACCTTTGTGTTGGTATTTTCATTTTCAGAGCTTTAAATAATTTTGAATATTAGTGAAACCCAAACCATGATAATGAATTAAGGCTTCTTTAAGACTGGATTGTAATTTACTAATCTTATTTAACTTTTGATAACTAGTATCAGGGTTTGTACTAGTTTTGGTGGAATATAGAGTAGAATTTGTTTGTTTTGCTACTAATAAATATAGTGGTTGCATATCAGAAATAATTATTGATTTTTCTTTAATTAGTTGCTTATTCATATTTTCAATAATCCATTGTTTTTGTAATCTTTTGGTATTGGTGGATTGAACAAAAATATTATTATTGCTATCAACTGCCATTTGAATACAGCATTTGGTATCAGTTGAAAATGGATCGAGATGAGTTTTTCGTTTATCAAATTTATCTTTAAAATTGCCTTTATGAATTTCTTTAATAAATGTTTCATCCATTTGGATTTGACCATTTAATTTTTTAAATTTTAACTGTGTATTTTCTAATTGTTTTGATTGCATTAATTTTTGTCGATTATATCAAGCGGTTTTTGGGGTTGTTTTAATAAAACGAGAAATTATTTTACTAGATTGTCCTAACAATGAAATTTGAATTAATAAATTTCACTGTTCATAATTTAAATGACTTCAATAAGTAAAATGATGACGAAATGCATCAAAACTAGCACGACATTTTTTACATAAATATTTTTGTTTTCCTTCGGAATTATGACCATTTTTAACACAATGAAAAGATTTGCAATTAGGACATATAATGCCTTTATCTCTAAATTTTTGATCAATTTCATTTAAACGTTTTTGTTTTTTAATTAAGTCTGCTTGTTGTTTTATTTTTTCATAAAATTCTAAAAATTGATCATCTGTTAAGCTATTTATTAATTCTGTAATTATTTTTTTCATCATTTATTTACCTCCATATATTAAAAATATACCTAATTTTAGGTATATTTTATAAATATCAAGAGTTTTCGACAAAATTAAAGCTTGTCTTTATTAAAGATTTATATTTATAAAGTTGCAAAAAATAACAACAAAACAAGTTAATAATCCTAAAGAAAAAATGAGTCTAAATTAGACCCATTTTTAAATTAAAGCCACAATTGTTGATTAAATTTAAGGTTATTTTTTTACATTGGTGAACCATATGGTTTAAACGCAATATTTCACTTATCAACTGGTCAAGGGGTATAATAAATGTTATTGGTTGTTGAATTAACCCCAAATTGGAACCCTAAATTATAATGGTCTTGATGAAATAAATAAATTCCCCGTTCTGGTAAATTTGGTATATCACGACGCATTACAATGTCTTTGTTACTAAATGTTGATACTCAAAACTTATCAAGATCTGGTAATGTTTGATTTTTAGGATCTTCTTTAAATTTTTTTAATAAAACACTTCATATTTTTTATAAGTATATGTTTGTGGATCATCAAACATCATTTCATGCAACTTTGGTTCTAACTGAATTCTTCCTTCAGTATAACGCTTGATATCTCACGTAATTTGATAATACTTGTAAAAAGCCGCAATAATCCGCCCAAAGTTTTTAATTTTATTAATCATTCCGTCACGAGTAATTCCAATATTAATATAAAAAGGTTTTCCATCATTTAAGACAACCCCAGCTAAAGGAATCCCAGCAACTAACACTTTTGCTAAGTTAACCTTAAATTGCCCTAACTGTAATTTTGGACCAGTTGTACTTGTTAAAATGTTTAATTTTTCCCCATAATATGTTAAAAAATTTTCTGGTGTTAATTTATCTGGGGCATAACCAGTATTAACCCAAGTATATTTTTCATCTTCTGGTAATGATGGTGTCACCCCATTTGTATCAGGATTAATAATTGAATTTAATAACGCTAAAATTTCTTCATCAGGAGCATAAGTAATACTATCTCGAATATCACCAAGTCCAGAATCTGCTTGTAACGCCGTACTTAATTCATTTTGAACAATTGTATCTAGCATACTATGATCATAAGCATAATTTAAACTTTAATTTTGTCGAAAACTCTTGATATTTATAAAATATACCTAAAATTAGGTATATTTTTAATATATAGAGGTAAATAAATGATGAAAAAAATAATTACAGAATTAATAAATAGCTTAACAGATGATCAATTTTTAGAATTTTATGAAAAAATAAAACAACAAGCAGACTTAATTAAAAAACAAAAACGTTTAAATGAAATTGATCAAAAATTTAGAGATAAAGGCATTATATGTCCTAATTGCAAATCTTTTCATTGTGTTAAAAATGGTCATAATTCCGAAGGAAAACAAAAATATTTATGTAAAAAATGTCGTGCTAGTTTTGATGCATTTCGTCATCATTTTACTTATTGAAGTCATTTAAATTATGAACAGTGAAATTTATTAATTCAAATTTCATTGTTAGGACAATCTAGTAAAATAATTTCTCGTTTTATTAAAACAACCCCAAAAACCGCTTGATATAATCGACAAAAATTAATGCAATCAAAACAATTAGAAAATACACAGTTAAAATTTAAAAAATTAAATGGTCAAATCCAAATGGATGAAACATTTATTAAAGAAATTCATAAAGGCAATTTTAAAGATAAATTTGATAAACGAAAAACTCATCTAGATCCATTTTCAACTGATACCAAATGCTGTATTCAAATGGCAGTTGATAGCAATAATAATATTTTTGTTCAATCCACCAATACCAAAAGATTACAAAAACAATGGATTATTGAAAATATGAATAAGCAACTAATTAAAGAAAAATCAATAATTATTTCTGATATGCAACCACTATATTTATTAGTAGCAAAACAAACAAATTCTACTCTATATTCCACCAAAACTAGTACAAACCCTGATACTAGTTATCAAAAGTTAAATAAGATTAGTAAATTACAATCCAGTCTTAAAGAAGCCTTAATTCATTATCATGGTTTGGGTTTCACTAATATTCAAAATTATTTAAAGCTCTGAAAATGAAAATACCAACACAAAGGTTTAACACCAAACCAACAATCAACGGTATTATATTTTAACGTTTAAAAAATTTAAAGCAAAATCATAATCTTACACAAAATTAGTTTTCAAATTGTCATATTGATGATTTTTTTTATTTCATCAAGAGTTTTCGACAAAATTAAAGAATTTAAATCAAAATTATCATAAATGTTTTGATAAGCTGGATTTTGATCGACAATAATATCACCCCCATTTGTATTAAAAAATTTAACAATTGCTTTTGAAACTGCCCCAGTTACAGCTGTTAGAATTTTTTTCATCCGCACACCATCATTGGTAATTGCATATTGAAAGGTAAAAGGCATACCAGTTTCTAAGGATTTAAATTTAACCTTTATTTGCAATTTAAAATCCAAGCGAACTCCTTTTAAACCATTCGTGTCAACATTTGTTAATGTTCCTAATTTATTAATATCAATATAGTTTAAAGTAAATTTCATATCGCTCTGATCAGTTGCCATTGGGACACTATCTGGATAATAGTTTGAATAGTCATCAGCAATTTTACGATTAAGATTATCAAAAACAGCTAAAAAACCATTCACTAACGCCGATAAAGCTGGTTCCACTTGTTGATCATTACGATCTGATTTTTGAGATGGTTTTGCAGCACTTACCATTGAAAATAAGTTTTCAAATTCCGGGATTGAATAATCATTAATATCGATTAGTGTTTTTTCAGTCGCATATTGCTGAAAACTATCAGCAATATGTTTTGTAATTGTATTTAAAATTTTTAAATCCCCTTGATAATCAAGGCCGCCCCCATCAGCTTGTTCGGGATTACTTTTTATTGTACAGCTAATAATAGTATTAACTGCTGTTGTTGTTAAAGTACAGCTAAAACTATGGTAAAAAATTGATCTGATTTTTATAATAAAAATATTGATTTACTTGAGAAATATGAAGAAAAAAGTTGGATATATACTACAAATATTAATGATTATAATAACGGTGATGTTTTATCTTCTAATACACAAGAATCTTTAAATTTATATAAATTTCTTAAAAAAAACATTAAAACTGTTGGTATAAGTCGTTTTACAATATGCCTAATAAAAATTCGATTATTAGAAAAAGAAATATTTATTAAAAATAAAACAATAAAAAATAATAAAATAGACTATTTGGTAAAGTATATAATGCCATGATTAATATCATCGTTAGGAATTATCGCAGCTATTTTCATAGGAATTTATGCTTAAGATTTAAATAATTTAAATCTGAAATAACTCAAACAACATTCAGCTGCATTAATCATATCCAATTTATTTATGCCAGGTTTTTCATCACGAATATTAGTTTTTTCATTGTTAATACAATTAAACAATTCTTGATATAAATACCCATTTTTTTCACTAAAATTTCCTTATCATTAAATGTTTTATAAACATCTAAATTATTACTAAAATAAATTTTTCCTTCGGATAATAATCTTTTTCATTTATAGTGTCGGTCTTGTACACTTCATCCCTTTGCACCAGTAACTAAAATAGTAGAAAATCTTGTAATATCTAAATCCATATTTTTTCAATCATTATTTTCAAGTAGTGTTTTTCTAACAAAATGACCAACTGTACGAGCATTATGTCCAATCAGATAGTTAAATTCTTCTTTTAAATTATGATAAATTTGTGATCAACTATTAATTTTATTAACCATACTATCAACTTTTTCAGTCATATCCTTAAATTCTGTACTTGATATTGATTGTTCTTCAAGAATATAAATTCCTTCAACAAATTCTTCTTTATCAAATTCAAATCCTATTAAAATTTGGGTAGCATCATCTTGCCCCTTAATGCTGTCAGCATAATAAGCGCCAATTTTAATTTTAGTAAATCAATATTTATTCATGTCTTTTCAATAGAATTCTTTTGGATTAAAAAATTTAGCACCAGTTATTAAATCTTTTCGGTAACTATATCGTTCAGCATTAAACTGTCTTTCTCCTCCCCGAAATAATGAATCATATACTTCTGGTTTATTTTCATTTAATCAATTTCCTAAATCAAATACTCTTTGACTAAGATTTTTATTATTTACTTTAGTAGTACCTCTGATAACTGTTAAACCAATATTGTTCATAAAAGTTGGATCATTAAAATATGATATATCATTGTTGTCTAATTCTTTTTGGACTTCATCTGTTAATGGAAAAATCGATTGAACAAATGTTCCATAAATAATATGATCAGCATTATGATTATTAAAACCAAAAATAATAACCTGTTCTTTTCGCAATTCCATTGTTACATTATCATCTGAATAACATAATTGTGGAACTACTTCTCTTGTAGTTGTAATATTTTTCCCACGTGAGATTTGAATTATCATATTGAATAATCGATACATTTATTCGTTGTTCTTTTGCAATTTGTTCTACTGTTTTTTTCATTTTCTTTATTTTCCTTTTCTATCTACTTTTTTTAAATTTAAAATGTGGAATATCTAATGCTCATTGGACGGCATATCGATGTATTTTTTTAATTTCTTTTAATTGTTTTATTTTTTATCATAGTTTTTTCATATTTTTTCTAGCTTTCTATTTTGTATTAACTAAGATTTTTATGTTACTTCCCCATATATTAATTGTTTTTCAAATCATTCATTAGCACAACTTTTACAATGAAATCATACTCTTAATGTTTGTCTAGATAATGTAATGAATGTATAACTAAAAGCTTTTGTATATGGAATCTCTTTGCCACATTCACAAATTACACGTTCAATTTTTTTGGCCATTTTGAACCTCTTTTAAGTTTTCTAAAACCCGTTTTTAAAGTATGTTTCTTTTTTTCTTTTTTTAATTGTAATCTATAGTTTCTTGTTTTCATTTTGGATCTCTTTTAATTCTTCATAGACCATTTTTAATGTTTCATGTGCCATTTTGTTAGGTCATTTTTTGAAATCATCACCACAGATTTGTTTTACTTGTTCTATTTGTTTAACAATACTATTAATTTTTTCCATACCGTATTTCTCCTTTAAACATAAAAAAACCGCTTTTATGCGGTATTCTGCTAAATTCTTAAATGTGTATGGTACCTTATAGCACAATTTATGAATAAAATAAAGTTTTAGACACCAGTTATTTTTAAAAAATAGTTTTTGCATCACAAAAATAAATGAATTAGTAAATAAAAAAATGTTTTTAATACTAAATTGTATTAAAAACAAGTGTTTTTAAAAAGTTATTTAATGCTTGCTTGCAACTGGTAAAAGAACATCAATTTTTTTGTCATTAATTGTTTTATTTCGTGCCCCAACTACTATGGTAATTTTTTTAGCTGTTGTTAAATCAATAAAATATGGTTGTCTATGATTAAAATAATCTTGAAAACCAATAATAAAATCATCTTCTGTTAATGAATCATCAATTAGTTTAACTGCTTCTAAAACTTTTGGTTTTAAGGCGATAACTAGCTCAGATTATTTTACCATATCTGGTTTAACAGCCTTAACTGTCCTTGGTGGATTAATCGAATCAATAAATAAAATACTTTTACCAACTTTTCATTTTAGTTTTTGGTTCTCATCTTTTAATTCTTTATTCTCACCTTGTAATTTTTAGTTTTCACCCTGTAATTTTTCATTCTCATCTTGAATGTCTAAAACTTTATTTGAATTTCCGCCCCCACAAGCCATTAAACTTATTGTGCTTGTTGTCGTTACACTAACTGCACCTAATAAGCTTAGTAATTTTTTCCTTTAATTTTGTCGAAAACTCTTGATATTTATAAAATATACCTAAAATTAGGTATATTTTTAATATATAGAGGTAAATAAATGATGAAAAAAATAATTACAGAATTAATAAATAGCTTAACAGATGATCAATTTTTAGAATTTTATGAAAAAATAAAACAACAAGCAGACTTAATTAAAAAACAAAAACGTTTAAATGAAATTGATCAAAAATTTAGAGATAAAGGCATTATATGTCCTAATTGCAAATCTTTTCATTGTGTTAAAAATGGTCATAATTCCGAAGGAAAACAAAAATATTTATGTAAAAAATGTCGTGCTAGTTTTGATGCATTTCGTCATCATTTTACTTATTGAAGTCATTTAAATTATGAACAGTGAAATTTATTAATTCAAATTTCATTGTTAGGACAATCTAGTAAAATAATTTCTCGTTTTATTAAAACAACCCCAAAAACCGCTTGATATAATCGACAAAAATTAATGCAATCAAAACAATTAGAAAATACACAGTTAAAATTTAAAAAATTAAATGGTCAAATCCAAATGGATGAAACATTTATTAAAGAAATTCATAAAGGCAATTTTAAAGATAAATTTGATAAACGAAAAACTCATCTCGATCCATTTTCAACTGATACCAAATGCTGTATTCAAATGGCAGTTGATAGCAATAATAATATTTTTGTTCAATCCACCAATACCAAAAGATTACAAAAACAATGGATTATTGAAAATATGAATAAGCAACTAATTAAAGAAAAATCAATAATTATTTCTGATATGCAACCACTATATTTATTAGTAGCAAAACAAACAAATTCTACTCTATATTCCACCAAAACTAGTACAAACCCTGATACTAGTTATCAAAAGTTAAATAAGATTAGTAAATTACAATCCAGTCTTAAAGAAGCCTTAATTCATTATCATGGTTTGGGTTTCACTAATATTCAAAATTATTTAAAGCTCTGAAAATGAAAATACCAACACAAAGGTTTAACACCAAACCAACAATCAACGGTATTATATTTTAACGTTTAAAAAATTTAAAGCAAAATCATAATCTTACACAAAATTAGTTTTCAAATTGTCATATTGATGATTTTTTTTATTTCATCAAGAGTTTTCGACAAAATTAAAGAAGATTTTCTTTAATTTTGTCGAAAACTCTTGATATTTATAAAATATACCTAAAATTAGGTATATTTTTAATATATAGAGGTAAATAAATGATGAAAAAAATAATTACAGAATTAATAAATAGCTTAACAGATGATCAATTTTTAGAATTTTATGAAAAAATAAAACAACAAGCAGACTTAATTAAAAAACAAAAACGTTTAAATGAAATTGATCAAAAATTTAGAGATAAAGGCATTATATGTCCTAATTGCAAATCTTTTCATTGTGTTAAAAATGGTCATAATTCCGAAGGAAAACAAAAATATTTATGTAAAAAATGTCGTGCTAGTTTTGATGCATTTCGTCATCATTTTACTTATTGAAGTCATTTAAATTATGAACAGTGAAATTTATTAATTCAAATTTCATTGTTAGGACAATCTAGTAAAATAATTTCTCGTTTTATTAAAACAACCCCAAAAACCGCTTGATATAATCGACAAAAATTAATGCAATCAAAACAATTAGAAAATACACAGTTAAAATTTAAAAAATTAAATGGTCAAATCCAAATGGATGAAACATTTATTAAAGAAATTCATAAAGGCAATTTTAAAGATAAATTTGATAAACGAAAAACTCATCTCGATCCATTTTCAACTGATACCAAATGCTGTATTCAAATGGCAGTTGATAGCAATAATAATATTTTTGTTCAATCCACCAATACCAAAAGATTACAAAAACAATGGATTATTGAAAATATGAATAAGCAACTAATTAAAGAAAAATCAATAATTATTTCTGATATGCAACCACTATATTTATTAGTAGCAAAACAAACAAATTCTACTCTATATTCCACCAAAACTAGTACAAACCCTGATACTAGTTATCAAAAGTTAAATAAGATTAGTAAATTACAATCCAGTCTTAAAGAAGCCTTAATTCATTATCATGGTTTGGGTTTCACTAATATTCAAAATTATTTAAAGCTCTGAAAATGAAAATACCAACACAAAGGTTTAACACCAAACCAACAATCAACGGTATTATATTTTAACGTTTAAAAAATTTAAAGCAAAATCATAATCTTACACAAAATTAGTTTTCAAATTGTCATATTGATGATTTTTTTTATTTCATCAAGAGTTTTCGACAAAATTAAAGCAATACTTTTTATATATTATAACTAAACTTAATATATTTGATTACTAATTTAGTCATTAAAACGCGTAATAAGCATTATTTTTAAGAATAAAATTATTACATAATTCATAATTTTGCTTGCATATATATATATATATATATATACTGAAGGTAAATCTTGATAAAGAATTTCAATAAATAGTTTCAAGATAAGAAAAGGAGAAAAAACACGTAATGAAAAAATTACTTAGTTTATTAAGCGTATTAGCAATTAGTGGAAGTGCAGTACCAACAACAATTGCTGCCAGCCCTTATCAAAAAAAACAAAGTATAAGAGTAAAAAGACAAACACAAAGTCCTATTTTTAAAACTAATGGAGCTGACATTCCAACAGAACAACAAATCAAAGATAAATTAATTAATAAATATCCACACATAGCGGCTGAACAAATTAAAGTCAAAAATATTACTAGTAATTCTGTAAATATTACTATAGATGGATTTTCTGGAGAAACAACACTTACTTTTATAGTTGATAAATCTATACCTTTAAACAATGTTATTGCAAACCCTAATTTAGGAGAAATAGATTTTTCAAAATTAGGTAATGGTTATGAAGAACAAATTAAGTTTAGATTATTAGAATTAAACCCACAATTAGACACAACAAAAATTAATGTTACAAGTATTACAACAAGTAATGCTAAAGTTAATTCAAATGATATAAATATTTATAATGGTGAATTAAATATTAAATATAGTAGACCAGTAAAATCAATTATTAAAAAAATTGAATTGGGTTCAATTATAACTAATGGTTTAAATTTACCAACAGAACAACAAATTAAAGATAAATTAAAAGAAAAAAATCCAAATTTAGCAGATATTATAAATGATTTTGAAGTTAAAAATATAACTCCTACATATGCAAAAATAAGTTATAAACAAAAAGATATTTTAAGTGGTGAAGTAGTTGTTAATTTTACATCTAATATTAATTTAAATAAAATTATTACAAATAATAATTTAGGTGAATTTAAAACTGAAAATTTATCTAATCCAACAAAAGAACAAATTAAAAATAAACTAAGAGAAATGTATACCGACTTAAATATTAGAAAAATCAACGTTGAGAATATTACTAACAGTAGTGCAAAAATCACTTCCGCTGATAAAAATGTTTATACTAATAATGTAAATGTTAACTATACTGTTTCAATAGATTCACTTAATTGATAATAAAAGAGGAAATAATCAAATGAAAAAAATATTAAGTCTTATAGGAACAATCACTTTAATAGGAACAAGTACAACAAGTTTAGTTGCTTGTAATAAAGCACAAGAATATACAAAAGAAGAATTAGAACATTTAAAAAAAGAAAACCAAATAAATACAACAAATGAAACTATTAAAAATAATTTAGAATGAATAACACCCCAAGAAAAACCATTTAATACAGTTGATAATAAATGATATTATGTAGTTTGAAGAACAAACCCAAAAAATAAGTGAGAAACTAGTAAGTTTAAAAATGATACTTTTTTTTCTGATAAGCAAACAAAAGAAATAGACTTAAAAAGTAACTATGAATTATTTTTATATAAAGCTCCATATTTTCCTGTAGATTTAGTAATTGGTAAAATTAATAATATCGTTTCTATCGTCCAATGACGAGAATATATAAAAAATAAAACCTATTTTAAATCGGTTTATCGTTGAAATTTAGATACTGAGAAACTAGATTTAATTATTGATAATGATGGTAATGTAAAAGTTGGTGGTGAATAAAAAAAGAGATGTAAAATCTCTTTTTCTTTTATCTTGGTTTAAATGTAATTTTAACAGGGTTATCACTTTTATTTCTAATACCTAAAACATTTGGGTTAGAAACATCTATTGTAATATCTTTATCATTACCGAAATTAATTTTAGTATTTGGTTTTCCTATTAATTTAGCAATCAATACTTTTGAAAATCTAATTTTTAATTTTACATCATTAGTATAATATGCTTGTAATTTTATTTCTTTAATTTTATCATTATCATTATTATATAGTTTTGTTATTTGTAATAAAAAGTAAATTTTTCAAAGCCCTAAAGGAGGTTTATTTCTAGGTTCATAAGTGTTTTCATAATATTTTTCTGGTAATCCATTAGTTTTAAAAGTATCAAGCGTTTTAATATCATTAGTTATTTCTTTCGTATTTATTGTAAAAATATTTGGAAAATTAACTTTATCAACTTGTGAATAACCACTTTCTAATAAATTTAAATCTTCTAACAAACATATTGTTTTATTACAATTTGCATACCCGGTTAATAAATTAACATTTCTATTTGGAATAAAATTTTCTATATCTGGTTGTCAACATTCTACTTGTATATTATTAAGATTACTTATTTCGATAGTTTTATAAGCATCTTGGAATTTACTGATACTTTGAATAGTTGGGTCAATTTGTTTTAAATCAATTTCCATTTCATAATAACCATTATGTTTTGTTTTATCATCAAATAAATTAACACCACCAAATGGTGCTGGTGCAAGTTGGCATTGTGCTGGTGCTGTAATTTTAGTTTTTAATGGTTGTACTGCAATAGAGGGCATAATATCTTTTGTATATTCTGGGTAATTATATGGTACTGGTGGAAGAACATATTGTGGGTAATTAAATGTTGGTATTTCATAATCATGTGGGAGTAAGAAACTAGTTTTATAATTAGTTGTCATATCGCGTAAATAATTATTTAATGTACTTTTTGTTTTACCACGAAAACTCCATACTGATAAGCGTAAATAATCTTCTTCATTATTTGTATATGGGTTATCAGCATAAAAGATAATTTCAAAATTACCTTTATATAATGCTTGGATTGAAAAAATATCAATAATATAACTACAATTTGTTCCATCTGGTGTTTGTAAGAATTCACAATAATTATCTTTTTCACTATCACTAACTGGTGTTTGAGCATCTACTGCTCTTACTAATTCATTAATTAAATAAACTCTATTTGTTTTTTCATTTAATTGTTTTAAATTATATGTTGAATAAACTAATTCTTCTGTTGGTTTACCATCCTTAGTTAAAATAGTACCTTGTATTTTATCTGTTAATAAAGTTGTAAAACCTAAGCTAGTAGCATTTGCTCCAAAAATAGCACCAACTTTATCATTTCCTTGTTCTCTAAATATTTCAAATGGTAAATAACCTTTACCTTTTGATTTTTCAGACCAAAAAGCATCATTATAGAAACTATAAATATTTGCACTCATAAAGCCATTAAGTCATTGAAAATTAGGTCAAGTTTTTTCATCTTGGTTAATTACTCATCCTCAGGGAATACCAAATGAAATAAAGTTTAAGAACTTACCAACTCCACCTGGTATCGTAAAAGGATTAAAAACTAACTTTTGCGTATAGTTTAAAGGTAATACTGTAATTTGGCGATTAATAAAATTATTCATATTTAAAATATCTCAAACATTACATTTACCCATTTTATTATATTCAATTTGAACTTGTCCGACAGTATTACCAAATTCATCTTTTCTTCTAAAATATGATGATGCTTGGGTACTAATTATATTATTAACATTTTCATTATTTACTTTTATTTTGTTTGGTGGAGTAATCATTCAATTTTTAGACCAATAAAATTTAGAGTCATTATCTTCTTTATGAATAGTTGTCCCAACCGTAGGATTAGTTGCTGTTGAACTAGCTTTATCAGTTATTACAATACCCTCACTATTTTTTTGATTTCAAAAGTCGTATCTACTTTCCATATCTTTTTTTCAATCTTCATAACCCGTTATCATTGTTGGTTGAATACCTTGAATGTTATATCAACTTACTTCTGGAGCAGCATAAGTATTTACTTTGTCAGGTGGGGCAGGATACATGTTATACATTAATAAATCACGGGAATTCATAACTTTTTGATTAAATTGACCTTTAATAATTGGCCGACCAATAACTGGCATATCAAAAAAGATAGGATTACCATAAAATTTAACTGCCGTTGCTCTAACACCTGGGTCTTTTAATAAAATATCATCTAATTCAATAATTCCTTTATTTAATTTTCCATCATAAGTTATTTTAGGAAAACAATAACCTTCACCGGGTGCTGATGTTTGAATAAATTGTCGCACTGATAAACCACTATTACTAATTTTGTCATTAATACTTGAAAAGGTAATTTCTTGTCATAAAAAACTACCATCATAAGGTGAATAATAATTAATAACATTTGATGGATATAATCATTGTCTATCTTGTGGTGCAGAATTAATATCACCACCACCAATATTTAAACCACGATCATTAAATACAGTATAAAAATTATAATAATCATTAATATTTAATTTATTTACATCTTCATCTAAAATTAATAAAGTATATTGTCTTTCAGTTGATTGTTGAGTAAATACTTGTTCAAATTTTGCTTCACCAAATTGAATTGAACTTCTATCATCAATCATATAAGCATCTCAATATTTACCAACTTTAACTTCTTTTGTATAAAAATTATCGGCTTTATTATCATTATTAATAAAATAACTTAATTTATATTGATTTGAGTATTCTAACATTCTATTAATATCATAAATATTTTCACCATCAATTAATTTTCAATAAATATTATTATTTTCATCTTTTAATTTTATAGCAAAAGGTGTTTCATTATTTACTCATATAGTTGAGTTAATTGGTTGTTTATTAAAATCATCAATCGTTAAAATATTAATTTCTTCACCTTTATATTTTTGGACTATTTTTAAACTATCTTGTCATTGAGCTATAGTACTTTCCATATTATCAAATATTCTTGAATAACTACCATAATCACTGGGTTTGGCATTATTAGGTTTTCATCCTGTTTCAGTATCAGGGATATATGAACTATAAACATTAAAAGGAAAGACCATTCAATGACGATTGTCTTTTATGTTTTCTCTGATATCTATTAAAGTATCATGGGCTTGTCTTCTTAATTCTTCGATAACTGCTGGGTTAATTCTACTCATTTTTTAATTCTCCTTAATTTCTGTTCTACCTTGTAAGGCATTTTGATTATTACCAGTTTCATCATATTCTAGTAATTTATTATTATGTTTTATTTCTTTGGCTTGCATTTTGTCTTGTCATGCTTCTACTTTTTCAAAATATTTGGTTGCTTCTAATTCATCAATATTATCATATTCAGTAATTGCTCTTATTGGTTCCATTGTGCCATTATCTAATCTAGCAGTAATTAGTTCATTTTGTCGCATTTGGTCAACTAAACTAGCACTAACAAAATCAAAACCATATTCTCGTTCACCAACACCATCTCATAAACCATAATATTTTAAAACAGTATCAAACATTTTAGTATAGTATTGCTTACGATATGCTTGTAAATATGCTTGTTTTTCTAAGTCTTTTGTTTTAGTTAATAATGACTGTGTTTTATTTTGGTCATTATCTGATTTATCACCAAAAGGACTAGAAAAATGACATGCTAAGTATACTTGTTCAATAATTGCTTTTTGGTCTTCAGTATATGTTTCTAATGTTGGTGTACCTTGTACTACTTGTAAAGATTGGGATAATTGACCATCTACTGCTGATTGACCTGATTGAATAAAAATATCATCAAAAGCATCTTGTAATACTTTTTTATTACCTTTGTTATAAGCAGTCATTAAATCATCATCTAATATTCCATATCAATGAGTACGATTTGCTCATCTTTCTTTTGATTTAATATTAAAACTATCTTCTAAATCAAATTGTAATTTATAACAATTTGCCATTGTAGGTCATAGGTTTAATGTAGTTGATGTAGATAAAAATAAGGGGTTAGGTTCATTAATCATTTCTCAAAAAGGAACTATGCCTAATTTATTTTTAAATTCTTGTACTAAAACAGGTTTAACATCATCTTTAATTTGTGTTTTACTTTGTCCAACAACTACTTCATTATTTTTAGGTCAACCTTTTATAACTATTTTATCTTTGGTACAAATTAAATTTAAAATAAAACCACTATCTGATTGATGATAATTTAATCAAATATCAGCACCTTGTTCAATTTCGTTTATTTTACTTACACGAGATTTAAAGTTAAAAGGATTAATTCATAAATCAATATTTCCATCACTAGTTTCTAATAAACCAAAAATAGTTTTGCCCATTAAACTTGCTGTTAATTCATTTTTATCTAATTTTTCTTTTATTTTATAAGTTTCATATCATCAATTTAATTTTTCTAAAATGTCTTTACGATGAGACTTAAATAAAATATCTTTACCATTTACTAATCGCATTTGATGACGAGCAATAATATTGGCTAAATTAATAGTTCAATCATAATTATAAAATTTTAAAACACTATTAATATCATTTAAGTTTGGTAAACTATGGAAAGTATTATTCATTGTTATTTTGCTCCTTTAATTTTAAAATAAGTGCATAATTAATAATATTTACTGTTAATAAATTTGGTTCATTTGCTAAAACTTGTACACATACTTTAACTTTTTGATATTTATTAATATATTCGTTATATAAATTTAAATTACATATTGCGATATTATCTTTATTTAATTCTTGACAAAGTCTTTTTTTAACTTGTCCACAAACAGACATATATGGTCTTTTTGCATTTATTACACGTTCATCATGTATTACATAAATATCTTTTTTCATTAAGTTATTCACTCCCTTTGTTGTCATAATTTATAATCTTCTGAACTATTATGTTTAACCATCGGTACTAATTCAAAGTGTAAAGCATAAAAATCACTATCAAATGTGTCATCATATAAATCTAACATTCGTTCTTCTCTTGCATCGGGCTTATCTTCTCATTGAATTAATTCATATTGGGTTTTACTTACAGGACATTTTTCTCATAATCATTTTAATTGATTAGTATTTATTAACATTGTAAATGCTTCTACACGATGTTTTATTTTAAACTTCTGCTTTTGTGCTGGTTTAAAATTCATGTATTGACCAAAAGTATAATTATATTTCTATCGGTTTAAACTTTCTAATGTTGCATAAGCACTATCATCAACATTAATTGATATACCTTGCTGAATTAAATTAAAATATTGATTTAATTGATTGTTGTAAAACTCTAAAATATCTTTAACTTGTTCTAATGGTCCTTTAAATTGTTGCGTAGCATTTGAGTGTGCATATTCTGCTACTTTATATGCTTTTTTATCAAATGAATTATATATTCAAAAACTCGCTGCTGTTGTATGCCCTTTGGGGCTAGTAGAGTTTGCTAAGTCAACACCACCTAATAATTTAGTTGGTTGAATAATATCTGTTGCTTGCATAATATCAATATATCTTGCAAAAATTGAACCACTAGTATTACCAGGCAATCCTCAACTCCATACTCTTGCTCTTTCAATATCTAATTGTTCTAATCTTAATTGTTCATTAACTTTATTTTGTGGTAATTCATAATTAAGTCTTCAACTAGAATAATGAATAATAATTTTCATATTTCATTTTTCGATATAATTAATTTGTTAATATTTACTACGCATTATTTCTTCATTAAAAGGCATTAATTCATTACAATAATCAACAATATATCTTTTTAAGCTTTCAAGGTTACATGTATTAATTGTTATTTTATTTTGATAACCACGAATAGCAAATTCTAAATCACTTAAATCTTTTTGTTGAAATTGGTCACATTCTTCTCTTCAATCAATTACTAATTTATATTTATTCAAATCAGCAAAAGCTTTTAATTTTTCTTTCCGGCTTGGTGAATGTAAACCTTTACAATATATTTTGCTACCATTTGATAAAGTAAAAGTAAAATTTGATAAGTTAATAGTATAAGGAATATGATTTTCATCTAACATATTTCATATATTTTGAAATACACTATCTTTTAAATCCTTACTTCAATACATACTAGCAATGATACAAATTGGTTCTTTAATTAATAAACTAATTTTTAATAATTCACCAAACATTTTAATATTTGAAATAGTCTTACCACTATATCGTGTTCCAATTTGATTAATTTCATTAACTAACTCATATTTTTTAGCAAAGGGATATTTATTACCAATACTACTATTTTGTAATAATCAATAAGGAGTTTCTAACAAATAAGTAAAATGATTAAGCATTATTATCACTTTCTTTTTTAATATCTCTAATATCCGTTTGTAAATTAACAATTATTGGTTGTTGATTATTTAAGTTTAATTCTTGTTCTAACTGTTTTTCTTTCAGTGAATATTTATAATTAAATGCTCGTTGTCAATATAATTTAGCACCATCATGTGATTTCATCATAAAGTTAATTATTTCACTTTCAATTCTATCAACTTGTTTTTCAAGTAAAGGAACTATCTTTTCGCTCTTGTAAGTTTCGTGCTTTCATCTGTTAGAAAGATTGAATTCATTGGTTAAATCATTCAAAGTATATGGTTTATTGGGTGATTTATTTTCTCAAAATTGCTCTATTTTACGATAAAAAGTTGCCAAACTTGCTTTATTTGGATTAAATTCTTTCATTTTTTACTCCTTTTTGCATATTAAAATTGCTATTATTTAATGAATATGATTAAATAAAAGAGTAAATAAAAACTATGAAAGAACCATCGCGGTTCTTTTTATTATTTATATTTTACATCAAAATAAAAAAAAGTAAATTACTTTACTTTTTATTTTAGTATACAAGCATATAGAGATAAATTGGAGCTTGTTACAATATAATTATATAATTAATAATATATTTGTCAATAATTTTAATTTAAAAAAATGTGAAAATTTACTTTAATTTTGTCGAAAACTCTTGATGAAATAAAAAAAATCATCAATATGACAATTTGAAAACTAATTTTGTGTAAGATTATGATTTTGCTTTAAATTTTTTAAACGTTAAAATATAATACCGTTGATTGTTGGTTTGGTGTTAAACCTTTGTGTTGGTATTTTCATTTTCAGAGCTTTAAATAATTTTGAATATTAGTGAAACCCAAACCATGATAATGAATTAAGGCTTCTTTAAGACTGGATTGTAATTTACTAATCTTATTTAACTTTTGATAACTAGTATCAGGGTTTGTACTAGTTTTGGTGGAATATAGAGTAGAATTTGTTTGTTTTGCTACTAATAAATATAGTGGTTGCATATCAGAAATAATTATTGATTTTTCTTTAATTAGTTGCTTATTCATATTTTCAATAATCCATTGTTTTTGTAATCTTTTGGTATTGGTGGATTGAACAAAAATATTATTATTGCTATCAACTGCCATTTGAATACAGCATTTGGTATCAGTTGAAAATGGATCGAGATGAGTTTTTCGTTTATCAAATTTATCTTTAAAATTGCCTTTATGAATTTCTTTAATAAATGTTTCATCCATTTGGATTTGACCATTTAATTTTTTAAATTTTAACTGTGTATTTTCTAATTGTTTTGATTGCATTAATTTTTGTCGATTATATCAAGCGGTTTTTGGGGTTGTTTTAATAAAACGAGAAATTATTTTACTAGATTGTCCTAACAATGAAATTTGAATTAATAAATTTCACTGTTCATAATTTAAATGACTTCAATAAGTAAAATGATGACGAAATGCATCAAAACTAGCACGACATTTTTTACATAAATATTTTTGTTTTCCTTCGGAATTATGACCATTTTTAACACAATGAAAAGATTTGCAATTAGGACATATAATGCCTTTATCTCTAAATTTTTGATCAATTTCATTTAAACGTTTTTGTTTTTTAATTAAGTCTGCTTGTTGTTTTATTTTTTCATAAAATTCTAAAAATTGATCATCTGTTAAGCTATTTATTAATTCTGTAATTATTTTTTTCATCATTTATTTACCTCTATATATTAAAAATATACCTAATTTTAGGTATATTTTATAAATATCAAGAGTTTTCGACAAAATTAAAGAAAATTTATCTTTTTTATAAATTTAATGTATAACTATTTTTATAAAAGAATTGGAGGAAATATAGAGTAATGAAAGATTATACACATGTAAAATATGATGAACGAAGATTTTTTAAGGATTTATTTTTATCTGATAGTTGCAAAAAGAAAAATGGCACACTTAATTTATCTGAAATATCAAGACAAACAGGAAGAGATATTAATACTGTTAAAAGAGAAATTAATAGATTTACAAATATAGAAGATTATAATGCCCGTGAGGCACATGATGATTATTATAAAAAACGACAAAAGTGTATTAAAAAAATACCTACATTTACAGAAGAACAACAAGAATTTTTAAATTTACGATTTAATATTTTGGGTGATTCACCAGCAGAAATTATTCAGCGATTTTTAATAAAATTTGGTATCAAATTTCCTGCCTGTCTTAAAACATTTTATAAATGAATTTTTTTAGGTCTTTTGGGTTTGTTAAAGAAAAATTTATTAAATGGTGGTAGAAGAAATAGAACAAAGAAAAGACCTGATAATCGTGGGAAATTAGATGAAAGATTTAAATCAATATGAGATATTGATAATAAAGAGACTGATGTTGGTTGATTTGAAATGGATACCGTAGTTGGAAAAGAGCATCAATATAGTAATTTGGTTTTAGTTGAACAAAATAGTAAAAGTTATTTTGTTATGAAATTAAAAAATCATACTGCTAATGAAGTTGTGGAAAAGTTTAAAGATATTGTTATAAGTAATAATTTATTTGGGAAAATTAAAGGAATAATAACTGATAGAGGAAAATAATTTAGTAAATGAAGAGAATTAGAAATATTTGCTGAAACACAAGTTTATTTTTGTGACCCTGGTAAACCACAACAAAAACCATTAATTGAAAGACTAAACCGTGAATTTAGAAAACGATATGGTAGGGGGACAGATTTTAATCTTGTTACGCAACAAGAAATAGATTTAGTAGTCGATATTATAAATGAAAAATTAAGGCCCGTTCTTAATTGAAGAACTTCAAAAGAAGTATTTTTAGAGAATTTTAGATAAGTTTATTTGAAGTAATTTAATAAATTATTTTTCAGTGTGTTTAAATATGCCAAAAATAGGGTAAATTTAAAAATAATTTATTTTTTTAAAAAAATAGTTGCACTTCTTTTAAAAAGTGTTATTATTAAAATAACAAGAGATAAATTTGGAGCTTAGATTTACATAATACGTTTAATAAAACTAAATATAATAACGGTTGAAAATGTTGATTATTAATTAAATTAATATATTTTTGAAAATTATTATACAAAATTAATGTCAGAATAATTAAATTTAATGACTATGTTAATAACACTAATCAATTAGTTTTTAATAATAATTTACACTGTTCAAATGAATATTGATAATAACGAAAATTAATTAAAATTTGAGTTAAAATTCCCACTACAAAAGCAGAAATGAAGGAAATTAAAACAATATATCCTAAATTAAAAATAACATTATCAAAAAGCATATGATCAAGCTGATAAATTATCCCTACTCCTCAGAAGAAGAAAATATAAAAAAGTAACATTAACAAAAATGAACTAAGAAATTTATGATAAAAACTATTAAATTTTTTGACCATTATCATCACCCGCTACTTTATTAAACTATCCTATTTTATACTCATTATTATATCACTTATTATTTCAGAAAAATTTTAAAAAAATAATTTACAGTAAAAATTGCTGCGAATAGCAATTAATCATCTAATTTTAAAACGGCCATAAAAGCTTCTTGTGGGACCTCAACTGACCCAATTGCCTTCATTCGTTTTTTTCCTTCTTTTTGTTTTTCTAGTAATTTCTTTTTCCGAGTAATATCACCACCATAACATTTTGCTAAAACATTTTTTCGCATTGCTTTAATATCTTCGCGAGCAATAACTTTATGATTAATGGCAGCTTGAATTGGAACTTCAAAGTTTTGACGGGGAATAATTTCTTTTAACTTAGCACATAATGCTTTTCCCCGACCATACGCAAAATCACGATGAACAATAATCGATAACGCATCAATAACATCGCCATTTAATAAAATGTCCATTTTTACTAGTTTATTTGGACGATAACCAATAAATTCATAATCCAAAGAAGCATAACCCTTACTAATTGATTTTAAGCGGTCAAAAAAATCAAAAACAATTTCATTTAGTGGCATTTCATATGTTAAAATTCGGTGGGTATCATCAATATATTCTAAATTAACATATGTTCCCCGTTTATTTTGACATAATTCCATTAATGGGCCAATATATTGATCAGGGGTCATAATTGTTGCTTTAACAAAAGGTTCTTCAATCCGGTCAATCTTTTGCACGGGTGGTAAATCGCTTGGGTTATCAATGGTAATCATTTCCTTATTTGTTAAATAAATATGATAAATTACTGATGGTGCTGTTGCAATTAATTCTAAGTTATATTCACGTTCTAACCGTTCTTGAATCACATCCATATGTAATAACCCTAAAAACCCACAACGAAAACCAAAACCTAATGCTTGTGAAGTTTCTGGTTCATATACTAACGATGCATCAGATAATTGAATCTTTTCTAACGCTTCTTTTAAATCTTTGTACTTTGCTGAATCAATCGGATATAATCCACAAAAAACCATTGGATTCATTTTTTTATACCCTGATAATGGTTCAACGGCCGGATTAGCAACAGTTGTAATCGTATCTCCTACTCGGACATCACGAACCATTTTAATACTTGCCGCTAATCACCCAACTTCACCAGCAAATAAGAAATCTTTTTTAACTTCCTTTGGGGTTTTAACCCCTAATTCTGTTACTTCATAAATCGCATTAGTGTTCATTAATTTAATCTTATCCCCAATATGGACTGTTCCTTGTTTAATTCGAATTGAAACCATTACCCCACGGTATTTATCATAATGCGAATCAAAAATTAAAGCTTGTAACGGTTTATTATCATC
Organism: Spiroplasma endosymbiont of Sarcophaga carnaria; assembly: GCF_964019595.1. Classification (NCBI taxonomy): domain Bacteria; kingdom Bacillati; phylum Mycoplasmatota; class Mollicutes; order Entomoplasmatales; family Spiroplasmataceae; genus Spiroplasma; species Spiroplasma endosymbiont of Sarcophaga carnaria. The sequence goes on from NZ_OZ026456.1 coordinate 325,626, forward strand.
AGCATCTAAAGGCGCTGGAATATATTGTACAATTGCTTCTAGCACTTGATCAATGTTAAGGCCAGTTTTTGCACTAATTAATGGAGCATTAGTCGTTGGAATCCCAATTAACTTTTCAATTTCTTCTTTAACACGTTCTGGGTCTGCTGATGGTAAGTCAATCTTATTAATGACAGGAATAATTTCTAAATTATTATCAATTGCTAAATAAACATTTGCTAAGGTTTGTGCTTCAATTCCTTGTGCAGCATCAACCACCAAAATAGCGCCTTCACAAGCAGCTAAGCTCCGTGATACTTCATAGGTAAAATCAACATGTCCTGGCGTATCAATTAAATGAAAAATATATTCTTGGTTATCTTTCGCATGGTATTTTAACTGGACTGAATTTAACTTAATTGTAATTCCCCGTTCACGTTCTAAATCCATTGAATCTAATAGTTGCTCTTGCATTTCTCGTTTATCAACAGTCCCTGTTAATTCTAAGATGCGATCAGCTAAGGTTGATTTCCCATGATCAATGTGGGCAATAATTGAAAAATTGCGAATTAATTTTTTATCCATTCTAAACCCGAACCCTTCCTACAGTAAGATCAGTTATCTCTCTGATATTATTATACATAATTTTAAAAAAGATAGTTGTTTCAACCTTAATTCTCATCATAAATCCAAATTATCGAACCCTTAGGGGACAAAGTGCTTGCTTGAATTTTAAGAAAAAATATTATATAATATAATATACAAGTTAGAAATTAAGGGGAAAATAAATCGATTATTATCAATATTTTTTATAACGATGAAAAGAGGAAAACTAATGGATAGTGATTTTATAAAATACTACAATCAATTGATGAATGAAGTAAATTTAGTTAGTAATATTGAGAAAATTTCTGATACAAAAAAAGATTGGCTTTATACCTTACTAAAAAATTTAAAAACATTCAATACGAAACAAGTTAAGTTACAACAACACGAAGGGTTAATTTATCAAATTATGAAAGTAATTGATCAAAGTACTGAATTCATCCATAACCGCATTAGTAATGCTTTAAACGAATATCGCAAGCTATACCGTCAACATTTTAAAGTTAATCTAGATATGCGACAAGAAAATGATCGAATCTTTGCCTACTGTAAAAAACAACTAGAAGCAAACTACGGAGACAGCTTGCAAGTGTTACGGGACTCTGTTATTAACTATTATTATTTAAATTATCTAAAAGATAAAATTGAAGAAACCTTAAAAATTATTAGTTTATCAGCACGAACATTGTAACAAGCAAAAAGAGTAATCCTATTGGTTACTCTTTTTATAATGTCAAAATTGTTCATCATCTCAAATTTTATTCGTACTATGTTTGTTAACCCAAGCAAAAACAACAGCTAAGGTAATACCAACAACAGTTGAAACAGCAACTTGAATTGCATCATTAATTAATTCAAGAATTGCAACAGCTGAACCAAATAATAAATAACTATATAAAACATATCATAATAGCATTAAACTACTTAAAAAGATTGCCCCATAGCGGCTTATCACCCGTGCTAAAAAATAAGTAATAAGAAACATTAACACTCTAATGACAATTGAAACTGGAATAAAAATAAAACCATCGGTAATAATATCAATAATTGTAACATACAACACACCACTAATTAATAACATTGGTCCTTTAATCAAAGTTATTAAGGATAAAAATAACCCATCTGCTAACTGTAATATTCCTTTGCCATTCCCAAGCCGAATAAACTGCGAAATATAGGCAACTGTTACTAACAACGCCGTGATTAACGCTGTTGTAACTAAATATTTTAAAGATTTTAAGCGATACATAATTAAATAAAAATATTTCCGGAAGTTATTTCTGAAGATGGAGTATGATAATAATTTTTTGCTTCCGTTACTTTTTTGCCTTCGCGTTGCAACCGTGTAATTAATAAGTATCCATCTTCAACTTTAACTTTAACTCCTGTTTTTAAAACAGCAATAATGGTGCCATTTACTAAATCAACATCTTTTTCGGTTAATGGTTCTTCCGCAATAACCGCTTGATGAATTTTGTAAATAACATTATCTACGGTAGTATAAGCAATTGGTCAAGCATACAATCCCCGAATTTGATCATAAATATTTTGTTTTGGTAAATACCAATTAATTTTTTCTTCATCACGAGTAATGTTATAAGCAAATGTTACTTGCTTCTCATCTTGCGTGGTTCCTAACTGCTGACCAGTAATAATATCTAATAAGGATTTTTCAACCATCCCTCCTGCTAATGTCATTAAGCGATCATGTAATGATGAAGCGGTTTCATCAGCAGCAATTGTTAAGGCTTCTTGGAAATACATTTCCCCCGCATCCATTTTTTTAATCATTTTCATTAAAGTAATCCCCGTTTCTTGTTCACCATACATAATTGCTTTATGAATTGGGGCGCCACCCCGTAATTTTGGCAATAATGAAGCATGAACATTAATACAATTAATTTTTGCTAGTTTTAAAATTCGTTCCGGAATAAACTGCCCATAAGCACATGTCACAATCACATCGGGTTGTAATGCTTCTAATTCGGTGTAAAGATCATTAATTTTTTCTGGTTGAAAAACTTGAATTTGATGTGCTAACCCAAATTCTTTAACTGGTGAAAACTGAATCTTTTGATTACGACCAATTTTGCGATCAGGTTGCGTTACAATCCCAATCAATTCAATTGTTGGTGCTAACTTTGTTAATGCGGTTAAAACTGCTGTTGCAAAAACAGGTGTTCCCATAAAAATTACTTTATACTTTTGCATTCTCTTTGCCTCCCTTTTCTAATGATAAGTTTTTCATTAAATGAATAATATGTTGGTAAATGACAACCATTGCCAAAGTATCACGATTACAATATTTTAACATTTCCTCTCGAAAAAAGGTTTTTCAAATTGTACTTGGAATGTTATTTTCTACCCGACGGCGAAAGATTTCACTTGCCATATCCCCCTTTTGCACCTTTAACGCTTGATATGTAAACTGGTTATCAAAAGCTGGTTGGGTTTTTTTAATTGATACTGAACCATAAAATTCTTTTTTATAAATCATAAAATCTTGAAAAAAATCCATTAGGTCAATTGTTTTATTTCGAATAATGGCTAATTTTTGTTGTCATGTTTGATAAGTTGTAATTATTGTTTGCTCAGTAGTTTTGCTAATTAAAATTGCTAAATAATTAATTAATTCGGATAATACTTTACATTCAAAACTCTTATAATAAGCAACATATACTCCGACCTCGGCACGAAACAAATCCGTTACTAAATGTTCAATTAATTGTAGACGTGGATCACCATCCCCATCAGCTAAAAAAGCATAGTGTTCCATCGTTGCTTCATCATGATAATTAAAGTACTGATCTTTAATGATATGAACGGAGTATTGAAACGGAATTTGTTGATACGAATAAGAATAATCAAACCGCGGCACCGCTGCTTTCATTGTTTCAAAGTCATACATATACAACGGATATTGATATTTCGCTAAAACTGCTTTAATATGCTCAATTTGTGTTGGGTCAATAACTGGGGCATTATCTTGAACCGCTAAAATTTGACGTTGTTGTTTAACTGAAAATAAAATTGGTTTTTTTTCATACGATGATTGTTGAAAAGTAAATGGTAAAATAACATCTGTTAAATAATCAATATGTTCTTGATACTTTAATAAGGTCTTCTTTTCCATTCCACGGGTTAATTCAAACACACTGTGATGTTCTGGTAAATAATCTGTTGCGTGTTGACAATACCCATACCCATAGCGATCTCCTTTCGCATTAAAACATTGTTCTTGCGTAAATAAGGGAAAAACTTCAACAGCTGGCTTTGCGAAATAACTTTTAATTAATGCTAAATCATCAGTAATTAAACGATTTTTTGCAACTCGTTTCACAAATGTTCCTGTTAACATTTGTTGACAAAATTCTAATAAACTAACTGGTGCTAACGTTTTTGTTGGTAATTTATATCAATCCTGAAACATAAATAATTCATCATCATCAATATCACCAACACGTTGATATTCTGAATTCAATAACATTAAAGAAACGCGACTAATTGTTAATCCAACGCCAGTTAAAACATAATATTGGTACGCCACATCATAACCATATTCATCTTTAACTGGTTTATCAACATACATTTGTAAATCTTTGTTATATTTACGTCCCGTTGAAGCTTTAACCTCAATTAAGTGATAAGTTCCATCGGGTAGTTTTTTTAAAATATCACACTTCGTAATACAATTGTTATAAATAAAGGATGGTTCAAAATAAACATCATAGTTTGGATTAGCTAATACTTCCGTTGTTTTGGCAAAAGCGATTTTCTTACTATAGTGTTCTAAATTAAAATAGTTATGATCACGCATAAAGTATTCTCGTGCTCGTTGCCCAACTTCGTTCCCATCGGCAATTGTTTCACCGGGATAAAAATCAATTGGATTGGTAATAGTTGATTGAACATCATCCATAAAAGAGCGGACATCATCACTAATCGTGTCATCTTTATCAGCGGGTCAGTAAGTCTCTAACGCTAAATCATATAAGTTTGGCATAAACAATCCTGACCCAACTTCGCTTTCATCATCATCACTACCAATAAAATCACTATCATTAATTTTGGCACTATTAATGTTATCTTGTAAATCAAAAAAGACAGAAATTTTTTGTTCTGTTACTCACTGTTGGACTGTTTTTAAGTTAGTCCGTGATGCTAATGTCCACGCAATTTTTAAACATTTTTTAAAGCGTTTAAAATCCTCTTTTTTTAATGTTACGAATGAATCCATTTGTTGCACTTCACTTTCGTTATTTGTTCCAATCCCCTAAAAGATAAAGAAAATAAGACTACGCTTATTTTCTTGGGACAAATTTCTCAGGTTTCGGTTTTGGTCGTTCCTCAACAGGTAGTTGTCCTGCTTTTCGTAATTTGCGCTCTTCTTCACGTTTTTTGACCATTTCCGCACGATGAGCTTCATATTCTTGTTTTGCCGTAATTTTAGCTGCCTTCTTTTCCTCTTTTGTTAATTTAACTTTCTTCTCACTAATTTCAATGCGATGTTTAGTATCGTCTAAATCAATTTCTTGATTAACAGTTCAAGTTGTTTCATATTGTTTTTTACTAATTTTTTTTGAAATTCCTTCAATTTCAAAAGCTTTTTGTTCTAAAAAAGAATTAGTTTTTGCTTCATAAATATCAACAATAACATCAAAGATATCACGATATTTAAATTCTTTCCCCTTACGAGCAATAACTTTTTCATATTCTAAGCGTAAGTTTTTACGATTGTCAGTTTCTTTAATATACTGTTTAATTTTATCTTTAACTTGTTTTTTACGCTTTTCTCGTTCAAGACTCTGCGATTTTCGTCCCATAATTGAAGAAACAATTGCAAAAATAATAACTGCAACTACAATTACTACTAAAATGACATTCATTGTCATACTGCCACCCAGAAAATTTGACATTGTTATCTAGACTCCTTTTTACTTTATTTATATTATGCACTATTACCAAGGATTTTACAAATATTTTCCCAGGTGAGTTCTAATATTATTTTAGTCACTAGTTTAACAATAGTTTTAAACTATCTCTTTGTAAAAATGGTTAAATCCAAAAATAAATACAATGATTCACTAATAACTTCATTTAAATAAATATAATTTAAAACTATTTTTACACTTATCTTGTGTAGTTTTAATTAACAATTAATTATTTTACCTAGTAATAAAATTAAAAAAATAATTAATTATAAAACAATTTTATATATAATCTGAAATTACCTTTAGTTCAATATTATATTTTTTAAGTGTCAATAAAATTTTTGAATCATAAGAGTAAATTTTATCAAATAAAATTATTTTTTCAAACTTAGATTTTTGTAAATTATTAGAAAGTACAAAGTTTTCATATACTAAAATCTGTCCAATCGCTTTATATATTTCAGTTCCAGAAGTTTTAATTTCAAAAATTTTAGTTTCATTTTCATTTTCTACATATAAATCAATAAAATTAAATTTTTCTATTTTAACCTTATAATCTTGGTTAAAGAAATGAGCAGCTAATATACTTTGAATTCTATTATGTTATAAAGACAAACAAGATTGCCTATTAATTGTTATAACCTCTAAATTTTCATTTTTGTTCAGTTCAAAAATATTAGTATCTCAGTTATCATATAAAATTTTATTTTGTTCTTCTTCATTTACTTCTAATATATTAGGAAAGATTTTTAAAGTTGGTCCAATACTTATTTCTTTTTTAAAATATTCCTTTAATTTTGTCGAAAACTCTTGATATTTATAAAATATACCTAAAATTAGGTATATTTTTAATATATAGAGGTAAATAAATGATGAAAAAAATAATTACAGAATTAATAAATAGCTTAACAGATGATCAATTTTTAGAATTTTATGAAAAAATAAAACAACAAGCAGACTTAATTAAAAAACAAAAACGTTTAAATGAAATTGATCAAAAATTTAGAGATAAAGGCATTATATGTCCTAATTGCAAATCTTTTCATTGTGTTAAAAATGGTCATAATTCCGAAGGAAAACAAAAATATTTATGTAAAAAATGTCGTGCTAGTTTTGATGCATTTCGTCATCATTTTACTTATTGAAGTCATTTAAATTATGAACAGTGAAATTTATTAATTCAAATTTCATTGTTAGGACAATCTAGTAAAATAATTTCTCGTTTTATTAAAACAACCCCAAAAACCGCTTGATATAATCGACAAAAATTAATGCAATCAAAACAATTAGAAAATACACAGTTAAAATTTAAAAAATTAAATGGTCAAATCCAAATGGATGAAACATTTATTAAAGAAATTCATAAAGGCAATTTTAAAGATAAATTTGATAAACGAAAAACTCATCTCGATCCATTTTCAACTGATACCAAATGCTGTATTCAAATGGCAGTTGATAGCAATAATAATATTTTTGTTCAATCCACCAATACCAAAAGATTACAAAAACAATGGATTATTGAAAATATGAATAAGCAACTAATTAAAGAAAAATCAATAATTATTTCTGATATGCAACCACTATATTTATTAGTAGCAAAACAAACAAATTCTACTCTATATTCCACCAAAACTAGTACAAACCCTGATACTAGTTATCAAAAGTTAAATAAGATTAGTAAATTACAATCCAGTCTTAAAGAAGCCTTAATTCATTATCATGGTTTGGGTTTCACTAATATTCAAAATTATTTAAAGCTCTGAAAATGAAAATACCAACACAAAGGTTTAACACCAAACCAACAATCAACGGTATTATATTTTAACGTTTAAAAAATTTAAAGCAAAATCATAATCTTACACAAAATTAGTTTTCAAATTGTCATATTGATGATTTTTTTTATTTCATCAAGAGTTTTCGACAAAATTAAAGAAATATTCTAATTTTTCATAATTAATTTTGTGATATATTTCTTTAGATTTTTTATCAATGATTAATTCAACAAAGTTTAAATTTTTATTCATTTTTTGATTCTCAATTGATTTTCCACCACCAAAAAAACCTAAAAATACAAAACGCTGAAATTCAAGTTCTTCTTTAGTAGCATCATTTTCTTTTCGTTTTGCAGTTTTTTTACCAAAATTAATTACCCGTTCAGTTCGATAATTTGCTCTTAGTCCTATTGTTAAATTACCATATACTTTCTCTTTGCCTTTATATTTATTAAATAATACTGAATCATATACTTTATTATCAACTTTTCCAGCAAAAATAAGTGATGGAATATTACTCTTAACCCCTAATAAATGGTCTTTTAATTTATTTATATTAATTCAAAATTCTCCTAAATCAATATAACTTAAATCATTTGGATTAATTTTAAATTCTGAATATAAAACCGTGGGAACAGTAACTGCCTTTAAACTTGATAAATTTACTCCTTTTTTAGGAACTTGTCTATTAATATCCGGTGATGCCTCAGATGGTGACCAAATTATTAAATTATTTTCTATACGCATACTAATTTCTTTTTTCACTATTGATTACTCCAAATATCTGTATACACTATAATGTTAACAAAAAAATAAAAAATAGCACAATATTATGCTATTTATTTTTTAAAGTTTTATATACTGCAAGAGCAATTGCTTTTGATAATAATGGTGGAACTGCATTTCCAATTTGTAATAATTGTCATTTTTTTGTGCCCTCAAAAATAAAATCATCTGGGAAACTTTGTAATGCTGCTAATTCTCTTGGAGTTAAAACTCGTGGTAATTTTGGATGTATATTTACACCACCATGATTTTCTTTAATAGTACATGAAGGCTTATTTCATGGCGACTTTTTTCATGCATCTGAATAATTCTTATATAAAGATTTACCCTCAGGAACTTTTGATAATCTTTTCTTCATTTCTTCTGTATGATTTGTAAATATATGATTAATATCTTTATTTTCGTCTATATATAAAAAACGTTCTAGTTCTTGACCCAAAGTTTTATAATTATTTTCATTAAAAATAGGTTCTGGATGATAATTTACTAAACCTATATTATTTGCTATAAAAATAACTCTTTTTCTTTGCTGAGCAACACCATAATCAGCTGCATTCAACGTATGAACAGAAATATTGTATCCTATATCTTGATAATCCGAAATTATCATTTTTTCAATCTTACCATTTAGCATACTTCGTAATCCTTCTACATTTTCCATAACAACAAATTTAGGATTTATTTGTTTAACTATTTCCAACATATCTAAATATAAAGAATTTCTAGGATCAGCCACAACTCTATTTCCTGCCATACTAAAACCTTGACATGGAAACCCCCCAACTATGACATCTACTTGCTCTTCTTTACATTTTTTAATTACATTTTGTTTTATTTTGGCATCTTTAATATCTCTTGTTTCAATATTTTCATTTGGAAATCTTCCAGAATTTATAAAGTTTTTTTTATATGTGTTAACAGCACATTGCAAAATTTCTACACTATAAACAGGTGTAAAACCAGCCATTACCATTCCACAAGATAAACCACCAGCTCCTGAAAATAAATCTAAAAATTTTAATCCCTTTTTATTATTTTTATTATTTCAACCATCAATTATTTTCATTTCAGGTAAAATATTTATAAATTTAGTGTCTTGATATTCAATATTTTTATTGAAATATTTAATTCTATCTGGTATTTTATTAATTTTATGGTCCGCTGTTTTTCACCTATAATATTCCTCTTTATTTACAGAATAAAAATTACCACCTTTTTTCTCTGCAAGTAGTTCATTACTCGCGATTGCTCTACGAATAGTTTTTAAGCTCTTTTGTTCTAATTCAGCTATTTCTTTAATTGTTAAAAATTATTGACTAATATAATATCACCATAATTAATTATAATACATTTTTTAAAAAATATGTTAAGTGGACATATTTTTTTAAAAATCTATTTAATTTTGCCATTAATAAGTGAATCAATTGCAATTCTAATTACTTTTAAATGATATTTATAATATGACATTTTATATTTATTATTATTTTTTCTTAATAATAAAATAAAATCATTCATATTTTTTGGACGTCAATTATAAGGAAATGTTATATTGTTAAAATTTAATACTAATGGATGCGCAAGAATGTTTCTTATATTTTGAATTTCATTTATTTCACCATCATTATAATTTGAAAATAAATTTTTATTTTCAGTATTTATATATAATGATTCAAAAAAATTTTAATTTTTCTTAATGGTTCACTTTTACCTCCTGTTTCTAACTGTTTTAGTAACATATTGAGACCCCCTTCTTTGCCAATTAATAAAATATTAAAAGGATTTATAACTATAATCCCTGATGGTAAAATAATTTTATCATTTAACAATATTACAACTGCCATTTTTCTAAATGATTCATACATTATATTTAATAATTTTATATAAAAATAGGTAAACTGCATAATATCATTTTGATCCGGGACATCTGAAATACAATTTTCAAGAGCAGTAAATTCAACAATAATTCATTTTTGTAAATCAATTAATTCTTTATTTATTTTTAAATTTAATTAATAAAATTTTTTATTAATTTGATTCTTTCCTTTTTTCTATTTGGATCTGTTGTTCCTTGTGTATGCAATTCAATACATTTTTCACACATTAACTTAAGATTATCAGTAAGTGCTTTTTTTCTTCTAAATATTGTCTATTTTTAGTTTTAGTTAAAAAAATATTTCTATCTAGTGACGCGAGTTTTGCAATTTGCTCATTATCCATTTTTTTATTTCTATTAACAACATAAAAATTGTAAAAAAATATTTACGATCAAAACTTAATAAACTACCATTTAAGTTAATTATTTTTTTAAAAATATCTATTGCTTCCCTATAAATATATATAACAGAATTTAATGCATCTAAAGCATTTGAAAATGTATCATCATTATCATATTTTTCATAAAAATTATTGATACTCTTATCAGAATCATTAACATAACTTTCTAAATAAAAAATTAAAATTCTTGCTAAATCTTCTTGCAACTTCATACGTCTTATTTCCATATCTTTATATAATCCAAGTTCTTCTATTTCATCAAAAATTGCTAATCTTATTTTTTCAACTATAGTTTTAAATGTACCAAAATAATTTGCATTTCGTAACTCTTGACTATTTAATGCATAATTAAATGTATTTAAACGAGCAAAAATATCATATATTATATTTTTATCTTTAGTAGAAAAAACCTGACAAGGAATTTCGTATGATAATATAAGTTCTTTTTGTTCATCTGGTAAATCTTTAAAAAATAAATTAGCCACTTCTTCATTATGAACTTTTAAAATTTTAAAATAATTATTAACATACTGCAAAATTGTAGATATTCGTTGTTGACCATCTAATACTTCTCTATTAGTTTTTATGGTAGAAGCATCTATTTCTTCAGCTAAAAAAATATGTGGAATAGGGTATCCTTTAAGTAAAGAATCTATTAAATATGATTTTGCTTTATCAGGTCATACTAAATTTCTTTGATAATGTGGATTAGTAATTAATTGGTTGCTTTGTGATCAATTTAAAAAATCTATAACTTTATATTGTTTACTAGTAGTTTGCATTTTGCACCTCTTTCATTCATACTTTGATCAACTTTGTTAATAATTTTATTATATTAGATATATATAAAAAAACATAAATAAAATCCTTTAATTTTGTCGAAAACTCTTGATGAAATAAAAAAAATCATCAATATGACAATTTGAAAACTAATTTTGTGTAAGATTATGATTTTGCTTTAAATTTTTTAAACGTTAAAATATAATACCGTTGATTGTTGGTTTGGTGTTAAACCTTTGTGTTGGTATTTTCATTTTCAGAGCTTTAAATAATTTTGAATATTAGTGAAACCCAAACCATGATAATGAATTAAGGCTTCTTTAAGACTGGATTGTAATTTACTAATCTTATTTAACTTTTGATAACTAGTATCAGGGTTTGTACTAGTTTTGGTGGAATATAGAGTAGAATTTGTTTGTTTTGCTACTAATAAATATAGTGGTTGCATATCAGAAATAATTATTGATTTTTCTTTAATTAGTTGCTTATTCATATTTTCAATAATCCATTGTTTTTGTAATCTTTTGGTATTGGTGGATTGAACAAAAATATTATTATTGCTATCAACTGCCATTTGAATACAGCATTTGGTATCAGTTGAAAATGGATCGAGATGAGTTTTTCGTTTATCAAATTTATCTTTAAAATTGCCTTTATGAATTTCTTTAATAAATGTTTCATCCATTTGGATTTGACCATTTAATTTTTTAAATTTTAACTGTGTATTTTCTAATTGTTTTGATTGCATTAATTTTTGTCGATTATATCAAGCGGTTTTTGGGGTTGTTTTAATAAAACGAGAAATTATTTTACTAGATTGTCCTAACAATGAAATTTGAATTAATAAATTTCACTGTTCATAATTTAAATGACTTCAATAAGTAAAATGATGACGAAATGCATCAAAACTAGCACGACATTTTTTACATAAATATTTTTGTTTTCCTTCGGAATTATGACCATTTTTAACACAATGAAAAGATTTGCAATTAGGACATATAATGCCTTTATCTCTAAATTTTTGATCAATTTCATTTAAACGTTTTTGTTTTTTAATTAAGTCTGCTTGTTGTTTTATTTTTTCATAAAATTCTAAAAATTGATCATCTGTTAAGCTATTTATTAATTCTGTAATTATTTTTTTCATCATTTATTTACCTCTATATATTAAAAATATACCTAATTTTAGGTATATTTTATAAATATCAAGAGTTTTCGACAAAATTAAAGATTTTAGGTATATTTTATAAATATCAAGAGTTTTCGACAAAATTAAAGTCATAATGCATTAAATAACCATTTTCATTACCATAATATTGGGGAATTGTTCGCACAATGTCAAATCCATGCTTAAGATATAACTTTTGGGCGGCTAAATTATGTTCATTTACTTCTAAAAAAATACTATGAAAAGGAAAATGTGCTAATATATAAGTTAACATTTTAGTACCCCATCCTTGTTGGTGGTGTGTTTTTTTAACGGTAAGTTTAATAATTTCTAAATCATCACCACTATGCATTAAAATAAAAGAGCCCACTAAATTATTATTAATAACCAATTTATAAACAAGATAATTCGGATTATTAATAATTTGAATTAAATTACGATATTTATAATAATGCTGCGGGTAATTTTCTTGCTCTAACAAAAACAATAATAACCCATCAGTATTATTAACTGCTTTAATTTCGAACATTATCCGAAAGCTTTCTTAATATAACGTGGTTCTAAAGCGAAAATATCATCTACCAAGTGAAAATGGTTCTTTAAAAGTTGATAATTTTGGACGGGGTCAATTTCTTGTAAATCACTACGAAATTGATAACCTGGAAATTGTTTACTAATTTCGAGACAAGTTTCATAATCAACAACTTGACTAGGAATAATTTCTTGCCCATTACTAATTACAGCAAAGTAGCGTTGTCCACCGCGCGCATCTAACATTGAAACAACACTGTCAAATCCTGCTTGATATAATAAAGTATTAATAACCGATACTTTAACATCGGGATTAATTATTTTAATGGTTTTAACAATTGTCATTGGAATTCGAAGCCCAGTATAACTCCCTGGTCCTGTTGTTAAATAAAAATGATTAACATCTTTTAACTGAAAGTGATATGTTGCTAATAACTTATTAATCGCTGGTAACGTTTCTTCAGTGTGACGCCGCGCATTATTTTGATGAACATGGCCAAGAACTTGCTCATCTTGTTCTAATATTAAAATTAAAAAATCAGTACTAGTATCAATAAATAGGTTTAACATATTATCCCCCGCTTTCTAATGCAATGCGTAACGCGACATTATTGGTTTTAATGGTGAAAACTCGTTCCTGGTCTTTTTCAATATTAATAGTAATTTTAATTATTTCATACTGGTCAGTTAAATCATTACTAATTAAACTTGGTCATTCAATAATATTAATACTATTTGGGAAATAATCAAAATACATTCCTCATTCTTCAGAATGATCTAACCCTAATAACCGATAACAATCCATATGGTTAATAAGCGTTTGATCTGGGGTGGTATATTGATTCATAATAATAAAAGATGGTGAAGTAACTGGTTCTGTCACTCCTAACGCTGCTAATAAATACTTTGTAAAAGTTGTTTTACCCGCTGCTAATTGTCCTTCTAATAATAAGCATCAATTGGGTTGTAAAAATGGTGCTATTTTAGTAGCTAATTGTTTTGTTGCATTTTCATCGCTAATCATTATTTTCATAATATCCCACTTTCTATAAATAATTATATCTAGGAATTAATTATTGTGCTATACTTTCCAAAAAATATGTAATAATTAAAGTGCAGAAAAAGAGAAAGGTCGTTATAAACTAATGAAAGATATTTTAATTATTGGTGCTGGTCCCGTTGGGTTATATGCTTGAAGCTGTGCTGTAATGTTGGGATTAACTGGTTATATCATTGAAGGAAATGATACCCCGGGGGGTCAACCCTGAGAGTTATATCCTGAAAAACTTTTATATGATATGCCTGGTTTCCCGGAAATTAAAACAAAAACTTTTATTGAAAATCTAATTGTCCAAGGTGAAAAAAATAATAAACAAATAACATATTTTGGAAAAACAAACATTCTAACGGTTGTTGAAGAAAATAATGGATTTACTATTACTTTAACAAATAACAAAGTTCTTAATGTTAAAACAATTCTAATTACTAGTGGCAATGGTGTTTTTACCCCTATTCGGTTAGAACATCTTGATGCAACAAAAGAATACGACAACTTGTGATATGCTGTGAAAGATCTACCTACTTTAACTAATAAAAAGGTTATTGTCCTTGGTGGTGGTGATAGTGCTGTTGACTGAGCAAATCATTTAGTTGAAGATAAGATTACCAACAATGTTACCATCATTCATCGTCGTGACTTATATCGTGCTAAAGAAAGCAATGTTCAAAAATTACAGCAAAATAAGATTACCGAACTCAAACCTTATCATGTTAAAGCAGCACAAATCCAGAATAATGAGATTACAATGTTAACCCTTGAACATGAAAGCAACAAAGAAACGTTAGAAGTACCAGCTGATTATTTTATTGTTCAATATGGAGCCAAAGTAGCACCAACAATGTTACAGCAGTTTTCATTAGAAACAACCCCAATGCGGAAAATTATCATTCAACCAAGTGGGCAAACTAGTCACAGCCATATTTTTGCCGCAGGAAATAGCGCTTATTATGAAGGAAAATACTATAATATGGTCACTGGTTTTGGCGAAGCAATTAATGCGTTATTTAACATTACAAAAATCATTCATGGTAATAAATATCATCCTGGTTATTTAAGTAATATTAAAAAATAATAATTATACTTTATTTAAAAAATGTATATTTTATATACATTTTTTGTTTTATTAAATTCTTTACGTTCCTTTTAATTTATAAATTTCTTTTGGTGGTTCATCCTCACTCATTTTCTTTGTATTTTGGTGTAAGGCTTCTTCACGTTCTCATAATTTTTGATATGGCATTTCTGGTTCGGTTAAGGTAATAAAATCATCTTCATATTTTTTCTGACGAATTTGACGCATTTTATCTTGGCGTTTTGTTCAAATTTTATGCACAATTGGTAAACGTAAGAAAATTCCACGAACTGAGCGCGGTGCTCATAAGATTGAGTTCCCAATAATAACAAACAAGGAAGCAAAGATTAATCCAAAGAACATATTTAATAGTTTTTGTCAGCCCCATATTGGTTGTAACTGATCATTATAAATTTCCATTGGATTATATGTTTTTGTTAAGAATAAATAGTTAACTAAAATAGCAACCACAATTGGCACCAATAAAATCATTCAATTACGAAAAACACCTTTAAAATTACTATTGTATGTTAAAAATAATCAGTTATAAAACCATAAATATAAAAAGCGAAGAAGACTAACAAAACACGTAATAATTAAAATCCCATATAATGCCGCGGAAAGATCATTTACTAAAAAACGGAAAATTAAGGCCGTAAAAAAACACAACACAATATTAATAATTCCAATCACAAAGGTTGGAATTGCCGTTTGTTTATAATTTGCTTTGGCGTACACTAAAACATTGGCTGGTTCAGCTAAAACAATAAAAACCGAACTTAATGCCACTAATAATGAAAATGTTGGCTGATAAAAAATACTTTTAAAAATAGCTATTTCTTGTGCGGTTCAAGCATTTACACCTGTTGCACTATTATTAATTTGTTCAATAATTTGGGGAGCATATAATGTTGTCACAAAATATGGTGATAAAATAAATTGGTTTACAAATAAAAACCCGCCAATCATAAAGGCATACGTTTCAAACTTAAGATAGCTATTTCAATCAATCCGGCCATTTTTTGCCGTTCAAGCAGCAAAAAACTCACGAAATGAATTAATTAAAATCATCATAATACTTCGTACCCCAACGGTAATTGTCATATATAGCGATAAGGTTGATGACACCCGTAATCCTAATAGTAAAGCGGTAATAATAACATCCCCATTAATTAATAAGGTCTCACCAATATTTTTTAATACAACAATATTACTTGATTTTACTAATTGCATATTATCTTTTTGGCGAACAATTCGAATTCAAGGATAATGAAACTTAACAAAGATATAAATTAAACTTCCTTTCATAATGGAATATGCTAAGAAAATTATAAAAACAAAAAGCGGGTCAACTGTTCGTGAGATCAAGTAAAAAATAACTGAATAAGAAATTAAATCACAAATCATCAAAATTAAACGCCGCATATGATTATTTTGATCTGCTTGCATTAAATTTTCATAACAAGCAGATCAAAATAAGGCAATTAAGTTTTTTGATCCAATAATTACAATAATTAACATCATTTTTCATAACGGATAACTAATTGTATGATCATTTCATAAAATGCTAAAATTACCTTCAAATAAATAAATATAAGTACTATACCCAATTGCAATGACCGCTAATAAAATGACCCCAACAATTCCCGAAATCTTATACTGGTGTTTTGCTGTATTGACCATTTCATTAGCTTTAATTCAATCTTTTTGTAATAATGGTTTCATTAAAAAAATAACGGTAATGGCTCCTAACCCACCTTCAACGGTTCCTAAGAATGAAACAATGGCAATACTATTCTTCACAAACCCATTTAACTGTGAACCATAACTCCGAATTAATAAGTACATTAAAGTAAATTGAAAAGCAGTTCCAATTAAAGAAGTAAAAGCGCCAATCAAAATACTAATGATTCCTCTTCTTGTTGACAATTACTTCACCTCTTTCCATTCTTACTCATATTATTATTCTATAATATTTTCTAAAATTTTAATAACCTTTTCATTTAAATATTCTAAAGGTCCAGGTAACTGATGGAACACCAAAGTTGTTGCATATAAACCAATCATATATTTTTTGGTTATTCTTTTAGCACCATATTTAACATCATTTATAATTGGATGCTGTAAATAACTTAATGATGCTCGAATTTGATGTTTCCGTCCCGTTCCTAATGTTACTTCTAATCAAGTTGTATTTAGTGTTCTTGTAAGAACTTTAAAATAGGTAATTGCCTTTTTACTATTCGGTTGCTCTGTTAAACTAAAAATCATCTTCTGCTCTGATTCATCTTTGACAAGATAACCAGTAACAGTAAATTCATCTTCTGTTATGATTCCTTCACATTGTGTTAGATATTTTTTTTCAATATATTCTTTTTGATTAATTTTCTTTAATAATAAATCTAAACTAATTTTATTTTTAGCATATAGCACTAACCCTCGTGTTAACTTATCTAGCCGATGAACATGAGAAATAACAAATGATTGCTCAGTTTGCGGGTGATACGCTCCTTTTTGCATTAAATAACTTTGGACCATTCCATCTAAGGAACTATGAAACGTTGAATGCATTTCTACGCCATGTGGTTTATCAACAACTAAAATGCTTTGATCTTCATAAACAACTGCTACCTTTTCTGACGCAGAATCAGTTTCTGCTATTTGTTGTTTTCGTTCTGTAATGACTAAATTCTTATCAAAAATTAAAATTTGATCACCTAATTGTAACTTATAATTTCGTTCTTTCATAACTTTATTATTTACTTTAATCTTTTTATTCCGAAATAATTTATAAAGGACTGATAATGATGTTGTTTGAAACATTTTTTTCATAAAATTAAAAATCGTTTGATTTACATCATTATTCTTAACTGTTAATGTAATAATTGTTTTTTGTTCCATACTTTCACCCAATATTGTTTTCTAACAATATTATATAATGAAAGTTCAATGATATGACAAGAAAAAAACATCCTAAGTTTTACTTAGAATGTTTAGCACCTTTTTGTTTTTTTGCTTCAACTTTTAAAACATTATCTTTAATCTCTTCAATTTCAGCAACATCAGTAATTTCATTAAACAAATGATATAACATATAATTTTTTTCTTTTTCTTTCGTTGCAAAATGTTGTTCAAAAAAAGCGGCTGTTTCATCAATTATTGTCATTAATTGATAAGCTGTTTTTGTATCAATACTATTTGTTGATAGTGGTCCTTTCACTAAAGTTGGTAATTGCGTTACAAAAGCATAATCCTCCAAGGCTTTTTCTTTTTCCGTATAATAAAAAATTCGAAAGGCACTCACTTTTGCTCCAATTGTTTTAATCGCATTTCGAACAGCAGTCACTTTTGTTGATAACATGTTTTTGATAAAGACTGCAATAATAACAGTAATCGTCCCAATTGGAATAATAATTAATAAGATTATATCTAAATCAACCCCAAATTTTGTGGCAAAGATGGCTTTAATTAAAGTATAACCATTTTGAATTAATAACACTGTTACAAAGAATGAGAAGTTCGTTGCTTTTCATCATTTGTGCGGAACTAAAACTTCGGTTTTTTTATTTAAAACATATCAGAAGAAATATGATACTAAAACCAATAAAACTCCATATGCTAAACTAATTAAAGTTGTTAAAAAGTTAAAAAAACTGAAAATAATTGTTAAATTTGTTAAAAAGTTTAAATACATACGAGGGTTAAAAATAACATAATCATTTGGAAAATTTGTTGATAACCCATAACGTCATTCAAAACTACGACGTTGTGCCAATTTAATAATAATAACAATATAATAACATAACGCAATTAAAGCAATTAGTGCTGTAATAAATAAATATGAATATGCCATATTAATATTTGTTGCTCGTTGATTTCAAGCTACACTTCAATCCGTTACACTATTATTTGTCCCAAAAAAATTAAACGATAATAATGAAAAATCAATTAATGGATATGTAATATTCATTAAATTTTTATAAATGTCTTGGACTTGTGCTGGGTCTTTTTGTCCCGCCGCAATTTGCGCTAAAAGTTGTGAAACATTATTTTCACTATTAATTCGATCACGTTCATTAATAAATAAAACTAAAAATGTAATAATAATTGCAGTAAAAATAATTCAAAAAATCATTGAAACTAAATACTGCCCGCCAACTAAACCAGTTGGTTTTTTATTTTTTGTCATTAACATCACCTTGTTTTCTGTTATTTTAAAAATAAAACTATGAATTACTATAAAGTTGTGTTTGATATTATATTGATATATAAATATTAATTTTTATACTAAAATGATTATAACAAAAAAATAAATAAATACAAATATTTATTTTATAAGGTTGTAAAAAGATGTTGTCTAAATTTTTTACCATTTAATTGATGAATAAGTTCTAATAATGATTTATAATGCTCTTTTATTCGATCATAAAACGAATCTTTAGTTTGGCCAACATAAACTCTAAATTGATTTAGAGTAAAAATTGCATAAATCCCAAAACACTGAAACAACTTATCATCCATTTTTTAAATTCATCAAATTGTTGTAATGTCCAAGTTCTATTAAATTTTATGTATTTAATTATGTCTAATTTTTGTTTGTTTGATAAATTAGATAATTTATCTTCTTTTTTTCCTTTCATAAATTTTATTTAAAAAGATTAATAATTTTGGCAAAGTAAAAAATAGGTCGTATAAATTATTTTGGGGTCTTAAATTAATATCTTAGAAATTGTGGAATAATATACCACTTACTTATTTACATTGTATTACTTTTAATTTTATTGTCAATACATTTTTCTATTTTTTTAAATTTTTCCACGACAAAAATACATTTTTATTAAAATTATTTAATTTCTTAGATAAAACTAATAAAAATATAAATTTTTTTGTAAATAATAATTTACAAAATTATTAACTGAATAATTAAATTTATTTTCTTCTAATGATTTATTACTATTAAATAAATCAATTTTATTTTTTAACCCCATCATACCAGCATTTAATTTATTTCTAATAGTTTTTTCACTATAAATGGCTTTTTTAATCATAGTACCTTTTCAATAATGAGAAATGTCACCTTCAATATGACAACCAACATTATTTCATAATGTTTGATTTTCAATTCCTTCTTTATTATTTTTAATTATGTAAAGTAAAGATGCAAATAGGACAATTTGCCCTTATTAAGTCAATAATATATTTTTTATTAAAAATTGCAACTATTTTTTCAAAAAAAATATTTTTTTAAATTATGTAGTTATTTCAGCATCACAAAAAATGATTTTTGCTAAAAATCTAAAATTAATAATTTAATTACTTAATATTTTGTAAAAATGCCTCTTTGGAGGATAATCAGCCTAAACTCGGTCGTGGTTTTTCATTAATAATTTTCATAACTTTATTAATTTCTTTTTGAGTAATATTGTTGAAATCTGTTCCCTTAAGAAGATATTCTCTAATATCTCTATTCATTCTTTCAATTTTAGGTTTTTGTTTTGGTTTACCAGGGTCACAAAAATAAACATTAGTTCCAGTAATTTTTTCAATTCCTTTTCAGTTTGAAAATTCTTTTCCTCTATCAGTTATAATTCCTTTTATATTTTCTTTATAAAGTTTATTTTTAAAAATACTTTTAATTGCTTTATTAACCTCTTCTGAATTATGGTGGTCTAATTTAAAACAAATCGTATATAAACTTTTTTATTCTGTAAAAGTCAAACAAGCAGATTGATGATCTTTTCCAACAATACAATCCATTTGAAATCAACCAAAAGTTCCTTTTTCATGTTCTGCTTCTTCAATAAATCTAATATTAGTCAATTGACCACGATCATCTTTTCTCTTTTTTGTTTTAAATTTTTTACCTTTAAATGGTAATTTTTTCTTAATTTCATTATCTTCTTCATCAAAAACTCCATGTTAAATATATTTGTAAAGTGTTACATGTGAAAATGGAAACTTTTCATCATATTTTTTTTCATATTCAAAGATAATTAACATCGGTGAATATCGTCTTTTACTTAAAATTTTTCTTATGTGATTTATAACTTTTTTTCTAATTTTAGTATATTTTATAGATTTTTTTCTTTTATTTTTATAATCATCATTCGCTTTTTTAGGATCGTATTCTTCTTTAAGTATTTTAGACTCTAATCTAATTGTATTACGACTTTTATTCATTACTTTTCCTATTTTAGAATAATTGGGTGTACCATCTTTCTTTTTAAATTTTTCGGATTCTAAATATTCTTTTAAATCTTGTCTTTCTGGTAACTTAAAATGTTTAAATTTTTTCTTTTCTTTTTTCATAAGACAACCTAGCCCTTTCTATTAAAATAGTTATACAATAAAAATTAATATTTTGTTGACAATCCGTTAAATGATGGTAGGATGGTGATGTAATTTAATACAAGTAGAATTTACTAGCCCTTAATCGCTTGTTTAAAAATTACTAAAATTAGAGACTTGAAAAAGTCTTTTTTTTTAATTTATTTTACTTTTTTATATTTTTTTGTAGAATGGTGATGACAAAAAGAGGTAAAAAAGATGGCAAAAGTAGATAAAAAGTGATGAATAATGGCAAATTTAACAAAAATAAAGCAAAAATTAACAAAATTTGATGAATATTGTAAAGAAAATAAGATAAAACTTGCCACTAAAGAAACCTTATTAATCTTTTGTAATTTAGAAGAAGATGAATATAATGCCTTAAAAGACACTAATTTATTAGCATTTAATGAACTTAAAATGAAAATAAGAATACTAGAAAATAATATAAAATTACATCTCTTAAACGAAACTAAGGGGGGTGTATCAGTATATGCACAGTATTATGGCCGTGAAAATGAAACTGAAATCAATTATAATCCCCCAGTAATTAACATAACAGATGGGAGAAAGATATAATGGCAATTTTATATGAATATAGTTATCTTAATAAGATAGTAGTTAGTTTATTAAATAATACAGAGTATATAGCAGATGAAATTAATTTAGCAGGTAGTCGTAAAGCGGGTAAAACATATAGTATTGATGAATTAATAGCATTATTAAGTTGTGTTGTATTAGCAAATAAAGATAAAAAAATAGCAATATATGGTTTTAGATTAAATAGTGCTGATACTGCTGAAATGCAACAAGATATTCAAGATGCATTAGATAAAGTTGGATTAATCCTTAATCCTACTAAAAAATGAAAAGGTGGTCATTATCAATATAATGCTCGTTTTAATAAACCAACTTGAACATTTCCTAATGGTAGTTTTATTAAATTACAAGGTGCAAGAAAAAGTAATTCATCACAAGTATTAGGTAAAGGTACAGCAAGAGCAAATAGTGCTGATTTATGTATTATTTGATTAGAAGAAGCAAATGAATTTAGTAAATCAGAAAAAGAAGCAATTATGCAAGCAGTTTGTGATTATAAAAAATTAATATTAATTACAAGTACTAACCCCGATAGTATTTATCAAGATCATATAGATTATTTAAACAAATTATTACCTTTTAATCGTAAAGAATTAGAAAGTAAAGGTGAACAAATATCTAAATTAGTAGTTCCAGTATTAGATCCTAAAACAGGTCAAAAAGCATATGATAAAAAAGTAATTAATCATTATACTAATTATTTAATTAATAAAGATAATTTAAATTATGATGAATTAATGAAATTATATGAATTAAAAGCAGAATGACCTAAAAAATATGAGGTCTGAGGAATTGGAATGCCTGGAGCATTAGATGGATCTATTTTTGCTAATTATTTATTTAGTAAATTATACGATTTTGAACCAGTTAATTTTAAAGCGGGTTTAGATTTAGGTTATGCTGATTCACCTCTTGGACATGCAACACATGCGATTTTAATGGGATTAGATAGAGAATATAAAAAAATGACACCATTAATGGAATATAAACATAGCAATGCTGAAATGATACATAAAGATACAACTAATATTTTATTTGAAATAGTACACTTTTTTATAACTGCTTCTATAAAATGAGATTATTTACAAGATGGTTTAGATGTAAATGTTGACTATGGAAATGGTGGTTTAGTTTCTATTGATACATTAAACAATATTCGGCGACAATATTTCCCTGAGGCTAATTGATTAAGATTTAAACCAGTAGTAAAAGATGTTTGATATAGAACTGATAGAATTGATGCTATAATCATCCTGCTAAATAAGAATTATTTACAAATTAGTCAACGATTAACACCAGAGTTATTTAAGGATATGTTAAAAATGGAATGAAGAAAACCACCTGCAAATAAATCTACTTATAAATTATTTGATGATGGTTTTGATGCTATGACTTATGCTGTTATGGATATAATGGAATATTTTATAAAAACATTAGATAATCCATTTTTAATAAGTAAACAATTCGGAAAGCGAGGTTAAAATTATGGCATTTTGAAATAAAAATAACTATGTAATTGATTTAGATAAAAAGAATTATAAAGAATATATATTATTTAAGTGAGATAGATTTATGAGTGGATTTACTCATTTATGATGGGCATTACTTTATAATACATTTTTTGCATTAGGTTGAACATGAGCAGTTAAAAGTGGTCAATTTGATGGTTTTAGTTGAGATAGTATTATGTCATCAAGTAATATTATTGGTTTAGGATTTGGCCATATTACTTTATTAGGTATTCAAGGTATTTTAATGTGAATTGGTCGTAAACCTAAAATAGATAAAAATATTAAATCACAAGGTAATCATTTAATTAGAAAAAGAAAATTAGGTATTGTATTTATTATTTTAGGTTTAATGCCTTTAATTATTTGATCTATTGGTAGATTAATTATTATGTTTATGTGCAAAGCATATTTAAAAGCAAATGGTAGTTATGAAAGAATTGAAAATAAATTTATTAAAGATTTAGAAATTAAAAAAGTAGATAAAGATACAGCAATAGAAACTGTTTCACAATTTGCAGAGAAAATATTGAAAGGAAAAGATTAATTATGGCAAAAAAACAAATTAAAAGAAATATTGAAAAAATGCGAATGGATAAAAATATTTGTTGAATGATAATTGATGGTAAAGAGTGTTTTAAAAAAGTAAGTAAAAATTGAAATGGTATTGGTGTTCCTGCGTGTGAAGAACATACTAAAATATTTCAAGAGTTAATGAAAGAAACTTATGATTATGGTGTTAATAATCAAAAAAAATATTTAGATCAATATGAAAAAGGTTTTAAAAAAGGTATTGAAGAAACTAGAACTGAAATTAAGAAAAAATATCCACAAGTTTACAAAAATTAAAATGATGGTAAGATGGTGACGATAGTTTTTGAAATTTTCTATAAAAAAATAATGGAGGGATTAAAGTTATGTCAAACTTTAAATATGAATATAAAGAAAATATGACACAAGATGAAATTAATGCTTTATTGGAACAAAAAGAAAAACAAGTACTATCTAGTGTCTTACCAAGTGCATAAACTCGTATAAAATCAGAAACTGAAAAAGAATATTTAGAACAAATTAATAATTATCAGTCAAAAATAAAAGAATATGAGTTATCACAAGTACCACAAGAAAATCGTAAATTAGTAGAAGAACTATTAAATAGTGGTAAAGATATGGAATATATTAAAACTAATTTTAAAGATTTAGTTGAGAAAAAACCAACATTAGATATGAAAAACCTAATGAATGGTGGAATTCAAATTAAAGATGAAAATATGTTTATTGAAGAATTATCACAAAAAATAAAAGAAAATTTACAAGATAATCATAATATTCCTATTAATGAAAGAATTAAAAACTTAGTTCAAAAAGAATATCAGAAAGGAAAATAAAATATGGCATCAATTATAGGATTACATGAGGGATTTGTTATTGGTAATGGTGTAGCAAATTTAACAAAAGAAGGACATTTATTATTATCAGCACAAGAAATGCGAGTTAAAGATATTTTATCAAATCCTGATTATTATACATTTCATCGTTTAACAGCAACAGCACAATCAAGTCCTAATATGGAAAGTGCAGATTATGCAGTTGCAATTTATACAATACCTGAACGATTATTTTATGGTGATTCAGAATGAAACCATGAAAAAGGAAACCCAAAACAAAATCAAAATGCTAAGCGTGGTCGTTTAGTAATTGATCATACTATTGGTTTAAAAACACAATGAAGAAGATTTGATTTATCTCGTTTAAAAGATTATGATCCATCATTACGCGGTGAATTAGTAGCAAAATGAACTGGTTCAATTACAGAAAATATGATGTTTAATTTAGAATTATACTTTTTAAAAGGTGTAGTTGATAATTATATTGCTAGATCTAAATTTAATAAAGATTGTGCTTTTGTTTATGATACAAGTAAAATTAAAACTCAACAAGATGCATTAGATTTAATGTATAAATTAGGACATCGTATGACTGATGAAACACGAAAAATTAATGCATCTCAAATTGGTACAAATACTAGTGATTGAGAAATGATTTGAGAACCACATTCATATTTAGATTTAACACGAGCATATACTCAATTAATTGGTGAAAATATTTCAGCAAATACAATGGTAACAGGTACTTTATTCCAAGATAAAGTTTTAGGTTATATGGTTTCTAAATCATTATGACTTGGTCAAAATATTAAACCTTTGCATGGTAAAACATCAGATGGACAATTAGAGGTTAATTTACAAGGAATGAATAGAACTCGTGGTTTTGATTTATCTATTAATAATAAAATAGAAGCATTAGTTATTCATAGAGATAATGCAGCAATGATTACTATTTTTACTGAAAATATTAGTTATGTAGATAATGATACACAAGAACCAGCATTTACTAGTCGTGTATTATTTTCATTACATGCTTTAACAAGACCAGAATTAGGTTTCTTAATTGTTAAAGAAATGTTTACAGAACAAGAACAAAATGATGCTATTGCTCGCTTATGAGATAATACAAATCCAACTGGTGATTCATGACAAAAATATAATGAATTTACTGGTGAATGAGAAAATGAATTAACTTATCAATTATTAGATTATGATCCAAATTATAAAGATTTTTATAATCCTACATTTAAAACTGCAATGAAAAATACTATTAACAACATTAATAATTTAACAGAAGACCAAACAGCATTAAATATGGATGTAAAGAAAAAATATTACGAATTATTTGGAATTACCCCATCTACTCTTGACAAAGCAGAGATTAAAAAATTATTTGATAAAGTATTAGATAAAAATTTAACTACACCACAGAAACAAAGAATTTTAGCACTTATGCGTTCTATTATGATATTAAATGATGGTAAAAATGATTATCCAATTCAAACAAATTCAGCAGGTATTTATTTACCAGTTAATGAAATTGTAAGTGATAATATTTATTTACATATTAATGCAGGTATTATTGATAATCAAAATATTAATGATAAAAAAATATTAATTAAAGGTAACTCTAAAATTGATATTAGTAAAATTAATAAATTAGATAAACCAGCTATTCACGTTACAGACCCAACAAAAGCAACAACAGAACAGTTAAAACCACAATTTAATTTTGATTACTTTATTGAAAGTAAGGGTGAAGATTGACCAATTAATATTACAAATGATAAAACTGTTGAAGTTCAAATTCAAGGTAAAAATAACGCTACTGGTCAAACAAACCCTATTGATGTAGTAATTAAAAATTCATAGTATATAAAAAATAGGAATTAACCTATTTTTTTATTTTTTATAGTATTTATTGGATGTTTAATTACATTAATACCTTTTTTAAGTTCTTTATAAATATTTATTGTTTTTGGTTTTGATATTATTTTAGTATGTAATTTTTGATAACCAGTTTTTAAATTAGTTGCATATTCTCGCTGTTGATTTAATCAATTTTTATTATCTATAAACTGTTTATTTTTATTTAATTTACTATATTTTAAATTATAAAAATTAGTACTATATTTATTAATTTCTTTATTTAATTGTAATAAATTTTTATTAATACGACTTGCTCTTAATTTAACATCTCCACCACCTTTATTTTGTTGTGTATATATTTGTCAATTAACATATTCTCTTAATTCACTGCGTAATCATACATGTAATCACATATTTCAAAATACTGACCCTGCCCCAGTTCCATTTTTACCAGTTGCTGATTTCATTGCTTGTCATACTTGAATATGTACTTTTGGATAAGTATAAGGTCCATATCATCTTTTTTGTTTATCATTATCTGATTGAATTAAAATAGTTAAATTACCTATTAATTTTTGTTTATTAGTTATTTGAAAAAATCCTTTTTTACATCAACTACTAGATAATATAGTTCAATTACTTTCTGTTGGTGTTAATGATTTTACAATTTCTTTATATTTATTTTTATCTAAAAAACTAATATCTTTAAATAATTGTATTTCTAAACTTTTAGGTAATTTTGCTAATAAATCACTTAATATATTAGGGTTTAAATAATATTGAATTTGTGCTAATTGATGTTCAATATCTTTAATACTTTGCAAAATTGCTTTTATTTTAGAATTCCCATATTTTTCTAATAATTTTATAATTCTTAATGCTATTTTTGGATTTTCTAAAATACTAGTAATTAATGTTAATAACTTTCACATTTTTTGACACTCTCCTTATGGTGATTATATAATGGGTGATGACAAAAAGAGGTGTAAAAATGGATAATAAACAAGAAATAAATTTTAATGAATTAATTAATAAGCCTGAATATTTAAGTTATTTAGAAAAAGGAAAATATAAAATATTGCAAGAACAAAAATATTATATTGATATTCCTTGAATTATTGCTAATAGAAAAGCCGCTCCGTTAACTATTGGACAAGGTTTAATGTTTAATTGTGATAATGATGATACGCAAGATTGAATAGAAGAATGATACGAAAAAAACTATGTTTATTCTAAGTTATATCAAAATGAATCTTTAATTTTGTCGAAAACTCTTGATATTTATAAAATATACCTAAAATTAGGTATATTTTTAATATATGGAGGTAAATAAATGATGAAAAAAATAATTACAGAATTAATAAATAGCTTAACAGATGATCAATTTTTAGAATTTTATGAAAAAATAAAACAACAAGCAGACTTAATTAAAAAACAAAAACGTTTAAATGAAATTGATCAAAAATTTAGAGATAAAGGCATTATATGTCCTAATTGCAAATCTTTTCATTGTGTTAAAAATGGTCATAATTCCGAAGGAAAACAAAAATATTTATGTAAAAAATGTCGTGCTAGTTTTGATGCATTTCGTCATCATTTTACTTATTGAAGTCATTTAAATTATGAACAGTGAAATTTATTAATTCAAATTTCATTGTTAGGACAATCTAGTAAAATAATTTCTCGTTTTATTAAAACAACCCCAAAAACCGCTTGATATAATCGACAAAAATTAATGCAATCAAAACAATTAGAAAATACACAGTTAAAATTTAAAAAATTAAATGGTCAAATCCAAATGGATGAAACATTTATTAAAGAAATTCATAAAGGCAATTTTAAAGATAAATTTGATAAACGAAAAACTCATCTCGATCCATTTTCAACTGATACCAAATGCTGTATTCAAATGGCAGTTGATAGCAATAATAATATTTTTGTTCAATCCACCAATACCAAAAGATTACAAAAACAATGGATTATTGAAAATATGAATAAGCAACTAATTAAAGAAAAATCAATAATTATTTCTGATATGCAACCACTATATTTATTAGTAGCAAAACAAACAAATTCTACTCTATATTCCACCAAAACTAGTACAAACCCTGATACTAGTTATCAAAAGTTAAATAAGATTAGTAAATTACAATCCAGTCTTAAAGAAGCCTTAATTCATTATCATGGTTTGGGTTTCACTAATATTCAAAATTATTTAAAGCTCTGAAAATGAAAATACCAACACAAAGGTTTAACACCAAACCAACAATCAACGGTATTATATTTTAACGTTTAAAAAATTTAAAGCAAAATCATAATCTTACACAAAATTAGTTTTCAAATTGTCATATTGATGATTTTTTTTATTTCATCAAGAGTTTTCGACAAAATTAAAGAAATGAATTATCAAATAGTTTATATGGTCGTAGTGTAATGTATTTATTAAAAACAGAGACTGACGATTTAACTATTGATGTTGCTCCAATTGGTTCAAATGTTCGTATTGCTAAATATTCAGAAATAGAACAATATGCTGAAATGTGAATATTACCTGCTCAATCTGATTATATGTGATATCAAAGAGTGCAATTCTATCCTAGAAAAGCAAAAATAACTTACTATACAGCAAAAGATTTAAAAATTGGAATTTGACAAACTTATGGAGAATTAGAAAGTAAACTAAAACCAGTTTCAACAATGGAATATGATACTGGAATTGATATATTACCTATTGTTGAATTTATTAATTTACCTAAATTAGTGCATGGTACAAAAACAACAATAGATGCTATCCCTGATTGTTTACCTGTCTTTAATTTAATTAAAGATGTACAAGACAATATTTACTATAAAAGAATTGAAAGAATTATTAATCGTACTCATTTTATAGGACAAAAAGATACTACTCATTCACTTGTTGATAATGGTAAAGGTTCAGAAGAATTAGTAAGTGCTGATGCTATTATTACTAGTACAGTACAAGGTTATGCTAATTTAACTGGTAATAGTTGAATGGGTTTAATTCATGCTCAACAAAATTATACTGAAATAACTATTGATAGTGATTATTCTATGAAAATGATATTTAATGGTGCTGGTTATGAATATGATAATTTTTCAGGAAATAGTTATACAAATAAAACAGAGTCATTAATGAATAATAAATTAGATATTTATACTACTTTACAAAAAAGGTCTTTAAGATTGCCAAAATTATATCGTTTATTTGATTATATATTTAGACATTATGGTAAATGAGATAACTTAAATGATAATAATACAAATAATGATAATATTAGACCTTATACATTAGAATTTATTGATATATCAATGGTTAATGAAATTACACAATCAGAGGTAATTGATCGCCAATTAAATAATAATAGTACAACAAATATTAAAGCAATTAAAGATCAACATAAAATTACAAATAAAAAAGCAAGAATAATGTATGAAGAAAGATTAAAAGAAAGAAAAGAACTGGATAAATTAGAAATGAGTTATTTTGATGATGATAAACAAACAAGAGAAGAAGATATTAAAGGAGATATACAATAATGCAAGTACCAAATATTAATAGTATTTTTAAAAACTTAAATGAAAGAATAATGGATAATAGTGTTCGATCTGATTTAACTAAATTAGATATTGATATTAAAAGTAATTATTACTTTTTTCCATTTATTATTAAAACTGGATTAGTAAATATTACTGATAAAGGTTTTCAACCTAATAATGGAGTACCACAAAACTTTACTCAAATGTCACAAATATTTACTGGTAAAGAGGGAATTATAGCACAATGAAAAAATGCAATTAAAATTAGATCTAGACATATCCCTGATATTTGAAATTATGATTTTTTTCAAAAAGAAAAAGATTGATTTACTTATTCTTTTGATGATTTTAAAAAAAGTTTAACAGATAAAATTAGTTATTTATATATTACTAGTACTGAAAAAACTTATTTATGAAATGCAACAAAACAAGTTTTTATTAATTCAGAAGAACCTGAGAATAATTATCCAATTAATGATATTTGAGAAAAAATTAATAATGAAAATGGTTTTAATGTTTATGTTATGAATTTACAAAAAATTAATAAAGCATTAGATAATTTTGCTATTAAAAGAAAATTTAAAGGTGATGCTTATAAATGTCATATTGTTAATATTAATGATACTGTTGAATTTTCTAAATTAGGTGGTGAAGAATATTTTGGTGAATATAATGCTTGATATCTTGATCGTACAATTACCATTGAAACTACTTATAATTTTCAAAGAGAAGATTTTTTAAGATTTTATTTAGTACCTTTACAATCTGATAAAGAAGATGTTGATGATAATTTATTAATGTTTATATCAAATGCTCAACCTAAATATAATGATTTAAATGAATTAGTATATTGAAATATTACTTTTAGTTATGTTAAAGATTATATTAATACTACGGGACAAACTATTCAACAATTCGTACAATTTTCAGCACCAGGTGAAGGATATGTAATACCTAAAATAATATGAGATGATTTAGGTATTCCCAAAGATTATGAAATTAATGAAAAATTTACTGGTGATAATGGTATTAAAAGTATTCAATTAACTTTATTAGGTAATAACGCTTTTTCAGCACCAGTTATATTTGGTCGACCTATTGAAAATTTAGGGAAATGAAATGAAAAAGTATACCCACAAAGAAGATTATTTATTGATGATTTAAAAATGCCAGTAGCAGATAGTTTAACAAAATCATCTAAACCATTAACTACTTATTTACTAACAAATGGAATTCCTGCTATTAATGGTCAATATGATAATTGATTAAAAAGAAAACAAGGTCAATCTAATCAAGAAATTAAAAAAAATTATGAGGGTTATTTAAATACAGATAGAAAATTAACACAAGCAACTAATCCAAATAATTTAACAGTTAAAGATGTTGCTTTAAATTATAAAGGTAATAAGGTTATTAAAGATTTTGATGTACGAGCAAATGGTTATTTTAAATATAATGTTGATATAGGATATAACACAATTAACCCAAGTAAAAATCGTGGTCAATTAAAAGATATGTTAAATTTATTTAGTGTTATGGTTAATCATATTATTAGTTTACCAATAGATATAACAGAAAGTATTGCATGAACTCAGCGTGATATTCCTATTGTTGGTAAATTTTTAAATGCAATAAGTTTAGGAATTCCAATTTATTGAAAAACAATAGATAAAAATACTAATAACTTATATCCAAATATTAAAACTGGTATTCCTTTATTTATTGGTAAATCAAATTATACATTTTATGATGAAAGTTATTGGCCTATTGTTGAAGATAGTACTCGTCCACAAGCAAAAAATCAAGGTAATATTCCATTAGATGCTTTTAGATATAATACGCAAGATGAGGTAAATGATATAATCGGTGCTAGTGCAAGTAATACAAGTTGAGCATTTACTTTAACTGATAAAATAACAGTATCAATATGATCTAAAAAAACAAAAAAAGAATATGGGAAAAATTATAGAATTAGTGGTGTTATGATACCTCAATCATTTAATGATGAAGATAGTATTTATTTAATTAATGAAGAAACTGTATCATTACCAACTATGGAAACAGGGAAAAATTTATTAACTGATATTACAGGTAGTGGTCGTTATATAATTGATGCAGTTGGTTTTTATAATTTAGGAAAAACAGCATGTAGTATTTATATGTTTTCCGATGATATTGATTTATATGATCCATATTCAATTATGAGTTATTTTGTTAGTTTACAAACAACAAGTTTATATAATAATTCAGTACGAGATTGATTAACTCTTTATTCACTTAGTTATTTAGATCAATACATAGATGATGATATCGTACACGATTGACCTGTTAAATTACCAGACCCACCACCAAGTATTAATTTCTATCCAGTACAAATTATTTTAAATAAAGCAGATAGTAAATTAGAAGCTAATAGTGCTTGGAATGGAAATCCAGCAAGTACACCTGATTATAAAAATTATCCACAAGATATTTTATTATTTGATTTTGGAACATTTGGAGCAACTGAATGAAAACAAGTACAAGATAATTATGATAGTTTTACATTTTTTAATACTGGCCATATCCGTGTATGATCAGATTAACAAGGAACTCCTACAAATCATTTGGATAAAGAATTAGGTAATAGATATGTTGTTAAAGCAAAAGATATTAATGAAAGTGGATACTCTGTTTTTAATAATTTAGAAGAATTAAATTACCCTTTTCAAAAACAAGCGGGTTATTATTTTAGAACACAAATTATTTTTTATAATGAAGGTGTTAAATTAAAAATGAAAGTTAATTATGAATTGTATGTTAAAGGTGGTAATTATCAAATTGGAGGATATTGAGAAAGAGGAAAGTTTAATATTTAAACAAATCCAATGGCATATTTTAATTTAAAACAAAAATAGGGTTTTATCCCTATTTTTAATTTAAACAATTATATTACCATTTTCATCTATTTTAGGTAAAGTTGGAGTAGGTGTATCATCATCTCATTTATATAAAGATTTAAATAATTCTTGTTGTTTTGAATCATCTTCTCATCTTTTAATTAATACAGTTCTTCATTGATCTCTTTCTTCAACTAACATTAATCCTGAATTATATCCTTGTTTAATACTATATTGAAGAATATATTTACCATCTTTTTGAATATTTGTAACTAAACTATTTATAAAATTAAATAAACTAATTTTTCATTTATCTTCTTTTGTTGTTCTTCAAATTGTAACATAATATTTATTATCAACTTTTTTAAATGGTTGGTCTTTTGGACACATTTGTTTTCAATTGCCAATATCATTTCGTTCGCACTCACTTACATTATCAACTTTGCAACTTATTACCCCCACAGTACTTGTACCTACAATAACCAAACTACCTAAAATACTTAATAATTTTTTCATTTATACCAACCCTCTTTTTCTTATATTTTATTAACTGGTCACATTATATATATATATATATATATATATATATATATATATATGCAAGGATAAATTAGATAATAAAAAATAAAAAAGTGCTATAAATAAGCACTTTTGTTGATATTTTGATAAATAATTATTCATAGAGAAGATTACTACAAATATTTTAAAGAAGGATAAGTAATTTATTAAATTAAATAAATTACTTAGATGAATTATATTATTTTTTTATATAAAATCAATAAACAATATTATTTCAACCATTTTTAATTATATTGTTGATTATTTTTATGGTGATGTTAAGATGTTGTCGTAAAAAATAAGAAAGGAAGATAAAATATGAATTATGAAATCTTAGTTGGTATTGGCGTTGGTGCTTGTTTTGTAGGTATTTTAGGTTATAAAGGATTGGAACTTTTAATTAAAAAAGTATCTAAAAATAAACTTAAAGAGTCTACAAATAAAGTAGTAGGACAAGAAACATTAGAAGCTATTCATTTAGGTTTAATTCAAACTGCTAATACTTTGGGTCTTGGTAATACTGAATGAGCACAAGTATTAGAAACAAATAAACCTATTAGTGAAGATGAATTTAATCATATTGTTAAACTACAAAGAGCAAAAACACCAATTTCTAAAAAAGATATTAAGTTATCTAATAAAACAATTAAAGTCTAAAAAGACTTTTTTTGTTTATAATGGTGATGCGAAGAAGTGAAATTATGAATAAATTAGAAAGTTTTAAATTAATAACATTAGAAGAATTTAAAAATTGAGAGGGTTTTGATAAATTAGTAGCACAATATGGTAAAAAACTTTATGATGATAATATTTCAAATTATTTAATTGAGGGTATTACAAGAGCAAGTTTACAATTAGATAGTATTTGTGGTTATCGTTTAGAAACGGAGTTTCCATTACTTGATCCAAATAGTGAGATTGATAAAAAACGCATTAATTATGTTAAAATTGCTTGTTGTTTACAAACTCAATATTTAATAAGAACTGGGATTGAATATTCTAGTGGTGGTGAAAATAGTAGTGATGGTGTCGCAAGTTATACATATCTTAGTAATATGAAGATAGAATTTTCACCAGATGTTATTAGTTTATTAGAAAAAGCAAAGTTTTATAAATCACAAACTATAACTAAAATAAATCCTGATAATTATGGTTTTAAAAATGAATATCATACTTGATTTGGTCGCCCTGATATTAATCATAAAGATCGACCAATTATGTTAAGTGAAGCAGATGCTAAGTATGTATGAAAAAATAGTATTTTTAGATCTAATACTTTATCAATTATTCCGTGATCTGATACTGAAAAAAGTGGCATATGACAAATTGAAATATCACAAGAATTATTAGCAAAATATATTGATAATTATATAAAGAATGTTTCAATTAAAGTTGATAATAAATCAGTGGTATATAATTCTAATAATGAGTTATCAGTTCCTTTTGATAATAAGACTATTATTAAAAGTGATAATAATGAGATTGCAGTTTCTGATTTAAAACAAGATAAATTAATAAGTGGAACAACTATTAAAACTATTAATGGTAATTCATTATTAGGGAGTGGTGATATTTCAATTAGTGGTGGCAATGATTGAGAATTAATTAATTATCCAGAAGCAAACGAAAAATTAACATTTAAAATTCCAGATTATGATTTAACAAAATATTACTATAAAATATCAATTTCAATAACAGATTATGCATCTGCTAATAATTTTGTAACATATTATTTTGAAACAATATCACAAAAATCAAGATTTACATTTTTAGCAGATAATTCTTATAAAAGAATAACAATTAAGCAAGATGGCTCAATTTCAAATGATACAAATAATATTTCTATTAAAGATTTAACAATTAAAAGAAAATTAATTTAAAAAAATAACTAATTAAGGTTATTTTTTGTATTTAATCAATTATTTTCCTTTAATTTTGTCGAAAACTCTTGATATTTATAAAATATACCTAAAATTAGGTATATTTTTAATATATGGAGGTAAATAAATGATGAAAAAAATAATTACAGAATTAATAAATAGCTTAACAGATGATCAATTTTTAGAATTTTATGAAAAAATAAAACAACAAGCAGACTTAATTAAAAAACAAAAACGTTTAAATGAAATTGATCAAAAATTTAGAGATAAAGGCATTATATGTCCTAATTGCAAATCTTTTCATTGTGTTAAAAATGGTCATAATTCCGAAGGAAAACAAAAATATTTATGTAAAAAATGTCGTGCTAGTTTTGATGCATTTCGTCATCATTTTACTTATTGAAGTCATTTAAATTATGAACAGTGAAATTTATTAATTCAAATTTCATTGTTAGGACAATCTAGTAAAATAATTTCTCGTTTTATTAAAACAACCCCAAAAACCGCTTGATATAATCGACAAAAATTAATGCAATCAAAACAATTAGAAAATACACAGTTAAAATTTAAAAAATTAAATGGTCAAATCCAAATGGATGAAACATTTATTAAAGAAATTCATAAAGGCAATTTTAAAGATAAATTTGATAAACGAAAAACTCATCTCGATCCATTTTCAACTGATACCAAATGCTGTATTCAAATGGCAGTTGATAGCAATAATAATATTTTTGTTCAATCCACCAATACCAAAAGATTACAAAAACAATGGATTATTGAAAATATGAATAAGCAACTAATTAAAGAAAAATCAATAATTATTTCTGATATGCAACCACTATATTTATTAGTAGCAAAACAAACAAATTCTACTCTATATTCCACCAAAACTAGTACAAACCCTGATACTAGTTATCAAAAGTTAAATAAGATTAGTAAATTACAATCCAGTCTTAAAGAAGCCTTAATTCATTATCATGGTTTGGGTTTCACTAATATTCAAAATTATTTAAAGCTCTGAAAATGAAAATACCAACACAAAGGTTTAACACCAAACCAACAATCAACGGTATTATATTTTAACGTTTAAAAAATTTAAAGCAAAATCATAATCTTACACAAAATTAGTTTTCAAATTGTCATATTGATGATTTTTTTTATTTCATCAAGAGTTTTCGACAAAATTAAAGTTATTTTCAGCATTTTAATAATATAATTAACTCTATAAAGGAGAAAAATATATTATGTATGACAAAAATAGCAAAATTATTGTAAAAATAACAAATATTACTCCCTATGGTGCTTTTTGTAGGTCAGAAAGAGCTGATGGTTTAATTCATATTAGTGAAATTTCAGATTATTATGTAAGAGATATAAGAGACTTTTTTGATATTGATGATGAAATTGAAGTTGAAATTATTGATTTTGATTCAGTTAGAAAACATCTTAAATTAAGTTATAAAAATTGTCACCCTGAATTATTGAGAAATGATAATGATAAAATCAAAGAAACTTCACCTAATTTAGAAAAGTTATTAAATACAAATTATTTTTTAGAAAAAGAAAAATAGTCTTTATATGACTATTTTTTTTCATTTTATTTATTTTCTTTGTTGTGTACTATATAAAAATTGATAAGATGTTCTATTCGTTGTGAGTTGGTATATAATTCAGGTAATTCATTTCAAACTTTTTCTTGTTTTTCATTTAAGTAAACATTTATATTACGAATTAATTTTCTTTTCATAAATATCATTCCTTTAAATAAATAATGTAGTTTGAATATTACTTAATCTTTGTTTTGCTAATTTATAATATTTTTCATTAATTTCTATACCAATTCAACGCCGATTTAATTGTTCACAAGCAATAGCAGTTGTTCCACTCCCTAAAAAACAATCTAATACAGTATCGCCAACTTTACTATGTTTATTAATTTGTAATTTAATTAAATTAATATCTTTAACAGTAGGATGTTTAATAGTTCCTATAAATTGATTATTACTATTACTAATTCTATAAATAGTTTTCATATCTTGATTTCAAACATTACTATAAGAAATTGGTTTATCATAAATATATAAACATAATTCTTTATCTTTACGATATGCATTATTAGTGGGTGCATCATTTGTTTTTTCAATATTTATTAGAATAGATTTTAAATTATATTTATCAATTTCTATTAAATAATCTTTTGTTTGTTGCCAAGATAAATAAATTATAAAATTGGGTTTTTTAATAATTCGCATTCATTCTTTAAAATATGATGGTATATCAAAACTATTAATAAATTCACCTTGTAAAAATTCAAGTTCTCTTTTCCGAATTTGATATTGAATATTAGATGTATTAGGATCATTTAATTTTTTTAAATTATATTCAATATGTTTTTCCTTATTTTCTAATTTTTTAGCAATATCAGGATAAAGGTATGGTGGGTCAGTTAATATTAAATCAATACTTTTATCAGGTATTGTTTTTAATATTTCTAAACTATCACATAAATATAATTCACCTAAATTAGTTTTCATTATTTACCTTCATAATTAGCAATAATAATTGCGTCTCGTAAATGATTACTTATTTTCTCATTATTATAGAATCAACCTTTACCATATTCATAAGTTAATAAATTATCTTCACCATAAATTGCTGTTATTTTAAGATATTTACTTAAATTTTCCATATTTTTAACAACTGATTTAGTGTTTTTTGGTGATACTCAATTAATAAAATATTTGTAAACAGATAATGCTCCTAATAATCTTAATAAATCATCTCTATCTTTACTTGCATTAGCAGATGTATATAAACAATCTTCAATATTAATTTTTTCTTCATAATCAAACAATTTATCATTAATAAATTCATATTGTTCTTTTAAATTTTTATTTATAAATTCTTTTTTATCTATTAATTTATTATTTTTATAAACAACAATAGCAGTAGTACCTGTTCCTGATGGGTCAATACCTATTTTTATCAAGTGGATCATTCCTCATCGTTGTTATTATTAATTGCTGGTACTACATTTGAGATATCTTCTTCTTTAACTACATCGTTTGTGCCCGCTATTTCTGTATAAGATGGGGTAAAATTTATATTATTTGATAATGGTTCATCGCTCATCTGCCCCTTATTTTTGGCGACACTACTATCATTATCAATATAAATCTTTTCATCATTAGTTGTAATAACTGCTTGGTCTGATTTATATGCTTGTTGTAATTCAACCGACATAATACCTCATTTTCGTAATAAACTAGTTAATACCGTTTTAAGTGCCATTTCATCAAAACTAGCAATATAAAATGATTTATTTTTAGCATAAGTTTTAGAATATTTCATAAAATGATTTTCCATTTGTTCTTTGGTCATATATAAAGTTTTTTCAAAACCATTAACCATTTTAAAGTATGCTACATAACCAATAATTGGTAATTTTTCTCTTTCATCTTCATTTTGAATTCAATTAAAACTAGTTCCTTTTAAACGATCATAATTTACTAATTCATTTTCTTTTACATCTGATACTGACATATCTAAATATTGACCACTTCTTTGGGCTAATTGAATATAACCTTTATAACCCATTTGAAATTGGGCTTGATTAACTCATTCTTGTATTTCACGACCATTAATAATTCTTGTTATTTTAGTATTATAAGGAACAACATAAGCATAACCAAATTGTTTTTCCATTGGTAAATTTAATAATGACCCTTGATAACAAGCAGTCATAATTGTTTTTGGATCTGCTTTTTGTAATAATTCATTACTATTTGATATTGCAATTATATTACTTTTAAATCTTGCAATTTCATTTTCATTAGAAAATTTACTTTTTATTCATTCTGTTGTTCTATCTGTTCTTAAAAATTCAACAATATTTGCCATATTATTTTTCTCCTTTATTTATTTTAAAATTAATACCTTTAACCCCAATTAAATTAATATCTTTATTACTATCTCACTGATATTTAATTTCATTTTTAACAATTTGTTCATCAATAGTTAAATAATTTTTAATAAGATTAATAAGTTCTAATTTATCGGCTTTTTGTAAAAAATTATCATTAATACCTAATATTTCAATATCTTTAATTAATAATTTATCTTTACGAAAATTACTAGTAATAATTTTTAATTCTTGCTCTTGTTTTGCTACACTTTTAATTTCTAAAAATTGTTCTTTTTTATGAGTTTCAACAATTTCATTTTGTTTTTGAAATTGAATATTAATGACACTATTTTTTAAAGAATCATGATTATTCTTAATATTATTTTCTAAATTTAAAATATCTTTTCTAATAAAATTTAATTCATCTTTAAAAATTTTTATTAATTCTAATGGTTCTCTAAAAACATAATCAATTTTTGAAACTACTAATTTTAAATCTTTTAGTGATTGTGATTTATATTCTCCATTTATTAATCAAGCTTGTTGTCGATATATAAATTCTGCTAATTCTTGTCCATTTTCATCAATTCATTTTTTAATTGTTAATGCTTTTAAACTTAATTCTTTAAAATCATTTCCTTTTAAATAAAACGGATAAGTAATATTTTTAACTTCATTATTTAACTTTAAATCTGACATAATTAAATTTCCTCCAAATTCTTTTCTGCAATTAAAGTATCAATATATTCATAAGCACTATCTTCTGAATGACATTCTTCAAGTGCTTCATTAAATAAATCTTCGTCGGTATAAATTTTGCCATCTTCATCTTTTCACATATTATTCACATCCTTGTCATTTAATATTTTCATTTTCTAAATCAATAATGGTTGTTTCGCTATAAAATATATTTTTAGCAGCAATTTTTGCTTCTTCTAATGTATAAAAGAATTGAGTATCAAATCCACTATTTTTTGATAATAATAAGTATCTATAATTTTTTTTATTCATAATTTATCACCTCATAATCTGCTTCTTCATCTTCTAAATAGTCATTTATTAAACCTTTAACTTCATCAATTTCATATCATTTCAAATTCAAGTCAAAATCTATTGGCAATGAAATATTTCCAACATATCGCTCTTCATTATCAAATTTAAGATATAAATTTAATTCTCAATTCATATCATAATCACTATCAATTTGTGCATAAATAATATCTTTATTACTAATTTTTAATGCTTTATTATTAATTCATTTTTCATTTAAATAATCACTAATACAATATGACATTTTTTATTCCTCCTAATTCTTTTTACCTAATGCTCAATGTTCATCAGTCATATCTTCAAATAAAACTGGATAACTTTTAAGCATTAATTCTTGTAATTTATTTTCTTGATTGCATTTTGAGCAATAACCTCAATATTTTTGTTTAAGACAAATTTTATTTAACTTTTTCATATAAATCCCCTAAACTATTCCTTTGATTTTTTGGTCAATTTGTAATATTTTTCAACCATCGGAAGCTAAATCTAAAATATCGTTAATTTTATAATGTTGCATATATGAAACAATAACATCTCATCTATCTTCTTTAATTTTGTCGAAAACTCTTGATGAAATAAAAAAAATCATCAATATGACAATTTGAAAACTAATTTTGTGTAAGATTATGATTTTGCTTTAAATTTTTTAAACGTTAAAATATAATACCGTTGATTGTTGGTTTGGTGTTAAACCTTTGTGTTGGTATTTTCATTTTCAGAGCTTTAAATAATTTTGAATATTAGTGAAACCCAAACCATGATAATGAATTAAGGCTTCTTTAAGACTGGATTGTAATTTACTAATCTTATTTAACTTTTGATAACTAGTATCAGGGTTTGTACTAGTTTTGGTGGAATATAGAGTAGAATTTGTTTGTTTTGCTACTAATAAATATAGTGGTTGCATATCAGAAATAATTATTGATTTTTCTTTAATTAGTTGCTTATTCATATTTTCAATAATCCATTGTTTTTGTAATCTTTTGGTATTGGTGGATTGAACAAAAATATTATTATTGCTATCAACTGCCATTTGAATACAGCATTTGGTATCAGTTGAAAATGGATCGAGATGAGTTTTTCGTTTATCAAATTTATCTTTAAAATTGCCTTTATGAATTTCTTTAATAAATGTTTCATCCATTTGGATTTGACCATTTA
Source organism: Spiroplasma endosymbiont of Sarcophaga carnaria (assembly GCF_964019595.1). Lineage (NCBI taxonomy): Bacteria > Bacillati > Mycoplasmatota > Mollicutes > Entomoplasmatales > Spiroplasmataceae > Spiroplasma > Spiroplasma endosymbiont of Sarcophaga carnaria. Next base: position 367,267 of record NZ_OZ026456.1, read on the forward strand.
ATTTTTTAAATTTTAACTGTGTATTTTCTAATTGTTTTGATTGCATTAATTTTTGTCGATTATATCAAGCGGTTTTTGGGGTTGTTTTAATAAAACGAGAAATTATTTTACTAGATTGTCCTAACAATGAAATTTGAATTAATAAATTTCACTGTTCATAATTTAAATGACTTCAATAAGTAAAATGATGACGAAATGCATCAAAACTAGCACGACATTTTTTACATAAATATTTTTGTTTTCCTTCGGAATTATGACCATTTTTAACACAATGAAAAGATTTGCAATTAGGACATATAATGCCTTTATCTCTAAATTTTTGATCAATTTCATTTAAACGTTTTTGTTTTTTAATTAAGTCTGCTTGTTGTTTTATTTTTTCATAAAATTCTAAAAATTGATCATCTGTTAAGCTATTTATTAATTCTGTAATTATTTTTTTCATCATTTATTTACCTCTATATATTAAAAATATACCTAATTTTAGGTATATTTTATAAATATCAAGAGTTTTCGACAAAATTAAAGTCTATCTTTAAATAAATTTAAGTACATTTTTGCTCATTCTAAACATTGCAAATCATAATGATTTTTATGATGTGAAATAAGACAATTAATAGGTTGACAATTAACTCAATCAAAAGATGTTGTTATTTCATTTCAAGTTTTATTAATATACAAACTTTTATATTTTGTCATTATAATTCCTCCTATTTTTAATTCGCTGGCACTCACTTCCAAGTGAAAGTGCCAAGCGAGAATTAGTTATATAAGTATTTATCTATTTATTTACTACGCCATCCGCTTCACTGGAGGTGAGCGGTGGCGATTAGAATTTACAATTAACTACAAAGTACTACAATGTTCTACATTTTGTAGTTGTTTGTAAATTTGTTACGCCGTGTATATATACCTCTTCATCCGCACCATTTCAGGTCAAAGCGTTCAGTTTTTAAAATAAATTCACTCGCACCTTGAAGAGCCTAATGCTAATCGCAAATTTATTTATAAAGTGATCATCTCTTTGTTTATTGTCGTTCGATGTTGACCTTGCACTTATCACGACTATCGCTTAGTTATAAAAACCAGCGCCGATTTACATTTTTCCTCATACACTATTTCAGTACTTGCCTCGGCCGGCTGTGGAATAAAAACACTTAGTTATTTAAAATAACCGTCCCACACTGCATTAAGTTGTTTTATAAAATTTAAGTTTTAAAAAACCAGTTTCTAAATCAAAAATAATTTTTGAATTTTCTAGTTTTTGATAAAACTGCTTTTGTTTTAAATTTTTAACTTGATTTAATAAATCTTTGTGTTTTTCACAAGTTCATAAAACTTTATTTGATAAAAATTCTTCGGTAATGAATGATATTGCTTTATAGCAATCATTAATATCACATATTTTTTGTTGTTGAATTATAATTACCTCACTTTCAAATTAATTTTTAAAGTTAATTTTTAAATAAAAAAATCAACCCAATAAGGGTCGATTTTTTTGTCCTATTTCATCCTTTATTCTACATTAATCTAATAGTTTTATTTAAAAAATCTAATTTAGCATCGCTTATAAAAGATTTACTATCTTCTAAACACTGTAATAATTCTTCATATTTAGCATTAAAAAAATAATCCACTGCTTTATGATATGTTTCTCTATTTTCCTTATTTTTATTTTGATATGGATATAATTTTTTAAATCTACTTGTAAGATGAAATTTATCTATTGTATAGTGAATTTTATTTTTAGGAAAATATTGATGCATAAAAATTTTAGTATTTTTAATTAAAGGAGCACCATCACCTAAAATCATAATTTCAATATTAGGTATCATATTTAAATGAGTTTCAATTAAAGAAAATAATTTTATAAGAACTGGTTTTAAATCTGCTTCTTTTTTAAGATAATCTGGAATATTATCCATTTCAAAAACACCTAATTTATTTGCGATTACAGGTCTTTTTACAGTATATTTTTCTTCATCATACCCAGTATGTACAGTACATGCTATCGTATGTTTTTTTATCTTTTTTCTTTCCTCGAATTTGGCGAATTTTTTGATAAATTGATAAACCAATTCAAGCAAAAATACCTAATATAATAACAACACTAAAAATTGTCGTTAATCAAACTGGCATAACTTATTCCTCCTAAAAATCTAATTTTCGCGGCACGCTTCGCGTGTTCGCTACGCTCAAAATAAACTATATTGAATAAATTACCGCTAATAAATTACGCGGATAATTTATTCATCTTCTTTTTCATTATTAATTACAATATTATTTACCGTATTAATAACATTATCTTTTCCATACTTAGTTACTAAGGACCGTAAAATAAAATAATGTTTTCTTTCCATTAAAAAATCAACTCCTTTCTGAGTTGATTTGTTGCACTTCATATTACAATTTACATATTATAAAAAAAAGCAAGAGATTTAACAATAAATTTACTTTTTTATTTAAAAAATTCAATTTCTTTTAAGAAAAAAATAACAATACTTTAATTAACTTCTATTAACTTATTATTAATAATTTGATATTTTTTTATAACTTTATAAATTCATCATTGAAGTTTTTTAAGATCGTTTTGATTATACTGCAAAGTATTCTTAAAAACATTGGCCTCCCTTTTAAGTTGACTAAAATTTTTATTATTTGCCCCAAAATTTATTTATAATCAAAAAATATATGCTGGATCTTGATATTTTGAACCAAGTTTAACATTGTCTTAATCAATTATTTTCTTAACTTCTAAATTTTGGGTAAAAATAATATTAACTGGGCTTAAATCCCCGTGAACAACATATTTTCTCTTATATTTTAATTTCTGAAAAGTTTGAATTACTAACAAAATATTTTTTAATTCTAAAATCCCTGTAAAACCAATTTGTTTAAAAGTATAACCGGAAATTAAATCATATGAAATATAATTTTGAAAAATATTTATATTAGGTAAATAATAACTATTATTTGCTAATAATCAATTAATAATGTTTTTTCTTTTCGGACTTAATTTAACAAATTTAAAAACTGTATTATGATTAATAATAATTATTTGGTTAGATAACCCATTATATTTAAAACTTTTCGAAAAATTTGTTAAATTTTGTGACACCCTAAAAATTCCTTCACATTTTTAAATTAAACATTAAAGCCTGTTATTTTTAATGATTCCAAATCTCATGATACTTTTTGTGCGTAATTCGTGGTAGAATCGTTTCTCGGCGCCCAATAAAAGGATAATCAAAATGAATAATTGCTTTGGCAAAAATCGGTGTAATGATTACAAACCAGATAACACTAAAGATTGGAATTCAGAAGAACTGTGTTCCTTTTGCCGCTGGTAAAATCCCCTTGTAAATAAAATCAATTAAACCATCAGTAAAGGATACTCAAATGTGAACACCTAACATCGACATAAATAAGCCATTTAACCCAGCAATTGGCGCATACACAAACACATATAGTAATGGTGATGCTAAGAAAATAAATAAGTTAATGATAATATTATTTCCTGTTAAGATTGTTACTAATACGATAATTGACATTAATAACGCGGTTGGAACGCGGTTTTCTTTCTCACTAGTTAAAACAATAGCAACACCAACCCCTAATGAAGCACCAAATACAATCGCATAATTTGGTGGTAATTTTAATTGAAATAGATCACCAATGTTTTGACTATATAAGAATCAATTATATAACCACGTTTCAATTCCATTAATTTGTGGTAAACGGTTAAATGGTAAGATTGACATTCAGTCAATTAAAGATAATTTACTATTAAGTAATTGTGGTTGTTGTAAATATGTTCATACCGCTTGAATGCTTTCATTATTTCAACTTTGCGTGAAAATATTATATTGTCAACCATAACTATATGAGATCTGAAAAAATAACTCTAGAAATTCTTGTTGAGTTAATAATTGTGAATTACTTTGCACAAATAAGTTTGCTGAAATATCTTTAAATCCAAATGGAACTAATAAGATATTTAAAAATTCATAAACAAAAGCAGCCCCTAAAAAATTACGCGCACTTTGACTTCACATTCAGAAATAAAGTTTATTTAAAAACATTGCCATCCCAATCCATAATAATAAGAAGATAACAGCTAACAGCATACTAACAAAAACAACAATGATGCTGACCAAAGGAAAGCCATTCAGTAATCCTAATGATTTAGGCATTCTTAATTCAATACACTTATAATAAATGTATGATGACACAAGACCAACAACAACCCCACCAAAAATTGACGTATTTAAGGTAACAATTCCTAATGTTGAGCCTAAAAATAAAGATAAATTATCCCCCTTATAGAAAAATAAAATGCTATCAACATACAAGATTCCATCTGGTGTAACCTGATATTGAATTAAAGCAAATTGGGTTACCGAAAAGACTAAAAAGCCAGTAACACCAATTGCTACGGCTTTAAGATTATTAGTAATACTAATAACAGTAACAAGACAAAAAATAATTGATAAATTATTAAAAACAGCTCTTCCAATTTTAATGAAGACGTCCCCTATTGTAATTAAGACTTGATTTTTACTGTGTTCATTTAAAGTGGCACCAATCCCATAGATCAAAACAATCAACAACAATGGGATAATTATTAAAGTAATAATTTTAATAAATCGTTCGTATATATCTCTAATTTTAATTTTATTATTACTATAGCCCTTCCCATTTTTTTTGATTTGATATAACTTATCAATCCTTGACATTTCTAATTAATGCCCTTTAATTCAAAGTCTACTTCTGACTCATAAACTGGATTCGACCAGTTACTGCGTCATAAAATGGATACGGGTCAGCATATTGCTGCGTGATATTTAGAGTATACATCACACCGAACTGGATCGTATTGTTTAATAACATTCCAACAACCGATAAAACAACATAATCACCAATGAATTGTGACTTAACTTTACCCATTGTGAACATTGCCCCTGATGAACCAGTATTAAAATCACTCGTACGATAAACCATACTATCAAAGTTGTTTTGTTTATTATCCCCTTTTAACCCTGTTGTAATGCTTGAGTCAATAATTTTAAAATAAGGATATTGTTGAATAAATAATTCTCATGTCGTAGCATAATTTAAGTAGTTAAAAACCAATGGTTTGTCACTATTAGTGACAAATTTCATCCCACGTTTTGCAACTGGAAATGATGCATTTCCAGACATCACACTAATATCTCAATTTAAATATTTCGTTGTGGCTTGTTCTTGATTAAGCGTTGGTGGTAACGTTGATCCTAACGTTGAAGCTGTTATAATGGTAAAAAATGTTTTGTTCATATTTAAATAACTCCTTCTTTATATTCAATTAATATTGTTGATAATTGCTAAATGTTTAATATAAGTTGATACAAAAAATAGCTGCTAACTATTCTATGTAATTAATCATATCATATTTTACTTTGGAAAAAAAGAAAAAACTGCTTAAATAAGCAGTTTTTAATTAGCTCTTTAAACAACAAAATCCCTTCATAAAACCTAATCTTACTGTTTATATTCATAAATCTGGTTAATAACCCTTTTCATCATCATTTTTGAAGACTAATTTTTGTAAAAAATTTAATTTTTAGGGGGATTAAGATAATGCGAATAGTTAGCAATTGTCAAATTAACCGGAATGTAATCTGTCATCCCAATAATTAATTTATTTTCTTTACTAAAAATTTTAATAAAAACAACAAAACTATTAACATTTAAATTATGATTCTTAAAAGCTTCACCTGTTTTATTTTTAAAAATTTGATAAGAATAATCATTACTTGTAATATTGATATTAGTTTTATGAAACATTTTCAAAATTACTTCATCAATTGTTTCTCTAAGTTCTCCAATTGTAATAGTTGTATTTTTAGCTGTAATAGAAATTATTTTTTCATCAAGTTCTGTTCATGTACTAATGTTTATTTTTTGTTGATTATTAAAAGAACTTGGTTGTAAACGAGTCATTGGTATTTTTGATTTTCGTATCGAAAGAACCATATATGCAAATCATATAGTTGTTAAGACAGTATAAATTGTATCTCCGATTTCCATTGCGCTACTCCTTTTTGCAAAGTTTACTTGCTTATTAATATTATACTTGAAAAGAAAGCAAAATTATTACCCCTTCCTCTTTAACAACTTACTTCCATAAAGATTTAATTAGTGCAAATTATTTGATACTTTCATATGTTCCACTAGATGTTTATTAAAAACACATTGACTTTTTAAACTTTAATTTTTAATGAACTAACAACAAAATTATCCGGATGATCAATTAATTGCCAATGATATTTTTTTCAACTATAACATAGAAAAGGAATCAAACATAATGAAGCAATAAAATCAATCCCACCCATTGCGATAAAATAATAAATTGAATTATTAGTTCAAATACTAATCCCATATCCTAAACATATCATTGGAATTGCAATAAAGATAGCACAAAAACTAGTTGTTATACTTGCCAAAGTTGTTTTATTAATCCCTTGATAAAGGGTAAAACAAATAAAAGTTGTCACACAAAATAAATACGAATAAACACACAAAACTAATCATCATTTATATTTGCTAACATATTGACTTGGAAAAGCAAACATTAACAGCATTTGCCGATTAAAGATTATTACTAATAATAACATTAAACAAAATCAAATAATTAACAAATAACTAGTAATTTTTAAAACTTGTCAAATACGATGATACTTTTGGGCTCCATAATTATAAACAATAACCGCTCGTGCTCCTTGCGTTAAACCAATTCCTGCTGATAAAATTAATGTTATTCAAGGATTTAAAGCACTTAATAATTCTTGTAAAACAGAAACCCCATTATACTGCTCTTGATTTGGTAATAATACAACAAGCACAGTTGATAAATAAGAACTAACAACTAAAGCAAAATTTGAAATAAAGTTCGATAAACCTGCTTTAAAAAAGCAATAATGTTGTATCATTTAAATTTTAACACATCTTGTACTTTAAATTGGGAATAACTACTTTTTGAACAAAAAACAATGACAAAACCCATAATAATTTGTCACAATCAAGCAGCGACTGTTTATAACATTGCCCCTTCCATTTTTAAATGACAAACACGCATAAAGAAAATTCCGGCTCCCATATTAATAAAAACAGAAACTGTAATTAATAACAACACATAGTTAGTTCGTCCTTCATTACGAAGTAATGACACAAAATAATAACTTAAAAACATTAATGGTGTTGTTAATAACATTGGATATGAGTATTCTCACGCTAAATAATTAGTAATGTTATTATACATTCCGCCCATTTGACTTGTAATAAAAACAGCATGTCACGATGGAAAAATTAAACAAAACATAAATAGCGAACTAATAAGTGAAAATAAAATTGTACACGAAAAACCATTTCCTGCAATTTCTCGCATTTGGAAAAGATCACGACGACCATAAGCTAATGAAAAATTAATGGCACACCCCATTCCCATAATTAGCGAAAATGATCATAATAAACTATAAATTTGGGTTGTATATTGTGTTGCAACATTAATAAAAGCTTGCATATCTTTTAAGGGAATGTTGGTAACGTTTTGCTTTGTAATTAAATTATATTGGTGAATATACCAAGGATCTTTTCGTAAATCAATCGCCGCAAATTGAAGCGCCAATTCTTTATCAATAATATTATAAAGACCTTGAATAAGCATAATTAAAACCGTTGGAATTGAAAAATAAGCAATTGCTAACCATGGCTTAGCATAACGTAATTTTTGTTCACGAATTGTTAAATTTACTGTCTGCATTTTTCTTCCTCCTTTCTTTCTAACTTATTTAATAACTTTTAATTTAAAATAAAAAATAATAATAAAAACAATAAAACTTTATTATTATCTTTTATTTAAGATTTAAATTTGAAATAGGTTTTTGGATTAAGATTATAAATATTTTAGTTGTTAGAAAATTTTAACTATGATAACTAAAAGGGTCAATTACCAATAAGGTATCTGGTTCTTCACGCGTTCCTAATTTAGAATCCAAATCATAATAATTATGATTTGCTATTTTAATTCAATCAATAATATCTTTTATTTCTGCTAATTCTTCATAAAAATCAATTATAAATCAATCATAAAATTTATAAGTTACTAAATCATTTTGTGCTTTAGCATTATTTGCTAATTTAGTAGTTAAATTACTAAAATGTTGACGATGTTTTTGATAATGCTCCATTAACATTAATAATGAATTACATTTTTTATTGTCATTATTCACTTTAATATTATCAACGCAATAAGTACAATCACAATCAGCAATAAAATTAATAATTCGACGTTGATGTAAAATCTCATCTTGTGCTTGAACTTTAAAATAGTGCGCAAAACCAGGATATCCCAAACGATTAGCTTCGGCACTTAAATTAAAACATTGTAATTGCATCGTAATATGTTCAGTTAAGTATTCTTGTAAAACATTATTACTATTTTGGTTTAATAATTGGGCCATTTTTTCACCTCTTTTTTATTTATAAATATTATAATTAAATCTAAATTAAAAATCAATATTATTTATACTAATTATAAATAATTATTTTAACACTGCCGCTTCTGGTCATCTAGTTCTTGTTCATCGCCTGGTAAAAAATCATCCTCTAACTGTGTTAAAATTTGTAACACCGTTTGATAATCTTCTGCCTTATTACTATGATTATAATATTTTAAATAACGCAATAAAATTTGATAAATATGTTCATAAACAAGTTTTGATTGACTAATTACTTGAAAATTTTGTTCAATTTTAGCTTGTTGTTCTGGAAATCATAACACTCGTTTACAATATTTAATTCGATAATAAGCTTTAATTTTGTCGAAAACTCTTGATATTTATAAAATATACCTAAAATTAGGTATATTTTTAATATATGGAGGTAAATAAATGATGAAAAAAATAATTACAGAATTAATAAATAGCTTAACAGATGATCAATTTTTAGAATTTTATGAAAAAATAAAACAACAAGCAGACTTAATTAAAAAACAAAAACGTTTAAATGAAATTGATCAAAAATTTAGAGATAAAGGCATTATATGTCCTAATTGCAAATCTTTTCATTGTGTTAAAAATGGTCATAATTCCGAAGGAAAACAAAAATATTTATGTAAAAAATGTCGTGCTAGTTTTGATGCATTTCGTCATCATTTTACTTATTGAAGTCATTTAAATTATGAACAGTGAAATTTATTAATTCAAATTTCATTGTTAGGACAATCTAGTAAAATAATTTCTCGTTTTATTAAAACAACCCCAAAAACCGCTTGATATAATCGACAAAAATTAATGCAATCAAAACAATTAGAAAATACACAGTTAAAATTTAAAAAATTAAATGGTCAAATCCAAATGGATGAAACATTTATTAAAGAAATTCATAAAGGCAATTTTAAAGATAAATTTGATAAACGAAAAACTCATCTCGATCCATTTTCAACTGATACCAAATGCTGTATTCAAATGGCAGTTGATAGCAATAATAATATTTTTGTTCAATCCACCAATACCAAAAGATTACAAAAACAATGGATTATTGAAAATATGAATAAGCAACTAATTAAAGAAAAATCAATAATTATTTCTGATATGCAACCACTATATTTATTAGTAGCAAAACAAACAAATTCTACTCTATATTCCACCAAAACTAGTACAAACCCTGATACTAGTTATCAAAAGTTAAATAAGATTAGTAAATTACAATCCAGTCTTAAAGAAGCCTTAATTCATTATCATGGTTTGGGTTTCACTAATATTCAAAATTATTTAAAGCTCTGAAAATAAAAATACCAACACAAAGGTTTAACACCAAACCAACAATCAACGGTATTATATTTTAACGTTTAAAAAATTTAAAGCAAAATCATAATCTTACACAAAATTAGTTTTCAAATTGTCATATTGATGATTTTTTTTATTTCATCAAGAGTTTTCGACAAAATTAAAGATAATAAGTAAAATACCAAATAGTAACAAAACTAACTGCTGTTCCAATAAAGATAAACTCAATAAGCCCTGAAATCAAAGCACTTTGGAAATTTTCTGCTGATGCAGTTACGATATTATTAATTAAAGTATAATAATGTCAAATTAAAACAAAAATTAAAATTAACATTGTAATTGGTACGACAACTCATTCTCATATTTTTAACTTCATTTGTTTTGTTATTCATAATTTAATAGCAACCGCAAACATCATCGCATAAATAAAAATTGTAATTGCCGAAGAAGCTGCTGTTAACGAAGATCCAGTAAAAGGTTCCTGATAAGTTAATGATTGTTCAATCGTACACATAAAACCATATTCTTTTGTTAAGGTAATTCCTTTGATTAAATCTGGAATAATTAACCAAATAAATAAACTAAGAATTGTTAAACTCATATGTAAGAATGATGCTTTTGTTGAAATATTATCACGACTTAATTTTTGAAACCGATTAGGAAGAAATCCTTCGTGCGCTAATGGCTGTAACGATGTTCCGCCATATAAACTATCTTGCATAATTAGGTTAATTTTTAACGTAATTACAAACATAATCATCATAATCGTGCCCCCATAAACAACAAATTTATTATGAAAACTATTTCAAGTTCCCATATTCATATTTTGTACAAAGTGATTAAAAGCAGCAAAGAAAATTATGGCAATAATTAAATGGGATAAAACATTAATAATTAAAACGATAATAACCCCTAACCCAATATTCTTCCGTGCTGAAGCAATATTACGACCAGCAGTTGTAAAAACTTCAAACCCAATAAAAAAATAAAAACAAGAATTAAAGGCCTTAACAAAACCATCTAAATTTAAATGACTATTAGTACTTCAATATTTAAAATTATCATGACCATTGCGAAAAGCTAAATAAAGGCCTGCTAAAATTAAGACACTCGCTGCAATTAATTTTAAACTAGCCGTTAAATCGTTCAAACGTTTATATAATTTCATTCCGCCAAAAATAACAAAGGAAAAAAATAAGTAAATAACAATTCCAATCAGATCCATTCATAAATCACCAAAAGCACCAAAATTAAAAGCATACCACGGAATAACAACATGGTTTTGTTGATCATAACTAGCTACCCATGGCGCACTAAATGTTCCCCGTAATAACATCATAATTTAAAATGTAATTAAAAATGGCAATGTTATATATTGCATAAAAGCAACAAAAATTCCTCAAAACCGGCCAAAACTAGTTCGAACAAAAATATAAATACCACCATTATTATAACTATGGTGAATTCATGCAAACCGCGCACAAATATGGGCACACACGCCAACAATAAGTCCTTCTAAAACAATGATTCATAAAACATAAATTACAATTGCATTGGGAGCATCTAAATTTGATAATGTCGCAAAAGTTCCAACAAAGGTAATGCTAACTACATAGTTACAACCAAGTCAAATAAAATATGATAAACAAAATTTATTGTGACTATAATTTTTCTGAAGCATTCTCCACCTCCTTTATTATTTATAAATATTATAAATAGTTAATAATAAAAAGTAACTATCTTAAACAAATAGTTGCAATAAAATTTTGTATAATTAACTCTTATTAATTTTTAAATTAAATTTAACATCTTAATTAAAAATAATCTGAAGAAATTAGGATTCGTTCAGATCAAAATTTGCAATATACTTTTTGCAAATATTTATAAAAAATAACCAAAATGCTTCTTAATTCTCATTATCGACAAAAATCTTGAATTCGTCGACTTGGTTCTGTTTTAAAAGCTCCAACAACTTTACAAATTAAGTTCTCTTTTCAATTTTCAAGTTCTAATGGCATTTCCAACAAAATTTCTCGAAATGATTGCGTGTTTTTAACACCATTTTTTGTAAAATTAGCACTACCCGATCAAAATGCTAACAGTTCATTTTTGGCATTATATCAAGCGTACAATTTAGTATGTGTTTTTGCTGTCGTACTTTTAATAAGGCCCTCATCGTCTTTAATACTTCCCCGCGGATGTTCACGAATAATGTTTAAACGATTACTATACTTTTGATCAGTAATCACTTGCTTTTCCAAAACTGGATCAAAACCAGCCGCACTATTCCCAACAAAAACATCTAAATTAATATTATCGTCTGCTGTTTGATCTAAGTAGTCTTTAATAACTTCAGTTCCCCCATCGCCAGACAAAATTAATAATCCCTTCGCTACTTTTAACTTTGGATTTTGTTTTTGAATATTAACAATATCATTAAATTGTGATTTTTCTTTAATAACATTTGGCCCAGATTGATAAGTTTCTTTCTTATTAATATCAAAACCAGCACAATTTGCTTGATAGATTTGACTAATTCTTGTTGTATTTACTTGTTGTGTTGCGTTAATCCCACCACAAAAAATATCACGACCAACCCCTTTATAATTAGTAACATCATATAAAACTTCCTTATAAGAAGGTGCCTCTAATAATGCACTATTAGAAAAATTACCACTTCCCGTTAAAGCACGAATCATTTCATTTTTATCATTAAATCAAAAATATTATTTCATATGTGACAATTCTGTCGGATTATCAATAACATTTGCATATTTTGCAACATCATTTTTTAGAAATTGCTGATTATATTTTGCAATTTTTTCATTTTCATCAGGAGAACGACCACTACTTTTATAACTACGAATAATATCAACCGAAAACTTTCCTTTAACATTTTCCATTAAATATTTTTCCACAATTGAAGTTCCAACAAAACCATTAATAAAAACAGCATGCGCTGTATCGGGCGGAGTTGCTGTGATCATCTCTCATAATTTTGTTTTTTTGTTGCAAAATGATCATTACCAATGTTGCTAGTTTTTAACCCAAAAAATAGTCCTAAACTTAATCCCAATACTTCTAATAAACCACCACTAATCGATCCAATCATTTTGCCATTTTTCTTTATATTTTTTTGCATATTGTTATACTACTTTCTCTTTTAACCTTTACTTTAACTATTAAGAATGTTTGCCTACAGTTTAATCTATTTAAATTATATCTTGTTAATATATTTTTTTATAAGGAATTATGTAAAATGAAGTGCAACAAATCAAATCAGAAAGGGGTTGATTTGTTGCACTTCACTTACACGATGCCTAACTATTCATACTGGAAAAAAAATAGTAATCTAAAACAAAAATTTTATATAACAAATTAAAACAGCGGACTAAAACGGGCATTATGTTAATCATGTTTTTAAAGTGTGTATAACAATTTACCACTTATATTTTTATTATAACGAAAAAATATTTTTCATTAAATAAAAAATACATTTTCTTTTCTTATAAAATATCTTTTAAAATTAATTCCAAAATAAATTATATTTTGCAAATAATTTGATACTTTTCTTAGCCCCTAATTTTATAGGTTATAATAATATATGTGTAAAAATTTACACACTCTACACAAAAAACTTTTGAAAATAAGTTATCAAAGGCAACTGATACAACTTATTGATAAATCAGTCAAGGCTTAACAATAAAAATTACAAATAGGACCGTAACAACTATTCTTAATACAATGTAATTTTTTCTTAACAAAGATTATTCCTTGGCAAAGATTTTGAGTAATGAAAGCATCTTCATCTAATTCATGAAGGTGCTTTTATTTTAATTTTAAAGAATCTGTTTCATAATTAAGTACTAACAATATTATTTCGTGCCAGAATATTTGCTTTCCACAAATTAATTTTTAAAAATTTTGCTAAAACTTTTTTAACAACATTAACATATGGTCCCGAAATAAATATAAAGGCCATTGTCCCAAAACTAAAGTTAGTAAATAAAAAACTTCACTTATCATCATTTAATGGTAAAAAGACTCAGAAAATAAACCCGGGAATAACCATCATCACATCTAATAAAATCCGAGCAACAGGATATTTTAATTTTGTTAGTTTAATAAATGCTTCACAAACATGGTTATAAGGACCATATCAAGTTTTACTATAAATTCAAATTGCTAACCCAACACAATATAATGAAAAACCACCTAAAAATAATCACGCCGCAATACCACCAGAACTCTCTGCTCATTGTTGAATCCCATCCGCTGAAATAATATATTGTCAATTAAAGTGAATTAACATTGGTAATAACCGTGCTAAAATTAAATCGCCAAGAATCATAATTGCAAATTTAACTCAAATTTAACGATCTTTTGTTTTCCGATATGCTTTTACATTTACAATTAACATAAAAATAATTGTAAATAAAATTAAAACTAAATAATACATTGATAACACTAAGGCATAATGAGCAGTTAGAACCGTATCATTTAAGTGACCCGACGCATAATTACCATACATTAAGGCTAACAAAGCAAAAATAGTAAAATCAATTTGACTAGCACCAGTACTAGTTGGCGCATAAATCGCAATCCCTAATGATGTCAAATAAATGCCAACAAAAAACAAAAAACCTTGTAACAAGAAAATATGTCATAATTGTTGTCACTGTCATTTAATTTTACTAAATCATTTTTTCATAGTATCCTCAATAGCTTTCTTTTTTTGTACTTTAATTTTACTAAGCGGATAAAGAAATGCAAGGTTATTTAAAATAAAAATTTAAAAAATGATATTCCCTTATTTTTTTAAATAATAAATGGGTCAGTATCAACAGAAACCTTAACCAATTGTCTCTTCAAAAATAGTTTGAATATTATTTAATAAGTTTCCTTTAATATAAGTTAATTCATTATCTAATAAATGACAACTTGTTTTGACATCATATCATAAGACATGATCATTGATGGTAGTTTTTCGAAAGTTAATTTTGTTAATATTCTCTTTTAATAATTCTAATAGTTTATCACTTTCAAGATGATCAATAATTAAATTGATTGCTTGTTGATTTGAAGTAAATTTATATCCTTCAAAAAAATTAATAAAGTTCATCGCATATTCTTCTTTTCATTTTGGGTTGGTTGAAAAAATGTAATCTTTAAATTCAAATAAATGCATTTTTTGATTAAATGTTCAATAAAAAGTTTTAATTTGTTCGATCACATCGGGAATAATCTCTAATTTTTTTTCATTGACATTAAAAGTCAACGTTAAAAATTGCATAAATAAATTAACAATAATATTTTCCGCTGCTTTTTTAATATCTTTATGGTATTTATTAAGATTCTTTTGAATTAACGGAACATCATAAAATAAATTATAATCAATTAAAAAAGCATATCTGATCCGATTCCGTAAATAATTATCATAAAAAGCTTCATAAACTTTCTTATTAGTAATTGCTGTTTCATAATAATTAATAATTAATCTATCATTAATTGGTAAAGCTAATAAATAATCAATAAAAAACTTATTTAAACCTTGGTATTGAAATTGGGTAATTTGATGATACGATAAAAAATACTTTCGATATTGACTAATACTAATTTTTCGTCAAATTGTTTCCGAACTAGTCGGATTTGAAAAATCAAAAGCTAGTTTTTCAGCTTTAGATGGTTCGTTTCATTTATCGGTTTGTTCTACAATATCTGCAACAGGTTCATCTTTTAAAATAATATTTCGTTTATATGGGTCAATATAATCTTCATCATCCTTCATCATTGTATTTTTTCTGCTATCATCAAAATTATTAGAAGTTAAATCAGGAATATCAACTAAAGCAATTTTAGGTTTTTCTTTTTCATTTTTAATTGGATATAATAATTGCATAAAATTTTGATAGCGGTCCGAAAAAGATAAACTACTAAAATCAATCATTTTTCGTACTGATGTTGTTTTTGGTTTTGCAACAACTTTTGGTTTTTCTTTTTGTTTAACAACTGGTGCTAATTTTTTAGTTACCACTGTTGGTCGCAGAACCTTTTCTTGTTCGTCCTCTTCATCATCTTGTTGGCGACGGTTAAATGATTCTAATGTTTCATTACCAACATAACCATAGCCACGAAGAAAAACAACACGGTTATTTTTTAACAAGGTAATAAATTGATTTGCTTGATCTGATGTTACTCTTGGAAAATATGTATGAATCAAATTTAATAACTCAGCTTTAATAATTCGATTACCATTTTTTGGTAAATATGTTTTAAATAAATATATTTCTAAATCCGTTAGATTTTTCATTTTTTTAATTTTAGCTAAATCAAATTTCATAAGGCCTCCTATTTACCAATAATCTTTTGAACAATGTCGTTAATAAGATCTGCTTGCTGATTCTTTACCATTCAATTACTATATAAAATTGATTCAATTTTTCAACCACGATCAACTAAATACTTTTGCCAATAAAAATCATATTCTTTTTGTTCAACTCCGATTGGATATATTAAATCATCACAAATAATCCCTAAAACATAATGATCATTTTTTTGATCATAAACAGTAACATCAATTTGATAAGTTCCTTGAACAGTGTGTGTGGCAATTTGATAACGATCATATTTGCTTAATGCGGTTGTTAAAGCAGCAGCAACTTCGGATGTAAATTGACGGTTAACTTTATAACCTTGTTGCTCTTGATGATAACTTTTAGCTGTTGCTAATTTTTCTAATACTTTATGTTCTTGATCTTTACCACGATTTAATTGTTCAACATATTCTAAATAATATTTAAAATAGCGCGGACCGGGATGTTTTGAATCTTCAGAAATTAATGATGACGGAAATGATTTAACAATATAAATTTTTTCTTTTGCCCGGGTAACAGCAACATTCAAACGGTTTTCACCCCCAGCTT
Source organism: Spiroplasma endosymbiont of Sarcophaga carnaria (assembly GCF_964019595.1). NCBI lineage: Bacteria > Bacillati > Mycoplasmatota > Mollicutes > Entomoplasmatales > Spiroplasmataceae > Spiroplasma > Spiroplasma endosymbiont of Sarcophaga carnaria. The sequence continues at coordinate 384,017 of NZ_OZ026456.1, forward strand.
GGGATAACGGCCCAAAGAATTGTGCAAATTTATTATTTTCATCGCGGGCAAAACCAATTGAAAAAATAATAATATCACGTTCATCACCTTGAATATTTTCAATATTTTTAACAAATAATCCCTCATTCCGACCATCATAAACACGGTGCAACTCTTGTTCTAGTTCTGGTGTTTTTTCAAATTCTTCTGTCAAATATTGTCAAATTAAGTTTTTTTGAACTTCGTTAAAAGTAACAACCCCAATTGTTTCTTGTTGTTTGCGCGTTACAATGATTTCTTTTATTAAAGCAACAACCCGTTTTGCTTCAGGAATATTACCACGGTTTTTTCAAGTTCCATCCGGAACTTCAATTAGTTTTAAGGGAAAATCTTTTTTTGTATTATTTGAAATCATAATTAAATTGTTATCATAAAAAGCCGCATTAGAAAAATTAATTAATTCACTATATTTTGAACGGTAGTGAAAACGCAACATACTAGAATTATATTGTTTACTAGCAAAGTCAAGTAAACTTTTATCTGTTAAATTTGTTTCAATTTCTAATAATTCGGCACTATTTTCCAACCCTTCATAATCAAAACGCGATGAAAAAAAGTTTGTTGGTCCTAATTGTTTTTTATCTCCCGCTACTAAAATCCGATTAGAGCGGTAAATAATTGGAATTGCTCGTTCAACAAAAATTTGTGACGCTTCATCAAAAATCAATTGGTCAAACTCCTGATGATTTAATGGTAATAATTGCGAAGCAATATCTGGCGTTACCATAATCATTGGAAATAACGTTTTAATTAATTCATAATTATTTTTAAAAAAATAAGTAATTGATCTTTTTGTTTTCTTTTTAGATTCTTCAATAATTTTTGGTAATGTTTCAATGAAGTTTTCTTTAATAGAATCACGAATTTGTTGATGATATAAATAAGTTAAATATTCTGTGGTATTAAGCATTGATTTATTACTTAAATTAGTTAGTTCCTGACGTCAATTCAATGTACCAACCTTTAATAATGCTCCATGTTTAAGTTTAAATTGATGGACAAAATAATGTTGATAAAGCAACGGGATGTCTTCTTCATCCGCAATAATTGGTCCTAAGTAAGCATATAATTCATAGTTTTTATCTTCACGTTGTAAGCGATCATTTTGATCAATTAATTCCAAGCGATTAACAAAATAATCAATATTTTTAAATTCTGTTGTCAAAGCCGCAATTAATTCTTCTTTTTCAACTTTAAATAAGTTAAATTTATTTTCATCAACACCATTAATTGTGTAACTAACCAGATTATTATTTAATAAATTAAAAATTAACGCTAAAAATTTTTGTGGTTTTAATCCTGTCGCTTTTTTTAACATTTTTTTAAATTCTTTCGTACTAAAACGATGATAAAGTGCCGCAAAATTTGGAAAATCATTAAATAACGCTAAAAATTTCTGAACAACGATTGTATTCTGATACATACGATGACAATGATGCAAATAATCATTATATTCTAATTCAAAGAAATAAAACTGACTTAATAATTCAAAATCTAATGTCATTGGATGGGCTTTAACATTATCTAAAAATTGGAGGTAGTACTGATACTCATTTTGACGCACAAAAGCTTTGTATCTTTTAATATCATTAAACATCGTATCCATTTTGCTTAAGAATGTTGCACTTTCTACTGGTGGATACAACTGGTTAATATTATTTATACTATCTAAAATTTTTTGATAAAAACTTTCCTTTTCTTCTAAATTCGTAATCATTAAAGCATAATTTTGAATTTTTTTCATATTATTATAAACTACCTTAATTGCATCTTGTTTTTCCGCACAAAAAAGAACTCGTTCACCACGACATAAATTATTAACAATTAAATTACTAATTGTTTGTGATTTTCCGGTTCCCGGTGGACCTTGAATAATTGTATTTTTTTCTAAAGCTTTTTTAATTGCTACTTTTTGAGAAATATCATAATTATTAATAGCCATAACAGCACTTTCTGTTAACTCTTCTTGATATCGCAACTGATTTTCTTTTCAATCTTCTTCGACATTATATTCATTTTCAAAAATTTTATTAACCGAATCATCAGTAACTTTTTCTAGATCACAATAATCACGATATAATGTGGTTGAGGAAATATTATACATCCCAAAATAACCATCAAGGACTAATCCTAAATTATTAATCTGATAATTATTATTTAAATAACTTTCTAAATTCTCATCATGTTTGAGAAACAATTGTTCTTGTTGTTTATAATAATTTAAATTATGTAAATGATTAATGCTGTCTTCGTTTTTAACTTTAAAACCCAATGTTTTTAAATCAGTAATTGCCTTCATAAAAATATCATCTGTTAAGGTTAATGAATCAAAACTAAATTCCGCAACATTATAATTACTATCTTTGATTTGACTCAAACGAATCGCTGAGTTTAATAAGATTTCATCATGTTTTGTTGCAAGAACAATTTTAGTTTTATTTCGACTAATTTCAGTAATTGGTCATAATAATAATGGGGCACGAAAAACTTTTTGTGATTGTGTTAATCCTTCAATGTATGGTCACCCAATATATAAAGGATTAATATTTTTTTCAAATAAATATAGTTTAGCATCTTGTAAAATTCGGGCAAATTTATTAAAAATTTTCGTTGTTTCTTCGGTAATAACTTTCTCTAATTTTAATAAACTTTCTTCAGTAATCTTTTTCCCCTCTTTTTTTACAAACAACGTAAAAATAAATTCAAGAATTTTTGAATAATGCAAAATTGGATACTTAGTAAAACCATGTTGTTTTAAATGCAAAGCAAATTCTTCATCGTTCCTGCTTTTATTAATAATTCCACCAACATAGCCACAAATTTCTTTAATTGTTTCTGTTGATAATTTTGTAATAATTAGATTTTCTTTTTTGCTAATATTTTTTCACACTTTTTCCGGATTTTGATTTGACAAAAATAACAAATCTAACAAATTAATAATATTTTTACTTTTTGTATTAATTTTTGTTAAAAAGATGTCTCCTACCGACTTGTCATTTAATAGTCGTTTTTTATACTCACTTAAAATTGTTAAAATATTTTTTTTCATAGTTTTTCTCTTCCTATTAATCTTAATTATACTAGCACATTTGCTAAGGGTTGTAAAATATTAAAAATAAAAGTAGTATTTTTGATTTTAAAAATACTACTTTTTTCTAAATTAAAAAGTTATCGAGGTATAAGTTATTATAAAAATGATATTGTTATGAAGTTAACGGTTAAATAATATGTGCACTTCACCGCGTAGTGAAGTTAATAATAATACTGGAAAAATAACACCATAAAGAAATGAAAGAGCTAAGAAATAAGAAATAATACTTACATATAATTGTGCTTTTTTATTTTTTGAATTAATAGAAATTAATCCTAATCAAAAGGAAATTAAACTTGAAATAAAAAGGATTACAATTGTTAAAAATGTTTCAAATGACATTTTTAGCACTGTTAACTCTGCTTTTCTTGTTATAAAGAAATTAAGTCCCTGCGGTAATAAAATAACATAAAGTAGTCAAACTACCATTACTAAATTAAAAATTCAAATACCTTGTTTTCCAACTTTATTATATTTATCATTATAATTTTGTAAATCAAAAGTATGACTTTCTTGACAACTAGGATCAAAATATAATAACAAACTGGAAAAAAACATTATAATCGAAGGAAGCACACTAATCAAAATCAAGATTGGTCGAATAAATTTTGCTTTTTTAGTTTTAATACAAAAAATAACAATGTTACAAATAAAACCAAAAAAAGTAAAACTAACCAAAATTATGCAATATGCTCACACTAATGAATAATTAAAATAATAACTTGTTATTTCACCACCATTTACTGCTACGACTTGATAAAATAAAAAGAATGGAAAAATTGTTAAAATACTAAGCTGATAAAGTCCTATTATTCACATGCCTCATAAAAATAATTTATAATTTTTCATTATGACATTGCTTTGCAATTAACAATGCGAAAACCAAACTGGAGTCACTAAATAAAAATGAAATATCATCCCATCATCAGTATTTCAATCATTTCCAATTAAACTTAATATTCCACTAGCAATCGCGATAATTGTACCATATAGTGTTTGTGACAGTCCATCAGCAAAAATACTACTAGCATTGCCACCATTTGTTAATAAATTATAGACTTGATCACATCTTCATTTTGCAATGTGTAGTTTTCAATATCCAAACCAGTATCACTTTGTTTCTTGCATAAAACCATTGTGTCAACCATATGCAATATTATTAAAAAAAGATGGTTCATCAGCATTAAACTTAAGGATACCTAACTGACTCATTAGTTCTAAATAAGCAAGATACTCATCACTTGTTAAAAACTGATAGACCGTTGGACTTCATAACGTTTGATTTAATTGTTGACGATCAATTTTAATTTTATTTTCTATTTTTTTAATTGCAGCTAATAAATTATTGTGCTGTTCAACACTAATTAAATTATCATCCTGCCCTATCTGTTGATCAGAAGTTATTTTACTTGTTGGTAGGCTCATCCGTTGTTCTGTTTCTAGTTTTTGTTTTAATAAACTATCATTTGTTATATTAATTGTTAAGGTTGTTAATGAAATGATACTAAAAATCATTAATAACTTTTTCATTATTAAACGTCCCTTCTATTGAACAATTAATAAACAATTATCATAATTTTTTCTTAATTTCATTGTAGCATAAAAAATAATTCTTATTGAATTAACCAATAAGAATCATTATAATTTATTAAACTATCAAATTTTTTTCTGAAAAATTTAAATCTCATTTCTTAGCAAACGCTAATGTTTTTTCTTTATATGCATTTTGATCAACAACAAGAGCCCCTGTATGTTCTGCTTTATTAACTAAAAAGATTTCACTCTTCTGACTTTCTTGTTGTTGTAAATAATACATCACCACTGAATTATGATATTTTACAAAACTATCTTTTGTCCCATGAATAAATAAAATTGGTAAATCTTTTAGGCGTTGATTTTCTTTTAATAAATTCATATGTTTTAAATTTGTTTTTGAATGCTTACGAAAGTTACGGTTAATTCCTAACGATATTAATCATCATGGTAACTTAACATATTTTCGTAAAAAAGCACGAATTTGTTGTACTGGTTGTGAAAATGGACAATCAACAATTAATCAATCAATTTTATTTTCATAATAAAACTGATGGGCAAATCATAATGCTGTTTATGCTCCCATACTAATCCCAAAGACACCAATCACACTTGGATTTTTATTTTGTTTTAATCACGTAATTAAAAAATTTAAAATAATTGAATTAGTAACACCTAAATCAGATTTATTACCATAAGTATTTCCGTGCGCGTAAGCATCAAATGTTAAGATGTTATATCACGCTTGATAAAAATGATAAATATTTCGTAACCCAATATATTTATTTCGTTTAAAACCATGTAACCCGACAACTCATTTCGTTGAAGTTGGATGTTCTAACGTTAATGTACTAATTTTATTATTATTAAATTCAATAAATGATTCTTGTAAATCATTTTCATTAATAATAAAATCTTTTAGTTTTTTCGCTTTAACATCAGCTTCTAACTGTTGTAAGGTATTTAATTCAACATTATTTTGATCAATACCACTCCGTTTATATTTAAAAAGATGTGGCACAAATACTTTTGAACAAATAAAGTATAGTAATAAAACAATTGGAAATAAGATAATTACTAATAAAACTTTAAAAAAGTGTAATTATATTGTCTTAGTTTTCGTAAACTTTTTTTGTAATTTGCCTCCATAGTTTCACCACCAATTTGTTATTTAATATATAATCGTTAATTATACAACAAAAGGGGAGAAAATCTTAACTAAATTAAATAGATTAATTAAATGAATTTACATTATTTAATTAATCTATTTAACATATTCTTATTATTTTCTTCTAAGATACTCTTCAATATCAAGTTCTTTTTTATATTCTAACTTTTTATTATAAAGTTTATATCACTCTTGTACATATTCATCGACATGAATCAAATAAGAAATATAGTTTTTACACGTTTTTCTATCATTTGCCTTATTTTTTAATTTAAAAGAAAAACCTTCTTTATTTCTTTAATTTTGTCGAAAACTCTTGATGAAATAAAAAAAATCATCAATATGACAATTTGAAAACTAATTTTGTGTAAGATTATGATTTTGCTTTAAATTTTTTAAACGTTAAAATATAATACCGTTGATTGTTGGTTTGGTGTTAAACCTTTGTGTTGGTATTTTCATTTTCAGAGCTTTAAATAATTTTGAATATTAGTGAAACCCAAACCATGATAATGAATTAAGGCTTCTTTAAGACTGGATTGTAATTTACTAATCTTATTTAACTTTTGATAACTAGTATCAGGGTTTGTACTAGTTTTGGTGGAATATAGAGTAGAATTTGTTTGTTTTGCTACTAATAAATATAGTGGTTGCATATCAGAAATAATTATTGATTTTTCTTTAATTAGTTGCTTATTCATATTTTCAATAATCCATTGTTTTTGTAATCTTTTGGTATTGGTGGATTGAACAAAAATATTATTATTGCTATCAACTGCCATTTGAATACAGCATTTGGTATCAGTTGAAAATGGATCGAGATGAGTTTTTCGTTTATCAAATTTATCTTTAAAATTGCCTTTATGAATTTCTTTAATAAATGTTTCATCCATTTGGATTTGACCATTTAATTTTTTAAATTTTAACTGTGTATTTTCTAATTGTTTTGATTGCATTAATTTTTGTCGATTATATCAAGCGGTTTTTGGGGTTGTTTTAATAAAACGAGAAATTATTTTACTAGATTGTCCTAACAATGAAATTTGAATTAATAAATTTCACTGTTCATAATTTAAATGACTTCAATAAGTAAAATGATGACGAAATGCATCAAAACTAGCACGACATTTTTTACATAAATATTTTTGTTTTCCTTCGGAATTATGACCATTTTTAACACAATGAAAAGATTTGCAATTAGGACATATAATGCCTTTATCTCTAAATTTTTGATCAATTTCATTTAAACGTTTTTGTTTTTTAATTAAGTCTGCTTGTTGTTTTATTTTTTCATAAAATTCTAAAAATTGATCATCTGTTAAGCTATTTATTAATTCTGTAATTATTTTTTTCATCATTTATTTACCTCCATATATTAAAAATATACCTAATTTTAGGTATATTTTATAAATATCAAGAGTTTTCGACAAAATTAAAGCTTTATTTTGATAAATTTTAGTATTTAAATGATACATATCTCAAAATTTTTTTGATATAAAAAACAACATTTTATGAAATTGAGATACTTCTAATAAGTCATCGAAGTTTTTTTCTTCTTCTAAAATATCTAAGATGATTGCTTGTAGTGGTATATTTAAAATCTTTGCAACTTTATTAATAATGTTCCTAATTATATATACAAATTTAAAGAAATTTGTATTCTTATACGTATTATTTATTTTATTAAATAACTTTTCATCATATGTCTCTTCTAAATTATCATAATTTTTAAAAACATAATCACAATCTTTAATTGAAAATATCGGAACAATATCAACTTTAATTTGATTTTTTCCCGTAATTTGTATTGACCTATTGTTATCTTTTACTTCCTTGCCTTTTCCAACACTTTCTTCTAAAAAATTAAAAATATCTGTTTTTATTTTTTTAAATTTTTCAAGATTTAATTCATTTTCAAAATATTTTATTGAAATATCTAAATCATTGTCTTTTAATTTTCTTTCAAAATAAACAGTTTTTGTTTTTACTGAACCCTTTAAGGCTATTTGACTTTTAAAAATAAAATTATTTTTAGTTAAAATAAATTTAACATCCTCAAATTTTTCTAACATTTTTTTATACTTAAAATTAAAATTATTCTTTTTTTAGGTTCTTTATATAACCATAGATATGTCATAAATTTATTCTTCATCTATTTTTGACATTTATCCTTTATATGAAGAAATGTTCCTTAAATTAATGTAGAATTTCCATAGTCTTTAATTTAATATTATCATTTATTTTTTAAATAATGTTTTTATCCTAATTATTTTTAAAAGGCATTATAATCAAACTAAATAACCTTACCAAAAATTATCAAAAAATAATTTTAATTAAAATATTTATTAATAATTTTTAACACATTATTTGTAAATATGTTATTTAATACTTATAAAAGGAAGGAATTTATTTATGTTAATTGCACATCGAGGTTTTCGTAGCCCCGCCGGAGAAAATCGTATGGTTGATTTTATTAATGCATTAGAAACTTGTCCTGGAGTTGAATTTGATATTCGAATGACTAAAGATCATCAAATTATTATTTTTTATGACCATAATTTTAAAAGAATTGGGAATGTTAATAAAACTGTTCGCCATTTTACTTATCAAGAAATTAAAGAGCTTGATTTTTTTAAAAAAAATCCCGAATTTTTACCACCCTTATTGATTGATGATTTTACTAACAAAATTGCTAAGCAATACCGAGTAATTAATGTTGAAATCAAACCAGATCGTTATAATGAACAAGAATTTACTTTGATTAAACAAGCATTGTTATTACTACAAACAAAAACAAATGCTGAAATTATTGTTTCTTCATTTGGCCATGACGCTTTAAAATTTATTAGTAATTTAAATAGCCCTTTTAAAAAAGGTTATTTAATTGAGAGTTTAAAAGATATTGATCAAACTTTAATTAACAAATTTGATTATTTACATCCGTCAATTGCAACAGCCAAGCAAAAAAAGAATGTTGCTATTATTAAAAATCTTAATTTACCATTAAATATCTGAACTTTTAAAAATGAAAAAGATCTTAAAATTATTAATAATTTATATCCCCAAGATTTTGTCCATAGTTATATTAGTTACATTGCAACCTTAAATCCGACCTTAAAATAATATTTTTATTTTGAAAGGAAACAAAATGAAAACATCAGAACAACAGAAAAAAATTAGTAGCAAAACAATATGAATTATTGCTCTTTTAGCACTAGCCGATGTCTTAGTAATGGCTATCCCATTCTACTTAAAAAACGTTATTTCTTCTGTCAAAATTTAAGAAGGATTGGGAATTAGCGCCTCGCAGTTTTCCCAAGCCAATGCTATTTATGGATATGTAGCATTATTAAGTTATTTTCTGGGCGGTTATTTTGCCGATCGCTTTAATTTAAAAAAGTTAACCCTAATTGGGTTAACTGGAATTGGGATTGTCAGTATTTGATATGGCTTAATTCCTTTTATTACTGGTGGAAAAATTATTAAAGTTTATGTTATTTTTTCCTTATGAAGTTTTATTACTTGCTTTATTTTTTGAAGTGCGCTATGGAAATTGTTATCAGAACAAGGAACTCCTGCTCAAAACGGTAAACTAAATGGAATTCATGGTAGTTTAAATGGGTTGATTGGAACAGTTATAATTGCAATCGCTTATTTAGTCTTTTGATTTTTTGAAAATGTTTGAACAGAGTCATTAGGAAACTGAGCTTTTAGTACTCTTGTCTTTATTTTTCCGGGTTTAATTTTTATTAATTGTATTTTATTATGAAAATTTGTTCCTAATATAAATCATAATTCTAATCAAAATAATAATTTTGATATTAAAGAATTGGGTAAAACATTAAAAAATTTTAAATTATGAATTGTTACTTTATTAATTATGGGAGTTTATATGTATCAATCTGGTTTAAGTATTTTTGTAACTTTTATGCAAGATGCCTTAAAAATTCTACCAATTATTGTCGTTGTTGTAGGAATTTTACGAACATATTTCTTCCGGTTTTTATTTAGTGCCCCCGCTTGTAAATTAGCTGATCGTACCCAAAAATATATTTTATTTATTGTAATTGGTTTAAGTTTAGCATCCTTAATTACTATTACTGCGATTAGTTTACCTGGTTATAATGAAACGTCATTTGAATCATTATCATCAACTTGAAAAATTGTTATTCAAACTTTAATTGTTATTTTATATTTAACATTAGGAATTATTTGTTGATCATTAGTTACCAACCGTTGAGCAACAATTTATGAAATTAATATTAGTCAAAAAGAATATGCTGCCTCTGTTGGGTTAATCTCATTTATTGCTTTTTCACCAGATGCCTGATTTTGACAAATTGATTCAATTTTATTAAAACATTATGGAACTGAAGCGGTTTATCTAACTAATAAATTAGCAAACCAAATTAGTTTAACAATTATTACAGGAATTGGCCTTTTTGCCTCTCTCGCAGGAGTTCTATTATTATTGGTTCTAAAAAAAGAGAAGCGACAAAAACAACAACTTGTTACCCTTGAATTTTAAAAAAAAGAACTGTTGTCGTTGACAGTTCTTTTTTTTAAAATAACATTTAATTTTATTCTGTTTTGTCAGGTTCTTGTAAATCCCCTTCAGCCTGATAAGCTTCCTGGCGAATATGTTTAGCATCCTGATAATTTGGATTATCTTTAGATTGATAAATTTTTTGATTTCGAACTAAATAACGATCTAATTCAGTTTGAATTTCCTTCACAACATAATTTCAATCATCTGTTACCGTAAAGAGAGCATCTAAAGTCGCTTGTAATTGTGGATTAGTTTTTAATCGTGCTTGATATTTTTTTCAATAGTATGTGTAATACCAAATAACAGCAAAACTAATCATTCCGACAATATAAGCAATTTCTAATGTATTTGATACAATCGTTGCAATTCTTTTTGAAGCACCTGTATTTAACAAATTAATTGCAGTATGATATGAGCGTCCTAAGTCAACAAAGAATTGCACAAATTATCAAATTAAGAAAATTAATACTAATGATCAAGCAATCATTTCTCAAACCTTTACCCGCATTTTTTTCGTAAATCCTAACTTTAAAGCAACCATTATCACAAACGAATAAATAATAATCATAATTAATGATGCTTCCCCAGTAATAGCAGCATACGAGAAGACAGCATTGCCACCCGTTGCACCTTGAATAATATCAGGAATAAATAATCAAATCATTGCAAAGATAAAAGTAATAATTAAGTTTAAAAACGAAGCTTTAAAAGGAATTCTATCTTTATTTAATTCTTTATATTTACTTGGCATTAACCCTTCCACGGCAAATGGTTCTAAAATCGCCCCTGAATATAACGCATTTTGCATTCCCGCATTTGCTTTTAGCGAAATAGTACAAATTAACATAATAATAACACCAGCATAATAAATTCACTGTCCAACATGATTACCTAATAACCGGAAAATTTGTAAATTTGGATTATTAGTAAATGCGCCCGCAACTGCTCCTAACATTAAGATGGTAACAACAACATAAAAGATAATTGCTAATGCAATTGTTCAAATAATACTACGACCAATATTGCGTTCTGGATTACGAACATTTTTTCCAATTGTGGCATATGTTTCAAACCCTAAAAAGAAAAAGAAACACGAGGTAAAAGCAATTGAAAAATTAGTTGGATTTAAGGTGGTGTACTTTGGACTAGCATTAAAATCTCACGCAGAAGTTCCATTAATAATAAATAGGGTAATCAACGCAATAATCAATAATCCTGTTGAACCTCATTTAATATAACTAGAAGCATTTAAATAACGTTTCAATAAACGCATTCCTAAGAATAATGTACACATGACACTAACATATAAATAGCAATTCCAATTGCATCTCAAATTAAGTTTGCTCAATTGCCTAAAATATCTTTTGTATCAAGAAACGTTCCTGAACCAACAAAATTTAAACGAATCATTGAAACAATTTGTGATGTAACAATAATTGGTAATGTCATATATTGTAAGAATGAAATTAATCATCCTCAAAATTTTCCAAAGTTTGTTCGAACATAAATATAACTAGCACCATTCCCAGAGGGGTGTACTTTTGATAACTTATTAAATGCTCACGCACAAGTTCCGGCCACTAACCCCTCCACTAAGAAGATTCAAATCATATGCATCCCTAAAAACTGCCCCGTTTTATCGACTTCTGAAAACATCATTGTTGCATAAACTGAAGTAAAAGCAATCCCACAAGTATAATTAAATCCTAATCAAACTAATTCTGGCAAACTAAACTTCTTGCTCTGAGCAGTTGTTTTCTTTTGTTCTTTCATTTTTTATGGCCTCTTTTCTAATTTTTTTTAAATCTAAAAATATCATATCGTTTTTTCAAATATTTTTAATAAAGTCAATAATTTTTTTAATTATAACAAATAACTTTTTAATGTTTACTTAGTAACTAACAAATTATTTTCAAAATAAATGTTATTTAGCTAACTTTTTCTGTGCCTTTCTTGTTTTTTTCAATTGGCGTAAATTATGTGTTTCTACTAATGTAATGTCCGTTACTTTCTCATATCCATTGAAAATAATTAACGCTGTAACTAAACAGAAGATTGGTCCAACAACTCAAATTCATGTAAAGAACATCAATGCAATCATTAATAATGCGCCAGCAATTCGTGCACCAATTTTACCACGTAATGCAAAAACAAAACAAGTAATAAATCCAATTAAAGCTAAGAAGGAAATAAAAATAAAGGCAATTAAGACATGGTCATCAATTTGATATTGATTTATAATTTCAATACTTCTTGTATCATCCACAATTTTATGCAGCGAAGCAGAAATAACATAAAGAATATTGATTCCAATGTTAAAAGTTAACACAATAATACCAATAATAAAACCAGTGATTGTGACCTTATTAGTGTGCATCACATATTGAATTGGTACAATTTTAACATTCTTATTACGATAGTAACGGAAGTACAATAAGTTATTAATAAAAATATAAAAGTATTGTAATGACACGGCAACAACACAAATGACAACCAACGCGGTGGCAACCATAATATCCCCACCGGGCTGGAAATAATTTAAGAAAAAGTATGGAAATAATGTACTCGGATCTTTACCATCTAAATGACGATAAGTCCCCCGTAAAAGAATAATTGTTAAATACAACACCATATATAACATAATTAATCATAAATATTTTTTATGATGATCTTCATAATAGTAATAATGGTCACCTGATGTTAAAACATAACTAGTAATCATTGTTACTGGCATAATTAAGTGTAAAATAATTGTTGCAACCAAGTGATAAGGACGATACTGATGCGCTTGATCTTTTTGACCAACAATTCCAATCCAAAAAACTAACATTGTAATAGTGATGTATGTTGTAACTGCTAATTGAATAATATAATGCGGCTTTGTATTTTTAAATTTTGATTCAAATAAATATAAGAAAAAATATAAGGCGACAATATAGTTTGTTTGCGTTGTAAAAAATGAATAATAATTTGAAACCCGTTCTCCGTAACCCCCAAATGGGCAAATTTTGGTTGTGGATAATAAATTGCCATTATTAAATCAAGTAATAGAAATAAGCTCAGTAAAATTAACGTAGCTAAACGTAAATAAAAATGTACCCGGGTATTCCATTTAAATATGCCAAAACTCCTTCACAGTCAATATAATACTTATATTCTAGCCCTTTTTGCCCTAAATCACAAGTAAATATAACGAAAAAGATTAGGAAATAATATTAAATCTTAATAAAAAGCTTTAATTTTGTCGAAAACTCTTGATGAAATAAAAAAAATCATCAATATGACAATTTGAAAACTAATTTTGTGTAAGATTATGATTTTGCTTTAAATTTTTTAAACGTTAAAATATAATACCGTTGATTGTTGGTTTGGTGTTAAACCTTTGTGTTGGTATTTTCATTTTCAGAGCTTTAAATAATTTTGAATATTAGTGAAACCCAAACCATGATAATGAATTAAGGCTTCTTTAAGACTGGATTGTAATTTACTAATCTTATTTAACTTTTGATAACTAGTATCAGGGTTTGTACTAGTTTTGGTGGAATATAGAGTAGAATTTGTTTGTTTTGCTACTAATAAATATAGTGGTTGCATATCAGAAATAATTATTGATTTTTCTTTAATTAGTTGCTTATTCATATTTTCAATAATCCATTGTTTTTGTAATCTTTTGGTATTGGTGGATTGAACAAAAATATTATTATTGCTATCAACTGCCATTTGAATACAGCATTTGGTATCAGTTGAAAATGGATCGAGATGAGTTTTTCGTTTATCAAATTTATCTTTAAAATTGCCTTTATGAATTTCTTTAATAAATGTTTCATCCATTTGGATTTGACCATTTAATTTTTTAAATTTTAACTGTGTATTTTCTAATTGTTTTGATTGCATTAATTTTTGTCGATTATATCAAGCGGTTTTTGGTGTTGTTTTAATAAAACGAGAAATTATTTTACTAGATTGTCCTAACAATGAAATTTGAATTAATAAATTTCACTGTTCATAATTTAAATGACTTCAATAAGTAAAATGATGACGAAATGCATCAAAACTAGCACGACATTTTTTACATAAATATTTTTGTTTTCCTTCGGAATTATGACCATTTTTAACACAATGAAAAGATTTGCAATTAGGACATATAATGCCTTTATCTCTAAATTTTTGATCAATTTCATTTAAACGTTTTTGTTTTTTAATTAAGTCTGCTTGTTGTTTTATTTTTTCATAAAATTCTAAAAATTGATCATCTGTTAAGCTATTTATTAATTCTGTAATTATTTTTTTCATCATTTATTTACCTCCATATATTAAAAATATACCTAATTTTAGGTATATTTTATAAATATCAAGAGTTTTCGACAAAATTAAAGATAAAAAGACTTTCTATGTTTAGAAAAAGTGATAAAATTATATTCAAATAAAGAGGGGGATTTAAAATGTTTAATTTTAACAATGAAAAATTAAACCAGTTAATTGTGAGTTATATAAATTACAACATTGACCCTAAGCATGATAATGATTTGCAAATAACAAAGTTTGATAACAGTAATTTATTTTACCAAATTGATACGCGCAAACTAAAAGATAGCACTAATGGGGTTGTTAGTTTTCATTTAACAACATCAGAACAATTCGCAAAAGCTGGTGAAATTATTGATGAATTTTATTCAGAAAAAACACCCTTCATCTGATGTACCATTACAATTGATAATACTCAGGGTGAACGATCATTTTTTAAAAAAAGCGGATTAAATCATTGGCGAACTGGGAACGGAATGTTATTAAATCTCACAACCTTTTCCACAACAGTTGAATTATCAGAAAATGAAAAATTTATTACTGCAACAGATCTAAAAGCTTTAAAAGAAATTAATGATACGAAACTTACCAGTGCTAATAATCTTAAGATTGTTAATGACAATGAATTACCGTTAAAAGATTTACCAACACCAACAAGTACTGCTGCTTTGGACCAAACTTGTAATCTTTGTTATGTTGCAACATTAAAAAAAGATGATGTTCCAATAGTAACTGGTATTATTTATTTTGAAGCAGCACTTGCTGTGATTGGTGAAATTATTAGTTATGATAACGAACACCCTAATGATGAGAAAAAAATGTTAAACCATTTATTAAATCAAGCCCAAAAAGCAAAATATCAAAGTGTAGGAATAGTTGCTCCAATTGATAAAGTGCCCCTATACCAAGAACTAGGTTTTAAGCCACAAGATTTATATTTCAACACTTATGTTATGCATTATTCAAAATAATGCATTTTTTTATGTAAATAAATAAAATTAATACTGTCGAATAATCTATTTATTACTCATCTTAATTATTTTTTAATGTCCTTTTTCGATCTTGTTTTGTTAACTTTACCATAATAAAAACCTTTCTTTAAAAAAGAAAGTAATTTTCTGAAGCAAAAAAGATTTCAGTAATAAAGGTTAAATAAATAAGGGTTTACTGGTAAAAACCAGTAAACCATACCTTTTAAATCTAGTGACAAAAGCAAAGTATGAACCAACACTAATTGTACTAATAAAAATTAAAGTTCCAAAAATTGGTTGGTAAATTGATGTAAGTGCTAAGTTCCGATCAACAGAAGGGACAATTAAGAAAAACCCATTCGAATTATAATTACTTTGTGTGTAAAATATATAAACAATTCAAGTAATATATTTTTGTGGAATAAAATAACCAATGATAATTGCTGGTGTTGTTGTTGCATACGATAAATCAATTAAAAAATCACCGAACAATAACGAAAAAATAAAAATTAATATATTAATCGTTTGCACAATGTAAATATTTTTTAATGAACCAGCAACTAAAAACACTAAGAAGAACATTATTAAAATATTTAAAATAATGTGGTATACCACACACATTTTGGAGATTGCAAGAAAACAAGAAAAAATAATAAAATATATAATTTAAAATAAAAAAATATCATTAAAAACTTTAATTTTGTCGAAAACTCTTGATATTTATAAAATATACCTAAAATTAGGTATATTTTTAATATATAGAGGTAAATAAATGATGAAAAAAATAATTACAGAATTAATAAATAGCTTAACAGATGATCAATTTTTAGAATTTTATGAAAAAATAAAACAACAAGCAGACTTAATTAAAAAACAAAAACGTTTAAATGAAATTGATCAAAAATTTAGAGATAAAGGCATTATATGTCCTAATTGCAAATCTTTTCATTGTGTTAAAAATGGTCATAATTCCGAAGGAAAACAAAAATATTTATGTAAAAAATGTCGTGCTAGTTTTGATGCATTTCGTCATCATTTTACTTATTGAAGTCATTTAAATTATGAACAGTGAAATTTATTAATTCAAATTTCATTGTTAGGACAATCTAGTAAAATAATTTCTCGTTTTATTAAAACAACCCCAAAAACCGCTTGATATAATCGACAAAAATTAATGCAATCAAAACAATTAGAAAATACACAGTTAAAATTTAAAAAATTAAATGGTCAAATCCAAATGGATGAAACATTTATTAAAGAAATTCATAAAGGCAATTTTAAAGATAAATTTGATAAACGAAAAACTCATCTCGATCCATTTTCAACTGATACCAAATGCTGTATTCAAATGGCAGTTGATAGCAATAATAATATTTTTGTTCAATCCACCAATACCAAAAGATTACAAAAACAATGGATTATTGAAAATATGAATAAGCAACTAATTAAAGAAAAATCAATAATTATTTCTGATATGCAACCACTATATTTATTAGTAGCAAAACAAACAAATTCTACTCTATATTCCACCAAAACTAGTACAAACCCTGATACTAGTTATCAAAAGTTAAATAAGATTAGTAAATTACAATCCAGTCTTAAAGAAGCCTTAATTCATTATCATGGTTTGGGTTTCACTAATATTCAAAATTATTTAAAGCTCTGAAAATGAAAATACCAACACAAAGGTTTAACACCAAACCAACAATCAACGGTATTATATTTTAACGTTTAAAAAATTTAAAGCAAAATCATAATCTTACACAAAATTAGTTTTCAAATTGTCATATTGATGATTTTTTTTATTTCATCAAGAGTTTTCGACAAAATTAAAGATTAAAAATGATAAATATATAAATAAAAATTATAAAATTGGTACACTAAAAAATAGTTTAAATAAAACTTTATAAATTTTAAATTATTTAGTTAAATTAGTTAAAAATTGAAATGGTGTCTGAAAATTCAAAGATTTATGCACTCTTTCAAAATTATAAAAATAATAGTAATCATTTAATTTATTTTGTAAACTAACTGAATCCAATATTTTTTCACCAAATACAAATAACTTAGTATAATTTTGATGAAATCTTTCAATTTTACCGTTTGATTGTGGAGAACGAACCGGTGTTGTCTGATGCAAAATATCTTTATCTGTTAAAAATTGAGTAAAAGTAGTTTCTTTAACACTACTTTTTTGATTATTACGATGACTATTAATAAATTCAGAACCGTTATCAGTTCTAATCCGTGTTATTTTAATACCAAATATTTTTTTAAAATCAATAATTGCTCTTTTAACAGCATCAATAGCATTTTCAGTACATAATTTATCATAAATATAACCGAATACTCCTCTAATTCTTTCATCAATAAAATCATAAACATAATACTTTTTTTCAACTGGAAATTTACTTGGCATAAAATATTTAGCATCCATTTGTAATAATCCTAATTCTTTAACTTCATATCTTGGATGTTGTCTTTTAATTTCTTTAATTTTATTTTTTATTTTTAATCAACGCTTATCTTTTTTAAGTCAACGAAAAAATGTTTTTAAATTTTTAGGTGCTTTATTTTTTAATTCTTCACCATTAATTCCTTTTTTTAAATTATAATACAAAGATAAAACACCACCAGCACGTTTATCAGAATATTCAAAATATAAATCACAGATATTTTCACGAACATCATTACTATATTGATAATTAATATTATTAGGAACTGTTGATTTTAATAATAAATCTTCAAAATTATTATTTGCATATGCAAGTAAAATTTTATTTGCTCAGTAATAAAAAGTTGAAAACTTATTTTTAAAATATTTTTTAATTAAATCTTTTAATAACAACTTAGTTTCAAGAAAAAACTCCTTACATAAATTAATATATGCAAATATTTTTGTTTTTATTCTTTTATAATATTTATTTTTATAATTTTTACTTAAAAAATCTTGCAATTTTGCTTGTAAATCGCTTAAATTAGAGTTATTAATAATATATTTCATTAATTTACACCCACCTTAAAAATATATATTAAATTATGCTAATTATAACATTTTGAAATTAATTAACTTTTTATTAGTTATTATTTACAATTTATAAAGAAAGAAGAGAAAATATTATGCATGACTTAATAAACCTAGCCGAAGATTTAAAAAAATGTAAAAATTGTAGTTTTATTACTTGTAAATTGTAAATGCCAAATCATAAAAAGTTAACTATTAATTTAGTTAACTTTTTTAAGTTAATTATAGGAGGTTGAAATTATGCAAACAAAGCAATATTTAATTTTGCGGTCATTAGTGAAAAAGTATGGTAAAGATATTGTTATTAATACTGTCAATAAGATTGTAAAAGATATTGAAATTAAAAAGTAAAAGAATAAATTATTCCGCGTAATTTATTAGCGGATAATTTATTCAATAATGTTTTTTAAGTGGAGCAAAGCGACAACGAGCGGAGCGAGTTTGCAAATTTCAATTTTTTAATTTATGAAAGGAGTTATATCGTGCCAGTATGATTAACATGAATATTTAGTATTTTGATTTTGTTAGGTATTTTTGCGTGAATTGGTTTATCAATTTATCAAAAAATTCGACAAATTCAAGGTAAGAAAAAAGAAAAAAAAGAACTTGAAAAAAAGGAGGATAGAAAATAATGAATTTATTAACTGAAACAGTTACAAAAATCGGTTTTGGTGATGGAATGAATTCCATTTGAACTGGTTTAGGTAATGCAATGGGTAAAGTAAAAGATGCCGTATATGGTATTTTACCGCAATTAATGACCTTTTTAGGTGATGCGTGAATTATTTTAATTCCATTTGGATTATTTATTATTATTAAGATATTAAACTTTTTCCGTCATATGGTTAAAGGATTTTAATAGAATATAATACTATATTCTAAGTTATTTTAAACAAAACTAAGGCACACTAGTTTATTCATTTTTTATTAATTTATTTTATAATAACTATTACTTTAAAATTTAATAGTGTTTTTCAGTGTGCCAATTTTTATTATTTTATATATTTAACATTGTTAATAACATTGTTTATTAAACATTAAATAAACAATATATTAGCATTATGTATAACATTGTTAATAATCAATGTTTTTATCAATAAATAAGCAATATATAAACATTAAATATAACATTGTTTATTAAATAAATATTTAGTTAGGAGATTATCTTATGAAAATTAATAAAACTAATTTATTATTTACTATTTTGGTTTCATTGTTTGTTTCTATTATTTTATCTTTTGTAATTTGAGTTTTATATTATTTAGTTACAAGATATTTAAACAATTCATTAGATAAAGGAGATTTAATATTTCATGTTTCAATTTTAATTATATTAACTTTAAATATTTTCATTATATATATTCAATTTTTATATGCAACATATTTTTATAAATATAATGAAAATTTAATTAAAAGAGGAGTTGATAAAATTGAGTAATTTTGTTAAGAAAAATCAAAATATAGAGAATTATTTTATTCGTAAAGAATTCATAGTTTTTCAGACTGATAAAGCTTCATTTATAAATTTACCTAATCACAATCGTAATATTGGTTTTTGGTTGAGTAATAAGTTTATTTATCCGAGTGAAAAACACTCAGAACAAGTAGCAATCGGTTTGATTTATGATAATTCTTATCGTATTGTAAAATATGATGAAAATTTAAAACAACATGATTGAAAATTTTTAACTGGAACAGAAATAATTGATTTGTATAATCAATATAAACAAAACTATTTTACGCGTATGCATAAAACATTATTTCAAAATGAACCTAAAAAAGTAAAAACAAATAACAATAATAATTTAATAAATTGAAGTGATGAAAAAGTAGAACAATTAATTCGCGATTTAGAAGAATTAGATAATGAGTTTATATAATTATTTAGTTCAATTTGTTAGTTATATTATTGGCTCAAATGCACCTGAATTTTTATATGTTATATCGTTTGTGTTATTTATCATTTTATTTTTTGGAATGTTTTTTAAACTTATTCAGAAAATGTGGAGTTTTTAAATATGCAAAATGATTGAGAAAAATTAAAAGAGTTTTTTATTAATGTCTTTTTGTTTATAGATAAAACGAATGTTGAAACTATTACAACTTGAAATTTAACTCAAAATGAATATTTAACTCTTATGATTGGCATTTGAATTGTAATTTTGTTTTTAACTTGGTTCTTATTGTGAATGATTTTTAAAATAATTGGGTATTTTAAGTAATGAAAAAGTTTGCATTTTTTTAATAAACTTTTGTTATATTAGTGGTTCAATGGTTTTGTTTAGTCTAATTGATTTGTTATTTTGAATAATTTCATTAAATTATACTGGTTTAGTATTTTGATTATTATTTGCTTTGCAATGTGTTTATTTTGTATGATGAGTTTGAAAAAATATATTTTATCAGTTAAATGTTTTTCGTTTAGTTTACTTTATTTGAGATAATCCGTTATCATTAATTATTGGTAAATTAGGAACTGGTAAAACATTACTTTTAACTTTTTTATCACAAGTTATGAAACTTTTAACGAAGAAAATTTATAGTAATTTTCCAATTGAAGATGATGCAATAAAACTTTTAACTTTTAATAATTTAGATTTTACTGATAGAACCAAATTAGTACCACCAGATGATAGTTTAATTTTATTTGATGAGAGTTTTTTATATATTGATGTAACTAGTCCCCACGAAGTTAAAAAAGTTCATAGTGGTAAAAGTGTGTGGATTGTTTTAGCAAGACATTTTAAAAATAGAGCAATTTTTACCGTACAGCGTGAAGGTATGATGTGAAATAATATTCGTCATTTAGCGAGTGGTATTATTATTCCGATTTCATTGAAAAAACCCGTTAAGTCAAAATTAGGTAATATTTTTAATCGTAGTTTTGTTATGCGAATTGGTATTTTCCAAGATATTACAGATTATGAAATTTGAAAAACAAAATCAGTAGAACGAACAGCCGAATGTAAACGAGCAAAACATAAGTCGGATGTTGGATTAGGAATTCGGTTTTTTAAGATAATTATTCCGCTTGAATTTGCACAGAAATATGATAGTCATTGATTAAGTTTTGTTCGTGATTTAAAAAATGATGAAGTTATTAATAAAAAAGAATACTTTTGAAAAGATATATCAAAATTAAACAATAAACAACGCTTAGAATTGTTTGATATTGATATTTTGAAAGAAAATTTAAAAGCAAAAAAAGGGAAAGGAAAGATAAAAAATGAGTAATTTATTAAGTGAAAGCGTTAATAACGATAATTGAAATAAGATTTTTAGTTTTATTTTTGATACTTTTTTATTTGTTTTTGATGTTATTTGAAATACTAAATTACCAATGACAAATATAACGATTGCTTATTTTTTAATCTTTTTTATGGTTATTAAATTATCAATTTATGCGATTCACGGAACAAGAACGCAATATAACGAATTAGGTTCAACTGTTAAAAACAGTACATCAAAATTGTATGCTTCAACAGTACGTGGTGTTAAAAAAGCACATAAGGCTAATAAAAATGGTCAGTGAAAGGAAACAGATTAATGATTAGATTAGTTTTATTAGTTGCTGCAATTGCTATTTTTGGTACTGGTTTTATTACGGTGATTATAAATCAATTAACATCAGCAAAAAATATTATTATGGATTTATATAATTCTGATACTTGATTATTATCTATTTTTGGCAAAATGGCGATTTTATTTAGTCATCCGTTAATGTTAACAATATCAAGTTTATATATTATTGGTTTTATTATTTCAAAAACATTATATAGTTAGGAGTTAAATTTATGAAAAGTAATGTAGAAAATAAAAAAGAAAAGAAACAAAATGGTTTGTTTATTTCTTGGATTGATTTAATTTTATATTTTATTATTAGTTTTTTATTAGCGTTTGTGTGTATTTTAGATACAGTTTTAACGATTAGCTTTAATTTTGTCGAAAACTCTTGATATTTATAAAATATACCTAAAATTAGGTATATTTTTAATATATGGAGGTAAATAAATGATGAAAAAAATAATTACAGAATTAATAAATAGCTTAACAGATGATCAATTTTTAGAATTTTATGAAAAAATAAAACAACAAGCAGACTTAATTAAAAAACAAAAACGTTTAAATGAAATTGATCAAAAATTTAGAGATAAAGGCATTATATGTCCTAATTGCAAATCTTTTCATTGTGTTAAAAATGGTCATAATTCCGAAGGAAAACAAAAATATTTATGTAAAAAATGTCGTGCTAGTTTTGATGCATTTCGTCATCATTTTACTTATTGAAGTCATTTAAATTATGAACAGTGAAATTTATTAATTCAAATTTCATTGTTAGGACAATCTAGTAAAATAATTTCTCGTTTTATTAAAACAACCCCAAAAACCGCTTGATATAATCGACAAAAATTAATGCAATCAAAACAATTAGAAAATACACAGTTAAAATTTAAAAAATTAAATGGTCAAATCCAAATGGATGAAACATTTATTAAAGAAATTCATAAAGGCAATTTTAAAGATAAATTTGATAAACGAAAAACTCATCTCGATCCATTTTCAACTGATACCAAATGCTGTATTCAAATGGCAGTTGATAGCAATAATAATATTTTTGTTCAATCCACCAATACCAAAAGATTACAAAAACAATGGATTATTGAAAATATGAATAAGCAACTAATTAAAGAAAAATCAATAATTATTTCTGATATGCAACCACTATATTTATTAGTAGCAAAACAAACAAATTCTACTCTATATTCCACCAAAACTAGTACAAACCCTGATACTAGTTATCAAAAGTTAAATAAGATTAGTAAATTACAATCCAGTCTTAAAGAAGCCTTAATTCATTATCATGGTTTGGGTTTCACTAATATTCAAAATTATTTAAAGCTCTGAAAATGAAAATACCAACACAAAGGTTTAACACCAAACCAACAATCAACGGTATTATATTTTAACGTTTAAAAAATTTAAAGCAAAATCATAATCTTACACAAAATTAGTTTTCAAATTGTCATATTGATGATTTTTTTTATTTCATCAAGAGTTTTCGACAAAATTAAAGACGATTAGCGAATTAAAAGAAAAATATAGTGGTATAAATGGTTTTATATTTTATGGTTTGTGATTTATTATACTATGAGATATTTTAATAATTCATTATTTTTATGGTTATTTATTTAATAAAATTATTAAATTAATAAAAGAACATCGTAAAAATAAGTTGGTAGAGAATAATGCGTAAGTTTTTAGTATTATTTTCTTTTGTACCAATTTTATTGATTTCTTTTTTCTCGTTAGGGGCAATGACATTACAACAAAACCATAAATCACAACAAACAACAGAAAAAGTAAGAACAAAACGGAGTGCAGAAACTGGTATAAATGAAACTGATTTTATTAATACGATGTTTTTACGCAGCACTTTTTTTGAAAACTGGTCTGAAACAAATTACTTTATTAATCCAACTCTAAAAACATCACAAACATTAACTTATAATGATAAATGATACTTAGATTTTTTAAAGGATATTTATTCAACTGGTGTTTCTTATGATAAACCAAGTGATAAATTTATGGATTTATATAAAAATTGAGATACTTATGCTAAACAGTATAACATTGATAAATTTTATGATGTTGATAAAAAACAATTTTTAAGAGAATTAACAAATTTTTCTTATTCTTTTGCTAAGTATTTTAATACAGTTGAAATTATTAATAAATTAGAAAAAAATGTTGATAATTTGCAAATTGTTAATTTGGTTCATCAAAATTGAAAATTAGTTAATGGATTTATAAATGAAAAAAATAATGATAGTAAAAAGTATATTGGAATTGTTAAAATTGAAAATGGTTGAAAAATTATAAAATGAACAGGGAAAAATATTGAATGAAAATATCAATATAAAGCAATTTATCGTTGAGATCGTTTAAATGAACCTAATTTACCAGAAATAGATAATAATACAGGTAAAATATTAAAATGAAATGAAAAAATAGACTTATTTAGTCTATTTTTATATTAATCGCACAAATTTCATAAATATAATTAATAAGAATAAATTAGTTATTGTGCTATATAATGCTGGACTAAATTTTCATACTTCAAATGTTTGACTAAAAAAACTATATATTTTTTGAAATATTTTACCAACACCGCTTGCTAATTCGTTTACTTGTTTAACACCGGGAATATTATTTACAATTCAAATTGCGGCATTTCTGATATGACACGCTAAATTATATCAACCACAACTTTCATATTGTGCTTGTCATCATTGACTATCGGGAAATAATCCACCATTATTAATTTCTTGTCAGTTATAAATCCCAAAATTAAAATCATAATAACGATACATATCATTTTCTTTTTGTGCTTGTAATTCAAAAACATTATAACCAATTTTTTGTTCTTCAATTTTTTTGTATTTTAAACCGTATTTATCTTTTAAAGAACCTTCAAAAACATAACCCTCATTTTGATTAATATTATAATCATTTGATACAGAAAAATCATAATTAAATACATCTCCATAATTTGTGTTATAAAATCTATTTTTATAAGCAGAATACATCTTAAAATCTAATAATTTATATTTATCAGAAAAATAAAAATATCGTGGGTAAATTTTAAAACCATTATTTGCTAATAAACCATATTTTTTATTATATCCTTGTACATAAGTATCATTTTCTAAATCAAAAATTGTTCGTAAATAATCTTTATAAAAATTTTGGGAAACCGTAAACATACTGTTTAATAATTCTTTAAATTTATCATAATAAACTAAAAAATTTTTCTTTTGTTCTTCAAATTCTTTTTTCTCTACTTCGGTTTTTAAAACTTTTTTATTATTTTCAAATTTATAAATATAATTATTATAGTCATCAAAATATTTTATTGACTTTCCATTTTTATCTAAAATAACATCTTTAAAATTTTCTAATTTTAAACCAAAAAAGTTAATTAAAACAGTATCATATTGTAAACCATCAATATAACCACTTTAAATAAAATTACTCCGATTTTGAAACACATGTACCAAAGCATATGCAAAAAAAGATTTTAAAAATTTATTAATATCAATTTGTCCTTTCATTTTTTCATAATAATATTTAATATCTCCGTTTTCTAAATATGAATTAGTATTTACTTCAAAATTAAATATATAATCTTTTTCTTTCATAAAAGTAAACAAAAAACCTAATTTAATTTCCTTATAAAAATGAGATGTATCATTGCTCGCTATCTTAGTATGTGTTAGTTATAAACTTCCAGCAATGATGTTATTATTTTTATCAATCGTTAAAATCATCCGATAAATTGATTTTTTAATAAAATACATGGCAGTATATCTTTCACTTTCATCAACAATTTCAAAATCAAATATTATTCGTTGTGTTCCAACAATGGAACTCTCATAATCGGGATTACCGCCTTGCTGTACTCTAATATTTTCTTGAATAATAACATCAATATATTTAAGTAAAAAAGAACGAGTATTTTGATAATGATTATCAGTTCAAAAAATTAATTTACCAGTATTATTATCTATTTCTGGTAAATTAGGTTCATTTAAACGATCTCAACGATAAATTGCTTTATATTGATATTTTCATTCAATATTTTTCCCTGTTCATTTTATAATTTTTCAACCATTTTCAATTTTAACAATTCCAATATACTTTTTACTATCATTATTTTTTTCATTTATAAATCCATTAACTAATTTTCAATTTTGATGAACCAAATTAACAATTTGCAAATTATCAACATTTTTTTCTAATTTATTAATAATTTCAACTGTATTAAAATACTTAGCAAAAGAATAAGAAAAATTTGTTAATTCTCTTAAAAATTGTTTTTTATCAACATCATAAAATTTATCAATGTTATACTGTTTAGCATAAGTATCTCAATTTTTATATAAATCCATAAATTTATCACTTGGTTTATCATAAGAAACACCAGTTGAATAACTATCCTTTAAAAAATCTAAGTATCATTTATCATTATAAGTTAATGTTTGTGATGTTTTTAGAGTTGGATTAATAAAGTAATTTGTTTCAGACCAGTTTTCAAAAAAAGTGCTGCGTAAAAACATCGTATTAATAAAATCAGTTTCATTTATACCAGTTTCTGCACTCCGTTTTGTTCTTACTTTTTCTGTTGTTTGTTGTGATTTATGGTTTTGTTGTAATGTCATTGCCCCTAACGAGAAAAAAGAAATCAATAAAATTGGTACAAAAGAAAATAATACTAAAAACTTACGCATTATTCTCTACCAACTTATTTTTACGATGTTCTTTTATTAATTTAATAATTTTATTAAATAAATAACCATAAAAATAATGAATTATTAAAATATCTCATAGTATAATAAATCACAAACCATAAAATATAAAACCATTTATACCACTATATTTTTCTTTTAATTCGCTAATCGTTAAAACTGTATCTAAAATACACACAAACGCTAATAAAAAACTAATAATAAAATATAAAATTAAATCAATCCAAGAAATAAACAAACCATTTTGTTTCTTTTCTTTTTTATTTTCTACATTACTTTTCATAAATTTAACTCCTAACTATATAATGTTTTTGAAATAATAAAACCAATAATATATAAACTTGATATTGTTAACATTAACGGATGACTAAATAAAATCGCCATTTTGCCAAAAATAGATAATAATCAAGTATCAGAATTATATAAATCCATAATAATATTTTTTGCTGATGTTAATTGATTTATAATCACCGTAATAAAACCAGTACCAAAAATAGCAATTGCAGCAACTAATAAAACTAATCTAATCATTAATCTGTTTCCTTTCACTGACCATTTTTATTAGCCTTATGTGCTTTTTTAACACCACGTACTGTTGAAGCATACAATTTTGATGTACTGTTTTTAACAGTTGAACCTAATTCGTTATATTGCGTTCTTGTTCCGTGAATCGCATAAATTGATAATTTAATAACCATAAAAAAGATTAAAAAATAAGCAATCGTTATATTTGTCATTGGTAATTTAGTATTTCAAATAACATCAAAAACAAATAAAAAAGTATCAAAAATAAAACTAAAAATCTTATTTCAATTATCGTTATTAACGCTTTCACTTAATAAATTACTCATTTTTTATCTTTCCTTTCCCTTTTTTTGCTTTTAAATTTTCTTTCAAAATATCAATATCAAACAATTCTAAGCGTTGTTTATTGTTTAATTTTGATATATCTTTTCAAAAGTATTCTTTTTTATTAATAACTTCATCATTTTTTAAATCACGAACAAAACTTAATCAATGACTATCATATTTCTGTGCAAATTCAAGCGGAATAATTATCTTAAAAAACCGAATTCCTAATCCAACATCCGACTTATGTTTTGCTCGTTTACATTCGGCTGTTCGTTCTACTGATTTTGTTTTTCAAATTTCATAATCTGTAATATCTTGGAAAATACCAATTCGCATAACAAAACTACGATTAAAAATATTACCTAATTTTGACTTAACGGGTTTTTTCAATGAAATCGGAATAATAATACCACTCGCTAAATGACGAATATTATTTCACATCATACCTTCACGCTGTACGGTAAAAATTGCTCTATTTTTAAAATGTCTTGCTAAAACAATCCACACACTTTTACCACTATGAACTTTTTTAACTTCGTGGGGACTAGTTACATCAATATATAAAAAACTCTCATCAAATAAAATTAAACTATCATCTGGTGGTACTAATTTGGTTCTATCAGTAAAATCTAAATTATTAAAAGTTAAAAGTTTTATTGCATCATCTTCAATTGGAAAATTACTATAAATTTTCTTCGTTAAAAGTTTCATAACTTGTGATAAAAAAGTTAAAAGTAATGTTTTACCAGTTCCTAATTTACCAATAATTAATGATAACGGATTATCTCAAATAAAGTAAACTAAACGAAAAACATTTAACTGATAAAATATATTTTTTCAAACTCATCATACAAAATAAACACATTGCAAAGCAAATAATAATCAAAATACTAAACCAGTATAATTTAATGAAATTATTCAAAATAACAAATCAATTAGACTAAACAAAACCATTGAACCACTAATATAACAAAAGTTTATTAAAAAAATGCAAACTTTTTCATTACTTAAAATACCCAATTATTTTAAAAATCATTCACAATAAGAACCAAGTTAAAAACAAAATTACAATTCAAATGCCAATCATAAGAGTTAAATATTCATTTTGAGTTAAATTTCAAGTTGTAATAGTTTCAACATTCGTTTTATCTATAAACAAAAAGACATTAATAAAAAACTCTTTTAATTTTTCTCAATCATTTTGCATATTTAAAAACTCCACATTTTCTGAATAAGTTTAAAAAACATTCCAAAAAATAAAATGATAAATAACACAAACGATATAACATATAAAAATTCAGGTGCATTTGAGCCAATAATATAACTAACAAATTGAACTAAATAATTATATAAACTCATTATCTAATTCTTCTAAATCGCGAATTAATTGTTCTACTTTTTCATCACTTCAATTTATTAAATTATTATTGTTATTTGTTTTTACTTTTTTAGGTTCATTTTGAAATAATGTTTTATGCATACGCGTAAAATAGTTTTGTTTATATTGATTATACAAATCAATTATTTCTGTTCCAGTTAAAAATTTTCAATCATGTTGTTTTAAATTTTCATCATATTTTACAATACGATAAGAATTATCATAAATCAAACCGATTGCTACTTGTTCTGAGTGTTTTTCACTCGGATAAATAAACTTATTACTCAACCAAAAACCAATATTACGATTGTGATTAGGTAAATTTATAAAACTTGCTTTATCTGTTTCAAAAGGGATAAGTTCCTTAGAAATAAAATAATTTGCTATATTTTGATTTTTCTTAACAAAATTACTCAATTTTATCAACTCCTAACTAATATAAATATTTGTTTAATTAAACAATGTTATATTTAATGTTTATATACTGCTTATTTACTGATAAAAACAAACAATGTTATACATAATGTTTATATATTGCTTATTTAATGTTTAATAAACAATGTTATTAACAATGTTAAATATATAAAATAATAAAAATTGGCACACTGAAAAATACTATTAAGTTTTAAAGTAATAGTTATATAAAATAAATTAATAAAAAATAAATAAATAAACTAGTGTGCCTTAGTTTTTGTTAAAATACTTTGAATATAGAGTAATATACTTTTAAAATCCTTTAACCATATGACGGAAAAAGTTTAATATCTTAATAATAATAAATAATCCAAATGGAATTAAAATAATTCACGCATCACCTAAAAAGGTCATTAATTGTGGTAATACAGCATAAATTGCTTCTTTAACTTTCATCATTGCTTGCCCTAAACCACTTCAAATAGAACCCATTCCATCTGAAATAGTAGGTTTATCACCAACTGCTAAAAAATTAATTGCTGTTGTTAAATACATACCTAACATTATTTTTTATCCTCCTTATTTTCAATTTCTTTTTTATCTTTTTTCTTTCCTCGAATTTGGCGAATTTTTTGATAAATTGATAAACCAATTCACGCAAAAATACCTAATATAATAACAACACTAAAAATTGTCGTTAATCAAACTGGCATAACTTATTCCTCCTAAAAATCTAATTTTCGCGGCACGCTTCGCGTGTTAGCTACGCTCAAAATAAACTATATTGAATAAATTACCGCTAATAAATTACGCGGATAATTTATTCATCTTCTTTTTCATTATTAATTACAATATTATTTACCGTATTAATAACATTATCTTTTCCATACTTAGTTACTAAGGACCGTAAAATAAAATATTGCTTTGTTTGCATAATTTCAACTCCTTATTTAAAATATTAATAAAATTTGTTTCTAAAAATGTAAATACCACAAAAGTACAAAATGTGTGTGGTTTCTACAAAATATTTAAAATAATGCCAAAAAGTCAACCAAATCATTGTGAAAATAATGTAATAAAATTAAATCAATTTTGAACAATATGCTCTTGATGGGTTAAGTCAATTAAGAATAAATAACCCACTATTAACCAAATAAAACAAAAGTAATCGTAAATAAAACAATTAATAAAGCTGCCATAAACTGAAGTTTATTTAAACCAAAATTTTTTAAATATTTTAAAAAAACCGAATCTCGTCATTCACAAATGATAAATGAACCTAGAAATAACAAAAACAAAGCAGGAATTAGAGTAAATGATGAAATCATAATATAACGACTTGTTTTTAACATTTGTTGATATCAAAAGAAATAAACAAAAGTAATTAAAATAATTGGGGCAACAACCATATAAATATACGTTCGTGATGTTTTTAAAATCGTTTTAAACATATAACTAATACAACGATTAAACATCTTATAATTTTGACTAATTTTCATCAATGCCTCCTTATGATACCCGAACATTAAAGACAAAACCTGTCGTAGCAATGTTATCATTATAAACGGGTTTAATCATCAACTGAATTATTTGCTGAGTAATTGTTAAATCTTTTAAAAAATAATAATTTTGTGTTGTTTCACCAACTCTATATCATTTATTATCTGCAAAATAATATATTGCATAATAATTAAGATTATTTACATTTTGACTTTTTCAACTAAAACGAAGGTTAAATCATTCATTAGTTAAATTATGTCGTTTAATGGCATATTCAACTCCTGGATTAGTAATATCAACACTATTGGTTTGCTGATTTGTCGCAGTTGCAATGTTAAATTCACCAACATTAAATTTAAAATTCTTGGTTTGTGGTCGAATTTGTAAACCAATTTTTGAAATCCGATTTGTTTTCGTAACATTTCCAATGTGGTTTAAATCAAATGAAATTTTTACTCACCCATCTTTTAATTTTTCCGTTTTGGTTGGGCTAAAAGTTTGCCCCGATGATGCTCCTGTTGTTTGATTAGTTGTTGTAATTCAAAAGTTAACTTCAGCATTACTGTTATTATTTGAACCATCATAATAAATAAAACTAACTTGATGTTGATTACTACTTAAATTAGTTACCATAATATCTCAGTCATAAACTTTGGTTTGATCTCATTTCGCTGGTAAAACTTTTCCTAAACCATCAAAACCACTACCAATCGCAATTGAATTTCCTTTTTTATAAACATTATCGTAATCATACATCCCAGTAATATCATTAATATTTAGAGGCTGTTCCTTTTTTGTTTCATCATAAATTTTCCATTGATAAGTTGGAAGAACATCTGTTAATCGGCGGTTTGTTCAAGGATAATCATTTGCTACAACAGCATTTCCTTGTTCATCACGATCAACAAACTTAATTCCACTCCCCATTGAAAAATTAGTTGATTTATTTAAAATTTGATTTTCATCAAATAATGTTGTTCTTTCTTGTACTAAACTACCAACCCCAAAACTAGTTGAATTATAACCATTATTTGATTCGTAATCATAAATATTTTGTTTAAGAAAATCATTAATTGGTCCCTTATTGTTTACTTTAATGCGTGGATCAGCTGCAAATGCTGATGCGATGAAATCAAACTTGGGATCTAACTTAGTATAATCATTGCATAACCTATTTGCTTGTAAACCCTTATCTTTATCACTAATAAACATATTTGTTCCTGAGTAATGAATCATATTAAATAAATTTAAAACCTGTGTTGCAAATAGAAAGGCTCTTGCTTCATCATAAAAGGCTTGTTTTTTAATTCAATTATAAGCATAGTTTCAAAAAATAGAAGTCCCACTATCCATATATGATGAAAAACTTGTATAAACATTTGGATCAAATGTTGGTCGGCCACTCGTAGCTGATAAAGCATAAGCTAACTGGCGAAAATCATATGTCCCACAATATTTTGCATTTGATCATTCATCAATCATTGTATACAAATCCGATGGATGGTAATTTGGATTTTCTTTTAAAAATGCTCTCGTTTTATCTGGTGTTTCTCCAAAATTTAATTGTACTTGTGTTGGGGTAATAACCCCATTTCGTGGATAACCAGTTGTTGTCATTTTAACCGTTTCTACATCATCATAACCAGTTGCACTTTTTGAAACAGTTGCATCATTTCGATAATATATTATTTGTAATTTTTTAACATCTGGGTCAGTGGCGATCCCAACCTTATAATTAAATTCTTTTAAAATTTGATACATTTCATTATAATCTAAAATGGTTCCATTTGGAAAACTCCCATTTGCTTCATTATTAATAAACCATCCATCAAAACCATTATATTTTGCAATTTTAATTAAGATATCAACAATTTTATATGTTCCATCAGCATTACGCGCTAAAAAATCTTTTAACATTTCTCGAGTTAACCCATGATAATCATCTAAAAAAACATTACCATAAATTGGGGTTCCATTAATATGAACTGCATCAATGACATCAGCAGGCGGTGGGATGATTGGTCCTTCAAATCATGAACCTGATCAATTAATAAATTCATTTACATATTGTCAGTTTAAGTTAGTATTTTCAAAAGGATTTTTTGTACCAACAATTGTATTATCAAAAGTTCGGTGTTTTCGTGACGAAAATCCTAACTGATTATAATTAACATTCTGATTTTGTTGTTTTGAATTAGACGTTGCAACAAAAGTTCGCTGTTGTAATGGGATTTGCCCTTGATTATATTTTGCATCATAATCTGTTGCTGGATCTCAATTTAAAATTGAATTAAGGCGTAAGTACTTTTGGGCAGCTGAAGTAATTCCAAAATCAGCTACATAATTACCATTTGGCATAAAACCTTTGTTTAATGGTACACCAGTTACCGCTTGTTTCCGAATATTTTGATCCCATTGAAATCCGGTACTAAATTTTGAATAATCTAAATACGAATTTAAATATTGAGGATTAACGGTTCCTAAATCAACTTGATCACTTTTATGATTTAAAATATTTTGTGAATTTTGATTATTAAATAAAAGACCATCACCATATTCTGAACTCTCTCAATTAAAATTAGGTAAACTTTTTAAATAACTACTGCCATCAAGATTTCCAATCGTACAAGCAACAGTTAAAGTAACGGGGGTTGTTATTAATGTAAATAACCCCAAATAAGTAAATATTTTTTTCATCCTATTTTCCTTTCATTCCCCAGTTAAAACAATGTTTTGCCAAGTATCCAAATAAACCAGTAAAAACAATCATCCCCAGTAATGGTTGTCAAAGATTAGTAAATGTAATAAAAGAAACCGTATTATAGTCCTGGATAATTTGACTAATTCCTAACGGATCCATAAAATGATAAGATGTAATTAGCATATTAAATCAAATAAAGTATTTGGCTGGGCACAAGTAGCCAATGATAATAAAAAATCAATGATGATTAGTAATTGTCGGCTGAATTATTACATCTGAAAAAATAATAAAAAATAAGGTAACAATGGCTAAGATTGCAAATGACAAATTACGACTTGACAATGCGGTTGCTAAAAAACATACAAAACAGTTAGAAAAAAAGTAAACAAAATAATTCCAAAAAAATATAAAACTCAAATGAATGGCTTAATATTTGACAATAACGCCATTCTAAATCCAAAAATTGGAATTAAAGCATACAAATTATATAACGCAATATTTAATAAGATTGACATTATTGATAATGTTAAATTTAATAAAAAAATAACAAAAATAACATTATATTCTGTTAAATTAATTAGTTTAATTCGTTTTAAAAAGTTCTTTTTTCGTCATTCTAATAAATAAATTCCTAAATAAAAACTACTAGTAAAAACCGAAACGGACAAAAAACTAATTAAAACTGGTGGTAAAACAGCATAATAACTATAAGTATTTCAAAACCATGAACAAATGGCGGACAAAATAACGGAAAAAAGAAAAACAAACATATATGTGTGAGGATTTGTAAAAATAGTTTTAAACAATAAATTATTAGTTTTATTTAATTTTGAAAATAATGGTTTAAGATTAAACTGGATTTTATGATTCATATCCAACAACATCTTCAAAATAATTAACTAACACTTTCCGTAAACTACCATTATTTTTAATAATTTCTGTAATTGGCTGGTCACTATAAATTTCACCATCTTTTAAAAGTAAAACACGATCACAAAGTAATTCAACTTCTTCTGGTGTATGTGAAACAATTAATAAATTAATTTTTTTTTCGTCTTTTCACCTTTTTAAGAAATTAACAAGTTTAATTTGCATTTTTAAATCCAACCCTGTAACTAATTCATCTAAAACAAGAATTTCTGGATCATTTATAATTGATAAAAAACAATTAAAACGTTGACGTTGCCCACCAGACAAAGATGAAATTTCTTTCTTCAACAAATTCTTCAACTCAAAAGCATCAATTAACGTTTGTCCCTCTAAAGTTGTTAAATAACCACGTCCTTTATAAAATTTAATTAAATCAATTGGGGTTGTTCCTGATGGTCAATAGCCATCTTGAAATTGTACTCCAATTGTTTTTTTAATCTTTTCATATTTGTCATTAAAAAACATTACCTTACCAGTTGAAGGTTTTAAAACACCAGAAATAATTTCAACTAAAGTTGTTTTTCCACTCCCATTTGCTCCTAAAAAGCAACTGATTCACTTTCTTTAATCTCTAAATTAATATCTTTTAAAACATAATTTTTACCATAATGTTTGCTAATATTTTCTAAAATAATCATTTTTACTTTTCCCTCCCAAATACAATGTTATAAACTTTATTGATCATATTTGTCATTACATCATCAAGTTTTAACCGTGGTTTTACTTTTGCAGCGGCAACTGGATCAGGACCTTGTGATCACAACGGGTTATTATCCTTATCACGAGGGACTAATGACCCAAATACATAAAAATCAACATCAATTGATTTTTCAATTGTTCGGCCTAAATCTTGAATTCAAATTTTTGCTCATTGAAAATAAAATCCTGCCTGAAAATACTTCATAACTCATAAGTTTAAATGCTCGTTTGGATTAATATTATTATCAGCTGGATCAATAATTTGATTGATTGATATTTCAATAAAATACGAGCGTAAACTTAAGGCCATAAATTTTTGCATATCATAAGAAAAAACAATCTTTTGCTCAATATAATCATTAATTTCAGCAAGGGGAAGACCAATTTCATCATAACCCGGTTTACCGATATTTCCTTCAGCTGTATCACGATATTTATCATATTCATTACGATAAAAACTATAAAAACCTTCCATCATTTTCTCATTTGTTGCAACAATTTTTTGTTGAGTGTCATTATATAAAAATTGTCAAATCTTGAATTGACTCATATCTTTTGCTGGTCAACCGCGACTTGGTTCTACAATTTGTTTTAAATTATCTGATGTTTTAAAACTATTATTTGTAAAAAAATTAATAATACTAGCAAGTGGAATAACTAAAAATGAACTTATTAAAATAGCTCATAAATATTTTTTCATATTTTTTCTCCTTTTGTATAAAGTGCTTCAATAATTCATAAACTGTTCATATTGAACCATTTTTAATTATGACAAAAAAAGCAAGCATATGATTATTACCGCTCTCAATTTTGCTCACTTACATTTTAACCTAAATTTTCATATCACAATATAAATAATTAAATATGTTAATTTTAAAAATATTTTTTACAGAAGACATCAATATTAAGAGAAAATTGAAGATAATAGGAATCCTTACATTAATACCTATTAGTAATAATTTAATTATAAAAAATAAAAGTAGTCTCATCAATATGAGACTACTTTTATTTTAAAAATGATCTTCTGTTGGAATTAGGTTTTGGTCAAGGGCATCACGCATTAAAAATGGTTTATTATGACCAGGTAAAACCTGTCATATTGGTTCCAAGTTTGTAATACGACGTAACTCTGTTACAAAGTAATTATCATTACACATTGCTCCCGTATACCCTGGGCTTGCTTTATCAGCAGGCATTAAACTTGCCCCTGTTGTTACTAAGTTTAAGGCTTTAATTCGTAACATTTGTGTTCCGGCGGTATGACCGGGAATATGAAAGACTTCAATTTGATAACCAATTTCTTCGACAACAGTATCACCAGTTAACGGAACAAGATTTGTTAATGGATAAACAATGCCTGGTCCTAGAATTTCTCCAGTTGTATCATCAACCTTATGTTGTGATAATAATCGTAAATCAATTTTTTGAATATAAATTTTTAAATCTGGACATTGCTGTAATACATCATCAATCCCATCATAGTGGTCAATATTACCATGGGTAATAAACAAGGCTTTTAAGGTCAGATTTTTTTGTTTAATATATTCGATTGCATCTTTTGCCGCATTTGAGGCATCAATCATAATTGCTTCATTTTGATCATTAATGATTAAATAAACATTTTGATTATCATAAGTTGCATCTACAAAATTTTTTATCTTTGCCATTAGTAGTTCTCCTTCTGTCTTACTCTTCGGTTTCTTTAAACTCTTCAATAAAGTAAGAGTTTGATTCAATGTAATTCAACAAATCTTCAATTAAAAATAAAACGTCATTAATGTTATCGTAATCTAAACCTTTGATTTTACTAATATTCATAACATATAACTTTTGTAATAATTTATGCCCATCATCTTGATTTTCAAGACGATATCCAAATCAACGGGCAATTCCTAAGGCAGCACCACCTAATAAATGGCTTAAAAAAGATTTAACATTAGGATTGTCAATATGTTTATCGTAAAAAGTAGTACGGATATAATTAGTTTTAATTATTTCAGAAATAATTGTCAACAATAAATTCGCATAATCAGTAATCGCAATAATGTTTTCACCATAAGTTTGAACTTCATCATCAATTTTAACAAAAACATTCATAACACCCTTATATAATGCTTTAAAAGAAATAACATCTTTTAATTCATTATTATTCGGAATCATATCATGATAACGTTCAAATCCAATTTTTGTTGCTCATACAGCAGCAGAATAAATGCTTTCAAAAACTTCTTGTGTTGGGCGATATCATTTAAAACGTAAAAAAATTTTTGGATCAACAGCCCCTGTTTCCTTTGCTAAAGCTTCTTGTGTTAGTGTCATCGCCTGTTTATAATTTAATTTTGCGTCTTTTTTCGCCAATACTTTTATTACGTATGTTTTCTCCATAAAACTTCCCTTATCCTATTAATTTCTATATTTTGTTGTTATACCATTTTTTCAAGAAAAAGTCCTGTTTCAAAACAAAATAAAAACCCGCTATAGCGGGTTTTTTGCTTTATTTTAAAAAACAAAGCATTAGTTAGTAAATGAAAATTGACGTACACTATAACGCATTTTTCCAGTAAAACTATTAAGATTTTTACGGTAAGAAATGATAACTGATTTAAAATCATCTAGATTAAATTCAGCATTAAATCTTTCTGCTAAATCGTTTCATACTACACATTGCATTTCTTCACCATTATCTAAAACTCAAAATTCACATAAATCTCTTGTTTGGCCGTCTTTACTAGTTACTGTTTTTAAAGTAGGTTGTTTATCTGCTAATAAAAACTTTTCGTCGTTAATAATATCATCAGTTCTTTTGGTAAACTTTTGATTCGGTCTATTATTATACACTTTTACGGTCCTCCTTTCTCTTATTCAAATGAATACTTAAAATCATACCTTATATTTTAATTGAAAAAAAGAAAGATTTATTATATTGTCATATGAACAAAACCATTATATCATTAAAATAACTTTAAAAAAATTATTTTGAAAAAGGTTCATCTTTTTCTACAAAATCATCATTTAATAATTGCTGTGAACGTTGTTTTCTAGCGTTACACTTTGTTCCTAATCATTTTTTTAAATAATAAAGTGGATAACCACCTAACATTATTCCCAACACAATAAAACAATTCCATAATTCTCACATATTCGCCGTTACAGTTGCATAATAATACATTGCTAAAATTGAACCAATAAAAGTAATTGTACATAAACTTAATGCTAAAATAACTAAAATAATAAATACTGGTTTTCGATAAAGGGGTTGATAATTAACATCCTTTTGGCGTAAATATATTAAGGTAATCATTGTAATGAATTTTAAAACACTAACAGCAATAATAAAATAATTTGTGACATTAAACAACGATGTTCATAAAATGTAAATAATTGCTAACACGACTAAAAAGAGGATTGCTAAATATGGCATATTAGTTCGTTTCGTTGTCTTTTGAAAAAAGGCAAAAAAATCGTTTTCTTCACTCATTTTAAAAATTAACCGTGAATGATACACTAAAAATGAATTTAATGATCCCACAAAAATAAAAATTGCTAAAATTGAAAATAAATAGTTTAAAAATGATGGAATCGCAGGATTATTACTAATCGCATAATATCATACATTGTTAAAACCCGTTGGTCCTAATCAATTCTGTGGTTTATTAATTGTTAATAATCCAATTGCTAAAATAATATATAATAAAACAATTGCAATTGTCGCGGTAATCATTGCCCGCGGAATGTTTTTACGAGGATTAATAATTTCCCCACTAACATACGTAATTGCTTCCATCCCCGAATAAGCAAACATTGTCATTGCTGTTGCTGGTAATAATAAAAATGATGAAAGATAAATTTGACTTAAATTTTTATTAATTGTATCATCAGTAAAACTAGCAGTGTTACCATAAACCATTGCAATAACTAAAAGCAAAACAATTGGAAATCCTTTTAGTAAAGCAAAAACAATTTGGGAATAACCACTACTTTTTTTAATAAAAATTTGCATAATAACTAACACTAATAAAATTATAATCCCAAATAATTTACCATATCATTGGTTATCTAACTTTAATAAGGTAATTAAAATATTGCCTAGTGCTAAACAAGCAGTTGCAATAGCTGTTGCACTAACAAATAATACCATAATTCAACCAAACCAAAATGAACAAGCATTTCATTTTGCACGTTTAATTCAGTAATAACTTGTCCCATTTTCAGGATACGAAGTAGCTCCTTCGGATAATAATAACATTTCTGGTAAAACTAATAAACCTCCTAAAATTCAAGCAATAATAATTAAAATGGGATTAAACTGTGCTTGAAAAGCAACTTGGCCAAACGAAACTAAAATCGAAGAACCTAATGTTGCTGAAATTGCTAATGCTAAAATCTGTCAAAACCCATATTTTCTTTGTAATTTCATCCTTATTTCCTTTCTTGTTGTGCTAAAAATGTTTTAATAGCCGCAAGATAAACTTGATGCCCTTTTGAAATCGCTTCAACATGGTTAATGTTTAATAAGGATACTAATTCACTTTGACCGGTTGGTTCAAACTTTGCTTTTTGAGTAAAAAATTCTTTACTCATAAAGTAAGGAACAAAATCATCGTAATTACCATGAATAATTAACATTGGAAAATCTTTTAACCGCTTGGTATTTTTTAATAAATTATATTTTCGTAAATTAAAACCAATTTCTTTGTTAAATTTCTTTGTTAAACCAAAGCTAATTAACCACCAGGGATGCTGATAACGATATTGCATCACATAACGAAATTGAACTAATAAACTACTAAACCCACAATCACTAATTGCTCAATGAACTAATTGATTTTGATAACCTTCATCAATTAAATATTTTGTTAAACAAGCAGCTCCCATACTATTCCCAATTAATCCAATTTCTTCAACAGAATAACTATCTTGAAGTCATTTAATAACATCACTTAAATTTTGGGCATTCAAATAACCAATAGCGGTATAGTCCCCCACACTTAAACCATGTGCAACACTATCAAAAGTTAATACATTGTAGCCTTGTTGATAAAAGTAAAATACTTGTCGTAACCCTAAATATTTATTTTCCGTTCAACCATGCAAACCAATTACTCATTTCTTTGAATTAGAATGTTGTAAATAAAGCGCACTAATTGGTGCTTGATGGCGATTTAAAATCGTCACCATTTGCATTGCTGTTTCTTCTTTTTTACTAAAAACAAAATTAAATTGATCTAATTTTTTTGCAATAACATCTTGGTGATATACTTCAAAACTATTAAAATCAAAAGTTGTTGTTTCAATTGTCATTAACCCTTTTCGTTGATAAGTTTGGGTAAATGTAAAAAAATCTTTAACATATTTTTTTGATCGAAAATAAACTAACGGAAATAATACTATCACACATAAAATGCGTAATCAATTAAAACAAAATTTATGATAACCATCATTTAATGTTTGCTTACTAGGTGTTTTTTCAATTACTTTCATTTTTTCTTTCCCTTTTTAATATTCTTACTCTAACAAAATTTTTACTAAAAAACAATTTAAAATGTTATTTTTTGCTAAAAAAGTTAGCAAAATGAAATTTATTGCTAACTTTAATAACTTTTAACTATTATTGTCCAAAAACTACGGTTTCAATAACTTTTGCAATCCCATCATAGTCATTATCATCAGCCACTAAATCAGCGATTGCTTTTACATCATCGGGCGCATTCCCCATTGCCACGCCAATTCCAGCTCACTGTAACATCGCAACATCATTATGTTCATTCCCGAAAGCCATCACATTCTTTGCTGTTAAGTGATATTTTTGACAAATTTGAGCAATACCAGTCGCTTTATTAATATTACAACTAGTAATTTCTAACGCTGAGCGATCACCACGAATTTCTTGTGAAATTTCAATTTTATCCTTTCATTTTGCAACCAACCGATTAATATCGGAAATATAACTACTAATATAAATTTTATTAACATTAACATTGAAATTATTTGTATATAAACATGCTGTTACTTCATCTTGTTCTTCGCTAAAAGATGATAAATAATGTTTTGTCATTTTATCTTCAAATCCTTTGCAATGTAATAACATTTTATTAAACGAAGAATGATCAGCATCAAACATAATTAATGTGTCTAAATCAAATGCCAAGACATCAACATAAAGTTCTCGTAGTAATTGTTGATCAAAATAATCACAAAATAAAATTTCTTCAGTGGCATTATTTGCAACAACTGAACCATTTAAACTAACAGTAAAATCATTAATATCCGTTAATCCTAAATTTGTTACAATATGTTTTGTTTGATATAATGGTCGTCCGGTCGCAATTACTAACTTAATATCTTTTGTTGCCAGTCCTTTTAAAACTTCTAATGTATGCGGGGACATTTCGCCAGTTGAATTTAAAGCTGTTCCATCTAAATCAACAGCAATTAACTTAATTTCTGTCATTATCATTATTCTCCTATATAAAATAATTTTAATCTATTTTCTAGTACTTGTAAAAGATATTGTTAAAATTAAAATAACTTTCAGATATAAACACTTAATTATATTGAAAGTTTCAAACTATTTATAGTTTCCTTGAGCGGAATTTTTAAATGTAATTTAGTGTTTATATCTGAAAGTTATTTTAATTATAATATATCTTTTATAATTTTACAATTTTTTTTTAAATTTAAAATGTCTGAAAACACTGCTCTAAAACCCTTATTTTATAAGGATCTAATTTTTTAACTCCTTATGTTTATTGGGTTTTTTTGATGTTGAGTTATGTTAGTTAATAAATATGCAGTTTATCCTTCTTTAAAATAAATTTATAATTACTATATAAATTATACTCCTTTTTTCAGCAAAATGAAATATTATTTTGCAAAATAATGTTTTAGTAATTTATAACTTACGATCACATTTAAAAAGGAGTTGTTTAATAAACAACTCCTTTTTCTTTTTCACCATTAAATGAGAAAATTGTAGTATTTATTAATTAAAAACCATAAAGCATCAAAGATAAATCTTTATCTACATAGTAAAAACTATTATTATCTTTTTTTTGCATAATATTAATATTTAAAAATTTTTGGGTAGTATTAATATTTAAGTGATTTACTTTAATATTTGCGGCATTGCTAAAATCAAATTCAACTATTGGCAGATTTTGAGTATCT
Organism: Spiroplasma endosymbiont of Sarcophaga carnaria; assembly: GCF_964019595.1. Classification (NCBI taxonomy): domain Bacteria; kingdom Bacillati; phylum Mycoplasmatota; class Mollicutes; order Entomoplasmatales; family Spiroplasmataceae; genus Spiroplasma; species Spiroplasma endosymbiont of Sarcophaga carnaria. Next base: position 426,645 of record NZ_OZ026456.1, read on the forward strand.
GAATAATTAGTAAAAATTAACTTATTATTTAAAATTACATAACTTGCTGGATATAATCCAGTTACTGTTCTGTTTTCCAACGGAAATGCATAGTAAAATGACATATTATCAGCCCCATTAATCTTTGTTAAATTTCATTTTCCATTAGTTAATGTGGCATAATAAGTACTAACATCACCTTGAATTTTTAAAATTCCAACATTATCCTTAAGGTTCAAATATTGCTCTATGACAAAATCAGAAATTTTAGTCTTAACTCAACTCATGTTGATGTGTTATTACCAGTGATTGTTCAAGTTACACTTTCTCAATTTTGGCTGATTTCATTTCATTGTGTATAAAATAACTTATTTTTAGCTACTAAATTCATTGTTTTAATTGGCGTAGCGATATCATTTAAATATTTTACAGTAGGATTATTAAAGTCTGAAATAATATGATAATTTATTATTTTTTTTAACAAATATGTTTTTCCCATTCCTGATGAACCAAGAATAAACATATTATGGTTTGTTCTTTTACTTGTAATTTTAAATTGATCTAACAATACAACATTTCCCATATTATTTGTTCCCAAGTACATTCCTTGTTTATCATATAATCCACTATCAATAAATGGAAGTGATGCTGCTAATGTACTTGTTGGCATTTCTCGACCATATTTTTTTATTATGACCTTATTGTTATAGGGTATAAAACCTTTTAAACCATTAAATTGTTTATATCACAATGGATTAAGTTTAATATCCATTTCTTTTAATGCTTTTGTTAATTGTGTTTGTGCTTGTAGTAATGTTTTTTTATTTGTTCCATAATTTAAAAATAAAATATTAACATTTTTTAATAATTCACCACCACCATTAACCTCATCAATTAAATGGTAGTATGTTTCTAATTCATAGTTATTTTCATTTGTATTAACATATGATTTTGTCATTACTTGTCTTGTTTGGGTTGTTTGAATGGCACTGTTGATTGCTTTTTTTGTTTCATCATAATTTAAAGGATTTATATTTCAAATAATAGTTTGCTCATTCGAAAATAAACATGCTCCTAATAAATCATTAATAAATAAAGGGTAATCCTGAATAGTATTAATTGAATAATATAAATCATTTGCTATAAAATAATTTTTTTTAATATTTGGTTATTTAAATTGCAATAATTTTGCTAAATTATCTTTATTTTTATTAAAATCTGTTTTATTTAATGGTTTTTCATACGGATTTCACATCAATTTTAAGATTTTTGTTATTTCGTAATTAGATAAAATATTACAATTAATTTTTCCTTTATATAATTTGTCTTCTAAAAATAATATTTTTTCATTTAAATCTTTTTCACTATTTCCATATACAAAAAGAAAAAAACATTTTTCTGTTTTAATTTCATCATTTATTTTAATTAATTCTTTTTTTAAAAAAACAATATTATTTTTAATTTGTTTTGTAATTTTTACAAATTGATTAAAACTAATTTCTTTGTTTTTATAACGAATTAGCGTTTTATTAATTTGTTTTTGTAAATATTTAATGTTATCATCAAAATTTAATGGTAATTCTAACTTTAAAAAAGTTATTGGAAAATTAGCAAATTTAAAAACATCTTGCAAATCTCGTAATCTTAATATTTGCTCTTCGCTACTTAATAAAGTGATATCGAATCCCTTTATTTTAATTGCTCCAATTAAAGTATTTTTTAAAGTACCCTTTAAAATTCCGTGTGTTGCAATATAATTATCATTAATAACTTTATTATATGGCACTAGTAAAGTTGTTTTATTTTTACTGTATTTCTTACAACTAAATAAGTAATTAATTTTATAATATAAATATTGTCATCATTTTAAATTAGTTTTTTTATTTGTAATAATTAGCGGTAAGCTAATTAAAATCATAATTGATGATAATAATAATTTTATTCATAGTTTTCATTGAAAACCAAAGATAAACATAATTGTTAATCCAACTCAAACAGCAATTATTAAAACATCTGTTATTGTTATATTGCGTCAAAATCGATATTTGGCGTCTTTTAATTTTTTTGGTATTACACTTCTCATATTTTACACCTCTTTCTTTTACATATTAAAACGGCATTTTAAATGCCGTTTTAAAAACTATTTTTAATTAATAAAATATAAAATATATTAATAATAAAATGACTTTCATTGCTAATTTATCCCTTAAAACGCGTCATAAGAGCTATTTTTCAAGATAAATTTTTAAAATAATTCATAATATTTCTTTAATTTTGTCGAAAACTCTTGATATTTATAAAATATACCTAAAATTAGGTATATTTTTAATATATAGAGGTAAATAAATGATGAAAAAAATAATTACAGAATTAATAAATAGCTTAACAGATGATCAATTTTTAGAATTTTATGAAAAAATAAAACAACAAGCAGACTTAATTAAAAAACAAAAACGTTTAAATGAAATTGATCAAAAATTTAGAGATAAAGGCATTATATGTCCTAATTGCAAATCTTTTCATTGTGTTAAAAATGGTCATAATTCCGAAGGAAAACAAAAATATTTATGTAAAAAATGTCGTGCTAGTTTTGATGCATTTCGTCATCATTTTACTTATTGAAGTCATTTAAATTATGAACAGTGAAATTTATTAATTCAAATTTCATTGTTAGGACAATCTAGTAAAATAATTTCTCGTTTTATTAAAACAACCCCAAAAACCGCTTGATATAATCGACAAAAATTAATGCAATCAAAACAATTAGAAAATACACAGTTAAAATTTAAAAAATTAAATGGTCAAATCCAAATGGATGAAACATTTATTAAAGAAATTCATAAAGGCAATTTTAAAGATAAATTTGATAAACGAAAAACTCATCTCGATCCATTTTCAACTGATACCAAATGCTGTATTCAAATGGCAGTTGATAGCAATAATAATATTTTTGTTCAATCCACCAATACCAAAAGATTACAAAAACAATGGATTATTGAAAATATGAATAAGCAACTAATTAAAGAAAAATCAATAATTATTTCTGATATGCAACCACTATATTTATTAGTAGCAAAACAAACAAATTCTACTCTATATTCCACCAAAACTAGTACAAACCCTGATACTAGTTATCAAAAGTTAAATAAGATTAGTAAATTACAATCCAGTCTTAAAGAAGCCTTAATTCATTATCATGGTTTGGGTTTCACTAATATTCAAAATTATTTAAAGCTCTGAAAATGAAAATACCAACACAAAGGTTTAACACCAAACCAACAATCAACGGTATTATATTTTAACGTTTAAAAAATTTAAAGCAAAATCATAATCTTACACAAAATTAGTTTTCAAATTGTCATATTGATGATTTTTTTTATTTCATCAAGAGTTTTCGACAAAATTAAAGTAATATTTTGCTTGCTTATATATATATATATATATATATATATATATATATATATATATATATATAATGTCAATAGGTCTTGATAAAAAGTTTCAAGATTAAAGAAAGGAAATTATACAAAATGAAAAAACTTTTAAGTTTATTAAGTGTATTAACTATTAGTGGAACTGCTGTACCAACAACAATTGCCGTTAGTCCTTATGAAAAAGAAAAAAATATAAATAGTGATATTAATTATTTACAAACAAATAATTTAGAGACTTTAAATAGAAATAAAAGAGAAAATAATATTAATTTAAATGTTCCTAATATAGTTCAAGCTGATCCAGATTGATGTGGTCCAGCAATTGGAGAGTCACTTCTAAGATATTTTAATTATAATGCTAATAATTCAAACACAGGAAGAGGAAGCAGAAATTTTCAAAGTACTTTAGCATATAGCATGAGAACAAACCCGCAAACAAATATTGGAAGTGGAACTTTGGTAGGTATCCCATTGGGAACATCAGTGGAAAGTTGACAATATACTATTAATCAAATAATAACAACTAATAATTTAAATCAAGGGAGACAATATTCAATACAAAATATTGATAGGTATTGTGGCAACACACATATTACAAATACAATCCGAAATAGTTTACAAAATAATATGCCAGTAGCGCTTGCTTATAGAGGTGTTTTGCCTGGTAGTTTTAGTTTACACAGTAATAATACAAGTAATCATTTTATTTTAATTAATGGTATTAGTTATAATAATCAAACAATTAATTATATGGATCCTTGAACAGGACAATTTGGAACTTTTGATATTAATTCATTTTGACTTTTAGTTTCTCGTGATGATAGTAGCGGTAATCATTTGCAAAGTTATTTAATTTATCATGATCCAAATTCCCAATCTGAAAATCAAATACCAAATTCAAATCAAACAGAACCAATGGAAATAGGAAATTGTGGTGGCGTTATTAGACAAGCTATTATTGAAAATAATCTTCATTGTATTCTTGGAACAAGAAGTAAAAGAGATTATTTAAATAATAATTTATCGTGTCCAAGTGCCGCAAACCCTTATTATGAATATTATGGAAATAATAACGAAAAAAATGATTATTTTAGAGTATGAGGTAAATCTGGACATGATGGCATTGAACTAAAAATTTCATTAAAAACTGCTCTTGCTTTTGAAAATTTTTTTCAGCAAAATCAAAGTTTAGAAATTAAAAATTATTTAGAAAATTTAATAAAACATGTTGAACAAAAAAATGATACTTGATCTGGTGGTTGAATTTTAGATACAGATATAGAACTTATGAAAAATTTTATTTATGACGGATATTTAAAATTTCATGATAAACTTTTAGAATTAATTGATGCAGAAAATAGAAAGAAAAAAAATAATTCAATTTTTGTTAGAACATGAAGAACATATAATTGAGCAAATTTAAGTGAAGAATATCAAAATAGCGCCTTTTATATTAGTAAAAATAGCAAGGGTAATAATTATTAGTAAATAAAATATGAAAAATATATTAAGCATTTTAGGAACAATTGCTTTAATAGGAACAAGTACAACAAGTTTAGCTGCCTGTAATATAAAACCACAATACACCGAAGAACAACTAAAAGAACTAAAAGAAGAAAAAAATATAAAAGTAAAAACAAACGACGGTAAAAATGGTATTTTATAATGAATGGAACCACAAGAAAAACCATTTAATACGGTGGATAATAAATATTATTTTGTAGTTTGGCGTAGTGATACAAGTAATAATTGAAGGATTATTAAATTTTTGAATGATACAAATAGTAAAAAAGAATTAGATAGTTATGGTAGATATAAACTTATTTTTAAAGAATATAGTCCTTTTTATGATTTCACATTATTAATTAGGGGTGAGCGAGGTGATGCAGATCATACTTGAAAAGATGATAATGGTACATATTTTAAGTTTCTTTATCGTTGAAATTTAGTAGATAAACCAGCACCCGATTTATATCTTGATCATAACAATAATATAAATGTTAAATAATAAGAAAATATATAAATTAAAAAAGTCATATTTAAAATGACTTTTTATATTTCTAATGTAATTAATGATAATTTTTCATTTTTTCTATTAAATAATTGTAATTTATTAATAATAATTTGTTCTTTTTCTGTAAAAATTGTAATATCATAATTCCCATAACCCCATATTCCAGATATTTTAATTTCATTTAAAGCAAATAGTTTAACATCATAAGTTATTTTAATGCTATCTCCAACTAAATTTTTAGTCATACTTATTCAAACTGCTTTAGAATAAAGTAATCTATATCATTGAGAAAAATAGTTTAAATAGTCTTCTATTTTGTCATTAGAAATAATTAAATTTGTTAAATATTTGCCGTATTCACCATCTGATAACTTAATTTCTTAAGGAATAAGGGATGGTATATTATTTGTTTCTAATTCATTTGTTATTGATAATCAATTAAAATAATTGGCTTCTAATTGATAAATATGGTTTTCTGAAATATCTTTGTTTTTAACAGTTACTTTAATTTCATCATTACTAATGATATTATTTTGTTGTTTTAAATTTCAATCTGTAATTTGTCCTGTTTTTGGTTATATAAAAGGTGTGTTTGGTTCATTTGTTCCATATCAACGATAAAGAAACTTAAAATATGTACCATTATCATCTTTTCAAGTATGATCTGCATCACCTCGCTCACCCCTAATTAATAATGTGAAATCATAAAAAGGACTATATTCTTTAAAAATAAGTTTATATCTACCATAACTATCTAATTCTTTTTTACTATTTGTATCATTCAAAAATTTAATAATCCTTCAATTATTACTTGTATCACTACGCCAAACTACAAAATAATATTTATTATCAATTTCTTTTAATGGTTTGTTTTTTTCATAAATTTCTTTTCAATAATTTATTGGTATTGGTGGAATAGGGTCACCAGTAAAATTAAAATATGATGAATTTAATTTAACTTTACAGTCTTCAAATTCTCAATAACCAGTTTCTAATTCTCTTGGATTAGAAACTAATTCAAAATAATAAGGAGAGAACAATTTAATATCATCATTATAACCTTTATTAATTGCATATTTACTATATGTATAATTTGATAACATATAGATAACTTGTTTAATTCTTTTTACATATGTTTTATGTAATTCACTTGGATTATCTAATTTTCAGTTTTCAAATAATCCATCAATAACATCTTCTGGTTTTTGACCTTCAAATTTTTGGCGTAGTTCAGCTGCTTTATTGGTAGGATTTCCTTTTTCATCGTATTTTGCCCCTTGAAATTTTCTATCATAATTATAACGATATGTTAAAAAATTTAATAATACTTTTTCTAAACCGTTATTTTTTATTAAACTTAAAATATTATCTGGTTGAATATATTTTTTTGCAATACTTCATGGTAAAAAACTTTCGGTAAATCAATATTGAAATACTCTTAAATTAGGGTTTGTTTCAATTGGCATTGATAACAATGGTACTAAACTAGCATTTTCAATATTTGATGATGGATAAGAATAAACACCATTCACATTGCCTCAACACTTAATGTTTCCAAATAGCATAGATTTAGGATATTTAATTTCAATTCCAGTAAATATTGTATCTTTGGGCAGTGATTTTTGTAATACTAAATGAATACTATTTTGATTTTTTCATTTAAAGTCAGTTATTTTAACTAAATGAGTAGATTTAATAACGTTAATTCCATCGGGTGAATAAGGACGTTTGTATTCTTCGATGATATAGCATTCATTTTTATTGTATTCACTAATTGGTTCATTAATAGATACTATTTTTAAATCTAATGTTTCTAAAAATGCTTTGTCTTGTTTTGAAATATCATTGATTAAAATATCTTTTTCATCAATCATTATATAACTTGTGCTATTATCTTGAATTGTAGTATTTTGTTGAATTTGTAATTTAAAATTAAAGTCACTAATTTCATAACCCGTTATTTTAATATATTCATCTTTATCAATAAAACCTATTTTAACACTATTTTGAGAGTAGTTTAAGGTTGGTTTTTGTTTTGTCTTAACAAGATTATTAATTTTATAAATATATAAGGTTCTAGCACGGTCTTCACTAAATAACTGTTCTAAATCGGGGTCACTATATTGTGATTGACTGGCAAAATCTAAGGGGATATTATCAATTGAATAATCAATTGGTTCATCGCTTAATTGTGATAACATCTTTTCTGATGGTTTTAGCATTATTCTTGTCCTCCTTGCTCTTCATTACGATCATTTATAATTATTTCATCATTTTTTAATTGTCTATTTAAAGTAGCATTTACGGGTAATTTAACATCAACAATTAACTCATCAATATTTTTAATATTGAATGTTCTACTGTTTAAAATAGCATTATCATATTTAATTAACTTAATAATAAATTCCGTTAATTTAATTTCTCTAATATATATCATTTGTTCGTATGATGCGTTTGTTTGAATATTTACACCAGCAACTTCCGCTTGTGTTTGTTGTGCTCCCTTAGCTATTGCGGGAACATGATGGCGATTTATTTTATAATAATTAGTTAATAATCAATCATATATTTTGGTTAATTGTTCACCTTTAAAATTACCAGCAATATAGTCTACTGGTTGAAAATTACTATCAGGGTCTCCTTCAACTAATAACAAGTCATTTTCAATAAATGAAGCCAACATTTTACTAATTTCTTGGTCAACTACACCAGTCACACCATTAGTATTAATGGTAAATTTACCACTATTTAATAACGGGTCTAACATTATCTTTTCAGCAATAATATCTAAAATACTAGCAAATTGTTTGCCATAACGAGCAGAAGGTTCAAAATTAGGGTTATTAGGAATAATTTCAATTGGGATAAAATTAAGTGGTAATATTTCTTCTCTTTGTAATGTTGTATAGTTATTTCATTTAGCATCATCAATATATAAGTCCGTAATAGTACTGTATAATCGAGTTTTTAACTTTCTAATAACTTTTACTTGTTTAGTTACATAATCAATTTCTAATTTTTCAGTAATAAAAATACTCTGGTCATTTTTAATATAAGGATCATAATCAAAAGTGCAAGATACTAAATTACCCAATTCATCATACTGGTCATTGTAAAAATCAATAGTAATAAAATTAAGTTTTGAATTATTAGCAAAAATAAAGTATGCACCTTTACCATTCTTATTAATTTTATATTCGTTATATCAATTCTTATTAGTAAAGTCTTGCATTTTTAAAAAGTTATTAATTAATTGAGAGTTTATTTGTTTATTAGTAAGTGGATTATAAATGCTAATTTCTAAATCTCGTGGATTTAAAAAATTAGCATTATCTTCACAAATTCTTTTTTCTAAAATCTCATTATGTTTTTGAACAGTAACATTTTTACGATTAGTAATCGTTGATGCTAAATTAAGATAATAACTATCAATATCATATTCTTTTTTTAATTTCTTTTTTGCTGGCAGCAATCCCATTTATAACAACTCTTTATTTTGTTTTTTCTTTTTTAATAACATCTTCAATGCCATCTTTATTTTGTTCTTTTTTATGTGTTTTGATAAATCTAATTGTTTCAATAATTAAAACAATAACTCCAAAACCATTAAGCATTGCACCAATAATTACATATGCAGGTCAACCAATTCCTAATTTAGTAGGTCCTATAAAACAAATAATAATTCCTGCAATAAAAAACAATGATTAAACTCCAAAGATTTTCAAAAACATAATTATATCTTTAACTTCTACTTTTGGCATAAAACATCTCCTTTCTAATTTATTAATTAATATTTTTTTCTTCAAATAAACAATGTTCCCATTGGTGAATTTTTATCATTTTTATCTTTAACATTAACAATTCCAGCAACAGTAATCTCTAAACTATAACCACCAACAAATGATGCACTAATATTGTTATTAAAATAATCAAATGTTTCGATTACTCCAGAATAAGGTCACTTAAAGGGGGACGCAGAAATTTTGTAAATATAATTTATTTTATTAAAATCTTTAATTTGATAATCTTGACTATTTGATACAAAATCACTAGTATCAACAACTTGTCATATACAAGAATTGTATACTGCTTTTGCAGTTGGTACTTCTTCATCTGTTGACTTATCATTAATATTTTTTGTAATTGGTACTTGAATATTATTTTGTACTTCTCTGACTATTTTTGTAAATCTTGGTATATCTTCTGGTTTTGGGTCATTATGAAAACTTAAATCACCATATATGTATATATCTTTAGAACTAACATATCTTTGACAAGATATATAATCAATTTCTAGATTAGAATTTTTTGTTAATTTATCTTGTTTTTTATCTAAATTTTCTTTTGTTTCACTTGATAAATTATCAATTTTTTTATCTAATTTGTTATCAGTTTCTATTCTTTCGTTTTTTTCTTTTTCTAATAAAGCATCAACTTCTAATTGGGTATAATATGCTTCTAAATCAATCATTGTTAAATCAATACCTTCTTCTTGAAAAGTACGAAACATTTTCTTTAAAGTTGTTAAATTAGCCAATGATTTTGCATAGGTAGGCAATAGACCTTGTCATGTTGCCATAGGGTCATTTTGTGAAGAATAATTAATATCACCAACACTCATATTTGCCGAAGTAAAAAACTCAATTGGAATACGGTTAAATGTTCAATGTTCAATCGTAATAAACACCATATTAATACAAATTTTCTTTAATAATGGGTCTTTAAATGTTTCAAACTTTAATTTTGAAAATGGATAATTCAAATAGGAATTAATCATATTTTGGGCTCTTAAAGCAAATGTTTTAAATCATAATTCTACATCACCTTTAAAAAACTTATTATAACGAACTGGAACTTGTGTAATTTTACCTGTCATTGGATTAAAATTATTATAATTTTCCAAAGTAACATTTTGTCATAATTCATTTAACATTTAATCATCTCCTTATCATTTACTTTTTTTAGAATATATTTTCTTTAATATAAATTTTTTACTATTTAATAATGTTTTTGTTTTAATTGTTTTGTTTAAATCTTGTTTTGTTCTGAGTTGTTTATATGTTTGAAATACTAATCTATTACCCAATAAACTAGTAACCGCAATATCTTCTAGCGTATTTAACAATTTATCTTTATTAAAGTTATTTTTAAATTGTTCTTGCATTTTTAATATCTTAGCAATTGTCCGATATATTTTAAAACTATCTTTTACTACTTGCTGATAAGCAAGTGGAGCAAAAGAAACTAAATTAAACAAACTTGTTTTTTTAAATCCCCAACCAATAAACCACTCACTGTTCATATAGAATTTAAACGGTTCAGGAGCCAAAACAAACTTTTCTGCTTTGATTAAAGTTGTCATAACGACAATAGGGGCATATTGCGGATTTTTATAATATATTGTTAAAGCAACTTCGCCCGCAACTGATAATGGAACAATTTTTACTGCTAAAAAAACATCAGAACCATAGGCAAAAGGTAATAATTGGCCTTTTTTAATAGCCTTAGTTTCAAATTTAGATAATATTTTTTTAGTTTTATCAATAATTTTATTAATTACTTTTTGTTTAATAGCAATTATTTGTTTTTCAATTGGGGCTAATAATTTTTTAGCTACTTTTTGAATATAAAAATTTGGGTTTAAATGATTTAAAATTTTATTTAATTTAATTGGTGTTTGATGCAAAATATTTAATAATTTATTATTATATATTTTACTGCCCCGCATTAAATTAGCATTTAATAGTAGATTTTTACCAACACCTTTTTTATGAAGATTGGTCATAATGTTATATCACTCATTAGTATTAATTTTGCTTATTTTATCAATATTTAATCCATATTCAGACAATCATTTATTAGCATTTTTTTCATTTAAGCGTGGTATTTTTTGAATTAATGTGGGGCTTATTTTTTGAATATTTTTTTCAATTTTTAATAAATTATTAATTGTTTCTAAATTAGAAACTTTAAAACCTTTATAAAAATCATTTCGGGCTAATTTTCCAATTGTATATAATAAAGTTTCATTATTAGCCTGCTTTGTAAAATCAAATATTAATTTATCAGATAAAACCTTTTTACCCGTAACTTGTTTTACAACATCTTCTAAATTATTAACAGTTATTACACCTAATTTTTCAAGTAGTTTAGTTTCTTTTGCTAATTTTAAAATTCTAGTTGTGCGAGCAGCACGCGTTAATTTACCAATTCCACCAATTGCTGGTAATAAATTTAAGGCAGTACTTTTTACTGTCACTTCTGATGTTAATTTATCGTATATTTGATTTACGGCAAAATCGGTTGCTGTTTCTACTCCAAACGAGATAAATGCTGCGGCAAAATTAGATAATCCCGCACCAAGACCAACAGTAGATGCTACACCACCAGTTAAAACTGATAAACCAAGGGCTAAAACTTGAATTCCTAAAAATTCTAATAACTGTAAACCAAAACTTTTTTCTTGTTGTTGGATTGACAATCTAGTTGGATTTTTTTTAACAGCATAAATAAGGGCTGTTTTAGATGTTCCAATTGGCATATCTATCAAACGAAAAAGTACTATTTTTTAGTACTATTAAGAATTTTTAATTTTAACATCAATCGGATTTGTTTGACCAGTAGCGTTGTTTTTACCTTCAATTTGAACTTCAACAGTTTTTTCATTTGTAATATTAATTGGTCAATCTTCACCTTTACTTTCAATAAAGTAATCAAAATCATTCTCAGTTAAAGAACTATCTATGGCTTTAACTGCTTTTAAAACAACAGCTTTAAATTGTGGTTTTAACTGTTCTGGTGTTGCTTGTGTTGGATCTGTAACATGAATAGTTGGTTTATCTAATTTATTAATTTTACTAATATCAATTTTTGTAACAATATGTTTAATAATTCCTTTGGGTTCAACTACTGCTCCACCTAAATATAAAACTCTTTCCATAATCAAAGTATTACCCATTCCAGTACCTAACGCAGCAGCACCAACTCTTAACGGAGTATGATCTTTTTTGCGTAAAATAAGCGGGTCATATTTTTTGCTAAATTTAAAAGCAATTGCATTAACACCATCTGGTAATAGAGTAATTGTTCCTTCAGAACCATCTTTATTAATAATTGGTAATTTTTTAGGAACCATATAGTATGTTGTTCCTTCAACAGTTTTCATTGCTCCACTCGTTTCAATTACGCTATTTATTTGGTCGTTTGCTCCAAGTTGTAACTGTAATTTATTACGAATTCCACGAATAAAATCAGCCGAACCTAATACAACTGTTTCTGATGGGGTAAAGCCGTTTTCATATATTTTATCCATAATTTCATCGTGGATTTGTAAAGCATTTGTATCATCTGCTTTTTGTCCTTGAATAGTTGTAACTGTTCCTTTATTAATAATTTCTAAAATTTTATTGCGTTTATAAGCAACCTCAGTATCCATTGCTTGCTCAATATCAGCAGCCCAAAGATTAGGATTAAAATCACTTTCTACGGGGTCTAATTTACGAGCAAAAGTTAAAATTGTATCTAATTCAACAGTTCCATCTTCAAATTCCACTGTTGAATATTTTAGTAGGTTATCATCAGTATTAAATACTTGTCCTTCGTTTCCTAGACCTTCATTGTATTTAATATTTTTCTTTCTTTTATATGTTAAACCAAACTTATTTACTTCTTTTCATGCAAATAAAGCTTCTCAACTAAATTTTTGTTGATAAGTTTGTAAATATCATTGTTCAAATGTTTCTCGGTCTCGTTTTGTTGCTTGATTAGCAATATCTCCGAAAATTATTTGTGGGTTTTGTACCATAATTTACTTCCTTCTTTCTATTTATTAAATACATTGTCTGTATCTAAAATATTGTTTTCTTTGTTTTCTACTTTTGGTACGCCACCAGTATTAACTGTTTGTACCTTAATTAATTCATCATAAACACTCTGCAATTGTGTTTTAATGATTTCAATATCATCAGTAATATCATAAGACTTTAATAAAACATTTTTAAATTCTTCATTATCAGTTAAAGAATTAATAAAGTCAGTTACTTCAATTTGTTTTAATTGAATTGTTTGTTGTTCAATTTGTGAAGTTAATTCAGTATTTTTTGTTTGTAGTTCGTTGATTTGCTGATTATTATTTTCTAAATTACTTGCATTAAATTCTTCAACTTCAGCAGTATTTTCTAAAATAATTTCAGCAGTTTTAATATCTAAACTACCATCTTCGCTTTTAATAGGTTCATTATTTTCATCAATAAGAACATATTTTACATTTTTTAATGCCATTGATTTTTCCTCCTATTTTTTAATATTTGTATTTGTTCTTTTTCTAATCGCTTTTTGTATAATTTCAAAACTATCTACTCTAAAAGATAAAAAATAGCGTTTAGTTTTTATATTTAACTGATTAAATACTGAGCCTTTAATTTTTATCTCATCATCTTTTTTTAATTTTAAAAACTCAGTTAAAATAGATGGGTTATATATTGATAATGTTGAATAATTTAATCCGTCTCATTGACATTTAGCCGAACAAGCATCAACTTCAACACCCCCAGCAACCAGTGCCTTAATTTTAGTTTTAATCGGATTTTCATGTAATCTAACAGTTAATTCTAACTTATTAATTTTTTTATTTTTTATTTTAGGTTTATTAGTTACTGATTTTTTAGGTAAATTACTTTTTGATTGTTCCATTTTTATCAACTCCTTTTGCTAAAAAATATTGTAGGTGTTTTCAAGCATCGTGTTCGTGCTCTGACATTTTAATATTTCCTTTATAAATATAATTTTTCTTAATGACTGGTGATTGTAAAATATATTTTAAATTAAATAGATATTTGCATAAAACTTTTAAACCACCAATAAATTTAGGAGTAGGTAATGGGTTTTTTATTTTTAAACCTTTATGAAGTTGATAATCTTCAATTATTACAATAACTTTATTTAAATAAGAACAAATTTTATTTTTAAATTCATTTAATATTAAATATATATTACTTATTGCTTCTTCTTCATTTTTGGAATTAAAAGTAATATTATTAATTATTTTCTTTTGCAAAACATTATAAATAATAATACCAGTTTGTCCAATTCCAGCAGGGTCAATTACAATAATATATTTTAATTTATTTGTTTTATTTTTTTGTCAATTTGTAATATTTTTCATCCATCTGATGCTAAATCTAAAATATCGTTAATTTTATAATATTGAATATAAGAAGCAATAACATCTCACTTGTCTTTAAATAAATTTAAGTACATTTTGGCTCATTCTAAACATTGCAAATCATAATGATTTTTATGATGTGAAATACGACAATTAACAGGCTGACAATTAGCTCATTCAAAAGATGTTGTTATTTCATTTCAAGTTTTATTAATATACAAACTTTTATATTCTGTCATTTATCTATACTCCTTAATTCTTTTTATTTGTTGCTCAAATTTCATCATTAATATCATTTACCGTTACTGGATAAGCTCGTATCATTAATTCTTGTAATTTATTTTTAATTTTTTTATTTCATTTTTTCATAAAATATTTTCCTTTCTGTAAAAAAACATAATATTCCTTTATTGGTTAATATTTTGATATTTAGTAAATAATTTATTTTAGTATTTAATTACTTCGCCGCCCGCTTCACTTTGAAGGTGAGCGGGGGCGGATAGGATATTTTGATAGAGTTTACCCCCATACGGAAATAAACAAAAAACAGTTTACCCAGTTATTAATTACGCTTCATCCATCCCTAGACAACTTTATATAAAGAAAATAACCTTTTGGAGTTCCAACCCTCTTGTTTTTTTAGTGTCCGATATTGTTTTTTTCGGTTTAACAACACTCTTTTTATGAAAACAAGCCAAAAAACACGTGCTCTGACATTTCGCAAGTGATTAATCTTGCCGAGAATTAAAGAAATAAATAGGAGAGTAAATCCAATCGATTTCACACTTTCTTTAAGGCTTCGTGCCATAGATGAGTTATCCATCTTTAAGCATCAAAATATTAAGTTTTAGATTGCATTATTCATCAGATAGTACCTTTATTAAAAATGATATTATTAGTTGTTAAACCGAAAAAATATAATAAATCACAGAAAGGAAATTATAAAAATTAACTAGTTTGTAGGGCAAAATAGGTTAATTTTTAATTTTAAAGATACTATCTGATGAATAATGCAAATAAAAAAATCGCTCTAATAAGCGATTAATTTAATTTGTATTTAATTACTTTATTTATATTTTTTATAAAACCTAAGCTTTTTTCCGACTACCTAAAAAACAGCAATTAAATTAAAATTGCTGTTTATTTTTAAGATATATTTAATTTTCACTAAGATAATATTTTTTTATTATTTTTTATTTTTAATTTTTTAATAATAATATAAATAGAAAATAATGTAATTGTTAATAATATAGCAATTATAATAAAACAAATTCAATTTGTTTTTCTTTTTAAATATTTTTTTTCTTCTAATGATAAGATATCTGTTCCTCAATAACTTATTATTTGTGTTTTAGTTTTTTTAAAATGAATAAAACAAAAACAATGCAAAATAAAAAATAATAATATTAATGAACTAGTTATTATTATTTCTGTTTGTAAATTTTTTATTGTTCCTATTTTTCAAAAACCTAAATAAAAAATATTTTCATTATTAATATACTGATATTGTAATCATATCAATATAGACAATGTAATTACACCAACTATATAAGAAAAACTGCAAAATCAATTAGCAATAATTTTATATACAATACTTTTTTTATATACACTATATATAAATTCTGGAATAGTATTTTCATCATTTTTTAATCATAATTTATATTTTTTTGCTTGTTTTTTTATCATTGTTAAATTAAAACAACCATATATAAATACAAGAAAAAAGATTATTAATAAAAAAATTAATAAAAATGGATAGGGAATTAATTCTATTTCAAGGGATTTAACAATCTTATTAAAAATAAAATTAATATTTGTATTTAATTTAAAAATTTTGTTTTTATAATCAATGTTATAATATAAAAATAATATGAAAGATAAAAACAAGAATAAAAATAAAGAAAATAATATTTGAAAAAACGAAATTACTTTAATAAAAGTAATTTTATTTTTAATAAATCTAGGAATTGTTTTTTTTTTATTTTCAAAATAATTCATTTATTAATTTAACTCCTTTACTTTTTATATTTTTTCTTATTCTCTTGTTGTTTAATTCTACCAGGACAACAAATTTCTAACATATTTTTCTCCCTTTACTTTACATTTAATTACTTTTGCTAATTTATTCGTTTTCATTTGTTTTACTAATATTTTCAATATTGTCTGTTTTATTTTGTTTTTTATTTAAACTTTTAAAAGCTGCTTTTATTTCTTGAATTTCATTATCATAAGTTTTTAATAACTAAGGGTGACACTTTTTATAACTTAATTTAAGATGTTTCCTAACTGAATCAAAATCAAGTACCTCAACTTCAATTTCATCACCAACATCAAAAAAATCTTTAATATCTCTAACAAAGTAATCTAAAATTTCACTGATATGGATTAAGCCATCAGCTTTTTCTGCCCGACAAAAAGCACCATACGGAGTAATATTTGTTATTTTAACATTAATTTTATTTCCTTTTTCATACATAAATAAAATATATCTCCTTTTCTAAATTAAATTTTGATAAGTTAATATTTGATACATTTTATCTTTCTCTATTTGTTTCTTTTAGTTTTAGTTCCATTTCTAAAATTTCTTTTTTTAAGCGTAAATTTTCATTTTCAAGGATTAACTCAGGTTTTATTTCTTGCTTCTTTTGCATTTCTTTTGCTTTCATAGATTCCAATTCTCTTTTTAATTTAGCAATTTCTGTTTTTCTTAATGGTATGTTTTCTTCATAAGATTTAATTAATCTACGAGTAACTCGTGTAGGTTTTGGGTTGGAATTGAACTTTATTAAATCTTCTTCCATTTCTTCTAATTCTTTTTCGCTGATTTGAATGCGATATTCTAGAAATGGAATTATTCCACTTTTATAGTAATCATATCATTCTCACGCTTGATCTCAATCTTTCTGATTTTCTAAACTATGTTTTTGTTTTAAAGTTTGTTGAGGATCAAGATATGATTTTGATAAAAATGGATATCTATTTAAATCAGGAACTTGATGACCAAATTTTTCTAGTACTCACATAACATTATTTTGTTTATCACTATTTAATCTATCAATGCTTAAAGGAATATTCGCCCCCCCCCGAGTGCATCAATAATTGCAGCGTGAATTTCAGTTGCAAGACAGAGGTCTTGCATTATTGAAACGCGTTCTCAGTTGAATTCGCCACCTAATAATCGTCATAATCCCATGATTTATCACTCCTTTTTATTTACATTATACCGCATTTCTTATTTTTGTCAGGTGTTTTTTGATTATGGCTTTTTCTTTTCTGCTTTTTTGGCAGCTTTTTCATCTCATTTTTTCTGTCTAGCGTCTGATTTTGTTAAATGATCTTTAAGTTTTTCATTAATCTTTGTTTGTTTCTCATTTAAATTTTGTAATGAAACTTTTTGATTATGCTTCATTTCTTTTTTGATTGTTGGTTTAAGATATGAAAAACTGTTTTTGCTAGTAAATTTGTTTTCGACTTTCCCTAGTTTTTTGTTTAAAGATTTTCTCTTTCATTTATCTAAATCTATTGTTTTTGATATGTTAGTTTCCGTTCCTTTGCTAGCTAGTTGTGGATTAAATCTTTTTCCAATTGCCTTGAATGGTGTTGCAATCCCAGTTCCAATTTGGCGGAAAAATCCTTTTGTTCCACCTCCGCGAGCTGCTCCCACTAGTTTGCTTGTTGCTAGGGTTGTGACTCCAAATCCAAATCCTGGCAAACCAACAATCCCGGCTCTTGAGCTCATTCCCTCGGTAGCATGTCAGAAATGACGAAAGTCAAGGGGTTTTTCTTGGCGAGATTGACCGCTTGCTGTTTCATTATCACCTCAATCACCATCACCGCCCGCCACCAGCCATTGAACCCATTGCGTTCATGGTTTTTTCGCCCATACTAGTGCCACCCATTGCCACTGCTCGTTTGGCTCTTTTACTTTTAGCAAATCCGAATGCTTTTCCTGCTATTTTCCCAGCCCCCATTGCCATCATTCCACCAGCAACAGTTGATTTCATTGAACTCATCCCTTCACGAACACCGGCTGCTTCACCAATTAGGTTGGCAACAACATCCGAAAATGCCATTACCGCTAAACCACCACCATACATCATCAGAATTACAAACAATGATTTACCATATCCTTCGATTCCCAATCCTGCTAAATTAGTGCTTAAAATTGTTTGAATTGTTGTCATAAAAATAAAATATCCTGTTAAAGTGGCGGTTGATGCTAGAAATTTTGCAATTACCATATCTTTTCAAATAAATGCTCCTTTCCGGTTGTCAATTGTCATAATAAACATTACTCATGGCGAAATAATAAATAAGAAAAACAATTCGATTATTTTTTGTACCAAAGCAATTCCAATCATAAACATTGCAAATAGCATAAATCATACTCCAAAAACTTCGGCAATCATATTAAAATCACCAATATTGTCAGGATAGGAATAATTGCTTGGTATATTATCACCACTACCATCTCAATGTTTGTTTCCGATATTGTATAGATAATTGGCAATATTTCCGTTTTCGCCCCCAAATCCAGATGTAATCATTTTGGCAATGTTAGCAATTGCAAAATTTGCCAAAAAGAAAAAGATTGGAATTAAAAATATAAAAATAAATGCCTTACTACCATTTTGTAAGGCAACAATAAATTTTGTTTTTGTTTCGCTGGCATCTTGAAACAAAATTTTAATCATGGTAATTGTAAATATTAAAGAAAATAAACAAAGAGCCGTTATGACAAAATATCAAAATGCCATTGGGATATTTTGAAAACTAAATTCTTGTTTTGATCCAAACATTAAATCACCAACCACACCACCTGTTAAATAATTTAGAACAGTGTTAAATGATGCAATTAACTGCAATGGCCCTTGTACAAAAATCGATCATATTAGTTTATATAGTGCATTAACTATCATAATTTTTCACCTCCTTTCATTTTTTATCAACTATGTTCAAATACTAGGGTTATATGTTTTGATAACTTGTAAAACAACATTCATAATGGCAGTAAGTACCAATATAGATATAATTGCTCCAATTTGGGATTTTAAAGCACTTAAATAATTTGCTCTTTCTTCCGGACTATCTGCACTTCGCATAATTGAAACTAAAATAAAAATTAGTTTTCAAATCGCAAATATAACTACAATTACTAAAAAAACACCAAATACAATATTACTTCATAAAGTAATAACATCAATTATTTCGCTAAAATTTGCCGTGTTGTTTGATTTCATATTTTCCTCCTCCTTTGTTATTTTAAAAATTTGTTTTTGTTAAATTTGTTTATTTGTCAATAAAAAAGATTTTTATTTTTTTGATAGTGTTGTTGATGATTATTAAAATAATTTTTAATATTGTTTTTCTTAGTCATTTTTATTTTTCCTTTCAAAAGGAAGACAAAATAAATGCAACAATAAATCACCGAGCATAAAATCACAATCAATTCCAAGGGTAATTAAAAATAAAATAGGGGAAATTACTAGCAACAAAATTCCAATAATAATTGTTAAAGGATATAAAAGTCATTTTCACCAAACTTTTCTTTTATTTTGCATCTTTTATCTTTCCTTTCTATTTGAAACATTGATATAAATATTTTTTCTAACACATTAACAACAATACTGTTGCCGGCTTGTTTATAAAGTTGGGTTTCTGAAACAACTTTGCTTGCTTTATCAAAATCTTTATTACTAAATCCCATTAATAATCAACATTCTCGTGGAGTTAATACTCGTAAAAAATATTCTTTTTCATCAATTAAAAAAGATAGTATTTTACTACTATCTTGTTCTTGTAATTTATGGTTATCAACGATGATTTTATTGATATTACTTGCTGCGATTGTTCCCATATAATTATTTCCTGTTTTTCAAAACCGATTATATGAACCGTTAACTAGTAAACCATCTTTTGCTCGTGGTAAAACAATAAAATTACCATAATCCTTAATTGGCAATGCAATTTGTGGTGGTCTTCCGTGTGCTGTTGTAATGGTTGGAATAATATTATTTTTTGTTATGTCATTAAAAATATTAACTTGATTATAATTTCTCAGATTAATAATTAATTTTCCATCATTTAATTTTTTTATATAATTGGGAATTGCAATAATTCCTGCGTTTCCTCATCGCATTTGTTTTGTTGTAATTGTATAAGCACATTTTTCAATGATTTTAAGTTTATTTTTTTCAATTGCTTTTTTCATTGATTCTTGCCGAATAAAATATTTTTCATTCACATTATTTTCTAAAATATCTTTTACTAAAAATTTCAAATTACAGGGTTGGGGATATTGAAATTTAAAATCTTGTTTTAATGTTGAAATCATAAACAATCGTTTTCTATTTTGGGGAATTCCATAATCTTTGGCATTCATTGTAAAATATTGGTTATTATATCCTAATTTATTAAGTTGATTTTGTAGATTTTGAAATCCAACAAAAAACTTTTTACTTAATAAATTTGGTACATTTTCCATTAAAAGATATTGGGGTTTTATTGTCATTGTTTTTATTAAATCAACAACTTTGTAAGCTAAACCACTTCGTTTGCCATTTAATCCTTGGCCATTATTATTGGCATTTGATATGTCTTGGCATGGAAATGATCAAGTTATTAAATCAGCATACGGTAAAGTTTCTAGTTTAGTAATATCACCTAAATTAGGGGTTTCATAATCATTAAAAATTGCTCGGTATGATTTTTCAGCGTATTTATCATTATCACAAAAAGCAACTACTTTATGGTTAATTTCAATCTTTTCTAATGCTCTTCTTTGACTTCCAATCCCAGCAAATAATTCAATTACTTTAAGCATAATAAATCATCGTTCTTCCAATTTTTCTTTTATCTAAAATGATTCATGGATTGGGATATCTATAAGAACAAAAAAATAATATATGGATATTGTTTTCATTATAAATATTATGAATATATTTACAAAACGGACAATTAATCATTGCTGCACCTCTTTCTAAAAACAAGATATTAATTATCTTGTTTTGTGTTATTTTAATTATTTATGTTATTTTTAATTTAATCTGTTATATGTTTTCATTATTTATATTGTTTTTGTTTTGTTTTTTATTTTTAATTAATTGTAAAATTTCAAAACAAATACATAATATAACTCCGCCACCAATAACAATATTAAAAATACAAACTACAACATAAACAAAAAGACCTCCACTATCATTTATTCATTCTCTACATAAAATTAAAAATGTAGTCATTAAAACACACATTATAATTTATAAGCAACTAATAAATAATTTTAATAAATTAATTTCTTTTAAAAATTTTTTCACATTAAATCTTTCCCTTCTTAATTTCTTTTAACTTCATCCAAAATAATTTTTATATTTTTAATTTTTGTTTTAATTTTTTCTAAATCTTTCTGGTCAAAATCACTATTTTTAATTTCACTTAGTAAATTTAAAGCACTATTTAAATTTTTTATTTGTTTTTCTAACAACTTAATTGCTTGTTGTTTTTGTTCGTCTGTAAACTCATTTTCTTTTTGACATAGTAAAATTTGATATTCACAATTATTTAGTTCCGACATTTTGATAAATTTTTCTGTTTGTGTTTGTTTTAATTCTGTTTGATAATCTTCTTCACCTTCATAATCCTTTTTACTATTTTCAATTTCTTTAATTACTTCATCATATTCTTTAGTTTCTGCTGTAATCTCTTGTTTTAATTTTTCATAGTAAAAAATGTCTTTGATTATTGGTTCTTTTGGTTTTGTTGGTGGTAAATGTGGTTTGTTATTTGTAATATTACCACAGCCTATTAAACTCACTGTGTTCGTACACGATAACGAAAATATTGATAATAAACTAAACAATTTTTTCATATTTGTTGTATCCTAAATAAAAACCATTATCTCAATAATTGGGGTTATCAATATTTTCTAAATCTTCTAGTAGTTGTTTTTCTTCTTCTATGGAAAATTTTTGTTGTGTTGTTTTGTTATAATAATTATTGTTATATTTATTTAGTAAATCATTATTATTATCATTTTTGTTTTGCAAATTAAACTTCTTTTTGTTTTCTTGCTTTAATTTTTCAAAAGATAAAATTAAATTTTTTCCCACAATATTGCCACTTTTGTTATTTAAGATATTATTTACTACATAATTTTTATTTTCATCAATTTCTAAACTAAAATAATTTTTATAAATTGATAAACCTAAATAATTTTTATCTCAAACAACGCAATCTTTTTGTTTGTTTATTAAAATATTAGTTTTATTATTTATTTCTTGTGAAATTAAATTTTGATTTAAATAAATTTTTTTTATCACTTTTAACTACCTCCCTTTATTTTTTACATTTTTGGCATTTATAAAATTTATTAAGCGTTAATCATTCTAAATTTGAAATGGTGAATTCTTGTTCACATCTAATACAGTCAATAATTATATTCCCATTAAACCTTGCTTTGGGTTTTGAATAATCTTTTTTTATGATAATAACCTCGCTTTTTTGCTTTTAATTTTATTTTTCCTAAAATTAACATTTAATATTAGGTTAAAAATAAATAAACCGAAAAACCAATTATTAACGAACTGGTTCTATATTTTTGTCTGACTGTTTTTCTCAATTAATATTAGATAAATTATTTGCCACTGTATAACCAAATTTATCTTCAACATAATTTTCTATAATTTCATTTCATGATTTTTCTTGAAATTCTTTAAATTTTTTGGCTAAATATTCATCAATATCTTTTATATTATCTATTGTTCCACTTGATCAACAATATCCTGTTCAATATTGTTCTAAACCAAATTTATATCAAAAGTTTTCTTTTTCTTCATGATCGGTGTTTTTTGAAATTAAATCCGTTATTTTATAATGATCTTTTATACTATTTGAATCTTTTATAACTAAATACATGTTTTATCCTCCATTTCCAATATAACAATCGCGGTCTATTTTATAAAATATTAAGTTTTAAAAAACTAAAATTTTAATATTCAGTGTAATAAACATCTTCAAATCATTCTGTTTTTTCACGATGATTAACTTTGTGAAACTGCTTTGGTGTTCCACATTTTTTACATTTAATAAAAGTATTTTCAGACATATTTTTCATCCCTCTTCTTTTTTATTTCTGATAAATAAAAAACCAACTAATTTTAATAAATAAGTTGGTTTAATTTCTTTTTTATCTTATTTGATTTAAGATATTTTCAATATTATTAATTTTGTCAATTAAAGCTTCCATAATTTGTTCTAAATTGCTTAAATTGTTTTCTGTTGTTGTTTTAATTTCGTTAATTAAATCGCTAATTGTATTTTTGATATTATTTTCAACCATATAATTTCTCCTTTCTAATTTTTAATATTAATAATTCATCATTTATTTTTCTTAAAAATTATTTTTTTAATAATTTGATGGTTATTTTGGCACTGTAAATTTAAAAACCAAAGATTAGCATTTATTTTTTGTTTGTTAATAAATTCTAATCTTGCTAAGCAATGCCGAGCATACTTTTTACAATATCAGCCACCTTTTCTGTTTTTGGTTAATTTTGTAAAGTACTCATTGATATAACACTGACATTTATTAATTAATCCTGTCTTATTTGTTAATTTAATTTTTAACTCTTTTCAACAGAGTTCTTTTAAAGACACTTTCAAAACCTCCTTATAAATAGTAAGATTTCTAAATTTTTTTATTGTGGAACACTAACTCTTTAACTATTGCAAGTTAAAGATTTATCCCCAAACCACAATAACTCTTTTGTATTGCCTAAAAGAATTGCCTGCATTGTGTCGTAGCGGTACGGCCACCCCTATATTGTTTATTCTCACTTGCTTGGTTTTACGACATTCCAAGTAGGAGAGTTTTATTCGGTTGGTTTTGCTGTTATTTTCTTAAACTAAGCAAGGTTAACGACAATTTTAACCTAATTAAAAAAGATAGAATTTTATATCTATCTTTTTCTTATTTTTTGGAAATTTTATACCAACCGAATATTTTACGCGGTCGTAAAACGATTAATTGTTGCAACGGATGTATAAGCATATTCAGCCATTTCCTTAATTGTAATATCGGGAACAATAATTAAATTTTGTAAAATATATTTTGCAAGAAAAGAAAAGCGCTGATCACTATCAATACTAATTGCTTTAATTTTGCGGATTATTTCATTTTCAGTCATTATTATTTTTCTCCTTATCCTTTCTTCTTATTATACCTTTCAAACACTAATCAAACAATCATTAACACAAAAAAACCAATTCCAGCAATTGATAGTAAAACAATCGCAGGAATTAAAAATTTTAAAAGATAAAGCAATAACCCAATTAATGCCACTAAAGTTAACCCCAAAAGACTACCATTAATCACTCATTTTTGTTTTGTTGTAAAATTAAACATTTAAAACCCTCATTAAAAGATAACTTATATTATTTTATTTAAAATAATATCTTCTTTTTTAACTATACCTTATTTTCTACTTTTTGCAATGAATTATCCTTTAATAAGTAATAGCAATCAAAACAAAAACTATGCGAGTAGCATAGTTTTTTTAATTGAATTAACTTTCCATCATTACAATTTGTTGAATATTTAATTGGTTGATTTTTTTCATAGAAACAAAATATGATAAAATATATAAAATAATAATTCCTCCCAAAATAATTGGTACGGTAATTAACCCCGTTCCAATTGGAACATAGAAGTTAAAGAACATTAAAACCTTTTGCGTAATTGTTCAAGTTAGTCCTCATGTAATGAAATAACCAATTAGTCAACCAACAATAGCAAATGGAATAAAGATTCCTAATGTTAAATTATTAATTTCTCATCTACTATAACCTTGAACTTTCATCGTCGCAATGATTTTAATAAATTTCTTAATAAATAAATCAATGGCAAAGTAAATTGTAATAACTGAAACTATAACAATAATAACAATGAAAATTAAAGCAATTGATAACGCAATAACAA
This sequence comes from Spiroplasma endosymbiont of Sarcophaga carnaria, assembly GCF_964019595.1. NCBI lineage: Bacteria > Bacillati > Mycoplasmatota > Mollicutes > Entomoplasmatales > Spiroplasmataceae > Spiroplasma > Spiroplasma endosymbiont of Sarcophaga carnaria. Next base: position 452,207 of record NZ_OZ026456.1, read on the forward strand.
TAACGCGATTCATCACTTGGGCTTTAATTCCAACATAATCTGCCGACAAGACAGAAGATGTATAAGAATTTGTAAAGTTATTTAAGGATAAATCACCATTAGTTGAAGATAAAGCATATCGATTAATTTGATCAGATGGTTGTAATTCCTTAGTATATTTACCATTATACCATTGCATTATCTTAAGATTGTCCTTTAATTCTGTTGTTGGAAAGAAATTAATTTTATTTGCATTCTGCATACTAACAAATAACCGTGGATTATCATAAGTGGCAATACTTTTTACAATTTTAACTTTGACTGGCATTACTGTCAATGATGGCACAACTTTGATAAAATTATTATCAATCGCTGCTTGATATCACGTTGTTGGAATGCCATTAACAAAGTCGCCACTATATGAACCATCAAAGTTAAAATCATATGGTTTAATAACTCAATATTCCTGACTATTAACAGTTTCTTTTCGTACTATTTTATTAGATCCTGATGATACCTCTAATAGTTTCCGTTGTTGACCATTATTTAAAGTAATCACTTTATTCGTCCAAATTTGTTCCATTGCTGAATTGGATGGAATTCATAATTCAACATTATTTAAATTATAATATTCACTCTTTGGATCTGCTGAAGCATAATATTTTGTATTAGAACTTGCGTTATAAGTAAAATAACTTTTATCTAACGAATATAAACTCTGGTAATTATTTGGATTTCATGGCCCTGGACTACCACTAAGGTTATATTTCCAGTTTTGTTTAACTAATGCGGTATTATTATTACTAAACTCTGTTCACTGCTCTGGACCAACATTATATTGTAAGGTTGATAATTGTGGTGTCAAAGTAATTTCTTTCCCAACCCACAAGTTTAACTGCTGAAGTGATGTCACATTTGCAATTGCATTAACAACTTGATTATTATTATTATTATTATTTGCTAAAGCAGCACGATCATCTGCTGATAATTGTAGCATTTTTGTATTAGCGTTAATCCCATAAACTGGTAAGTTTTTATCATTATATGCTGCATCAAAACTAGTGAAAACATCATCAGTTGCATTATTATAACTCATTGTTCCAATTCCTAAAGCAAAGTGATTTGCACGATCAGGATTCTTATTTCAATCCTCTTTTACCGAAGCTGGAATAATACCGTTTGTTGCTTTACTAAAACAAGTATTTCACAAAGCAACATAATCACCTTTGTCTGGGAACGGTGGATATGGAATCGCGCCAATCCCAAGGGCTTTTGGTAAGACAGTACATAAAATTTCAGAAATTAAAGCTCGCACACTATCGCCACTCGGTGAATTTTTTATTAATTCATTTAGATAATTAAAAATTCCTAATGATAAATTAGTTCCTGACAAAGTAACAAAGTTATATGACAACATATCTTTTAAAATTCCTGCCACTGTTGGTTCTTGGTTTACTGTTTTTAGTGACTTAATTATTTTACCACCATCAATACTATAATAATTTGCTAATGGTGTCATTCCCCCAATTGGATATAAATATTTATCAGTTGGATCCCCGGTGTTTGGAACATTATTAATTCCATTTCATGGATATGTTTTGTAATATGACAATGGACTATTACTAATAACATTACTATATTTAACCTCACTACCATATTTAATATTTTTATAATAGTTTGTATTAAAGTTTTTAGCATAAACGGGGGCTAATAATGATACTGTTAAAGTAAAAGTTACTAAAGCAAAGATGCCTAAATAAGTAAAAGCTTGCTTTAAGGAAGTTGATAAAACCACCATCCGGAAGCGACCAACAAACGTTTTGAAGTCCAAACTACGAACAGAACGCGCTAATTTATTATCAACATTTAATTCCCGTGTTGGATAAATTAAACTTAATACTTCTGTTTTACTAATTGAAAAATAACAAGTAACAAATGTAATCAACGATAGAAAAGCAACAAAAAAGGCTGATAAAAAGAGCAGAATCATTCAGTTTCAAGTAAAGGTTCAATTAATAATAAAGAATAAATTAAATAATTTTACAACAAAGAGTTGGAGGGTAATCCCAACTAACCAACCGGTCGGGACAGCAATGAGAACACTAAGCATTAAAATACTTCAATAAGATAAAGTAATTTCACGAAGATAATATCCACCCGCTTTTAACATCCCAATTTGTGATGATTCTCGTTTAATCATTTCTTTAATGATAATATATGAAACAACAAATAATGTTATTGCAAAAATAATAATGAAAAATAATCCAATATAAATATAAACATTAATTGTTTTATCTAATAAACTATAACGTCATGTTAATTGACTTGTTTCATTTTTAGTTTCAAAAGTACCAATGGCAGGATCAGTTGCTTTTTGATTATTATTTATTTGTAACGCTTGTGCATAAGTATCTAATTCATTAGGATTGTTAGCATAATATTTTTTAAAAAGTGCTAAATTAGCTGCTGGTTGTCCAGCTAAACTTTTTAAAAAAACACGTGAATTATCTTTTAAACTAATTAAACCTTTATTATTATCTTCTGACAATAATCACATGCCATATGAAGATAAATAAACAACAGTATCTGTTTTAAAATCAGGAATAAAATCAGTTTCATAAATTGTTGGATAAATGTTTAATCTGTCTCCCCCTGTTGCCCCAACCGTAAAAGTTTGTTGGCCAATCCTAATATCATCACGTAAGGATTTATTTTGAAATTTTAAATAATTAGGACTAACAACAACATAACAGTTGTTTAAGGTTGATTCAACAAGAGATGGTCCTTCTCATTCAGAAACCTTATTAAAAATTTTTAATTGCTCATCTTTTAATAAATCATGTCAACCAATTACTTTGTATTTTAAATTATTAACAATATCTCACGTTGTAACTTCCTGACGCATTGAAATTGCAAAATTACTAACAATTCCGAGCATTTTGTAATAACTTTGAACAAAATTAATAAACGAACTTCGTTCACTATTATTGCCAAAAAAAGTAACCTTATTAAATAAATCACCAACAACCATTCGTCCTTCATTAATTCCGGTTTGGTTTAATTTATCAATATATTGATAAGGTGATTGCGCTAAATATTGAATTCGCTCTGCTTCATTCCCACCACTATCTGTTATTTTATAACGCGCCGCAACTCCAAAACTACCACGTAAACCTTTATCAAACAAAGTATTTATATTAACAGTGCTAATTGTTTTATTGTCTTTCCCTAATGTGACGTCAATATCAGGCATCTCAAAATGAGAAAAATCATTATTTGTTGTTTTTAATTCTCAATCTCAACGATTAACTGCCTTTTGATTTTGATCTGCTTGCCCATTTGTAAACATAGCAATGGCATTTTTAATTTCTACTTCTGTTGCGGTGGGATTTATTACTAGAAAATGTTTATTAATATAATCAATAATAATTCCTAAAAAGTTTTTATAAATTTGCGTTGTTTTAAAATTAGCAAAATACTGATCAGCTAATGTATTTTGCCCCATTGCCCGTAATTTCGCAATTAATGTATTTTGATAACTCGGTGCTGATTGGCGAATTTTTAAAGCTAACCATAACCCAGCTATTGCTCCAGAAGATGTTTTGTCAAACGTAATATCTTGCTGTGTTAAAGCTTAAAAAACATCACTATTGGCCGTACCAATTGTAATTTTTGGATATGTTAATTTATTATCGTTGTTTTCTACAATAACATATTCTGAATCAAAGGCAAAACTTGGTGTAATTGTTTGCATATTTGAATTTTCAAATTCCATTGCTGAATAGTGAAAAGAATGGTTATAATCAAAACTACCATATCCCATTTGACGGTTCGCTGCTTGTAAACTAGTTACCGTCGTAAATAAACAAGAAGTAATAATTGAACAAATAAAAATTAAAAGGAGCAATGAAATAAATTGCCCTTTTGCCTTAATTATTCCTAAGATTCCTTGCTTCATCAACAGTGTTTTTTTCATGTTTAATCCTACACCACTATCTTAATCATTTTGCACAACATCATAATAACGTTTTCATTGTCCGCTACTATCTTTTGCAAATCATTGAATATTAGAAATTACTCAGTATTGATGACTATCATCACCAGGATTGACATTTGTCCAAGTAATAGTATATTTGTAATTAACTTTTTGATAATTATTTCCTAAACCATCATACTTTTCAAATCAATCTAAATCATAGTTTCCTAACGCATCTAAATAAGCTTTATTTAAATCTTGGTATGTTTTAATTCCATCTTTTGCCACATATCATTTTTCATGTAAGTTTAGATTAGTAGCAACATCAGCATCACCAATTCCTTTATATTCAAGGTCATACTGCATATTATTTTCGTTTAAAAACTTTCCATTATTAATAAATCAATTTTCTCCTAATAATAACGTATTCGTATAATCATATAAGGAATTATTAATTGCTAATAAATCTTTCCGTGTTTCTGAATTAGGATCAAAATATAATTTATTTAATAACGCACGAACTGGTTTGGTTCCATCGTTAAACCATGTAAATGCTACGTCCATAAATGAACCGGCTGCTGGTTTGGTTGGATCTGCACTACCAGTTAATAATTTTGCAATTTCTGTTTGATTTTGTTCCTGGTTATTTGGATCAGATCATGAAATTTGACTAACTTTTGTTAATGAATCAGCATTATCTAAAATTCCTTGTGATAAGGCAATAACAAACTGATTCATATCATTAATTGTTAAAGTTCATAAACCACCATTTGCTGGTAACATCATCATTTTAGCCATAGATTGTAAGACTACTTTAAATCCTGGCGTAACAACTTGTCCTGCAACTTTTAAAAATGTTCCAATAGCATTATTGGCCTCCCCTTGTTGTTCTATTGTTGCCTTTGTATATCAACCATTAACTTCGTTTCCAAATTCAATAAATAATTCGGCTAATGATTTTGATGAACTATCTTTTTTAAATAATAAATCAGCTAGTGATAATTTTGGTGTTTTTCCATTCCACATTGCATCACGATTTTTATATTGGTCCTCTGGTTTTGCCAAATCTAAATCATCTTGCATTGGTTTTGTTAATAATAAATCACTAAAAATTTGTGCTTGTTGGGCAAAGAAATTATTAATTTTTGCTTCAATTTCTTGTTTTGCATTTCCTGTTGCTCCTAAATTACTTAAGGCTACTGAAACACCTTTTTTTGCTAATTCATAATTTGGATTTTTTTCGTTTGGATTATTTGGCATTGTTGGTGAACCAAAAATTTGAAAATAAATAGCTCCTAAAATACTTCCAAAAAAAGTCCCATCCGCATCTTTTGACAATGGTAAAAATTTGTTTAATTGATTAATATATGTTTTTGATTGTGAACGGTCCGTAAACATATCAGCCATTAAAATTAACTGTAAAATTACCATTAATTTATCTTGTTCTTCTGATTTCTGTGCTGTGGTAAATGATTTACCTGTCGCAAATTTTTTCCCATTAATAACAAAATTTGAATTTGTTGTAGTATCAAATTTAATGTCTTTTGTTGCCAACGGATTATAATTCATATTTAAATCATAAAAGTAAGTTGTTCGTTGTAACTCAAACACTGCTTTGTTATAAGCATCCTTAATCGTTTTATGTAACCGCGCATCTCCTTGTTGTGTTGCTAAAATTTCTTTTGCAATTTAATAATTTGATAGTGGTCCCCCATCATATCAATAATTTAACATATTACTATTTGCTGCTAAACTAGGCATTGCTGGTAATAAATCATTTTCAGAATATCCTGGAAGCTTTGCTTTTGTTTGATTTTCCGTATTATATAAGTCATTATTCAAGATATTCATATAATCATAATTTGATGCCATATTATTTAATGGCATTCCATCTTTTTGATTTAAATAACGACCACGATAATAATCAACATCAACTAAATTGCCATCTTTATCTTTGTATGAATCTGGCAATCGTGTTAACATCTGTAAAGTTGATGGTGTATATCCATTTAAATTTTCATGTCGATTAGCAATTGCCATTTTTGAAAATAATGTTGTTTGTAAAATCTTTGATTTTAATGGTCCATTTGGCATTTTTTCGACTTCGGGATCTTTATATTTATCCCCCGTTTGTGCTTTTCCCTTGTTTTTACAACTAACAACAGTAATAGCTGGAGTTGTCACTAAAACTGTAGCAGCCAAAATATTAAGTAACTTGCGCATTCTTGTTCCCTCTTTTCTTTTTTATTGATAAGTTGTCTTTGTTAATAAATTGTTTTTTATAAGCCATTGAATTAGTTAATCTAAGCATTATTTTATTCTTGCAACGACCCCATTCAGCCATTAATTTCATTTTTTAAGAATTTATTTGGTAAGCTTTCTAAACCATTTTTTTGACTAATATTAAAAAAATGAAGGGCATTTAATAATAATGAAAGTTCAACCAATTCGATTTCATTATTATCAGTAATTTCTCATAAATTTTGCATTGTTTTTTTGACTGTTTTCATCAAAAAAACAAATATAGTAAGCATAGAATTTTAATTAGTTTTAATAAAATTTTTAAAAGTAACGAATGTCTTAAAACTCGTAAATCATTTGGTCGGCTTTCAAAATTACTAATTGTAATTAAAAAGATTAGCAAATGAAAAGCAAACTTATGTACAAATTTTGTTTTTAGATCAAATAAGTAAAAAATTGCAACAATAAAACCAGTTAAAATACTTCATGTTAACCATAGAACTAAGATTTGATGATTATGAATTTTATCAAGTCAAAGCAATAATTGTTTTCCCATTAAAAATGAAAATAACAATGAAGTAAAGATTAACATCATTAATTTAAAAATATAATTTAAAAATTGTTTGTTCATTAAAATAATAATTCCAATCATAAATTGAAGAACTAACACTGTCTCAATCACAGCATAAGTAGTAATATCATTACCGAGAGCATAAATTTTTATAAAAACCATTTGTAAAATTATTGTCATAATAAATTCAGTAACAATTAAGATTACATTAAAAAAATATTTTGTTGCTTGTACTCCTAATCTTAATTTAATTGCATAAATTCTAAAAAAATAAGTAACAACTTTTAAGATTGTATAAAATAAAATAATACTTGCCAGAAAAAATATTGTAACACGTTCCAATGAGGAATTAAAGAAAAAATGAATTGAGCTTGGGATATTAAAATTTGAAATTCCATTTTGTAAATTCATTTTTTTCTCCTCACAAATTTTAAATAGTCCGTTGTTGCTTATTGAATATATTAAAGCAAAAAAAACAAGTGGGTACTCTTTGTTTTTTTATAAAAATTAGACTTTCAACTATCGAGAAAGACTCTTATTGTAAAAATTTAAAATATCTTGATAAATTTCTTGTTTAATTGGTTCATTTAAAATTTCATGACGAGCATTTGGATATAATTTCACTTTAACTTTTTTACCGGCTTTTTTATACAATTCAACGGTTTTTAATACTGTCTTCCCATATTTGCCAACCGGGTCATCTTGTCCAGCAATAAATAACAACGGTAAAGTATTTGGTGTTAACTTAATATTTTTTTTATTAGTGATAAATAATAATCCCGTAAACATATCTTTAAAAGCACTCGTTGAAAAAACTTGACCTGTTAGCGGATCATTTGCAAATGCCTCTTGCACGGTTCTATCTGTTGATAATCATTCTGTTCCTAAGACCCCTTCATCTTTATAACGAACATTTAGTGGCGCATAAGAAAATTTATAAATAAAATTATCTTTTGACTTTGGTCCCTTAAGTTTTTGACCAATTCTAGCCATTTTAACTGAAAATTTTAATAATCGTTTTGGATAATGCGCTGTTCCACAAATAACTAAAGCAGCAATATTTGTTCCATATTTAATCGCATAATGGCGAACCATAAATGATCCCATTGAGTGACCAAACATCACAATTGGCGTATTAGGATAACAATGTTTAATATAAGTTGTTACTTCATATAAATCATCAATAATTTTTTCTCAGCCTTCTTTTTCTGCAAAAAATCCTAAATCTTCAGAACAAGTCGCTGTTTTCCCATGGCCGCGATGATCTTCGGCAACAACAACATAATTATTAGCAACTAAAAATTTTGCAAAATCTTCATAAAGTAAAGAATGTTCCGCACTCCTATGGACTAATTGCACAACGCCTTTAATATCTTTGTCGTTTACTGGTTTTCATTCATACATTTGTAATTCTGAACCATCACGTAATTGTTGCTTTCACTCTTTAAATTTAATATGCTTTATCACCCTTCTAATTAAAAATAAATTTGCTATATTTTACCATTTTCAAGTTGTTATTAAAAGCACTTTATTTAAAAATAATAATCCTGTTAACTAAACAAAAAGAAAAAGTGTCATTTAACACTTTTTTACCGCCCTTGGTTTCCGGCACGATGAAGATCACGGAACGGACCATCAATTGAAACTAATTCATCATATTTTCCATTCTGAATAATTCCTTGCCCTTTTCCTAAGACAAAAATTTCATCAACATTTTTAATTGTGCTTAATCGGTGCGCAATTGAAATTGTTGTTTTACCAACCATAATTTTTTCTAATTCGGCTTGGATTTCTTTTTCAACAATATTATCTAACGCACTTGTTGCTTCATCTAAAATTAAGATTTGCGGATTTTTTAAAATCATTCGGGCAATAACTAACCGTTGTTTTTGTCCTCCTGATAACATAGAGCCACGTTCACCTAAAATGGTGTTATAACCATCTTTTCAGCCCATTACTAAATCATGTAAGTTAGCTTTTTTACAAGCTGCAATAACTTCTTCTTCGGTCGCATTAAACATTCCATAACGAACATTATAAATAACATCCCCAAATAAAATTTTTGGCTCTTGTTCAACATAACCAACATGTGTTAAGTAACTTGCTAAATTTAAATCTTTTAAATTAGTATTATTAATAATAACTTCTCCGCTTGTTGGATCATAAAAGCGTAACAATAATTTTGAAATTGTTGATTTTCCACTTCCAGTTTCGCCAACAAAAGCATAACTTTTTCCTTTTTCAAATTTTAAAGTTGTTTTTGGTAAAATAACAACCCCCGGTTTTTCTGGATACTCAAAAACAATATCTTTTAAAACAATATCACCAGTGATTTCATTAACATTTGGCGCGTCACGGTTTGGTTCAATTGTTGTATCAACACGAATTAATTGAATAATTCTTTTTGTTGATGCTGTTGCCCGCGCTAATCCTGGTACTAATCCAGTTAATGTTCAAATTGGGAAGGCTAATGTATTAACTCCTGTAATAAAAGCTGGTAAAACTTTCATAATGTGGTTAGTACTTTCTGACCCTTTATTACCATATAAAATAATACTTGATAAGACAACAATAACAGTTAAACTTAATGCACAAAGAATAATAATTGTTGTCATTCGCGCTTGAATACGATTTAAACGACGATTAATACGATAGTATTCCTTATGAATTTGTTCAAAACGAACACGTTCATATTCTTCTGTTCCTGTCGCTTTAATTAAAGCAATTGAAGCAATTCGATCAGTCACATCACCATTAACGTCAGTAATTTTAGCACGAACATTTTCTGTTTCTGATGATTGTGAACGGAATGTTACAGCAACTGCTGTCATAAATAAAGCGGTTGCCCCTAAACAAATTAACGCTAATTTTCAATCAATATTTAACAATACGATTGCACTTCCAATAAAGATAATTGGAATACTAATTAAGTTAGCTGGCGTTAATTGTGATTCATCCCCAATAATTTGCGTATCATTAATTAATTTTGTCATTGTTTCTCCAATTTTTTTATCAGAATAATAACCAATGTTTAAATCAACTAAGTTATTTAGAACGGCATTTCGAACATCAATTTCAATATTCCGTCCCAACATTCCCCCAACACGTTCACGAATATTTGTTGTGACAACCCCGATTACTAAGACAACACCAATGATAATTAATCAAATTCATCAGTCTAAACCAGTTGATACTGCCCCCGGATCATTTCCAAATTCAAATAAAATTTGGGTCATTAACTTATTTATTAAAAGGGTAATTGTTACAATTGACGTTGAACTTAAAACTAAAGTAAATAAAATTGTAAATGATCGTCATAAATAGTCACGATAATAAATTGCAACCAACTTAAAAAAACCGATTCGCGGTGCTTTAATTTCCTTCATCATTTCTAATGGCGTTTGTTGCTTACGAGTCTGATTTTTATGGTTTAATTCGTTATACTCCAAGTCTTTTTCAATCTTATTAATATCAATTAACTCTTTAATTTTCCCCATAAACTCACCTCTTATTCCAAATAAGTTTTATCAATAAACTCTCTTATCTGTATATTATAACAAAAAATAAAACTTTTTTAATGTTTTAAAAAAGTTTTTTAGACATATATTCCATATCGATCAACCAACTGTCTTGTTCGTCGTTCTAATAATAAAAACAATGTAGCATTAACAATATACTTTGCGGTAAAGATTCCAAAGAAAATTCCAATAAAGATTAAAGTATGTTGTCATGATTCGAAAATAGACGCCATCCCATTATTGTCGTGATCATGGTCATGACCAGCGTGAGCAACACTAACACTATCTGGTCAATTAATAATTTCGTTTTGTGTACTAACTGCGGGGGATAACATATTAATCCCGTGGTTAATCATATGAACATGTTCTTCTTCTAAATGAGAATGGCCAGTATTTACTAGAATTTTTGCAACAATTAGAAATGATAACGTTTCAACTAAAGCACACAATGGCACAATAATTACAAATGCTAAAATCTTCTTTGTTCAAGCAATACTAATAATTTTATGATGGTGATCATGAGCCTTTTTAACATGATGATACTCATGAATTGTATGATCTTCAATATCTTCTGGAACTTCTACTTTATAGTAAGCATTAAACAAGATATAATAGATAAACCATGTGATAAGAACAACTAGAATGTTAGAAATCATAAAGAATGCCATTTCAATCCAAGTGTGGTGACCATCAATTAGATTATGAATCCAAGGTAAAGCTATTCCCTCCAATAACGCAAACCCTAACCCAACAATTGAGATTGAATAAATAATCACTAATGTGTCAAAAAAGCGTAAACCAAAGGTTGCTCCTCATGGCGTTGGAATATTAAAAATTTCTAATAAACTTAAACCAACAGCGACAGCTAAAAAGATTGCCGCAGCAGTAATTTTAAAGGTAACCGACCTTTGATTATATAATTCTTTGTGAAATAATGATGATTTAATTCGAACCCAAATCCTATCATTTTTCACAGTTAAATCATTGTTACTATTTTTTTTCATTATTTTTTTCCTTTCTTATTTATAAAAATTATAATTTATCTTTTTAAAAAGTCAAGTCCACAATAAATTTTTAACAAAATAAATTATAATTTATTTTAATAAAGAAAAAATAAAAATAGATGGCTCTATTTTTATTTGCAAAGTCATAACATCATAACCCACGTTCTGTTTTTTATTTTATAAAATAAAATACTAGTTATTTATCTATCAATTTTTTAAAATTAATCTTCTTATTTTCTTCTGTTTTGAAAAAAAGAAGTTCCCTTACCAAAATTTAGGTTTCTCGCTTGTGGGGTTTACCCGTTCCATTTTTTAAATTTCTTTAAAAACTCGTTTCTGTGGCACTTTTATAGAAAAAATTCCATATTAATAATAACTTAGGATTTTTTTCAGCCGTCATAAGGATCCCTTATGCCTAATTCTTATGAATTAAATTAGCACAAACACTACAATCATCGCAGATTGTGCGAGCGTGGAGTTTCCTCTATTAACTGTTGTTAATAGCAACTAGTTCTGTTATAACTCATAATAATTATACTATATATAAAAATAAAGTGTTAATTTTACTAATAACCATTTGTTAAAATTTAGTCATTTTTTATCTTACCTTCTAAATTATGGATTCGTTTTATTAGATCAGCTTTTGAAAAACCTTCTTCTTCTAACCGTGCTTTTTGGGCTTTTGTTTCATCAAGTTGGGCTCTTAAAACATCATTCTTATCTTGCAAATCATTTATTTGCTGACGCAAATATTTAATTTCTTTATTGAAATCATTAGTAATGCCTTCAAAAACACGATAATCAGTGGCAATCATATCCAAAAACATATCAACTTCATTCGGATCATAGCCTTGATAATCAACCTGAAATTCTTTATTAATGATATCAACTGCTCGCAATTTAATTGTTTTCATTTTAACACCTCTTTTGCAAGGAACAAGTGTCCTTTTTTGTTAATTATATTATTGAAGGAGGAAACAAGTATGCACCTACCCAATAATCGTGGAATGTTTTTAGAATCTTTACTTAATTATACTATTCAAAAATATTTTGACCATAATATTGGCCTCTTTTTTAAACGAGCAGTCAATATTATTCCGTTGGAAAAAGATCAACACATAATCATAAAAGGTTATTTTAAAGAAAAAACTGGTTGTGATTATTATGGTCTTTATCAAGGCCATTATATCGAATTTGAAGCAAAAGAAACCAATCAGCAAAAATTCAACTTAAACAATATTAAAGCACATCAGTTAAAACAATTAGCTTTAGTTAAAAAACATCATGGCATTAGTTTTATTATTATTTATTTTCATCATTATGATCGTTATTTTATCCTATCATATCAGAAATTAACAGAATGAATAAAACTAATGCCAACAAAACAAATCCCAGTTTCTTTTTTTGAAGAAAATGGCTATGAACTTTTTCTGACCCTTCCTAATTTTCTTGACTTTAAACCAGTTCTTAATCAATTAATCAATTGTACTTAGTTAATGATTTTGGTTTATTTTTAAGATAATTATCAATAAACTTAATAAGTTCTTTAAACGTCATTTTTGTTTCTTGATGATTAGTGATAATTAGGGTTAATTGAAAATCAGAAATTTTATTCTCTAAGTAAGTATTTAAAGTGGCTTTTTCGTGTTCAGTTAAAGGGTTTTGTAAAATTTGATTGACTTGGTCAAACAAAATCTTTTTTTCAACATTTAACTCTAAATTTTCGATTGCGATAATAATTTTGTTGAAAATTGGTGATAGATCCATTTCTAAAACATCTTTTTTCATCTTAATATCAATAAAACCTTCTTGTTTTAATTGATCTAACATGCTTTTTGCTTTTGTTTCCGTAAAATTGGAGTGATTAGCAATTTCTAACGGAGTGATGAACCTTTTATAAGAAGAAGAAAAGTTCATAATCAACATGATTAACACTAACTGTTCTTCTGACAAATTTATTAATTTGTAATGGCTCAACAAAAATCGCCACTTATTAATACTGCCCTTGTTAAATAAATTATTTAACATTACAATAAATTCTTAACTAACTGTTGATTAGTTTAATGCATCTTTTAATTGTTTAGCTGCTTTGAATTTAGCTGCTTTAGAATCTGGAATTTTAATTGTTTCACCAGTAGCTGGATTTCTTCCTTCTCTTGCTGCTCTTGCTGATACAGAAAATTTCCCAAATCCGGCAATTGCAACCTCATTTCCCTTGACTAAAGTTTCTTTAATTCTATCAAAAGCAAAGTCGACAATTTCTCCCGCTTGAGATTTTGATAAATTAAATTGTCCCGCAATTAACTCTGCTAGTTCTTTTTTTGACATCATTACACCTCTTCTAATTAAACCTTATAATTTAGGTTTATATTATCTTACCCAATTTTATTTCAAATGTATACCTTTTTCAAAAAAAACATTATTTTTGCCAGACCCATATCATTTTTATTAGTTTATCTATCTTTTAAATTAATTAATGCTAAAATATTATGGTAGTAATTGCAGGATTATTATAATTACTACAAATCAACCAAGAATCAAGGAGAAATAGTTATAAATGACTTTAAAAATAAAATTAATTTGAAAGCAAATTTATAAACTATTTTTTGCAATAGTTGGAATTGCCATCTTAACATGAGCATTTGTCAATGGGATTCTCAATCAAAATGATATTATTAACCGTTACCATGGTGATTACACAGTATATACATTAGATTTTTTTACAACTTTTACTTGTTTATCAAACTTAGGAATCTTATTCTGATTCTTAATTAGTGGAATTCGCCATCATCAAGAAAATAAAAATAAAATTCAATCATATCCAGTTGCCCTAGCTGCAGCTTGTTATATTACCATTACTTTTATTATATATAATTGTTTACTACTACCAACACAGCCCCTACCAGGTGGTGCTTTAGGCTGAATTACAACCGTTATTGATCATATGACCAATCCAATTGCGTTTGTTGTTTATGTTCTATTTTTTATGGAAAATAAGCAAGAAATTAAGTTAAAACAATTTTTTCGCACAAACTTTTGAAAATATGTCCTTGTTTTACTAGGATATTGTGCTTATGCAATGATTAGAGGTGAATTACGTCGTCTTTCTGGTGATCATTTTACTTGACCAGGAAGTACACCCGGTGTAATTGAAAATCGTTGATATCCATATTTCTTTTTAAATGTCCACGGAACCTTTTTTGGTTTGCCAGGATATGTGTGATTTATTATTGCTTTTATCGCAATTTTAGGAATTTTAATTGGTAGTATGTATTTATATAATTACTGTAATAATAAAATCATTAAAACAAAATTTTACCAAACTTTGCAAAAAATAAGTATCACAAAAGAACCATCATAAGATGGTTCTTATTTTTTGCAAAATGAAAATAATTTTCTAAATTTAACCAATATAATTATTTGATAATTCTGAAACCTTCTAAAAAAGAAAATGATTTTTTACCTTTTTGCGAGATAATAGAGGTGGTGATCAGAACATTATTATTTAAAATTAATTATGAATAACTGCTTACAAAACAAAACTGAATGTATTCTTGTTACCTTTTATTACTTTAAAATATTAAACTCTAAATCCTAAAATATTTATTAAATAATAATGTGACACCGATTCATTCTAACGATGCTACAAGAATGAAGAAAAAATGGTTAATACTTTATAATAAATATTATGCTGCTGAATATTATAAAGTATCGTATTAAAAGTAAAAAACTTTTTACAATAAAAAATCTACTGATCATATTTTCCTACCTAATATTTTCTTTAGGCATCAAGCAAGCCCCCCTGCTTGGTTATTGTAACCTTTAAAATAATATTCATTTAATTGATTAAAACCTCTTAAGAAATTAAGAGGTTTTATTTTTTTAATTCAACTTGTAATAAATATTCTTTTGTTGCTTGTGGAGCAAGATGATTAATTCATAGTTTTTGATCAAATGGTGTTGTTGCATAATTAACATCATCTTGATGACCATCTCATGGTTCAACACAAATATATTTTGCATCATTTTGACATTTTCAATCCAAAACATTAGGATAACCCTTTGTTGTTAAGCGGATAACTCGGATTGGATCAACAATTAATGCTTGTTCAGTTGTTTGATTTAATAAAGCGTAACATTGCCCTGTCGCAAAATCATACTCATCTAATCCAATTTCATTTTTAACTTCTGTTGTCATTGTTGTTCCTAAAAAAGCACCGCCAGGAATATGCGTAACTATTTGAGGTTGATCAAAAATAATTTTTCCTAAATGATCATCACAAATAAACGCTGGATGCCACCCAAAATTATAAGGTAATGGTTTTGAATCAAGATTAGTAATTTTAACCTTATTAATTAGCTCAGCTCCTACTAATTGATATGTTACTTCTAGTTTAAAGGTAAACGGATATTGGTCATAAAAAGTTTTTGCTGCAACATACTCAACAACTAACAGCTCCGTTGTCTGTGTAACAACTTTTCAGTCAGTAATAGCAAGGAAAAAACCATTCCCTGTCATATGATATGTTTTATCATCCAGGCGATATTGGTCATTAATTAATTTTCCTGTAATTGGAAAACAAATTGGTCATTATTTTTTTCAAGTGCTATCCTGTTGATAAACATATTCTTTGCCATCTTTTTTTAATGAAACTAATTCAAAAGGATTTTTACTAATCTGTGCTGTTAAGTTTTCATTTTTTAAAATGTACATTCTTCTTCCCACTTTTCTATTTGTTTTAATTAATGGCCCGTTAAGTGTGTTTTATCTTGCATAATAGCAACACCACCACTAGTTCCAATTCTAGTTGCTCCCGCCGCAATCATTGCTAAAACATCAGCTTTACTACGAACGCCCCCGGCTGCTTTAAATTGCAAACGATCACCAACTGTTTCTTTCATTAACTTGACATTCGCTGTTGTTGCTCCTGATTTACTAAAACCAGTTGACGTTTTAACAAAATCAACCCCTGATTGTTCAGCTAATTGACATGCTTTAATAATTTCTGCGTCTGATAATAAACATGTTTCTAAAATAACTTTAACAACAGCTGTTCCGGCCGCTTTTTTACATGCCATCATATCAGCTGCTACTAGATCATAATTATTTGATTTAAACTGACTAATATTCATTACCATGTCAATTTCATTGGCACCATCTTGTAAAGCATTAGTAATTTCTGTTACTTTTGTTGCTGTGGTATTTGCTCCTAATGGAAAGACAACAACAACACAAACATTAACATTGCTATCTTGCAATAATTCATTAGCTAATAATACATATCTTGGATTAATACAAACTGCAGCAAAATCATATTGTTTTGCTTCAAGACATAACTGCTTAATATCCGTCGTTGTAGCATCTGGTTTTAATAAAGTATGATCAATATATTTATTTAATTTCATTTAATAGTTCTCCCTGTTGTTCTTCGTTAACTTGTACTGCCTCTAAAATGCGAATTGCAGCAATAGAATAATCTAATAAGCGTTGCATTTCAGAATAGTTCCCTGTATTTATTATATTCACAAAATGTTGTAATTCATAATACATTTTATTCTGATGTTCAGCTGGTAAGGGAAACATCGTTGTTTTATTTGTTAAACGGTTATATACGCTAATTGTTTCTAATTTTGTTAAATTAGTAAAATTAATTGTTGCATCATAACTTAAAATTTCACTAGCACTAATCCCAACCGCTGCTTTTGAACAAACAATATTTGTTAAAATATTACTATGATGACGTAAGAGAACAACGTTGTTAATATCAACACCGTTTTTTAACTTATGACTCATTGCCTTAACATCTTTCACTGGGCCAAACAATGCCACCGCTAGTTCAACTGGATAAATTAACATATCATATAACGAACCCTTCCCTAAGGTTTCATCAAAAACAGAATTATAATCATCTAATAAAACTTCTTTCATCCGACTTGAATATTGGTTACAATGAAATGTTGATAAAAAAGGATGCATTCGATTAACGTTTTCTTGTAAAACCTGATATGCTGGCAAATGGATTGGTTTAAAAGCTTCCATTAAAAAAACATTATTAATAATCGCTACCTCTCTTAATTCAATTAACTCTTGCGCTAAAAAAGTTGCTGGTTTTTCAATTAAAACATATTTTTGCTGCTGTAAAAAATATTTTGCTTGTTGATAATGTAACCCATTTGGGGAAGCAATATAAATAATATCAATATGATTAAGCATATCTTCAAAATTATCAACTATTCGCACTGATAAATTATTTTTTAACGCAAAAATTTTCGCTTTTTCTAAACTACGCGAGTAAAGACAACTAACTTCAACTCCCGTTACTTCCCGACAAGCTTCAATAAATTCACTAACAATATTCCCAGTTCCAATTGTTCCAATCTTTAACATAAAAGAACCTCACTATTCACCTTTCATTTTTGTTAAGTGGTTGGTAGTATTATTTACTTAATAACTGCATTAAAAATAAGATCACTTGTTGCAAAGAAATCACTTGTTGTACCATCAGCTGAAACAGTATAAGAATTACTTGCTTGATCATATCTCCCTCTTAAACCAAGTTCTGTTAAAGTGGTTTTGCATAGAGCGGCTCCCCCTAACGCTGTAAAAGCTGCTGCTTCTAATTCACCTTCTGCGCTAACAGTTAATGTTCGTTGTCCTTCTGGTTGTCAATCTTTTAAACTAGGACGAAGATCAACATATGTTGGTGGTTTTGCTTCGGCATTTCCTCACATTACTGAACCTTTAATTGATTTTGCCCCATCTTTTGCTTGCATTTTAACATATACTTGTTTAAAAGTTGGTTTTGGTGTAATAGCTGAAACTGTCACGTCAACTTTATTTCAAGGTAAATAAATTGACGCAAGGTCTTGAATTCCTTTTGTTATTCCTGTTTTTAAATCAACTTGATTATTTTCGATGACATTATCTTTTTTCAAATTAAATTTATTACCTATTTTATCAAAAGCAAATAAACTTAAATCTAATTTATCACCAATAGCATTATTCCCGTCATCTTTTGGTTGAGGTAAACATGCAATAACATTTGCACTAACGACTGTTGTTAATGAAATACTGGTTAGTAAAACTAAAAATTTCTTCATTTCTTCATACTCCTTTATTAATTATCCTTTGCACTAATTATAAACTAATTACTATTTTTATCATCATCAAAAAAAGGATTTTGTGTTTTTTTTGTGGAATCTTTTTTTTCTAATGTTAGCTTATCATCACCTTCTTGTTGTTCTTTTTCTCATAACTCAGAGTCCTGCCAATTTTTCTTTACAATAAAAATTCGTTCTTCAACACGAACAATTGACTCTAAAACAGAAAAAGCAATTGTTCCAACAAAAACAGTTGGAAACCAAACATATCAAAAAATACAAATTTGCGTTGGATTTAAAACTTTGGAATTAGCTAAAATTAAAAAAAATAAACTAATAACAAAAATTAAATATTGACCAATATAAAAAACTTGCATAAAAATAATATGCTTACGTAATAATTGGAATGGGGTTTTTTTCAATTCATTAATTCGAACTAAATGATAAATAATAAAAATAATAGTCGCAAAGCCAATTAAGACATAACCAATTTTATATCCTGTTACTGCCGCAATATTTCATTTTTGTAATCCTAGAATTAAAAAAATTAATACTAAAGCAGTATATAATATTACATTTGCAACACTAACTAGTGCTTTAATCGATACTACTTTTGTCATTCTTATTTTCTCCTATAACTCTTTTTCATACATAATCATTGCTAAAATAGCTAACGGTGCTGTTTCTGCTCGCAAAATACGTTGTCCTAGTGAAACTAGATTATAACCATTCGCTGTTAAAACCGTAATTTCTTCTGCCGTAAAGCCACCTTCTGGTCCAATTACAATAGTAACTGTTGTAAAGTCTTGGTGTAAAAAATCCTTTAGTTGTGAATTTTGCCCCACTTTTTCATAACAAACAAGGTTCACATCACTCTGATATTTTTGTAAAACTTTTAAATCACTCTCAACATCACTTATTAAAGGGATTTGATTTCGATATGATTGTTCACTAGCTTCTTTACAAATTTTTGTTCAACGCTCAATTTTTTTAATGTTATTTTCACCTTTTAATTGTACCACACAACGTTTAAACTGAAAGGGAATGATTTCATTAACTCCTAATTCAGTAGCTTTTTGCAATAAATAATCTCATTTTGTATTGCGAATTAAACCAGCAATTAAACGAATCTTAATTGGACTTTCGTGATTTTGTTTTAATTTTTTTGTTAAGTTAAATAAATAATTTTGTGGTGGAACAACTTCAATTGTTGTTAAATAATGTTCAGCATTATAAATACAAATGATTTGTTCATTATCTTTTAAGCGTAAAACTTGTTTAATTTGTTTAACATCATCAGCTGTTAAAACAAAATAATCATGTTCTAATGTTATTGCAAAAAAACGATGCATTACTGTTTATCTCCTAATATTTCTCTCATTATTTCATCTAATTGATTATATAAAAATTGTAATGATGCAGTGGTTTTAACTTGATAGTCTGGTTTAATATCTTTAAATAAAGCCTTCTGAATTTTTAATAATTGTTTTGTTTGCGGTGCTGATTGTTGATCACGAGCGGCAATTCGTGCTAAAACTGTTTTTTCCCTAGCTGTAATCAAAATCTTAGCTCTAAAAGTTAAAGGTAAGATATTAAGTCCCACCGCTTCAATTAAAAAATCTTGCGCCGGATTATTATTAATTATTGTTAATATCTTGTCTCTTACTTTTGGTCACAAATAACTATTTAACTTTGTATTAGCTGTTTGATTAGTAAAAATAATTGTTCGTAAAGAAGGGCGATCTAAAAAGCTATATTTAACAACCCCGGGAAAAGTTTTGTTTAAAAATATTAAAGTAGTTTTTTCCTGCATAATTTCTTTGGCAATTTGATCAGCTTTTAAATAAGTTAAATGATATTTATTTTGCAGATATTCACAAGCACTAGTTTTACCCGTACCAATATAACCATAAACACCAAGAATCATTCTTATTTATTCCTTTCACAATGTTTTACAAAATACATTAATTTACTGCTAATAAATTGTCATTAATAATAACATCAAAAATGGCTTGTGCTACCGCTGAAGTTTCAGATGGCGTATAGTGAATTCCATCATATGTTGTTTGATCTTCTATATGTGGATTAGCAGTTAGTTGTAAATTAACAACAAGAATTGTTAAATTAGCAAAATATTTTTGATAAGCACTTGGTAATGAAGTTAATAATTCACCATTATGCATTGTTAATGCTTTTGGTGGACAAACAACTAATATTTTATAATTAATTTCTTCATGATTATCACGATGAAAATTTTTCATTTGATTAATTAATTGTCCTAATGAAGTAACGATTTTTTCTTCAATTGGATAGTCTGCGATTTCTTTTAACTTTGCATACGCATCATAACCAAAATAATCGTTTGTTCCTAAAAAAACGATAAACAAATCAAACGGACTCGCTTTTTGGTACAATGCTAATAAACTATACATCCCATTATCTTGTGGAAACCCAAAATCAATTAATGGTTTAATAATTGTTCGTCCTGGTTGTGCATTAGTTTGAATTTCAATTTCTGTTGTTTGATAATGTTGAGTTAATAAATTTGCTAATTTTGCCGGTCAATTATCCGCTTCTGGCATCTTACCAATTCCCATTGGTAAATAACCAAATGTTAATGAATCTCCTAAAATTGCAATTTTTTTCTTCATTGAAACCACTCTCTCCTCTATACGATTATTTTATCTTACTTATAACTAATTATGCTTTAATTTTTAAAACTTTTTGAAAAAAGGAAATAATTCATACTAAACCAAATAAACTACGTAAAGCATTATTTAAATCTTGATAAACTCGCAAATATTGTACTAATGTATAAATTAAAAATAACAATGCAATAATAATAGAACAAAAAATTCATAATAACATTACAACCATAATATTTACTCACTCAGTAGCTTTAATTTTGTCGAAAACTCTTGATATTTATAAAATATACCTAAAATTAGGTATATTTTTAATATATAGAGGTAAATAAATGATGAAAAAAATAATTACAGAATTAATAAATAGCTTAACAGATGATCAATTTTTAGAATTTTATGAAAAAATAAAACAACAAGCAGACTTAATTAAAAAACAAAAACGTTTAAATGAAATTGATCAAAAATTTAGAGATAAAGGCATTATATGTCCTAATTGCAAATCTTTTCATTGTGTTAAAAATGGTCATAATTCCGAAGGAAAACAAAAATATTTATGTAAAAAATGTCGTGCTAGTTTTGATGCATTTCGTCATCATTTTACTTATTGAAGTCATTTAAATTATGAACAGTGAAATTTATTAATTCAAATTTCATTGTTAGGACAATCTAGTAAAATAATTTCTCGTTTTATTAAAACAACCCCAAAAACCGCTTGATATAATCGACAAAAATTAATGCAATCAAAACAATTAGAAAATACACAGTTAAAATTTAAAAAATTAAATGGTCAAATCCAAATGGATGAAACATTTATTAAAGAAATTCATAAAGGCAATTTTAAAGATAAATTTGATAAACGAAAAACTCATCTCGATCCATTTTCAACTGATACCAAATGCTGTATTCAAATGGCGGTTGATAGCAATAATAATATTTTTGTTCAATCCACCAATACCAAAAGATTACAAAAACAATGGATTATTGAAAATATGAATAAGCAACTAATTAAAGAAAAATCAATAATTATTTCTGATATGCAACCACTATATTTATTAGTAGCAAAACAAACAAATTCTACTCTATATTCCACCAAAACTAGTACAAACCCTGATACTAGTTATCAAAAGTTAAATAAGATTAGTAAATTACAATCCAGTCTTAAAGAAGCCTTAATTCATTATCATGGTTTGGGTTTCACTAATATTCAAAATTATTTAAAGCTCTGAAAATGAAAATACCAACACAAAGGTTTAACACCAAACCAACAATCAACGGTATTATATTTTAACGTTTAAAAAATTTAAAGCAAAATCATAATCTTACACAAAATTAGTTTTCAAATTGTCATATTGATGATTTTTTTTATTTCATCAAGAGTTTTCGACAAAATTAAAGCTCAGTAGTATTCTTTTCTAGTTGTTCAGAAAATTCGTCTGTGGTGTGGAACCGAGCTAAAAAATAACCCAATGGTCATAATAAAAGATATCAAAAATATAACAGTGGTGACAACAAAAGAAATAAAATTACCTTTATAAAAATAAGTCCTGCCGGTTGTTTCACTATTTCTCGCTTCTTTCTTACTATTATTAATTTTATAATGTTCTAAACAAGAATACAATACAAATTGTTTTTTTAAGTTAGAATTTGCAATTTTAGTAAAGGAGCATTTATTGGGTTGTGAAAAAAATCTTTTTTTGAAGTTTTATTAGTATTCCAATTGTAATGGTAATTCTGTTATTATCGTTATATTTTACAAATATTTGAAAGCCAACAGTCATTGCAATTGTTATTAATAATATTTTATTAATTATTGTTGGAATTTTTGCCGTGGTTTATTTACAAAATAGTTATCGGAACTTTGCAAAAGATGATACCGGTGAATTTCAGTATAATACTAAACAAAAATTTTGAAAATTAGGATTAATTGGTTTTATTGCAGATTTTTGTGACACAATTGGGATTGGTTCTTTTGCCATTAGCATTGTTTTATTAAAATTAACAAAGCAAGTTAAAAACGATAAACAATTACTAGGAACATTAAATGTTGGTCATGCTATTCCTACTTGTTTACAAGCAATTATTTTTATTTCTTTAGTAAAAGTCGAATGAATAACACTAGTATTATTAATTCCATCAGCTGCTATTGGTGCTTATATTGGCGCTTTTTTAGCTAATAAGATTAAATTAGGATGAACTCAAATTTTACTAGGAGTTGCTCTAATTATTATTTCAATCATTATTTTATTAGGTCAAAAAGAAGTTCATGTTATGCCATCCGCTAGAACAAGTGATTCGTTAGAAGTGTGGTGAAAATATCTCTTAGGATCTATGATCTTTTTTATATTAGGAATTCTACAATCATTGGGGGTCGGAATTTATGCGCCAGCAATGGCGGTAACATATTTAATGGGCTTAAGTTTATTATGTGCCTTCCCAATTATGATGGGATCAGCAGCCTTTTTAATGCCCATCGGGGCCTTTCGTTTTATTAAATATCAAAATTACGATATTAAGATTGCCACTAGTTTTATCTTAGGTGGTAGTTTTGTGGTTATTGCCTCTTATTTAATTGTCTTTATCGGAATTCAAAATGGATTAGGACTAGATAAAACTAATTTTATTAATGTGTTAAACTGAATTATTATTGTAGTAATTTGATATACAGCAGCAATGATGTTTTATAATTATTATCAACAACATCGAAAAGTTTTAGCTAAACCATAAATAAGATAAATGTTCTTTTATACAAATTCAAATTATAAATAAAGTTTTCGTAAAGCATAAGCAACAGGTGGGAAAATCGCAACTGCTAAAGCCATCTCAGGTAAGTAATTTGTTGCTAAAATAAGTCAAGTAAAAGTTCGAAAAATAGCTTGTTGATCAGGATTAGTATAAATTAATGGTCCAATAAAATACATAAAAACTAAAACAAAAATAGTATTTAAAGTTGCTGTTGTAAAGGCAATAATAACATTATAAATTTTTAAATAATGTCGTTGATATCATGTTAATTCAGTAATTTGATTTGCATAAATTTTTGTTTCAATGTTATCAGAAATCTTTGTTAAAAAATAAGCCAAAACCCCGACACAAAGTCCCATTAAAACACGGGGAACAACGGAAAATAAGGGGTTAATAAAAATAAAACTTGTAATCCCTGGGGAAATAAGTGTTTGAACTAACGAAGACAGGCCAAAAACAAGACCATAAATTAAACCTGCTCAAATTAAATTTAGATTCATTGTGACATATAACGCATACATTCCAATTAAAAATAAAATATGCATTAAAGTTAGATTAACTGGACCAACCGCAATATATCCTAATGAAGGAACTAATGCAAACAGTAAAAAAATAGCAATAATAATACTATTAATTGTAATCATTCTTGTTGTAATTTTTTTCATTTGTGCCTCCAATAATAATTTCACACTTACTATTATTGTTTCATTATTTTTTTGTTCCTCATTGTCATGTTTTTAACTTTGCTGTATCAGCAATCGCAATAATATATGGTAAGTTTCGTAAACGTTCTTCATAGTCTAACCCAAAAACAATTAAGAAAGCGTCCGGAACGTCAAAACCATATCAATCAGCAACTAAATCTACTTCGCGTCCCGCTTTTTTATCCAATAAAGTAACAACTTTAACGCTACGAGCACCTTTTAAATATAAATATTCTTTAATCATTTTAACTGTTTTACCACTATCTATAATATCTTCGACTAATAAAACATCACGATTTGTGACCGGAATTGGTAAATCTAATAAAATTTGTGGAACACCATTACTTTTTACCCCACCAAAATATGATGAAACAACCGTATATTCCGTCTCACATTCGACCCCAACTAAATGGGGAATAAATTTTGCCATAAAAGGAATACAACCTTTTAGTAATCCCAAACACAAAATGGTATTATCTTGAACCGGATATTCATTAAGATAATAACTACTAATTTCTTGCCCTAATTCTAAGCATTTTTGTTCAATTTCTTCTGCGGTAATTAAAACTTCTTTGACGAGTGGATGTAATTTCATTTTTTTGCCTCACTTAATATTAATAAGTTAATTATATTATAATCAAGCCCCAATTAAAAGGTTCTTAGTTTTAAAAAATCATTATTTATAATACAAGTGATTTTTTTTTGTTTTTAAAAAGTTTTATAAAAAAACTTGGTTAAAATAAAGGTAGTAGCAAACTTAACAGGAGAATTCTAAAATGAAAATTGAAATTTATCACAGGATTATTAATTGCTTAGAAAACATTCGTATGCATTTAAGATTAAGCCAATTAAAATTTGCCGCATATTTTTCCTTTACACGGGAAGGATATCGCCTTGCTATTGCAAAAGATACTAACAAAAATAAAACTTATGTTAAAATTGATTTAATCCATATTTTAACAACAATCTTATATAACTTAGAAAATTATGATTTATGAAAGAAAAAAGCTTCTTTAATCGTTACCGAAATTGAATCGTGTTTTACCAAATATTACCAAAAATTAATTACTTTTCAGTAATTTGCTAAAAATTATTAGCACTTTATTCATAATTATTTTATTTAAATTATTCTAGAAAGGGGGAATTTATTATTAGCTTAAAACATAATAAAATCTGAATGAAACATCATACTTTACAAATAAGAAAGGAAAATAAACATGGCAAATACCCAATTATTTTTTCAACATTTTGGTTTAGAAATGTTCGGCACAATGCTTTTAATTATTTTAGGAAATGGTGTCGTTGCTAACATTTTATTAAAAAATACAAAAGGAAATGGACAAGGTTTTTTTGCAATTACTGCCGGCTGAGGTTTTGCGGTGCTAGTTGGAGCAATGGCTAGTAGCGCTCTAAAGGGAGTTGCTCATTTAAATCCAGCAGTAACATTTGCAATGGTTGTTCAACAAACTTGATTTATTAATAACGGGTGATTCTTACTACCAGCCTTATTATTAGGGCAAGTTGCTGGGGCTTTAATTGGCCAAATTATTGTAGATATCTTTTATTGAAAACATATTAAAGATACTGTTAGTGATAATCCCGATTTTATTCTTGCGATGCATGCAACAGGACCAACTTATCGTCCTGCCTTCTTTAACTTTTTTGCTGAATTTATTGGAACATTTGTATTAGTTGCCGCAATTTTAACAATTGGTAAATATGAAACATTTAGTTTAGGGACATTGGGGCCACTATTTGTTGGTTTAACAGTTTTTGGAATTGGAATCTCATTAGGAGGAACAACTGGTTATGCCATTAACCCTGTTCGAGACTTAATTCCAAGAATTGTTCATTTTGTTTTACCATTAAAAAATAAAGGCAACTCAGATTGAAGTTATAGTTGAATTCCAGTTGTAGCACCAACATGTGCTGGTCTTGCTACTGGCGGAATCTTCTTACTATTTTAAGCAATTTAATAGAAAGGATATTATAAATATCATGAAAAAATCCACTTATGATGTTTGTATTATTGGTGGTGGCGTTATTGGTGCGGCAATTAGCCGTGAATTAAGCCGCTATCAATTAACAACCATTACAATTGAAAAAAATAAAAAAGTAGCAATGGAAACTTCCGCTGGAAATTCTGGTGTTATTCATGGTGGTTTTGACCCAACACCAGGAAAATTAACCGCAAAATTAAATATAGAGGGACATCACCTTTATCAAACGATTTTTAAAGAACTAACAATTCCCTATCAACAAGTTAATTCACTTGTGATTGCTTTTAATGATGGAGAACAAAAACACTTAGAAATGCTATATGAACGGGGAATTACAAACAATGTTGATCCAAAACATTTACGTCTTATTAACCAAGCAGAAGTCCATGCTTTAGAACCAAACCTAAGTCCTGATGTTCAAGGAGCATTGTTATGTACTTCTTCGTATGTTGTTGACCCCGTGGTCTTAACCCAAAGTCTTTTTTCAAATAGTATTAAAAATAAGCAACATTTAAAGTTAGATCACATGGTAACAAATATTAAGTATCATGCTGATCAGAACCACTTTGAAATTACAACCTTACATCAAGAACAAAAAGTTACTTATTTTGCAAAATACTTAATTAATGCTGCTGGCCACTATTGTGATATCCTTGCCGCAAAAGCTGGTTATCCCGATTACGAATTAGTTACAAAACGTGGTGAATATCGTGTTTTAGAAAAAAGTGAGGGTAATTTAGTAAAAAATATTATTTTTATGGTGCCAACAATTCATGGTAAAGGTGTTATTGTTGCGCCAACGTTAGATGGTCATCTCTTAGTTGGCCCAACCGCGGAAGACAATATTCCAAAAGCAGAAACCCGTCTTGTTACACCAGCAATGTATGAAAAAATTGGTCAAATTGGAACTAAAATTATTCCAAACCTTAAAATGGAAAAAACATGTCAAACTTTTGCGGGATCACGCCCAATTGAACCCCTTTCCAAAGATTTTTATTTAAAACCAGCCCATGATAATCCAAGATTTATCAATGTTGCTGGAACAAAATCTCCCGGGTTAAGTAGTGCCCCTGCAATTACCAAATATATTTGCCATTTACTAACGGCCGCTGGCTGTGAATTAATCACAAACCCGCATTTTGATCCTATCCAAACTGAAATTATTCCAACAATTTAACGAAAGGAAACGTTTATAATGCCAAAATATATTATAAGTTTAGATGAAGGAACAACAAGTTGTCGCACTCTTGTAATTAATCACAAAGGTGAAATTGTCGCAAGTGATGCGCTAGAATTTAGTCAGATTTTCCCAAAAGCTGGTTGAGTTGAACATGACGCAGTTGAGATTTGAAACTCACAACGAACAACATTAGTGCAATCAGTTAATAAAGCAAAAATTAAACCAGAAGATATTGTCGGAATCGGAATTACTAACCAACGTGAAACAGTAGTAATGTGAAATAAACGCTCTGGTTTACCGATTTATAATGCTATTGTCTGACAAGACCGTCGTACTACCAAATATTGTGATGAATTAATTGCCCAAGGAAAAAGTGAATTAGTCCAAACAAAAACTGGTTTAATTATTAACCCTTATTTTTCTGCGACAAAAATAAAATGGATTTTAGATAATGTTGAAGGAGCCCGCCAATTAGCAAAGGATAATAACTTACTTTTTGGAACAATTGATACTTGATTAATTTATCGTTTAACGGATGGTAAAACACACATTACTGATTCAACTAATGCCAGTCGAACAATGTTATTTAATATTCATACGAAAGAGTGAGATGATGAATTATTGACCTTAATGGATATTCCAAAGAGCATTTTACCAACAGTAAAATCCTCTTCAGAAGTTTATGGTCATACTTTTCCGGGATTATTAAGCAAAGAAACCGACGTTCAAATTCCAATTGCTAGTGCCATTGGTGATCAACAAGCAGCCTTGTTTGGACAGCTTTGTTTAGAACCGGGTGAAGTTAAAAATACTTATGGAACTGGATGTTTTATTTTAATGAACACCGGTCAAACTCCAATTAAATCAAATAATGGTTTATTAACAACAATTGCTCTTGATTATAAAGGAACAATAACTTATGCCTTAGAAGGTTCGGTTTTTGTGGCGGGAGCAGCTGTCCAATGATTGCGCGATCAAATTAAGATCATTTATCATGCTAGTGAAACGGATTGATACACAAATCTTGTTAAAGATGACCAACGAGTGTATGTTGTTCCTTCCTTTACAGGGTTAGGGTCACCATACTGGGATTCTTATTCACGCGGAGCAATCTTTGGATTAGAACGCAGAACAAAACGTGAAAACTTAGTAAAAGCAACCTTAGAATCATTAGCTTATCAGTCTTATGATGTTATTATGGCAATGGCTGAGGACTTAAAAAAACCAATTAAAAGAATTAAAGTTGACGGTGGTGCTAGCCGTAATGAATATTTAATGCAATTCCAAGCGGATATTACCCAAGTGGAAGTAATTCGCCCAAAAAGTATTGAAACAACGGCAATGGGAGCAGCCTTTTTAGCTGGTTTAGCTGTTGATTTCTGAACATCCCGTGATGAAATTAAACAAATTTTAAATGTTGATAAAACATATTATGCTAAATTAGATCAAGCAATTGTCCAAAAACTGTTAAAAGGTTGAAAGGTTGCTGTCAATCGAACATTAAATTGACTAAAAGATATTGAATAAAAAAGTGTTGTCAAATAAAAAAATGCTATTTATAGCATTTTTTTATTTATATTCCAATCTTATTTCATAAGCAATTGGATTGTATTCAGTATCTGTGTTTAATTCAACATGAAATATTTCTGGCTCCTCAGTGTTAACTTTTTTAACAAAGTATAATAAAACATCATCATTAATAACAGCATTTAACTCATTACTAGATATATAAATTTTGTTTTGTGTTCCAGAAGTTCCTTTAACTTCAATTTTCTTTGAATCTCCATTTAAATAAAAACTATCAACATCATATCCAGCATCATCAATATCTAAAATTTTTACTTTTGCAGCTAAATTATTTTTATTATTTTCTATTAAATAATGTTTTTCATAATCTCTAACAACTTCCTCTGCTTTGTTTCCTATTTTTGTTTTTTTAGTTAATGCTTCTTGCATTTGAACTCTAGAAATTATGTTTTTTTTATTATTTTTTTCTGTTTTCCCTTTAATTGGAATTAATTTTCTTTCATTAAAATTATAACTCTTAACCTTATCAACTTTTTTAATGATTCCATCTAATAAGTTATCAGAAATATTATCTATTAAATCAATTTTTTCTAACATATTATAATAAGAGGACATATTAATGTTTTCAGTAATTTTATCGTAAATTTCAAATAATAAATTTAGCTCGTTAAAAAGTATATCTTCATTTATTTCATCAAATGACAGTCATTTATATACAAATGAAGAATATAAATATAAATTACCCCTAGAAGATTTATTTGGATTTGAAGGAATTAATAATTTTTCTGGATTTGGGGGTAACACATTATTATATTTAAAATTAAATTCTTTTTCTAACTTTTCTTTGAATTTTTGATTATATTCAATTAATGTTTTAAAAATAATACTTTTTTTCTTCACTATTTTTTTACTATTAATCATATTTGCGGCACTACAACAAATACAAATAAAAATACCATTAAGTTCTGGAGTAAAAATTAATGCAGTTGCAAAACAATTAGAATCTGAAAATCATTTTGCTGAAGCTTTATCTTTTTTAATGCCTATTCAAGGAGTTTTAGCTAAACGACCACTTTCTTGAGAATACTTAGCCTATATTCACTTAAATCTAGATCAAAATCAATTAAAATATTATACTTTATTTCTTTCATTAATGAAAAAGCTTTCTTCAATTTTTTTTGATTATCTGATGAATAATCTTCTATTTTCGTATAATACTCTACCCCTCATGTAGTTTTAAGTAAACCACCTATTTCAATAAATTTATCCACAGTGTATACTCCTTTACTTGTAAATATATTAACATTTTCAAACAAAAAGGCACATAATGGTGCCTTATACAATTTAATTTGCTAATTAAAATAACTATTTTTTTAAATGTAAAACATGTTTTTTTAAATTATAGAATGTTTTAATTCCATCATATTCAGCAACAGGTCCTAATTCATCTTCAATTGCTAATAAACGATTATATTTTGCAATACGGTCACTTCGTGACATACTTCCCGTTTTAATTTGTCCAGCATTTAAAGCTACTGCTAAATCAGCAATTGTTGAATCTTCTGTTTCTCCCGAACGGTGTGAAACAACTGCTGTTCATCCAGCTTTTTGGGCCAATTGAATTGTATCAATTGTTTCAGTAACTGTTCCAATTTGGTTTAATTTAATTAAAACTGAGTTAGCAGCTTCATTAGCAATTCCTTCCGCTGTAATTTTTGGATTTGTAACAAATAAATCATCTCCTACAATTTGGATTTTGTGTCCCATTGTTTTAACTTGTAATTCAAATCCAGCTCAGTCCGCTTCTGCTAAACCATCTTCAACGGAAATAATTGGATATGTGTCAACTAATTTATCAATATATTTAATTAATTCTTCTGTTGTCATTGCATATTCTTTACCAGTTACTTTTTCAATTTTCTTAAAGTGGTATTTTTTATCTTCAAAATACAATTCTGATGAAGCACAATCCATTGCAATCATAACTCCATCTTCGCCTGGTTTATATCCGGCTGCTTTAATTGCATCAACAATTAAGTCTAAGGCAACTTCAGCTGGTGTTCTTGCTTGGAATGATGCTAATGATTGATCTTTATAAGCTCAATTAAAGTGTGGTGCAAAGCCCCCTTCATCGCCAACCGCAGTAATATCTCCTTTATCATGTAAGATTTTTTTTAACGTATGGAAAATTTCTGATGATCATCGTAGCGCTTCTTTAAAACTTGGTGCTCCAACAGGCATAATCATAAATTCTTGGAAATCAATTGCACTATCAGCATGTTCTCCACCATTAATAATGTTTAACATTGGTACTGGTAGTTTTTTAGCATTAACTCCACCTAGATATTTATATAATGGTATTTCTAATTCACAAGCAGCTGCTTTAGCAACCGCCATTGAAACTCCTAACATAGCGTTAGCCCCTAAATTCTTTTTAAAATCTGTTCCATCTAAAGCAATCATGGCTTTATCAATTGCAACTTGATCAGTTGCTTCCATACCAACAAGTTCTTCAGCAATTTTTGTATTCACATTATTAACAGCTTTTAAGACACCTTTCCCCTGGTAACGTCCTTTATCACCATCTCTTAATTCTAGTGCTTCACGGCTTCCCGTTGAAGCTCCTGATGGCACCATCGCTGAACCATATCCACCAAATTCTGTTCAAACTTCAACTTGAACCGTTGGATTACCTCGTGAATCAATTACTTCACGAGCATAAATTTTCTCAATTTTTGACATAATTTTGTACTCTCCTTCTAAGTCTATGAGATTATTATATTATTTGTTCTAGCAATAGTAAATAAATTACAATGAAAATTCAAGAAAAAACATCATTTTTCCTTGTTTTTTGATTGCAAAGATAAAATTATTTGCTATGATAATACTAATATATCATTAATTTTGGAACAGGACGGAAAAAAGATGGAAGGAAAAACACCAACAATTGTCTCAGGAATTACTGCCACTGGACAATTAACATTAGGAAATTATATTGGCGCAATTAAAAATTTTATTGAATTACAAAAAGATAATAATTTAATTATTTTTGTTGCAAATTTACATGCAATTACAATTCCCATTGGAAAAGAAGAATTACGAAGCAATATTAAAAATATGATTGCGTTATATTATGCTTGTGGTTTAGATCCTAACAAAGCAATTATTTATGTTCAATCAGATGTCT
The DNA here is from genome assembly GCF_964019595.1 of Spiroplasma endosymbiont of Sarcophaga carnaria. Lineage (NCBI taxonomy): Bacteria > Bacillati > Mycoplasmatota > Mollicutes > Entomoplasmatales > Spiroplasmataceae > Spiroplasma > Spiroplasma endosymbiont of Sarcophaga carnaria. The sequence continues at coordinate 484,582 of NZ_OZ026456.1, forward strand.
TAGAATTAACCCAATTAAGCCATATTTTATTATGTAACACCACTGTTGGAGAATTATCACGAATGACACAATTTAAAGATAAATCAATTAAAATGAAAGCGGAAAATGGAACTGAATTTATTCCAACCGGACTATTAACTTATCCAACCTTAATGGCTGCTGATATTTTATTATATGATGCTGACCTAGTTCCAGTTGGGAAAGATCAAAAACAACATATTGAATTAACACGAAACATTGCAGAACGAATGAATAATCGTTACCAACAAGAACTTTTTAAACTTCCTAATGATTTTATTCCCCCTGTTGGTGGTAAAATTATGGATTTACAAAATCCAACTAAAAAAATGAGTAAATCCTCAAATGATCCAAAATCTTTTATTGAATTATTAGATGCCCCGGACATTATTCGTAAAAAAATTCGTTCCGCAATAACTGATTCTGACGGGAAAATTGATTATAATCCTGAACAAAAACCAGGGGTAAGTAATCTTTTAACAATTTATACTGTTTTAAAAAACATCACAATTGAAACTGCTGTTAAAACATTAAATAATTATGATTATGGTCAGTTAAAAGAAGAAGTAGCATCAACAATTATTGCAACCTTAAAACCAATTCAAATAAAATATCATCAACTAATTAAAGATGATACCATTGACCAATTAATTGATGCTGGCGCAGAAAAAGCTCGCTATCTTGCCAATAAAAAATTAACAAAAATTAAAAATACCGTTGGTTTAAATTATAAAAGAAAATAACACATAACAATTATTCTTAACGAATTTCATATTTTAACTGGTTCAATTGTCAACGATAATTGTTTTTTTGATCACTAACATTAAAGTTAAATTCACCTTGCTTACCAATTTGCTTAGTATCTAAATTATTAAACTGAAAATTAAGTTTATCGGTTAAATAAGCAGTTAAAGCAGAAATATTTTTAATTGTTTTAATATTACTAATTTTGAAATTATTAGAGTCATTGTAAACAGCTGTTAACCATCTTGTAATAATTGCTTCGTCAGTCATATTTTGTGAAAAAATAAAACTTGGATTCGTTTGGATATAATTAATTAAATAACTTAATAAATCTTTATTAATTTCATAATTTCAAAAAACATTACTATTTAAATTAATTGTTAAATAATAAATTTTTGTTGTTAAATGTTCGCCATCAATCGTAATTTCTTGCATTGTTGTTTCACCCTTTGTATAACTATATGCAGTAGTATTTCTAATCAAGGAAAATAATTGAAAATCACGATACAATTGTTCTGGTGGTGGTAACTTTGATGGCATTGCAACAAGATATGTTTTAAATAAAATGTTTTGTTTTGGTAATTCAAAAGCTGAAACTGCTTCTGAATTATTAAAATCATAATTAATGATTGGTGCCAAAGTGTGGGCTTCTTTTTCCTTATTAAAGGTTGTAAAAATTAAATCATCATTATCATGTTTTACTCAGTAATCACCTTCATCGTTAAATGCTTGCAAAGTAAACTGCGACAAAAACTGACTAATATCAGCTTCCATATCAGTATTTCGCGTTGGAACATAATGTCTTTCTTGTTGATTACAACTAATTACTGTTGTGACAGGTGTTACAATCATTGTTATTGTTCCTAGGATACCTATTATTTTTTTCATCATATCATTCCTTTTGTTAAGCTATATTGTAAATTATAACAAAAAAAGATTTTTAAAATTATTAACTAATAATTTTAAAAATCAACATGATTTGGATCTGGTCCTAATCTTTCTTGTGGTAATGCAAACAATGTTGCCATATCTGCTTCATCTAACATAAAATCATCTAATTGAGTGTTAGCAATCAAACGTTCTTTATGCGTTGATTTTGGAATAACAACAATGTTTTGTTGTACTGCTCATTTTAAGCAAACTTGAGCTGGACTTTTTTGATGTTTTTCCGCAATTTTTAAAATGGTTGGATTTGTTACACATTTTCCTTGCATTAGTGTTGCTCATGATTCAACAATAATGCCATTTTGTTGGCAAAATTCAACAACAGCAGTGTTATTTAAGCCAGGATGTAATTCAATTTGGTTAACCATTGGTTTAACTTCACTAATTGTCATCAATTCTTGTAAATGACTAACTTCAAAATTGCTAACGCCAATTGCTCGAATTTTTTTTGCTTTATAAGCAGTTTCTAATGCTCGAAAACATTCATTCCGATCAACAGTTGGTCAATGGATTAAACACAAATCTAAATAATCAATATCCAATCTTTGCAAAATATTATCAACTTCTTGTAAAGCAGCATCATATTTATGATTAGCATTTCAAATTTTACTTGTAATAAAAATTTCATTACGGGGAACCCCACTATCTTTTATTGCTTTTCCAATAATTGTTTCATTCCCATAATATTGTGCTGTATCAATATGACGATAACCATTTTGCAATGCTGTTAAAACAGTTTGATAAGTTTCGGTTTCATCAGTTAATTTATAAGTTCCTAGGCCAATTAATGGGATTTCAACTCCATTTAAAAGTTTTAATTTTGTCTCAATTAATTTCATTTTTATTTTTCCTCTTTTCCTAGACCTTTAGTTATATTGTAAATGTTATTTAAAAAAATAACAATCTAAATTATTCAAACATTTCAAGAAGACTATTAAACATCACAATAATTATTAAAATATAAATTATGATTTTAAACACTACATTAAAAATTTAAACAAAAAAACAGGATTACTAATAAAATAATTCTGTTTTTGAAATTTAATTATATAGTCTAATATTATTCCCAAGTTGTATTTTGCTTTCTAAACTAGCATAAGAAGCTCTTCAATCTAACAAATGAAATAAAATTAATTGAAAGTAATAATTACCCTTATATCAATAAAAGTTTATTCCAAATTTTTGTTTTGACCCCATTCAGGCAGAATAGTAGTGGGTATCAATTTCTTGAATTGTATTAGACGTTGTTTTATCAATTTCTTGAATTGTATTAGACGTTGTTTTATCAATTTCTTGAATTGGCGTTCCACCACTAATATTACTATTGTTTGTAATAATATTTTCTAATAAATTATCTTTTGTCTTTAGTAAACTATTAAAAGTATAATTTATTTTTGGAATGGTATATTTATATCTTACTTTATCTTCGTTTTCATAAGGATAACCATACTTTGTTTTTCCTCAATATGTTCCTGCCTGGGAATCAACATCATTAAATTCAATATATTTATAATTTAATGGGTTTATTTTCCCAAGGTTAAAGGTAAAGATATCAAATGAATTAATATTGTTACTAGCCGTAAAAGATATTGTAACATTTTCTTTTCTATTATTGAAATAAAGCAATAGTTCTTTTTTTAAATTGCTACTTTTTAGATTTGGCATTAAAGTTGAACTTAATTTTTGTGAATCTAAATGATAAATCTCACCAATATTATTAAGAGCAAAAACTCCACCTTTACCGTCTGCTGTAAGATTAACGATTGGAAAATTTAAATTTGTAAAGTTATGACTTTTTTCCCCTTTTTGAGCATAGTTTAAAATAACACCATTATTTGTTCCAATATAACTATCACCAGTATGTAAGAGTCAACCTTGCGTGTTTTTATCTAACACAATAACAACATTCTTAGCTTTTTTACCGCCATTAAAATTATCATTGTTGTACGATGAGCTTGCTGCTGAAGCTGGAATTTGTTGCAACGCGGTTGGTGCTGGTTGTGGTGTATTATTAAAATTTTGTTGTTCTCCCGAATTATTTGGCGAATCAAATTTTTTATTTTGTGATTGGTCTGGAATATTGTTAGTTACAACATCAAGATTATATGTAACGTTTACTGAACCAAAGTATAATCCATTATCATTTGTTCAAACAATTGCCTCATTATATGAAATAAAAGCAAAAGAAAGTGGTAAATTATTTAATAAAGGATTTAACTGATATATTCTTGGAAGAAACTCTTGCAGACTAATTGTTCCTAAATCAGTGTTAGTAATTATTGAATTTAAGCCAATTGTGTTTAGAGTAAAAGTTACTACAATTTCACCTTCATATTGTGAAAATTTTGGTGCAATAATAGCATCAGAATGACTATAATGTACTAGATAATAATTATCCAAAAAATTAGCACCATTATGATTTAATAAATAATTATTAATACCATTGATAATCGTATCTAATTGATTGTTAGGAATTATTCCTAAATTAATACTTGTATGATCGTTAAATAAAGACGAAGTTGGATTTGAAAAATTATTAAAAAGTGATGAATTGTTATTGTTTCGTCTTAAATGAACTTGATCATAACTGCAATAAAACACTGAATTACCGACTCTAATTTCAATATCACCTTGAGTCTCAAAAGTTACTCAGATAAAATTATTTTGATAAAAAGTATTGTTCTCCAAGTTTTCTCGCAACACGATTTGTGCTTGATTATCTAATAATCTTGCAACAGCAATTTCATTCCTCCTAACATTTCTATTTAAGGCAATAATTTGCTGTAAATGTCTTCTTCGCTGTTTGTAGGAATTTTCCCTAAATTGGTATTTTTTATTAATTTTGGTAAAAATATCGGATGATTCTCTCTTTTTGTTTTATGACTTGTTTTAAAACTATTTGCTTTTAAAAAATAATTTGGTTTGTTTTCTATTTTGGTTTCTTTTTTTCATAAACTAGCAGCAATTGTTATTGGTAAAACGCTACTTGCAATTGTGGTAATTAATAATAATTGTAAAAGTTTTTTCATTTTATTTGTTGTCCCTTTCCTTTAATTTTGTCGAAAACTCTTGATGAAATAAAAAAAATCATCAATATGACAATTTGAAAACTAATTTTGTGTAAGATTATGATTTTGCTTTAAATTTTTTAAACGTTAAAATATAATACCGTTGATTGTTGGTTTGGTGTTAAACCTTTGTGTTGGTATTTTCATTTTCAGAGCTTTAAATAATTTTGAATATTAGTGAAACCCAAACCATGATAATGAATTAAGGCTTCTTTAAGACTGGATTGTAATTTACTAATCTTATTTAACTTTTGATAACTAGTATCAGGGTTTGTACTAGTTTTGGTGGAATATAGAGTAGAATTTGTTTGTTTTGCTACTAATAAATATAGTGGTTGCATATCAGAAATAATTATTGATTTTTCTTTAATTAGTTGCTTATTCATATTTTCAATAATCCATTGTTTTTGTAATCTTTTGGTATTGGTGGATTGAACAAAAATATTATTATTGCTATCAACTGCCATTTGAATACAGCATTTGGTATCAGTTGAAAATGGATCGAGATGAGTTTTTCGTTTATCAAATTTATCTTTAAAATTGCCTTTATGAATTTCTTTAATAAATGTTTCATTCATTTGGATTTGACCATTTAATTTTTTAAATTTTAACTGTGTATTTTCTAATTGTTTTGATTGCATTAATTTTTGTCGATTATATCAAGCGGTTTTTGGGGTTGTTTTAATAAAACGAGAAATTATTTTACTAGATTGTCCTAACAATGAAATTTGAATTAATAAATTTCACTGTTCATAATTTAAATGACTTCAATAAGTAAAATGATGACGAAATGCATCAAAACTAGCACGACATTTTTTACATAAATATTTTTGTTTTCCTTCGGAATTATGACCATTTTTAACACAATGAAAAGATTTGCAATTAGGACATATAATGCCTTTATCTCTAAATTTTTGATCAATTTCATTTAAACGTTTTTGTTTTTTAATTAAGTCTGCTTGTTGTTTTATTTTTTCATAAAATTCTAAAAATTGATCATCTGTTAAGCTATTTATTAATTCTGTAATTATTTTTTTCATCATTTATTTACCTCTATATATTAAAAATATACCTAATTTTAGGTATATTTTATAAATATCAAGAGTTTTCGACAAAATTAAAGTCCCTTTCTGATATTTTTTATTAAATTACAAAAATATTATATTTTTACAAATAAAAAATATAAAAATATAAAATCTATTTTTATAAATATTTGTTGATACAGGTTATTGATATTTAATATAATTAATATTTTTTAAAAATTTATTTATACCATAAAAATAACCTAAACCTTTTTTGATTTAGTAATATTATTTTACCGTGGCCAAGTAAGGGTAGTTAACCAAACTATTGTTATTCTAAAAATTATTTTTGAACATAACAACTAGTTCCTAACATTAATTTTGCTAAATATGTTGTTTTAAATTTAATAATGCTACCAACTGCTAATTGTTCCTGATAATCAGCAACATCTAAGATTGTATGGTCACTTGATTGTCCTAAAATAGTAATTCCTTTTTCAAAAGGTGTTAATTCCTCGAAAGGACAATATTGTCGTCCTAAGGCAATTATTGCTTTTACCCGATTGCCAAACATCATCAAATTCTTTTACCCGGCCAAAAGCATCTAATCCTCGTGCTCCAATTGATGCACTTGGCTTTGTTTGCAATTCAATAATCTCAGCTTCTAATCATAAATTATCTTGTTGTAAAAAAGGAATTGGTTCATCATTTAAACCTAAACACATTAATAAAGCTGTCCCACTCCGAATTTGATTAATTGCTCGGTCTAATTGTGGGTTATCTCAAATTGTAATATGACTTGAATTACCACAACTAATAATTGGCAACATAATACTAAAATGTTGTTATAATTGTTGTTTTAAGTTTGCTAATTGATTTAATTTTTTAACAGTGGGAACTGTTGCACCAAAACAAGCAAAATTAGTTCCTAAACCAGTTAACTTAATATGCGATAGCGATAATACCGCTTTAACTGTTTGAAAAATTAATGCCTCATCTCATAGTCCCTCGCGAATATCACCAGTTTCAATCATTAAAATTATTTCAAATTTTTTATTAATAATTTGTGCCGCTTGATTTAAAGCCTTAATTGTTGCAAGTTCAGATACCAAAACACAATCAGCATTATTAACAACCATTGTAACTTCACTTAACATTGGTAATCGTAATAACATTTTTCTAACTGGAAAATGGGCAAATTGTTGCAAGTTTAAAATGCGAGAATCAGCAATTGTTTTAATTCCGCTTTCTATTAATGTTGAGACAATTTTTTCTTGGCCGACCCCCAATTTAACAACCCCGACAAGGTCTAAGTTTCTAGTTGTACATTCTTGCACCATTATTTGGCAATTTGTTTTAATACGGGGTAAATTTCATATTAGTTTTGGATACATGGTTTTTCCTTTTCCTCTTTGTTTTAGACTTCATCAAGAGGTTGTTCTAATTGTTGATCATTTAAAATTTTATTATATTGACTATGAATTTTATGGTGTGTGGTATTTAATTGGTCAATATTGCCATTTAATTTTGTAAAGTTTTTCGTAAATTCTTCTCATCGTTCAACTCAACGGTCGAATTCACTTTTTATTCGCAATAAATTATTTTTAATAACTTCTAAGTTTTTATTAAAAGCAACTTCACGCATATGTTTTTCTAACACAAATAAAATGGCAGACAAAGTTGTTGGTGAAGTAACTCACACTTTCTTTCGAAAAGCAAAAGTAATAACATCCTCAGGGAATTGACCATAAATAAAAGCAAATAAATCTTCTGAGGGAACAAACATAATTGCACTTGAAATTTCATTTTCTAAGTTAATATATTTTGCAACTTCATTGATGCGATCTTTTAAATCTTGTTTAAATAAGTTTAAAAATTTATCTTTAATTGCTTTTTCACTAGTTTCTAAATATTTATTATAATTTGTTAACGGAAACTTAGCATCAATCGCAATGTTTTCCTTCGCTCCGCCAGTTTTAACTAACGCATCAACTAGGGTTCCGGTTGGTAAGCGATACTGGCGTTCTCATCCTTGATGTCCTTCCCCATACATATCACTCAATACTTTTTCTAACAAATATTCTCCTAAATTACCTCGTTTTTTATTATTTAAAAAAATATCATTTAATGCTTTAACTTTTTCTTCGACTTCTTTTAAAGTTACTGATGATTCTTTTAAAACATTTAAATTTGATAAAACATCACTAAATGATTTTGAAATAGACTGCCCCTGTTGATTTAAGTTATTTTTTAAATCGCTGTCTTGCTTTGATAAATTGTTTTTAAAACTATTTAAACCCTCATATAAGCTTGTAAGATTTCGATTAAACTCATTATCATTAGTTATCGAAGAACGCTGAAACTCACTAATTAATTTTAATAATTCTTGTTTTTGTTCTGTAAGTTGCCCTTGTAACATTGTTACTTGTTTTTCTAAAATTTCTTTTGATGCTTGAATATCTTTTTGTAATAATGCTGAATCATTATTGGCCATTGTTTTTTTACTTGATTTAAATAAATAAATTCCTAAAAAAATAACTAAAATACCTAAAATAATACCTAATAAAACATATGAAATTGTTGTCATACTGCTCCCCCTTAATTTTATAAACGATCATTAATATGTCTTTTTAATTATAAACTGTCATAACAAAAAAAGAAACTCATAAGTTAATGAGTTTCTTTTTTCTTTTAAGCAAAAGTTACATTTAAAGTATACGATGGAATATTTGTCATTAATGATGCTAAAGCATCAGATGCTGCCAAAATTTTTGACCCGGGTTTAGCATTAACCGTTGCTCCTGAATTGTCTGCTTTAAAGACTACTCAAATTTCATCATACCAAATATCTTTATATTGATCAGCAAATTCTTGTCCTAATAACTTTGTCACAAGATCATAACGTAACATATCAACTGTTGCTTCAGTATAAGTTTTATCTAATGATACATTAATTGTGCTACCCGATGTTGGCTTTGCATTCTTATCATTTAAAAATTTTCGTGGCGTTGAATGAATGGTAAAGTTAGCTGTTAAAACTGATTTATTAATAACTCAAACCGCACTTGCTTCAATCTTTAGATTTCCCACACCAGTATTTGTATCAATTGTTAAGGTAACACCATCGTTCATCATGGCATTCATCATTACCTCCAACATTGTCTTTTTATATAAAGCTGCAAAACGATTGCGATCGCCAACAAACTCCATAATAGCAGCCGTTAACGCTGTTTTGTTATTCTCCTGCTTATCTTTATAATTATTTCATAATGTTTCATCAATATAGATATCACCAATATTTGTTAGCGGAAAGGCTTCAGTAAAGGTGATTGGTTCATTAACAATTGTGATTGGTGCCCCAGTAAAATTTCCCCCCGCTTTTGTTGGAGTAATTGTTGAATTATGAGTTGTTTGATCAACATCAACGTCAACATCAGCAAGAGTAAATTTCGTCCCATTTAAACCATTAACAGCATCTAATACAGTTTGTGCTGCTAAGGGGCTCCCCATTCCTTTATCATATGGCATTGATGTAACGGTAATAATTTTATTAATGTCAGTTGTTGGTCATATTAAAGCCATTTCTTTTGTTAAAAATGGTCGGTTTGGTGCATCTGGCATAAAACGGATTATTGCTGATTTCATTCCTGATGCCAAATCAACATCTAAATTATCAATATTGTACCCTTCTTTTTTTAATTGTCTTTTAATATTAGTAACTGTTAGAAACCCATCTTCAGTTTGGCCCCCTTTGTTAACATCTTTACAAGCAATTACAGCCCCTGCAATTGGTGTTGTTAATGCTAATGAAGTTAAAATCATCATCATTTTTTTCATTTTTTCTTTCTCCTTTGTTTTAATTTTAGTAAATTTAATTATATCTCTTAAGTATTATTAAATAATAAATCAAATTTTAATAAAAATATTTCCTTTATAAAATCATTTTAAAATCTAACATTTGTGGTGGGGTTGTTTCCTTTTTAAAAAGCAGTAAACGATAACTTTTAATTATATTTGCAATTAGAAAAGATATTAAAATTAATTTTTTTAATAAAAAAATAATTAAATCATTAATTCGATACTTAACAAAAGTATATGATCTTAAAATAATAAAGAATAATGTTAAATTAATCAATGGATTAAAATAAATTAAATCATTAATCTTATATCAATAAATTAAGTAAATTTGAAAGGTAATTAAAGTAACAAAAAAAGTAATAACAAATAAAGCATAAAAGAAATAAAATGAAATTAAAATTGATTGGTAAAACTGATAGTAAAATTGCGTAAACCGATTAACCAAAACTGTGGCAGAAGTATTAACATAAACCTTATATGATAATAATAAAATATTAGCTATTCACAATAATATTACAATAATATTGATTTTTAAAATGTTATCTCATTGCAAAATAATCCGTTTATAATGCTTAAAATTTTGTAAAACTTGAATTAAAATTGCTAAGAAAAATAAAAAAGAACCCGTTATTAAAATAATATAGATTAAATTTAAAGTCACAGTAATAAAAGCTCAATTAGTATAATGGCGAATAAAACGCGTTAAAAAAAATGAAATTCCAAAATATAGAATAAATAATATGGAATATATATTAAAAAATGTTTGAAAATACTTTTTGAAATTTGTCTTCATTTTAATCACCTATATGACATTGCCCACTTAATATTATATCTAACTTTAAATTCAATTAAAAACCCTTTGTGAACTAACAGTTAAAACCAATTAACAATTATTTTATCTATTAATAATGTTCAGAGTAATTATACCGTGAAAAATTTTAAAATAAAAGAAAAAAATATTTTTTATGATGGTTTTTCTTTAATTTTGTCGAAAACTCTTGATATTTATAAAATATACCTAAAATTAGGTATATTTTTAATATATAGAGGTAAATAAATGATGAAAAAAATAATTACAGAATTAATAAATAGCTTAACAGATGATCAATTTTTAGAATTTTATGAAAAAATAAAACAACAAGCAGACTTAATTAAAAAACAAAAACGTTTAAATGAAATTGATCAAAAATTTAGAGATAAAGGCATTATATGTCCTAATTGCAAATCTTTTCATTGTGTTAAAAATGGTCATAATTCCGAAGGAAAACAAAAATATTTATGTAAAAAATGTCGTGCTAGTTTTGATGCATTTCGTCATCATTTTACTTATTGAAGTCATTTAAATTATGAACAGTGAAATTTATTAATTCAAATTTCATTGTTAGGACAATCTAGTAAAATAATTTCTCGTTTTATTAAAACAACCCCAAAAACCGCTTGATATAATCGACAAAAATTAATGCAATCAAAACAATTAGAAAATACACAGTTAAAATTTAAAAAATTAAATGGTCAAATCCAAATGGATGAAACATTTATTAAAGAAATTCATAAAGGCAATTTTAAAGATAAATTTGATAAACGAAAAACTCATCTCGATCCATTTTCAACTGATACCAAATGCTGTATTCAAATGGCAGTTGATAGCAATAATAATATTTTTGTTCAATCCACCAATACCAAAAGATTACAAAAACAATGGATTATTGAAAATATGAATAAGCAACTAATTAAAGAAAAATCAATAATTATTTCTGATATGCAACCACTATATTTATTAGTAGCAAAACAAACAAATTCTACTCTATATTCCACCAAAACTAGTACAAACCCTGATACTAGTTATCAAAAGTTAAATAAGATTAGTAAATTACAATCCAGTCTTAAAGAAGCCTTAATTCATTATCATGGTTTGGGTTTCACTAATATTCAAAATTATTTAAAGCTCTGAAAATGAAAATACCAACACAAAGGTTTAACACCAAACCAACAATCAACGGTATTATATTTTAACGTTTAAAAAATTTAAAGCAAAATCATAATCTTACACAAAATTAGTTTTCAAATTGTCATATTGATGATTTTTTTTATTTCATCAAGAGTTTTCGACAAAATTAAAGTGGTTTTTTAACATATAATGGAAAAGATAACAATTATCATTTTTTATTAATCCTTTTATAATTATGAAAGAATGGAGCCAAGATATGCACCAAAAACAAATAAATTTTTTTATGAAGAAAAGCGGTGTTTTTTGATTTTTTGCCATTCCATTATTAATTATTGTTATTGTTAGTATTTGTCTTTTAATTGCAACAGGATGGTATCCAATTGATTATCAAATTGCTGTCGAATTTGCAAAAGGCTTAACAAATGAATTTGTAAAATACTGAGTTCATTTTTATGATCAATTAGGAAATACAGAATTAATTGTAGTTGTAATAATTTATCTTGCAATTTTAATTGAAAAATGGTTTTTAATAAAAATTAATCAAAAAAACAAAAAATTTAAAAAATACTATTGAATTACAGCTGCTTATTATTTTTTAGGTTTAAGTGCCTGAGTAATTGGAAATACCGTTAATTTAGCATTAATTCCTAGGAAAGATGACGGATTTGGACCTGGAATTGACTTTATTTTATTTGATGATTACCATTATAAATTAACAAGTGCAATTTTAGTTTTCTTTTATCAAACAATTCTCTTGAGTCTTGGTTTATACTATATTAGTTATTGTTTAGTTAAAAAACAACGCCTATTAACAGAACAACATTGATTAAAAGCCGTAAAAACCGCAAGTTTTTTAATTGTGTCTTATTTTATTATTGTTATTATGAAAGGAGCAACTCATCGAATTTACTATTATAATGCTATTTTGGATGATTTAATACAAGAACATACCACCTTTTTAGATCACTATTTACAATCATCTTTTCGTTACGGTTATAATATTGGGAATGGCTATGTTAATAATATTCCCACAGAATGAAAATACCCATTATGAAAACCAGCATTTGCCTTATTTAACAATCCCAATATGCCAACATTTAAAACACCATGAGAATATGCTTTTCCTAGTGGTCATATTAACGCAACATTTTGTAGTGGTGCATTAATTCTTTTATTTTTAAAAAATAAAAACAATAATAAAATTAATTGAAAAATAAAACTATGCTTCATATTATGATTATGTCATATATTATCGATGAATTTTGCCCTTATTGTTGAAAGATTTCATTGAATTTCAGATACTGCTTTCACTTTTATTTTTTCAACATTAATGATTATCATTATTCATTTTAGTGTTAATAAAATCTTTGCTAAACATCTTGCTTTATAATAAAAAGGGTTTAAAATTCTGAATAGAATTTTAAACCATTTTAATTTAATTTTTTATTTATTAATTAAATGATACGTGTCTTCACAAATCATTGCTTCTTCATTTGTGCGCATTGCATACACTGGGTAACAACTTGCGTGTGGAGTTGAAATTAAAATTTCATTTTCATATGAACTTTGATTTGCTTGCGTTGATAATTCTAAGTTCAAAAGTTTAACTTCATTAATTACTAATTGACGCATTTCACTTGAGTTTTCACCAATTCCAGCCGTAAAAACAACAGCATCAAGTTTAGTTCCTAAATCATTGGCATAAGCAACAATATACTTTGCGATTCGTTTTGCACTCATTGTTAAAGATAGTTGACTACGGCTATTATCTTTACTGCTTTTAAATACATCACGTAAATCTGAAGATACCCCCGAAATTCCTAATAAACCAGATTTTTTATTTAATGTATTAGTAATATCATCTAATGATGCACCAGTTTGGCTAGCAATAAACTGATGAATTGAAGGGTCAATATCACCACTACGAGTCCCCATAATTAATCCTTCTAAGGGAGTTAACCCCATTGACGTGTTAAAACTTTTTCCATTTTTAACCGCACAAACAGACGCCCCATTTCCTAAATGACAAATAATGGCATTAAGATTTGCCGCAGGTTTTTGTAAAACTTCTCCTAAGCGTTTTGTAATGTAACGGTATGAAATGCCATGAAAACCATACCGACGAACTTGATGCTCAGTATATCATTCGTATGGTACTGAATATAAATAATTTTCTTCTGGAATTGTGGTATGAAATGATGTATCAAAAACAGCTATATTTGGAACTGAAACAATCCTACGGAACGCTTCAATTGCCGCAATTGCAGGTGGATTATGTAATGGTGCTAATGTTACCATTCGTTTAATTTCGGCAAAAACTTCATCGGTAATAACCGTTGATTGCGTAAACTTTTCACCACCATGAACAATACGGTGCCCAATTCCTTGAATATCAGAAAAATCTTGAATAATCTTGTGCTCTTTTAACTTAGCAATTAAAACCTTTGCTGTTGCACTGTGGTCTGATAAATCTTCATTTGTTTGAAACTCTTGCCCATTAAATTTAATGGTAAAAATTCCATCAATATTGATTCGCTCCGCTAAACCTTTACAAATCACTTCGTAATTATTATTAGTTACTTTATACAGTTGAAATTTCATTGAACTACTTCCCGCATTTATTACTAAAATCATATTATTTTCTCCTTCACTTAATTATTTTTTATTATTTATAGACACATAAGTATGCCGTAACAAGAACGGTGTTATAAATATCATTAATTGTTGCTCCCCGCGATAAGTCATTAACAGGACGATCTAAGCCAATTACAATTGGACCAACCGCTTCAAATCCCCCTAAACGTTGAGCAATTTTATATCCAATATTTCCAGCATCTAAATTTGGAAAAACAAAAATATCGGCTGGGGCTGTTAAAGATGATGTTGGTGCTTTTTTGTTCCGAATTGTATCATCTCATGCCGCATCAAATTGAAATTCCCCATCAATTCGACAATCTTTCAATTCTTTTGCTTTTAAAATTTCATATGCTTCACGAACTTTATCAACAGAAGTTCCTTGTCCTGATCCTTTTGTTGAAAATGATAATAAGGCCATTTGTGGTTTTTTAAATTCAAAGACTTGACTTGCTTCATATCCTAAATAAGCAATATCCGCTAGTTCTTCCGCTGTTGGGTCAATGTTTAATGCACAGTCAGTAAAAATATAACGTTCATCATTACGAACCATTAAAAAGAATGATGAAACTAATTTAACCCCTGGTTTAGCTTTAATAATTCGTAACGCTGGACCAATAATATCTTTTGTATCATAAGTAATTCCCCCAGCCATTCCATCAGCTAAACCTTTTTTAACTCATAAGACAGCCAAATAATTACATTCACCAACTAATCGTGTTGCTTCTGCAATTGAAACTTTTCCTTTTCGTAGGTACACTAAATATTCAGCTAATTCTGCCATATTTTGTTCTTCAGCAATTAAAACTTCTGCTTGACAATCAGCAATTGTCGTTGGAACTTCAGCATGAGTTTTAAAAACAAGAACTGGAGTAATATTTGTTCCAATTAATCGTTTTGCAACTTCTTGAATTCGTTCTGAATTTCCTTCCGGAAAAATAATTTTAATTTTCTTTGAAAATTCATTAATTTTTTTAAGTGTATTTTCTAATACATTCATCTTTAACCCTCTTTCTCATTAAATCTTTACCAAATAATTATATTACTTTTTTTAATAATTTTAGAAAAAGTGTGCGATTAATTGGTAATTATAAAATAATTTTTGGTACTTTAATTAAATTTTTAACCCTTATTGTAATTGTTGTAATTTTGATAAACTAATCTTTGTTTCCCATATTCAATCTTCGTGCACCGCACTGCCCAAATGAACAGCATCACAATATTGACTAATTGTTTCATAATTAGTTAAATTAATCCCACTGCCACCTTGAATTTGCACACCATAATTACGTAATGCTTGTAACATTGCCAAATTTTCCATAATTGGTGCCGTTCCTCCTTGAGTTAAAATTGTCTTAACCCCTAACTGTGCTAGTTGTTGAACTGCTGCTATTTTATCAGGAATTAAATCAAATGCGCGATGAAAAGTAACTGCTAATGGATATGCTAAGGTAACTAATTCTTGCATTCGAACAAGATCAATTTGATAATCGGGTGTTAAAATACCAACAACAATCCCTTCCGCTTTAGTTGTCTTAATATAGGCAATATGCTTTTTAATTTGTTAATATTCATCATCAGGACAATAAAAATCTGTATCACGATGACGGACAATAACACGAATTGGTATTTTAATTCCGGCAGCGCTTTCTTTAATAACATCATATGGTGGGGTTAAACCACCACGGTTTAAATCAGCACACAATTCAATCCGGCTAATATTTCCTGCTTGCGCAATAATTTGACAATCATGATAATTTGTTGCAATAATTTCAATAAACATTTATTCTTTCTCCCCACTAATAAATTTAATGCGATTAATAATTCCATTAATCTTATTATTATATGTTCCTAATTTAATATTTAATAACAAAACATTATTTACCTTTAACAAATTAGCATAATATTTATAAATCCCAGCAAAAGTAGTAATACTAATTTCTCCACTTTCATCGTAGCAATCTAAAAAAGCCATCTTATTATTATTTTTATCAGTAATTACTTTACTTCGTTTTACTAATACTAAAACATTTGTTGACCCCAAACTTAATCGTAAATTACTAATTAGGGTTGTTTTAGCTTGATAACCTTCTTTTTCACGAATATACTTTAGCGGATGGTTTGATAAGTAAAACCCTAAAAACTCATATTCTTTTTCCAAACAAATAACCTCATCATCTGGTTCCATTACTAACTCTGGTTTTTCAGCTAGAGAAAAATCAACAACTAAGTTTTCATTTTCTTCTTGGGTTTTAATTAATTCAATATAGGTAATAATTCGTTGATAATTATTAAATAAAGTAACACGATTCATTTTAAATAAATCTAATGCTCCTGAAAAACATAATGCTTCATAAGTTTTTCGATTTAGCCCTTTTTTATATAAACGAATAAATAAGTCATATAAATCACCAAAAGGACCATTACTTTGATATTCACTAGCAATTTTTTTAAAGAAAGCAAAACCAATTTGTTTAATGATTAATAAAGGAACACAAATTTGATTATCAACCGTATGATATTGGCGATACGGAGCATTAATATTGGGTGGAACAATTGTTAAATGATTCTTTTTTGCTAAGGAAATATAATCATTTGTTTTATGTTCATCACCAATCACATTCGTTAATAAACTAGCTAAAAACTGTGAAGGGTAATTTGCTTTTAAATATGCCATTTGATAACCTAATAGCGAATAAGCAACAGCATGGCTCCGGTTAAAACCATAGGCGGCAAATTTATAAATTAATTCTCAAATTTCTTGAGCAGTTTTTTCAACATAATGATTTTTAATTGCTTCTTTAATAAATTCAGTTTTCATTTGGGCCATAATACTAGCATCCTTTTTCCCCATTGCCCGGCGCAAAACATCAGCTTTGGCTAATGAGAAATTAGCAACTTTTTGGGCAATTAACATAACTTGTTCTTGATAAACAATAATACCATATGTTGGTGCTAAAATTTCAGTTAAGCGATCATCAATATAGGTAACTTTTGTTAAATTTTTTTTTCGTTGAATAAACAATGGAATATTATCTTGTGGTCCTGGTCGATATAATGACGAAGTTGCTACAATGTCTTCTAACTGATCAGGAACCATATCAACTAACACTTTCGTCATTCCAGGTGATTCTAACTGAAAAATCCCTTTTGTATCACCTTGAGCTAACAAATGATAAGTTTTTTGATCATTTAATGGCAATTTATTAACATCTAATTTTACTTTTGCTTCTTGATAAATATTATCAACAACATTATGTAAAATTGTTAAATTTCGTAATCCTAATAAATCCATTTTCAAAATTCCAAGTTCTTCTAAATAATTCATTGAATATTGCGTTTGATAAATGCCATTATAACCTTCTTTAACTGGAATAATTTCTTGTAACCGTTGTTGTGTTAACACAACTCCCGCGGCGTGGGTTCCTGTTTGACGTGGCAAACCAATAATTTTTTGTAAATGTAAAAATACTCGGGGATATTTTTTTTGATAAATTTCAAAAACAGGATTAGAACCAATTGCTTGCTCATAATGATAATTATATTCCAAGGGAACTGCCCTACTCATTTTATCAGCCTCTTCAATTGCAATGTCAAAAATTCGACAAATATCACGAATTGCTATTTTCATCCCAATCGTTTGAAAAGTAACAATATGTGCGACATGATCTCTCCCATACTTTTCAAACAAATATTCAACAATCATTTCCCGTTTATCATCTTGAAAGTCAATATCAATATCAGGCAAACTTTTTCGTTCCGGATTTAAAAAACGTTCAAAAAGAAGATTATAAGCAATCGGATCAATTGTTGTAATGTCTAACAAATAACTGACTAAACTTCCAGCAGCACTTCCACGCCCCGGACCAACAAAAACATTTTGTTGTTTAGCATAACGAACATAATCTCAAACAATTAAAAAATAATCATTAAAACCCATTTTATCAATAACATCTAATTCATAACTTAACCGTGCTTCATATTTGCCATGAAAACCATTTAACTTTTTTGCTTTTAACGTTGTTTGACAAATTTCTGCTAAAAATTGTTGCGCTGTTTCACCATTTGGAAGTGGATATTGTAACAAATTATCAAAAATAGTCCCTTTGTTTAATGGAAAAATTTCAATATCAGTAATAAACTGCTTAATGTTTTCAAAGTATTCTTCATAACGACTCGGTGGTGCAACTCAACCATATAAATCATTTAATTTACTTTCCTTAAATAAAGTTTGTGTTTTAATCGTATCAACAACTTTATAAGCGGTAAAATCATCACTGGTAAAATATTGCACTTTGTTATTCCAAATAATCTGTTTTGCTGCTCCTAAACTAAGAAAGCGATCTAATAGCACAGCATTCCCATTATTCACGCCTAAAAATAAATCATTTATCTTAACTAAATTATTTTTTAACGTTTGAAATACTTTTGGTTGATAATTATCAACAGTATAATTAATAATAATTTTTAAATCAGTTGTTAAAAACTTACTAAGGTCGTCAAAAGTTAATGTTGTTTTATGTTCAGCATTAATCATTATTAATGATGAAATTTCAACTAAATTAAAATATCCTTTTTGGTTACGGGCAAATAAATTTATATTATATGATTCATCATCAAACAACATCGTAACATTTAACCCAATAATTGGTTTAATATTGTTTTTTTTAGCAAGCCGATGAAACTCATAAACACCAAACATATTACTATCACAAATTGCTAAAGTTGAAAATCCATTCATTGTTGCATAATTAAAATATTTATCAAATGTAATTAAAGATGATAATAAACTGTAACTTGTTCGAACATTTAAGTGGGGAATCATCATACTTGTTACCTCTTTCTACTTTCATTTTAAAGAAAAAGAAAATAAAAACCACAATTGTGGCCTAATTTTATAGTTTAATGACAATAATAATCATTACAACAATTAAAATTGCTAAAATTCCAAAAACTAAAAAACGCCATAAACGGGGTTTTTTCTTTGGTGTCATTTCTTGTAATAATACTTTTTCTAAATCAATAGCATTTTCATTATAAAAATTATTTTTCTCTTTGTTCATATTTACAACTTTAATATCATCATCTTTAAAATCACGAATGATTGAAAATTCTTCATAAATTAAAATTGTTTCTTCTAACAAATTAGTTCGTGAACGTTCTGTTGATCGTAGTGCTCGTTCATTAACTAGTGTTTTTGATGTTTCTTTCTTTTTTTGAAAAAGATTAGCTTTCTTCATAGATCTCATCCCTGTCAATTACATATGTCTTTATATTCTTATTAATTATAACATCAATTATTTCTTGTCACATTAAATTTTGTTCTTGGAATTCCGTTTGTTTTATGCGTGGTTTTGTCACTGGATTTTTTGGAACAAAAAGACTGCAACAATCTTCAAACGGTAAAATTGATGTTTGATAAGTATCAATTTCTTTTGCAATTGCAATGATTTCATTTTTATCAAAACATAATACTGGACGTAACACTGGTAATGTTGAAACGTTATTAATAACATTGATACTTTCAATTGTTTGTGATGCAACTTGCCCCAATGATTCACCAGTAATAATTGCCTGACAATTTCATTTTGTAGCTAAAATGTTTGCAATTCGATAAAACATCCGGCGCATAATCGTAATTCAATAACTTGCATCAGGGATATGCATTAGTTCATGTTGCAACATTGAAAAATTAACAACATGCAATTTTTGTTGATTTTGACCAGTATAATAATGTAATTTTTGCACTAAAGTTTTAACTTTTTCTAAGGCTTCTTCACTTGTGTGGGGTGGTGTTGCAAAATGTAAATATTCAACATTCATTCCCCGTTTCATTGTTAAAAAAGCAGCAACCGGGGAATCAATTCCCCCCGATAACATTACTAATCCTCGCCCAGAGATTCCAACTGGTAAACCACCAATGGTTTTTATTTTGTTAATGAAAACATAGGTAAATTCACGACGAATTTCAACATCAATTTGCAAAGTTGGATGATGAACATCAACTTTAACATCTGTTTGTTGCAAAATTTTTTGTGCTAATTGTTGCTTAATTTCCGTTGAAGTTAATGGAAATGTTTTATCGCTCCGACGAACTTCTAACTTAAAAGTATCTGGTTGATAATATTGAACTAATGTAATTGCACAATTAGCAATTGTTGTTAAATCCCGATCAACACGTTTTGTCAATGAAAGTGATGATGAACCAAAAACATTTTTAACAATATTAATAACTGCTTCACTAACAGTTGGATCTAATAATTCAATAAATAACCGATCAAATTCTTTCTTTAAGCGATATTGTTTTTCATATCCTTGTAACTTATTTTTAATATTATTGACTAACACCCTAGTAAAATCATTCCAATTTTTCCCTTTTGTTGTCAACTCTCCATAACGAACTAATATTACATCAAAATTCATTTTATACTCCATTTCTTATTTCTTTTTTCCTCGTTCTTCATTAATAATTTTTAATGTTAAAAACAATGATCCATCATAATCCCCATCACAATATGCAATTTGGGCATTTCGCAACTGATCATCAACATCATCATTTGTTAAAATATATTTTTGGGCATAAACTAATGTTTCTTGCGCTAATAAATCTAATAAAATATTATTTTTAATTTTTTCAAATAATTTTAACACTTCTATTTTTAGGCGATTTAGTTTTCCTGTTACCTCATCAACTTCATAACGATTATTAACATCAAACGAGAGTTGTTTAACCTTTTCAAGGGCTGTTCGATAATCATTAATTGATTTTTCATATTTTGTTAATAATTTTCGATATTGTAATTGATTTAATCGGACTTCAGCTTGTAATAAAACAACTTCCAATAAATGAATTGTTTTTCGAATTTCAGTTTCCGCAAAATTACGCTTTTCAATAATCTTCACAACATTTTCTAAGGCTTCTTGAGTAACAACCGCATTTTCTAATAAACGAACTAGTTCTTTATTAAAAACAATATAATCACGGCCATTACGATTTATTTCTAATACTAAACGATTTGTATCATGCGTTAATTCTTTTGTTTTACCCATTGCTTCACGATAAACACCTTCTTCATATTCGGTTAAGGTTGATGAACTACGTAAGGCTTCAATTTGCCGTGAAATGACATTAAAACTACGTTCAATTTTATTAATATATTCCATCACAACTTTATAATATTTTTTAAAACATGCAATGATTGCTTTTTGATGCTCAATTGTTTGATCAAAATCACTAATATGATTAATAATTTCAATTGTTTTTTTCGTTGCTTTTTTATATTGTAAATTATCCATATACTTTGAAATTAAAATTTTTGTTTCATCAATACTTTTTGTTAATTCATCAAAACTATATTTTAAGACATCACGACTATTTTCATCCTTATTAAATAAAACATATTTATCTTTTAACAAAGATAATTTGTTTGGAACTACTTTTGTTAATAATGTTTTAATTTGTGGAATATTATCTAAAATTTCAACAAAAATTGTTAATGAAGTAGTAATGTTTGATAAAATTTGTTCTGTCTTTGCAAAATTACCAGCTGTTAAATAATCTTCAAACTCATCAAACATTCCTTCAATATTTCGTTCAAAATCATTAATTTTTTTCGTATCTAACGAAACATTCATTTGCAGTTTAACGGCATCTTCTAATAATGAATTAAACATTTTTTTATGCGCTAAAATATAATCGCGTTGTAATAATTCAATCTGTAATTGACTATTAATTTCATCTAATAAACGACGAGCTTCTTCTTCCAGTAATGTTAATTCTTTTAATAATGGAATAATTTTTTGAGCAGATAACTTGGGCATCTTTTTTGGCGTTGTCTTATTAATTTGATATAGTTTGCGAAATACTTCTAAACAACTTATTAACTTTTTTTCATAAATAATTTCATATTTTGTTCGTCAAACCACGAGATCTTTAACATAACGATTATTATGACGAGCAATTTCTGAAATTCGAAAAACTTTATGTTTTAATGGTAATCGTTTTAAAATATCAAACTTTTGTAAAATTTTAATTTCAACTGTTTTTAAATGCCGTTTTCTGCCCCAAAATAAAAGTGTAATACTTAATAATAACAAGCAAACAAAAAATAAAATAAATAATGTTAATTTAAGTGGATTACTAATAATATTATTAATAACATTACCCATTTTATCTTGCCCCCCATCAAACTACATATCAATTGAATTATAGCACTTGCCAAAAATATTACATTAAAAATTAAAAAAATATTGAATTATCCTGTATTTTATTATACAATAACTCCTAGACAACACAGAGAAGCAGCAGAATTGCATAGTAATGTTCTTAGTTTTTAAACACTTATGATTTAACCATTAAAAGTAACCCTAGCTGTTAGGGCGAAGCAAAAAACTTCCATTATTAGAGTAATTCAATGAATCTTTTTGTATGTCACAATGATATATAGGAGGTTTTTTTAATGGCACGTTATCGTGGAAGTACATTTAAAAAAGCAAGACGATACGGATTTAGTATCTTAGAAAATGACAAAGAATTTTCAAAAGGGAAAAAAAGAACAACAGCCCCAGGTCAACATGGGCAACGCCGAACAAAATTGTCAAACTACGGATTACAATTACATGAAAAACAAAAAGTTCGTTACATGTATGGTTTAACAGAACGTCAATTCCGTAATACTTACAGTAAATCAAAAAAAATGAAAGGAATTACCGGAACTAACTTCTTAATTATGTTAGAATCACGTTTAGATAACATTGTTCACCGGATGGGATTAGCACAAACAAGATCTGGAGCTCGTCAATTAGTAAACCATACACATATTTTAGTAAATGGAAAAAAAGTTGATATTCCATCATATAGTTGTAAACCGGGTGATGTTATTAGCGTTAAAGAAAGTTCACAAAAAAATGTTAAAATCTTAGAAAGTTTACAAAGTCAAGTTAGCACGTTAGAATTTGTAAAATTTGATAAAGCTAAGATGACTGGAACATATGTTCGTTTCCCTGTTCGTGAAGAACTAAATAGTAATATTAATGATGCTTTAATCGTTGAGTGGTACAACCGTTTAGTATAAAAAACATCTCAGAAGAGATGTTTTTTTATTGTTAAATAATTAAATTAAGCAATATCGATATTAAATATTAATGCTTCCTGTTTCTTAATTGTATCAACAATCGCTGGGTTAAATTTTGATTTTATTTCAAATTCTATATCTGTTACTTTACAACGTATATTTATTGCTTGTTCCAAATCATTAAAATTATTAATTTTTTTTCATTGTTTAGTTGTTTTATCCAAATATTCAAATATCATTTTTTCAGTAAAGGTTGCTGTGATTGAAATACTTTCATTAGTGATTAAATCAAGTTTTTTAAAAACAGCCTCAGTTAACAAATTCTTAATTGTATCACTAGATAATATTATAAAATTATAATGATAATCCTCGTTACCAAGAATTGCCTTCGGAATTGTGATAGTTATGCCCCAGTTTTCATTTAAACTCTTTGTAAATAAATTACTAAACGAATCTTTAACTCTTTTAATTTCAAGTAATTCTGTCATTGCATAACTAATTTTAGATTCATTCTCACTTTGTTCTCATGGTTTATTATATTTAACTTTACCACCAGCAACATCTTTTGATGAACCTAAGGTTTCTAATAATAATGGTTCATCAGCAGATGACCATTCACCATTCTTATTTTGTCAACCTTCTAAAATATTATGAAAAAGTGATTCAAGATTAGTATTAAACTTTAAAAATTCGTCATCTTTTTTAATTGCTTTATTTTTGATTTTACTATTAACGCTTAAAAAACCATCATTATTAATATTTTTTGGTTTAGCAAATAAATATTTCCCTAATAAAAGTAATTTATTATCCGAATTATTAATATCTTTTTCTTGCTGCAGAAAATTATTAAAGTTAATAACATTTGGTAATAACGCATTTAAAATATCAAGATATTTACCTTGATATGTTATTGTCAGACCCGTTATTATTTTTGTTTCACCCGAAAAAGTACTTTCTTTATAGTTTTCTCTTAATAATTTACTAAATTCAGAACTTAATTGTAAACTATTAACAAATTCATTTCATTGTTTTCAATGAGGGTCACTCTCATTAAAACTGGTCGGAATTACTGTTGGCAAAGGGCCTAAACTATTAACTGATGTTAATAGTTTTAATATGTTACTAAAAACAGATGCTTCTACAAGTAATGAAACATTTAACCTTTCATTATCACCATCTAAATTAGTTATATTTTTCTTTATTGTTTCAACTTCTTTAAGATTTAAAACATTAGTCATAAAGTAAACTGAAAAAATTGTATTTTTTTGTTCAACTATTTTATTGTTTTTTAAATTATGCCCTTTAAATTTTGCGGTTAATTGTAAATGACCATATGCTTTTCATCGCCCCGCTTCATCAGCCGTAATTTCTTTAAAGTTAGCGCGGACGTTATTGCTAATTCATCTTTAATATCTGCAAAGTGATCATCGTATAATTTTTTAATTACATCATCTGCCTTAATATCATTATAATTTTCATTATCTAAAATCATTGGATTTGTCTCAGAATAAGAATTAATTTTTTCATTAAAATTATTTTCTTGCTTTTCAAGTTCTTTCTTTTCTTTTTCATTGTCAACTTCTATTGTTGGATTTATTGATGTAATTTTATTTTGTTTACAAGCAATCGCCCCTAGACTCGTTGTACTAATAAATGTTAAACCACTTAAAAGCGTTAAAAGCTTTTTCATCTTTCCACTCCCTTCTTTTAAGCAAAAAATACAATTTTTATTGAAAATTTTAATATTATTATTAAATTAATAAATTATTATTACTTTTTTTGTTAGTAAATAGCAAAATTATTATATCACAAAAAAAGTTTTAACAACTTTAATTTCAATAGTCGTGAAAACTTTTTTCTAATCCATTAATTAATGTTAATTCCGTGAGATTGTAATAAACCAGCCGCCGTTTTATCAACGACAACAGTAACATCCTGATGCATTTGTAAAGCGGTGCATGGTCATAAATTATTGATTTCTCCTTCAACTAATTGTTTAATTGCTTGCGCTTTGTTTGAACCATTGGCAATTAAAATAATTTTTTTAGCATTTAAAATTGATTTAATTCCCATTGATACTGCTTGTTTTGGTACTTCATTTGCTGAAACGAAAAAACGGGCATTTGCTTGAATTGTTGTTTCTACCAAATCAACAACACCTGTTAAGGAATTAAAATCAGCTGGTGGCTCATTAAATCCAACATGACCATTTGTTCCAACCCCTAATAGTTGTAAATCAATTCCCCCCGCTTTAGCAATTAAAGCATCATATTCCTTTGCCCCAGAAACATAATCACCTGTTCCCAATGGAACATACGTATGGTTTTTATCAATATTAAGATGATCAAATAACTTTTCATTCATAAAATAACGATAACTTTGCAGATGAGTTGGTTATAAACCAACATATTCATCTAAGTTAAAAGTTGTCACTTTACTTCAATCTGTCTTATTTTTTTGATAATCTTCAATAAGATACTGGTAAATTGGTTCTGGTGAAGAACCAGTTGCTAATCCAAAGACAATCTTTGGATTTTGTTGCACTGTATTGACAAAAATTTGCCCAACAACCTTTCCAATTGCATTTTTATCTTCAACAACAATTAATTTCATTTTTTTAACCTCATTTCTTACTATTGTCTTATTATATCCTATAACCTAAAAACTTCTTTTATTGCTTGAATTTCAATTGTGAATAAGCAACTTCACCTTCACATAATGTCATTAAAACCTTTAATTCTGAATCCAACACCACTAAATCCGCTAATTTGCCAACAGCAATTGAACCGGTCTTTTCAAAAATTCCTAATTGCTTGGCAATATTAGTACTAGCAACCAATGCTAATTCTTGTAATGAGCAATTAGTAAAATGATGAAAATTACGAACACAATAATCATATGTTGCCACTGACCCAGCAATTGTCTCCGTTCCTTTAATAACAACTTTTTGCCCCGTTTTAACAACTGGCAAAGGTACAAATTGATATTCCCCATCAGGAAGCCCTTTCGCAAGCATCGCATCAGTCACTAACGCAATGCCCGTTGCTCCTTTAATCTTGTAATTTAAATTAATAATATTTTCATTAACATGAATTCCATAACTAATTAACTCTCCAACAACTTCATTGAAATTTAAAACCGCTGGAACAACTCCTGGTTGGCGATGATCATACTTACTCATTGCATTATATAAATGTGTAACATGTTTAACCCCCATTTTTACCCGCTCCGCCACTAAATCAAACGTCGCATTTGAATGACCAATTGATGGTAAAATATTATGTTCTAATAAAAACTTGGTGAAACTACCATCTTCTTCTTCGGGTGCATATGTTACAATCCGAATATTATCATTTGAAACTGCAATTCATTTTTTTAAAAGTTCAATGTTTGGTGCTTGTAAAAGCGTTTCATCATGGGCTCCTTTAAAAGTTTTTGAAATAAATGGTCCTTCTAAATGAGCACCAATCTGGCGAGCTTGTGGACCTTTATTATAATTTGCCATATAATCTTGATAAACAGTTAAAATTGATGTTATTGTTTCATCACTACCAGTAATAATTGTTTGACAATACTTTGTGATTCCTTCTTGGGCTACTTCTTGGGCAAATTTTTGAAAACTACCAATTGTTCCTTTTTCGGTATCTTCCCCATAACCGCCATGAACATAACCATCAATAAATCCTGGAATAATAATTGCTTGTTGTAAATCATAACCTGGTTCAGTCGTCTGCCCAGCATTAACAATAATAATCTTATTATCTTTAATTTCTAATCAACCATTTGTAATTACTTGGTCTTCACAAACTATTTTTGCATTTTTTAAAATCATCTTCTTTGTCTCATCTTTCTATTCTTTAAAAAGTAAAATTTAATGGTAATTTTTTCAAATCAAATGTTACTTTTTTTCGTCCTAAGCACCGATACAAGAGCGCTAAAATTAACATATGATTATTTTCTCGCAGTAAATAAGTTTGTTTACCAACAGTAATTTTAACACCAATATCAATATATTCAACATTATTAATATTGTTTAAATTAAACTGCACAACCCTTTCATTATTATCTTTATCAAAACCATCAATAATGAATCGCTTGTTCGTAATTAACAATACTCCTTTGCAAAAAAAATCAATCTCATTTTGAGCAGTAAAAAAATTAATATTAACGGCATTGTTTTTAAAATGACATTTTTCCTTTGGTTCTAAATCAAACGCCACTGGCAAGACTTTTAACGGTCGTCACAAGGTAAAATTAAACTCTTCAACATTATAAATAAATTCTTGTTCACGACCATTTAAAACTAAATCTAATTTCCGCTGATACTTATAAAAACGATGAATAAAATCTTGCGTATAAGCAAAGTTTTTTAAAATCCCAGCGTTTAAAAATCCAATACTTAAAACTGCGGAAGTTTTGCTCACCCATTTTTTTCTGATAACGGTCTAACACAAACCGTGGTTTATACTTAAAATTATCTTCATTTAAAGCAAATTTTCATTCTTCACGTTTTAAATAAAAAGTTACATCTTTTGTCATTCTTGAAAACATTTCCATCACCTTTGTTAATTATATAACAAAATAAAAAAACTCTAAACTAATCAATTATTAATTTAGAGTCTAGGGTTATTTTTAACTAAATTCAATGGTGGTTCAGGACGGAATTGAACCGCCGACACTTTGAGCTTCAATCAAATGCTCTACCGACTGAGCTACTGAACCACGATTGGCGGTCTTGACGGGATTTGAACCCGCGATCTCCTCTGTGACAGAGAGGCATGATAACCACTTCACTACAAGACCATTGGTTGCGGGGGCGGGACTTGAACCCGCGACCTTTGGGTTATGAGCCCAACAAGCTAACCACTGCTCCACCCCACAATTTTAATACTATCATATTTTAAGTTTTAATTGCAATTTTTTTCTTGCAAAAAAAATGGCGGAAGATGGGGGATTCGAACCCCCGCGCGGCTTTCACCGCCTGTCGGTTTTCAAGACCGATCCCTTCAACCAGGCTTGGGTAATCTTCCACGATGCTCTAAAAGCAATTAAATATAACAATGGTGGACCCTACTGGACTTGAACCAGTGACCATCCGGTTATGAGCCGGATGCTCTAACCAACTGAGCTAAGGGTCCATGGTAGCGAGAAAGAGACTTGAACTCTTGACCTCCCGGGTATGAGCCGAGCGCTCTAACCAGCTGAGCTATCCCGCCATATAAAAATTTTAATTGCTTTTTGGTAAATTAATGGTGGACCCGAACGGGATCGAACCGTCGACCCCCTGCGTGCAAGGCAGGTGCTCTCCCAGCTGAGCTACGGGCCCAATTAAATAAAAAAATGGTCGGAAAGACAGGATTTGAACCTGCGACCCCTCGGTCCCAAACCGAGTGCTCTACCAAGCTAAGCTACTTTCCGAAAAAAAATAACATTTAAATAGATGGCGCGCCCAGAAGGATTCGAACCCTCAACCTTTTGATCCGTAGTCAAACGATCTATCCAATTGATCTATGGGCGCATAGAAGTAAAAGTATTTAAATGTTAATCCGATTTAAATGGAGGCACTAGTCGGACTCGAACCGACGATCGGGGAGTTGCAGTCCCATGCCTTAGCCACCTTGGCTATAGTGCCATAAAATCTAAACCCCTACTATATTATCATATTCACAATGCATTTCAACTAAAATCTTTAATTTTGTCGAAAACTCTTGATATTTATAAAATATACCTAAAATTAGGTATATTTTTAATATATGGAGGTAAATAAATGATGAAAAAAATAATTACAGAATTAATAAATAGCTTAACAGATGATCAATTTTTAGAATTTTATGAAAAAATAAAACAACAAGCAGACTTAATTAAAAAACAAAAACGTTTAAATGAAATTGATCAAAAATTTAGAGATAAAGGCATTATATGTCCTAATTGCAAATCTTTTCATTGTGTTAAAAATGGTCATAATTCCGAAGGAAAACAAAAATATTTATGTAAAAAATGTCGTGCTAGTTTTGATGCATTTCGTCATCATTTTACTTATTGAAGTCATTTAAATTATGAACAGTGAAATTTATTAATTCAAATTTCATTGTTAGGACAATCTAGTAAAATAATTTCTCGTTTTATTAAAACAACCCCAAAAACCGCTTGATATAATCGACAAAAATTAATGCAATCAAAACAATTAGAAAATACACAGTTAAAATTTAAAAAATTAAATGGTCAAATCCAAATGGATGAAACATTTATTAAAGAAATTCATAAAGGCAATTTTAAAGATAAATTTGATAAACGAAAAACTCATCTCGATCCATTTTCAACTGATACCAAATGCTGTATTCAAATGGCAGTTGATAGCAATAATAATATTTTTGTTCAATCCACCAATACCAAAAGATTACAAAAACAATGGATTATTGAAAATATGAATAAGCAACTAATTAAAGAAAAATCAATAATTATTTCTGATATGCAACCACTATATTTATTAGTAGCAAAACAAACAAATTCTACTCTATATTCCACCAAAACTAGTACAAACCCTGATACTAGTTATCAAAAGTTAAATAAGATTAGTAAATTACAATCCAGTCTTAAAGAAGCCTTAATTCATTATCATGGTTTGGGTTTCACTAATATTCAAAATTATTTAAAGCTCTGAAAATGAAAATACCAACACAAAGGTTTAACACCAAACCAACAATCAACGGTATTATATTTTAACGTTTAAAAAATTTAAAGCAAAATCATAATCTTACACAAAATTAGTTTTCAAATTGTCATATTGATGATTTTTTTTATTTCATCAAGAGTTTTCGACAAAATTAAAGACTAAAATAGACAAAAAACTTAAAATCATTTTCTTAATAAAAATTTTTTATTCAACAGCAATTAAAAATGAATATAATAGTTGATCACCATCAATAAATTCATATTCAACATCAAAACTTTCGTCAAGATATTTCCGGATGGCATTAATATCTCGCCTTTCAGCATCTTCACCCGTGAAAATTGTAACAATTTCTGTTGATTTACTAATCGCGCGGTCAAATAAATATTTCATTGTTTTTGATAAGGTTGGATATGAACAAATAATTTTTTTATTCATAATACCCATATATTCCCCTTTATTAATTTTAACCCCATCAATTGATGTTGTCTTTGCCGAAGCAGTAATTCCTAAACTTGTTACGGTTTTTAAACTTGATTTTAAAGTTGAAAAATTCTTTTTCGCAATTTCACCTGGTTCAAATGATAATGCGGCAACCATTCCTTCTTGAATCGAAGTTGTCGGTACAACATAAACATTTGATTTTCGTTCAACTTTTGCTGCTTGTTGTGCTGCTAAAATTGCATTACTGTTGTTAGGTAAAATAAAAACATCAACTGCATCAACCGCTTCAATAGCACTTAAATAATCATCTGTTGAAGGATTCATTGAAGAACCACCATTAACAGTATATTGAATATTTAAATCACTTTTAAAAAATTGAGCAATACCATTTGCTGGTGTTACTGCAATAATTGCCGCTGGATTTTTTAATTCCCGTTCAACCCTAATTGTTTTAACATGTTTTGCTGCTTGTAAATTCATATTTTCAATTTTAATATTTTTAAATTCACCATGTTGTTGTAAAAATATTAAAGTATTTCCAGGCATCAAGGTATGAACATGCACTTTTAAAATGTCATTATCAACAACAGCCACAATTGAACGGCCACCTTGATCTTCTAAGGTTTGGCGAACTTGGGTAACATTAATTTTATTAATATGTTTGCTATCTAAGATAACAATTGCTTCAGTACAATAACCAAATTCTTCGTTTTGTAAATCCATTACAACATTATCACCAGTATTTTCAATTTGTTTTTTCCTTTGTGGCACAATTTTCCCAGTTTTTCAATATATTGTAATTCCTTCAAAAATTTTTACTAAGCCAAAACCACCCGAATCAACAACACCAACTTCTTTTAAAACTGGTAATAACTCTGGGGTATTATTTAGAGATTCTGTTGAAAAATCAACAATTTTCTGAAATAAATCAGGAAGCGGAATTTCTTGATCCAATGTTAAAACATGTTCAGCTGTTTCACGAATAACAGTTAAAATTGTCCCTTCAACAGGTTTCATCACAGCTTTATAAGCTACTTCTTTTGCTTCTGAGATTCCTGCTTTAACTGAAACAAAATTTAATTCATCAAACTCTTTTAGACCGTTAGCAAAACCACGGAAAATCTGTGACAAAATAACACCAGAATTCCCCCGTGCTCCCATAATTAATCCTCGGGCAAAAACATCAGCAATTTTACTAATTGACTCTGAATCAAGGTCATTAATCTCCTTAACGGCATTTGTCATTGTTAAATTCATATTTGTTCCTGTATCACCATCGGGAACTGGAAAAACATTTAATTTATCAATTTCTGGATAAAAGTTATATAAATTGTTATACCCGCTGATTAGTGAATCTTTAAAAGATTTTGCATTAAATTCCATTTCTATCACCTTTACATTTTTCATTTAATTACTTTTTCCTTTTTTAATTCTCTTAAGTGATATAATTGTAAATCTTGCATTGTGCTAATATCTCGTTGTTAATAAATTTGTTAAATTAATAAATCTTGAATATTTACATTAACGTAAATCAGAATATCTTTTGAGTAAACATCCAATCTTTCTAATTCATACTTAATTCTAATTTGTATTTCTCGAGCAATATCTTTAATATTTACTCCTTCAAGTAAGATTAGAAAAATATCAATATAAAAATTACGACCATCTTGTCTCAATTTAATTGATTGTGAGTAATCTTTAAGTAGCATTGTAACATTTTCTTCGCTATTTTCTGCTTCATCAGCCTTAGCAAAACCAGCAACACCAGGAACGGTCGTCACTGCGGCATAAACTAAAGCCGCTATTTCAGTTACATTAACTTTTTCAATCATAAAAATCACCACTAAACTAAATTAACATTAATAATTATAGCGAGAAAATACAATAAAGCAATAAATTTATTATATTTTCTTAATTAAAATTATTAATTTTCGTTTTCTTTCTCTACTATTATTTAAAAAAATCATCTAAATTAGTCAACATATGACTAGCACTAACAAGGCCGTCTAATGTTTTTTCCTCTGCTAATATTAATTCTTTGTTTTTTAACACAAAGTCTTTTGTATCAATGTTTTGTTTTGCTGAAAGATATTTAATTTTGATACATTCATTAACATCCTCTCAAGAAAAACCATTTTGTACTCTTAAAGAAGCTATTGAATGAGCAATACTATATGGTTTAACGCTTTTTGATCGCGTTTGCCACCAATTGTATTTTCAAATGATAAAGTTTGTGTAAACGAATAATGATTGCTACCTTGGTCACTTGATTTTTTTACTGTCATCTCAATCATAAGATTTCCTCCCACATAATATAATTTTACTACAAAATAGGGCTAATTACCACCTTATCAGCCACAATAATCCAAAAATAAAAGATTCATAAATCGATGATATTTAGACTAAAAATCATCTTAAAAAGAGATAATTGTCGTAAAATAACAAATTTAACTACTTCTTTTACTTCTGATAAATCTTATTAAAATCAAAAATTATAGCAAAAAAAAAACATTTTTAACTAAGATACCATATATTCGTTGTTTTCCCCCCACCCTAAAATAATCATATTTTTTAATATTTTGTGAAATTGTTTTATTAAAATGAATTTTAACATACTCTATTAATTCCAATGGTAGGGTTTTCGTCAACCGACAATTATTAGTTTGAATAGTTGAATAATAACAAGTTTGTCTTGAACCTTGTTTTAAACTTCGTATAGAATAATTACAAATTTTTTTAATTTCATTTAGAAAATCATCATTTACTTTTTTTGATTTATTAATATATGCAAAATTGAAAAAAACCTTTTTATCTAATTCATCTATTTTATTGACCATAACATCCTGGCTTCGTTATTTATTAAATTAACTGTTCAATTTGTTTTAGTTTTTCGTGAAAATAACTTAATATTGCATCATCACTAATTTCTTCACCATAATTAGTTTCTTTTCACGGACCTTCAACATGCGAGATTGTTACTAATTCAAGCGCACTATATTTATTAAAATAGGCATCGTGTAAGTGAAGTGCAAAAAATCAACTCAGAAAGGAGTTGATTTTTTAATGGAAAGAAAACACTATTTTATTTTACGGTCCTTAGTAACTAAGTATGGAAAAGATAATGTTATTAATACGGTAAATAATATTGTAATTAATAATGAAAAAGAAGATGAATAAACTATCCGCCTAATTTATTCAATATAGTTTATTTTGAGCGTAGCGAACACGCGAAGCGTGCCGCGAAAATTAAATTTTTAGGGGGAATAAGTTATGCCAGTTTGATTAACGACAATTTTTAGTGTTGTTATTATATTAGGTATTTTTGCTTGAATTGGTTTATCAATTTATCAAAAAATTCGCCAAATTCGAGGAAAGAAAAAAGATAAAAAAGAAATTGAAAATAAGGAGGATAAGAAATAATGTTAGGTATGTATTTAACAACAGCAATTAATTTTTTAGCGGTTGGTGATAAACCTACTATTTCAGATGGAATGGGTTCTATTTGAAGTGGTTTAGGGCAAGCAATGATGAAAGTTAAAGAAGCAATTTATGCTGTATTACCACAATTAATGACCTTTTTAAGTGATGCGTGAATTATTTTAATTCCATTTGGTATTTTTGTTATCATTAAGATTTTAAACTTTTTCCGTGTTATGGTTAAAGTATTTTAATATTTATTATTACTGATCATATATCTTAGCTATGGCACACTAGCTTTTATGTGAGTTGATTAAATAATTTTGTTGTTTATTTTTGTATTACACACTGTCTATAAGTTATTATTGAAATTATTAGTAATGAAATAATTGTTTTAAAGTAGGATTTAATAAAAATAAGAATATTTTTATTAAGGGTCATATTAATAGTAGTTTTGGAATATAAATTTTTATAATATTCTTTATAAATATATCTACTTTCTTTTTAAAATTTGTAGGCAGTGTGTAGTGCAAAAATATCAATTTAATTATAAATGATTAATTTTATATTTTAATAACTATTATTAAAAATTAAATAGTATTTTTCAGTGTGTCAATTTTTATTATTTTATATATTTAACATTGTTAATAACATTGTTTATTAAACATTAAATAAACAATATATAGCATTATGTATAACATTGTTAATAATCAGTGTTTTTATCAATAAGTAAACAATATATAAACATTAAATATAACATTGTTTATTAAATAAATATTTAGTTAGGAGTTGATAAAATTGAGTAATTTTGTTAAGAAAAATCAAAATATAGAAAATTATTTTATTCGTAAAGAGTTGATAGTTTTTGAAACAGAAAAAGCAATTTTTATAAATTTACCTAATCATAATCGTCATATTGGTTTTTGGTTGAGTAATAAATTTATTTATCCGAGTGAAAAACACTCAGAACAAGTAGCAATCGGTTTGATTTATGATAATTCTTATCCTATTGTAAAATATGATGAAAATTTAAAACGTCATGTGTGAAAATATTTAACTGGGGCAGAACTAATCAATTTGTATAATCAATACAAATAAAATTATTTTACACAAATGAAAAAAGCAATATTTCCTGGTGAACCTCAAAAAGTAAAAACAACTAACAATAATTTAACAAATTGAAGTGATGAAAAAGTAGATAAATTAATTAATGACTTGAAGGACTTAAATTAATGGGTTTATATGATTATTGAGTTCAATTTGTTAGTTATATTATTGGTTCAAATGCTCCTGAATTTTTATATGTCATATCATTTGTATTATTTATCGTTTTATTTTTGGGGATGTTTTTTAAACTTATTCAGAAAATGTGGAGTTTTTAAATATGCAAAATGATTGAGAAAAATTAAAAGAGTTTTTTATTTATGTATTTTTGTTTATAGATAAAACGAATGTTGAAATTATTACAACTTGAAATTTAACTCAAAATGAATATTTAACTCTTATGATTGGTATTTGAATTGTGATTTTATTTTTAACGTGGTTTTTATTGTGAATGGTTTTTAAAATAGTTGGGTATTTTAAGTAATGAAAAAATTTATATTTTTCTTAAAAAATTATTGTTATATTAGTGGTTCAATGATTTTGTTTAGTTTAATTGATTTATTACTTTGAATAATTTCATTAAATTATACTGGTTTAGTATTTTGATTATTGTTTGCTTTGCAATGTGTTTATTTTGTCTGATGAGTTTGAAAAAACATATTTTATCAGTTGAGTGCTTTTCGTTTAGTTAATTTTGTTTGAGATAATCCGTTATCAGTAATTATTGGTAAGTTGGGGACGGGAAAAACTTTACTTTTAACTTATTTATCACAAACTATGAAACTATTAACAGATAAGATTTATAGTAATTATCCGTTAGAAGATGATAAAGTTAAAGTTTTAACATTTAAAAATTTAGATTTTACAGATAGAACAAAACCAGTTCCCCCAGATGATAGTGTTATTTTATTTGATGAAAGTTATTTATATATTGATGGAACTAGTCCCCACGATGAGAAAAAAGTTCATAGTGGTAAAATTCCGTGAATTGTATTAGCAAGACATTTTGGTAATCGTGCTTTATTTACAGCTCAGCGTGAGGGTATGATTTGAAATAATATCCGACAATTAGCAAGTGGTATTATTATTCCAATTTCATTGAAAAAACCTATTGCTAAAAAAGGATTTAATTTTTTTAATCGTTTCTTTATTATGCGAATTGGTATTTTTCAAGATATTACAGATTATGAAATTTGAAAAACAAAATCAGTAGAACGAACAGCCGAAGGTAAACGAGCAAAACATAAGTCGGATGTTGGGTTAGGAATTCGGTTTTTTAAAATAATTATTCCATTAGAATTTGCACAGAAATATGATAGTAAATGATTAAAGTTTGTTCGTGATTTAAAAAATGATGAAATAGTTAATTATAAAGAATATTATTGGTCAGAAATTACTAAATTAAGTGTTAAAGAGCGTTTAGCATTGTTTGATATTGATATTTTGAAAAAAAATTTAAAACCTAAAAAAGAAAAAGGAAGTGATAAAGATGATTAATTTATTATCAGAAAGTAATAATTGAGATAAGATTTTTAGTTTTATTTTTGATGTATTTTTGTTTATTTTTGATGTAATTTGAAATACTAAATTACCAATGACAAATACAACTATTGCTTATTTTATTATCTTTTTTATGGTTGTTAAGTTATCAATTTATGCTATCCACGGAACAAGAACACAATATAATGAATTAGGTTCAACTGTTAAAAACAATACATCAAAATTGTATGCTTCAACAGTACGTGGTGTTAAAAAAGCACATAAGGCTAATAAAAATGGTCGGTGAAAGGAAACAGATTAATGATTAGATTAGTTTTATTAGTTGCTGCAATTGCTATTTTTGGTACTAGTTTTATTACGGTGATTATAAATCAATTAACATCAGCAAAAAATATCATTATGGATTTATATAACTCAGATACTTTTTTACTTTCTTTGTTTGGTAAAATGGCAATTTTGTTTAGTCATCCATTAATGTTAACAATATCAAGTTTATATATTGTTGGGTTTATTGTTTCAAAAACATTGTATAGTTAGGGGTTGAATTATAAATATGAAAAAATCATTATCTTTATTTGCCATATCTATTTTAGGTATTTTAGGTTTAATTATTCCATTTATTACTTTAACAGCATTTAAACCCTTAAATCAGCAGAATTATACTGTTAATTAACAAACAATGGGAATGAATGAAACTGATTTTATTAATACAATGTTTTTACGCAGTAGTTTTTTTGAAAACTGGTCTGAAACAAATTACTTTATTAATCCAACTCTAAAAACATCACAAACATTAACTTATAATGATCAGTGATATTTAGACTTTTTAAAGGATAGTTATTCAACGGGAATTTCATTTGATAAGCCTAGTGATGAGTTTATGGATTTATATAAAAATTGAGATACTTATGCTAAACAATATAATATTGATAAATTCTATGATGTTGATAAAAAACAATTTTTAAAAGAATTAACTAATTTTTCTTATTCTTTTGCTAAGTATTTTAATACTGTGGAAGTTATTAATAAATTAGAAAGAGGTATTGATAATTTACAATTAGTTAAAATGATTAATGAGTTTTGAATACAAATTCCTAGAACACAGGCACCTAATAAATAATTTTTAACTGCTACTAATAAATGATATTTTTATGGAGAAAAAAGAAATGGTCAATATTTGCTTACAAAATTTTATTTTGATAATAATTTTATTAAAAATCAAAACACTTGATGACAACACTTAAAAAATGATTCAGATTTTATTTGAAACTATAATTTAGTATATCGTTGAGATGGAAACGGTGAACCAGAATCACCCGTTGTTGATAATGATGGCAAATTAAAATGATATACTGAATATTATCAAAATGTTCGTTCTTTTTTGCTTAAATATATTGATGTTATTGTACAAGAAAATATCCGAATTCAGCAAGGTGGTAATCCAAACTATGATGACCCAAATTTGGGTAGTGAAAGAATAATTTTTGATTTTGAAATTATTAATAATATGGAAAAATTAGATTGAAAACCTGATGTTATTTTAACTAGAAAATCAATTTATCGGATGATTTTAACAATTGATGAAAATAAAAATATTATTGCTGGTAGTTTAGAATTAACACATTTTAAACAATATTGGGATGGTAATAATGCAAATAGTTATTGGTATACTGATGATTTAGGTTTTTTATTTTCTTTCATAAAAGAAAAAGAAGATACTTTTAATTTTAGTGCTGAAACTTATAATTATTATCAAGGTAATTCTCCTAATATTGGTAAAATGGTTTTTGAACAGATGAAAGGTCAAATTGATATTAATAAATTTTTAAAAGCTTTTTTGCGTATGCTTTAGTCCCGGTGTTTTAAAATCGCAGTAATTTTATTGAAAGTGGTTATATTGATAATTTACAGTATGATACTGTTTTAATTAACTTTTTTGGTTTAAAATTAGTTAATTTTAGAGATGTTTTAATTAATGAAAATAATATGATTAAAAGTCAATTTGAAAAATTATTAAATAGCATGTTCACGGTTTCTCAAAATTTTTATAAAGATTATTTACGTACCATTTTTGATTTAGAAAATAATACTTATGTGCAAGGATATAATAAAAAATATGGTTTATTAGCTAACAATGGTTTTAAAATTTATCCTCGTTATTTTTATTTTTCTGATAAATATAATCAGTTAGATATTAAGTTATACTCAGCATTTAAAAATCGTTTTTATAATACTAATTATGGTAATGTGTTTAATTATGATTTTTCAGTTGCAAATAATT
Organism: Spiroplasma endosymbiont of Sarcophaga carnaria; assembly: GCF_964019595.1. Taxonomy (NCBI): domain Bacteria; kingdom Bacillati; phylum Mycoplasmatota; class Mollicutes; order Entomoplasmatales; family Spiroplasmataceae; genus Spiroplasma; species Spiroplasma endosymbiont of Sarcophaga carnaria. The sequence continues at coordinate 523,309 of NZ_OZ026456.1, forward strand.
ATAATATTAATCAAAATGAAGGTTATATTTTTGAAGGTGCTTTAAAAGATAAATACGGTTTAAAATACAAAAAAATTGAAGAACAAAAAATCGGTTATAATGTTTTTGAATTACAAGCTCAAAAAGAAAATGATATGTATCGTTATTATGATTTTAATTTTGGAATTTATAACTGACAAGAAATAAATAATGGCGGATTGTTTCCTGATGGACAATGATGACAAGCTCAATATGAAAGTTGTAGTTGATATAATTTAGCGTGTCATATAAAAAATGCCGCAATTTGAATTGTAAATAATATTCCCGGTGTTAAACAAGTAAACGAATTAGCAAGCGGTGTTGGTAAAATATTTCAAACAATATATAGTTTTTTTAGTCAAACATTTGAGGTATGAAAATTTAGTCCAGCATTATATAATACAATAACAAATATATTCCTATTAATTATCTTTATGAAGTTTGTTCGATTAATTTAAAAAAGGACTTGTTAGTCCTTTTATTCTTTTCAATCAATTATTAGTCCTGTGTCTTTATTAATTTCTGGTATTTGTGGTTCATTGTTTTTATTTCAAAGATATACTAAATTATAGTTTCAAATAAAATCTGAATCATTTTTTAAGTGTTGTCATCAAGTGTTTTGATTATTAATAAAATTATTATCAAAATAAAATTTTGTCGTTATATAATTATTTTCATATTTATTTATATAAAAATATCATTTATTAGTAGCAGTTAAAAATTCTTTATTAGGCGCCTGTGTTCTAGGAATATTAGTTCATTTGCTATTTTCTGGTAGTTGTTGTGGTTCTGGTGTAGGTTTATTACCCCCCCCCCGCGTTTTCATTATTATTTGGTTTTTCACAACTAATTAATGTTGTTGTACTTGTTGCTGTTAATCCGATTACTCCTAAAATACTTAGTAACTTTTTCATATTTTACTTCTCCTTTATTAAAATTACTTGAATGCTATAATTGATTTTATCATATATCAATAATGTATTAAATAATTTTAATATTAAATTTATAAATTAATGAAAGGTATATAAATGTTATGTATAGTCATTTAAGTTTTATTGATAAGGTTAAATTGGAAAAATTATTATTATCAAAATTATTTTTAAAAAAGAATGGTGAAATAAATATTTCACAAATTGCTAAATGTTTGAACAGAAATCGTAGTACTATTTTGCGAGAAATTAAGCGTTTTAAAACTATTGATGAATATAGTGCTTATAAGTCAGATAAAATGTATTATGAGAAAAGAAAAAAGAATAATAAAAGATATAAGTTTACAGAAGAACAATTAAATTTTATTAATATAAGATTTAATGTTTATCGTGATTCTCCATCACAACTTATTCATCGTTATTTTTTAAAGTTTGGTATTAAATTTCCTGTTTGTGTTAAAACATTGTATAAATGAATTCGTTTGGGTTTTTATGGTTTTTTAAAACAGAATTTACGTCATCGTGGTAAAAAATATAAAACAAAAGGAAAATTTGATAATCGTGGTAAATTAATTAATTTTAAATCAATATGAGATATTGAGAAAAAAGAGACTGATGTTGGTTGATTTGAAATGGATACCGTAGTTTTAAAAGAGCATCAATCTAGTAATTTGGTTTTAGTTGAACAAAATAGTAAAAGTTATTTTGTTATGAAATTAAAAAATCATACTGCTAATGAAGTTGTGGAAAAGTTTAAAGATATTGTTATAAGTAATAATTTATTTGGGAAAATTAAAGGAATAATAACTGATAGAGGAAAAGAATTTAGTAAATGAAGAGAATTAGAAATATTTGCTGAAACACAAGTTTATTTTTGTGACCCTGGTAAACCACAACAAAAACCATTAATTGAATATATGAATTCTGAACTTAGAGAATGATATCCTAAGGGAACTGATTTTAATAATGTCGCTCAACAAGAAATAGATTGAGTAGTCAATGATGTTATAAATGAAAAATTAAGGCCTGTTCTAAATTGAAAAACTTCCAAAGAAGTATTTTCAGAGAATTTTAAATAAGTTTATTTGAAAAATTTAATAAATTATTTTTCAGTGTGTTTAATTTTCCTTAAAATAAAATAAAAACTATAAATATTTTGATTTTTAAAAATTTATAATTGATTTTTTATGATTTTTATTGTATTATTTGACTAATAAGATTTGTTGCACTTCATTTTACATAATTCCTAGATTTGCTTTGAATCACGCGAACTATTATTTTTAGGTTCACTTCAACCAAAATAAAAGATAAACCAAAAAACAACAATACCAGCAACACCACCAAGGAGAAAAAAGACTGATGTTGCAAACAATCCTTCTTCTTTAACAAACATACTAATCTCAATAATAATTAATAAGATACTACCCAGTGCTAAAAAAACACTAGTTTTTTTCATCTATATCACCTCAGATTTTAATTTTGATTTTGATTTGTTATTATAGTTTCAATTCATAGTTACGTTTGATATCTACTAGTATTATAACAAGAAAAATACCAAATATTTTTGGGTTTAATTTAAAAAATCTAAAATATAAAAAATTAATAAAAAATCATTTTTTTCTTGCTTTTAAAGTTAAAATTCGCTATTATTTTATAGTATGTAGATATAAAGGAGTGAAATCATGGCAAGAAAATGTGAAATTACTGGCAAAGGTGCTTTATCAGGTAATAAGCGTTCGCATGCGTTAAATGCAACCCGTCGTAAATGAAATGTTAATTTACAAAAAGTTCGCATTGTTGTTGATGGTGAAGTTAAAACATTACGAGTAGCAACAAGAACTTTAAAAACATTAAAACGCAAAGGGCAAATTGCACAATAACAAAAACCAGGAAATATTTGAAAAATAATGAAAAAAAGTAAGGATAAATTTTAAAATTTATCTTTAATTTTGTCGAAAACTCTTGATGAAATAAAAAAAATCATCAATATGACAATTTGAAAACTAATTTTGTGTAAGATTATGATTTTGCTTTAAATTTTTTAAACGTTAAAATATAATACCGTTGATTGTTGGTTTGGTGTTAAACCTTTGTGTTGGTATTTTCATTTTCAGAGCTTTAAATAATTTTGAATATTAGTGAAACCCAAACCATGATAATGAATTAAGGCTTCTTTAAGACTGGATTGTAATTTACTAATCTTATTTAACTTTTGATAACTAGTATCAGGGTTTGTACTAGTTTTGGTGGAATATAGAGTAGAATTTGTTTGTTTTGCTACTAATAAATATAGTGGTTGCATATCAGAAATAATTATTGATTTTTCTTTAATTAGTTGCTTATTCATATTTTCAATAATCCATTGTTTTTGTAATCTTTTGGTATTGGTGGATTGAACAAAAATATTATTATTGCTATCAACTGCCATTTGAATACAGCATTTGGTATCAGTTGAAAATGGATCGAGATGAGTTTTTCGTTTATCAAATTTATCTTTAAAATTGCCTTTATGAATTTCTTTAATAAATGTTTCATCCATTTGGATTTGACCATTTAATTTTTTAAATTTTAACTGTGTATTTTCTAATTGTTTTGATTGCATTAATTTTTGTCGATTATATCAAGCGGTTTTTGGGGTTGTTTTAATAAAACGAGAAATTATTTTACTAGATTGTCCTAACAATGAAATTTGAATTAATAAATTTCACTGTTCATAATTTAAATGACTTCAATAAGTAAAATGATGACGAAATGCATCAAAACTAGCACGACATTTTTTACATAAATATTTTTGTTTTCCTTCGGAATTATGACCATTTTTAACACAATGAAAAGATTTGCAATTAGGACATATAATGCCTTTATCTCTAAATTTTTGATCAATTTCATTTAAACGTTTTTGTTTTTTAATTAAGTCTGCTTGTTGTTTTATTTTTTCATAAAATTCTAAAAATTGATCATCTGTTAAGCTATTTATTAATTCTGTAATTATTTTTTTCATCATTTATTTACCTCCATATATTAAAAATATACCTAATTTTAGGTATATTTTATAAATATCAAGAGTTTTCGACAAAATTAAAGAAATTTATCCTTACTTTTTTTATAAAATACGATAAAATTAAACTGGTATCTAAATGCCCATGTGGCGGAATTGGCAGACGCAGTAGACTCAAAATCTACCGAAGAAATTCGTATCGGTTCGAGCCCGATCATGGGTACCAATTTTAAAACAAAAAAATAATCGGTAATATTTACCGATTTTTTATTTACTATAAATTGCAACAACTTGTCCGTATAAAACATTAACATTACCAGTGGCACTAACAAATTCATTGCTAATTGCATTAGCAGATAAGCCAACTAATGGTAAATCCTCAACATTATATTTTAAATTAGTAATTGTTACCGCCGCTGTTTGTAACGCAAATAATGAAAAATAACGATATTCTGGTTTTCTAATAACCTCATTCATTCCCGGTTGCAATAAATAAGCATAAGTATGATCATTAATAAAAATAACATTATAACGATAAATAAAGTTAAGACAACTTAATTGCATATCAAAACGATGACCTTGGGCAATTAAAATAATTTCAATTGGTTGGAGCTTTAATGCTTCTTGAATCGCAATTTCACCATCAATATAATCTTTAACTTGCGAAATTTCTAACACTACTTTGGCCTTGCTAGTAATAAGTGCTAATTCATCATTTTGTAAACTGTCTTGATCACAACACACTAAATCAATCTGATTAAAAGTTCTAATTAAATCTAAGCATCCCCGTTCAACGCCAATTTTGTAATAATCGTGGTATTGGTTTAAATCTAAGTTCGTTTCTGAACAAACAATTAACACTTTAGTTGGTTTCATTAGCTAATAATCCTTGTAAACGTTCCGCTAAATCAGGGTGGCCAAATAAATAACTTCCCGCTACTAAGACATCAACCCCATAGTTCTTACAAATTAATCCTGTTTGTTCATTAATCCCCCCATCAACTTCAATTAAAGTTGGATACTGATGCTGATCAAGATATCCTCGTAACTCTTTAATTTTCTTTGCTGCCGCAGGAAGAAACTTTTGCCCCCCAAAACCAGGTTCAACAGTCATAATTAATACTAAATCTAATTGCGCAAGATATGGTAAAACTACTATTAATGGTGTTGCTGGCTTAAGCGCTAATCCTATTTTTATTTTCAATTTTATTCGTAATGCTAAAAATTCTGTTAGTTGTTCTGGGGTCAAAGCTTCATAATGTAAGGTGATTGATGAAGCCCCAGCTTTAACAAAGGGAGCTAAATAACTTTCAACACTCCTATTTTTAATCTTAACCATTAAATGACAGTCAAGATGTAAATTACTTTCACTTCTAATATCTGCTAAAATTTTTGGTCCAAACGTTATGTTTGGAACAAAATCCCCATCCATTACATCAAAATGAATTCATTCCGCTCCCGCTCTTGTAATGGCTGTTAAATCATCTTTTAAAGCTAAATAATTAGCACTTAAAACACTCGGAGCAACAAAATATTTTTTCATTATAACCTCTTTCTATTGTTCTTGCATAATTCGCACATAATCATTGTAAAAAAAGAGTGGAATTACTTTATCTTGGACTAATGCTTTTATTTTACAATGTGGTTCATGTAAGTGCAAACAAGTTCGAAACTTGCATTCATTGGCATACTGGGCAAAAAGATGATATGCTCTTGCTAATGATGCTTTTTGATAATCTCTTAAATCAAAAGTTGAAAAACCAGGCGTATCAGCAATCATTCCATCTAACAATTCATATAAAGCACTCGTTGTTGTTGTATGTTTTCCTCGCCCTAATGCTTTTGAAATTTCTTGGGTTTTAATAACCTCATCTTGTAATAATGTATTTAATGTTGATGATTTACCACTCCCTGTTTGACCAGTAAAAACCGAAATTTTATTTTGAAAAATTTGTTCAAATTGTTGTCAAGTTGCTTTATCATCAATTTTATTACTAATAAAATAAACTTCATAGCCTAACTGGGGATACCAATTAAAATATTTTTGATAAAGCTCATCAGTTGTTATTAAGTCTTTTTTTGTAAAAACAATCACTGGTTTTATCTCTTTATATTCAATAAACGCTAAATATTTATTTAATAAATATGAATTAAAGGTTGGTTCAGCCATTGCTGTAATAATAATAACTTGATCAACATTGGCAATTCGTGGGCGGTATAACTCATTTTTACGCGGCGCAATTTGATAAATAATTCCTTGCTTGTCATCTTGTTTTTCAAACTGAACATAGTCACCAACAACCGGTTTAATTTCTTGGTGCCGAAAAATTCCTTTTGCTTTACAAACATAAATTTGGTTATCCTTATTATTTTTAACATAACAGAACTCACTAATAATTTGAACAATCATTCCTGTTTGATGCATATAATTTTACCTCGGTAATAACAAGCAAAGGCATATCATTGCTGTTAAAAAAGCAACAATTAGAAAAATTAATCAAAAAACAACTTTAATTTGTAAAAACCGCGGATAAGAATAATAACGATCATGAACTTTCCCACGTTTACCTTTAACTTCAAGGTAATTACGTAATTTTAATGGTTTATCATATTGATGCTCAGAATTTTCAACAGCTTGCAAACTGGCGTTAAATTCAGCAACCGTTTGAAACCGTTCGGTCGGGTCTTTAGCAATTGCCTTTAAAATTACATTTTCTAAACTTTGTGGTAACGCGGGATTAATCAAACGAGGACGTAATGGTAATTCTTTGACATGTTTAACTGCCACAAAAGTTGGGTTTTTACCAACAAAGGGGGCCATTCCAACTGCTAATTCATACAACATAATTCCTAACGCATAAATATCGCTTCGCCGGCTCGCTGGTCTAGACTGGACAATTTCGGGAGCCATATATTTTGATGTTCCAATAATTTTACCTGATTCTAAATCTTCACTGTTTTCTAAAATTGCCACCCCAAAATCAGCAACTTTAATTTTGCCATCATATGAAATTAAGATGTTTTCTGGTTTAATATCACGGTGAATAATATCATTTTGGTGCGCTTCAGTAATTGCTAAATTAATTTCATCAAAAAAATATAACAGTTCTTTCACAGTACAAGGTCCTAGCGTTAACAACCGATCTTTTAAAGTATAACCTTTTACTAGTTCTAACACTAAACAATGACGATCATAAGCTTCAAAAGACCCATAAACCTTAACAACATTTTTATGTGAAAATTGAGCAATAGAATTATATTCCTTATTAAAACGATCAACAGCTTCCTTATTTTTTGATAACGATAAAGCCATAATTTTAATTGCAACATATCGTTTTAATAACGTATCATATCCTTCAAAAACTTCAGCCATTCCCCCGTCGGCAATTTTAGCTAAAATCTGATAACGATTATATAACATAGTTCCAACTGTAATTTGTTCCATCTTCCGCACCCTTATTTTGAATTATCTTCAACTTGTAAACATAATAACATAAAAACGAACAGAAGAAAAAAATAACAGAGTTTAATCTGTTATTTCAAAAATAATCCCAGTTAAATTATCCGTTGATAAATTTTCTAAGGCGCGGTCAATTAAAATTTTAACTTTATCATTTAATTTATTTGCTGATTTTAAACTATCAATAATATCACTTTCATCAACATAATCATGAATCCCATCTGTTGTTAATAAATACTGTCCTTTAATATATTCAATAACATATGTATCAATCTTTAAGGTTTTTGTTGGTCCTAAAGCACTTGTTAAAACTTTTCAAAAAGTATGCATGTTATACTGTTTTTTATATTGTCCTTGAAACTCTAGTTCTTGCTTTTCACGATATTCCGTTGAATTTTCCATATTTTGATCTGTTGTAATTTGATAAATTTTATCATAATGTAATTTATACAACCGGGAATCACCAATGTTAATAACATATACTTTTTCATTTGCAATAAGAGCTGCTACAACAGTTGTCCCCATATCACTTGTATCAGGATAAATTTGAGCATAAGTAACCATTTCTTCTTGAATTGATAAGATTGTTTGGCGAAATCATTTATTAATTTCTTCATCTGTTAAATTATTAAAATTTGTTCGTTTAAAATGAGCAACTAAACTATCAACAGCCATTTTACTAGCCACTTCTCCGTGTTGATGACCTCCCATTCCATCGCAAACAATCGCAATATAATTATTAAAGCTGTTGTTTGCAAAATCAAAGTAGTCTTGATTACTACTCCGGTAAGCCCCAATATCTGTCTTGTATCCAAAGCGTATTTGCATAATTATTTTCTAATAATCCCTTCATTTTTGGCACGTAACTGCCCACAAGCAGCATCAATATCGTGCCCAAATTCACGACGAACAATACAATTAATTTTTTGCTGTTGTAATGTTTCAAAAAACTGGTTAATTTTAGTACTCCGTTGATAACCATTTTCAGCAACAGTATTGTAGGGGATTAAATTAACATAAGCATTCATTCCCCGAATTAATTTTGCTAATTCTAAGGCTGTTTCACGACTATCATTAACATCTTCAATTAAAATATATTCAAATGTAACCCGACGATTAGTTTGTTCAATATAGTATCGAACAACATCCATTAATTTTTCAACCGGATATGCTTTATTAATTGGCATCAATTGATTTCGAATTGTATTATTTGGCGCATGTAATGAAATTGCTAAGTTTACTTGTGTTTTTAAATCAGCAAATTGTCTAATTTTCGGAATTAAACCACAATTTGAAATTGTAATATGACGCGCCCTAATTTGATAACCTTTTGAATCATTAATAATGTTAACGAAATTAATAACATTTTCAAAGTTATCTAATGGCTCAAATCCCCATTACAACAATGTGACTAACACGTTCTCCTGTTGCTGCTAAATAACGATTAACCATCATTACTTGTTGAACAATTTCCGCTGTTGATAAATTTCGGGTTTTTTTAATAAGCCTGAAGCACAAAAGGTACAGGCCATATTACAGCCAACTTGGGTGGTAACACAAACCGAATTACCATAACTTTGTGGCATTAATACCGTTTCAATTTTATAACCATCCGCTAATTCAAATAAAAATTTAACGGTGCCATCTTTTGATTGCTGCTGCACCGCAATTTTTAACGGTTCAATTGTATAATGTTCTTGTAATTTGATGCGATCTGGCTTTGAAATATTTGTCATTTCATCAAAAGAATATATGTTTTTAACATATATTCAATCAAAGATTTGCTCCGCTAAATATTTTTTAAAACCATAAGCCACTAAATCTGATTGTAGTTCCTGTTTTGGATATTCAAAAATTGATGTCATTATGTTCCACTCCACTTTTATACAATATAATTTTATCATAAAATTGGATTTGATGAGATAGACAAAAACTTTAATTTTGTCGAAAACTCTTGATATTTATAAAATATACCTAAAATTAGGTATATTTTTAATATATGGAGGTAAATAAATGATGAAAAAAATAATTACAGAATTAATAAATAGCTTAACAGATGATCAATTTTTAGAATTTTATGAAAAAATAAAACAACAAGCAGACTTAATTAAAAAACAAAAACGTTTAAATGAAATTGATCAAAAATTTAGAGATAAAGGCATTATATGTCCTAATTGCAAATCTTTTCATTGTGTTAAAAATGGTCATAATTCCGAAGGAAAACAAAAATATTTATGTAAAAAATGTCGTGCTAGTTTTGATGCATTTCGTCATCATTTTACTTATTGAAGTCATTTAAATTATGAACAGTGAAATTTATTAATTCAAATTTCATTGTTAGGACAATCTAGTAAAATAATTTCTCGTTTTATTAAAACAACCCCAAAAACCGCTTGATATAATCGACAAAAATTAATGCAATCAAAACAATTAGAAAATACACAGTTAAAATTTAAAAAATTAAATGGTCAAATCCAAATGGATGAAACATTTATTAAAGAAATTCATAAAGGCAATTTTAAAGATAAATTTGATAAACGAAAAACTCATCTCGATCCATTTTCAACTGATACCAAATGCTGTATTCAAATGGCAGTTGATAGCAATAATAATATTTTTGTTCAATCCACCAATACCAAAAGATTACAAAAACAATGGATTATTGAAAATATGAATAAGCAACTAATTAAAGAAAAATCAATAATTATTTCTGATATGCAACCACTATATTTATTAGTAGCAAAACAAACAAATTCTACTCTATATTCCACCAAAACTAGTACAAACCCTGATACTAGTTATCAAAAGTTAAATAAGATTAGTAAATTACAATCCAGTCTTAAAGAAGCCTTAATTCATTATCATGGTTTGGGTTTCACTAATATTCAAAATTATTTAAAGCTCTGAAAATGAAAATACCAACACAAAGGTTTAACACCAAACCAACAATCAACGGTATTATATTTTAACGTTTAAAAAATTTAAAGCAAAATCATAATCTTACACAAAATTAGTTTTCAAATTGTCATATTGATGATTTTTTTTATTTCATCAAGAGTTTTCGACAAAATTAAAGGACAAAAAAACATTAATTAAAATTATTAATGTTTTTTAAAATTTATTTAGTTTTTGGACTTTGTCCATTTGGAATTGCTGCTGCTTGTTCCTTTCGCATTGCCGCTAATAATTCGCGCATATATGGTTTAATAACTTCTTGTTCACCACCATAGACAATTTGCACTGACTTACCACGAACAATCATCCCGGTACTTCCCCCTAAGGATTTAATCACGTTCTGATCAACAACGCTACTATCAACAACTGTCACTCGTAAGCGTGACGCATATGAATCAACAGCAGTAATATTATTTGGTCCACCTAAAAATTCAATAATTTTGCGGGCTTTTTCACGTTTGGCCGCATCGCCTTTCGCTGGCACAGCACTAGCTTCACTGCCACCTTGTTTTGCCTTAAAATCAGCTTTTGTGTATAGTTTTGCACTACCATCACGACCAGGAATGCCAACTTTTCCGTATTTAATACAGAAGTAAAAGGCCGCAAAGTAAATTGCAATATATGGGATTCCAACAACTAAAATTCAGTAGAAGTTTGTTCCTTTACCACCAACAAATGGAATGATTCCAAAGACAATAAAGTCAATAAATCCTCCTGACACCATCATCGAAGTATGAACATGTAATAATCACATTAACATAAATGAAATTGCACATAATGGCATATGAACCCCATAGAATAATCACGGTGCAACAAATAAGAAGGTAAATTCAATTGGTTCTGTAATTCCTGTTAAGAAACAAGTAAGGGCTGCTGAAAAGTAAATCCCCATCACTTGTTTACGATTTTGTTTTGGAACACTAAACCACATTGCCGCCGCGGCAGCTGGTAATCCAAACATCATAAATGGGAATTTTCCAGATTGGAATCTGCCAAGATTTAAGCCCATATGTTCTACCATTGTAAAGGTAATCTTTGGATCAGCAATAATTTTATACATAATCGTTTGATCTCCAACTGCTGAAATTGTTGAAGCATTTAATGATGATACTCAACTGTTAACAGCAACGATTGCATCAGCAGCACTAATTTTTGCCACATCAACACTAGCATCAATATAACCAGCAGCTTGTAGATCTTTTAAGAAAGCCATATAACTTAACGGGTCTTTCAAAACATTAGCAATTAAATCAGCCATACTCCCCCCCGCTTGTGTTCACCATAATGGTGAATAAAAAACGTGGTGTAGACCAAATGGTACTAATGAACGTTCAAAAATTTCAAAAATTAACGAATCTAACCCAACAGGTAATTTTCCGGAGTTATTTCCAAATCAAGCTAACCCTGTTCCAATTAAAGGTCAAATAATCATAAAAATAAATGCTAACGGAATTACCGCTAAAAACATAATAATTGGCACTAATTTAGTTCCACTAAAAAAACTAAGTGCTGAAGGGTAATTGTGTTTTATGAAAACGATTAAAGGCAAATGCTGCAATCGCCCCCACAAAAACCCCACCAAAAACACCGGTGTTTAATGAATTAACCCCTAAATTAGCAGTTAATAATTTACTTTGTACCGCTCAAGTTTGACCAGTATAAAATAACAAATTAAACTGATCACTTACTCGTGCTGAGCTAACAATCACAATTTTTGCATTTGGATTATCAACTAATCGTTGATAAATCTCACTATTACGCATATAATTTAATAACTCATCAGCCGTCAATAAGGTTGGACTGGCTGATTTTAAACCATCAACCGTTAATCCTTTAATTGGATTAGCAACCCCCTCAATATCAACAACATATTGAATGTGGGCAAATGCTTCGTTTAATAATGACAACTGAATGGCATTAAAAACTAAAAACCCAACAACCGATGTTAAAGCTGCAACCCCGGCATCTTCTGTATAAGCCATTGCCACTGAAATACAGAATAAAACTGGTAAATTACCAAAAGCAATATTCCCCATTTTATTTAAAAAATTACCAAAATATTATGCTGCTGAAGCGGGGTCAACTTTTGATGAAATTGTTGCTCCAACTCCTAAGAAAATTCCGGCAATCGGTAACAAGAACGCTTTACTTAATTTGCTCAACGTTGCCATTGTCCTCTGATTTGACCGTTTTCATCATGCTCTTGAGACAAATGGCTTAAGTTTTGCTTTTTCACTCATTTTTAACTTTCTCCTTTTAAAATAATTTCTAAAATAATATTACTTTCTATAAAACTAATAAGAAAAAGCCCGATATTCCAATAACATAGCAAAAAAATGCTCCGTATAAAGCAATATTCCGCTTAATATAAGTCCACAAATCTAATTTTGTATTATTTTTAGCATAATAATCGCCACTATTTGCTAATCGCCTTTTTTGGATAATTCAAACAATTAATAATATTGTTCCAATAATCATACCAAAAAGTACAATTGCTAAATATGTAATATTCTGTGGTGATAAACTTAAAATCATTTTGGATATGTTACTCTTTTCTACTAAAATAATTTTATTATAACCAGACTTGTCCATAGAATTTTTATTATTTTATATTTTTATTATAGAACATTTTTCTTTAAAAATTTATAATTTGGAATTATGTAAAATGAAGTGCAACAAATCTTATTAGTCAAATAATACAATAAAAATCATAAAAAATCAATTATAAATTTTTAAAAATCAAAATATTTATAGTTTTTATTTTATTTTAAGGAAAATTAAGCACACTAAAAAATAATTTATTAAATTACTTCAAATAAACCTATTTAAAATTATCTGAAAATACATCTTTTGCTGTTTTTCAATTAAGAACAGGCCTTAATTTATCATTTATAACATTAACTACTCAATTTATTTTTTGTTGACTAACATTATTAAAATCAGTTCCCTTAGGATATCATTCTCTAAGTTCAGAATTCATATATTCAATTAATGGTTTTTGTTGTGGTTTACCGGGGTCACAAAAATAAACTTGTGTTTCAGCAAATATTTCTAATTCTCTTCATTTACTAAATTATTTTCCTCTATCAGTTATTATTCCTTTAATTTTCCCAAATAAATTATTACTTATAACAATATCTTTAAACTTTTCCACAACTTCATTAGCAGTATGATTTTTTAATTTCATAACAAAATAACTTTTACTATTTTGTTCAACTAAAACCAAATTACTAGGTTGATGCTCTTTTCCAACTATGGTATCCATTTCAAATCAACCAACATCAGTCTCTTTATTCTCAATATCTCATATTGATTTAAAATTAATTAATTTACCACGATTATCAAATTTTCCTTTTGTTTTATATTTTTTACCACGATGACGTAAATTCTGTTTTAAAAAACCATAAAAACCCAAACGAATTCATTTATACAATGTTTTAACACAAACAGGAAATTTAATACCAAACTTTAGAAAATAACGATGAATAAGTTGTGATGGAGAATCACGATAAACATTAAATCTTATATTAATAAAATTTAATTGTTCTTCTGTAAACTTATATCTTTTATTATTCTTTTTTCTTTTCTCATAATACATTTTATCTGACTTATAAGCACTATATTAATCAATAGTTTTAAAACGCTTAATTTCTCGCAAAATAGTACTACGATTTCTGTTCAAACATTTAGCAATTTGTGAAATATTTATTTCACCATTCTTTTTTAAAAATAATTTTGATAATAATAATTTTTCCAATTTAACCTTATCAATAAAACTTAAATGACTATACATAACATTTATATACCTTTCATTAATTTATAAATTTAATATTAAAATTATTTAATACATTATTGATATATGATAAAATCAATTATAGCATTCAAGTAATTTTAATAAAGGAGAAGTAAAATATGAAAAAGTTACTAAGTATTTTAGGAGTAATCGGATTAACAGCAACAAGTACAACAACATTAATTAGTTGTGAAAAACCAAATAATAATGAAAACGGGGGGGTAATAAACCTACACCATAACCACAACAACTACCAGAAAATAGCAAATTAACTAATATTCCTAGAACACAGGCGCCTAATAAAGAATTTTTAACTGCTACTAATAAATGATATTTTTATATAAATAAATATGAAAATAATTATATAACGACAAAATTTTATTTTGATAATAATTTTATTAATAATCAAAACACTTGATGACAACACTTAAAAAATGATTCAGATTTTATTTGAAACTATAATTTAGTATATCGTTGAAATAAAAACAATGAACCACAAATACCAGAAATTAATAAAGACACGGGACTAATAATTGATTGAAAAGAATAAAAGGAATAACAAGTCCTTTTTTAAATTAATCGAACAAACTTCATAAAGATAATTAATAGAAATATATTTGTTATTGTATTATATAATGCTGGACTAAATTTTCATACCTCAAATGTTTGACTAAAAAAACTATATATTGTTTGAAATATTTTACCAACACCGCTTGCTAATTCGTTTACTTGTTTAACACCGGGAATATTATTTACAATTCAAATTGCAGCATTTTTTATATGACACGCTAAATTATATCAACTACAACTTTCATATTGGGCTTGTCATCATTGTCCATCAGGAAACAACCCGCCATTATTTATTTCTTGTCAGTTATAAATTCCAAAATTAAAATCATAATAACGGTACATATCATTTTCTTTTTGGGCTTGTAATTCAAAAACATTATAACCGATTTTTTGTTCTTCAATTTTTTTGTATTTTAAACCGTATTTATCTTTTAAAGCACCTTCAAAAATATAACCTTCATTTTGATTAATATTATAATTATTTGCAACTGAAAAATCATAATTAAATACATTACCATAATTAGTATTATAAAAACGATTTTTAAATGCTTAATACAATTTAATGTCTAATTGATTGTATTTATCAGAAAAATAAAAATAACGAGGATAAATTTTAAAACCATTATTTGCTAATAAACCATATTTTTTATTATATCCTTGTACATAAGTATCATTTTCTAAATCAAAAATGGTACGTAAATAATCTTTATAAAAATTTTGAGAAACCGTGAACATACTATTTAATAGTTTTTCAAATTGATTTTTATTAGTATTAGTTTCATCAATTAAAACATCTCTAAAATTAATCAATTTTAAACCAAAAAAATTAATTAAAACAGTATCATACTGTAAATTATCAATATAACCACTTTCAATAAAATTACTGCGATTTTGAAATACGGGTACCAAAGCATGGGTAAAAAAGGCTTTTAAAAATTTATTAATATCAATTTGACCTTTCATCTGTTCAAAAACCATTTTACCAATATTAGGAGAATTACCTTGATAATAATTATAAGTTTCAGCACTAAAATTAAAAGTATCTTCTTTTTCTTTTATGAAAGAAAATAAAAAACCTAAATCATCAGTATACCAATAACTATTTGCATTATTACCATCCCAATATTGTTTAAAATGTGTTAATTCTAAACTACCAGCAATAATATTTTTATTTTCATCAATTGTTAAAATCATCCGATAAATTGATTTTCTAGTTAAAATAACATCAGGTTTTCAATCTAATTTTTCCATATTATTAATAATTTCAAAATCAAAAATTATTCTTTCACTACCCAAATTTGGGTCATCATAGTTTGGATTACCACCTTGCTGAATTCGGATATTTTCTTGTACAATAACATCAATATATTTAAGCAAAAAAGAACGAACATTTTGATAATATTCAGTATATCATTTTAATTTGCCATCATTATCAACAACGGGCTTTAATTTTGTCGAAAACTCTTGATGAAATAAAAAAAATCATCAATATGACAATTTGAAAACTAATTTTGTGTAAGATTATGATTTTGCTTTAAATTTTTTAAACGTTAAAATATAATACCGTTGATTGTTGGTTTGGTGTTAAACCTTTGTGTTGGTATTTTCATTTTCAGAGCTTTAAATAATTTTGAATATTAGTGAAACCCAAACCATGATAATGAATTAAGGCTTCTTTAAGACTGGATTGTAATTTACTAATCTTATTTAACTTTTGATAACTAGTATCAGGGTTTGTACTAGTTTTGGTGGAATATAGAGTAGAATTTGTTTGTTTTGCTACTAATAAATATAGTGGTTGCATATCAGAAATAATTATTGATTTTTCTTTAATTAGTTGCTTATTCATATTTTCAATAATCCATTGTTTTTGTAATCTTTTGGTATTGGTGGATTGAACAAAAATATTATTATTGCTATCAACTGCCATTTGAATACAGCATTTGGTATCAGTTGAAAATGGATCGAGATGAGTTTTTCGTTTATCAAATTTATCTTTAAAATTGCCTTTATGAATTTCTTTAATAAATGTTTCATCCATTTGGATTTGACCATTTAATTTTTTAAATTTTAACTGTGTATTTTCTAATTGTTTTGATTGCATTAATTTTTGTCGATTATATCAAGCGGTTTTTGGGGTTGTTTTAATAAAACGAGAAATTATTTTACTAGATTGTCCTAACAATGAAATTTGAATTAATAAATTTCACTGTTCATAATTTAAATGACTTCAATAAGTAAAATGATGACGAAATGCATCAAAACTAGCACGACATTTTTTACATAAATATTTTTGTTTTCCTTCGGAATTATGACCATTTTTAACACAATGAAAAGATTTGCAATTAGGACATATAATGCCTTTATCTCTAAATTTTTGATCAATTTCATTTAAACGTTTTTGTTTTTTAATTAAGTCTGCTTGTTGTTTTATTTTTTCATAAAATTCTAAAAATTGATCATCTGTTAAGCTATTTATTAATTCTGTAATTATTTTTTTCATCATTTATTTACCTCTATATATTAAAAATATACCTAATTTTAGGTATATTTTATAAATATCAAGAGTTTTCGACAAAATTAAAGACAACGGGTGATTCTGGTTCACCGTTTCCATCTCAACGATATACTAAATTATAGTTTCAAATAAAATCTGAATCATTTTTTAAGTGTTGTCATCAAGTGTTTTGATTTTTAATAAAATTATTATCAAAATAAAATTTTGTAAGCAAATATTGACCATTTCTTTTTTCTCCATAAAAATATCATTTATTAGTAGCAGTTAAAAATTATTTATTAGGTGCCTGTGTTCTAGGAATTTGTATTCAAAACTCATTAATCATTTTAACTAATTGTAAATTATCAATACCTCTTTCTAATTTATTAATAACTTCCACAGTATTAAAATACTTAGCAAAAGAATAAGAAAAATTAGTTAATTCTTTTAAAAATTGTTTTTTATCAACATCATAGAATTTATCAATATTATATTGTTTAGCATAAGTATCTCAATTTTTATATAAATCCATAAACTCATCACTAGGCTTATCAAATGAAATTCCCGTTGAATAACTATCCTTTAAAAAGTCTAAATATCACTGATCATTATAAGTTAATGTTTGTGATGTTTTTAGAGTTGGATTAATAAAGTAATTTGTTTCAGACCAGTTTTCAAAAAAACTACTGCGTAAAAACATTGTATTAATAAAATCAGTTTCATTCATTCCCATTGTTTGTTAATTAACAGTATAATTCTGCTGATTTAAGGGTTTAAATGCTGTTAAAGTAATAAATGGAATAATTAAACCTAAAATACCTAAAATAGATATGGCAAATAAAGATAATGATTTTTTCATATTTATAATTCAACCCCTAACTATACAATGTTTTTGAAACAATAAACCCAACAATATATAAACTTGATATTGTTAACATTAATGGATGACTAAACAAAATTGCCATTTTACCAAACAAAGAAAGTAAAAAAGTATCTGAGTTATATAAATCCATAATGATATTTTTTGCTGATGTTAATTGATTTATAATCACCGTAATAAAACTAGTACCAAAAATAGCAATTGCAGCAACTAATAAAACTAATCTAATCATTAATCTGTTTCCTTTCACCGACCATTTTTATTAGCCTTATGTGCTTTTTTAACACCACGTACTGTTGAAGCATACAATTTTGATGTATTGTTTTTAACAGTTGAACCTAATTCATTATATTGTGTTCTTGTTCCGTGGATAGCATAAATTGATAACTTAACAACCATAAAAAAGATAATAAAATAAGCAATAGTTGTATTTGTCATTGGTAATTTAGTATTTCAAATTACATCAAAAATAAACAAAAATACATCAAAAATAAAACTAAAAATCTTATCTCAATTATTACTTTCTGATAATAAATTAATCATCTTTATCACTTCCTTTTTCTTTTTTAGGTTTTAAATTTTTTTTCAAAATATCAATATCAAACAATACTAAACGCTCTTTAACACTTAATTTAGTAATTTCTGACCAATAATATTCTTTATAATTAACTATTTCATCATTTTTTAAATCACGAACAAACTTTCATCATTTACTATCATATTTCTGTGCAAATTCTAATGGAATAATTATTTTAAAAAACCGAATTCCTAACCCAACATCCGACTTATGTTTTGCTCGTTTACCTTCGGCTGTTCGTTCTACTGATTTTGTTTTTCAAATTTCATAATCTGTAATATCTTGAAAAATACCAATTCGCATAATAAAGAAACGATTAAAAAAATTAAATCCTTTTTTAGCAATAGGTTTTTTCAATGAAATTGGAATAATAATACCACTTGCTAATTGTCGAATATTATTTCAAATCATACCCTCACGCTGAGCTGTAAATAAAGCACGATTACCAAAATGTCTTGCTAATACAATTCACGGAATTTTACCACTATGAACTTTTTTCTCATCGTGGGGACTAGTTCCATCAATATATAAATAACTTTCATCAAATAAAATAACACTATCATCTGGGGGAACTGGTTTTGTTCTATCTGTAAAATCTAAATTTTTAAATGTTAAAACTTTAACTTTATCATCTTCTAACGGATAATTACTATAAATCTTATCTGTTAATAGTTTCATAGTTTGTGATAAATAAGTTAAAAGTAAAGTTTTTCCCGTCCCTAACTTACCAATAATTACTGATAACGGATTATCTCAAACAAAATTAACTAAACGAAAAGCACTCAACTGATAAAATATGTTTTTTCAAACTCATCAGACAAAATAAACACATTGCAAAGCAAACAATAATCAAAATACTAAACCGGTATAATTTAATGAAATTATTCAAAGTAATAAATCAATTAAACTAAACAAAATCATTGAACCACCAATATAACAATAATTTTTTAAGAAAAATATAAATTTTTTCATTACTTAAAATACCCAACTATTTTAAAAACCATTCACAATAAAAACCACGTTAAAAATAAAATCACAATTCAAATACCAATCATAAGAGTTAAATATTCATTTTGAGTTAAATTTCAAGTTGTAATAATTTCAACATTCGTTTTATTTATAAACAAAAATACATAAATAAAAAACTCTTTTAATTTTTCTCAATCATTTTGCATATTTAAAAACTCCACATTTTCTGAATAAGTTTAAAAAACATCCCCAAAAATAAAACGATAAATAATACAAATGATATGACATATAAAAATTCAGGAGCATTTGAACCAATAATATAACTAACAAATTGAACTCAATAATCATATAAACCCATTAATTTAAGTCCTTCAAGTCATTAATTAATTTATCTACTTTTTCATCACTTCAATTTGTTAAATTATTGTTAGTTGTTTTTACTTTTTGAGGTTCACCAGGAAATATTGCTTTTTTCATTTGTGTAAAATAATTTTATTTTTATTGATTATACAAATTGATTAGTTCTGCTCCAGTTAAATATTTTCACACATGACGTTTTAAATTTTCATCATATTTTACAATAGGATAAGAATTATCATAAATCAAACCGATTGCTACTTGTTCTGAGTGTTTTTCACTCGGATAAATAAATTTATTACTCAACCAAAAACCAATATGACGATTATGATTAGGTAAATTTATAAAAATTGCTTTTTCTGTTTCAAAAACTATCAACTCTTTACGAATAAAATAATTTTCTATATTTTGATTTTTCTTAACAAAATTACTCAATTTTATCAACTCCTAACTAAATATTTATTTAATAAACAATGTTATATTTAATGTTTATATATTGTTTACTTATTGATAAAAACACTGATTATTAACAATGTTATACATAATGCTATATATTGTTTATTTAATGTTTAATAAACAATGTTATTAACAATGTTAAATATATAAAATAATAAAAATTGACACACTGAAAAATACTATTTAATTTTTAATAATAGTCTTTAATTTTGTCGAAAACTCTTGATGAAATAAAAAAAATCATCAATATGACAATTTGAAAACTAATTTTGTGTAAGATTATGATTTTGCTTTAAATTTTTTAAACGTTAAAATATAATACCGTTGATTGTTGGTTTGGTGTTAAACCTTTGTGTTGGTATTTTCATTTTCAGAGCTTTAAATAATTTTGAATATTAGTGAAACCCAAACCATGATAATGAATTAAGGCTTCTTTAAGACTGGATTGTAATTTACTAATCTTATTTAACTTTTGATAACTAGTATCAGGGTTTGTACTAGTTTTGGTGGAATATAGAGTAGAATTTGTTTGTTTTGCTACTAATAAATATAGTGGTTGCATATCAGAAATAATTATTGATTTTTCTTTAATTAGTTGCTTATTCATATTTTCAATAATCCATTGTTTTTGTAATCTTTTGGTATTGGTGGATTGAACAAAAATATTATTATTGCTATCAACTGCCATTTGAATACAGCATTTGGTATCAGTTGAAAATGGATCGAGATGAGTTTTTCGTTTATCAAATTTATCTTTAAAATTGCCTTTATGAATTTCTTTAATAAATGTTTCATCCATTTGGATTTGACCATTTAATTTTTTAAATTTTAACTGTGTATTTTCTAATTGTTTTGATTGCATTAATTTTTGTCGATTATATCAAGCGGTTTTTGGGGTTGTTTTAATAAAACGAGAAATTATTTTACTAGATTGTCCTAACAATGAAATTTGAATTAATAAATTTCACTGTTCATAATTTAAATGACTTCAATAAGTAAAATGATGACGAAATGCATCAAAACTAGCACGACATTTTTTACATAAATATTTTTGTTTTCCTTCGGAATTATGACCATTTTTAACACAATGAAAAGATTTGCAATTAGGACATATAATGCCTTTATCTCTAAATTTTTGATCAATTTCATTTAAACGTTTTTGTTTTTTAATTAAGTCTGCTTGTTGTTTTATTTTTTCATAAAATTCTAAAAATTGATCATCTGTTAAGCTATTTATTAATTCTGTAATTATTTTTTTCATCATTTATTTACCTCCATATATTAAAAATATACCTAATTTTAGGTATATTTTATAAATATCAAGAGTTTTCGACAAAATTAAAGATAATAGTTATTAAAATATAAAATTAATCATTTATAATTAAATTGATATTTTTGCACTACACACTGCCTACAAATTTTAAAAAGAAAGTAGATATATTTATAAAGAATATTATAAAAATTTATATTCCAAAACTACTATTAATATGACCCTTAATAAAAATATTCTTATTTTTATTAAATCCTACTTTAAAACAATTATTTCATTACTAATAATTTCAATAATAACTTATAGACAGTGTGTAATACAAAAATAAACAACAAAATTATTTAATCAACTCACATAAAAGCTAGTGTGCCATAGCTAAGATATATGATCAGTAATAATAAATATTAAAATCCTTTAACCATAACACGGAAAAAGTTTAAAATCTTAATGATAACAAAAATACCAAATGGAATTAAAATAATTCACGCATCACCTAAAAAGGTCATTAATTGTGGTAATACAGCATAAATTGCTTCTTTAACTTTCATCATTGCTTGCCCTAAACCACTTCAAATAGAACCCATTCCATCTGAAATAGTAGGTTTATCACCAACTGCTAAAAAATTAATTGCTGTTGTTAAATACATACCTAACATTATTTTTTATCCTCCTTATTTTCAATTTCTTTTTTATCTTTTTTCTTTCCTCGAATTTGGCGAATTTTTTGATAAATTGATAAACCAATTCACGCAAAAATACCTAATATAATAACAACACTAAAAATTGTCGTTAATCAAACTGGCATAACTTATTCCTCCTAAAAATCTAATTTTCGCGGCACGCTTCGCGTGTTCGCTACGCTCAAAATAAACTATATTGAATAAATTACCGCTAATAAATTACGCGGATAATTTATTCATCTTCTTTTTCATTATTAATTACAATATTATTTACCGTATTAATAACATTATCTTTTCCATACTTAGTTACTAAGGACCGTAAAATAAAATAATGTTTTCTTTCCATTAAAAAAATCAACTCCTTTCAAAGTTGATTTGTTGCACTTCACTTACACGATGCCTAATAAGGATGGTAAACCAACAGAAGAATTAGTTTATTCAACATATAATTTAAAACAATTAAATGAAAAAACAAATAGAGTTTATTTAATTAATGAACAAACCAAAGCAATTGATGCTCAAACACCAGTTAGTGATAGTGAAAAAGATAATAATTGCGAATTCTTACAAACACCCGATGGAACAAATTGTAGTTATATTATTGATATGTTTTCAATTCAAGCATTATATAAAGGTAATTTTGAAATTATCTTTTATGCTGACAACCCATATACAAATAATGAAGAATATTATTTACGCTTATCAGTATGAAGTTTTAGAGGTAAAACAAAAAGTACATTAAATAATTATTTACGCTATATGACAACTAATTATAAAACTAGTTTCTTATTACCACATGATTATGAAATACCAACCTTTAATTATCCACAATATGTATTACCACCAGTACCATATAATTACCCAGAATATACCAAAGATATCTGAGATGGTAAAACAGGACAAGCATTAATAACTAAAATTACAGCCCTAGCACAATGTAAAAAAGCAATAAATTCTCAAAGTTATGTTAATTTATTTGATGATGGTACTGAATATAATGGTTATTATGAAACTGAAATTAATTTAAGACAAATTGACCCAACAATTCAAAGTATAGATAAATTTATTAGTTCTTATAAAACAATTGAAATAAGCAATCTGGATAATTTACAAGTTAACACAGAAACAAATAGAATTGAAAGTTATATTAAAGATAGAAATATTGGTTTAAATAGTGGTGGGTCTACTTGTGATTATGACTTTGGTTCATTATCTAATATTACTTTACAGAAAACAGGTTTAAAACAAACTGATAAAGTTAATTTTGATAATACCATAACTTTATATACAAATAATATACGAGTAAATGATATTCAAACATTCGCTACTGCTTCTACTAGTGGTTTACCTAGTGAGGATTATCCAAATAAATACATAACACAAAAAGGTCATGGTAATATTAAATTTTTACTTCAAATAACAAAATTATCCGATAATGTTAATGATAAAATTAAAGAAACATATTTACAAGCATATTATACAAATGATATGAAATTAAAAATTAGATTTTCAAAAGTATTATTACCTCAATTATTTTTAGGTATTAATAATTCTTCTTTTCATCATTTTGGTAATGATAAAGATATAACAATAGACCTTAATGCTTTGGGTGTTTTAAATATGGTAAATAATAATGATAGCCCAGTTAAAATTACATTTAAACCAAGATAAAAATAAAAAGTGCTCAATGCACTTTGTTTTTTTATTATGTTTAATATTTATTATCTAATTCTAAATATTCTTTTACAATATTATAAATTTCCTTCTTTTTAGTTGGCGAATTATTTTGATATGCTTTTGAAATACTAGGAAAAGTTTTTCTATTATCCATAATACAACCGCGTAAACTACTTTTTAAATTATAATAATTATCATTATTTTTTCAAACATAATTAGTATAACTTAATTTTTCTAAATTAGTTTTAATTTCTTGGTCAATAATTTCATAAATTTTTTTATTTTGTGTTTTATAAATAAGAATAATAATGGTTATGACAATTGTTGAAAAAATAATAATTGGTATAATTATAATTCAAGGAATATCCATAACTTTATTATTCTCCTTTAACTTTTATATTACCATCATTATCAATAACTAAATCAGGTTCATTAGTATCTAAATTTCAACGATATACTGATTTAAAGTGAGTTCCATCATCTTTTTTTAATCAAAAATAACTTACAGACCCTTTTAAAATAAATAAATTAAATAAATTTTTTTCATCATTTGAAGATATAAGTTTATACTTGTCATACTTATCATTAACTTTTTGACCATTAGAGTGTTTAAATTTAACAATTCTTCAATTATTATTTTTATCACCGCGTCATACTACATAATAATATTTATCTGCGTTAAATGGAGATTCTTGTGGTGCTATTCATTCTAAAATACCATCTTTTGTTTTTATATTGTTTTGTTCTTTTAATTTTGTTAATTCATCAGGTGTATATTTTTTTTCTGGTGTATTACAAGCAATTAAACTTGTTGTGCTTGTCCCGATTAAAGTGATTATTCCTAAAAGACTTAATATTTTTTTTATATTTTCAATTCCTTTCTATTTTTTGATAATTTAATAAAAAATGGAAATAAAAATTTATTTCCATAAATTTTTTTATAATTGATTTAATTAACATTTGCACGTATACATTTCTCAGCAGCACCACTAACAAATCCACCAGCAGCACCAACTCCTGCTCCAATAGCAGAACCGACAAGACCACCACCAGCAGCACCTGTAACTGCTCCACCAGCAGCACCAACTCCCGCTCTAATTCCGCCTTCTTTAAGCATATTACCCATATTATTTAAACAATTTTGTGTAATATTTTTTGCTGGATCAAATACATTATCAGTTCAAACTTTGTTTACTGGATCAACAACTTTATTTTTAAATGGATCTCAAATGTTAGTGGTTCATAAATCTCTTTTAACTCTTTTTAAGGTTTTTAAATTATCTTTTTGTGATTCTTCTTTTTGATAAGGACTAGCAGCAATTGTTGTTGGGACAGCAGTTCCGCTAATAGTTAATACACTTAATAAACTAAGTAATTTTTTCATTACTGTATTTCTCCTTTTCTTATCTTGAAACTATTTATTGAAATTCTTTATCAAGATTTACCTTCAGTATATATATATATATATATATATGCAAGCAAAATTAGAAATTATTTTAAAATTTTATCTTGAAAAATAGTTATTATTAATTGTTTTAAGGGTTAAATTAACAACATAATAAATTATGTTTAGTATTTGTTTATAAAAAGTATTGTATTTATAAACTATAAGTATATAATTAATATAAGTTTTAATCTTTTTGTATCAAAAAAGAGTTTATGCTGACTTGTTAATCGAACAAGAATAAAAAAAGAGGAGTTTATAAAATGGCACTTACAAAAGAACAATTAATAGAACAAGGTTTAAGTGAAGAGATTGCTGAAAATATCTTAAATCAGTTTAATAATGAAGCAAAACAAATTAGAGAAAGTGTGCAAAAACGCGAAGATGTTATATCAAAAGAAGACTTTATTAAATTATCTAATGAATTAGATGAATTAAAAGCATTTAAAGATGTTCCATCTACTAAAATTGAAGATATTAAAATTAATTTAGAAAAAGTTAGTGGTAGTTCTTTATCTGAAAAAATGCAAACTTTAAAAGAATTAAAACCTGATTTGTTTGTTGAAGAACAACCATCAGTTTCACCAACTAATTTTATTAAAGATATGATTGAAAAATCGGTTGAAAATAAAAATGATGAAATTGAAACTATTAAAGAAAAAGGAGCATATACTCCAGAAGAAATTAAAAAATTAACTGATTATACACTTAAAAACCTTAGATAATAAGGGAGTGAAATTATGGCAACAATTAATTTGCCACAAGTACCTTTTACATTACAAGGTAACACAACAGGTCAAAAATCCTATGTTGATATGGTTAATGCTTTATTGCGTGGACCTTTATATAATGAATATGCAAGTATTATGCAGTATGCTACTGCAACCGCAGAACAAGTTGCTTGATTACCTAATGCAGGACAAGCACTATATAATTTAACTCATCGTGTAGTATGACAAGATGATTATTCATTACCAAATGGTGGGACAACGCAAACAATGGGATTAACAAGAATTCCAGTTCCTATTGATAAAAGATTTAATTTAAAATTAATGAATGAGGCTTTTGACTTGGCATTAATAGAACAAAATATTAAAAATAGTGTTATTGCCGACGCTATTTCTAGTGTTGTACAGAATAAATTTGTTAATTTAGAATGTGAATTAATTCAGGCTATTTATGATTATTGTTTAGCAGATGGTCAATATGAAGTAATTCCATTTCGTAGTTATACAGCTGAAAATGCTGATGATGCAAATAAGGCATTTTTTACATTAAATGAAACTTTGATTGAATTAACTAATCAAATTAGTAATTTATATTTTGGATTACCAACAGATAAAATGTTTATGGTTTTAGGACGACGTGCCTATTTAGGATTAACACCTGCGTATTTAAAAGTAATTGGTTCACAAGCCCAATTAAAAGCAATGGTTAATGGTGAATTATATGAAAATACTGCAATGGGTATTCCTGTATCTAAAAGTTTTCATTTAGAAAAAACATATACAAAAGGACAAGTTAACCGTGATAAAGGTTATAATTTTACTAATGTAAATGGTTTAATTATTAATAAACAAGTATGAGCTTATCCAATTAATATGGATACTATTCAACAAGTTTTAGATAATGATACTGCTAACCCTAAATGAATTGGTAAAGTACAATATGCAACACCAACAATTTTATATCCAAAAACATGTAAAATTATTTTAGAAAAACAACCAACAGAAGATGAAATTAATACTGCTAAAAGTAATCTAAATAAAACTTTTAGAGTGCCCGTTGATTATGTAATTCCATCATCAAATAAAATTGATATTAGTGGGATTAATAAATTAGATAAACCAACTATTCATGTTACAGATCCAACACAAGCAACACCAGAACAATTAAAACCACAATTTAAAGCTGTCGTTTTAAAAGCAGTTAAAGCCATAGATAGTTCTTTAACTGAGAATGATTATGATTACTTTATTGAAGCTGGGGGTGAAGATTGACCAATTAATATTACAAATGATAAAACTGTTGAAGTTCAAATTGAGGGTAAAAACAATGCTACTGGTCAAACAAATCCAATTGATGTAGTAATTAAAAATTCTTAATAAACAATGAATTTACTAATATTACGCGTTTTAACTTTATTAGTATCTAATTTAGAAAATAAACCTTTAATAAGTAAATTTGTAAATTTAATTAATAGAGTTAATCAAGTTCAAAATAAAGTATTAAAACCAATTAATTATATTACTGATAAATATAATAAAATTACAAGTAAAGTTGAAGATATTTATCAGTGATTAAATCCATTTACTTATTTAGATTTAATTAAAAAAGGTCATAAAAAAGAAATACAACAAATATTAAGTCAATTAGAAAAAGATAATAATATTAAAAATAGAGAACAATTTAAAAATGAAAATTATCTAAATACTAATTGACAACCTTTAAATAGTAGTTGACTTGATAGTGGTATGTTTAATATTACAAATAAGTTAACTTTAACAGGTAATTTAACTATTTTAATATATACAAAAACAGCAAAACATCCTAAGTTTTATGGACCTTATGTTTATCCTAGTGTTCCAGTTGAAATATGAAAATTATTAAGTAATGCTGTTTCTAATGCTGGAACTTTATTTTGGCGTTATTGATTAAGAAAATGGTTACCTAGTCATTTAAGAAATTATATTAAAAAACGATTACCACAAGCATTAAAAGAAAAATATCCCAAAGGAACTACTAAATTAACATTACCAACAGTTCAAAAATTACAACAAATTAAAAAGTTTATTAATAATTTAAAGATTGGACATTTTAATTTTAATTTTGCTGGTGAAATTAATAATAAAAAATGATATCGAGAACGAAAAAGTGATGTTAAAAATATTAAGAATTTATATAAAACACCAGTTAAAAATAAATTTTATCAGGTTAATAAATCTATTAAAGCAATTAATAAAACCAAAAGAAAGGTTAATAGTTATAAACCAAATAATTTAAAAAATAAATATCGTAATCAATTAAGGGGTGTTTTATATGGAAAATAATTTAAGTAATTTGTTATTTATAACAGTTGAAGATGTTAAAGAAAGTAAACTTTGACAACCTATTAATGATCGTAAACAATCTGCTTATAATGATAATTTAATTTATAATGCTATTTTAAAAACTAGTTTATGAATGGATAGATTATCAGGTGGAACAATTTCAGATAAAATTAATAAAAAAGATTTGTTTCCTTGAGTAAAAAAAGATAATACTGGTTTAATTGAATATGATAAATGATTAAGTTATATTAAATCTGCTTGTTTATTAGCAGTTATAAATTGATATTTACCAAAAGGAGTTAATGATTTAACTGGTAGTGCTTCATTTTCACAAGGTGGTGTAGCATATTCACAAACTAATGACCCAGAAGCAAATGAAAATATTACTCGTGATGTTAAAAATGCTTTAAAATTAGCAGGTGAAATTATTGATATTATATCTAGTAAAACAGTATCTAGACCTTATAATTATAGTTTAGATAATTATGCTCATCCATGAGAAGAAGAATATAAGCATATTAGTAAAAAAACTTTTTATCCAACATTATTATTTTGATTAAAAGAACGATTACAAACTGATAATTCAATAAATATTATTTATTCTACTATTAATGACTTTTCTAAAATTGATTATAACGAATATATTAAACTTATTGTTCCGTTTGATAATGACACGATTTATTATGAAAATAATGTATGAAAAGCAAAACAAAGTGGCGGTAGTGATATTAAAATTGATAATAAATATATTATTAAAAATGATAAAAATGAGATTACTGTTTCTGATTTAAAACAAGATCAATTAATATCGGGTGAAAATATTAAAACTATTAATGGTAATTAATTATTAGGTAATGGTGATATACTTATTAGTAGTAGTAATTGAGAATTTGTAGATACTAGTGATTTTAATCCAAATAGTAGTCTAACATATCAAATTAAAAATTTTGATAGTTCTAAATTTGAATATAAAATATGATGTCAATTTTCAATTTTACCATATATGTTTTTAGAAACTTTTAAAGATTTTCTTTAATTTTGTCGAAAACTCTTGATATTTATAAAATATACCTAAAATTAGGTATATTTTTAATATATAGAGGTAAATAAATGATGAAAAAAATAATTACAGAATTAATAAATAGCTTAACAGATGATCAATTTTTAGAATTTTATGAAAAAATAAAACAACAAGCAGACTTAATTAAAAAACAAAAACGTTTAAATGAAATTGATCAAAAATTTAGAGATAAAGGCATTATATGTCCTAATTGCAAATCTTTTCATTGTGTTAAAAATGGTCATAATTCCGAAGGAAAACAAAAATATTTATGTAAAAAATGTCGTGCTAGTTTTGATGCATTTCGTCATCATTTTACTTATTGAAGTCATTTAAATTATGAACAGTGAAATTTATTAATTCAAATTTCATTGTTAGGACAATCTAGTAAAATAATTTCTCGTTTTATTAAAACAACCCCAAAAACCGCTTGATATAATCGACAAAAATTAATGCAATCAAAACAATTAGAAAATACACAGTTAAAATTTAAAAAATTAAATGGTCAAATCCAAATGGATGAAACATTTATTAAAGAAATTCATAAAGGCAATTTTAAAGATAAATTTGATAAACGAAAAACTCATCTCGATCCATTTTCAACTGATACCAAATGCTGTATTCAAATGGCAGTTGATAGCAATAATAATATTTTTGTTCAATCCACCAATACCAAAAGATTACAAAAACAATGGATTATTGAAAATATGAATAAGCAACTAATTAAAGAAAAATCAATAATTATTTCTGATATGCAACCACTATATTTATTAGTAGCAAAACAAACAAATTCTACTCTATATTCCACCAAAACTAGTACAAACCCTGATACTAGTTATCAAAAGTTAAATAAGATTAGTAAATTACAATCCAGTCTTAAAGAAGCCTTAATTCATTATCATGGTTTGGGTTTCACTAATATTCAAAATTATTTAAAGCTCTGAAAATGAAAATACCAACACAAAGGTTTAACACCAAACCAACAATCAACGGTATTATATTTTAACGTTTAAAAAATTTAAAGCAAAATCATAATCTTACACAAAATTAGTTTTCAAATTGTCATATTGATGATTTTTTTTATTTCATCAAGAGTTTTCGACAAAATTAAAGAAGATTTTGATATTGGTTGTGGAATTGTTGTATCATCTAGTAAAGGTGTTTCAGGTTGGTATATTGACACAAATGGTCTTATTAGTTCTTTTGAAAATATAAAAATAGGTAATTTAAAAATTAAAAGAAAATTGGTGAGTTAATAATGAAACAAGATAAAACAACTTGATTAAAAGGTGCCTTACCTTGAAATTGATTTAAAAAAGACCCTATTCCGACTTATAATTGAACTCATAAAGATATTAGAGAATGAGAAAGAAAATATAAAATTCGTAGTTGAGTAGTTAGTTTTTATACATTGATATTTTTAGCATTAAATTGTTGATTAGAATATGGCATGATCAATGCAATAAAAGATAATATTAATTGATATAATTATGGTCAATATTGAGGTAATGGAATTGCTATTTTATTAACACCTTTATTTACACACGGAATTCAGGGTATATTTGTTGCTAGTAGTAAACCCAAAGTAGATATGAAAATTGATATTCCACGATTAAAAATATCTAAAATGGGATTAGTATTTACAATTTTACCTTTAATTACTTTAATAATTTCTTTAATTATTATTTGAATTGATAAATCAAAATGAAAAAAAGACCATTTAAGACATTGCTTAGATTGTCGAATTAATTCTCGTGTTATTCAACCAAGAATAGCAAAACAATGAAATAATTTGGATGGTATAACAGAAGAAATATTTAAAAATATGCAAGATGAATATACTAAAAAACAAGAAGAAAATAACAAAGAATTAAATTTAAAATAAACTATATATAGGGGCGGTTGATATTTTTGGGTGGTTATATAGTTTAATTTATAAATTATTTTGTTCTGAAAGAATGGATGGCCACTGTTTGAGTAAGGATAAGAAAGGAAATAAAGAAATGGAAATTAGTAATGAAATAGTAATTGCTTTACTTGTGTTAGCGGGTGCTGGTGGAATGGGTAGTCTTGGTATTCTTGGATTATCTGCTAAAAAAATTAAAAAATATAAAGCAGAAATTAGAGAATTAAGAACTGCTGTTATTGCTCACGAAAAACATTTACGAGGACCTGATTATGCAACAGAATTAGCATTAAAAACAGGTCAAATTAAAAATGTTAAAAAACAAGTTAAAGTAAATGACAAAAAACAAGCACAAAAAGATGCTATTAAAAAACTAACAAATAGTATTTAAAAAAAATAACCTTAATTGGTTATTTTTTATTTTCTAATATTAAGTCTAAATTTTTAACTTTACAAATAACTAAATTATTTTTTCCATAATTATTTTTATAATATTCTCAGTATTCAGTTGAATTAATATCTACATCTTGTTTATCAATCCCAATTATATATTCACCACGAGGGTTTTTACAAGGGCGATTACCTTGTTCAGATCGATAACATAAAATATAATTATTCATATTCTTTATTTCCTTTATAATGTGTTATATAAAAGTTAATAAGATATTCAATTCGTTGCGAATAAGTAAAGTTATTAAATTCATTTCAAACTTTTTCTTCATTTTTATTTAAGTAAATATTAACATTACGAATTTGACAAGAATAATACTTTCCTGTTTTTTGATTATATGAATGTTTCATAATATTAACTTTCATAATTAGCAATAATAATTGCATCTCGTAAATGATTACTTATTTTTTCATTATTATAAAATCAACCTTTACCATATTGATAAGTTAAATTAGTATCTTTATCAAATTTTCATATACAACTATCATTATATTTACTTAAATTTTCCATATTTTTAACAACTGATTTAGTATTTTTTGGTGATACTCAATTAATAAAATATTTATAAACAGATAATGCTCCTAATAATCTTAATAAATCATCTCTATCTTTACTTGCATTAGCAGATGTATATAAACAATCTTCAATATTAATTTTTTCTTCATAATCAAACAATTTATCATTAATAAATTCATATTGTTCTTTTCAATTTTTATTTGTAAATTCTAATTTTTCAATTAATTTATTATCTTCATAAATAACAATAGCAGTAGTACCTGTTCCTGATGGGTCAATACCTATTTTTATCAAGTGGCTCATTCCTCATCGTTGTTATTATTAATTGTTGGCACTACATTTGATATATCTTCTTCTTTAACTAAATTATTATCTGTCAACTTCTTCACTTGATATATTTTCATTACTAATTTGACCCTTATTTATGCTTATATTGCTATCATTATCAATATAAATCTTTTCATCATTAGTTGTAATAACTGCCTGATCTGATTTATAAGCTTGTTGTAATTCAACAGACATAATACCTCATTTTCTTAATAAAGATGTTAATACTGTTTTTAATGCCATTTCATCAAAAGTAGCAATATAAAATGATTTATTTTTAGCATAAGTTTTAGAATATTTCATAAAATGATTTTCCATTTGTTCTTTGGTCATATATAAAGTTTTTCCAAAACCATTAACCATTTTAAAGTATGCTACATAACCAATAATTGGTAATTTTTCTCTTTCATCTTCATTTTGAATTCAATTAAAACTAGTTCCTTTTAAACGATCATAATTTACTAATTCATTTTCTCTAACATCTGATACTGACATATCTAAATATTGACCACTTCTTTGTGCTAATTGAATATAACCTTTATAACCTATTTGAAATTGAGCTTGATTAATTCATTCTTGGATTTCGCGACCGTTAATAATTCTTGTTATTTTAGTATTATATGGAACTACATAAGCATAACCAAATTGTTTTTCCATTGGTAAATTTAATAAAACTCCTTGATAACAAGCAGTCATAATTGTTTTTGGATCTGCTTTTTGTAATAATTCATTACTATTTGATATTGCAACTATATTACTTTTAAATCTTGCAATTTCATTTTCATTAGAAAATTTACTTTTTATTCATT
Source organism: Spiroplasma endosymbiont of Sarcophaga carnaria (assembly GCF_964019595.1). Lineage (NCBI taxonomy): Bacteria > Bacillati > Mycoplasmatota > Mollicutes > Entomoplasmatales > Spiroplasmataceae > Spiroplasma > Spiroplasma endosymbiont of Sarcophaga carnaria. The sequence goes on from NZ_OZ026456.1 coordinate 556,958, forward strand.
CTGTTGCTTTATCTGTTCTTAAAAATTCAACAATATTTGCCATATTATTTTTCTCCTTTATTTATTTTAAAATTAATACCTTTAACCCCAATTAAATTAATATCTTTATTACTATCTCACTGATCTTTAATTTCATTTTTAACAATTTGTTCATCAACAACTAAATAATTTTTAATAAGATTAATAAGTTCTAATTTATCAGCATTTTGTAAAAAATCATCATTAATACCAATAACCTCAATATCTTTAATTAATAATTTTTCTTTCCGAAAATTACTAGTAATAATTTTTAATTCTTGCTCTTGTTTTGCTACACTTTTAATTTCTAAAAATTGTTCTTTTTTATGAGTTTCAATAATTTCATTTTGTTTTTGAAATTGAATATTAATAACATTATTTTTTAAAGAATCATGATTATTCTTAATATTATTTTCTAAATTCAAAATATCTTTTCTAATAAAATTTAATTCATCTTTAAAAGATTTTATTAATTCTAATGGTTCTCTAAAAATATAATCAATTTTTGAAACTACTAATTTTAAATCTTTTAGTGATTGTGATTTATATTCTCCATTTATTAATCAAGCTTGTTGTCGATATATAAATTCTGCTAATTCTTGTCCATTTTCATCAATTCATTTTTTAATTGTTAATGCTTTTAAACTTAATTCTTTAAAATTATTTCCTTTTAAATAAAATGGATACGTAATATTTTTAACTTCATTATTTAATTTTAAATCTGCCATAATTAAATTTCCTCTAATTCCATTTCATTAATTAAATTATCAATATATTCATAAGCACTTTCTTCTGAATGACATTCTTCTAATGCCATATTAAATAAATCTTCTTCAGTATAAACATAACCATTTTCATCTTTTCACATACTAATTTACCTCGTTCTTTGCTATTAATATTTCTATTAATTTTCTTCCTTTTTGTTCTTTAATATCAAAATAAGTTATTTCTTGATTTAATAAATGTGCTTCTTCATTTTTAATTAAATTAATATCATCATTAATATTTTCTTTTTGCCCTGTTTTATTATCAAATATATTAATACAAAAATCATTGTACATATATATTGATATTAGATTTTTGATTGTCATATTTACCTCCTATTTTTAACTCGCTGGCACTCACTCCCAAGTGAAAGTGCCAAAGCAAGAGTTAGTTATATAATTAAGTATTTATCTATTTATTTACTACGCCATCCGCTTCACTGCGGGTGAGCGGTGGCGGTATGTTTTATTGTTTAATGTTTAATAATCGACAGTTGTTTTTATAAGATAATTCCAGAGAATTCTCTCTCTTCATCCGCACCATTTCAGGTCAAAGCGTTCAGTTTTTAAAATAAATTCACTTGCACCTTGAAGAGCCTAATGCTGGCTTTGTGGTTTTTAAAACCTCTGTCATCCTCTAATGGGATAATATCTATCGCAAATTTATTTATAAAGTGGCCATCTCAATATTTATTGTCGTTTGATGTTGACCTCGCACTTATCACGACTATCGCTTGTTAAAGCGTCTATTATTTACGGACTGATTACCGCTGGGCTAGACCGCCTCATGTGGAATAAAAACACTTAGTTATTTAAAATAACCGTCCCACACTGCATTAAGTTGTAATTTTAATAAATTAATTAACTGAAACAGAGAAAGGACAACACCTTAAATTAGGAGAAAAACAGATACACTTTGTAAAGATTTCTAAGATATTTATAAATGTGTAAACAACTTAAAGAGGGTATCAGAAAGTTGTGTAAAAAGTTTCTATTTTAATAATTTAAGATGCTGTCCTTTCTCTGAATCAATTAATAATTTTGGTTTTACAAATAAAAAAACCATTTTAGTAAATGGTTTAATTTATTATTCTTATTCAATTTCCGAGTTTTTTTCCAAAACCCCAATATTTTTTATACGACCAAAAAAATAGCAATTTACCAAACTTTACCACTTTTATAAAAAAATAATTAAATAATTGCCTATCACAAAAAAAAGACAATATAATTAAGATGGGAAAAATAGTTTTTCCCAAACTGTCTGCCAATTTTTTGGTACACTGATTGATAGAATTGTAAGTACAATAAGTAAAGTAACATAGTCATAGCGATATATACATAAAATAAAAAAATGATATTTTAAAAAATATCATTTTTTTTATTTAAAAATTGTAATTGTAATTTGTGGTTTTAAACTTTCAACCAATTCACGAGAAGCAATCCTCGGACTAAAAGCAGTTGCTGAACCCGCACAAATTCCCATTAACAATGCCGCTTGATAATCCTTTGTTGCTAAATAAGTACCAACAAAACCAGCAACCATTGAATCACCAGCTCCAACTGAATTAACTAACTGTCCTGTTGCTGTATTTGCTAAGTAAACATCGTGTTTTGTTATTAAAATACTCCCATCTTTGCCACTACTAATTAAAACATTTTGCGCACCTTGCGCACGAAGCTTTTGGCCTAGTGCAACAATTACTGTTACTTGCTTAAAGTCGTAATTTGTTCCAAACAATTCATTTAATTCCGCTAAATTTGGTTTAATTAAAAATGGTTTTGTTGCTAAAGTTGATAATAATGCATCTTTTGTTGCATCAACAACAAATGAGATTTGATGGTCATAACAATAAGTACTAATGATTTGATAAATATTATGATCACAATGCTGTGGTAATGAACCAGAAATAATTAAACAATCATTTTTTGTTACTTTTGCTTTAATTAAGGTTAAAATTGTGGTAACATCGGCATCTGTTATTGCAAAAGCAACCCCATTTAATTCTGTTTCTTGCTTAGTTTCTAAACTTTTAATTTTCATATTCGTACGGGTTTTACCACTAACTTCATGAAAATAAGCCGGCACTTGTTGCTCTGTTAAATAATGTTCAAACATTTCCTTGTTATCACGACCCAAAAATCCTAACGCCGTTGTTGGATAACCTAAGTGTTGTAACATAACAGCAACATTAATTCCTTTACCACCAATGACATCATATTCCCCAACCGCTTTATTTGTTTCGCCTAACTGAAAATTAGGAACTTCAATAATTTGATCAATTGCTGGGTTTAACGTTAATGTATAAATCATCTTCTTACTCCTTTATTTCTTATTTTAACATTATAAAAACCCAAATTATTGGGTTTCTACCTTTAATTTTGTCGAAAACTCTTGATATTTATAAAATATACCTAAAATTAGGTATATTTTTAATATATAGAGGTAAATAAATGATGAAAAAAATAATTACAGAATTAATAAATAGCTTAACAGATGATCAATTTTTAGAATTTTATGAAAAAATAAAACAACAAGCAGACTTAATTAAAAAACAAAAACGTTTAAATGAAATTGATCAAAAATTTAGAGATAAAGGCATTATATGTCCTAATTGCAAATCTTTTCATTGTGTTAAAAATGGTCATAATTCCGAAGGAAAACAAAAATATTTATGTAAAAAATGTCGTGCTAGTTTTGATGCATTTCGTCATCATTTTACTTATTGAAGTCATTTAAATTATGAACAGTGAAATTTATTAATTCAAATTTCATTGTTAGGACAATCTAGTAAAATAATTTCTCGTTTTATTAAAACAACCCCAAAAACCGCTTGATATAATCGACAAAAATTAATGCAATCAAAACAATTAGAAAATACACAGTTAAAATTTAAAAAATTAAATGGTCAAATCCAAATGGATGAAACATTTATTAAAGAAATTCATAAAGGCAATTTTAAAGATAAATTTGATAAACGAAAAACTCATCTCGATCCATTTTCAACTGATACCAAATGCTGTATTCAAATGGCGGTTGATAGCAATAATAATATTTTTGTTCAATCCACCAATACCAAAAGATTACAAAAACAATGGATTATTGAAAATATGAATAAGCAACTAATTAAAGAAAAATCAATAATTATTTCTGATATGCAACCACTATATTTATTAGTAGCAAAACAAACAAATTCTACTCTATATTCCACCAAAACTAGTACAAACCCTGATACTAGTTATCAAAAGTTAAATAAGATTAGTAAATTACAATCCAGTCTTAAAGAAGCCTTAATTCATTATCATGGTTTGGGTTTCACTAATATTCAAAATTATTTAAAGCTCTGAAAATGAAAATACCAACACAAAGGTTTAACACCAAACCAACAATCAACGGTATTATATTTTAACGTTTAAAAAATTTAAAGCAAAATCATAATCTTACACAAAATTAGTTTTCAAATTGTCATATTGATGATTTTTTTTATTTCATCAAGAGTTTTCGACAAAATTAAAGAAAACAACCCAAAAAAACATAAAACAACCCAAAAAAACTGCTACTTAGTAACAGCTTTCTCAATATATGCTTCAATCACATCTTGTTCTTTTAAATCATTATAATTCTTAATTGTTAACCCACATTCAGCACCAACTTTTGCTTCTTTAATATCATCTTTAACATGTTTTAATGAGGATAATTCACCATCATAAACAATAACCACATCACGTAAAATACGTACTCGTGATTTACGCGGAATTACTCCATCTGTGACATGACAACCAGCAATTGTCCCAATATCAGAATGATGGAAGATTTGACGAACTTCTGCTTGCCCTAAGACTTCTTCAACCATTTCAGGATCTAACATTCCTTCAGCTGCGGCAATAATTTCTTCGGTTAACTTATAAATGATGGTGTGCAAACGAATTTCCACTCCTTCATCTTCGGCTTTTTTCCGCACATGTGCAGTTGGACGAACATTAAAACCAACAATAAAGGCTTGACTTGCTAATCCTAAAGTAACATCACTTTCGGAAATCGCACCAACAGTTGCTCGTAAAACATTAATTTTAACTCCCACAATATTAATTTTTTGTAAACTTGATTTAACTGCTTCAACTGTTCCTTGGGTGTCTGCTTTTAAAATAATATTAATTTGTTTTAATTGTCCATCTTTAATTTGTTCAGATAAACTTTCCAACGAAAAAACTTGATTTTTATAACGCTTATTAATAGTATCCGTTGCTTTTCGTTTTAAGGCAATTTCACGGGCTAATTTTTCATCACGAAAGACCATAAAACGATCTCCCGCATTGGGAACCTCATTTAAGCCATGAATAATAACGGGTGTTGAAGGTCCCACTGTCTTAATTTTTTTGCCACTTTCATCAGATAAATCACGAACATACCCAAAAGCACATCCCGCTACTAAAGCATCTTTAATATTTAAGGTTCCTGATTGGACTAATAAAGTTGCAACTGGTCCTAACCCACGATCTAAATGCGATTCAATAACAGTTCCTAAGGCAAAACGATTTGGATTAGCTTTTAATTCCATTAAATCAGCCATTAGTAAAATTGTATCTAATAACTCATCAATCCCTTGGTTTTGTTTTGCACTTCCTTTAACGTAAGAAACTGTTCCCCCCCATTCTTCAGGAGTTAAATCTTCTTGTGATAATTGCATCATAACATTATCTAAGTTTGCTCCAACTTTGTCAATTTTATTAATAAAAACAATAATCGGCACTCCCGCCGCTTTGGCATGATCAATGGCTTCTTTCGTTTGTAACATTACACCATCATCAGCAGCAACAACTAAAACAACAATATCTGTTACCGCACTTCCACGAGCTCGCATTTGGGTAAAAGCTTTATGGCCCGGGGTATCAACAAAAGTAATTTTTTCATTATTTTTAGTCTTAATTTGATAAGCGCCAATGTGTTGGGTGATTCCCCCATGTTCAGTACTAACAACGTTCGTATTACGAATTGTATCTAATAACGTTGTTTTCCCATGATCAACATGCCCCATAATTGTTACAATTGGGGGTCGTTTTTCTAATGATGTATCATCATCATTAACTTCAAAACTCTCAATTAAGTTTTCGTGTGTTACTGATTTTTCACGTTTAAAATCTAACCCAAACTCTAAACATAATTCCCCTAATTGGTCTTCATTTAAATAAGTATTTTGATTTAACATAATCCCTTTTGCAAAAAAGTACTTAATAATTTCACTAACGGGTTTACTAATTTTTTCCGCAAATTCAGCAATTGTTAATGCTTCGGCATAAACAAAAACCCCCTCATTAATATGCGCTTCAACTGTTTTTAATTGTGATTGAATTCGATGACGCTGATTTTTTGCTAATGATTTTTTATTTGACTTGTTATTTTTTTGATTACTCATATGTCCCTCCTCCTTTTTTATTATTCCTGATTTGTTAATAAAGTAAGTAAACTTTGTGCAAGATGACGATCACTAATACCCAGGGTTTTAACATTCTCGGTTCCTAATGCTTGCTGAGTTAATGTTGGTTCAAGACATTTAAAATAAGGGATATGATAATAAAAACATTTTTGTTCATATTTTTTTGCTTGGGTTGCTCCCCCTTCAATACTATTTAACACCAAAAAAATTTTTTGTTGTTTAATTGCTGTTAATAAAAGTGCTCCTGTTACTAGTTTTCCGGCCTTTTTTGCTAAACCTAGATAACTATAACCTTTCTGCTGTAACATTTTTAATCTCACCCTTCGTTAATTTCATGATATAACATATCATAAAACTCGTCAGTTAACTTTACTTTTAAATCACGCTCTAATGCGTGATTTTTTTTTGCTTTTTCATAAATCTCTAACGTTGGTCGCAAATAGGCCCCCCGTCCATTTGCTTTTCCCGTTGGATCAATGATGATTTCCCCGGTTGGCGTTTTCACAATCCGTACCAATTCTTTTTTTGGTAACATTTGTTGTGAAACAACACATTTTCGCAATGGCGTTTGTTTCTGGTTTACCATTTGTATCCCTCCTAATTAATTATTTATCTTGATTATAATAATCATCGTAATCATCATAATTAATTTCTTCATCCTCATCTTGACTTTCTAATTGTTCATTTTCAAAATAAGAAATGTTTTTTTCAATTTCTTGAATTTCTTCGGCTAACACTTCTGGCGCAGCTTCCGATAAATCATCAACTTGATATTCTTCTTCATTAAGAATCATTGTTTCTTCGGCCATTTGTTCTTCAATAATTTCAAATTCTTCAACTGGTAAATCTACTGTCACTTCAACCGCTGGGACTGGGGTGTTTGTTAAGTCTTTTCCTTTAATTTTATCTTTTAACTTAACTTGTAAAGCAGTCAATTCTTCACTTGTTAAATTTCCATTTCATAAAATTTCAATTTGGTTTGTTAACGCTTCGCTATAACTCATAATGTTTAGTTTTCATTTTGTTAACTTCGCTACTAATTTAGCCGCACTCCCACCTTTTCCAATTGCTAATGACAATTGTTCATCGGGAACGACAACATCAGCTTCTTTGCCCTCATCATTAGTTGTAATTGAAATTACTTTAACTGGTGATAAGGAATTAATGATAAATTGTTGACTATTGTCATCATAAATACAAATATCAATTTTTTCATCTTGTAATTCAGCAGTGACTTTATTAATTCGACTACCCCTACTTCCGACACAAGCGCCAATGGGATCAATGTTTTCATTCGTACTATAAACAGCAATTTTACTACGGCGACCCGGGTCACGAGCAATTGCTTTGACTTCAATTACCTGTTCAAAAATTTCAGGAATTTCACGTTCTAGTAAACGATATAAGAAATCATTACTTGTTCGTAAACCAGTAATTTGCCCGGCATTTTTTGATTTAACAATATCTTCCGCTAAAAAAGTAATTTGTTGTCCAACTTCATAATTGTCAGAAAAAATTAAATTGCGACGAGGAATGTAGGCAAATGTTCGTTCAACTTCAACTAATAAATATTTTTCTTCTGCCGCAATAACAATTCCTGTCATCAAATGTCCTTTTTGCGCAATATATTCATCAAAAATTGAATCTTTTTCGGCTTCTTTAATTTGTTGTTTAATAATTTGACCAACTTGAAAAATTGCTAACCGTGAGAATTCTTCTGAATTAACTGGTTCATAAACTTTATCATCAACGGTAATTTGCTCACCATATTTTGTTTTTGCTTCCTTTAAACCAATTTCTAACAAATCATCTTCAACTTTTTTAACAACTGTTAATTCTTTTTCAACTTTGATTTGACCTGTCTTTTGATCAATATCAACAATAATTGTTGCTTCTGGATCAAAATGTTTTTCATAAGCCTTTTTAATTCCTTCTTTAATTGATTCCAAAATTAAATTGCGACTAATTTGTTTTTCATTAACAATTTCATCAATTGTTACTAATAGTTTTGCACCATCAATCATGCTATAATATATCCTTTCTTAAAATTTAACTGAACAACGCGCCAATTTAATGTTTTGATAAGTTGTTTGTAAGGTTTTGCGAGCCCCTTTTACAAAATAAGTAACCGTTATTGTTTTTTTTTCATCAACTGCTGTTAATTCACCACTAACCGCTGTTAAATTATTAACTTTCTCAATAAATTCAAAATAAACATAACGCTTAACTTGTTGTTGCACTTCACCCCAATTTCGTAATGGTCGCTCAGCACCTGGTGTTGAGACTTCTAACAAGTATTCTTCTACAAACAAATCAAGTTCATCAACTAAATGATTAATTTCTTCACTAATAATTGTTAACCGATCTAAATCAAGCACTGTTGTTTGATCTTCAATTAATATTTGCACAAAATTAGTTCCAAAATCTTGTAAGTAATTAATTGCAAATAATGTTAAATTTTGTTTTAATAAATAATTTTCCAAAGCTGTTTTTAACTGTGCTTGCTGTTTAGTAAATTCTGCCATGCAACACCATCCTTTCTTAAACTATCATAATTAAAATTGTTGGCATTAAAGAAAGAGCACAATTGTGCTCTTTCTTCCCCTTTTTTAATTACACAATCATTGTAATACTTTATTAATAAAAATGCAAATATTTATAAGAAAAAGATAGAATAAAATATTTAATTAAATGCAAAAAAACATTAAATTTAATAATTGTAATAAAAATAGAAGAATATGAATAAGAATTTTAAATCTCAGTATTTAATTTGCTAAAATATTTACTTAATATAATAATTTTACAACACATAGAAAATATTTATTTTCTAGAAAGGAGAACCAAAAATGGGAAATCCTAATTGTAATTTCCAATGTACTGCTTATAAGTGTAATTGTGAAGATAGTGGTAGTGGTACACAACATGAATTAACAAAAAGTGTTAATTGCCCAACATGTAAACCTACTGATAAGAATAAAAGAAAATCATAATTACAACAACAAATTATTAAAAAATGATATATAAGTTATAATGCCTATATAAATAATTAATGATATATATCAACCAATAAAAATATTTTACATAGTAATTATGTAAAATGAAGTGCAACAAATCTTATTAGTCAAATAATACAATAAAAATCATAAAAAATCAATTATAAATTTTTAAAAATCAAAATATTTATAGTTTTTATTTTATTTTAAGGAAAATTAAGCACACTAAAAAATAATTTATTAAATTACTTCAAATAAACCTATTTAAAATTATCTGAAAATACCTCTTTTGCTGTTTTTCAATTAAGAACAGGCCTTAATTTATCATTTATAACATTAACTACTCAATTTATTTTTTGTTGACTAACATTATTAAAATCAGTTCCCTTAGGAAATCATTGTCTAAGTTCAGAATTCATATATTCAATTAATGGTTTTTGTTGTGGTTTACCGGGGTCACAAAAATAAACTTGTGTTTCAGCAAATATTTCTAATTCTCTTCATTTACTAAATTCTTTTCCTCTATCAGTTATTATTCCTTTAATTTTCCCAAATAAATTATTACTTATAACAATATCTTTAAACTTTTCCACAACTTCATTAGCAGTATGATTTTTTAATTTCATAACAAAATAACTTTTACTATTTTGTTCAACTAAAACCAAATTACTAGATTGATGCTCTTTTCCAACTACGGTATCCATTTCAAATCAACCAACATCAGTCTCTTTTTTCTCAATATCTCATATTGATTTAAAATTAATTAATTTACCACGATTATCAAATTTTCCTTTTGTTTTATATTTTTTACCACGATGACGTAAATTCTGTTTTAAAAAACCATAAAAACCCAAACGAATTCATTTATACAATGTTTTAACACAAACAGGAAATTTAATACCAAACTTTAAAAAATAACGATGAATAAGTTGTGATGGAGAATCACGATAAACATTAAATCTTATATTAATAAAATTTAATTGTTCTTCTGTAAACTTATATCTTTTATTATTCTTTTTTCTTTTCTCATAATACATTTTATCTGACTTATAAGCACTATATTCATCAATAGTTTTAAAACGCTTAATTTCTCGCAAAATAGTACTACGATTTCTGTTCAAACATTTAGCAATTTGTGAAATATTTATTTCACCATTCTTTTTTAAAAATAATTTTAATAATAATTTTTCCAATTTAACCTTATCAATAAAACTTAAATGACTATACATAACATTTATATACCTTTCATTAATTTATAAATTTAATATTAAAATTATTTAATACATTATTGATATATGATAAAATCAATTATAGCATTCAAGTAATTTTAATAAAGGAGAAGTAAAATATGAAAAAGTTACTAAGTATTTTAGGAGTAATCGGATTAACAGCAACAAGTACAACAACATTAATTAGTTGTGAAAAACCAAATAATAATGAAAACGCGGGGGGGGGGGTAATAAACCTACACCAGAACCACAACAACTACCAGAAAATAGCAAATGAACTAATATTCCTAGAACACAGGCGCCTAATAAAGAATTTTTAACTGCTACTAATAAATGATATTTTTATATAAATAAATATGAAAATAATTATATAACGACAAAATTTTATTTTGATAATAATTTTATTAATAATCAAAACACTTGATGACAACACTTAAAAAATGATTCAGATTTTATTTGAAACTATAATTTAGTATATCGTTGAAATAAAAACAATGAACCACAAATACCATAAATTAATAAAGACACAGGACTAATAATTGATTGAAAAGAATAAAAGGACTAACAAGTCCTTTTATTAAATTAATCGAACAAACTTCATAAAGATAATTAATAGGAATATATTTGTTATTGTGTTATATAATGCTGGACTAAATTTTCATACCTCAAATGTTTGACTAAAAAAACTATATATTGTTTGAAATATTTTACCAACACCGCTTGCTAATTCGTTTACTTGTTTAACACCAGGAATATTATTAACAACTCAAATTGCGGCATTTTTTATATGACACGCTAAATTATATCAACTACAACTTTCATATTGAGCTTGTCATCATTGTCCATCAGGAAACAACCCGCCATTATTTATTTCTTGTCAGTTATAAATTCCAAAATTAAAATCATAATAACGATACATATCATTTTCTTTTTGAGCTTGTAATTCAAAAACATTATAACCGATTTTTTGTTCTTCAATTTTTTTGTATTTTAAACCGTATTTATCTTTTAAAGCACCTTCAAAAATATAACCTTCATTTTGATTAATATTATAATTATTTGCAACTGAAAAATCATAATTAAACACATTACCATAATTAGTATTATAAAAACGATTTTTAAATGCTGAATACAATTTAATGTCTAATTGATTGTATTTATCAGAAAAATAAAAATAACGAGGATAAATTTTAAAACCATTGTTAGCTAATAAACCATATTTTTTATTATATCCTTGCACATAAGTATTATTTTCTAAATCAAAAATGGTACGTAAATAATCTTTATAAAAATTTTGAGAAACCGTGAACATGCTATTTAATAGTTTTTCAAATTGACTTTTAATCATATTATTTTCATTAATTAAAACATCTCTAAAATTAACTAATTTTAAACCAAAAAAGTTAATTAAAACAGTATCATACTGTAAATTATCAATATAACCACTTTCAATAAAATTACTGCGATTTTGAAATACAGGCACCAAAGCATGGGTAAAAAATGCTTTTAAAAATTTATTAATATCAATTTGACCTTTCATCTGTTCAAAAACCATTTTACCAATATTAGGAGAATTACCTTGATAATAATTATAAGTTTCAGCACTAAAATTAAAAGTATCTTCTTTTTCTTTTATGAAAGAAAATAAAAAACCTAAATCATCAGTATACCGATAACTATTTGCATTATTACCATTTCAATATTGTTTAAAATGTGTTAATTCTAAACTACCTGCAACAATATTTTTCTTTTCATCAATTGTTAAAATCATTCGATAAATTAATTTTTTAGTTAAAATAACATCAGGTTTTCAATCTAATTTTTCCATATTATTAATAATTTCAAAATCAAAAATTATTCTTTCACTACCCAAATTTGGGTCATTATAGTTTGGATTACCACCTTGCTGAATTCGGATATTTTCTTGTACAATAACATCAATATATTTAAGCAAAAAAGAACGAACATTTTGATAATATTCAGTATATCATTTTAATTTGCCATCATTATCAACAACGGGTAATTCTGGTTCACCGTTTCCATCTCAACGATATACTAAATTATAGTTTCAAATAAAATCTGAATCATTTTTTAAGTGTTGTCATCAAGTGTTTTGATTATTAATAAAATTATTATCAAAATAAAATTTTGTCGTTATATAATTATTTTCATATTTATTTATATAAAAATATCATTTATTAGTAGCAGTTAAAAATTCTTTATTAGGCGCCTGTGTTCTAGGAATATTAGTTAATTTGCTATTTTCTGGTAGTTGTTGTGGTTCTGGTGTAGGTTTATTACCCCCCCCCCGCGTTTTCATTATTATTTGGTTTTTCACAACTAATTAATGTTGTTGTACTTGTTGCTGTTAATCCGATTACTCCTAAAATACTTAGTAACTTTTTCATATTTTACTTCTCCTTTATTAAAATTACTTGAATGCTATAATTGATTTTATCATATATCAATAATGTATTAAATAATTTTAATATTAAATTTATAAATTAATGAAAGGTATATAAATGTTATGTATAGTCATTTAAGTTTTATTGATAAGGTTAAATTGGAAAAATTATTATTAAAATTATTTTTAAAAAAGAATGGTGAAATAAATATTTCACAAATTGCTAAATGTTTGAACAGAAATCGTAGTACTATTTTGCGAGAAATTAAGCGTTTTAAAACTATTGATGAATATAGTGCTTATAAGTCAGATAAAATGTATTATGAGAAAAGAAAAAAGAATAATAAAAGATATAAGTTTACAGAAGAACAATTAAATTTTATTAATATAAGATTTAATGTTTATCGTGATTCTCCATCACAACTTATTCATCGTTATTTTTTAAAGTTTGGTATTAAATTTCCTGTTTGTGTTAAAACATTGTATAAATGAATTCGTTTGGGTTTTTATGTTATTTTTTTTTGATAATTTAACTAATTCACAAATTTCACTAGTATATTCGGATTTTGAAAATAAAATCATCAAACTCCTATCTTTAAATGAATTTAAAAATAGTAATTGTTCATAAAAATTTTGTGATGTAAAAGAATTAAATCCCAATTTAATTAAACTATTATTTAATTCAGAACAAATCATGGTAGATAATCCAATTTCAAAAATAAAAATACGCTTAGAAATAAAAATACAATTAATAATATCGTTTATTTCTAATAAATTTAAACTATTAATTGTTTCAAAAATAGAATATAAATTAATATTTTTATTTTTTTGAATTGTACTAAATAATTTATCATTATATGAAAAATTAAAACTAGTTTTAACCTGATTAATCTTTTCACAAATAAATATTTTAAGTTCTTTAAAATTTTTATACCCTATTTTTTTGATAATCTAGATATAGTAGATGCCGCTATTCCAAAGTTTTTACTAATTATTTTTATAGAATTATTTAAAAAATATTCTGGGCGGTTATTAATTTCAGTCACTATCTGTTTTTCTAAAGATGTAAAATTGTATAAATCCACAATAATTATTGGAATCATTTAATCCCTCCTTTTATTAAAATTTATAATATATTAAATTTCCAAAAAATTTGCATTTTAATAAAAAAATGCAAAAAATATTAATTTTATTGTAATTTATAAATTTATTTTTAAAATATAAATAATTAAAAAAAATAGAAAGGTGTATAAAAATAAAAATTTTTAATGAAAAATTATTACAATATGTTGATAAACCAATTAAGAAATGAGAAGAAGCAGTTAAAATAGCTTGTAACCTTCTAATTGAAAATAATTATGTTCAGAATGATTTCCCGACTAAAATTATTGAAATTACAAATGATTTAGGACCATATTACATTTTAGCACCAAAACTAGCATTATTACATATTATGCCCGATTCAACGATTTTAAAAAATGGAATAAGTTTTACATATTTTAAAATTCCAGTTGCTTTTCAAGAAGAACAAAAATATCATATTAATTACTGTTTAACTCTTTCTGCAGAAGATAATTTTTCACACATTGAATTACTACAACAAATTGCAAAATTATTTTCAAAAAAAGAGTTTTTAACTGACATTAAAAAATGTTCTTCAACAATTGAATTAATTAAAATTGTATTAAAGTATGACAATTAAGATAAACAAATGTTTATTTTCTCAATATTATTTTACAAATAAATTTAAAACAAAACTACAATAAAATCAATAAAGAATGTAAATAATATTAAAGTAATTACCTTCTGTTACCTTTATAATTTAAACTTTCTTATAAATCTTCTTCTACTTGTTCTTCTTTTATTAACTTTTGATCAACATCTGATATATGATGACTTCGTTGCCAATCCTTATAAATAAAAAAACCAAACGCAATAGCTAATAAAACTGCTAATACTAATAAAACAACAACGGCAACAATAACTAACATGATTTAATTTCCTCCTTTATTTTTTTCTTACCATAATAACTATTAAATCACGCTACTAAAATTGGCACTAAAATTCCTAATACAAAGGCTAAAGTTGAAATATATCAAGCATTAACAGTACAACTTATAATAAAATCATAGACAGAAAATCCAACAATAATTACTAAAATTAACGGAATTAAATAATACATCATAAATCGATATAGTTTTCCTA
The DNA here is from genome assembly GCF_964019595.1 of Spiroplasma endosymbiont of Sarcophaga carnaria. NCBI lineage: Bacteria > Bacillati > Mycoplasmatota > Mollicutes > Entomoplasmatales > Spiroplasmataceae > Spiroplasma > Spiroplasma endosymbiont of Sarcophaga carnaria. Next base: position 572,003 of record NZ_OZ026456.1, read on the forward strand.
ACTTAATTAATGATACTTGGTTATTATAATTAACTATAACAGATAGTTTTTTGGCATATCAAACAAAAAAGATAATTTGACTTGGGGATACTAAAATTAGATCTAACCCTGCTGCTAATAATTGAAATGAGTTAATTAACTGATAAGTATTTTCAAAGACTAACGAAAATCCAACAATAATAATTGTTGTACAGATTCCGCAAATTACTTTTTGATTACTAATATCATATTGAGTTTCAATTGTATCAACAATAACTTCAACATTTCCGACCGTAGTACTTAACCCGGCAATAAATAATGCTAAAAAGAATAAAATTCCTAAAAAATTCACAACACCAACAATGGTATTTTGATTAATAATATGAAAGGTTTCTGGTAAGACATTAAAGACAAAGACCATTGAATCATTTCCAAATTTATTTGTAATTTGTTCTTGAAATAATAAAATATTATTTTTATCTTAAACTAAATTATTAACGATTGCACCAGAAGCACCAAAAATAAAGATTGAGTTAGTAATTGATAAAAATAAAATTCTAATTACTAATAAATAAGCTTTTGAAGTATTATCTTGGTTTTGTGGACCAACCCCAGCAAACCGCATCATCATTCCCATTCCTAATGATGTTGTAAAAAATGCTAACGAGAAAACACTACTTCAAGTTTGGCTTTGCTTTAATTTCTCTAGGTTTTCAACTAAAAACAATGTCGCTAACCCTTGACTACTACCAGGCACCGTTAAAATATAGATTGCTAAAATTAAAATAATTAAAAATAATAAGGGTATAAAAAACTTATTAAGTTTTTCAATTCCTTTAATACCAAATAATAGTACTAAGCCAACTAATAACACAACAAAAAGAAACGCTAAAAAACAATCCACTGAAAACCACCGTTATTAGTGACCCCAAAGCCACTATGTTGTAAAATCTGAATATTAAAAATATTACCATTAACATTACTAATTAACGCAGGACTAAATTCAATCCCAATGGAAATAACGGTGTAACCAACTAATACAGCATAATAAATTGGAATAATGATCATTAAAGTTGCTTGAAATCAACCAACAAATTTACTAAAGCAAACACTTTCTTTTTCAAAAATATTAATAACACTTTTACGACGAAGATTCCCTAAATTAAATTCAAAAATTAATAATGGGACTCCGACAATTAACATTGCAAAAATATAAATTAAGAAAAAATAAAATCCTCCATTTTTATTAATATATCCCGGTAACCCTCAAATTGCCCCTAAACCAATTGCTGCACCTAACGATGAAACAATAAACCCAAATTTTGTCATCTGTTTCTTATTACTCATTTTAATCTCCCTTCTTCTTTAAATTAAAAAATGCAATCATTGCATTTTTTATTCATCTGTTTTTTTACGAGTTGCTTTTCTTCGAGCAGTACTTCAAATAATAGAAATAATAATGCTGACACAAAAGACCCCAAAGATAACAATCAAAGCAATTTTCATAGCACTAGCTTTTGTATTATAATTAATAATATTATCATAACCAAAAACATTGCCACTATATACCCCTTTAATTCCTAATTCATTTAAAATATTACTAAATTTCTTTGCGGCATTTGTTCGATCCGAAGTTATCATTCCATAATAAAAATCAACCGCATGCCCCATTTCATGGTCTAATGCAGTAAAGATGTTTGGTGAACTTCATCACCCCGTTTGGTATTCTTGACTAATACCACTTTTTAAATAATTGTTAAACCCTTTTGCCGAAAAAACAATAAAAGCAGTATAACTTAATCAAATTTGATCCGTACCTGTAGTTCTATAAAAAACATATCTTGTAAAAGCCTCGGTTTGACTTGCTTGGTTAACTAATGGGGTATCTGGTGAAAATAAAAAACAAGCTAAGAAATATTTAAAATTATCACCAGTCATAGTATAAGTAATATTAAATAAATTTAAAATTTGTTTCTCAAAACTATTAACAGTACTATCTTCTCAACCATAATAATTTCGCATTGCATCAACACTATCTTTTAAGAAAATTGTACTACCGGTTTGATAATTAATGGTTTCATATTTTGTCAATTTTTTTAAATCACTATCTAATTTATCAAATGATGAATAGTGACTCTGCGTGGCTTGCTGAACAAAATCTTGATATTTCTTTAATGATACTGCAGAAGCTTTCGTATATGAATCATTCATCATATTTGCTAAGCCAGCAGATAAATTATTACCATTAAAATTAATGATATTATCTTGTAAGACATCACCATTAAATATCACAACATCATTAGTGACATCTTTCTTAGCATTTGTTTGTCACATTATTAAGCTTGTTTTAAGAGCATTATAAGTATAACTATTATTTCAAAGATTAAAATTATTTGGAATTTTTTGTTGTAAACCAAATCTTGTCCCAAAAAGTGATTGATATTGTAAATCAACTACATCACTTGGTTTCATTGTTAACGTTGTGTCATAAACTGCTGGTTTTGTTACTGTAATTGAAGCGGTTGAATTAAAAAAATAGTTATCAATGTACTGTAAACTATTTTGTAACGTATCAGGTCTTGCTCCAAAATTATTACTTTGTAAGTATGGATAAATATCTATGAAAAAATTATTTAAAATTTCCCAGCTTTTATTTTTCATTTCATCAGGAGTTGTAATCCATTTTGAATAAGCTTCCGCAAAAAATTCTTTTCAACTATCCATTCCATAAATGCTAATATTAACAATTGATGCCATTAATGCTGTTTCAAACACATTCGCATTTTGCATTGTAACATTACTTGTACTTCCGGCTGTTGAATAAATTATGTCTTTATTGTTAACAATATTTTGTTCTAATTTTTTAACAGTTCTATTAGTACTAATATTTGAAGATTTAGAAATAAAATAACTTAATAAATAACCAGAATAAACAAAATCATAAATATTGTTTGAACTAGATACTGATGATGATCCCTTATAGGGTACTGGTTGAATAATAAAATTAGTGGCGGGAATTAATGTTGTTGTAGCAGAACTAAACACTAATAAACTACTTAGTATTGTCTGAAATTTTCGCATAATTTTTTCTCCTTTTGATATTAATTGGCCTCAAATGTTATGTCAGTTTAAATAAGATACTTGTTTATTTTATCAAAAAAAATAAAAAATAACTAATTTTCAATAAAATAAAAAATATCATCCCTCAAACAAATTATTAAACATTTTATAATTAATGAAGAAAAGACTAACCCTTTGGAATACCAATTAATATATTTCACATAGTTAGTCTTTATTTTAATTTATTAAAACAACAAAAATCACTTAAAAACTTAATTTCATTGTTCATATTCATAAATCTTGGTAATAACACTATCAACATCATTATCATAAAAGACAAAAGGAACAACTGATTTTGATTGAGTTATATAACTATATAAATAAACTGATTTTTCAAGTTTATTAACCGCTGAACTAAGTTTTGCCGCCGTTTTAATGGCTGCTAATGCGACATCTTGTGAAGAAAAATAAATAAATTTCCCCGCTTGATTTGGATCAGTAATTCGATATACAACATAACGTCCATCAGAAATTATTAAATCTCATGATCTTTTCATTTTTAAGTTTCATGTTTTAATTTCATTTTTATGAACAAACTTTGATGTTAACTGAATTTTATTAGTTAACTGTTGGATTGCCTCCCTGGCACTACTTGTTGTTACTTCTTTATTGCCAAAAACATCATACGCTAAATATTGTTTCCGTAATGTTCGGTCCTTATTAATTAATTCTTTTTCCTTTGCTTCTTGTAATGTTGCTGCTAACATTCGCCCATCACGATCAGAAACATCAGGATCAGGAGAATACGAATACATTAACTTTGTCTGAAAGCTTCCTTCTAAATATAAGAATTTATCTAATTGTTCTGCTGTTGCTAAAAAATCTGGTCGTAATTGATAATAATACTGACCATCATGAACAACCGGCTTTGCTAATAACTTTTCTTTAACAGGAATTCAATTTAAATAACTTTGAATTAAGGATTGGCTATATCCTTTGTTATAATTAACATCATAAGCTTTATCCTTATAAATAAATCCTTTCCCATTAGTACTCTCAAAAGTAGGATTTGTAAGATAATTACCTTTTTTAATATCTTGATATGTTACTTAACGGTTATTATTTAAACCAAAATTAGTTAAAACACTATTAAAATAAAGGTCATATCAAGTATCATAAAAGCGGGTTTTTTCTTCAGTCGTAATATTCCCATTCGAAAAAACTCCTTTTTTCTCTGCGGTAACATCTAAAAACTGATCATCATTCTGCTTCGGATTAGCATATAACTTAATTTTCCCCACCGATTGGTCAACGACACTATAACTATTAATATCAGGTGCTTTTGTCTTTCCAAAACCATAACTTCATTTTGGAACTAAATTAATTTGCATCTTAACACGTTGATTTTTATAAATTCCAGTAAACTGACGGGTTCAATATTTATGTCCTAAGCCAACACCTTCCTTGTTTTCTTGGTACTCAATATCCTGTATTCTTAAATCAATTAATAAGATCTTGACCACTTTTTTTCACGCCAACATCTGTGAATTCCAAAGTTTGACTAGTTCCAGCGCAATAATCTTCTCCTGTTAAATATCTACCATTTAAATCAGAATATTGTACTGTTATTCGATTAGTGCCTGTTGCAGCAATTGCTAACCGATATCTCGTTTCGGTTTTAGCAACATCATTATAATAATCACCATTAAAATATTTGCGTAGATCTTTTTTTAATAAATCATAAATTAATTTACTATTTCCTTGTTCAACAATTGGTTTTACTAATGGTTTTCCTGGCAATGATTGGTTAATATTAGCATAATAACCCTCTTCCATTAAGGAAACCAAGGCATTAATATCTTGATTATTAAAAGCATTATAATATTGATTATTATAAATATAATATAATGATAAATATAATATAATGATTTATTAATTTTCATTTTATATTTTTCATTAATCTTTGCTTCTTCTGGTGTATCAAACCAATAAAAACCATCATAACTGTATTGTGGTTTTACTAACCCTTCGTTTGTATAAATATTTAACGCATCTTGTCGACTATATGCCACATTCCCAAAAGCATCACGATACAATTGTTGAAAATTATTTAAATCAGCATCATAAATTTTCTTATCATCTAATGTCATATGTTCATAATTTTTAATAATTTTATTTGGATTAGAAGCAGTTAACATGGTAGTTACCTTATTATTTTTTAATAAATATTCATTTAATGCTTCATCAGAATGAAAGGTTTGACCATCATATTCACTATAATTAACTTGACCACCATAAACACGATTAGCTAAAATATTTTCTCGAAGAACTTCGCGACTAATCGCATAATCATTTGTTGGTGCAACTGCCGTATAATAAATACTAGAAGTTACTGTTGGAGTAATAGTAAAAATTGATGTTACTAGCACTAATAACTTTAACATTTTTAATTCACAACCTTTCTATCATCTTTTTCCCCTTGCACTCGAATAATATTGACATTAATTCAAGCAATAAAATCATTTTCATTAAAAAAGGCATGTTCACCAAACTGAAAACTATTTATTGTTGCATCAAAGTTTAAGATTTGATAATTAATATGATTTCATAGATAATTTCACGTTTGTTGGTGCGACATAAAGTATTTGTGATCACCATAATATTCTAAGGTATAAAGTTCAAACTTAATTCATAAATAATCTGATAATGCATCATAATGTGATGTTGTAATTAAATCACTATTAATAACTTGTTTATTATCAATAATTTCATTGTTATTAATAAAATTAATAATTTCAGTTTTACTATTAGCAAAAAACTCTTTTCCCGTTCTTGTTTGATAACGATATAAAACATCAAAGTTAGCTAACGCAACATTCTCAGCTAAACTAGCTAATGCTTCATCCTTATTTGAAAAATAGTTTCCAAAACCATCTAAATAAAAACTTTGTTGTCTTGGTTTAAAATAAGTTGTAAAAATTTGATTAATAAACTGATCTTTTTCCTCGCTTAAGGTTGAATCATAATCAACCTGATTAATACAATTGGTATCATCAGCTGTTGTCCCACAAATATTTGCATTACTAATTGTTTCGGGTAATCAGTATGGTACATCTTTTGCCATAATACTAATCATTAATTTTCTATTTGGAACATAACGCTCTGGATGTAAATAAATTTGTCGAATTAAATCTGCTTTTACAGCATCTTTTGATAAATAATATTGATCATTAAATTCATATAACTTTTGGCCTTTAGCATCTTTGCCATCTGGTAACATATAATTTAATGCTGAAGTTGCTAATGGTGTTACCCTTGTTTTGGGCTGAGAAGATGTTAATTCAATATCAAAAATTGGTAATTTAAATGTTGGTGTCACATAATATATTGAATTATTATGATCAATTTTATATTCCATTGTCTTTAAATAAATAAAACTAAAAGTTTTGCTTAACTCTCATATTCCACTAAAAATATTAGCAATTGGGAGAACTTTACCAACAAGTTTTAACTTACTTAAAATTTTACCAGCTGAACTACCAATTGCGCTCTTTAAGTTCCGACTTAAATTATTTCGCCCAGTTTGAATTTGTTTATCACTAGTATTATTATTTTTATAGAGACTTTGATAACCATCAGCAATCTTGTTTACCCCTTCAACAACGCTCATTACATTATCAATTGAAGATTGAATCTTTTGTGCAATATTTCACATTTTACGATTATTACCACCATCTTCAAATAAAGCACCCTGGTTTAAAAACATATTATAAATATCATTAAAAGAAACACCATAATCAAGAAGCTCATCTGCACCCTTATCAGAATTCATTAAGACACCCGTCGTTTCTTTATTATTATTTAAAATATCAACAATAATTTTCTTAAAAGCAGTTCCTAATTTTGTAGCGGCATAATCAGTTGATGAAGAATATACCTTAGTATAAGTTAACATTCGTTTCATTGCTACTAATAATTTATGAAAATCAGTAAAACTAGGGTCATTAATATCTTCTAAATTAATTGATGAATCTTCAATAATATTAGTAGGAATATTCAAAGTTTTAATTATTGTTTTTAAATTATTAAATTTACTTTGTAAAATAACTTCATCTTTAACTAAAAAGTCTATATATTCTATGATATTAAGATTATCCCAACGGTATTTTTTAACCTTGTTTTAAAAAAGAATAGTATTAATACTGTCAATTGTTCTAAATGCTAATGGTGCAAAGAAAATTGAGGGAGTAAAAGAACTAACTTCTTTAAAATTTAAACTTCCTGGTAATTTTTCTGTTGTTTCAACATATTTTGGACCAATAAAATAACTATTTAGAAGATCATTGCCTCTATCTTGTGAGATTCAATAAAAATTCTTATCTGGATTGACAACTTCTTTGACATATTTATTAACAGTATATTCATCAATATTATTCATCACAGTTAAAAATTCTGAAAAATTATAATTAGAAAAATATTGTCCACGATATTCAAATCCGTTTTTAATACCATTACGTAATCAATTCTTAATTTCTTGTTCCGTTTGACAAATTGCTCCTTGTAAATAACAAGTTGTTTTACTTGTTAAAGAACCTTCTAATTTTTTCTTAATCAAATTTTCATACAATTCTCTGGCTTCATATTCATTATAACGAATTTGGCCTTCAATGTTATAAACTTTTTGATAATTATAAAAGGTTTCCAATGCCTCGGTTTTTGTTAAATAAGCACTACTATCATTTCCACGATATACCATAGTTGGTTTTTCATATGATGCACTTAAAACATCACGTGATAACTCACCACTACTATTAATCGTATATTCTCCTGGATTACGATTTGTTTGAACAGTACTAATTGGAAAACGATTTTGAATATAATCCTTTAATTTTGATTGCGTACTAAAAACTTGTCCTTCAAAAAGATAATTATTAGTATTATAACCAAAACTGCCTTTTTGGGCACTATTCATTGCATACATAACAGCTGCTGCCTTGGTATTAAAATATTTATTATTAAACTGATAATAAGTTTGTACATTGTTACTTTGGGTTGTTAAAATGCATCCCGTTGCGATTCCAGTTGCACCTAAAAATGTAACGCTAGAAATTAAAATAATAAAACGTTTTGATTTTCAAAGTGACTTTTGCTTCACACCAAAAATTTTATCAACGATTTCTCGCGCAGATAATTTCTTTTTTGCCATAAATATATACTTTTCCTTTTCTTACTAAACGTATAAAATATGTAAAGCTAACTCTTCATCAATTGTAATATCTGAAGTTATATTACCCATTTTTAATGTTGTTTTAACATTAACAATCAACATGTTTTTATAATATGTTCGTGAATCTGACCCATAAACATAATTCATTGCTGGATCTGATTTAATCTCCGAAGTTAAAACTGCTTTTACTAATGATACATCAATATAAAAATCATCAAAAACTGTTGGCATAGAATCAAATATACTTTCAATTTTATAATCTTCTATAAAATTTTTTTTCAAATTTTTCCTTTAATTTTGTCGAAAACTCTTGATATTTATAAAATATACCTAAAATTAGGTATATTTTTAATATATAGAGGTAAATAAATGATGAAAAAAATAATTACAGAATTAATAAATAGCTTAACAGATGATCAATTTTTAGAATTTTATGAAAAAATAAAACAACAAGCAGACTTAATTAAAAAACAAAAACGTTTAAATGAAATTGATCAAAAATTTAGAGATAAAGGCATTATATGTCCTAATTGCAAATCTTTTCATTGTGTTAAAAATGGTCATAATTCCGAAGGAAAACAAAAATATTTATGTAAAAAATGTCGTGCTAGTTTTGATGCATTTCGTCATCATTTTACTTATTGAAGTCATTTAAATTATGAACAGTGAAATTTATTAATTCAAATTTCATTGTTAGGACAATCTAGTAAAATAATTTCTCGTTTTATTAAAACAACCCCAAAAACCGCTTGATATAATCGACAAAAATTAATGCAATCAAAACAATTAGAAAATACACAGTTAAAATTTAAAAAATTAAATGGTCAAATCCAAATGGATGAAACATTTATTAAAGAAATTCATAAAGGCAATTTTAAAGATAAATTTGATAAACGAAAAACTCATCTCGATCCATTTTCAACTGATACCAAATGCTGTATTCAAATGGCAGTTGATAGCAATAATAATATTTTTGTTCAATCCACCAATACCAAAAGATTACAAAAACAATGGATTATTGAAAATATGAATAAGCAACTAATTAAAGAAAAATCAATAATTATTTCTGATATGCAACCACTATATTTATTAGTAGCAAAACAAACAAATTCTACTCTATATTCCACCAAAACTAGTACAAACCCTGATACTAGTTATCAAAAGTTAAATAAGATTAGTAAATTACAATCCAGTCTTAAAGAAGCCTTAATTCATTATCATGGTTTGGGTTTCACTAATATTCAAAATTATTTAAAGCTCTGAAAATGAAAATACCAACACAAAGGTTTAACACCAAACCAACAATCAACGGTATTATATTTTAACGTTTAAAAAATTTAAAGCAAAATCATAATCTTACACAAAATTAGTTTTCAAATTGTCATATTGATGATTTTTTTTATTTCATCAAGAGTTTTCGACAAAATTAAAGAATTTTTCAATATGTTTACTTTATTTTTAATAAAAACATTACTATCATCATAAATTTCTTTTACTAAATTTTCAGTAAGAAAATCCGATTTGTCAAATCTAACACCATGTATAGAACGGCTCATCATTAAAAACTTACGATAACTCCCGTCAAAAGCCTTAATTGCAGTAGTATCATTCAACATTTTTGACAAATAATTTAGTCTTTTTTTATCATTGCCAATAAAATTCTTTTGATTAAATAAAACTTGATTTTGATTACCTGTTCCTTCAATTTTATATTGACCAAATACTGATATTGATCCTACACAAAACCTAATCATAGCGACTTTGTCATTAGGAAGTAAATTATTACTATCTAATAAATCTTGAAATGGAATATTTTGTAATTGTTGCAAATTATAACTTACATCATAATTAAATAATATTTGTTCATTTTTTTTAATATCTGTGCTTACTTTAGAAAATTCATTCATTGAAACAATTGCTGATAACGAAAAATCAGGATATCGTTCCAACAAATCAGGAACATCCTTGAATAACTGTTGTGTTATTAAATCACTAATTAATTTATTAAAAAGTGTCCAACCAGTATTTATTAAACGTTTACTTCACTTTTCAATCTTATCTTCTGGTTGCGAATAATCAGTAATTCAATCATCATCAAAAGTAATTGTATTTTGCAATGATTTTTTAATTTGATCATAAATTGTTAATTCCTTTTGTTCTGACTGTGCACAGCTTATAACTGGCATAACACTTGTTGTTGTTAACAATGTCATTCCTAAAATAACTAAGAGTCCTCTTCATTGATTAATATATCCTTTCATATAATAATTTAATTGATATTATTTAACTTTACATTTTAATACGTTTATCTTATACATAAAAATATTTTTTATACATACTGATTGATTTTTTGATATATTATTTAAATTAATCTTTATTTTTTCTTTTTTCCTAAAGATTACATCTTAAACGTTATCAAAAGGGCCACAATAATCATAACATAATTTTAAAAATTACAAATTAAAAAATATTTTATTTTTAAATAATAAAATATTGTAAATTATCAAATGTTTTCTAATTGTAATAATGATGCTTTCATTTCCAATCCACCACGATAACCACGTAAAGCATTATTCTTGCCAAGAACACGGTGACATGGCACAATAATTGTCATTGAATTATTTCCAATGGCAGTTCCAACAGCACGAACGGCGCGGGGATGGCCAATTTTTTGGGCAATATCTGAGTAACAAGTTGTTGTCCCATATGGTATTTTTGCAACTTCTCGTCAAACTTTTTGTTGAAACAATGTTCCAATAAAATCAAACGGTAAGGTAAAAGTTGTTCGTTTCCCTGCTAAATATTCTGTTAATTGGGTAATTACCTTATCGGTCTTTCCCCCTTGATCAGCAACTAACAGAATATTTGTACCTTTTTTCTGTTGTCAATATTCTAACTCACTAAAACCTTTATGGTTAGAACCAATAAAAGTAACTCCTTGGTCAGAAACAGCAACATATAAATCTCAATTATTAAATTTTAAATTAGTATAGTATCATTTTATTACTTTTTGCACAGCCATATTTATTTTTCCTCTCTTGTCATAACTTTTGCATACTAAAATAAATTCTTTTATCCATTAAGTTAATAAAATTATACTATTAATTTTAATAAAAATAATTGGTAACTAACAAATATTTAAACTTCCGTTTCTTCTTGTTGATGATTAGCTAATAACTTTTCATAACCATCATTAATTTTTCGCATTAGTTCTTCACTATCAAAACTTTTATTTAAATCAGGATGATATTTTTTTGCTAACTGACGATATGCTCGTTTAATATCATTAATTGAAGCTGATGAATTTAACCCAAACAATTGATATAATTCTTCTAATTCAGCAGTAGTTGATGCAGGTTGTTGAAAGTTTTCTCATGTTTGTGAATCAAAAAAAGTGTTAAAATCAGTTTCTAATTTCTGAATAAATTCTTGATAAATTTTATTTACCAAAGTAAGATGTTCATTTAAAGCGGTAGAAAAAACTGCTTCTAATTCAGCAAAAATTTGGCGATCTTTTCATCGTAAATAAAATTTAATTTGTTTCAAAATTGTAAAACTACCAAGAACTAAATGCGTTGCTAACATCTTTCTAGTTAATAAGACACATGGTTTTAAAAAACATTCAACAAAAGTTTTATCTCATGTTTCTTGATAATATAATGCTACAAAGACTGTTGCTAACGGTTCAATGTTGTTACTAATAACTTCTGTTAATAAATTATTTAATTCTTCATTAATTGTTGTAAAATATTCAATAAAAATATCGTTTGCAATTGGGTCTGTTGTTTTATTCAAATAATGAATTAATTCTCAATAATCAGACATAAATAATCCTAAGTTAAAATCAATTTGATAATCTGGGATTGAAGTATCAACATATCGTGGTAATGGTAACAAATATTTTGCAATTGATTCATCTTCAGCAATAATTGTCATCATAAGCTCATAACTTTTATCAGCTTGGTCTTTGCCATTAATGGTATGTTCTTCATTTTTAAAATGATATTTTGCCTTTCGAAACCAAAAACTAAACAAAGCTCCCACTAAAGAAAAAGCAACAATGACCAAAACTATAATTACTCAATTCATTGTGATATATACTCCTTTTTATAACAATTTTACTATCGTCAATTTATTAATCAAATATTATCTATTGTTCTTTTTGCATTACGGCATCAATTTCACTCTTAACAGCCACACTAATATTACCAAATGGCATAATTACTGTTTGTAAAACAGTATCAATGTGTTTTAGTTTAAACTTTGTTTTTAATAATTCAAAATCAACTTCATCCAAATCTTTTACTGTTACTCGTAAACGGGTCAAAGTTGCTTTAACCATAACAATGTTATCACTTGTCCCTAAAATCGTGATTAGGTCATTAACAGAAAAAGAGATTTTTTGCTTTGGAATTAAGAATTTTTGAAAATTAAAAATCTTTTTACGAAAAACCTTTAATTTTGTCGAAAACTCTTGATGAAATAAAAAAAATCATCAATATGACAATTTGAAAACTAATTTTGTGTAAGATTATGATTTTGCTTTAAATTTTTTAAACGTTAAAATATAATACCGTTGATTGTTGGTTTGGTGTTAAACCTTTGTGTTGGTATTTTCATTTTCAGAGCTTTAAATAATTTTGAATATTAGTGAAACCCAAACCATGATAATGAATTAAGGCTTCTTTAAGACTGGATTGTAATTTACTAATCTTATTTAACTTTTGATAACTAGTATCAGGGTTTGTACTAGTTTTGGTGGAATATAGAGTAGAATTTGTTTGTTTTGCTACTAATAAATATAGTGGTTGCATATCAGAAATAATTATTGATTTTTCTTTAATTAGTTGCTTATTCATATTTTCAATAATCCATTGTTTTTGTAATCTTTTGGTATTGGTGGATTGAACAAAAATATTATTATTGCTATCAACTGCCATTTGAATACAGCATTTGGTATCAGTTGAAAATGGATCGAGATGAGTTTTTCGTTTATCAAATTTATCTTTAAAATTGCCTTTATGAATTTCTTTAATAAATGTTTCATCCATTTGGATTTGACCATTTAATTTTTTAAATTTTAACTGTGTATTTTCTAATTGTTTTGATTGCATTAATTTTTGTCGATTATATCAAGCGGTTTTTGGGGTTGTTTTAATAAAACGAGAAATTATTTTACTAGATTGTCCTAACAATGAAATTTGAATTAATAAATTTCACTGTTCATAATTTAAATGACTTCAATAAGTAAAATGATGACGAAATGCATCAAAACTAGCACGACATTTTTTACATAAATATTTTTGTTTTCCTTCGGAATTATGACCATTTTTAACACAATGAAAAGATTTGCAATTAGGACATATAATGCCTTTATCTCTAAATTTTTGATCAATTTCATTTAAACGTTTTTGTTTTTTAATTAAGTCTGCTTGTTGTTTTATTTTTTCATAAAATTCTAAAAATTGATCATCTGTTAAGCTATTTATTAATTCTGTAATTATTTTTTTCATCATTTATTTACCTCTATATATTAAAAATATACCTAATTTTAGGTATATTTTATAAATATCAAGAGTTTTCGACAAAATTAAAGCGAAAAACCATCATTAAAATAAATAATAGCATTAAAATCATGGCCACTACAATAATGATGATATATTCTGCTCGCATTGCTACTCATCCCTTCTGTTGTTATTACAATGTGCAAATAAAATTTTCATTTTAGCAATCATACTTAAATTATTTTCTTCATCATAAAATAAATTTAATGTTTTTTGACTAATTTTTAATTCAATTTGCGAACTCAAAATTTCTGATTCATAAGTATCAATAACTAAACTTTTCCCTGCTAATTCTCCTGTTAAGCGAACAACCTGTGCTTGGTCCAAAATAATAGAAGCATTAATCGTTGAAAATGTTGAATTAGCAACGGGGGCAATTTCTTTTAATTGTCATAATGTTGTCATATTCGCCGCAATAATTGAGCCATTAATTGCTCGCATATACCCTGTTGACCCTGTTTTTGTTGCAAATACTAAACCACTCCCACGAAAATGTTCTAACAAATCATTATTGACATAAATGTCAGTCCGAATTGTTTTAACATGGTCAACAACTTTTGCTTCGTTTAAAGCATAGCGAATAATATTATTGTTATATTTAATTTCTAATAAGGGCATTTGCCGAATCCGCGCTGTATCATTAATAATTGCATCAATTGCTCGAGAATATGTTTTCTCATCATAATTAGCATAAAACCCCAATGATCCAGACTTGATAACAATAAAATAAACTTCATCAATAATATCTTGGAACTCATTAACAGCGCGTAATAAGGTACCATCCCCACCAATAACAAAAACATATTCTGGATTAACAATATCTTCTGCTAAACCATAATTTTGTAATGTTTTGGCAATTTTACTAACCAACTTGGCTGATTCTTGATAGTCATTTGCAATAATTGCATATTTAAACATTGTTATCATCCACCTTTTCTTAACATTTTAGTTATATTATACCTTTATTTTAAATTGTAAGTCGGATTAATTAAAAAATAGGCAGTATTTCTGCCTATTTTAGCGAGATAGGGTTAGTAATTCAACATCAGTAAACTGTAATAAATTAGTTTGACTTAAATGATGGTGAATTTTATTATCTGGTCAAAAAATATAAGTAAAAGTAAATCCAACATAAGTTAACCCTTGTTTTGTTCGAAACTTATTACATGATCCACGCGGAACTGATATTAGTTCTTTTGTTTTTGCATCATATAAAAAACTTTGTGGAATATAAAATAAGACGACATGGGTGATAGAAACCATTACAATTCCTAAAATAAACATTGGTAATCAGGCAAATGGTCACATGTACTTAAGCCCGATAAAGTTTGTATTTCATCCTCCGACATTAAAACCACCATTATTTCATGTTTCTCCACTACTTGGACCAACAAATAACTGATTAGTTTTAAAAATCCAATCTCAAACTACTGCGATAATTGAAAATAATGTTAATCATAATAATTGTCATTTAAATAATAAACCACTATAAGGGTGCCCAACTAAACCATATTTATAAACATATAAATAAGCAAAAATAATTAAAGTATGTAGAATAAAGTAATTATAATAAAAGAAATTATCTAAGCTTCAATACCCATTAACTGGTGTAATAATTGCTAAGATTGGTAAAATAATTGCTGATGGTGCTACAACTTCAAAAAATTTTCGACTAGGAAAAATTAAAATAAATCCTGATAATAACTGGTGCAGACTACATAAATGTAAGGGCATTAATTCACTTAAACCACGAACTTGGGACGGACCAACTGGTCCTCAAATTCATTCTGTTTTTAAAACAAGTGCTAAATATGATACTCAAATCGCATAAGTTAAAAAATAAGTTGCAATTTGATAACTTCCAATTGAAATTCGAATTCATTTTCAATTAACAGTTTTAGCATAATATTTTTTTGCAAAAAATAATGATCCAATAATTAAGACAAAAATAGCAATTCCAACTAATTGAAAAATATAACTATGTCCTTTAGAAAATCATTGGCTCGTTCAATCTGCTCCTGGTACATATGAACCTGCTGGATCAAAGAATCCTCAAGGTCCATCACTAGAACGAACAAATTTCATCTTTCTATTTTCTCCTTTGCTTAAAATTATAAATTATTAAATAATTTTTCAACATTATTTTACAACAAAATTAATAATTTTATTTTTAATAACAATTTCTTTCACGATGTGATGATTAACTAAAAAAGTTTGAACATTAGGATTTGCTTTTGCTAAAGCTAATAAATCCTCATCGGAAGTATCAATCACAACTTCTAATTTAGCACGTAATTTACCATTAACTTGGACTGCAATTATAACTTCATTTTTTTGTAAATATTTTTCATCATAAGTTGGTCAAGTTGATAATGCAATTGCTGATGTTTGTTGTAAATTAACTCAAATTTCTTCTGCTAAATGTGGTGCAAAAAGACTTAACATTTTCGTAAACCCTTCAAAATATGGTTGATAAATGGGGGTCTCATCTTTATAACAAGCATTAATAAAAACCATTAATTGCGAAACAGCAGTATTAAAACTTAGTTTTTCAATCATTTCTGTCCCTTTTTTAACCATATTATGATAAACAAAATCTAATTGGTGATTATTAACTTGCGTAAAGTTATTATTTTTAACAAGACGATAAACCCGATCTAATCATTTTCGGGCTGAGTCTAAACCGCTTGGATTTCATAGTAACGATGCTTCAATTGGACCCATAAACATTTCATATAACCGTAAAGTATCAGCTCCATGCGATTTAATAATATCATCAGGATTAATTACATTACCTTTTGATTTACTCATTTTTGTCCCATCAGCACCTAAAATCATCCCCTGGTTCACTAACTTATAAAATGGTTCTGAAGTTGGGACTAACTTTTGATCATATAAAAATTTATGTCAAAACCGTGAATATAATAAATGCAAGACAGCATGTTCTTGGCCACCAACATATAAATCAACTGGTAATCATTTTTTTAATAATTTTTGTGCTGCTGAACTTCGTAAATCTAACATTTCATTGTTTTCCATTAAAATATAGCCCAAGTAATATCAACAACTACCAGCTCATTGCGGCATTGTATTAGTTTCTCGTCGCCCCTTTTTACCAGTGCTATCAACAACTGTTAACCAATCTTTTGCATTAGCTAATGGTGATTCTCCAGTTTGCGAAGGTTTAATGTTTGTCATTTTTGGTAATTCTAATGGTAATTCTTTTTCATCAACTAAACTAATTGAACCATCTTCTCAATGAATAACCGGGAATGGTTCTCCTCAATAACGTTGACGAGAAAATAATCAATCACGAAGTTTATAAGTTACCTTTGCAGTGGAATGTCCTGCCGCTGATAAAACAGTAATTGCTTTTGTGACTGCCTCGTTAGTTGTTAAACCATTTAAAAACTCCGAATTAATGTGTTTTCCATCCTTATTGTGTAATTTTCCATGGTGTTCACCTTCAATAACATAACTAATTGGTAATTGATATTTTAAAGCAAACAAATAATCACGCTCATCATGACCAGGAACAGCCATTACAGCTCCGGTTGCATAAAATGGTAACACATAATCAGCAATCCAAATTGGTAAAACTTTTTTGTTAACTGGATTAATTGCATAACTTCCAATAAACATTCCCGTTTTTTCTTTACTATTGTCTTGACGATCTAAATCACTTTTTGCTTTTGTGGTTGCTAAAAATTCTGTTACTTTTGTTTTGTATTCTGATGTTGTTAATTTTGTGACTAATGGGTGCTCTGGTGCTAAAACTATGTATTCAACACCAAAAATAGTATCTGCTCGAGTTGTAAAAACTTCAATAATTTCTGAACTATCTTGAACTGCAAAATTAATTTCAGCACCAACTGATTTACCAATTCAATTACGTTGTAAATCCTTGACTGATTCTGGCCAATCAACTTCATCTAAACCTTCTAATAATTTTTCAGCACAAGCCGTAATCTTTAAAACTCATTGCCGCATTGGTTTTTTATAAACTGGATAATGTCCTCGTTCTGATACCATTTTGCCATTGATATTTAAAACTTCTTCATTTGCTAAAACAGTTCCTAGTTCAGGACACCAATTAACATCAACATCACGCATCTCAGCTAAACCATTTTGATATAATAATTCAAAAATCAATTGTGTTGTTTTAAAAAACCCTGGTGAAGAAGTATTAACCTCTTTATTATAATCATAACTAAATCCAAGGGCTTTTAATTGATTCCGAAAATTAGCAATGTTTTGTAATGTAAATTCAGCAGGATCATTTCCTGTTTGTAAAGCATATTGTTCAGCTGGTAATCCAAAAGCATCTCACCCAATTGGATGTAAAACATCATACCCTTGTAATTTTCGCATACGGCTAACAACATCAGTTGCAACGTATCCTTTTGGATGTCCAACATGTAAACCTGCCCCCGAAGGATACGGAAACATATCTAAAATATAAGCCTTTTTATCAGAATTATTTGTTGTTTTAAAAGTTTGGTGTTTTTCTCAATATTGTTGTCATTTTTGCTCAATTGCCTTATGCGAAAATTCCATTTTTATTATCCTTTCTTAATTTTATCTTTTCTTATTATAGCATTGTTCGTAAAGTTTGTTAGCGGTTTAAGCACTATTAATTTAATTTTATTCGCGTATAATAAGAACTATTAAGAAACCAAGAAAGTAGAGGAAAAACAATGAGTGTACAACAAGCAGCACAATTTCGTAAAGCCATCAAAATTTACGATAAAACAAAAACAATTAGCGATGCTGATTTAAAAACAATCTTAACCACCGGTACTTTAGCACCTAGTTCAAATGGATTAGAACCAGTGAAAGTTATTATTATTAAAGATCAAAAATTAAAAGAACAAGCAGCATTAAATTGTTTTATGGCAGGAAACCAACAAAAAGTAAAAGACGCTCCAGTTTTGGCATTATTATTAGGAGCAAACGGAGATTATTTAACTTCAGAAGAATTTCTAACAAAACGTTTGGGACGAATTTTTGAAGGCGAAGCATTAACAAATAATGTAAAAGGAATGAGTAATTATTTAAAAACTTGCCTAAGTCCAGATATGTTTTCTGATGAACAAACACATATAGTTGCTAGTTTTTTGGCATTACAAGCAGCTGATTTAAAAATTGGGTCAAGTATTATGGGCGGGGTCACACCAACCCAAGCTATTCCCTTTTTTAAAGAACACAATATTGTTGACACAACAAAATGACATTTAGCTTTAGGAATGCTTTTTGGATATTATGATGACAACACAGCAGGAACAAGTTTTCCCCGCTTACGAATTCCAGAAGATGAATTTGTTACTATCTTTTAAAAGTTAATACACAGATAACAATTAATCAGAAAGCAATAATATAACCATGAAAACATCACTTAAAACATTTTTAATTATTAGTTTAAGCTGTAATGTTATTTTTCTATTAGCACAAATTGCAACAACGATTCCGTTAGTATTATATAAAAATACCTTACACTTAAGTAATGGTGATTTATCACAAATTTTCTTTGGAATTTTAATTATTATTATTCTAACAATGTTTATTGGTAATTGAATTATCGTTCGAAATCCCTTACGAAAACTAAGCAAAACTAAAGAATTAACTCCGTGACAAGCAGATTTAGGATTTAATATTATAACCAAATATTCACATTTACAAACAGAATATGATGG
Organism: Spiroplasma endosymbiont of Sarcophaga carnaria; assembly: GCF_964019595.1. NCBI lineage: Bacteria > Bacillati > Mycoplasmatota > Mollicutes > Entomoplasmatales > Spiroplasmataceae > Spiroplasma > Spiroplasma endosymbiont of Sarcophaga carnaria. The sequence continues at coordinate 591,526 of NZ_OZ026456.1, forward strand.
TTATCTTTGATATTTAAAGAAAAAAGGTTTTATCCTTGTAACAACCCTTGGCATTAACTTTAGCTATGCTTTAATTACAGCTGTTATTTTTTCTATCTTAAGATAAATAAAAAAAGAAAATAATATTATTTTCTTTTTTTATTTTGAAGCTTTCGCTTCTAAGTTATCTTTTTCTTTTGTTTTTTTGCAGCTTCTTTTCGTGCTAAGGCTTTCGCTGCTTTTTTCTCCGCAATTAAACGACGGCGTTTTTTCATTGCCATTGCCATTTCCTATTCACCTTCTTCTTTTGATTGTTATTAAATTTTTTTAACAACTAATTTTAACTTAACAATTCTTGTTCAATTTCATTACGAGTTACAAATCCAGTTTTTCGTTTTAATTCACTTCCATTTTGAAATGTAATTAATGTTGGAATTGATAAAATTCCATAATCTTGAGCAAGATCTTGTAATTCGTCAACATTAATTTTAACAAAATTAACATCACCACGGTCTTTTGCCAATTCACTAATTACCGGCGCAATCATTTTACATGGTCCACATCAATCAGCATAAAAATCAACTAATGTTAATTTGTTTTCGGCAATTGCTTTTTTAAAGTCATCAATAGTTTTTATTTCATTTACAGCCATTTTTACTCTCTCCTTTACTGAACTTTCTTGCTTTTTTTATCATATCACAAAAGTTTTATTTTTTTAATAAAAACTGTTGCAAATATTTTGCTGGTCCATCTTCCCGATTTGATAACGTCACCTCATTGGCCATTGCTTTTAATTCATCAATTGCATTACCAACAGCAATTCCAACTCCAGCTTGACGAATCAATTCAAGATCATTATAAGAATCACCAAACGAATAAGTTTGACTAATATCAATCCCAATATGATGTGATAAAAACTGTAATGCACTCCCTTTTGAAATACCTTTACAAGCAATTTCAAAAACACGATTATTATACTGTGTAATATCTAATTGTGGTAATAGTTTCCGTAATTCTTGTATTAATCCTGCCGCATCATTATCATTCAATGATTCATGTGTAATAACATTGGCATGCGTAATGTCTTCAATAATCTCTTCTGGTTTAGTAATAACCTGATATTTAGTTCGCATTATTTTTGATCAATAATAAGAATTTTCACCATACTCATAAACATAAGTACTATTATTACTAAAAAAATGAACTTTATACTTTTGATAAGTAAATTTAAAAAGAGTATTAATTTCAGCTGTTGTAAAAATCATCATTCATAAAAAACTATTTGTTTTAAATGAATATGCACTTGCCCCATTGTTGGCCAAAACATAACCATGATATTTATGAACTTTTAGTTTACGGGCTTGACGAATTGCATCATTTGCTAATCGCCCCGTTGTTACCACAAACGGAATTCCTTTTTTTTGCACTGAATTAATGGTTTTCTTCGTCAATTTACTAAAACGATGATTATCCTTTAATAAAGTTCCATCTAGATCTGAAAAAACGGCTTTTTTCATCTGTATCCTTCTTTCTAACCAAAAGTTGTATGATCAATTATTTAAGGTATGTATCAGACACTATTTTATAGTTTTATTAATTATAGTAGAAAAATAACAAAATTAAAAAAAATTTTACAAAATTAAAAAACACTTATAAAGTGTCATTTGTTTCTTTTTATGGTCCGGGTGAAGGGACTTGAACCCCCACGAGTTACCCCGCCAGATCCTAAGTCTGGTGCGTCTGCCAGTTCCGCCACACCCGGGTATTTGGTTTTTAAAAATGGTCTCCTGTAAAGGACTTGAACCTTTGACCCACTGGTTAAAAGCCAGATGCTCTACCTACTGAGCTAACAGGAGAAAGTCAATGGTGCTGGCTAGAAGAATTGAACTCCCAACCTACTGATTACAAGTCAGTTGCTCTACCAGTTGAGCTAAGCCAGCCTATAATTAAAAAAATGGTCCGGTGTAACGGACTTGAACCGCTGACCACCTGCTTGTAAGGCAGGCGCTCTCCCAACTGAGCTAACACCGGAAAATGGTGACCTGTACGGGGTTTGAACCCGTGAATGCATGCGTGAAAGGCATGTGTGTTAACCGCTTCACCAACAGGCCAATAAATATTCGTAAAAATTGTCAAAAAAAATAATGGCGCCTAGTGCAGGACTCGAACCTGCGACCGATCGGTTAACAGCCGAGTGCTCTACCGACTGAGCTAACTAGGCATAGCATATTTTTTAGCCTTATTCATTATATACTAAATATTGAAAAACAAGCAACTATTTTTAGCCGTTTTTTTAATTTTTATAAAACTCTTTAAAAATTAAATTTGTGCAATAACTGTTGCATCAATTTAATTTATTTATACTTTTAAAGATAATTTTATAATTAAGCTTAAAATAGCCAAAATATTTAAAAAACAAAAAATTTGAATTAATAGTCTTTTCTTATTTTTATTAAGAGTACTAAAATCTAATAAATAAAATAACATTAATTACATAAGTCACATTAAGAAAAGAAGCATAAAGAAATTATGCAAAATAACATGAATATAATTATATGATGTAAAGAAAATTCAGATTCCATTTCTATTTGTTGCAATAATTATCTTACTAAAGGGTTGGGCATATAAATAGCTTAAAGTTATATACGATATAACAATATTGGCAATTAATCCAAAAAAACCTAAATAAACCGGAATAAAATCTATAATTTTTTTAATAAAATATTTTATGCTCTTTTTTCTTTTGAATTCTGTAAGAATTTCGTTTTTTGCATTTTCAATCTGATACTCATCATTATCTTTTAAAATAACGTGTTGATTATTGTAATATATTTCATATAAACTTAATAATAAAAAATAACCAAAGATAAGCATAAGTAACAATAATTTACCAATTAAAAATAAATCATTTAATAACATCAAAAATAAAGGCATAAAAATAATAATAAAAACATTTAAAACAGTACAATAAAATATTCGCTCTTTTTTTAGGTTAACTATAATATTTACTTGTTTTTTTTTGCGTTAAAATTTTGAGGATAACTCCGATTTTTCATTATTTTAAATAAGAATTTTTGCTCATGATGTTTAATTATATACAATTGAAAATATCAATCAATAATATTAATGACAATACTTACACCTGTTAATATAGAAAAATTAATGGGAAGTCAGTGTCAATTAATATCTCAAGTATAATAAATACAAAGTAAAAAAACAGAATTATTAATACTGTTGTAATACAACGTGACCATAAACTATTTTTAAACTTATTTTGACTAATAATCATTTTTTAAAACATATTTAATAACTTTTTCATTATTAATCTTCCTTTTAATTCAAACTTAATATTATTTTTAAAAATTATCGTGTTAGTAAATATTTATCATGACTTTTTCTTAGTTTGATTATAGCAAATCCAATCAAAATATAACAAAAAAACAATATTTTTTGTTAAGATATATTTATAACTTTAAGAAGATAAACAAAAAGAAAGTTTAAGATAGTTATCTAAAATGAAAAATAAACAGCAAAAATGATTTATAATTACCCGACCAATTAATTTTCTTGGTGTAAAAACAATCTGAAAAGATATTAAAGAAATACCCAAGAGTTTTAAGATTCTTTTAATTTGTCTTGGCATTATTGTTACCTTATTATCTTTTTTTGATTTTAATCATTTTATTGATCCTTATAATAATCCTTCTTTCTTTAGTATTGTAAATGTCCTAAATACTCCCAAACCTTATTTGGGCAATATGCAAAAATGAATTGATGCAACATTATATTCCTTAAGTGGATTAGTTAGTTTTACTGGAATTTTAAATGTTTTTTTAATTAGTTTTGGAAAAATGAGTAACTTTTTTTGAGGTTTAATTAATGTTACAACTTTTGGATTATTTGCTTTTGATTTTGGTTATACCGGTGATGCACAATTAAATTTATTCTTTTATCTACCCTTTCAGTTTATTGGTTGATACATTTGACAAAAAACATTGGTCTTTGAACAAAACCCCTCTTTAAACATTAGAACATCAAAATGATGAATTATAACCCCAATTGCCCTAAGCGCTTGTGCTATTTTAACAATTGCTTGATATTATGAAATTCCCGCCTTTCATTATGCTGTTGTCAAACAAGATTATGCTTATTTATACCAACCAGTTCCGCATCTTTTCGATAGTATTACTAATGGTATTGCAATTATTGCTTCAATTCTAATGTTTTTACGATTAAAAGAACAATGAATTTTATGATTAATTTCTAATATTTTGCAATTTTCAATGTTTGCTGAAGTAAATAGTGTTGGTGGTAATCATCCTATATCAATTAATATTAATATGCTAATTCAAATGAGTTTCTTTATTGTTAATACAATTATTGGTTTTTTAATTTGAAGTGGTTATTTAAACAAAGAAAAAGCAGAATAATAATTCTGCTTTTTTTAAATTATTTCTAATAATTCCATTAATAAAATTTTTAAATCACCCGCCATTTTTTTGGTTTGTTTCATAATATAATCATCATCCACAAAATCAGGATTATCACCAATTGAACAAACTGTTGCTGTTGCTAACCCAGCCACTTTCATCCCACTATGAAAGGCGGAAATTGCTTCTGGAACAATACTCATTCCAATCATTTGCGCATATGGTTTATACATCCTTGCTTCACTAGCTGTTTCAAATATTCCGCCTGGATATCCAACATATACTCCTGTTTTTAATTTAATATTGTTTTTTTCTGCAACTGTTAATAGTAACTGTCGTAATTTATTATCATATAAATTCTGCGGAATTGGTCAGCGAATTCCTAATCGTGGATTATTTAATCCAATAATTGGATTGTCACCAAAAGCATTAATATGATCTGTTATTGCACAAATTTCGCCAATTTTAATTGCTTGTGCATTTAGACTAGCAGCCGCATTAGATGCTATCATTGTTTTAACATTTAACAGTGCTAAAGTATAAATTGGAAAAGCAATTTAACTCATGCTATATCCCTCGCAATAATGGTGTCGCCCTTGCATAAACACCACTTTTTTACCATTATGTTCAGCAAAAACTAAATTTCCAAAATGATGTGGTGCTGTACAACCTGGTCAAAACGGAATATCAACATATTTAATACTATGATTAATTTTAAATGAAGCAGCAAGATCATTATAACCTGAACCAAGGACCATTAAAAATTGATAGTCTTTTCAATCAACTACTTTTTGTTTCAAAAAATTAACGGCTGTTGTTAAATTTTCATCATAAATTTTATTATCTAACCGCATATTACTAGCCTCCTTACCTTCTTCTTTATATTTTAAAATAAACTTATTATTAATACAATTATTCTTTTACATTATTTTTAACAAAAAAACTCTTTCAAAAAGAGTTTCCTTGCATATTTATCTTTTCAACGTTACTGGACAAAGGCAAAAGCAATAAAATATCCAATAAAACAGAGGTCTAAAATATAAATTGTAATTGCCACAGTTTTGGCTTTTTTTGTAATTAAACAAATTAAGGCATGTGCAATAAACCCAAGCGCTAAACCATTTGTAATTGAAAAGGTAACAATCATTGTAATAATCGTAAAGAAAGCAGCAATTCCGAATTCTGGTTTTGCTCATTCAATATCTTTAATTTGACTAACCATTAATGTTCCAACAAAGATAACCGCCGCCCCAGAAATCGCTGGCGTAATTAATTTAAAAATTGGAAATAACGGAATTGCAACTAAAAACATTGTTCCTGTAATAATGGCAGAAAATCCAGTTCGTGCTCCTTGTGAAACGCCAGTTGTTGATTCAACAAAGCTTGTCACCGGTGAACATCCTAATGTTCCACCAACTAAGGTTCCAACAGAGTCAGCAATTAGAGCGCGTGGTTTTAAATCATATTGTTCTCCTGTTGCGGTTGAAATTTGTGTTGAAACAGAATATAACGTTCCTGTTGTATCAAAAAAATCAAAAAAGAGAAAAACAAAAATTGAAATATACATAATTGGTGATGTTCAAATTTTTGGATTCGTAAATGCTGTGAAAGTTGATTTTAAATTAGTACCAAAGCCATTAAAATCACTATAACTTCAACCCTTTCAATGTGCAAAATTTGATCGGATAAAATCACTGTCAATAACATTCCCAATAATCAAAGAAACACCCAGCCCTCCCAAAATTGCAATTGCAATTGCTCCAGGCACTTTATTAAAGTGTAAAACAAAAATTAGAATTAATACCCCAAAACCCATTAAAATCATTGGCCAATTAGTTTTTAAATTTCCTAATGTTGCAACTGGAATTCCACCATTAACAACAATTCCTCCTGGCGTAACAGCATTATCACCAACAAAACCAATATTATGTAAACCAATATAAGCAATAAAAAAGCCGATTCCAGCCCCAATTGCCAGTTTTAATGAATTTGGAATTGCATTAATAACAATTGTTCGTAATTTTGTTACTTAAATAAGACAAAAAATAACCGCTGACAACATGACAGAAATTAAAGCCCCTTGGTAACCCAAACCATTATTAGCAACATTAAAAGTAAAAACAGCATTCAGTCCCATTCCTGGTGCCAAACCAACTGGCATATTTGCTGATAACCCCATAATTAATGTAGCAATGAAAGATGCCGGTGCTGTAGCAATGAAAATTCCGCCAAAAGCCATATTCTGACTTGGATAGGTCGGATGATTAATATCTGGTGCAATAGATAACATATTCGGTTGGACGGACAAAATATATAACATTGCTAAAAAAGTTGTTAAACCACCAATAATTTCTTTTTTAAAAGTAGTTTTTAAATCACCAAAACGAAAAAAAGTTTCAATCTTTTTTTTAAACATTTAATCTAACTCTCTATTCAAATCTATGTAAAAATAAAAAACATTAACCTTGTTGATAAACATAAGTTAACGCAAAAAGAAAGAGCATTAACCTATAGAGTCTTTGTTACATTGGCAAAACGTAGAAACGCTAGACCATATTACTAGCATATACAGGTGGTGTTGTTTAATATATTTATTCTTTAAATATACCAAATTAAATTTTAAAATTCAATCCCTTTAACATAAACAAATGACATTTTCAGAAAACGGGAAAAAAGCTTTAAAACTAGTATAAATTTTAAAAGTTTTTAAATCTTTATCTGATAAATATTCTGTTGCTAATGTTATTAGATCTTGGCGATAATGTTATACTAAATTTGTTCAACAAAACCAACCAAGAATTAAAAAAATAATCCCCATAATTGATAAAACCTGAATTGCAATTCCCATCCCATTAATAACATCACTGTCTTTTAAGAATTGTGTTAAAATAACTAAAATTGTTGTTCCAATAAATAAAAATAAATCAAACACTAAAAATTATGATAAAAATTTTAATCAAAAAAAAGATTTTGACTCTTTTGTTTTTTTATTATAAACATAATAAAAATGAAAAATAATATCATAAATTTTAGCAATACTTTTGTCTTTATAATCATTTTGTCGAATAACTACGGCATTACTTATTTTAGAAAAATTACGCGCTTTAATAATACGTTTTCGTTCCCCGATATTAACATCTTGAAAATCATTATCATCTAACATTTTTCGTAATAATTTTCGTGGTTCTAAAGCTGTTTTACGTCTTTTATATCCAAGTAGAACAAAACCAAAAGTTAATCATCCTAAAATAAACAAACCTGTAATTACAATGAAGACAAAATAAACTAATCCTGTTATTTGTGCTAATCCAAACATTTTTAATCACATTCTCCTTACATATAAATCTTACCTTATTTTTTAGATTTTTCGTCTGGTTCTTGGGTAATTAGTTTGCCATTTTCATCAAATGACTTCGCACAAAATCCAACACCATCGAAAACTTCAGGGACACATTTAAAATTATTTTCAATTTCTTGTAATTTCTGTTGAATTTCTGCTTCTGTTAATTGATTATCTCTTTGATCTTTTTTCATAATTTTAATTCCTCACTGCCAATAATTATAACACTTTATTCTATAAGCAATCAGAGAGTAACTTTAATTTAATTATCTTAAATTTTTAATACTATTTTTTCGATAAAAATAGATAATAAAAAACAAAGAAATTTTCTTCTTTTTTTTAAGATAAAGCTTAATTAATTATCTAAATAAGCAATTGCTTTAATTTCAACTAAAGCATCTTTTGGTAAACCTGTAACAGCCACTGCTGAACGAGCGGGAAAGTCTTCGATAAAATATGTTTGATAAACTTCATTCATTGCCGAAAAGTCATTAATATCTTTTAAGAAAATATTAACTTTTACAACATTTGCTAAGCTATAACCAGCTGACTGAATAACTGCTTTTAAATTTTCTAATGCTCATTTTGTTTGATCAGTAATTGTTGTTCCACCAAAAGTCATTGTTGATGGATCTAATGGTAATTGTCCTGAAACATATAGAAAGTTACCAGCTTTAATTGCTTGTGAATACGGACCAATTGCCTGCGGAGCTAAGGTAGTTGCGATAATTCTTTTACTCATCTTAAATTTTCCTTTCTTATTTAGTAAAAATTGTTATTAAAATGTTGACTATTTTGCCGACCATCGCAAACGATGTTCCAATATTAATTCTAAAACATGATGGTGGCGTTTCAACAAAATCATTATCTTTACTAACAATTAATTTATGTTTTCATAGTAGTTCATTAACTTCTTGTGAAGTTAGGTTAGTTTCTGCATAATTAATTCAAACCAAATATGACGCTTCTAATTTCATAATTTTTAAACCTGGAATTACGGTTAGTTTTTCTTTAACATACTGATAATTTTTTACAACATAGGTTAACATTGCTGTCTTTCACATAATTACTTCCGAATTATTATAAGCAGCAAGATAAGCTGGAATTGTAAACACATTGGGTGACGTGATTGAAGCACGTTGATATTGTTCATCAATTTTGGCTCTTAACATCTCGTTATGTGTAATTAAGTACGATGATTTTAAACCGCCAAGATTAAAAGCTTTATTTGGGGAATTACAAACAATTAGATAATTATCTAAAATTGTAAATGATAGTAACGAATTAAATTTAACGTTTGGTAATGCTAAATCACCGTGTATTTCATCTGATATTATTAAAACATGATATTGCTGACAAATTGCAATTATTTTTTGTAATTCGTTCCTTGTTCAAACACGCCCCCCAGGATTATGAGGATTACACAAAATAAATAATTTTGGTTGATATTTTTCTTTAATTTTGTCGAAAACTCTTGATATTTATAAAATATACCTAAAATTAGGTATATTTTTAATATATAGAGGTAAATAAATGATGAAAAAAATAATTACAGAATTAATAAATAGCTTAACAGATGATCAATTTTTAGAATTTTATGAAAAAATAAAACAACAAGCAGACTTAATTAAAAAACAAAAACGTTTAAATGAAATTGATCAAAAATTTAGAGATAAAGGCATTATATGTCCTAATTGCAAATCTTTTCATTGTGTTAAAAATGGTCATAATTCCGAAGGAAAACAAAAATATTTATGTAAAAAATGTCGTGCTAGTTTTGATGCATTTCGTCATCATTTTACTTATTGAAGTCATTTAAATTATGAACAGTGAAATTTATTAATTCAAATTTCATTGTTAGGACAATCTAGTAAAATAATTTCTCGTTTTATTAAAACAACCCCAAAAACCGCTTGATATAATCGACAAAAATTAATGCAATCAAAACAATTAGAAAATACACAGTTAAAATTTAAAAAATTAAATGGTCAAATCCAAATGGATGAAACATTTATTAAAGAAATTCATAAAGGCAATTTTAAAGATAAATTTGATAAACGAAAAACTCATCTCGATCCATTTTCAACTGATACCAAATGCTGTATTCAAATGGCGGTTGATAGCAATAATAATATTTTTGTTCAATCCACCAATACCAAAAGATTACAAAAACAATGGATTATTGAAAATATGAATAAGCAACTAATTAAAGAAAAATCAATAATTATTTCTGATATGCAACCACTATATTTATTAGTGGCAAAACAAACAAATTCTACTCTATATTCCACCAAAACTAGTACAAACCCTGATACTAGTTATCAAAAGTTAAATAAGATTAGTAAATTACAATCCAGTCTTAAAGAAGCCTTAATTCATTATCATGGTTTGGGTTTCACTAATATTCAAAATTATTTAAAGCTCTGAAAATGAAAATACCAACACAAAGGTTTAACACCAAACCAACAATCAACGGTATTATATTTTAACGTTTAAAAAATTTAAAGCAAAATCATAATCTTACACAAAATTAGTTTTCAAATTGTCATATTGATGATTTTTTTTATTTCATCAAGAGTTTTCGACAAAATTAAAGATATTTTTTAATTGTTGTTTCAAACATTGCAAAATCAATTTGATAATTATCATCGACTCATTGTAATTGATTTGCAAGCAGGCGCCGTTTATTATTAATAATTGCTTGCCCAAATGGCCCATAAACTGGGGTTTGAACTAAGACATAATCATTAACATCTGTGAAAAATTGAATTAATTGATGCAACGCATTAACAGTTCCATGAACCAACTTAATTTTATCAACCGGAACGTTAACTTGATGTTGATGATAATATCAATTACTAATTGCTTGATAAAGATCATCACTAACATAACTATAACTATAAACTCCTTTTTTTGCGCGTTCCAAAATAGCATTTATAATTGGTAGTGGTGTCGTAAAATCTAAATCGGCAATTGATGAATTAATGATATTATCACCAGTTAGATGATAATTTTTTGCAATGTAAGTGTGATCTCATTTTCGTTCTAAATTTTGACTACGGTCAATGATAATATCAAAGTTATATTTCATTATGGTCAGTTTTACCTTTCGATCTTAGAATTATTTTTTCTCTGTTTATGATTTAAATATTGTTCTTGTTCCCTTGATGATAATTGTTTAAATTTTTTTAAATGCTGTTTTTTAACAACTGGAACAATTCCTAATGATAAAATATTAACTGTTCAAGTTTGAACTTTTTTCTCAATAATTGGTTTTGTCTTAATATATTTTAACCCTAATAATAAACTTGTTGATATTGCGCAACCAATAATGGCAAAGATTAATCATAATAAGATTGCTACCCCAATTGAGACGGTACCCGTTGTTGATTGGATCCCCGCCATTGTAATAAAACCACCACCAGTAATTGTTGAACCTAAATTAAAGGCTGCACATAACCCCCCCGAAACAGCACCACCTAGCATAAACGAAGGAATCACACGAAATGGGTCAGATAAAGCAAACGGAATTGCACCTTCAGTAATTCCTAACGATGATAGAATTCATGCCATTTTACCAGCTTCTTTTTCATATTGATTGGAAAAACGACGACCAATAAATGTTACTAATGCTGTAGTTCAACCAGTTCCAATTCCTGCTGCTCAAAAACAAGCATATGGTACCAATAATGTTGGGTTAGTTAATTGTCCCCCAGTAAAGGCTTGTGAAAATGATGCAAATGAGAAAGCTCATGCTACTTTATTAAATGGCCCGCCCAAATCAAAGACACACATCATTCCAATAATAATTCCTAGCAAGGCTGCTAAATTTGATGTTTGTAAAGTTGTTAACCCACTAAAAATAACATTAATTAATAAAGCAATTGGTTGCCCAATAACAAATAAAATTACACACATACTAATTAATGACCCTAACACAGGATATACAAAACAAGTTAAAACTCCTTGCATTTTTTGACTAACTAAATATTTTTTAAATAATTTCATCATATATCCAACTAGCATCCCAGTAATTAAACCACCAAGAAACCCAAGGCCATCAACAATTACTGTGCCATCAGCAGCGGTTTTTGTAACATATACACATGCTAAACCACCAAGAAACCCTGGTGTTAACCCTGGTTTATCAGCCGTGGCATAAGCAATATAAGCTGCTAGTACTGGTGCTAATAAAATACTTAAACTTTTTCCAGCAACATTACTTAAAGTATTTAATCAATTAGCATGTTGCACAATATAATCCGCTCAAGCAATTTGAATAATAATTGTAATTAAAGCTTGAATTGCTGTTCCAGCCACAATAACTGGTACTGCATAAGAAATTCCCGTTAAAACAGCATTTTTTAAACTAACAGCTCCCGCTTTAAAATGTAATTTAAATCAACCTTTCTCCTTTTTAGTTTTAATTTGTTTTGTTGTTGGAATCTGTTGATTTGGAAGTTGACGCATAATTTGAAATGCTTTTTTAAAAACACCATCAACATCATGCAATGGTTCACTAACCGCTACTTTTAAAATTGGAATATCAACAAACCGTTCTTGTTCACCAATAGCAATATCAGCCGCAATAATTAGTACATTGGCGTTTTGAATATCTTTTGGTGTTAATTTATCTTCAAAACCATTTGCTCCTTGTTTTTCAACTTTAACTGCATAACCCAAACGCTTTGCTTCATCTTCAATTTTTTTCGCCGCCATATAAGTATGTGCTACCCCAGCTGGACAAGCAGTAATTACTAAAACATAGCCCTTATAATTTTCTTTTGTTACAGTTGTTGGTTCATCTTCTGCTTGTAATAATGCCAAAATTTTTGTTTTATCGTTTTCTGTTTTTAAGGTTTGCCGCAGATCAGGATTTAATAATTTTTTAGCAACATTACTTAAGACTTCTAAATGAATATCATTTTTTTTATTCGTTGGAATAATTAAAGCAATTGCCACTTGAACAGCACTATTATCAAATGTTGGTCATGATAATCCAGTTTGATAACGGACAAAAATAACCGCTGGTTTTTTAATATATTTAATTCGTGCATGGGGAATTGCAAAACCATCTTCTAACCCCGTTGATGTTTCATGTTCCCGGGCTCATAGCGCTTTTGTTAATTTAAAAGAAAATGTTGATGGTTTAATTCATATTTCAAAATTAGCGGAAAAACGAGTTGAAAAAACCGAAGATATTGTGCAATTAAATGATCTTGTTAAAGTTAAGGTCTTAGAAGTTGATGGTAAAGGAAGGATTAAGTTACAGTTACTTGAAGTTTTACCAAAAAAATAATTATTAATTTCCATAATCTTTTCGTGAAAAAAACTAGTTAATTATTTGTTATAATTAAAAATAAGTTAGGAGATTTAATTATGAGTAAAATTGCGATTGACATAATGGGAACCAATTTAGGAATTAATCCAATTATTGGGGCTTTGAAAGTTTTTATGAAAAAATATCAAGATGTTACGTTTATTTTAGTCGGTAATGAAAGCGAAATTCAAACCGCGGTAACTAAAGTAAAATTAGATGCAACAAGTATTAATAAATAAATTAAGAATAAAATAATTTGTAAATTAATCGTTTGCTGTAACAATATTTTTAAGTTTTGCGTTCGATTATATATTGGCGAAGGTTGATATTGAGAAGGATTGGGTAAAACATTATAGTTGTTATTTTTTTCATAAACCCCAATATAATGATATGTTTCATTTTGAAGTAAAGATGAATATAATGTTGCTAATCGTTTTGGTGTTAAACGTTGATTATTATAACGATTAATTAAAAACATATTTTTCATTCCATTATCAAACTGATCAGCAACAACATAAAAAGTAACATTTTTATCATTAAAATTGCTTACTAAAATATCACCAATATTAACACCTTGTAAAAACCGATACGCTTTGTTAATAATAATTGGATATAATTGAACACGATAATTGGTTGGATCTCACTTTGGATCCTTACTATAAAACCAGTTTTTACTTTGAATTAACTTTTTCATTTCATTAACTTGCAAAATAGCATAATTAACTTTTGAACTAAAGCGATCTGCTTGTGCTGCACGTAATAAACTATCTGCATCACCACTTTGGTCAAAACTTTTTATTTTATTAAAGAATCAACTAATATCTGTTTTTTCTTCAACGTTCGGATAAAATAAATTAGTATTATTTTTATAATCATAAAACTCAATTGCATTTCCTGTTAAAGATTTTAACTTTTTACTACTAATAAAATTACGATAAAAAGTTGGGATTGATAAATTAATTGTTGACTCATCATTTGCCGTTTGATAACTTGTTAAAAAATGTTCTAAATTATTATAATTAATTGCTTCTTGCGCATAAAGACTTTGTGTATCAGCAAAAATTTCTGATTGATATGGTCCATAAATAATTGGTTGATACCCTATTGTAATAATTCCATCTTCATGACTTAATTCATTAATAAAATACTCGTAAACAGACCCTTGGATAAACTTTGTAATTTGATCATAATATTTGGTATCTTTACAATTTTGTAAGTATCATTCATAAGAATTAGCTTTAAACCATAAATGTTTTAACGAAGGAATAACAGTACTATCACCAACAAATGGTACACAAACTGGTGGTGCTGTTCCAACACTAGTATATTTTTTCAAAACCATTTCTTCCGTAAAAATTCTTTGTTGGGGATTTAATAAAAGATACCCCGAAACATTAGGATCTTTAACTGCATCTGGACTTTCATATACCAAGTAATCATATGGTGGGGTTTGACCAGTGGGATCATTATAGTTTGTATAATAACGGTAAAAATATTTCCAATTTGTATTTTCTTTTAAATTAAGATTGATCTGACTAAAATTAATAATGGTTGTTAAACCAGTAAACAACATTGCTCCCGTTAAAGTTGTTACAACAATTGTTAATAATAATTTCCATTTTGCATCTAAGGCAAACTTAAGACTAATCTTATATTTAAAATTTAAATGTAAAAAACCAATTTTTGGAATGTGCGTTTTTACCACTTTTGGTTTTAACAAAACTAAGGTTGGTCGTGACACTTCAATAATGATAAATAAGAACGCATAGGCACAAACAACTAAACTTGGCAATAAATACGTTCCAATAATTAATCATCACGGTGGAATTGAAATATAAGTTGTAAATTCTAAAAATCCTTGATGTGTAATATTTAGGATAAACGCAAAGATTCAACTCGTTATTAGTGATAACGAAGCAATTACAAAAATTAATAGTAGAAAACAAGATAATAGTAAAAAAGCAATTGTTCCTGTGCCATAACCCTGGGCTTTTAAATTTCCAATAATACCACGGTTAACAAATAACAATTTATTGACAATCATACTGATCATAATAAATGATGAAATTACTAATAGTAATGAAATCGCCACTAAAATTGACCAAATAATTTCTTCTTTATTTGAAATCAATTCTTTCATATGATTTAACGGGCTATACGCCCCGTTTGAATATGAAAAATTAGCATTATCATAAACATTTGCCATATCACTTCAACTATTTTTTTCTGCTAAAAAATCATTGTTTCATTGGTCCTTCGCCAATGCCGCATTAATTGTTACCCCATTACTCATAATTCGGGCTGCTGCTGCCATATTTTGCTGCAAACGATCATATTCATCACCACTAATTCATAAATACGGATTATAAATAAATGATGATTCATTCGAAGCACTATTAACATAAGCATTAGTTCCGAATCCAACAACACGATATTTAAATCCATAAATGGTAAAAGAATCACCAATTTTAATTTTATTATGCGAAGCATAAGAATTATTAATAATAATTGGTGGATAATCACTTGTTGCATTATAATCTAAAAAAGTTTGATAATCCCCCTTAACCATAATTGGTGTTGTTCAATAATACGGGCGATCACTTTGTATGTAAAAATTTTCAGCTTTAAAAATGTCATAAACCTGCATTGTTTCATTCATAATTGCTCGATCAGCAACCGAACCAATAATGACAGAATTTAATAAACGTAATTCTAACTAATAAATGCGTGGTTGGTTTTGAACAAAACTTTGATAAGCATCAGTAAAAACATTCGTATCAGTTGCTAAACGCGGATTATCTGGTGAACTAACAAACGGAATCAAACCATTAGGGTTTTTTAAATATCCCAGTAGTTCAACATAATCTGCTTGACTTAAAAAATAATCACTACTAGGTAAAATATTGCTTGTAAAATTTAAAACAACATTCCCCGTTGCTTTTAGTTGCTCAACAAAATAAGGATTTGAACTATTTAAATCAAGTCATTTTCCGTTATATGTTGGATCCTTTGTTGAATCTAAAAAAATTTGATAACTATCATTCGTTCCCTTTCGCAATAAAAAATAAGAACTTTCTACTTTTGTAGCATCAATTGTTTGGTTAGAATTAATATAGTTAATGTTATTTAATCCATATGATAAATTTTTATTATTTGAAGCAATTTTTAATTGCTCACTAAAGCGAAAAGAAATATTGGTATTATATAAGTTTTTTCCAATCACAGCTAATTGACTAGTACTTAAATCATTTGACATAATCATTCCTCCAAAAAGAGTAATGACGACACCCAACATTAAAAACAATCCCAAAACCTGAAAACTATTCTTGGTAAAATTTAATCAAAAATTTTTGAATAAATGTCTTATCATTAGTTTTCATCTCCGTATAATTTAATTTAATCATAATACATTATTGGTTATTTTTCAAAATTATATTTTGGATTTTTTGCTAATTTTTGTAAAGCGTCTCGTGCCGCTAATTGTTCTGCTTCTTTATGAGTATAACCATAACCCTCACCATAACGAATGCCATCAATTTCTGCCATCACAGTATATAAGACGCGGTTGCCTTCTAATGGTGGTGATTCTTTTACTAACTTATATTCCAGCGTTCGCACATCACCAGCCTGTAAAAATTCTTGTAATTCGGTTTTATAATCACGGATTTGGTCAAAAAAACCCGGACTTGAAACCATTTTAATTAAAGTTTGATCAATAAAAGTACGAACTGTTTCTTCTCCTAAATCAAGATATAATGCTGCTAACATTGATTCATAAATATCCGCTAAAATGCGATTTTTTTCATACCCTTTTGTTTTAATTTCACCTTTTCCTAACAACAAAAAGGGAGCTCAATTCATTTGCCGAACTAATTCTGCCAATGTCCCTTCACGAACTACTTTACTTCGTAAATTAGTAATTTCTCCCTCATTTTTGTCAGGAAAAGTTAAAAATAAATATAATGAAATTTCTTTTGCTAAAATAGCATCACCTAAGAATTCCATTCGTTGATAAGTATAATTCAAATTATTTTCATTAGCATAAGAATTATGGGTTAAAGCCTCTAAATAATATTTTTTTGTTTTAATCAGAATATTATATTGTCTAAAGAACCCTTTTAATTCTGCAAATAATTGGTCGGGTTGTTTATTTATAAACTTCATCGTAAAATTAATCCTCCTTTAATAATTTTGTCGTTATTTTTTGAACAAAATCATTAACAATTGCAGTGCGAGCCATTTCTAATGTACTAATCCATGATTTCTCATCACTGCTACCATGCGTTTTAATAGCAATTGCCTTTAACCCTAGTACTAAAGCTGAAGCATTATTCCGATAATCAAATGTTTCACGAACACCCCGGAACGCTTTGCGAAGGGATAATGCTTTTAATTTACGATAAAGATTTTTAGTTAATTCATATTTAATAACTGCCATTAAGTTTTTTGCCATTCCCTCTAACGTTTTTAAAGCAATATTCCCGGTAAAACCATCTGTTACGATTATATCAACAAGATTACTTGTAATATCCCGTGGTTCAATGTTTCCTTTAAAATTAACTTTATTATTGGCAGCCAACAATTTATAAGCTTCCTTATGATAGTCTTTTCCTTTTGATGCTTCTTCACCAATATTCAAAATAGCAACTGTTGGAGTTGTATTATGCATAATTGCTTGTGCATAAACACTAGCCATAATTGCAAAATTAACAAGATCTTGGGGCTCATTTTCTAAGTTAGCCCCAACATCTAACATTAAAACTGATTTTCCTTTTTTAATCGTTGGAATAAAAGGCATAAAAGCTGGGCGAGAAATTCCAGGAATTTCACCAACAATAAAATGACATGCTGCTAAAAAAGCTGCCGTTGAGCCACCCGAAAGAAAGGCATCAGCTTTTTGGTCATGTAATAATTCAGCAGCACGAACCATTGAACTATTTGGTTTACGACGAACTTCCATTAAGCCTTCTGTCATTAAAATAACTTCTGTTGTTGCAAAAATTTCATACCTTGTTGCATCTAATTTTACTTTAGTTACCGCGGTTTTAATTTCGCTTTCATTACCGACTAAAATAAACGTAACATCTTGATATTTTTTCATAAAAACTTTCAAAGCCCCAATAATTGGATTAATTCCTAAATTGGTTCCCATCATGTCAATCGCAATTTTACTCATAATTAAATCTCCTAACTTATTTTTAATTATAACAAATAATTAACTAGTTTTTTTCACGAAAAGACTTTAATTTTGTCGAAAACTCTTGATATTTATAAAATATACCTAAAATTAGGTATATTTTTAATATATAGAGGTAAATAAATGATGAAAAAAATAATTACAGAATTAATAAATAGCTTAACAGATGATCAATTTTTAGAATTTTATGAAAAAATAAAACAACAAGCAGACTTAATTAAAAAACAAAAACGTTTAAATGAAATTGATCAAAAATTTAGAGATAAAGGCATTATATGTCCTAATTGCAAATCTTTTCATTGTGTTAAAAATGGTCATAATTCCGAAGGAAAACAAAAATATTTATGTAAAAAATGTCGTGCTAGTTTTGATGCATTTCGTCATCATTTTACTTATTGAAGTCATTTAAATTATGAACAGTGAAATTTATTAATTCAAATTTCATTGTTAGGACAATCTAGTAAAATAATTTCTCGTTTTATTAAAACAACCCCAAAAACCGCTTGATATAATCGACAAAAATTAATGCAATCAAAACAATTAGAAAATACACAGTTAAAATTTAAAAAATTAAATGGTCAAATCCAAATGGATGAAACATTTATTAAAGAAATTCATAAAGGCAATTTTAAAGATAAATTTGATAAACGAAAAACTCATCTCGATCCATTTTCAACTGATACCAAATGCTGTATTCAAATGGCAGTTGATAGCAATAATAATATTTTTGTTCAATCCACCAATACCAAAAGATTACAAAAACAATGGATTATTGAAAATATGAATAAGCAACTAATTAAAGAAAAATCAATAATTATTTCTGATATGCAACCACTATATTTATTAGTAGCAAAACAAACAAATTCTACTCTATATTCCACCAAAACTAGTACAAACCCTGATACCTAGTTATCAAAAGTTAAATAAGATTAGTAAATTACAATCCAGTCTTAAAGAAGCCTTAATTCATTATCATGGTTTGGGTTTCACTAATATTCAAAATTATTTAAAGCTCTGAAAATGAAAATACCAACACAAAGGTTTAACACCAAACCAACAATCAACGGTATTATATTTTAACGTTTAAAAAATTTAAAGCAAAATCATAATCTTACACAAAATTAGTTTTCAAATTGTCATATTGATGATTTTTTTTATTTCATCAAGAGTTTTCGACAAAATTAAAGCGAAAAGATTATGGAAATTAATAATTATTTTTTTGGTAAAACTTCAAGTAACTGTAACTTAATCCTTCCTTTACCATCAACTTCTAAGACCTTAACTTTAACAAGATCATTTAATTGCACAATATCTTCGGTTTTTTCAACTCGTTTTTCCGCTAATTTTGAAATATGAATTAAACCATCAACATTTTCTTTTAAATTAACAAAAGCCCCAAACTTTTCAATTTTAACAATTGGTCCTGTCATTTCAGCACCAATTTCAACGGACATTGCAATTGCTTTAATTAATTCATAAGCTTTTTCAATTGCCGGATAATCCTTATGATAAATTGTTACTTGACCATCATCTTCAATATCAATTTTAACATCATCAGCTTTCTCAATAATGGCTGTAATCATCTTACCACCAGGACCAATCACTTCGCGAATTTTATCAACTGGAATCATAAATGTTTTCATTTTCGGCGCTGTTGGCGCTAATTGTGTTCGTGGTGCTGCAATCGTTGCTAAAACATTATCAAGAATTTGCAAACGAGCTTTTTTAGCCGCTAACAATGCTTCTTGTAAAATTGTTTCATTAATACCAGCAATTTTAATGTCCATTTGCAACGCACAAATCCCTTGTGCTGTCCCTGCCACTTTAAAATCCATATCGCCAAGATGGTCTTCCATTCCTTGAATATCAGTTAAAATGGTATAGTTATCATCTTCTTTTACTAATCCCATTGCAATTCCGACCACGGGTGCTGTAATTGGAACACCAGCGGCCATTAAAGCTAAAGTTGCAGCACAAATTGAAGCTTGTGAGGTACTACCATTTGATTCTAATACTTCTGAAACAATGCGAATTGTATATGGAAACACCTTTTCACTCGGAATAATCTGTAACAATGCTTTTTCCCCTAAAGCCCCGTGGCCAATTTCACGACGGGATGGTGGTCCCATCCGTCCTGTTTCACCAACAGAAAAAGGCGGAAAATTATAATGGTGCATAAAGCGTTTCCCATCTTCATCAGTAATACCATCAATAATTTGATTTTCCCCTAAAGCTCCTAATGTCACAACAGACAAGACTTGTGTTTCACCTCGTGTGAACAAAGCACTCCCGTGAACAACTGGTAAAATATCAATTTCACTAGTTAAAGGACGAATTTCATCAAGGCGACGATTATCTAATCGTGTTTTATCAATTAAAATTTGACGACGAACTTCTTGCCGAACAACATCATATAATGCTGTTTTTAGTTCCAAAATAATTCGTTGACGGTCTTTTTCAGTTATATCGTTTGCAATCGGATAATGTTCTAACGCTTGTTCAGTTAAACCTTGAATTGCTTCATAACGTAAAACCTTTTCTTTAATTTGTGCTGCCGCAATTAACTTTGTCGCATAATGTTCATTAACATACGCAATAATTTCGGAACGAACAGTAAATAATGTAACATCCATTTTTGGTTGACCAACTTTAGCAATAATTTCATTTTGAAAAGCAACCAATTCGACAATTACTTTATGACCCCTTAAAATTGCTTCTAACATTGTTGCTTCCGAAACTTCTTTCGCACCAGCTTCAACCATATTAATTGCATCAGTTGTTCCGGTCACAATTAATTCCATTTGACCCGTATTTAACTGCTCTAAAGTTGGATTAACAATAATGTTTTGTTTTTGATCAACGGTTAATAATGCTCCCGCCACAGGACCAGCAAACGGGATTTTTGAAATACCAAGGGCTAATGATGCGCCAAATAAACTAGCAATCCGAACATCACTATCATTATCAACAGCTAAAACATTAATGATAATTTGAACTTCATTACGAAAATTTTCTGAAAATAATGGTCGTAACGCACGATCAATCACCCGTGCTGATAAGGTTCCATATTCTGATGGTTTTCCTTCCCGTTTTAAAAAACCACCCGGAATTTTTCCAACCGAATATAACTTTTCTTGAAAAATAACTGTTAATGGAAAAAAATCAGTTTCACTAACCTTATTACTAACTGTTGCTGTTACTAAGACCACTGTTTCACCATAACGGATTAAAACAGCCCCACTGGCCTGTTTTGCTAATTGTCCATGTTCAACGATCAATTGTCGATTATTAATTATCTTTTTAAATACTTGTTTTGCCATCAAAACCCTTAATTCCTCTCTGTTATTTTAAACCTTTTTAATTTTATCACACATTATTTTGATATTTAAGATATGATATAAATATAGCAAAAAAGTTGAGGAACCTAATATGAAACAGCAATCAGTTTATATTGATAATCAAACCTTTGAAACAATAAAAGATAACGCCTACTTGTTGGATGTTCGAACTAATGTTGAATTTAAAACGTTATCTCAAATGCCAAATTCAACAAATGTTTATATCTTTGACTTGTTGCAAAACCCAAATCATTATTTGCCAGATAAAGAACAACTAATTATTACCCTGTGTAACGGTG
The DNA here is from genome assembly GCF_964019595.1 of Spiroplasma endosymbiont of Sarcophaga carnaria. Taxonomy (NCBI): domain Bacteria; kingdom Bacillati; phylum Mycoplasmatota; class Mollicutes; order Entomoplasmatales; family Spiroplasmataceae; genus Spiroplasma; species Spiroplasma endosymbiont of Sarcophaga carnaria. Next base: position 613,429 of record NZ_OZ026456.1, read on the forward strand.
GTAACCGCAGTGGTGAAGCCGCATTAGAATTACGCCAACTTGGCTACTTTAATGTTTATGTTTTAACAACTGGCATTTATGGTTATTATCGCTGAAAAAACAAAAAAAATAATAAATAAAAAGGATTTAAAATTAATTTTAAATCCTTTTTATTTATTATAAATCTTCATAGAAATTATCGATAATATGAAATGAACTAATATCTTTTAATTCTTGTAACTTTGTTTTTTCCTCAACAGATAATTTAGTCGGAATTGCAACAAGAACATTAACAATTAGATCACCACGTTTAGTAGATGCTGGGCCTTTAAAAAACCCATGGTTTGGAATACTAAAAACACTATTTGTTTTTGTGTTTGCTGGCAGTTTTAAATGAACATCACCATCAAAAGTTGGCACTTTAATTTCAGCACCTAATAAGGCGTCTAAATAAGAAACTGGTAAATCTAAGTGCAAATTATCATTAATCCGTTTAAAATATTTATTTGATTTAACAGTAATTTCTAAATAAATATCACCACGCGGACCATTATTTAAACCATAATTTCCTTTTTCACGAATTCGTAATTGTTGGTTTTCATAAATTGATTTTGGTAGTTCAATTTCAACAACTTCTTTCCCACGATAATGACCTTGACCTTTACATTTTGGACATTTACTTGTAACAACTTTTCCACGACCCTTACAATCAGGACAAGGTTGTTGCGATTGAATTACGCCAAATAAACTACGTTGTTCAATATTAACATATCCATACCCATCACAAGTTGTACAAGTATGAATATCTTTTTTCGGATCTTTGGCACCCGTTCCATCACACGCTTCACAAGTCTTATCAACATTTAAATCAAGTTTAACTTTTTTTCCAAACATTTGTTCTTTTAAAGTAACTGTTACTCGTGCTGCAACATTTTCTCCTTTAATTGGTTGGTTACTAAAACCACGACGTTTTTTAGCGCCCCCACCAAAAAAGTTTTCAAAAATATCACCAAAACCACCAGAAAAAATATCTTCAAAATCACCACCGCCACTAAAGCCTTGGCTAAAGCCACCAAAACCGCCAAAAGCATTTGGATCATTTCCGGCATAGCCAAATTGATCATAGTTCCGGCGTTTATTTGGATCAGATAATACTTCATAAGCTTCGTTAACTTCTTTAAATTTTGCTTCTGCATCCTTTTCTTTTGAAACATCCGGGTGATATTTTTTGGCTAGTTGGCGAAATGCTCGTTTAATTTCTTCATCTGTTGCATTTCGTTCAACACCCAATACATCATAATAGTCTCGTTTCCCCATTTTACCATCTTCCTACTTTCCTTCTTAAAGAAAAGATAACTAAAATAATTTTAGTCATCATTATTGTTATTTATCTTTCTTTTCATCATCTTCAGTAATTTCTGGTTCAGATTGTTCACCTTGGTGATCATTCATATGTTTTGAAGCTTCGGCCATTGCTTGTTCAAGCCCGGCCATTTTTGCTTCTAATCCGGCATAATCTTCTTTATCTAATAATTCTTTAATTTCTTTAACCATTTCTTCTGATGTTTTTAATTGTTCAGCATCCATTTTATCTTTGTTCGTTTCTAATGCTTGACTAATTACTGCAACATATGATTCAGCCTTATTACGTAATTCGATGTTTTTTAATTTTTGTTCATCTTTATCTTTATTTTTTTCAGCTTCATAAACCATACGTTGAATTTCTTCATCGGTTAATCCGCCACCATTAGTGATTGTAACAGATTGTTCTTTGTTTGTTTTTAAATCTTTTGCTGCAACTGAAACAATTCCGTTGGCGTCAATTGAGAACTTAACTTCAATTTGTGGCATTCCTTTTGGCGCAGGGTCAATTCCTGATAATTGAAAACGCCCCAATGTTTTGTTATCACCAGCCATTTTCCGTTCTCCTTGTAAGACATGAATGTCAACCGCTGGTTGGTTATCAGCAGCAGTTGAAAACACTTGTGCTTTTGAAGTTGGAATTGTTGTATTTCGAGGGATTAAAACAGTTGATACCCCTCCCAATGTCTCAATTCCTAATGATAATGGTGTTACATCTAATAATAAAACATCTTTTACATCACCAGCTAAAACTCCCCCTTGAATTGCGGCTCCAATTGCCACAACTTCATCAGGATTAATTGTTCGGTTTGGCTCTTTTCCTAATTCACGTTTAATCACTTCTTGAACAGCTGGAATTCTAGTACTTCCACCAACTAATAACACTTGGTCTAATTCACTAGCTTTTAATTTAGCATCCGCCAATGCTTTACGAACAGGTTCAACGGTACGATCAACAAGACTTTTTGTCATTTCATCAAATTTTGCTCTTGTTAAAGTTAAATTTAAGTGTAATGGATTACCATCACGAGCAGTAATAAACGGTGCCGCAATTTCTGTTTGTAATTGTGAAGACAGATTTTTCTTTGCTTTTTCCGTTTCTTCTTTTAAACGTTGCATTGCCATTTTATCTGTTTTTAAATCAATTCCATTTTCTTTTTTAAATTCTTCAACCATTCATTTAATGATAACATCATCAAAGTCATCTCCTCCTAAATGGTTATCCCCCGCAGTTGATAATACTTCAAAAGTTCCATCAGCTAAATCTAAGATTGAAACATCAAATGTTCCTCCTCCTAAATCATAAACTAAAACTTTTTGTTCTTTGTCAACTTTATCAATTCCATAAGCTAATGCCGCTGCGGTTGGTTCATTAATAATTCGTTCAACATCTAATCCGGCAATTTTTCCGGCATCTTTTGTTGCTTGACGTTGGGCATCATTAAAGTATGCTGGAACAGTAATAACTGCTTTTGATACTTTTTGTCCTAATTTTTTTTCAGCATAACTTTTTAAATAACGTAAAATTTCGGCTGAAATTTGTTCAGGACTATAATCTTTGCTATTAACATGCACTTTATCAGATGTTCCCATCTTTCTTTTAATTGAACTAATTGTATTTGGATTAGTTACTGCTTGACGTTTTGCAGCATCTCCAACAATAATTTCCTCATTTTTAAATGAAACAACCGATGGTGTTGTACGTTGTCCTTCTGGGTTTTCTAAAACTTTAAATTCGTTTCCTTCCATAACAGCAACACATGAATTCGTTGTTCCTAAATCAATTCCAATAATTTTTGACATAATATCTTTCCTTCCTCTCTCCAATATTGTTATTTTGCTACCTGCACTGATGCATGTCTTAAAACACGATCATGAATCATATATCCTTTTTGCATAATTTGAACAATGCATCCTGAATCAACATCAGTTGATTCAACAATCTCAATTGCCGCATGAAGATTAGAATTAAAATGTTCACCAACTTTTGTATCCATTGCAGTAATTCCTTCTTCTTCGAAAACCGTTTTAAATATATGGTGAATAATTTCAAATCCAGTTAAAAAGTTTTTAACCTCTGGAGTTACATTTGTAACTTGTAATGCCCGCTCAAAGTTATCTAGGGTCGGCAGTAATTTTTCTGCCATTCCGGCGGCACGATAACGTTTAATATCATCTACTTCAGTGTGAATTCTTTTTTTTAAGTTTTCCCCATCTGCTAATGCTAATAACTTTTCTTCTCGTAATCGCATATTATCTTTTAATAATAAATCAATTTCTTGTTCTAAATCTTCAATAATAGCCAAGTTATTTGTTTCAGCTGTCGGTGTTCCAGCTTCTGATGATGCTGTTTCCGAAGGTGTTGCTTGCGTATTAGCCAATTCTTTCCGTAGTTTTTCAATTTTTTCTTTTAATTGGTTTGGTGAAGATTTGCCATTTTGTTCATTATTCATTAATCTCAACCTTTCTATCTTCTTTTTGATATGCTTCTCTAATACGGTTTGCTAATCACTCTAACACTTCATAGAGCTTATCATATTCCAAGCGCTTTGGTCCCACCAAAGCAATGCCCACTTCTTGCATATCATCAACTTTATATGTTGTTGTTAATAATGCCATATCGTCATTATTAAATCCTGTTTCACTTCCAATTTGGATTGAAACCAAGTCTTCATTTGGGTTATCTTGTTGTTTTTTAAAATAATCAAATGGGGAAATTGTTTCAATAAGGCGAATAATTTGTTTAATTCGTTCCGGATTATTATATTCCGGATTTTGTAACATATATTGTAAACCATGTGTTGAATAACTTGGTTTAACAATGCTTGTTAAAGCATTCGCAAATTGTTTTAAAATATATTCATAATGTTTAACTTGTTGTTCTAAAACTGGTCGAATAACATCAAATTTAGCAGTAATATCCGTTATTTTAGTGTTTTCTAACCGGCTATTAAATAGTTCGACTGAAATTTGTAAATCATTAATTGAACTATTTTCATCAGTATTAAACAATTTGTTTTCAACGTGGCCGTTTTTTAAAACAAAGACAACAACCGCTTGCGTTGCAGAAATTGGTAATAACTCAATTTTCTTTAACATTTCTTCTTTAAAATTTGGCCCAACAACAACCGTTGTTAAATTTGTCATTTCACTTAAGATTTGCCCTGTTTGATCAAGAATATCATTAATTGACATATTACGATCAACAAATAATGCTTCAATTCGGTTTTTAATATCATCAATATTTTTCTCATCCATTAAATTATCAACATAATAACGATACCCTTTTGTTGATGGAATGCGCCCCGATGAAGCATGTTCTTTTTCTAAAAAACCTTCTTTTTCTAAAATTGCAGATTCATTCCGAATTGTTGCAGAAGAAGAATATATTAACGAAGAAGCCATAATAGTTTTACTTCCAACAGGTTGCGCTGTCTTCGTGTATTCTTCCACAATTACTTTTAAGATGTTTTCTTGGCGTTGAGTTAACATCATTAACACCTCCTAGTTTCAATTCTGATCTAAATTTGGCAATTAACACTAAATAGTGATAACAATAATATTATAAATTATCATTCTAAGAATGCAAGTGCTAATTTAATTTTGTACTGTTTTTAATGACCATTTCATTATTAGCAACATCAATCGTATATGATTTTCCCTCTTGAACTTCTTCGGAAATAATAGCATGTGCAATTAATGATTCAAGGTTTCGTTGAATGTAACGCTTAATTGGACGAGCTCCAAATTCACGATCATATCCTTCGTTTAAAATTTTTTCTAAAACTGCTTCTGAATAAGTAATCCGAATTTTTTTACTATTTTCAATGCGCTGAGTTAGTTCCGATAATTCTTTTTCAATAATCTCTTTAATCACTTCTTTCGATAAAGCATTAAAGGTTACAACATTATCAATTCGATTTAAAAATTCTGGCTTAAATTTTTTGGCCAATTCTTTTTGAATTAACAGCCCAACTCCTTCGTTGTTTTCATTCAATAGATATTCTGATCCAATGTTTGAAGTCATAATAATAATTGTATTTTTAAAATCAACCGTTTTTCCTAATGAATCAGTTAAACGCCCATCTTCTAAAATTTGTAAAAGAATATTCAGGATATCTGGATGGGCCTTTTCAATTTCATCAAATAAAACAATTGAGTATGGACTACGACGAACAGCTTCTGTTAATTGCCCCCCCTGTTCATAACCAACATAACCTGGTGGCGCACCAATTAACTTGCTAACAGAATGTTTCTCCATATATTCTGACATATCTAATCGGACCATCTGTTTTTCTGAGTTAAATAAAACATACGCTAAACTACGAGCAACTTCAGTTTTTCCAACTCCGGTTGGTCCTAAAAATAAGAAACTACCAATTGGTTTATTGGGATCTTTAATTCCACTACGACTACGAATAATCGCATCTGAAACCGCTTGAATTGCCTCATTTTGACCGCGAACACGACTACACAAAATATTATTTAAATTCAGTAATTTTGCTTTTTCGGTTTCAACTAACCGGTCAACAGGAATTCCTGTTCATTTTCCAACAATTGCCGCAATCTTGCGCTCAGTTACATCTTCTTTTAACAAGTGTGATTCAGAAGCACTTTTTTCTTGCTCATGTAATTGTTGTTCTAATTTTGGTAATAAGGCGTATTGAATTTCCCCCGCACGATTAAAATCACCGCGTAATTGTGTTTGTTCTAATTCTTTTTTTAATTGTTCAACTTCTGATTTTAAGTTCTTTAATTTAGTAATACTTTCTTTTTCGGAATTTCACTGAATTTCTAATTTTTCTTGTTTTGTTTTTAATGGTTTTAATTCATTTGCAATATCAACTAACCGTTCATTAGAAGCTTTATCCGTTTCTTTTTGTAACGCAACTTTTTCAATTTCTAATTGAACAACACGACGATTTAAGTTATCTAACTCGGTTGGCACCGATGCAATTTCCGTTTTAATTGTTGCAGAAGCTTCATCAATTAAGTCAATTGCTTTATCTGGTAAAAAACGATCAGTAATATAACGTGATGACAAGTTAACAGCAGCAACTAAAGCATTGTCATGGATTTTAACCCCATGGAAAGTTTCAAAGCGTTCTTTCAATCCACGTAAGATTGAAATACTTTCATCAATTGTTGATTCAACAACCATTACTTTTTGAAAACGACGTTCTAAAGCAGCATCTTTTTCAATATATAAACGATGTTCATCTAATGTTGTCGCACCAATACAGTGTAAGTCACCACGAGCCAACATTGGTTTTAGTAAATTACTAGCATCCATACTTCCTTGGGTTTTACCAGCCCCAATAATTAAATGTAATTCATCAATAAATAAAATAAAATCACCATTAGATTCTTTTACTTTATTCATCACTGCTTTTAAACGTTCTTCAAATTCTCCTTGAAATTTAGCTCCTGCAATTAAGGCTCCCATATCTAATTCATAAATTGTTTTATTTTGTAAATTACTAGGAATATCACCTTTAACAATTCGTTGAGCTAATCCTTCGACAATTGCCGTTTTCCCAACCCCTGGTTCTCCAATTAAAACGGGATTGTTTTTTGTTTTACGAGATAAAATTCGGATTACCCGGTTAATTTCATCTTCACGTCCAATAATTGGATCTAATTTTCCAGCAATTGCTTCTTTATTAAGGTTTTTAGTAAATTTTTCAAGAACCTTTGGATCTTTTCCTAGTTCATATTGCTGTGCAAATTCCATAAAGTACCCTCCTTTTTTAGCACTCTCACTCTCTGTTTGCTAATTTGATATTTATATCTTATCATAGTTGTTAGCAAAGTCAACTAAATAGTGCTAAAATTTTAAAAATAATTTAATTACAAAAATATTAGATATAATAAGAAGTAAGGGGAGAAGAAAAAAAGCATATTTTTAGAAAGGAGTACCAATGAAATTACAACACCTAGATAAAAAACGTTTAATCTTAATTGATTTAGATGGGACAACATTAATGAATGATGGTAAAACAATCCATCCAAAAACACAAGAAGTAATTAAAAAAGCTGTTAATGTTGGCCATAAAGTATGTATTATTACTGGGCGCCCCCACCGGGCAAGTATTCGCTTTTATCGTGAATTAGGATTAGATACATTATTAACAAATTTTGATGGTGGTCATATTCATGACCCCTTAAAACGTGAATTTAAACGATTAGTTTTCTCAATTGCATATGATGTAATTATAAGTATTATTAATCATCCCGATGTTAGAGGCAATGTTGAAAATGTTTTAATTGAACATTATGATAAAGCAATTTGTTGAAAAAAAGATGAGGCAATTGAAAACTACTTCCATCTTGATGATGTGGCTGATGATGAATATTTTATTGCCGACCCTTACAATTCTTGAAAAGGTCCCGCTAGTAATATGGCGTTATATTTAAACGGAACTAATAAAACAGATGAAGTATTAAGAATGTTTGAAAACTTTAAGAACTCTGTTCGAATTAATATTGGCCACTATAGCAGCAAACAAAGTCAAACAATGATTAATATTACGAATAAACTTGTTTCAAAAGGATTTGCAGCTGATATTTTAGCCCAATACTATAATGTTGATATTCGTGATGTTATCGCCTTTGGTGATGAAATGAATGATTTAGAATTATTGCAAAATGTTGGTTATGGCGTTGCAATGAAAAATGGTAATGATAATTTAAAAACTAATGCGCGTGGAATTACCCACTTAACTAATGATGAAGGTGGCGTTGGTGATTATTTAGAAAAATTACTAAACGGTGAAAACGTATAAAAAAGGGCTAATGCCCTTTTTTAAATTAAATAATAGTTTTTAAAATATGTCCCATAAAAATCATTAAGAATTTGTCAATTTAAACCCTTTTGATCATCTGGCGTTAATAACCATTGGGCAAAACCTTCGGCGAATAATTCTGCGTTACCACCTGTCCGACCATAACCAGATTGAATAAATGCCCAAGCCTCTAATTGTTGTTGAAACGGTGCATTATTACTAATGCCAACTTGTTTTCCTAAATAACGAACTAATGAATCATTTGGACTATACATAAACCCACGAATATTAATTAATGACTTATCTTTAGTTGGTGTACAACGCCCAGTTGCTGGTGTAATATTATGATTAAAACGAAGACGATTATTTGGTCAAACTCAAGCATAATTTGAAATCGCATGTCCTATTTCATAAACAATAGTTGAAATATTAGTTGCGGTTGAATGAAATCCAATTTGATATTGAATTTTACTCATTCGCGCTTGCAGTGAATGTTCCGTAAACACTAAACATTGTGCTAAATCATTTCCATTTCCTTTTAGTTTTGTAAAAGCTAAAACTTGGTTATTACTTACTGTACCATATTGACCAATACTATTATTAATTTCTAAATTATAGATTAATTTTTTAAAAACGGCTGCGCCAAAAATACTAACAAACAAATTGGCAAAGTCAATTAAATTATTACGGAACGGTGCTTGTTCTTTATAATCTAACGTTAATACCATTTTTTCTAATTGGTATGGATAAATCTTATTATTTGTTAAACCATTAACAACATCAGTAATTGTTTTAAAATGCGACAATGCTTTTTTTTGATTAAATGCTGCTACAACTTTAGGGTTTGCTTGATAAAGCATATTATTTTCACAACGTTTAATAAAAGCTAAGTCATTGGTACTAAGTTGTCTTATTTTACCATTTGCATGCGCAAAGTTTTTAAAGGTGGCACTTACTAATTGGTTATTATTTTGCGGGTTAAATCTATTTTTTGGTTACTATGTTCAGCATATAATAAACATTTACTATATTAAGCATAATTAATTTCATTATCGCCTTTTAAAACACTTCAAAACAATCAGGCAAACAACACCGCTAGCCCTAAACTCACAATTAAAATTGTAATCATTGTAATATTTTTTGTTTTCTTCATAACCATTCCCCTTTAACAAGATTATTTTTGTTATAATTAAAAATTGATAAAATATTACGTCCCACTTTTTATAATTATACCAAAAAACGCCTTAAATTAAAAGGTTTACGCCATATGGATACTACCATAGGGTTCTTAAAAAAGTTTAATATAAAAAACACCCGAAACAAAACGGATGTTAAAACATTAATATAAACAAGATGATAGTGGCTATTAGAGTTCTCTAATAACCATTTTGATTCTAGCATTTGAATACAAAAAACTATTTTCTAGTAAAGAAAAATACTAATTATTATTATCGTCATCATCTTCTGATAAATCTTTTATTTTCTTTTTATCAATTTTAACTCAACCAGAAGTTTGCTTTTCTTGATTCATTTGCAATCAAATATGATAATTTGGATCGTTTGGATTATTTGCTGCTTTTCGTAATTTCAACTTTTGTTCTAATGTTAAATTACTAGGATTAAAATATTCACCTTCAGTCGCATATTGATCACCATCAATTTCTGCTTTTGCTTTTTTAGCTGCTGCTAAAATTTCAGCCATTGTTTTTTTTGCCATTATATCCCTCCATTATGAAACCATTATAGTAATATTATAACATTATCTAGGATAACGACATAATTATTAAAAAAAGAAAAATAACTTTATTACTTTTCCCTTCTCAGTCTATCAACTAATAAATTTAATATTACTGTTAATTTAAATTCCATCAAATGTTTCAGCATAAACATTTTCATACATATTTAAGCTTTGTAACAGTTGAATTGTCTTTTTTGTTAACTTAAGTTTTTCAAAACCATTATTCTCTTTAATATGTTGTAATGTCTCTGCTTTCACAATTGGTTGAATACTAAAATATTTGATTCATGCCAAGACTAATTGGGAAACAGTACAATTATATTTTTTTGCTTCCGTAATTAGAATTTGGTTTTCTAAAACTTTTGTGATTGGTGAATATGCTTGAACTAAAATATTTTTATCTTGACAATATTGTACCCGGTCTCACCGTTGATTAAAGGGATTAAACTCAATTTGATTAATGTTGGGATAAATCCCTGTTTTTTCAAATAAGACTTCAATCATATCTTTATCAAAATTGCTAACACCAACAATATGAATTAAACCTTGTGCTTTACATTGTAATAATTCAACATAAGCTTTAATTGTTTTATGAAAATTCATATTTGGGCGATGAATTAAAACAATATCCAAATAATTCACATCTAGGCGTTTTAACGCTCCCAATACTGCCGTTGTTGTCTTCCCTGCTTCAATGTCATCGCATCAAATTTTTGTTTCAATAATAACATCTTCTCGTTTTGCATTATTAGTAATTAAATATTTTTTAATTGCTTGCCCAACCATTTCTTCATTCTGATAAACTTTAGCAGTATCAATAATTTTATAACCATTTTGCAAGGCATTAATAATTGCCTCTTCTTTTTTCAAAAATAAAGTCCCAAATGCAATCTTTTCTAAACGAAATGGCATCTTCCTAACCCCCTTTAGATTATTTACTATATTTATTTAATAAATCCTGAACATTACTTGTTACGGGATATTTTGAAATAATTTGATGATAAATATTATTGTACCCAACAAAAGAATGGACAACATATTTATGATCAATAATTTGTAATGGTTTTAAAACAGTTCCTCCCGTTAAAATAGCTGCAAAAAACATTGCTTCTTCATCAGCAACTAGGTCTCGTTCAGAAAAAATTGTATCATAACTAATTTTTTTGTGCGCCAAAGCTTGTTGTTCAATCTTCATTCGGTCTTGAGTTTCACTTTCGTTTGGCCAAACTTGTTCATATGCTGTTAAACGCGCAAACATTTTATAATTAGTTGCAATTGCTAACGCGCCCATTAGAACACCTTCTGGTGCACCACCAATGCCATATAAAAAATCAGCTTTTTTTAAAACAACATCAATCGCCCCCAAAACATCTCCCTCATTAATTAATTCGACATAAATTCCTAGTTTTTTCATTGTCTTAATAATTGCTTGATGACGAGGTTTATTTAAAATAATACATAATAAATTTTGTTTGATACTTAATAAAGTTAATAATATTTTCTCAATCGGTTGAGAAAAATCAATTGTTGCTCCTAAGTCTTCTGATAAAAATAATTTTTCCATATACATTTCTGGAATTTGTAACATTGTATCAATTTTAGCAATAGCAATACACGGGATTGAACCCGGTTCATTTTTACTGGCCGGAGCTGTTCCTTCAATTGGGTCAACAGCAATATCAATTGTAATTGCTTGTTGATGGGAAAAAGTTTATCCTTGATACAACATTGGTGCTGCATCAAGTTCACCTTTGCCAATTGCAATTTTTGCTTTAACATCATTATTTGTTAATAACTTATTAATGATATCAACCGCTTTTTGATCTAACATATTTTTATCATTCTTGCCAACTAATTCATATGCAGCAATCACAGCTAACTGGACTGCGCGTAAAAATAAAAGACTATTTGTTTCCATTGTTCATTCCTTTGCTTGCTATTAATATTTAATCACATAATTGCAAAAATAAAAATGTAAAGTAACTTACATTTTTATTTTTATGAATGTTTTTCATTTGATTCTTTTGGAAGTTTTCCAAACAATTCGTGAAAGGCTCGCTTCCAGCCAACCTTGCCGGCATACATCAAAAACTCATTGCTGGAAATAACAAAGGTACAAAAAACAATTGGAACAATACATACTCAATAGTATAAAGTTGGTTGTAAAATCTGGTTTGGAACACTAGCAGCAATAAAAATGTACTGTCAAATTGGTGTTCAAAATAACATTAATAATTGGGTTGATGTTGTATAGGTTGGCCCTGACATTGCTAAACAAGCATAATATAACATACGTGAACTACCCATAATAATTCCACCAAAAATAAAAATTAAAGCATAATCATAATATTGAAAGTTAGTAAATATTTTATAACCTTCAAAAAAATTTTGATGCGAAGCAACAGCCGCAATTGGTGTTCCTAATAATAACATTAATAATGCTGAAGACCCTGTTTTAATTGAAACTGTTTCATAATTAGTAAAATTAATTTTGGAATAACTCATTAAATGTGACATTCCCAACGCTTCCATTGCATAGAAAGCAGCTGTTATTAAGGCTAAACACATTCCCCCAATTGATGATCACGTTAAACCTTCATCAATTGCAAAATGAATTGACATTCCCAAAATCAAAAATGTTGAAATTGCTAATGCTGTTCAAGTGTATTTACTTTGACGAGCACGGAAGAAAATTGCACTTCCAACCCCAGCTAAAATAACATTTAAGTTTAATAACAATCCAGGCACTGTTCCATCAGTTTGCCCAAGATGATTAATTGTTAATAACACTGATAACTGGAAAAATACCATCGCAACTGGTCCACCCAAAAATCCATATAAAACAACTAGTCATGTTTCTTTATGATGCAACATCTTAAAAAAATTAATAAAATTTTTTGTTTTATAAAAAATAAACATTACAAACGTCGCCATTATTTCTTGGATTGTAACATAAAATGTTGTATTAATTGGTGATGCTAAGTTTCCATAAGGTCCTTGTTCAGGAATCATATATAACATTAGCGGTACAAATGAATATCCAACCGCTGAAATTAATCCATATACAATCCCTAAAATAATTCGGCGTTTTATCCGAATTAAATCTAAATCATTTTTTGTTTTCTCTAATTTTAACAAATGTTCTTCTGCATTATTGCTCTCTTTTGCTTTAATTTTGTCGAAAACTCTTGATATTTATAAAATATACCTAAAATTAGGTATATTTTTAATATATAGAGGTAAATAAATGATGAAAAAAATAATTACAGAATTAATAAATAGCTTAACAGATGATCAATTTTTAGAATTTTATGAAAAAATAAAACAACAAGCAGACTTAATTAAAAAACAAAAACGTTTAAATGAAATTGATCAAAAATTTAGAGATAAAGGCATTATATGTCCTAATTGCAAATCTTTTCATTGTGTTAAAAATGGTCATAATTCCGAAGGAAAACAAAAATATTTATGTAAAAAATGTCGTGCTAGTTTTGATGCATTTCGTCATCATTTTACTTATTGAAGTCATTTAAATTATGAACAGTGAAATTTATTAATTCAAATTTCATTGTTAGGACAATCTAGTAAAATAATTTCTCGTTTTATTAAAACAACCCCAAAAACCGCTTGATATAATCGACAAAAATTAATGCAATCAAAACAATTAGAAAATACACAGTTAAAATTTAAAAAATTAAATGGTCAAATCCAAATGGATGAAACATTTATTAAAGAAATTCATAAAGGCAATTTTAAAGATAAATTTGATAAACGAAAAACTCATCTCGATCCATTTTCAACTGATACCAAATGCTGTATTCAAATGGCAGTTGATAGCAATAATAATATTTTTGTTCAATCCACCAATACCAAAAGATTACAAAAACAATGGATTATTGAAAATATGAATAAGCAACTAATTAAAGAAAAATCAATAATTATTTCTGATATGCAACCACTATATTTATTAGTAGCAAAACAAACAAATTCTACTCTATATTCCACCAAAACTAGTACAAACCCTGATACTAGTTATCAAAAGTTAAATAAGATTAGTAAATTACAATCCAGTCTTAAAGAAGCCTTAATTCATTATCATGGTTTGGGTTTCACTAATATTCAAAATTATTTAAAGCTCTGAAAATGAAAATACCAACACAAAGGTTTAACACCAAACCAACAATCAACGGTATTATATTTTAACGTTTAAAAAATTTAAAGCAAAATCATAATCTTACACAAAATTAGTTTTCAAATTGTCATATTGATGATTTTTTTTATTTCATCAAGAGTTTTCGACAAAATTAAAGCTCTTTTGCATTCATCATTTTTATAACTACCTGATCCCATCTTTTTTACTACATATTATCACATAATTTATAATTTCCTTTAAAATTATTAGTTATATCTTACACCCAATAGCGCTAAATGTTAAATTTTTTCAACTTTTTTTTATTTTTTTTAAAGTAGGAATATAATAATAATGAAAATATATATGATATGGGAGATTCATAAATAATGAAAAATAAAAGACATAAAATTAGTAACTATGAAGAATATGAAATAATTAAAAAAAATATCAAACATGCAGAAAAATTATTAAAACATTATACACAACAAACACACGAATCACGACAACAATTATTAGCAAAATTAGAATGATTAAAAAAACACCCTGATCAAACCAAAGAATTTAAGTTAAAGTTACAATTAGAACAATTAAATTCAAAGGAAATAACAATGGTACATCGTTTTGTTAATAAAATTGTTGGATATGAAGAACAATTAATCAATATTGAAGACAAACTAGGTCTTGATGATGATGTTCGAATTACAAAAATTCGTAACATTAATAAAAAAGAAATAATTAAACAGGAAACTTCTTTAGAGCTTAGAAATTATTTGAAAAAAACACAAGTTAAAGGTTACATTTATCTTATTTTAGCTGGATTCATTTGTACAATTGCTTTTGATTATTTCTTATCACCATCAAAAGTTTTGCCACCCGGAATTGGAGCATTAGGAAGAATTTTTGCGCAATATATTTTTCAACCATTAAATAGCGATAATATTAATAATGCAAACTTAATGTATTATGTTTTTTACATTGTTAATAACATTCCTTTAATTATTTTTAGCTGATTTTTTGTCAGTCATCGTTTTACCATTAATACTATTATTTTTATGATTGCTCAAACAGTGTTTCATATTATTTTAAATGGGGTTGGATCTTATCATGGCATTCCTTATATTAATGCCAATGATTTTCATTTCTTACAAGACTTAAATAAAATTACCGATACAACAGTTCATGATTTATGGATTTTCTTCTTTGGATTAATTGCCGCAATTTTAAATGGAATTGCCTTTGGATTTCTATATACTGCTGATGCTTGTCCTGGTGGAACCGATTTTGTTAATAACTATATTTCACGCAAAAAGAAAAAACCAGTTGGTAATATTTCAATTATTGTTAATACAATTTTAATGCTTATTACTTGAGCAATGAGCTATGCAGTAAAAACACCAACACCAAATCCTTCTTTTGCAACCTACTACTTCTCAGCACCATTCTTTGCGGCCTTTATGGTAATTATTATTTGTGGTATTGTTTCAAATAAAGTTTTCCCTCGTTACAAAAACACATCATTATTAATTATTAGTGACAAACCAGAAGTCATTATTACTCGTTTGAAAGAAAATGGATTTGCTCATAATGCATTATGAAAAGTTACTACAAATTATAATGATAAATACAAAGACAATGCTTATATGGTAATGATTACCATCCCTTTGACAATGTTTAAACGGATTGCAGAAACGATTTTATTAGCTGATAATGATGCCATTATTCGTGCCCAAACAACTTATAAAATTAAACACATGCCGCATAATGATAATTAAATTATTTCTTAAAATAAAATATCACCCAGACGGGTGATATTTTATTTACTTTAAAAATTACAATAATATTTTAACTATGATCCATAAATTTATAACGGTTAAATAAATAACACAATAATCCCGTTGCAAAAGCATTTACAACAAACAATGTTGTTAATGTTCCAATTAAACTTCTTTTATTATTGGGAGCCATTGTTTTAAAATCATATTCATAATAATTATTGTTTACTTTATGCACATCATATAAAACTTGAGTTGGAAAAGAACCCTGCGCAAATGTCCACAATGTATAAGGATCAATTAGTTGTTTCAATGTAATTTCAAAGTGATCAACAAAATAAACATTTCTAACAATTTTGCTAATATACCCTCCTCATGCATTTCGGGCGCTAGAACTAATATAAACATGTTCTTGTAAGTTTTTTTCTTGTAATTCCGGTTGTTTAGCAAACGCTTCATTTATAGTATTAAAAATATTTCTTAAAAAAGCTGAATGATTAATAATTAAATAGGAGAAATACTGTTCAAAAAATGAAGAATTGTTTTCAATAATTAAATTATTAATTTCTGAAAATTTTAATTTTAATTGTTCCCCTTTTTTAAAAAAATTATTTAACTGGTTAAATTCATTTTCTTTTTCAAAGATCTTTAATAATTGTTCTTTTATAGTGTTGACATAAGTGCTTTGATTTAAAACTAAATCATTATTAATGTAACCATTTCGATATAATGGAATTGATAATTGATTATTTCAGGGATTAATATTTAGTTTTATCCCAAAATCAAATGCTTTTAACCATCTACCTTTAATGAAAACAAAATTATAAATTTTGTTTTCATCACTATATTCTAAATTATTTTTAACATTTTGAACAAATGTATTAATAATATTTTCATTATTAATTAACGGTGAATTAATAATATAACTACTCATTTGATAAAATGCTTTAATATTTTTATCTAAATTATTTTGTTCTAAACTATCTAATAAATCCAAATAATATTTATTTTCTGAAACTAACAAATAATTAATATTAATATAACTTAAATCCAAAGTTTGGAATTCTATCTGTTCAGTCCCACGATAACGTTCTGTATATGGTCGATACTGTTTTAAGAAAATTAAATTACTATTAGTAACATATGGTATTAAAGGTAAAATTCATTATAAAGCAGTACAAAGTAAACTAAGAAAAGTAATAAAAGTTAAAGCAAAAAGTTTTGATGTAATAAAACAAAAGATAAAAATTAATGGAACTAGCAATATTAAATATAATAAAATTACAAAATAAAATTTTAAATAAACAAAATAATCATAAGCACCAGTAGTCTGCAAAAATAAGGTTAAAACAGTACTCGGAAATAACATTAGAATTGTAAAAAATAACTTTAATTTTGTCGAAAACTCTTGATATTTATAAAATATACCTAAAATTAGGTATATTTTTAATATATAGAGGTAAATAAATGATGAAAAAAATAATTACAGAATTAATAAATAGCTTAACAGATGATCAATTTTTAGAATTTTATGAAAAAATAAAACAACAAGCAGACTTAATTAAAAAACAAAAACGTTTAAATGAAATTGATCAAAAATTTAGAGATAAAGGCATTATATGTCCTAATTGCAAATCTTTTCATTGTGTTAAAAATGGTCATAATTCCGAAGGAAAACAAAAATATTTATGTAAAAAATGTCGTGCTAGTTTTGATGCATTTCGTCATCATTTTACTTATTGAAGTCATTTAAATTATGAACAGTGAAATTTATTAATTCAAATTTCATTGTTAGGACAATCTAGTAAAATAATTTCTCGTTTTATTAAAACAACCCCAAAAACCGCTTGATATAATCGACAAAAATTAATGCAATCAAAACAATTAGAAAATACACAGTTAAAATTTAAAAAATTAAATGGTCAAATCCAAATGGATGAAACATTTATTAAAGAAATTCATAAAGGCAATTTTAAAGATAAATTTGATAAACGAAAAACTCATCTCGATCCATTTTCAACTGATACCAAATGCTGTATTCAAATGGCAGTTGATAGCAATAATAATATTTTTGTTCAATCCACCAATACCAAAAGATTACAAAAACAATGGATTATTGAAAATATGAATAAGCAACTAATTAAAGAAAAATCAATAATTATTTCTGATATGCAACCACTATATTTATTAGTAGCAAAACAAACAAATTCTACTCTATATTCCACCAAAACTAGTACAAACCCTGATACTAGTTATCAAAAGTTAAATAAGATTAGTAAATTACAATCCAGTCTTAAAGAAGCCTTAATTCATTATCATGGTTTGGGTTTCACTAATATTCAAAATTATTTAAAGCTCTGAAAATGAAAATACCAACACAAAGGTTTAACACCAAACCAACAATCAACGGTATTATATTTTAACGTTTAAAAAATTTAAAGCAAAATCATAATCTTACACAAAATTAGTTTTCAAATTGTCATATTGATGATTTTTTTTATTTCATCAAGAGTTTTCGACAAAATTAAAGAAAAATAAAGCACTAAAACAATAAAAAAAAGGTTAGTTTAAAAAATATTAAATTACTTCGATATTTAAAATTAAGCACATAAGAATAAATAATTCCATTATTTTGTTCTTCTTTAAAATTAACAATAATTAAGTACGTAACAAAAATTGGAATAAAAATCAAATATATTATTCGAAAAAAGACCATAATGAGAGTTGCTGCCCCACTTTTGATGACCTCTTGATAATTTAAAAAGAAAAAAGTAAAAAAGTCATAGTGATAACAAAACCAAAAAGTAATCATAATCATATTATTTTTGATTTAAAATTTTTTTTAAATAAAAATAATCATAATCTCATTAAAAAACAACTCCTTTTTCTCATCTTCTTTTTTAACTTCTTCAACTTGACTATAATATAATTGTTCAAGATTTTCTTGTTTATAATCAAAATTTTTATTATATAAAACTTTGCCCTTATTAAGAATAACAACATAATTAATTAAAGATTCTAATTCTGACAAAATATGGGAAGCAATAATAATTGTTATTTTAGGATTTCTTTGATGCAATTTAAAAATTAACTCATAAACTTGTTTTCTAGTATCAGGATCTAAATTAGCGGTTGGTTCATCTAAAATTAATAAATCCGGGTCATTAATTAAACTTAAAGCTAATAAAAACTTCTTTTTCATTCCACTTGAAAACTTAACAAAACTTTTGTGTGCATGTTCAGTCAAATGAAAATATTCTAGTACTTTTGGAATTAGTTCTTTTGCTTTTTGATAATTAATTTTTGTAATAAAAGCTTGATAAAATAAAATATCTTTTACGCTTGTATTACGATCAAAAGAACTATTGGCAGGGGCAAAACCAGTTTTTTTTGCATCAATAAAAAAATCATCATATTTTAAGGACTGATCTTTTTTAATCAGTCCTAAAATAATTTTAATTAAGGTTGTTTTTCCTGCTCCATTAGGGCCAACCAACCCAATAATTTGCCCATCATTAATATTTAAATTAATACCACTAAGAATTTCTTTATGTTTATATCCAAAAGATAATGCTTGGCATCTAACTTTAGTCATTTTTTAAAATTCCTTTCTTCTAAATTTTAATTTTCTAATAGTTTTATTTCATTTTCTAATTTGTTAATACCATCAAATACTTTTCTTAATTGCTCTTTTAAATTTGCTAATGTTTGTTCAGTATATTTTTTATTTAAATAAAATCATGTTTTAAAATTTTTAATTTCCAAATATTGATTTCCTCAAATACCAATATCATTTACATTTTCAATAGTAAATCCTTTAATTTCCTCTATTAAACCATTGTTATTTTTAAATTTAATACCGGCATCTTTATATACTCATCAACCACGAGAATTTTTCTCTGTTTCACCTAAATTAATTCAAATTGAACTATTAGTAAAATCATCACTAAGATCATTATAAAAACTTGGTAAATGTCAATAAGATATTGCATGAGAATTATTCATCATTATTTCTACTCATCAGGCTCAGCCATTTTGACCATGATAAACATTATAATAAAAAAATAATTTTTGCAGTTTTGGTTGATAGTATCGTAATCAATTAAAATTAGTTTTTCTCTTTGCATAAAAATCATCTCAATAATAGGACCCTGGTTCTGATACTCCAATTTGCGCAATAGCAATTTCGGCTTTTAAATCTTTAACTTTATTTTGTAAAATTTTAATTTGTTCCAATTTAATTTTAATAATATTATATTTTTCATCACTAGCAATATTAATTAAATTATTTATCATATTAGTTAATTGAATAATAACTGCATCCTTAAATTGAATTACTTCAAATAGAAAACTAATAATACTTTCCTTGTTATCAAGACTAAAACTACTCATGCGGTTAATTAACGTATGACAACGAGAAATTAAATGTGATATTTCTGCTGGGTCTCTTTTTCGCATTTTTTCTAATATCAAAATCATATTTTGCAAATTATTTTTAACTTTATCACGAATATCACTACTATACTTGTATAATGAATCAATCATCATTGCTTTATCATCAGTTCCTATTAACTAACTTTTTAATTCATATAAGCGTGTGATTAATCCAATATTCTTATAATCACCTTCTGTTAACACTTCATCAATCTTACTAATTAATTCTGTTTTAATAGACGTAGTATTAATATTATGATTTTGTAATTTCATAAATGTATTAATATATGTTTGAAAAAACCTAAATCATCATTTGTTAATGTTATCTGCTCCTTAGCGGTAATTATATTATTTAAATCATTATTTTGTTGAGATTGATAGTTCAAAGGAACTACATTCATTGATGTCACCATAATAATGGCTGTTAACAACATCTTTTTCATAATATTTATCCTTTCATTTACTTGTTAATATCGAATATATCTTCATAGTAATTTTTTTAAAGTTAATATTATTGTAAAATTATTTTTTTATTGTTAATTCTAAGCTACATTTAAATTCTTTAAATGGTAATTTAATCTTATCACAAAATTAATATTAGTACTGTTCTATTTAAAATTAGAAATAAAACTTGCCAGTATATTTTTGCTTATTTATTTATATTTAAAAGTTAAAACTAGGAACTTTTTAGTACAATGTTTATACATAAGGAGGTAATTATGCAAAAAAAGGGTTACTGTCATATTTATTATGGTGATGGAAAAGGAAAAACATCGATTTTAAATGGAATGACAATTCGTGCTTTAGGATATCAATGAAAAGTTAAATATTTGCGATTCTTAAAAAATCGTATTTCTGGAGAAATGTTATTTTTTCAAAAATTAAATGACCCTAATTTCGAGGTAATTAATTACTATTCATCAAACACAAAGTTTTTTTGAGAAATGGATGATCAAGAAAAAGAAGTTCTTCGTAAAGAAATGCGTGTTGGTTTTGAAGAACTTAAGAAACTAAGTCAAGATGGAACAGTTGATTTAATTATCGTTGATGAACTTCTTGGCTGTATTTATAACGAATTAATTACCGAAGCAGAATTAATTGAAGTTATTAAAAATAAAAACCCTAGTATTGAAATCGCTTTTTCCGGCCATCATATTACCGATAATTTAATTAATGCTGTTGATTTAGTAAGTCATGTTCAAGCAACAAAGCACTATTTTTATCAAAAAGTTCCGGCACGAAAAGGCATTGAATTTTAATTTAAATACTTATTAAACTAATGTTTTTATAATTAATAATGTTATAAAATAAAACAATTCGTTAAAAACGAATTGTTTTATTTTATCAAAAAGTCTTATACTTTAGCAAATAGTAGTTGTTCTAAATCATCAATCATTGCTGTTAACTTTGTGATTAAAGCACGATAAACATTTGAGTCAGTATAATCAATCCCAATATCTTTTAGAATTAATAATGGTTCTTTTTGGCCACCTTGTTTTAAGAATTTTAATAATTGTTCTGGTTCACCGTTGATAACATCATTATAAAGTTTAAAGGAAGCAACAATACATGTCGCATATTTATAAACATAATATGGTGAATTAAAGAAATGTAAAATTCGTAGTCACCCATATGTTTTTTTTGTTGGATCACGCTTGTCAAAAACAGTATAACCAAACTCATTTGCTTTTTGTTCAAAAAGAACAGCTAATTTATCAGCATCTAATGGCTCATTATTTTCAACCATCTTGTGTGCTGTTCATTCAAAATCAGCAAAATGAATTTGACGGAAAAAAGTAGCCATAATTTCATCAATACGATTTTGTAATAAATAAATTTTTTCTTCTTTACTTGTTGTATGCTTGTATAAGTAATCAAATAATAAATGTTCATTAACCGTTGACGCAACTTCTGCTAAAATAATTGGATAATTATTTAACGGATATTTGTTATTTAGATCTGCTAATAAAGTATGAACCGAATGTCCTGCTTCGTGGGCTAGTGTATTAACTGACCCAATTGTATCATCTCAATTCATTAAAATAATTGGGTCAACTCCCGAACCACCCGATGAGTAAGCACCGCTTCGTTTATTAGTATCTTCAAAATAATCAATTCGGTGATCACTTCATGCTACTTCTAATTGAGTCAAATACTCTGATCCTAACGGTTGTAATGATTCACGAATCATTGTTTTTGCTTTTTCAACAGTATATTTTTTGTCCAATGAAGCAACATTAGTCACTAATTTTAAACTACGATCTGTCGCATAAAATTTTTTAAACTTAAAATGTTTTTTTAACAATTCATTATAACGAACAAATAAGCGACTATTTTCGCGACCATATTTAATTAAACTTGCATAAATTTCTTCTGAAACATCATCACTGCTTAATGCTGCTTGTAAAGTATTTTGATAACCACGTAAACGAACTGCTTCAACACTATGTTGAATAATTCCCTCATAAACACGAGCAAAAGCGTGTTTCTTATCAGTTAAATGCTCGGTAAATAATTGTGCTGCTTTAATCCGAAACTCTTGTTCAGTTAACGGATCAGTTTTTTCCATAATTTCGCTATAAACAGCACTTGTTAATTCCGTATTTTTACCATGATAATCAATAAACACTGGTTTTTTATCAGCATATGCTAATAAATCATATAAATCATAAGCGACACCACGAGAACGAGTAACCAATGCTAATACTTCTTCATCACGTTCTCCTAAAATGTATTTAGCATTTTTAAAAAACTTACGATAACTATATTCATTTACCCTAAGGGTTGAATCATTCTTAATTCACATCATAATGGTTTCCTCACCAATTGCTTTTAACTCCGGGGCAATAAAAGCTAATTGACTTGAAATTTGATTTAAAGTATTTGAATAAATTCCGGCTAATTCTTGATATGATAAATCAGTTGTATCAATATCCCCCATATGCAAGTATTGTCCCATTTTACTAGCAATTAAATCAATTTCTTCGTCCAATAAGACATATTTTTTAAAAATAACTGGATCATTTAACTTTCCTTTAAAAGTAATAATTTCTTCTAATTTTTTTACAATTTTAGCTAAATCAGCTTTTCACGCTTTATTATCTTGATATAAATGGCTAAAATCTCATTTATATTGTGTTGGTGCATCTTTTCGCTTCATTATTTTTTCCTTCTCTCTATCAAAACTATACCTCATAATTATAACGGAAAAACAAAATATTTTTGTCATTATCCTAGTTAATGTTATAATATTACTTATATAATAATCTAAATAGAAAGAGGGAAATTTACAATGGTATTATTAAACGACAAAAAACAAGATTTAACATTAAAAGCAGTTTTTAAAGGGGCTGACATTAATCCATTAGTTATTCAAGAAAATGGTGTTACAACATTAATTTCAGATCAAAAAATCCTTTATGTTTATTTTGAAAAAGCATTAACTTTTAAAACCGCAGAAGATTTTATTAAAAAATTTATGAGCACAATAAAATATAATTTAAATATTGAGGTTGATACTTTTAAAAAAGGCGCTGAACCAAATAGTCATATTTTCAAAGCATTAGCAGAAGGAACATTATATGCTTTAAATGATAGTTATACTTTAAAAACAACCAAAAAAGCACAAAAAACTTATACAATTAACTTAATTCACAATTGTGATAAAGCAGCAACTGTTTTTGAAGAAATTAAAATTAAAATGGAATTTGTTAATTTTGCCCGTATGTTACAAGATACACCACCAAACTTAATGTATCCAGAAATTTTTGCCGAAAAAATTGCAAATGCTGCTAAGGGGATTGCTAATTTAAAAGTTACTATTTTAGATAAAAAAGAAATTGAAAAAGAAAAAATGGGTCTCCTATTGTCTGTCAATGCTGGTAGTTTCCTAGAACCACGAGTTGTTGTCTTAGAATATACTGGTAATAGTAGTAGTAAAGAAAAAGTTGGTTTAGTCGGAAAAGGAATTACTTTTGATAGTGGTGGGTATAATCTAAAACCGTCAACTGCTATGGCCGGAATGAAATTTGATATGTCCGGAGCAGCAATTGTTTGTTCAACAGTTTTAACTTTAGCAAAAGCACAAGTTAAAACAAATATTGCTGCGGTTGCTTGTTTAACTGAAAACCGTATTGGGGGAAAAGCAACCCTAACTGAATCAGTTATCACGTCAATGAACGGGAAAACCGTTCAAATTGACAATACTGATGCGGAGGGAAGATTAGTATTAGCTGATGGAATTACTTATGCAATTCGTAAATTAAATGTTGATAAACTAATTGAAGCGTCAACTTTGACTGGAGCAATTCTAGTTGCCTTAGGAAAATGGTTAACTGGGGTCTTTGCTAATAATGATGGTTGATATGATCAGTTCGCTAATGCTGCAGCAAATGCACATGAAGGAATCTGAAGAATGCCAATCTTAGAAGAACATACTGCTGTAATGCGAAAAACTCCAATTGCTGATTTAACTAATGCTGAGAGTTCACGCTTTGCAATAAGTTCCACTGCTGCTGCTTTTTTATGTGAATTTGTTGAAGAAAAACCATATATCCATTTAGACATTGCTGGAACAGCTGACACTACTGATGGTCGCGGAACTGGTGTTATGATTAAAACTTTATTTGAAATGTTTAAAGGTTAACACCTAACATCTTGCAACTGCAAGATGTTTTTTATTTTATAAAAAATAGATTTACTAATCGTAAATCTATAATCATCGTTTAAACATTTTAATATAAAATACTTTGACGCCTTGACTCATAAAACAGTAACCACCCACTAATAAGGCGAGTCAAGCAAAGTATATTGCTGGTAATGGCGCTAAACTTAATTGTGGTCCAACTGATGTGTATGGTAATGCAATTCCCACTGCAATCACGGCAGCCCCCGCCACCAATAATTGTCATGATGACATTGATTGAAATAATGGAATTTTTCTTGTTCGATATAGTTGAACAATTAAAGTTTGTGTTACTAATCCTTCAACAAATCATCCTGTTTGGAATAAAGTCACTTGTTCGGCAGTAATATGTTGTGGATTGCTTAACACTCCAAAGTAGTAACCCATCACAACGAAAGTTAAAATATCAAAAATTGAGGAGACTGGCCCGTTAATAAAGACAAACGGTAAAATATCTTTTGTTGTCCATGTTTGTGGTTTTGATAAGAAATCAGCATCAACCTTATCAAAGGCAACTGCCAATTGTGACATATCATACAATAAATTTTGAAATAAAATTTGAATTGGCATCATTGGCTGAAATGGCAATCATGCTGATGCTACTAAAATACTTAGCACATTCCCAAAGTTGGAAGCAATTGTAATTTTAATATATTTCAAAATGTTTCCAAAAATTTGTCGTCCTTGGACAATTCCTTTTTCTAATACTAATAGTGATTTTTCCAATAAAATAATATCTGATGCTTCTTTCGCAATATCGGTTGCATTATCAACCGAAATAGCTACATCACTTTGGCGTAATACCGGCGCGTCATTAATGCCATCACCCATAAAACCAACAATATGCTTATTTTGTTTTAAAGCAGTAATAATTTTAGCTTTTTGCAATGGATTTAATTTTACAAAAACATTATTTTGTTCAACAACATCACGAAGTTCAAATTCACTTAGCTTTTCAATATAATCACCCGTGACAACCCCTTTAATTTTTAAGTGAACACGATCACAGATTGCTCGTGTTACTTGTTCATTATCACCAGTTAGAATTTTTAACTGTACACCATTTTTGCGTAACAATTGGATCATCTTTGCTGCTGATGGCTTTGGTTTATTTAAAAACGAAGCAAAACCATAGAAAATTAAATCCTTTTCATCAGCTGGTGAATAATACGTATCAGTGTCATGACCATGACTATATGCCAAACCAACAACCCGCAACCCTTGAGTATTCATTTGTTCAGTTGTTGCATTAATCATTCGTAAATGCTCTGCAGTTAAATCTTCAACTTGCCCATTATATTCAATTTTGGTGCAATTTTTAACAATTTCTTCAATTGCACCTTTGCAAATTAACGTATGATGCTCATCTTTACCACGAACAACTACTGTCAGCTTACGACGATTAAAATCAAACGGAATTTCATCAATTTTTTGATAATCATTTTTAAAATTTGATAAATGATTATCATCAATATAATGGATAATTGCTTTATCTAAGGGGTTTTTTAATCCCGTTTGAAAATAACTGTTTAAATATAAATATGTTAATAACCGATCATCTTTCTTTTTATCTAATAATTGATAATCAACTAACTCAATTTTATCATTTGTTAAAGTTCCTGTCTTATCAGTACATAAAACATCAATTGCCCCTAAATTCTGAATGGCCTCTAGTTTTTTAACAACAACTTTCGCTTTACTAATCCGGCTTGCTCCACGTGCCAAATTAGAAGTCACAATCATTGGTAACATTTCTGGGGTTAAACCAACGGCAACTGAAATTGCAAATAACAATGCGGTTAATCAATCATTTTTTGTCACCCCATTAATAACAAACACAATTGGCACCATCACAAACATAAAAGATAACAATAATCATGTTGTTCTTTTAATTCCACGATTAAAACTATTTTCTGGTGGTTTAACTTGTAATGTTTTTGAAATTGTCGCACAGTATGTATCTTGACCAACCCCAACAACAATTGCAATTGCACTTCCCGAAACAACACCAGTTCCTGTATAACAGATATTTTCTAATTCTAATAAACTTGGTTTATGTGAGTTATAACTAGCATGCTTTTCAACTGGCAGTGATTCACCCGTTAAACTTGACTGGTTAATAAAAAGCTCATTACTTCATAATATTCGAACATCAGCAGGAACCATATCCCCACTTGATAAATAAATTAAATCTCCTTGTACTAATTCATGAATTTCTAATTCCTTTGCCTCACGAATTAAACTAGTATTATTATTAACGGAAACCTCAGCAACCTTTTCATTATGTTCTAATCTAATCACCGTAATGGTGTTACTAACTAAATCAGTTAATTTTTTTGTAACTAAAAAACTACGAATATCTTGAATGTAGGCAATTGTGGTACTAATAATAATCATAATAGCAATAATAATAACACCAATTATTTCAAAGCTATCGCCACCCAAAGTAAAATAACTTACCAAATTATAAGTTGCAATTACTGCTAAAACAATATTAAAGGGGTTTAATAATACTTTTAAAAAATGTTTAAACCAATGAAACTTTGTTTTTTGTTGAGAATTATCACCATATTTTTTTCCCATTTCTTTTGCTTCATCATAATCTAACCCAAAATTTTTAAGATCAAAATGCTCTAAAATTTCCGTTTGCGAAAATTGTGAAATTTGTTTAATTTCATCTGTTTTTAAAAACCCAATTTCCTTTTTTCGTCCTTTAAAGTCTTTATTATCACCTTTAAATTTAGTTATTATTTTCGCCATTACAAAACTCCTTTCTCCGATAAAAATTACATTCAAACCATTATAAATTTAGGACTTTTAACACAATTTAAATTAAATCTGCAAAGTAATAAAATTCCTAAATCCATAATAACTTTCTTTTCATAATTTTTATACATCTGAATAGTTCATACCACAGCCTTTCTTTGTTATTACTTATATATTAATTATAACGAAAATAATGCAAAAAAGTCCAGAATATTAATTAACAAAAAATAAAAAAATGATATTAATTATAAAATTAATATCATTTTTATTTGTTTTTGGAAAATTTTATTAGATTATATATTATTTTGTATCATAACAGATTAATAAATAATGGCCTAGTTTGGCATTCACTAAAAAACTAACATATATTCAGCAATTATGCTTTAGCTTTACTGATTCCTAATAATCGTTTAGTAACTAGGCATTATCCTTTTTCTTAAATATTATAGCAGCATATTATTTTGTTTTGATATCTTGTATAAAATGGCCTCTGCTGGGGGAACATATTTCTTTCTAAACAACAAAATATACTTTGTATTCAAAAAGATACTTCAAAATAAAATTGGACAAAAAGACATAGCATTGTGAATAATAATCATTAGTAACCACACACCTTTAATGTTGCTATTTTGGTACCAGTGATAAAAAAAGAGTTCTAAAAAACTAAAACTCTCATAAATTACCAATAAAACAGGTTAATTATTGTGAAAGCATAGTTGTTTTTGTATAATCACGATAAGGATTATACTTTCATTATTTAATATTTTTTTACTTTAATAAAATTTATATTTTTATTATATCATTAAAAAAAGGAAAGTAACCTTAATTTTGACATTAGTATCACTTATTATTGTTACTCTCTTATAATTCCAAAACTTGTTCGATATCCACTATAAACCGAATAGATAAAGGAACTATCTTTGTCAACACCAAAACGATAATCAAATGTTCAATAAACATTTCCGCCCGATGTCACACCAGGTTTATATGAAGCATTTGGATAAAGCATATTATCATTTCCATCAATATAATATAACATTGCATTAGTTGTTAAAGCTTTATATGACTCATTAAATGCCGCAATAATATTACCAAAATTTGTTAACTTTTTATTTAATCCTTGATCAGACACTTCAACACTAACATTTAAGTTTTGATTGTTATTATCTGCAACAACTCCTGATAATGGAAACCCAGCAACTTGAACTTTTAATAATTTAACATTAAATGACCCTAACTGTAGAATTCCTTTACTTGTTTGAAAAATTGGCATAACTGACCGATAAAAATTTAAAAAGTTTTGTCCCGTTAATTGATCAGGATTAAATCCTTCACCACTTCATTTTGCTGTTGTTCGATTTGCAACCAGGTCAAAAACAGCATTAGAACCGGCCACATTACCGGCCGCCGCTTCCGTAATTGGCGCTGATACTAAATTTAACATTCTTTCTGAATCAACAAAAGTAATTTTATCTTTAAATGGTGCTAAATCATCATCGATTTTAATAGGTTCATTAAGTTTATGCATTACAATTGTATCTAATTCTTCATAGTTATTAGTATAAATAATATCAAAATTATCATATAATTTTTCAAAATCTTGATTACTATCAATTTTAATACTTTTAATTTGGTTAAAATAATTAACAATTGGTTTTGCAACTTTTGCTACAACCCCTGATAATAAATCATTAACAATTTTAGCATTTCCAGTTAAAACATATGAAATTGTAACTGGCACTGTTGTTTCCAAACTTTTAAAGCGAACAACAAAATTAAACCTAAAATCCAATCGAACAGCATTGACATTTGTAACATCAACTCCTGTTATTTTTGCTAATTGTGTTAAGTCAATATAATTTAATTGATAATTAATTGAATTCTCCACAACCGCTAATTGTTCAGCTGTTGGATAATAATTTGGATAATCGTTAATAATTTCACGATTAATATTTTCAAATTCAGCATTAAAACCTGTTCTAATTAATTGTAAAATTTTTGCTACATCAGGATTATCAATAGCAAGCACAACTGATGGATTAGTTAATGTTACCATTTTATATAATTTTTCAAAACTAATATCATAGTTTGTTTCATCAATCATTGATTTTTTTGAAGCATATTTTTGCAAGCTATTTGAAGCTCGCTTTGAAATTTCATTTAAAATTTTTGCATCCTTCGCAGCAGCTGGTTCATCAGTTGGCTCATTATCATCAGTCATCTTATTACTACAACTAATAAGGAAAGTTGTCCCTGTACTTATTAATGTTATAGTCCCCAAAATGCTTAATAGTTTTTTCATAATAAAATATTCTCCTTTGTATTTTTCTATATAATTCTTGATTATTGCAAAAAAAAGCAAGTGGATTTTACATAAAAAATAAACTTTTACCTATTTTAGGGGGTAAACTAAGAAAAACTCCCCCATTCAACAGATTTATTCCCCTACCGAAAAAGGGGGATTTATTAACAATAAAAAAACATATCTTTTAGATATGTTTAATTTTTTTGTTAACTACGTTTCATTATCTTTACTTTCTTCAATATTATCTGTTCTGTTAGCACTAATCTTTCCATTAGCACTATTGTTTTGAACATTTATGTCGTTCTTAAAAGTAATATTTTTCACTTTTGTTTCATTATCTCTCATTCATAAACCAAGTCATGGTAAAACTAAAATTAAAAGTAATCAAACAATTGCTAAAATTGGTCCTGTTTTTTCTAACATTACAATTGCATTTAAGAAATATGAATAAACATTATAACTAATAACTGTTACAATACAAAGCACACTAATCACAGCAGCTGGAATAAAATATCAATTTTTAGCTGTTTTAATCCGTTGGTGATAACGATTTCAAATTCCTAACCCAATAATTGCGCCATACATTAGAAAAGCCACAACAACACCAGCATTACTAATAAAATCATAAAAATTATACGTTTCTTTTGCAAAAATGGTTGGAATTCCCATAATTAACCCTCATAATAATGTTATGATTACTGCTGCAACAAAGTTTGCTAAATTAAGACTACGCTTCGCAACAATTTTATTACACAATTTTGTCCCAATAATAAAATTATCTTCAATTGATGAACGAGTTAATTTTACCATTGAGAAACTATAACCATTTAAAGTTCCAAAAGCACTAATTAAAATAAAGAAGAAAATAACTCGTTCAAAAACTTTATTTGCAACAGGATTATTAAAAATCTTTCCCGCGGCAGCAGCAACGCTTCCACTAGCATCTAAATTTAAAGTTCCAATTGAAACAATTAGATAAAGAATAGTAACTGATGTTAATCCTAATACTAATGCTAATGGAATATTACGTTCTGGTTTTTTAACATCTTTTTGAATATATGTTGTTGATAAAAACCCATCAAATGAAAATAAAATTCCCGGCAAAGCCATTAAAATCATTTCAAATCCGCTTTTGTTTGATACCAATTTATATTTATCAGGATCTCCTAAACCAGATTCACTAAAAGCATTTGGATCATTTTTAAAAAAGAACACTCCAATTAAACCAACTAAAACTAACGGAATTAACTTTAAAACAACGGTTGTCATTTGAATATACTTCCCAGTTTTTTCTAAATAAGTACAAATATACATTAATAAAATAGTATAAAAAACCACAAAAAAGGTTAATATTAACTGATAATTTCCATAACCACCAACCCTTTCACTAAACGCAACTTCGGCCGCTAAGCCACCACCAAAAGCTCAAATTGATGCTTTTGTTGTATAATAAGCCACCGTAAAAGTAGTTAACGGAATGTAAATATGATTCATTGCATTTCGGACAACACGGCCAAAACGTTGACCACCAAATAATTTTGCATATAAAGCAATTCCTGAATTAGAATCTTGTTTTGCCGACGAAATTTCCATAAACGATAATCCAAATGAAAGTGCCATAACACCTCCTATAATTCAAGCAATTAACCCTAAAATTCCATTACCATTCGTTAGACCATAAACCCCCTCGTTTTTAAAGAAGATCCCTGTTCCAACAACTGTTCCAACAACCATACAAAAGCACATAAAAAATCCATATTTTTGAGCAGCCTTTTTCTGCATAATTTAACATCACCCTTTCCATTAATTTATTTTTTTCAGTTCTCAAAATTATAAAACGCTAAATAATAATCTTCCTATATTATTTAATGTCAAAATTTTAACACAAGTATATTTAAAATTTTAACATTAAAATAGTAATTCCATTAAAAAATAAAACTTTAATTTTGTCGAAAACTCTTGATGAAATAAAAAAAATCATCAATATGACAATTTGAAAACTAATTTTGTGTAAGATTATGATTTTGCTTTAAATTTTTTAAACGTTAAAATATAATACCGTTGATTGTTGGTTTGGTGTTAAACCTTTGTGTTGGTATTTTCATTTTCAGAGCTTTAAATAATTTTGAATATTAGTGAAACCCAAACCATGATAATGAATTAAGGCTTCTTTAAGACTGGATTGTAATTTACTAATCTTATTTAACTTTTGATAACTAGTATCAGGGTTTGTACTAGTTTTGGTGGAATATAGAGTAGAATTTGTTTGTTTTGCTACTAATAAATATAGTGGTTGCATATCAGAAATAATTATTGATTTTTCTTTAATTAGTTGCTTATTCATATTTTCAATAATCCATTGTTTTTGTAATCTTTTGGTATTGGTGGATTGAACAAAAATATTATTATTGCTATCAACTGCCATTTGAATACAGCATTTGGTATCAGTTGAAAATGGATCGAGATGAGTTTTTCGTTTATCAAATTTATCTTTAAAATTGCCTTTATGAATTTCTTTAATAAATGTTTCATCCATTTGGATTTGACCATTTAATTTTTTAAATTTTAACTGTGTATTTTCTAATTGTTTTGATTGCATTAATTTTTGTCGATTATATCAAGCGGTTTTTGGGGTTGTTTTAATAAAACGAGAAATTATTTTACTAGATTGTCCTAACAATGAAATTTGAATTAATAAATTTCACTGTTCATAATTTAAATGACTTCAATAAGTAAAATGATGACGAAATGCATCAAAACTAGCACGACATTTTTTACATAAATATTTTTGTTTTCCTTCGGAATTATGACCATTTTTAACACAATGAAAAGATTTGCAATTAGGACATATAATGCCTTTATCTCTAAATTTTTGATCAATTTCATTTAAACGTTTTTGTTTTTTAATTAAGTCTGCTTGTTGTTTTATTTTTTCATAAAATTCTAAAAATTGATCATCTGTTAAGCTATTTATTAATTCTGTAATTATTTTTTTCATCATTTATTTACCTCTATATATTAAAAATATACCTAATTTTAGGTATATTTTATAAATATCAAGAGTTTTCGACAAAATTAAAGAAATAAAAAGAATAACCCTTTTTATTGGTCATTCCTTTAAAATATTTCATTATTTTGTTTTATAATCAATTTTTAACCACTTTAATATAACCAACTTTTGATAATTGTGCGGTAATACAATATGCCGCAATGACACCCAACACAATTGGAATATATACCAATGGTGGCGCGGTCATTGGAAAGACATTGTTAAAGACATATGGAATTAAGAATCCTAACACCACAACAAGTGTTGTTGATACATTAACTGGTCAAGTTGGTCTTGATTGAATAAATGGAATTTGTTTTGTTCTAAACATTAACATTACTACTGATTGTGTAATTAATCCTTCAATAAATCACCCCGATTGGAAAATAGCAATATGGTAAGCAGCATTAGCTGAATTTGGATCAGCAGCATATGCATTAAAGACACCAAAGCCATATCCTAAAATAACAAAGGTAATTATGTCAAAGACACTACTAATCGGACCATTAACAAAGGTAAACGATAACATTCCCTTTGTTCGTCAACGTTGTGGCTGTAGTAAGAAATCTTCATCAACACGATCAAACACAATTGCGAATTGTGAAAAATCATAAATTAAATTTTGGAATAACATTTGTACTGGCAGCATTGGCGTGAATGGTATTCACCAGGCCACAACAATTAATGTAAAAACATTTCCAAATTGTGACGCCATTGTTATTTTAATATATTTTAAAATATTTCCAAATGTTAAACGCCCTTGTTCAATTCCATGTTCAATTACATCTAATGATTTTTCTAATAAAATAATATCTGATGCTTCTTTAGCAACATCAGTTGCATTGTTAACTGAAATTGCAATATCACTTTGTCGTAAAACAGGAACATCATTAATTCCGTCACCCATAAAACCAACAATATGATTATTTGCTTTTAATAAAGCAATAATTCTTGATTTTTCAATTGGATTTAGTTTAACAAATACATTATTAATTTCAACGGCACGTTTTAATTCATAATCAGTTAATTTGTCTAACTCTTCACCAGAAATAATCCCTTTAATTTGCATCCCAACACGTTCACAAATTGAACGAGTTACAGCAGCATTATCCCCTGTTAAAATTTTTAAATCAACTCCACGAGCTGCTAATACTTTTACCATTTTTGCTGCTGATGGTTTTGGAACATCTAAAAATGTTACATATCCATAAAAAATTAAATCTTCTTCATCACTAACACTATATGCTTTTTTATTATCGCTGACAACTTTATAACCAATTCCTAAAACACGATATCCTTGATTATTTAAACGTGTTACAGTACTAGTAATTTGTTTTTTCATTTCATCATCTAAATCAACAATTTTATTTTGATAATAAATTTTATTTTATACATTAATGATTTCTTCAATTGCACCTTTTGAAATTAATTTTGTTTCTTCTTCGTTTTTAACAATTATTGTTAAACGACGACGTTCAAAATCAAAAGGAATTTCATCAATTTTTTGATATTTATCAGGAGTAAAATGATGTAAACTATCTTTAACATGATCTATAATTGCAGTATCTAGTGGATTTTTAATTCCCGTTTGAAAATAGCTATTTAAGTATAAAAGTTTCAATAAATCTGTTTCTTTTTTATTATCTAAACTTGCATAATTAATTAACTCAATTTTATCATTTGTTAACGTTCCTGTTTTATCAGTACACAAAACATCAATTGCTCCTAAATTTTGAATTGCCCCTAAATTTTTAAAAACAAGTTTGCTGCGGCTCATTTTACGAGCCCCACGTGCTAAATTACTTGTTACAATCATTGGCAACATTTCTGGAACAATCCCAACTGCTGCCGCTGCTGTTCATGTAAGTCCTCCTAGTCAATCATTTTTAGTTCCTGAATAAATTAGGTAAATAATTGGTGCCATAATTAGCACAAACATAATTAACAAAAATGTTACACGTTGTACTCCTGTTTGAAAATTTGTTAATGGACGTTTTTCTTGTAATGCACTTGAAATTGATGAAAAGTATGTTTTGGCTCCAGTTTGAACAACCATTGCAATTGCACTTCCTGAAACAACACTTGTCCCCATTAAACAAATATTTTCTAATTCTAATAAATTAGTATTATCTGTTATTGCATGCTTTTCAATTGGCATTGATTCTCCTGTAAATGAAGCATGGTTAATAAATAAATCACGACTAACTAAAATTCGAACATCGGCAGGAACCATATCCCCGCTTGATAAGTAAACCAAATCACCAGGCACTAGATCACGAACATCAATATCTTCTCCTTTTTTAATTAATTCAAACATATTATTATGATTAATGTTGCCATATCCTTCAATATCACGAATTACCATTGCCTTATTACTAACAATACTAATTAATTTTTTTGTGACAAAGTGGGCTTTAATTGTTTGAATATAAACAACAGTCCCACTTGCAAAAATCATTATTGCAACAATAATTGCTGGTAAAACATCCGTAATTCCCCGTTCTGCAACAGGAGTAGAGAAAAATTCACAAAAGTTTCAAACACTAATTACCATTAAAACTAAGTTAAATGGTCCAAAAAATGATTTAAAGAAATTTAAAACTCAATTAAATTTTGTAGCATCTACTTTATTATATCCATATTCTTTTTGTAAATTTTCTACATCAGTAGTTTTTACACCAAACTGATTATCTTTAAATTCAGTTAATAATTCAGTTTGGTTAAGTTTTGAACATGATTTTAATTTTTTATCATTAAAATTTAGCTTTTTTAATAAAGCTTCTTTTGTTTTATCTCTCCCAAACATATTCTGCTTCCTTTCCTACTTTGTTTCTTGACACAACAAAATAATAAGATAAATTAGCGCAAGCAAAAATATTAATAATTATGCATAATTACGGTGATTATCTCTTTGATGGTCAGAAACAATATTAAATAATGTATTACTCTTATTAAAATTAATACCCTTTGTTAACTGGTCCCTACTGGTTCCGGACTGTTCCTGTTGTCCAAGCATAGAAATATCACCACTCTTTCTTTCGTTAAAAATAATACACATATATTCTAACATAAAAAAATAAATTATATACTTTTCTTTAATTTTGTCGAAAACTCTTGATGAAATAAAAAAAATCATCAATATGACAATTTGAAAACTAATTTTGTGTAAGATTATGATTTTGCTTTAAATTTTTTAAACGTTAAAATATAATACCGTTGATTGTTGGTTTGGTGTTAAACCTTTGTGTTGGTATTTTCATTTTCAGAGCTTTAAATAATTTTGAATATTAGTGAAACCCAAACCATGATAATGAATTAAGGCTTCTTTAAGACTGGATTGTAATTTACTAATCTTATTTAACTTTTGATAACTAGTATCAGGGTTTGTACTAGTTTTGGTGGAATATAGAGTAGAATTTGTTTGTTTTGCTACTAATAAATATAGTGGTTGCATATCAGAAATAATTATTGATTTTTCTTTAATTAGTTGCTTATTCATATTTTCAATAATCCATTGTTTTTGTAATCTTTTGGTATTGGTGGATTGAACAAAAATATTATTATTGCTATCAACTGCCATTTGAATACAGCATTTGGTATCAGTTGAAAATGGATCGAGATGAGTTTTTCGTTTATCAAATTTATCTTTAAAATTGCCTTTATGAATTTCTTTAATAAATGTTTCATCCATTTGGATTTGACCATTTAATTTTTTAAATTTTAACTGTGTATTTTCTAATTGTTTTGATTGCATTAATTTTTGTCGATTATATCAAGCGGTTTTTGGGGTTGTTTTAATAAAACGAGAAATTATTTTACTAGATTGTCCTAACAATGAAATTTGAATTAATAAATTTCACTGTTCATAATTTAAATGACTTCAATAAGTAAAATGATGACGAAATGCATCAAAACTAGCACGACATTTTTTACATAAATATTTTTGTTTTCCTTCGGAATTATGACCATTTTTAACACAATGAAAAGATTTGCAATTAGGACATATAATGCCTTTATCTCTAAATTTTTGATCAATTTCATTTAAACGTTTTTGTTTTTTAATTAAGTCTGCTTGTTGTTTTATTTTTTCATAAAATTCTAAAAATTGATCATCTGTTAAGCTATTTATTAATTCTGTAATTATTTTTTTCATCATTTATTTACCTCTATATATTAAAAATATACCTAATTTTAGGTATATTTTATAAATATCAAGAGTTTTCGACAAAATTAAAGATACTTTTTATATAAAAAATATTTTTATTTTGTAAGAAAAATAAATAAAAAGTTTGATAAAAAATACTGTCTAAAAATAAAAAATAATGCAAAAGTAGTCTTTTACATTATGTTACTTAATCTAATCAGATAGTGTATTAACAAAATTAATGATTCCTTCTGAATCATTGTTAATATATAATTCAGATGGTAAAACAACAACTTTACTATTTTTTAGCATAGCTGTTATTTTTGTTGTTAAATATTCAACTTGCGGGGCTAATAAAATAATATCATAATCATCATATTCTAATTCTTCTGGTGTTATTGCAAAAAATTGCATATCATAGTTATTTTTTGCAATAACATCATTAATCTTATCTAAAATTCGATTAGTACTAATCCCCGCTGAACAAATTAAACTAATCTTTTTCATATAAAGCCTCCATTTTTTATTATTTATAATTATATTAAATTATACTGGTTATAAATTAAAAATGCAATAATTCAAAAAATGACTTTAGTATTATTACTAAAGTCATTGATATTTATTGTTTATCCCTTGTTTCACTTAAAAGAAATCTATAGAAACTTTGGAAAAAATTATTAACCTAAAATGTTTCAGTTAATATCTGGAATAAAAATCATATGTAAATCTTCATTAGTTGTTTCAAATAAAATTGTTTTATCATTAATTGCTTTTACCGTAAAAGCAATCCCTCCAATATTAATTCACATATCAAGCGCTGATACTAGATCATCAACACCCTTCGCTAATTTTCATTCCCCATTTGGTTCATCTTGATATTCAATCTGCAATTTACCACTAGTTAATTTAACTTCACTATCAGCAATTGCTGCATCACTATGACCATTGATTTTCAACATTGTTGGAATCAATTGTTGAATTTGTGTGTTAAGTGAAATTGGAAAATCAAAATCTCACTTAACAATATGCGCTGTTAATTTTAAATCAGAATTTAAATCATAATCAAATAATTGATTAACAAAAGATTTAAATTGTTGAACTGGAAGAATATCAATAATCCCTTCTGTTCCTGATGTTACTTGGTATCAACGTGGTGGAACTTGTTCATATTTAATATTAATAGTTGTTGTAACAAAAAGTACTTTAACAGCAACCACAATTGAAATTGGGGTTCTAACCGCTGATCATTCATTACTTTTGTTTTTTCAACCATCAAATAAATTATGTAAAATATGCTCTAAATTAGTATTAAATTTAATTTTGCCACCCTTATTACTATTAATATCTTTATTAACATCTAAAAAACCATCATCGTTAATATTTCGTGGTGCATCAAATAAATACTGAATTAATAGTAATAATAAGTTTTGTGATTTTTGTTGTTGGCGTTGTTCAATTATAAAATTACGAAAATGAATAATATCTGGTGCCAAACTATTTAAAATATCAAGATATTTTGCTTTAATTGTGATTGTTGCTGTCGTTCCAATAATAACATCCTGGTTAATTGTTTTATCAATTGCCCCATCTTTAAGAAAATCACCAACAAATGGTAAATTAGTTAATGAATTAATAAAATTTTGTCATTTTTTTCAATTTGAATCACTATCATCAAATTTTGTTGGAATAACGGTTGGTAAATTATTAAATAACCCAACCTGCGCAACTATATCTAAAATATTTTCAATTGGCAAATTACTTCCTGCAATTGGCAAATTCATTTTTGAAAAAATAATTGTTAAACTTTGATTTAATTTTTGAATTGTTTCATTTGTTAATTTTAAATCATTAGTAGTAACCGCAACAGCAAAATTATTATCTTTTGTTTTTGGATTAACTAATTCTTCTCCTTTAAAACTAGCATTTACTTCTAATTGCCCACAATGCATTACTGATTTATCAACAATCTCAATTTTACTAAAACTAGTTTGTGATAATGTTAAATCATCACCAAACTCAGTAAAATTATTTTTTAAAACATCAAAAGCATTATCCGCATTAACGGTCTGAAAATCATTACTATCAACAATCATTGGTGTTAATTCAAAAAAACGATTTAATTTATTAATAATTTTATTTTTTGCCGCTTGAATAGGATCTGTCGCTGGCGTTGGAACATCTTGCCCATGCTCATCTGGATCATCTGGTGGCTTTACCGTAGAAGGTTGGTTTTGACAGGCTGTAACACTAAAAGCTGATGAACTAGTTAAAACAAGCGTACCTAAAATAGTTAAAAGTTTTTTCATTTTTTATCTCCTTTACACTCTCTACATTAATAAAAACTTTTATTTAATCAAAAATAACTACCTAAGGGAGCATTCTAATTTAATAACTCCCGTTGATAACCATTAACAACAATTTTTAACTCCTTATCACTACGTTTATTAACTAACATATGCATTTGTAATCATTTAATAATATTATCTAAGTCAATTAACAAAACAAAATTAAGGTTTTGTTTAATATTATGTTTTTTAAAAATTAATAAAATCTTACGAATCATAATTGAACTATCAACTGAAAAAGCAATTAAAAATAGAACAAAAACACTTTGTGAAAATAACACAACAGATAAATTATTTTCAAATAAAACACTATGATTTGCTTTCATTGCATTAATGTAAGTTAAAATCTTATTAATTAAAATCATTTTTAAATATTTTGTTCACAGTTGTCTAAAAAAATATAATGTTACAATAACTGAAACAATTCCTAAAAAGCCAAAAATAACAGCACTATCTGGTGTTTTAACTTTGACCTTATCAACGGCATACACTACAATTAAGATGAGTTCAAACACAATCGAAATAGCACATATTATTGAATCAGTATAATAGTTTGGGAAATGGTGCTTACCGATTAAAACTCATCAGCTAATAAGGAAAGCCATTAAGTGTAGTAAATTATGAATAATTAGTAATCGCGACATATTTAATAAAAAATAAAAACTAATTTGAATTACAACTAAAAAAACAATTGCCAAGGTTTTTTTCACTTTTATTTTTAAAACAGAAAGATTAGTAATATATGAAGCAAGATAAAGAACCGCAAAAAAACTAAGATTTTAGCAGGAATTATGTAAAATGAAGTGCAACAAATCTTATTAGTCAAATAATACAATAAAAATCATAAAAAATCAATTATAAATTTTTAAAAATCAAAATATTTATAGTTTTTATTTTATTTTAAGGAAAATTAAGCACACTAAAAAATAATTTATTAAATTACTTCAAATAAACCTATTTAAAATTATCTGAAAATACCTCTTTTGCTGTTTTTCAATTAAGAACAGGCCTTAATTTATCATTTATAACATTAACTACTCAATTTATTTTTTGTTGACTAACATTATTAAAATCAGTTCCCTTAGGAAATCATTGTCTAAGTTCAGAATTCATATATTCAATTAATGGTTTTTTTTGTGGTTTACCAGGGTCACAAAAATAAACTTGTGTTTCAGCAAATATTTCTAATTATCTTCATTTACTAAATTCTTTTCCTCTATCAGTTATTATTCCTTTAATTTTCCCAAATAAATTATTACTTATAACAATATCTTTAAACTTTTCCACAACTTCATTAGCAGTATGATTTTTTAATTTCATAACAAAATAACTTTTACTATTTTGTTCAACTAAAACCAAATTACTAGATTGATGCTCTTTTCCAACTATGGTATCCATTTCAAATCAACCAACATCAGTCTCTTTATTCTCAATATCTCATATTGATTTAAAATTAATTAATTTACCACGATTATCAAATTTTCCTTTTGTTTTATATTTTTTACCACAATGACGTAAATTATGTTTTAAAAAACCATAAAAACCCAAACGAATTCATTTATACAATGTTTTAACACAAACAGGAAATTTAATACCAAACTTTAGAAAATAACGATGAATAGGTTGTGATGGAGAATCACGATAAACATTAAATCTTATATTAATAAAATTTAATTGTTCTTCTGTAAACTTATATCTTTTATTATTCTTTTTTCTTTTCTCATAATACATTTTATCTGACTTATAAGCACTATATTCATCAATAGTTTTAAAACGCTTAATTTCTCGCAAAATAGTACTACGATTTCTGTTCAAACATTTAGCAATTTGTGAAATATTTATTTCACCATTCTTTTTTAAAAATAATTTTGATAATAATAATTTTTCCAATTTAACCTTATCAATAAAACTTAAATGACTATACATAACATTTATATACCTTTCATTAATTTATAAATTTAATATTAAAATTATTTAATACATTATTGATATATGATAAAATCAATTATAGCATTCAAGTAATTTTAATAAAGGAGAAGTAAAATATGAAAAAGTTACTAAGTATTTTAGGAGTAATCGGATTAACAGCAACAAGTACAACAACATTAATTAGTTGTGAAAAACCAAATAATAATGAAAACGGGGGGGTAATAAACCTACACCATAACCACAACAACTACCAGAAAATAGCAAATGAACTAATATTCCTAGAACACAGGCGCCTAATAAAGAATTTTTAACTGCTACTAATAAATGATATTTTTATATAAATAAATATGAAAATAATTATATAACGACAAAATTTTATTTTGATAATAATTTTATTAATAATCAAAACACTTGATGACAACACTTAAAAAATGATTCAGATTTTATTTGAAACTATAATTTAGTATATCGTTGAAATAAAAACAATGAACCACAAATACCAGAAATTAATAAAGACACAGGACTAATAATTGATTGAAAAGAATAAAAGGACTAACAAGTCCTTTTTTAAATTAATCGAACAAACTTCATAAAGATAATTAATAGGAATATATTTGTTATTGTATTATATAATGCTGGACTAAATTTTCATACCTCAAATGTTTGACTAAAAAAACTATATATTGTTTGAAATATTTTACCAACACCGCTTGCTAATTCTTTTACTTGTTTAACACCGGGAATATTATTTACAATTCAAATTGCAGCATTTTTTATATGACACGCTAAATTATATCAACTACAACTTTCATATTGGGCTTGTCATCATTGTCCATCAGGAAACAACCCGCCATTATTTATTTCTTGTCAGTTATAAATTCCAAAATTAAAATCATAATAACGGTACATATCATTTTCTTTTTGGGCTTGTAATTCAAAAACATTATAACCGATTTTTTGTTCTTCAATTTTTTTGTATTTTAAACCGTATTTATCTTTTAAAGCACCTTCAAAAATATAACCTTCATTTTGATTAATATTATAATTATTTGCAACTGAAAAATCATAATTAAATACATTACCATAATTAGTATTATAAAAACGATTTTTAAATGCTGAATACAATTTAATGTCTAATTGATTTTATTTATCAGAAAAATAAAAATAACGAGGATAAATTTTAAAACCATTATTTGCTAATAAACCATATTTTTTATTATATCCTTGTACATAAGTATCATTTTCTAAATCAAAAATGGTACGTAAATAATCTTTATAAAAATTTTGGGAAACCGTAAACATACTATTTAATAGTTTTTCAAATTGATTTTTATTAGTATTAGTTTCATCAATTAAAACATCTCTAAAATTAATCAATTTTAAACCAAAAAAATTAATTAAAACAGTATCATACTGTAAATTATCAATATAACCACTTTCAATAAAATTACTGCGATTTTGAAATACAGGTACCAAAGCATGGGTAAAAAAGGCTTTTAAAAATTTATTAATATCAATTTGACCTTTCATCTGTTCAAAAACCATTTTACCAATATTAGGAGAATTACCTTGATAATAATTATAAGTTTCAGCACTAAAATTAAAAGTATCTTCTTTTTCTTTTATGAAAGAAAATAAAAAACCTAAATCATCAGTATACCAATAACTATTTGCATTATTACCATCCCAATATTGTTTAAAATGTGTTAATTCTAAACTACCAGCAATAATATTTTTATTTTCATCAATTGTTAAAATCATCCTTTAATTTTGTCGAAAACTCTTGATGAAATAAAAAAAATCATCAATATGACAATTTGAAAACTAATTTTGTGTAAGATTATGATTTTGCTTTAAATTTTTTAAACGTTAAAATATAATACCGTTGATTGTTGGTTTGGTGTTAAACCTTTGTGTTGGTATTTTCATTTTCAGAGCTTTAAATAATTTTGAATATTAGTGAAACCCAAACCATGATAATGAATTAAGGCTTCTTTAAGACTGGATTGTAATTTACTAATCTTATTTAACTTTTGATAACTAGTATCAGGGTTTGTACTAGTTTTGGTGGAATATAGAGTAGAATTTGTTTGTTTTGCTACTAATAAATATAGTGGTTGCATATCAGAAATAATTATTGATTTTTCTTTAATTAGTTGCTTATTCATATTTTCAATAATCCATTGTTTTTGTAATCTTTTGGTATTGGTGGATTGAACAAAAATATTATTATTGCTATCAACTGCCATTTGAATACAGCATTTGGTATCAGTTGAAAATGGATCGAGATGAGTTTTTCGTTTATCAAATTTATCTTTAAAATTGCCTTTATGAATTTCTTTAATAAATGTTTCATCCATTTGGATTTGACCATTTAATTTTTTAAATTTTAACTGTGTATTTTCTAATTGTTTTGATTGCATTAATTTTTGTCGATTATATCAAGCGGTTTTTGGGGTTGTTTTAATAAAACGAGAAATTATTTTACTAGATTGTCCTAACAATGAAATTTGAATTAATAAATTTCACTGTTCATAATTTAAATGACTTCAATAAGTAAAATGATGACGAAATGCATCAAAACTAGCACGACATTTTTTACATAAATATTTTTGTTTTCCTTCGGAATTATGACCATTTTTAACACAATGAAAAGATTTGCAATTAGGACATATAATGCCTTTATCTCTAAATTTTTGATCAATTTCATTTAAACGTTTTTGTTTTTTAATTAAGTCTGCTTGTTGTTTTATTTTTTCATAAAATTCTAAAAATTGATCATCTGTTAAGCTATTTATTAATTCTGTAATTATTTTTTTCATCATTTATTTACCTCTATATATTAAAAATATACCTAATTTTAGGTATATTTTATAAATATCAAGAGTTTTCGACAAAATTAAAGAAAATTTTTTTTAAAAAAATAAATGTTATAATTAAAATGCGGTTGATAATTTAAAAAATTATTAACATTAAAAGGATTCAGGAGGTATAAAAAATAAATGTTACCAGAAAAAATTGATATTTTTATTGACGAACATATTGATAAACCTTTATCAGAATATATTAAAGAAAATCCACGGTTTATTTTAGAGTTTGTTAATAATTTAAACTGAGAAGAAAAATTTGAATTAATTTCTGATTATGTTGCAACAAACGAAGAAATTGAAAAAGCAATTAACACATTAAATAAATATATATCTTTATTTATTGAAGATGAAATTAAGGAACGTGTCATCCAAAATATTTCAGAAGAAGAATATTTACGCCATAAAGCA
Source organism: Spiroplasma endosymbiont of Sarcophaga carnaria (assembly GCF_964019595.1). NCBI lineage: Bacteria > Bacillati > Mycoplasmatota > Mollicutes > Entomoplasmatales > Spiroplasmataceae > Spiroplasma > Spiroplasma endosymbiont of Sarcophaga carnaria. The sequence continues at coordinate 658,131 of NZ_OZ026456.1, forward strand.
ATTGTCGAAATATATGAAAAAGCTAAAAATGAATTAGAATTGAGTAAAAAAGGGAATTCTAATTAATAAATAATACTAAATGTATTATTTTTTATTTATTAATTTAAGATAATTACAACCGATTGCTTTTAAATTTTCTTCCAAATAACTAAATTGTATAATTAAAAATGAGAAAAAATCTCATTATAATGCTTTAATTTTGTCGAAAACTCTTGATATTTATAAAATATACCTAAAATTAGGTATATTTTTAATATATAGAGGTAAATAAATGATGAAAAAAATAATTACAGAATTAATAAATAGCTTAACAGATGATCAATTTTTAGAATTTTATGAAAAAATAAAACAACAAGCAGACTTAATTAAAAAACAAAAACGTTTAAATGAAATTGATCAAAAATTTAGAGATAAAGGCATTATATGTCCTAATTGCAAATCTTTTCATTGTGTTAAAAATGGTCATAATTCCGAAGGAAAACAAAAATATTTATGTAAAAAATGTCGTGCTAGTTTTGATGCATTTCGTCATCATTTTACTTATTGAAGTCATTTAAATTATGAACAGTGAAATTTATTAATTCAAATTTCATTGTTAGGACAATCTAGTAAAATAATTTCTCGTTTTATTAAAACAACCCCAAAAACCGCTTGATATAATCGACAAAAATTAATGCAATCAAAACAATTAGAAAATACACAGTTAAAATTTAAAAAATTAAATGGTCAAATCCAAATGGATGAAACATTTATTAAAGAAATTCATAAAGGCAATTTTAAAGATAAATTTGATAAACGAAAAACTCATCTCGATCCATTTTCAACTGATACCAAATGCTGTATTCAAATGGCGGTTGATAGCAATAATAATATTTTTGTTCAATCCACCAATACCAAAAGATTACAAAAACAATGGATTATTGAAAATATGAATAAGCAACTAATTAAAGAAAAATCAATAATTATTTCTGATATGCAACCACTATATTTATTAGTAGCAAAACAAACAAATTCTACTCTATATTCCACCAAAACTAGTACAAACCCTGATACTAGTTATCAAAAGTTAAATAAGATTAGTAAATTACAATCCAGTCTTAAAGAAGCCTTAATTCATTATCATGGTTTGGGTTTCACTAATATTCAAAATTATTTAAAGCTCTGAAAATGAAAATACCAACACAAAGGTTTAACACCAAACCAACAATCAACGGTATTATATTTTAACGTTTAAAAAATTTAAAGCAAAATCATAATCTTACACAAAATTAGTTTTCAAATTGTCATATTGATGATTTTTTTTATTTCATCAAGAGTTTTCGACAAAATTAAAGTTATAATGCACAATTATTTAGTTTTTATTTTAAGCAAATAAAAACTAAATTTAATTAAATTAAGAAAAATAATTTAAAAATTAAAGAATAAAAGACATAATTTTAGATTTTTAAGTTAAAATAATACTAAGTGTATTTTACACAGATATAAATGGTCAAACATACCAGAAAGGTTCTAAACATGAAAAAAACTGAGAAAAGAAAATTAAAGTTATGACATAAAATTACAATCTGAGGAATATTAAATGCTTATGCTTTAGCAATGTTAATTGCTGTTTTAGCATTACCACAAACACCTTGACATTGTCGTTTATTTGCATTTATTAATATCTTTGTTGTATTGTTAATCCAAGTTGTTTATTATACTCGTCTTTATGTTAAAAATAAAAAGAAATCTATCAAAAGTAAAACCGTTGAATTAAAATAATTTTGCACCATAAAAAAACACACTTTTATAAGTGTGTTTTTTTAATTTTAAATACTCAACTATTCACAAGAAATTAAATGATATTTTCGTTTTCCACGACGAACAATTAAATATTTATTAAATAAAAATTTATCTTTTGTAACAGTCCGTGTTTCTTCATTAATAACAATGCCATTTACGGTGATTGCTCCTTGTGTTAAAAACTCCCGCCCTTCTCGTTTTGATGAAACGATTTCTGCTTGAACTAATAAATCAAGAATTGATAAATCAAAAGTTGATAATGAAAAAAACGGTAAGCTAGTTTGTAACTGATCCAACTGTTGTTCTGATAACTGGTGCAAATTACCATTAAATAATGCTTCACTCACAATTTGTGCTGTTTTCAAACCGTCTGCTTGATGCACAAATAATGTTACTGCTTCAGCTAATTTTTTTTGTGCAATTCGCTTTGCTGGTTCTTTTTGGTGTTCTTTTTCAATTGCAATAATTTCTGCTTCTGTTAACATTGTCAAATAACGTAATAATTTCCCGGTTTCTTGATCATCTTGATTAAAGAAAAATTGGTAAAATTCATATGGTGATGTTTTTTTTGGATCTAACCAAACGGCTCCTGATTCTGTTTTTCCAAATTTTGTCCCATCAGCTTTTGTTAATAAGTTCATTGTTAAACCACAAGCTAAATTATCTTCGCCAATTTGTTTATGAATATAGTATGTCCCTGAAGTAATATTTCCTCATTGGTCACTTCCTCCGGTTTGAACAGCACAATCATAATTAACATATAATTGATAAAAATCATATGCTTGTAATAAAGTATAAGCAAACTCAGTATACGATAAACCAACTTCAATTCTTGTAGCGATATTTTCTTTTGCCAACAAATAACTAATATTAAAATCTTTTCCAACAGTTCGTAAAAAATCAATTAAAGTCATTTTTTGTAATCAATCAGCATTATTAACCATTCGGACATTTTTTCCAATTAATTGTTGCATTTGTTTACTTATTGCTTGTACATTGTACATAATTGTCTCATCATTTAATAATACACGTTCTGCTTTCTTACCACTTGGGTCACCAATCATTCCAGTTCCGCCACCAATAATTGCAATTGGTTGAAAACCAAACATTTCAAACCGTTTTAATAACATGATTTGAATTAAATGCCCAACATGTAATGAATCACCTGTCGGATCAAAACCACAATAAACCCCTTTTTTTAAAGTTTGAGCTTTTAATAATTTTGTCTCATTAGTTACTTGTTTTAATAGACCTCGTCATTTTAATTCTTCTATAATATCTTTTACCATCTTTTATTTCCTCTACTATTTAAAAAACTCTAAATTGTTAGAGTTATTCTTTATCGACTTTTGCGATTTTTTTAAGTTGATTAGGTTTTTCCTCTTCAATAATTTTTTCTGAAATTGACGCTGATGTTTTTTTCAGATCTTCTGTTACTTTAATTCCCGCATCAATAGCAGAAACTGTTATTTTAGCTAAGTCTTTCGCAACAGCACGAACATTTGGTGATTTTGCGGCAGCTTTAATTAATTTTACTGTCCCAACATCAATTTTCTTTAATGCTTTATAAGCCACTTCTTTTGTTGAAGCAGAATCTAAAATTTCTACCGCACCCTTAACATCTTTGATTCGTAATTCAATATCAGCTGCTACTTCGTCTGATTCAATTCCTTGTGATTTTTCTCACACAATTTCAATTTTATTAACCATTTTTTTCAATTGTGGATTATATTTTTTAACTAAATTAATAAAATCTTGGCGTAATTCTGATCCTTTTTTAGGGGCAATAAGCATCCCCTCTACCATAATTGCTAATGTTTTAACAAATTTAAAAGCCATAATTATTCCTTCTCATCAGAATTAGCAAAATCTTTTAATTTATCAACAATTCGATAAGCAATATCTTTATTACGGGCAATAACTTTTACTTATGCTTTAACATTCCGTTTCGCAAAAGCTTCAAAAACATCAATATAATTTGAAACTTTAACAACTGTATCAACAGTCGAGTTTAACATTTCTGATTTATAAGTTAAGTCTTCAACAAAATAATCAAATTTCTTAGCAGCAATTGCAACTTTCCGTGCAGCAATAATTCCATAACAACAAAATACAATTGCTAAACATAATAAAACAATAATTAAAATTGTTTGTGAAATTAATAATTCGTCACTAGTTGCTAAGATATATATCATTTTTTCCACCCTTTTTTCTAATCAAATTAAATATTACTTTTACATTATAACTTATTTTATTTAATATCAAAATAAAAATCCTTATTTATTCTCATCTTTATCAAAATTTTTACTTTCATTAATTTGGGTTTTAATTCGTTCTTTGCGTTTTTCCTCAGCTTCTCGCGCAGTTCGTTCTTCCATTTCTAACATCCGTGATAAATATGGATTGCGTTTAGTATAATAGTCATTAACATGTTTTGTTTCTGAATCGGAATCTTCTTTTCGCAAATCATACAAGTTTTTATGATACTGTGCAATTGGTTTTGAACGAAGCAAAAATTGATTGTTTACATTACTTTCTTGTAAATTAAGTAATGTTTTAAATCTAACTGCTCCCGCTTTAGTTGAGTTCTGTTGAATCAAACGACGGCGTTGATCTAATGGCATATCCTCGGAAAAATTATCATCAATTTGATTGGCTTTTGCAATCGCTTGGCGAATTTGTTCATTAATTAGTTTTTGTTCTTCTATTCCTTCAAACAATGCTGTTTGTTCATATTCATCAACTTGATGGCGTGGTTTTGGGTTACTAATTTTCTCTTTAATTTGTTCTAATTCTAACGTTAATTCATTTGTTCGCTCCCCAAAAATATTTTCCCCATTTTTACGTGGTTTAAATAAAAATGACACTGTTTGAGCTGCTTGTTCTGATAATTTATTGCGATTTTTTAAAGTTGATTTAATTTTGTTGCTATCTGTCAATGGATCATATTTTTTAAAATATTGTTCAACATTAGCCTTTTCAGCATCTGAAATTTTTTCTTCCACAACATGAATTTTTGCTAATTCAGCTTTTTTCTCAACAATTTTTTGTTCAATAATTTCATTAATTGAATTTGAAGCAGCATTTTCGAGTTCATCATGTAAATTATCTTCATAACTACTTATTGTGTGTTTAAATTCATTAGCTCCATCAAGTTTTTTCCCATACAACGGTGAAATAACTTCTCCTAATGGATTTAAAGGAGGCTTTTTCTCAACCCGATGCTCAACACTAGTTGTTTCTGGTATTTCTTCTTGTTGTTGCTGTGCTTTTTGTTCACGTTTTAGATGAGGATAAGCATCATCATGATTATAATAGGATTCGATTTTTTGGTTTTTATTTTCACTCATCATGAAAACCCCCTTTATTTAACTATATTATAAAACATTTCTTACTTTTTAACTAGTCGATTTGAAATAATGTTATGACGACCAACTTTGGCTTGATCAATACCATTTAATTGTACAGCATCACCAGTAAAACCAATATTAATTTTTGCTAAAGATTGACCAACCCCATAGATATCTACTGGCACCCCTTCCGTCTCAAATTCAATAATTTTTTGAACATTAAATCCTGAAGAAACAATAATTTTAACATAATCATAACCTTGCTGATTTAACGCTTGTCGCAGGGCCCAAACTAAATGTTTATTGACCCCCCTAATTTCATCAACGGAGTATTGTTTTTCTTTTCCAAGAAAATATTTATCAACCAAAGCTTGCGATGTATCAACACGAACCGCATATAAATTTGGAAATTCACTAGCAACTTTTAAAGTATCGGTAATAACATCATTATTATAATCAACTAAGGCTACTAATTTATCGGTTGGATAAAAACGTTGGTAAGCATGTAATGCAGCAATTAAGTCACCATTAAATGCTTGAATTAAAGCATGCGGCACCGTTCCCATTGGTTCATAATTACCAGCTAGTTTTGCTACTTGAGCTGTTGTTACAAAATTGGTAATGCCCCCAACCTTAGCAGCATAACCATCATTTTCTTGGTTATAATAATAATCACTACGATCATTCATATAGATAATTGGCTTGTTATTTACTACTTGTAAAATTCGATGGCAATTAGTGGCAATACTAGTTTGTCGCGCTAAAATACCATCAATAATTCCTTCTAAATGACCAAATTGATAATAATGTCCAACAACTTTTAACACAGGTTCATTTGGTTGAATTACGTCACCATCAGTCAAAGCAGTAATTTCAAGTGTTTCTGGATTAAAAGCTTCTGTTTTTAATAATTCGATACATTCATTAACCCCTGCTAAAATAACATTTTCTTCACGCTGAAAAAATTGCATTTTTACGATATCACTTGGTTTCTCATTTTTTAAAATATTAGCTGTTTTTAAAAAATAAACGGCACTATAATATCCTGCTTTAATTTTGCTCATTATAATATTCCTTTCAAAAACTACTTCCAAGATGATATTGTTTTGGTGATAATAACACAATTTTTTTCCCAACACTAGAAACTGGTAATCCTAATTCTTGTTCCGAACATAACATTCCGTTTGACATAATACCACGTAATTCACTAGGAATAATTTGTAATGTTGATGGCATAATTGCTCCAACGCGAGCGAAAACAACTAATTGACCAACATCACAATTATCTGCGCCGCAAATAATTTGAAGGACTTCCGAACCAATCGTAACTTGACAAATATTTAGTTTATCAGAATTAGGGTGTTGCTTACGTTCCAAAATCTGACCAACAATAAATTGTGGTCTATTATTAATATTATGAAATAGACCCCCTTGTTTTTTAAAGTTTGTTGCTAACTCTGTTAATAATAATTTATTATCACTATTAATACCTGGTTTTAATTTTGTTGTTAAATGTTGACTAGCATTTAATAAATTAAAACCATAACATTGTTTGCTTTCATCATGAAAGAAAACCCATTCTTTCTTAATTATATGTTCTCCTTGCGTAACAGTTGGTTCATATCCAACTAAAACATCAAAGACTGGATGATAAAATAAACCAATTGATTTTGTTTTCATTTTTACCTCTTCTCACTTCAATTAAAATTTTTAATCTTTATTTCATCTAAATCCTCAATAATAGTTGTGACCAACTTAATTGTTTCATTAAAATCATCTAAATCAATAATACCACTAATTGTATGTAAATTACGAGCAATTAGACAAGCCTGAATTGTTGGAATTCCATAATCTGCTAAATGAACACGTCCAGCGTCAGTACCACCTGGTGAAATATAAAATTGGTATTTTATTTGATGCTGTTGCATTAGATCAAGTTGATATTTAATCAAATCATAGCGAGTAACATAACCATTGTCCATTCCTCGTAACATTACACCTTGTCCTAATTGCCCAAAGGTACTTGTTGATTCATAGTCTTGCCCTGGCGAAACATCTGTCACAATTGCAAAATCAGGTTTAATTAAAGATGTTGCAGTTGCTGCCCCACGAGTTCCAACTTCTTCTTGGGCACTAAAACCAACATATAAATCAAAGTCTAATGCTTTATCTTTAATTTGTTCTAATACTTCTAACCCCAAAATAAGACCCATTCGGTTATCAATTGCTTTCGATAATAACCGTTTGTCATTTAAAAAAGCAGTTGGTCCTTCACAAATAACAAAATTACCTTCCCGAACGCCAGCCGCATATGCTTCTGCTTTTGAAGTAAACCCAAAATCAACTAGCATATTAGCAATTGGTGTTGGTTTTGAACGTGCTTCTGGTGATAACAAATGCGGAGCAATTGCTGAAATAGCGCCTATTATAAAAGTTCCATCATCTTTTAATAATCTTAACCGTTTTGCTAATAATGTTTGTTCTCAAATTCCTCCTAATGGGTTAATTCTAATTAACCCTTTTTCATTAATTTGGCTAACCATAAAACCAATTTCATCACCATGGGCCATTAACATTACCTTTTTAGCATTTTTAATTCCTGTTTGATTACGAATAACTGCAAAACAACTTCCTAAATTATCTTGAATTATTTCTGATGTATACTTTTGATAATATTGCTTCATTAATATCACAACTTGTTCTTCGCATCCCGATGGACCAAATGCTTGCAAAATGTTTTCATACATTATTTTCTTTTCATTAGTAATTTTCATTTTTATCTCCCTTTCGTTCTTGAAATTATTATATCAAAGTTTATAATTATTATATTGTTAAGAGTTTAACAATATAATAACTAAAATTCAATGATAGCTAAATTTATAGAAAATAATGGAGGGCAATTATGCGTAAAGTTGCATTAATAATAGACTCATCGTCAGGAATTAATAAGGACGAATTAAAAAAATATGAAGACACCTATTTATTACCGTTATTATTAAATTTCCCAGATGGGAGTGAGGTTGAAGATGATGAAGATATTATTTCATTTAATGAATTTTATGATATCTTAGAACATCAAGTAATTAAAACAAGCCAAATCCCAATGGGAAAAATGTTAAATACTTGAAATGAACTATTAAAAAAATACGATAATATTGTTTTTGTAGGACTATCGAAAGGTTTATCAGGGCAACACGAAAATATTTCAATGTTAGCCCAAGGTGAAGAATATAAAGAAAAGGTCTTTATTATTGATACTGATGGTGTTAGTGAATTATTAGTTTATATGATTGATCTAATTTACAGTTGAATTAAAGAAGGCGTAGAATTAACAGAATTTCAGACAAGAATTGATGTAATTAAAACAAAATTTAGTGCATTTATTATCCCAAAAAGTTTAGAAACTTTAAAACGTGGCGGGCGAATTACTGCTGCCGCAGCAGCATTAGCATCATTGTTAAAGATAACACCAATTTTAAGATATGCTGGTCGAATTGATAAGTTTGACAAAACAAGGACATTCAAAAAAGCTGTTTCAACAGCTTTTCATCAAATTAAAAAAGAACGTCAAAATTGAAAAAATATTATTCTACTACATTCCAAAACAGATAAAGAAACTTTAGATAAAGTTTATCAAATAATTACAGATGTGGGTGCTATAATTACTTCAACATACATTTTAGCAAACGTCATCGCTGCTCACACTGGCCCTAATACCGTGGTCTTGGTATGTTGAGATAAATAAAGGAGAATTAACTTTATGAATAAAAAAATTGCAATCCTAACTGACTCATCAGCTGGTTTTACAACAGCAGAAATTAAAGAATTAGGAATCCACGTTATTCCATTGCACATTATTTTAAATAACGAAATAGATATTTTAGATACCAAAGAAGAAATTAAAAAGTATCACTTTTATAATATTGTTAAAACAGGAACTACTAAAACAAGCCAAGCTTCAACAGGAGAATTAATGGCAAAATGAGATGAAATTCTAGAAACATATGATGAAATCATTCACTACCCTATTGCCGAAAAACTATCAAGCCAATATGCAACAGCTTATACTTTAAGCCAAGATAAACAATATCTTGGAAAAGTTCATGTTGTTCGTAATCATACTGCCGCTTTTGCTTTAAAAACATTAATTATTTATGCCAATGAATTAACAAAACAAAATTTTACTGTTAAAGAAATCATTGCAAAAACAAATGCCTTAGAACAAAAAACATATATGGCAATGATCCCTGGTAGCCTAGAACGTTTATCAAAAGGTGGGCGTGTTGGAAAAGTGCTGCTATCATTAATTAACTTATTTAAAATTAAAATCTTAATCCAATGAGAAGAATATCCTAAAAAAATTGCTTCATCACGAACATTAAATAATTTAATTGAATCATTAGTTGAAACATGAGATAAATTTAAAAAAACAGTTAAAGAAAAATTTCAGTTATTTGTTTTAAAAACAGATCAATGCGCTGACAAAGTTTGAGATAATGTTACACAAAAATTAAATGAATTAAAAGTCGATTATCATACTGAACAATTAGCTAATATTTTTGTTGCTCATGCTGGCTTAGATACAATTGCTTTTGTTGCAATTCCAGAAAATAAATAAAAGGAAAAACCATTTCTAAATTAGAAATGGTTTTTTTGTTTTCTTCTAATGGCGGAAGTAAAGAGATTCGAACTCTTGCATGGATCACTCCATCTAACGGTTTTCGAGACCGCCCCCTTCAACCAGACTTGGGTATACTTCCATCTTTATTATCCTGGCAGGGGTGATAGGACTTGAACCCACAACGTACGGTTTTGGAGACCGCTGTTCTACCATTAAACTACACCCCTAAATTCTTTTAAATCATAACATAAATATTACAAAAGAATCCTCTGGTTTTAAAATAAAAAAAGTATCTACATACTTTCATCTTATAAAACATAATGGCAGGGGTAGCAGGACTTGAACCCACAACACTCGGATTTGAAGTCCGATGTTCTACCACTTGAACTATACCCCTAAAATAAAAATTAAGTATCAAAATTGACACTTAATTATTTTAACAAAATAATTTAAAATAGCAAATAATTATATTTGTTTTCTAAAATTACAATTTGTTACATAATATTTAATTCTAATTTTATTTTATTAATTTAAAATTAAATGAATAAAACAGATAGTTTTTTAATCCGCCGCACTTATTATTTCAAAATCAACATTCTCCTCACTATTAGAGGTTGGATTTGATGCAAAAGAATAATATAAACCAGTATCCAAACTGTTACCAAATGTAAACATAACTGCCCATTTGTCTTCTATTTGTCGGTCTCATTCCAAATGAGTTGATTCATTTAGTAGTCCATGTCCTTTTGACTTGTTAATAAAGAATTTGTCATTAAACTAAATAAATCAATATCTTCTAAACTTTTTGCCTCATCTGAATCCTTAAAACTATCGAACATAATTTTAATAGCCCCTTTTAAACCATCCTTTTGATTTTTCATTGTTATTTTTTTAAAATCTTGGATAGGGGCTTCTAAACCAATACTATCATCCGCTGTAATAATACCAGAACCTGAATATTTTAAAAATTGAACAATTATTTTTCCTCAATTAGTTAATTTTTTATCAATTCCATCTCCAGATAAATTTAATGCAATTGATAAATCCTCATTATTTTTATCTTTCACATTGCCAGATAAACCAAGACCAAAAATATTTAAATAATTTAAGCTAATTTCAAAAGTACCTAAATTTAAAGAATCATTTTTATCAACATTAAAGACAGAACCAACTTTTGTTTTATAAAAATCAACAAAATTTTCAGCAGTTGCATTAGATAAATGTTTTCATGGATTATTTTTACCAGCATTAGGATCAACTCAATTTGCTAATGATAACTCAGTTGCTTTTTTGGTTTTAGATATTCCCATAAAGCCTTTATTTTCAGCAGTTAATTGACCATCTTCCACTTTTTTAATTAAATCAGTATCATTATAAGTTATACTAAGGTTTTTAAATTCTTTTTTACTAGCAATATATTCTTTAAATTAATTTTTTAAAGTACTATTTAACTCAGTTGTATCTTTTGAAAAATCTCAAATCATTTGATTATATAATGGTTTTAAAATTTCATTTTCTGAAAAATCAACAGTTTCTAATTTTATAAAATAGTCTTTAATATTTTCAATTAAAAATCCTACTGCCTTATCAGAAAAAGTCCGTAAAGCAGCAACGTTTTCACTAACATTATAAATACTTGATAGTTGGAAACTAGCATACATTTTTTTAAATTGTAACTGAATTGTCGCTGTATAATCAACTCGAACAGCTGAAAATGGTTAGGGATTAATATCTGTTGGAAACTTACTACGTAAATTTTCAACATCAATATAACTTACTTTTACAACATTTCTTTCATCATCTAACGTTAATGGCACTGTATTAGAAAAATAATTTGAATATTCGTTTTGTAATTCATGATTAACATTATCAAAAATTTTTGTAAAATTGTTAATAAAATAAGTCGCTAATTTATTATCTTCTGAATTGCTTAATTTTAATTGATAAGGTTCAGTATCACCCTTATTTACTTTAGAATAGATTTTTGATAAGTCATTTTTTGTGCTATCGACATATGGCGTATCTTTAATTTTTTGATTAATTTTTTCAGATGCTTTTACTTGAATTTCATTAAAGACTTTAATGTCTTCTGCTGTAATACTTTCGTTGCTAAGATTTTTTTTGTTATGACAGGCAACAACATTTGGCGCAACAGTTCCAACTAATGTTATTGTCCCTAAAATACTTAATAGTTTTTTCATTGTTTTTTCCCTCTTTGCTTTTAGTTATATTTATTTAAAATTTAAAAACTAAAATTTAGGCGGGATATGTGTCTTACGAAATAAACATAAACATTTTGTATGCAAAAAAATAATTAGAAGAATAATTTTACAATAACACCTAATTTTACAAATACTTAACATAATTTTTTCATCTCTATTCTTTTTATTTTTTCATAGTTAATAAAAGGAAAAAATACGTAATTATTATATCAAATTACTTGGCTTGTTTTTAACAATTAATCATAGTATTTAATTAGGGGGTGTTGCAAATAAACGGGTATTATTTAATTTAATTAAAAACAAGAAACTTTTTTTCTTTTATAAAAACATAATAACACAAAAAAATAAAAATACAAAAAATAATTTCATATTTTAAAATACTAAAAAATAGTTTAAAAACTAAAACTAAATTATTTTAAATTAACTAAAATTAAATCTCATAATTTTTAAATCCAAAATATTTTTAAATATTGAAAATGAAAATGTTTTATTCCCATATCCTAAACAAGATTTTACAACTCTTAAAACATCACTTTCAGCAGATACGCCAATATTTCACTCTTTATTTTGATTTAAAATAACATTTTTTAAATTAATAAAATACCTTAATTTAATTCTTTCATTCTGTAATGATTTTAAAAAAGTTATAAATTCATCGTATTTTCCTTGTAAAAATAATTCCTTTGCGTGTAAATAATTTTTAAATGATTCTTTACTACGATTACCACAATATATATTATTCTTTAATTCTCTTATTGTATGAAACCTATCAAATATAAACATACCATCTAAAATTTTAGCAGTTTTTTTAATTCATTTAGCACTATCCCCACCAATAATTAATTTAATATTTTCATAATTTTTAAAAAATTTTTGAATTTGTTTTTTAATAAAGTAATTAAATTCTGCTCCTCGAGTTTTCTTATTAAGAAAAAAAAACAATATTTTTTATTTAAAGATTTATTATTTTCTTTTCCAGTATTAAATGAAATTATTCTAACAGTTTGCAAATAAGATTTATTATTTTTATTTTTTAAAGTTATATGTGCATCATCTAAATTAATATATAAATTTTCAAAATTTTTTAAATCTATTCTTTTATCTTTTCTTTTTATTAATGCTTTTCGTAAAATACGCGAAACAGATGAAAAATGCAATTTACAATTAAACATATCTAATATATCGCTATATCTTTTATTTTTTGCTATTTCAGCAATTATTTTTAATTTTAAATCATTAATTATTCTTTGTCATTTTCCAACTCCAAATTGTTTGTCAACAATAGGAACATGTTTTCACTTACCCTTATAAAAATATTTGTAAATTCTTCGCTTATAAATCAATATTCCAAATTCTGTTTTAATTTTTCTAGTTTTTATTTCTTTTACAAAATATTTTGTTTTATCTCGTTTTTTAAAAATTATATTATCAATTCTTTCTATTTTTTCTTTTAACTGATTTAAAGCATTTTCATAAATATTTACGCTAAATTTATTAAAATTAAACATTTTATTATTTACTTTCGTTGTTAAATTAAAATTATTAGTTAATATATTTCATAAATTTACACCTACTTTAAAAAATGTATAGTATAATTAAGAAAATTATAACATTTCACAGAAAGGGATAAAAATATGAAAAAATGACTAAGTATTTTGGGAACAATCGGATTAACTGTAACAAGTACAACAACATTAATTAGTTGTGAAAAACCAAATAACAATGAAAACGGGGGGTAATAAACCAGAACCTTGAAATCCACAACAACCGCCAGAAAATAGTAGTTGAAAGTTAATACCATTAGATAAATTAAATAGGAATCCAGATAATAAATGATATATTGGAATTGTAAAAAAGAAACAAAATGATAATTTTTCTATTATAAAATTTAATTTTTCAAATAAATCAATTTGAGATAATAGTGGGGTACCTTATCATATTATTAATGGTGTATGATATCTTTTTAAATCATATTATTGTTGAGATGGTTTAAATGAACCTCAAACACCTGAAATTGATACAAATACCGGTAAAATTACAGATTGAAAAGAATAAAAGGACTAACAAGTCCTTTTTTAAATTAATCGAACAAACTTCATAAAGATAATTAATAGGAATATATTTGTTATTGTATTATATAATGCTGGACTAAATTTTCATACCTCAAATGTTTGACTAAAAAAACTATATATTGGAATTATGTAAAATGAAGTGCAACAAATCTTATTAGTCAAATAATACAATAAAAATCATAAAAAATCAATTATAAATTTTTAAAAATCAAAATATTTATAGTTTTTATTTTATTTTAAGGAAAATTAAGCACACTAAAAAATAATTTATTAAATTACTTCAAATAAACCTATTTAAAATTATCTGAAAATACCTCTTTTGCTGTTTTTCAATTAAGAACAGGCCTTAATTTATCATTTATAACATTAACTACTCAATTTATTTTTTGTTGACTAACATTATTAAAATCAGTTCCCTTAGGAAATCATTGTCTAAGTTCAGAATTCATATATTCAATTAATGGTTTTTGTTGTGGTTTACCAGGGTCACAAAAATAAACTTGTGTTTCAGCAAATATTTCTAATTCTCTTCATTTACTAAATTCTTTTCCTCTATCAGTTATTATTCCTTTAATTTTCCCAAATAAATTATTACTTATAACAATATCTTTAAACTTTTCCACAACTTCATTAGCAGTATGATTTTTTAATTTCATAACAAAATAACTTTTACTATTTTGTTCAACTAAAACCAAATTACTAGATTGATGCTCTTTTCCAACTATGGTATCCATTTCAAATCAACCAACATCAGTCTCTTTATTCTCAATATCTCATATTGATTTAAAATTAATTAATTTACCACGATTATCAAATTTTCCTTTTGTTTTATATTTTTTACCACGATGACGTAAATTCTGTTTTAAAAAACCATAAAAACCCAAACGAATTCATTTATACAATGTTTTAACACAAACAGGAAATTTAATACCAAACTTTAGAAAATAACGATGAATAAGTTGTGATGGAGAATCACGATAAACATTAAATCTTATATTAATAAAATTTAATTGTTCTTCTGTAAACTTATATCTTTTATTATTCTTTTTTCTTTTCTCATAATACATTTTATCTAACTTATAAGCACTATATTCATCAATAGTTTTAAAACGCTTAATTTCTCGCAAAATAGTACTACGATTTCTGTTCAAACATTTAGCAATTTGTGAAATATTTATTTCACCATTCTTTTTTAAAAATAATTTTGATAATAATAATTTTTCCAATTTAACCTTATCAATAAAAATTAAATGACTATACATAACATTTATATACCTTTCATTAATTTATAAATTTAATATTAAAATTATTTAATACATTATTGATATATGATAAAATCAATTATAGCATTCAAGTAATTTTAATAAAGGAGAAGTAAAATATGAAAAAGTTACTAAGTATTTTAGGAGTAATCGGATTAACAGCAACAAGTACAACAACATTAATTAGTTGTGAAAAACCAAATAATAATGAAAACGGGGGGTAATAAACCTACACCATAACCACAACAACTACCAGAAAATAGCAAATGAACTAATATTCATAGAACACAGGCGCCTAATAAAGAATTTTTAACTGCTACTAATAAATGATATTTTTATATAAATAAATACTTTAATTTTGTCGAAAACTCTTGATGAAATAAAAAAAATCATCAATATGACAATTTGAAAACTAATTTTGTGTAAGATTATGATTTTGCTTTAAATTTTTTAAACGTTAAAATATAATACCGTTGATTGTTGGTTTGGTGTTAAACCTTTGTGTTGGTATTTTCATTTTCAGAGCTTTAAATAATTTTGAATATTAGTGAAACCCAAACCATGATAATGAATTAAGGCTTCTTTAAGACTGGATTGTAATTTACTAATCTTATTTAACTTTTGATAACTAGTATCAGGGTTTGTACTAGTTTTGGTGGAATATAGAGTAGAATTTGTTTGTTTTGCTACTAATAAATATAGTGGTTGCATATCAGAAATAATTATTGATTTTTCTTTAATTAGTTGCTTATTCATATTTTCAATAATCCATTGTTTTTGTAATCTTTTGGTATTGGTGGATTGAACAAAAATATTATTATTGCTATCAACTGCCATTTGAATACAGCATTTGGTATCAGTTGAAAATGGATCGAGATGAGTTTTTCGTTTATCAAATTTATCTTTAAAATTGCCTTTATGAATTTCTTTAATAAATGTTTCATCCATTTGGATTTGACCATTTAATTTTTTAAATTTTAACTGTGTATTTTCTAATTGTTTTGATTGCATTAATTTTTGTCGATTATATCAAGCGGTTTTTGGGGTTGTTTTAATAAAACGAGAAATTATTTTACTAGATTGTCCTAACAATGAAATTTGAATTAATAAATTTCACTGTTCATAATTTAAATGACTTCAATAAGTAAAATGATGACGAAATGCATCAAAACTAGCACGACATTTTTTACATAAATATTTTTGTTTTCCTTCGGAATTATGACCATTTTTAACACAATGAAAAGATTTGCAATTAGGACATATAATGCCTTTATCTCTAAATTTTTGATCAATTTCATTTAAACGTTTTTGTTTTTTAATTAAGTCTGCTTGTTGTTTTATTTTTTCATAAAATTCTAAAAATTGATCATCTGTTAAGCTATTTATTAATTCTGTAATTATTTTTTTCATCATTTATTTACCTCTATATATTAAAAATATACCTAATTTTAGGTATATTTTATAAATATCAAGAGTTTTCGACAAAATTAAAGAATAAATATGAAAATAATTATATAACGACAAAATTTTATTTTGATAATAATTTTATTAATAATCAAAACACTTGATGACAACACTTAAAAAATGATTCAGATTTTATTTGAAACTATAATTTAGTATATCGTTGAAATAAAAACAATGAACCACAAATACCAGAAATTAATAAAGACACAGGACTAATAATTGATTGAAAAGAATAAAAGGACTAAAAAGTCCTTTTTTAAATTAATCGAACAAACTTCATAAAGATAATTAATAGGAATATATTTGTTATTGTATTATATAATGCTGGACTAAATTTTCATACCTCAAATGTTTGACTAAAAAAACTATATATTGTTTGAAATATTTTACCAACACCGCTTGCTAATTCGTTTACTTGTTTAACACCGGGAATATTATTTACAATTCAAATTGCAGCATTTTTTATATGACACGCTAAATTATATCAACTACAACTTTCATATTGGGCTTGTCATCATTGTCAATCAGGAAACAACCCGCCATTATTTATTTCTTGTCAGTTATAAATTCCAAAATTAAAATCATAATAACGGTACATATCATTTTCTTTTTGGGCTTGTAATTCAAAAACATTATAACCGATTTTTTGTTCTTCAATTTTTTTGTATTTTAAACCGTATTTATCTTTTAAAGCACCTTCAAAAATATAACCTTCATTTTGATTAATATTATAATTATTTGCAACTGAAAAATCATAATTAAATACATTACCATAATTAGTATTATAAAAACGATTTTTAAATGCTGAATACAATTTAATGTCTAATTGATTGTATTTATCAGAAAAATAAAAATAACGAGGATAAATTTTAAAACCATTATTTGCTAATAAACCATATTTTTTATTATATCCTTGTACATAAGTATCATTTTCTAAATCAAAAATGGTACGTAAATAATCTTTATAAAAATTTTGGGAAACCGTAAACATACTATTTAATAGTTTTTCAAATTGATTTTTATTAGTATTAGTTTCATCAATTAAAACATCTCTAAAATTAATCAATTTTAAACCAAAAAAATTAATTAAAACAGTATCATACTGTAAATTATCAATATAACCACTTTCAATAAAATTACTACGATTTTGAAAAACAGGTACCAAAGCATGGGTAAAAAAGGCTTTTAAAAATTTATTAATATCAATTTGACCTTTCATCTGTTCAAAAACCATTTTACCAGTATTGGGAGTATTACCTTGATAATAATTATAAGTTTCAGCACTAAAATTAAAAGTATCTTCTTTTTCTTTTATGAAAGAAAATAAAAATCCTAAATCATCAGTATATCGATAATTATTATAATCACTACCATTTCAATATTGTTTAAGATGTGTTAATTCTAAACTACCAGCAATAATATTTTTATTTTCATCAATTGTTAAAATCATCCGATAAATTGATTTTCTAGTTAAAATAACATCAGGTTTTCAATCTAATTTTTCCATATTATTAATAATTTCAAAATCAAAAATTATTCTTTCACTACCCAAATTTGGGTCATCATAGTTTGGATTACCACCTTGCTGAATTCGGATATTTTCTTGTACAATAACATCAATATATTTAAGCAAAAAAGAACGAACATTTTGATAATATTCAGTATATCATTTTAATTTGCCACCATTATCAACAACGGGTAATTCTGGTTCACCGTTTCCATCTCAACGATATACTAAATTATAGTTTCAAATAAAATCTGAATCATTTTTTAAGTGTTGTCATCAAGTGTTTTGATTATTAATAAAATTATTATCAAAATAAAATTTTGTCGTTATATAATTATTTTCATATTTATTTATATAAAAATATCATTTATTAGTAGCAGTTAAAAATTATTTATTAGGTGCCTGTGTTCTAGGAATTTGTATTCAAAACTCATTAATCATTTTAACTAATTGTAAATTATCAATACCTCTTTCTAATTTATTAATAACTTCCACAGTATTAAAATACTTAGCAAAAGAATAAGAAAAATTAGTTAATTCTTTTAAAAATTGTTTCTTATCCACATCATAAAATTTATCAATATTATATTGTTTAGAATAAGTATCTCAATTTTTATATAAATCCATAAACTTATCACTAAGCTTATCAAATGAAATTCCCGTTGAATAACTATCTTTTAGAAAATCTAAATATCACTTATCATTATAAGTTAATGATTGTGATGTTTTTAGAGTTGGATTAATAAAGTAATTTGTTTCAGACCAGTTTTCAAAAAAACTACTGCGTAAAAACATTGTATTAATAAAATCAGTTTCATTCATTCCCGTTGTTTGTTGATTAACAGTATAATTCTGCTGATTTAAGGGTTTAAATGCTGTTAAAGTAATAAATGGAATAATTAAACCTAAAATACCTAAAATAGATATGGCAAATAAAGATAATGATTTTTTCATATTTATAATTCAACCCCTAACTATACAATGTTTTTGAAACAATAAACCCAACAATATATAAACTTGATATTGTTAACATTAATGGATGACTAAACAAAATTGCCATTTTACCAAACAAAGAAAGTAAAAAAGTATCTGAGTTATATAAATCCATAATGATATTTTTTGCTGATGTTAATTGATTTATAATCACCGTAATAAAACTAGTACCAAAAATAGCAATTGCAGCAACTAATAAAACTAATCTAATCATTAATCTGTTTCCTTTCACTGACCCTTTTTATTAGTCTTATATGCTTTTTTAACACCACGTGCTGTTGAAGCATACAATTTTGATGTATTGTTTTTAACAGTTGAACCTAATTCATTATATTGTGTTCTTGTTCCGTGGATAGCATAAATTGATAACTTAACAACCATAAAAAAGATAATAAAATAAGCAATAGTTGTATTTGTCATTGGTAATTTAGTATTTCAAATTACATCAAAAATAAACAAAAATACATCAAAAATAAAACTAAAAATATTATCTCAATTATTACTTTCTGATAATAAATTAATCATCTTTATCACTTCCTTTTTCTTTTTTAGGTTTTAAATTTTTTTTCAAAATATCAATATCAAACAATTCTAAACGCTCTTTAACACTTAATTTAGTAATTTATGACCAATAATATTCTTTTTTATTAACTATTTCATCATTTTTTAAATCACGAACAAACTTTAATCATTTACTATCATATTTCTGTGCAAATTCTAACGGAATAATTATTTTAAAAAACCGAATTCCTAACCCAACATCAGATTTATGTTTTGCTCGTTTTCCTTCTGCTGTTCGTTCTACTGATTTTATCTTTCAAATTTTATAATCAGTAATATCTTGAAAAATACCAATTCTCATAATAAAGAAACGATTAAAAAAATTTAATCCTTTTTTAGCAATAGGTTTTTTCAATGAAATTGGAATAATAATACCACTTGCTAATTGTCGAATATTATTTCAAATCATACCCTCACGCTGAGCAGTAAATAAAGCACGATTACCAAAATGTCTTGCTAATACAATTCACGGAATTTTACCACTATGAACTTTTTTCTCATCGTGGGGACTAGTTCCATCAATATATAAATAACTTTCATCAAATAAAATAACACTATCATCAGGGGGAACCGGTTTTGTTCTATCTGTAAAATCTAAATTTTTAAATGTTAAAACCTTAACTTTATCATCTTCTAACGGATAATTACTATAAATCTTATCTGTTAATAATTTCATAGTTTGTGATAAATAAGTTAAAAGTAATGTTTTTCCCGTTACTAACTTACCAATAATTACTGATAACGGATTATCTCAAACAAAATTTACTAACCGAAAAGCATTTAACTGATAAAATATGTTTTTTCAAACTCATCAGACAAAATAAACACATTGCAAAGCAAACAATAATCAAAATACTAAACCGGTATAATTTAATGAAATTATTCAAAGTAATAAATCAATTAAACTAAACAAAATCATTGAACCACTAATATAACAATAATTTTTTACGAAAAATATAAACTTTTTCATTACTTAAAATACCCAACTATTTTAAAAACCATTCACAATAAAAACCACGTTAAAAATAAAATCACAATTCAAACACCAATCATCAGAATTAAATATTCATTTTGAGTTAAATTTCAAGTTGTAATAGTTTCAACATTTGTTTTATCTATAAACAAAAAGATATGAATAAAAAACTCTTTTAATTTTTCTCAATCATTTTGCATTTTTAAAAACTCCACATTTTTTTGAATAAGTTTAAAAAACATCCCCAAAAATAAAACGATAAATAACACAAACGATATAACATATAAAAATTCAGGAGCATTTGAACCAATAATATAACTAACAAATTGAACTCAATAATCATATAAACTCATTTAATTTAAACTTTCTAAATCATTGATTAATTGTTGCACTTTTTCATCACTTCAATTTGTTAAATTATTATTGTTATTTGTTTTTACTTTTTTAGGTTCATCTTGAAATAAAGCCTTTTTCATTTGTGTAAAATAATTTTGTTTATATTGATTGTATAAATTAATTAATTCTGTTCCAGTTAAATACTTTCAAATATGTCGTTTTAAATTTTCATCATATTTTACAATAGGATAAGAATTATCATAAATCAAACCAATTGCTACTTGTTCTGAATGTTTTTCACTAGGATAAATAAATTTATTACTCAATCAAAAACCAATATGACGATTATGATTAGGTAAATTTATAAAACTTGCTTTTTCTGTTTCAAAAACTATCAACTCTTTACGAATAAAATAATTTTCTACATTTTGATTTTTCTTAACAAAATTACTCAATTTTATCAACTCCTAACTAAATATTTATTTAATAAACAATGTTATATTTAATGTTTATATATTGTTTATTTATTAATAAAAACATTGATTATTAACAATGTTATACATAATGCTAATATATTGTTTATTTAATGTTTAATAAACATTGTTAATAAACATTGTTAAATATAAAAATAATAAAAATTGGCACACTGAAAAATACTATTTAATTTTTAACAATAGTTATTAAAATATAAAATTAATAATTTATAATTAAATTGATATTTTTGCACTACATACTGCCTACAAATTTTAAAAAGAAAGTAGATATATTTATAAAGAATATTATAAAAATTTATATTCCAAAACTACTATTAATATGACCCTTAATAAAAATATTCTTATTTTTATTAAATCCTACTTTAAAACAATTATTTCATTACTAATAATTTCAATAATAACATTTAAATTTATTATTTGAATTTTTAATAAATTAACAAATTTATAAATATTTTTATACAGAGAGAAAACCATAATAATATTTTAAATTTAATTACTAAAAATATAACTAATAGTGTGCCTTAGTTTTTGTTAAAATACTTTGAATTTATAGAGTAATATACTCTTAAAATCCTTTAACCATAACACGTAAAAAGTTTAAAATCTTAATAATTACAAAAATACCAAATGGAATTAAAATAATTCACGCATCACCTAAAAAGGTCATTAATTGTGGTAATACAGCATAAATTGCTTCTTTAACTTTCATCATTGCTTGCCCTAAACCACTTCAAATAGAACCCATTCCATCTGAAATAGTAGGTTTATCACCAACTGCTAAAAAATTAATTGCTGTTGTTAAATACATACCTAACATTGTTTATTATCCTCCTTATTTTCAATTTCTTTTTTATATTTTTTCTTTCCTCGAATTTGGCGAATTTTTTGATAAATTGATAAACCAATTCACGCAAAAATACCTAATATAATAACAACACTAAATATTGTCGTTAATCAACCTGGCATAATATATCTCCTTTCAATAAATTAAAAAATTGAAATTTGCAAACTCGCTCCGCTCATTGTCGCTTTGCTCCATTAAAAAACATTATTGAATAAATTATCCGCTAATAAATTACGCGGAATAATTTATTCTTTTACTTTTTAATTTCAATATCATTTGCAATCTTATTGACAGTATTAATAACATTATCTTTACCATATTTTTTCACTAACGACCGCAAAATAAAATATTGCTTTGTTTGCATAATTCCAACTCCTTAAAATTTTTAAAAAATAATAACTTTAATATTAATAATTTCTATATATAAAAGAAAAAACAAGATTATATCTTGTTTTTAACTAAAACCCGTATCTTTGCAACGGTCCCTTTAATTATCAATAATGATTTACAGGTTTTAAAAAGATGATAAATACTTTGCAAATAAGTTGAATTTAACTTGTTAAAAAATAATATTTTTTAGGAAGTATATTTACATTTAAAAAAATATAAACAATATTTCCTTTGTTATTAAGTAACACTGTATTCTTCTCTAAATTTAAATATCGCTCATTTTCTTTTTTATAGTTGCTTTGTTCCTTATATATTAATTTTTTTTGAACAATTGGGCTATTTTCGGTTTTTGGATCAACAACATTATCTCAAATAGGACGTGTTAAATCTTTATATTGTCTAACCTCATCAATCGTTGCTTGATTTGGTGGTAATCCTCACTTAACAAAAAATTGTGCTAAATTATAGCCTGTTAGTTGTGAAGTTATTTTAATGAATTCTTGAACTTTTACTTCATCAGAGTTAAGACCATCATTTCAATTTAAATCTCAACTAATTTTACGATATTTTTGGTTTAATAACGGATAAAAGTTATCACCAAAAGCCATATGTAATTGTCAAAACATTGAAATCTTCGTTCATGTATTATAAGAATGATCTTCTTTTAAACTAAGAAAATCTCTTTTTTCATCAGACTTATTTAAATATTCTTTTACAGTATCTCGGAAACTAAATACTTTCGGTTTAACATTTCATAAAGTTTGTTTAACATATACAGTAATAATTTCGTTAGTGGTTTCTCCTACATTTGAAAATCTATATCCTGGTGTTTGATATGTATGAGCAAGTTCATGCCATAGAGGGTTTAAATAATTACTTTCTTCTCATATAAATAATTCTTCTCCAGCGGCTGACGCATTATGGAACATTAATCGCCCATCAGTTGTATTGGCATAACCCCCGGATTTGTCTTCATTAGCAATGTGAATATATTGGGGGTATTTATGATTAATACCAGTATCATTTTCATCTAAACCTCAAATTTTATTTGTTAAATGCCATCCTTTGTCTCAGTTTTGTAAAACTTCATTAAACATTCTTTCTCGATCTCTTTTGTATAATGGAATAACTTTATTTTGTATCATTTCTGTTTGCATCGTTGCAATAAAATGATCAGATACAAATTCAACAAGAGGTGAATTCGTCTTTAAAACATCATTAATAAAATTATTTTGATTAGATTTATTTAATTTAAAAGTTGGAATTTTGATAATATCATTTTGGTTTTGTGTTGTTATATTTGTTACTCTTAAATTAGTTTGATTACTATCATTAACATAAAGAACACCGGGATTTTCAGCTGTTAAAGAAACTTTTTTACTGTCTTTTGATATTTCATAATTTGAGAAATTATCTTCTGTTTGATTAATCATTGGGTTTTTATATTGGCCTCATTGACCAACTGTCAATTTGACGATGTCAGCTTCATCCGCTGTCACTTTACGATTTAAAGTAATTTCATAGGCTATACCCTCTTTTAAAAAATAACCAGTTGGTTTAAATCCAGGGTGTATAAATCAATGATTTTCCCGTTTTCGCATTTATTCACTAGTTATTAAAGGTCCATGATTGTCTTTGTCGTCATCATCACCTTTACCACCACTTTTACCATCATCACCTTTGTCACCCTTATCACCTTTTTCACCTTTTGTACCTTTTTTTCATCTGTTCAATGTTCAAATAGTTCTTTAACCCGTTCATTATTGTTGTAAACATAAATTATAAAAAATAATACTAAAAAAGTCAAAGCAAAAAAATGAAAAAATTTCAAATCACAAAAAATATCTTTTTCATCAGATTCTATTCCTCCTTATGCTTTAATTTTTTTTTGAAAAATTATATCGCTGCTTGTGGACGAGTTTTATTAAAGAAAAAAAGATATTTAGTATGTAAAAAATTAATTAAAAGAATAATTTTACAATAAAATCTGATATTATAAACAATCAACATAAATTTTCATCCCCATTCTATCTATTTTTATGTAGTAATAAAAAGATCATAACATTTAATTATTATATTAAATTATTGACCTTATTTTTAGTAATTAATTTCACAAAAAACCATAAGAACTACAAAACAAAAAATATAAATGCTTTCCTTTAACATTACTAAATTATTTAATATTTCAAAATAAAAAAATTATCTTGCTTTAAAAAAAGTTTATGGTAATTTTTATTTTATTCGTTGTCATCATTAAAATTTTCGTCAAAATTAAGATGTTCATTTTTTTTGTTACGGCATTGATCACAAATTCCATGTCCTTCAATTTTAAAGTGAACTGGCTCTCAATTAGTATTTTGCATCACTTCTTTTAAGTTATCTAACTTAATTTCTTGTAAAATTTTTGAATCCTTAATATGAACAACATTTTTACAGATATCACAAACCATATGGAGTGATGGATTTTCAGCTAAATCATATCAAATTTGCTTACCATCAAACGAATTGGTAAAAACAACATGCTCACTAATTAAGAGGTCGATTGTGTTGTAAACTGACATTAGATTAACATTTTTAAATTCTTGTTCTAACAACTCAACAATTTCTGATAAAGTTAAGTGTTGTTTTTCTGTTAAAATTTTAATAACTGCCAATCTAATTTCGGTACTTCGATAATTTTTGTTTTTTAATAACTGCACAATGTTTTCATATGATAATGCCATCTTTGCCGGCTCCTTTATTTTTTAATTTCTTCAATAATTTTAACTAAATCTGCTACTGTTTTAATATCCATTAATTTATCATCTGGTATTTGTATTCCAATTTTTTTTTCAGCTTTAATTACTAAATCTATCAAATCTAATGAATCTAACCCTATTGATTTAAATTCTGTGTTTAAATCAACTTGTTTTGAAACGCCATGTTCTTTTAAAACTTTTTTAACTTCATTTAACACGTCCATTTAAAATCCCTCACCTTCTCTTTTTGTCTGTATTATTATATCAAGTTTAACAATAAAATAATAGACTCTCTGTTAACCCCTTCTAAAGAGTTATTTTTCAAACTTGATATAATTGTTGCTCATTATAATAATGGTAAATTAAAATTAATTTCGAATAAGCAAGTTGTTCATTACTATAATAAAAACTAAGATAACTGGTGGGTGGTTGAAATAAAACCATTTGGGAAATTCACCGTTTTAAAAAATAATGATGAAATTGTTCATTATTGAAATAATATTCACCATAGACATAATTAATTTTTAATCGTAAGCGTTTAGAATCTAATATCTTATTAAAACTTGGTTCTAATATTGCTTCACCCTCTTTATTAAAAACTTGTAATTTAGGATTAGGTTTATTATTACTAATTAAAACATTTTTATAAATAAAAACAAAAATAACACTTAAAAAAATAACAATTGGTAATAAAAAATCAAGAATAATAATAGCTCTCCTAGTAAAAAATTTTTTCATTGTTAACGATCTTTTCAATCAATAAAAAATCAAGTTCAAATTGAGCAAATAATTCTTGGTTAAATTCTTTATTATAATAGTTTGCTAATTTCTGGGTACAAATATAATATGTTATTGCTAAATTATCAAATCAATTAACTGCTGGAATAAAATTAGTGTTAACATTTGGACTAGTAATAATTGGTTTGAAAATAAGCTGTTGGGTAAAATTAATATTAAATCCTTTTAATTGCGTAATGAAAGTTACTTTTGTTTGTTGCAAAAACGGATGGACCAAAAATTTTTTAGCAGAAAAATTATCATTTACTGCAATTTCAATTTGATTTTTAGTTTGATTATAAATTGTATTATCACCAAAAAAATGTTCATATAATTTTTGATCTGAATTATATTTTAAATAACCATTTAATGATTTAAAATTATATTTTGTTTCTTTACTAATTATTGTTGTTACTGTTGGAATCAACAAATAACGATTATTAAAGAATGTTCATAACTTTGTTATTTTTTTATAAAAATCAATTGGAAAATTTAATACATAATTAGAATAAAAAGAACTAAAACTACGTAAAGAAAATAACGAGCTTATTTGTTCATCACGAGGTAAAGTTGTAATAAATTCAAAGTAATGCTCAAAAACATTTTGTAAAGTTTGAAACTGTTTCTTTTTTTAATCATAATTTTTATACTGAATAACTCCTATTGTTTTGGCTGTCTGGTTATAAGTTAATTTTTTATTGTTAAAATTTAAATAAAGTTCCTGATAAGAATTTTTTGTTATTAAAACATCACTTTTTAGATTGGGAACACTAATAACAAGACTAACTTTATTAATTTTATCTTCATCAAGACATTGTCCTGGCACAATAACTTTTCCTCAATTTGAATATTCAACTTTAGTTCCAGAAATTTGCAAGACTGCTTTACTATACCCCGCTTGTAATTGGGTCGTTATTTTACAATTTTTTTTATTATTAAAATTTCAATATATTTCTAACATTGAAAAACTATAATTGAATTGAAAAAAATGCTTTTGAAGAATATTAGCAATATTACTTGGTTGCTTACGATCAACTTGATAAGCTATTGTTGTTCGACCATTCTCAGTAAACCAAGGTTTAATATTAGCAATATTTGGACGAATATAAAAAGCATAGGCTTGATTATTATCAACGTTATCAAAACTAAATAAAGGAATAGTTAAATCTAATGCTAAACTAATTTTATTGTTAGGAGCAAATTGAAATGAATTAAAGACTGCCAATGGTTGATTAAGAAAATTTTCACCAAACAAATTAAAAACCTCCTTAATTAGCATTTACCAAAAATTAAAGAGGTTTACTTGAAATTAATAAGCACGCGCAAAATAAACTAAATTAGTTGCTGTTTGACCACAGTGAAAGCAAACTGTTTTTTGTGGTTTTACATCAAAAGGAATACAACGTGATGTTGTTTGTGTTTCCGCTTTAATAACATCTTCACATTCAATGCGTCCACAGAAATGTACTAAAAATAAATCGTTTCCCTTTGCTAATGCTTTTAAATAATCATTATAAGTTGTAATTTTTTGTGTCCGTTGTTGGCGATTATCTAATGCTCTTTGATATAAGTTTGCTGCAATCTCAGATAATAACTTTGCAACAGTTTCTTTTACCGCCATTAATGGCACTGAAATTTTTTCAAAAGTATCACGACGAGCAATCATAACTTGGTTTTGTTCTAAATCACGAGGTCCTACCTCAATTCGCAATGGAATCCCTTTAATTTCAGCATTTGCAACACGAAAACCAAAACTTTTATCTGATTCGTCAATTTCACAACGATATTCTTGTAATTCAACTTGTAACTTTTGAACAGCTTGTAATTGTTGCTGTTCATTGCTAATTGGCAAAATCATAATTTGTGTTGGGGCAATGGCTGGTGGCAAAACAAGACCATTATCATCACTATGTGTCATAATGATTCCCCCTATTAAACGGGTCGAAACCCCCCATGATGTTGAATAAACATTTTCTAATTCATTTTGTTGATTTGCAAATTTAATATCAAAAGCTTTTGAAAAATTTTGACCAAAATAATGACTAGTTCCACATTGTAGGGCTTGGCCATCATACATTAATGATTCAATTGTATATGTCTCTTCTGCCCCAGCAAATTTTTCACGCGCTGTTTTTTGTCCTTTAATAACTGGTAATAATAATTTTTTCTGTGCAAATTCAGCATAAATATCTAAAATTTTTAAAGTAAAATCCCGTGCTTCTTGGCTTGTTGCATGAATTGTATGTCCTTCTTGTCATAAAAATTCACTAGTTCGTAAAAAAGGGCGGGTTGTTTTTTCTCACCGTAGAACATTTACTCATTGGTTATATAACAAAGGCAAATCACGATAACCCTGAATTTCTTTACTAAAGAAAGTTCCAAATAAAACTTCTGATGTTGGTCGAATATAAAGTTCTTCATCTAAAACTTTATCACCAACCTTTGTAACAGTTGCAATTTCAGGTGAAAAACCTTCGATGTGGTCTTTTTCTTTATTAAAAAGAGTTTTCGGAATTAACAACGGAAAATAAACGTTTTTGACACCAACTCGCTTAAATTCTACATCTAAAAATTTTTGGATATTTTCTCAAATGGCATAACCATACGGTTTAAAAATCATTGTTCCTTTAACAGTCCCATAACTAATTAAATCAGCATTTAAAACAATATCGGTATATCACTGGGCAAAATCAACTTCTCGTGGTGTAATTTTCTCTAACTTTTTCTTCATGATTTACTTCTTTCTATTTTCTGTTAAAAGATCAGAAATATTCCCTTTTTCACCTTGGAAAATTTTAAGGTTTAAACAATTGCTTTCAACATAAGTTTGAATTCGATTTAAATACTGATTATTTTTCATTAAAATTCAACGAATAGCTTCCGGGTTAACATCTTCAAAAATTCTTATTCGCCGAGTAACATCATCATATTCCCAATCTTTCTTTGTTAAAGCAAAGAGTTTTTTAATGTCAATTGCAATAACAGCAATTTGAGATGGATCAACTTTTTGTTCTGCCACTCAACTTCAAAAATAATGACGTGTAGAGTTATCTAATTCAAATTCTAGATGATCAGGTTTTTCTAAATAAGTCCAAACAATGTACTCACTTTCTTTTGCTAAATGAATATTTTGAACTGGTTGTAAACCAAATTCTAATTGCCGCAAAACATTACTAGTATCAGTATAAAATAATAACGATTTAATGCGTTGTCGATTTAGTTCTTTAATGATTTTATGTGTTTTACGTCGTTTAAAACTAAAACCAGTTTTAATCTTACCTTCGTTCTCATCATCTTCAAATAGACTGGTTTCTAAATTATCCGGTTCTGATAATTCTTCTTGTAATAAATTTCGTTTTTTTAATTTTTTATCTTCTGGTTCGGTATCTTGCTCGTCTTTCTTTTTTAACTTATTAAATAACATCGTTAATCCTCCTCAAATAATAATTATACAAAAAAATTATACTTGATTTTTTCACAACTTATAAGATTGGTGCAACTAATTTTAAACATGTTAGTAATAACCGATAACTTAATGGCTTATATTTAATTGGTCATTCATGTCATAAAATAGCATGCTTATAATCTCATTCTCAGCGTGGAATAAAACTTGTTACAACTGCTGGGTCATAAATAACCGCTGTTGTTTGGTGATCAGAAAAGAAACTACGATAATCTAAATTACATGTTCCAATCACAGCAACTTCATCATCAAAAATGGCAATTTTATTATGATTAAACATATTATTCATTTCATAAATTTTAACACCACTTGCAATTAAATCTTTACAATAACTTTTGGTTAAGTCTAACACAAAGATTTTATCTGTTAAACCAGGAATTGTTAAACGAACATCTACTCCGGCACGAGCTGCTAAAATTAAAGCTTGAATAACTTCATTCGGGGGAATAAAATACGGTGTTGATAATCAAATTCTTTTCCGTGCTTTATTAATTAACTCAATATATAAATCTTCGGTAATTGAATGATCAACACTAGGACTATGATTAACAATTTGTAAATGTGATTTTCCACTAATATTATATTTTTTCATCGCCAAAACACTTGGTTCTAATTCAGTAATTTTTTCATGGCGTTTTGTGGCAAAATACCAATCATCTGCAAAAATAACTTCTAAACCACGAACAGCTTCGCCTTCAATGCGGACTTGTGTGTCATGAAAGATTCCAAATTTTCATAATTGATCAGCATATAAATCAGCTAAATTAATTCCTCCTGTATAGCCAATTAAACCATCAATAATAACATCTTTTCGATGATTACGATAATTTGCATTCCCACTAATAAAGGGTGTAATAATTGGTAAATACTTATGAATTCGAACCCCTGCTTTCATTAATTTTTTAATGCTTTTTTTACTAATTTTAAAATAACTACCAACATAATCATAAATCATATAAACACGGACTCCCGCCGTAATGCGTTCTTTTAAAACCGCTAAAAATGATTCAAATAGTTCACCATCAGCAACAATAAAATAAGTTAACAAAATATATTCTTGAGCTTGTTGCAAATCCGTTAGCAACGATTTGAAAACGCGGGTTCCATTTGTTAAAATTTCAATTTTATTATTTTGATATATTGGTTTATTAGCATTATGCATTAATAATTCAACAACATTACCAAATTTTTGGTTCGGACTAGTATATTCAGTTAAACACTTTTTATTTTTTTTAATATAAGTATCATATTCTAATTTATTTAAATGATTATATAATAATGATTTTTTATTTGAATAGTGATATTTTCGACCAAAAAAAACATAAGAACACAAGCCAATAAAGGGAACAAAATTAATAAAAATAATTCAAGAAAATTTAACTTCATAACGTCGCTTTGAAAAGAAGAAAAAGAATGAAAAAATTAAATCAATAATAACAATTGCTAAAAAAATATATAAAAACTTGAAATTAAAAATAACAACTACCACAATTAAACCCATAATTGCCATTCCAAATAAAAAAATCATTGATAAAATAATTTTTAATCAATTTTTCATTATGTTTCCCCTTTATTGCACAATCTTAATACGCATATTATACCAATAATTTAAAAAGAGTTATAGATATAATAACTCTTTTTTGTTTCTTTTTAGTTTAAAATCAATAATTAATGGCGGAACAGGAGAGACTCGAACTCTCGCGCCAGTTACCCGACCTAACACCTTAGCAGGGTGCCCTCTTCACCAACTTGAGTACTGTTCCAAATCGATATCTTATATATTATACAAAAGATATCATTTTAAACAAGTGAAAATAGTTATTTTTTAAAAAACTAACCAATTAAAATATTTTCTTCAACATAACTATACTCTTTTTCGCCAGTTCCACGAATTGAAACTAATAATGTTGATGAAACTCCCAATTTTCCAATAAACATTAATAAAATTAAAACTAACGTACTTAAAACCCCTAAATTATATAACTCCAGAAAACTTAAGATACTTAATCCCGTTGTCCCAAACGCACTACAAATTGTAAAAAAGGCATTTAAAACATCAATATTAGGATTTTCAGCACTAATACAAATAATAGCTCCCATAATTAGCGCTCCGGAAATTGTTGTTACAACTAATGCTCGTTTGACGGTTTCATTTGGAATTTTCCGTTTAAAAACATTGACACTATTATTATTTCGAACAATAGATCAAATTGTAATAATAATAATGGCCAAAGTTGTTGTTCGAATTCCTCCCGCCGTTGATGATGGCGCTGACCCAATAAACATCATAACTGACATCACAATTCGTGACCCTGGCAGGAATTTACTCATATCAACTGTTGAATAACCAGCATTTCTAGTTGACATTGTATTAAAGAAAATGTTCATAAACCCATTTCAATTGGACGTTGAATTTCGTAAAATGCTTTCAATATACGGTCCGTTTGGACTCGCTATTGCATTAAGATTAGTAAATTCAATTAATCAAACACTAAAAACGCCCGCAATTGATAATCCAACATAAGTAATTAAATTAATTTTTGTAAATAAAGTAAATTTAGCATGTTCTTTGCGTCGCCAAGCTACAAACTTACGTTTTAAATCATAAAAAGTTGGAAAACCTAAGCCCCCAATAACAAACTGAAACATAAAGACAAATTGCATAAAATAATTGCTATTGTAAGGCATTAATGATGAATTTCCAATAATATCAAATCCCGCATTATTAATAGAAGATATTGAGTGAAAAATCCCACTTCATAAACTTCGTAAAAAATTGTGGTGGGTTACATTATCAATCATATGTTTTCCTTCAATTGATGCTGATGAAAAATAAAAGTTACAAAATAATAAAATGGCTCCAAAGCATTCTAAAATAATTAAAAAAATAAAACTATTTTTAATTAAATCAACAGTGTGACCAAAATTACTACTTCCACGTTCTCCTTGCACCAACATTTTGTCTTTAATTGAAATGCGGCGTCCTAATCACACAAAAATCATAATTTTAAAAGTTGCAATCCCAAAACCACCAGTTTGGATTAGGATTAAAATTATTAACTGCCCCCAAAAACTATAATCAGCCGCCGGATTACTAATCGTAATTCCGGTATCAGAAAAAGCACTTGAAGCAGTAAATAATCCTACTAAATAATTTCATGAAAAATTATAGGTTCCTAAAACTTTTCCATATCCATCACTAACCACCCGATTAACATTATTAACAAAACCTGGAATTGATAACAACAATCCCCCTAAAAAAACAATTAAAATATAAACTAAAAATAATTTTCCCGCTATCTTTGAGAAAGGTAACCAATGGCGGCGACGTGCTAATGATGCTCCTGGGTCATTATTACGTTGCCGCTTACTATCGTTTTTTCTTTTAAAATATAACTGAGAAAACACCCTTTACGCCCCTCTTTCATTAATATTATATACTACAAGTACTAATTATTGCCTTTAATTTTGTCGAAAACTCTTGATGAAATAAAAAAAATCATCAATATGACAATTTGAAAACTAATTTTGTGTAAGATTATGATTTTGCTTTAAATTTTTTAAACGTTAAAATATAATACCGTTGATTGTTGGTTTGGTGTTAAACCTTTGTGTTGGTATTTTCATTTTCAGAGCTTTAAATAATTTTGAATATTAGTGAAACCCAAACCATGATAATGAATTAAGGCTTCTTTAAGACTGGATTGTAATTTACTAATCTTATTTAACTTTTGATAACTAGTATCAGGGTTTGTACTAGTTTTGGTGGAATATAGAGTAGAATTTGTTTGTTTTGCTACTAATAAATATAGTGGTTGCATATCAGAAATAATTATTGATTTTTCTTTAATTAGTTGCTTATTCATATTTTCAATAATCCATTGTTTTTGTAATCTTTTGGTATTGGTGGATTGAACAAAAATATTATTATTGCTATCAACTGCCATTTGAATACAGCATTTGGTATCAGTTGAAAATGGATCGAGATGAGTTTTTCGTTTATCAAATTTATCTTTAAAATTGCCTTTATGAATTTCTTTAATAAATGTTTCATCCATTTGGATTTGACCATTTAATTTTTTAAATTTTAACTGTGTATTTTCTAATTGTTTTGATTGCATTAATTTTTGTCGATTATATCAAGCGGTTTTTGGGGTTGTTTTAATAAAACGAGAAATTATTTTACTAGATTGTCCTAACAATGAAATTTGAATTAATAAATTTCACTGTTCATAATTTAAATGACTTCAATAAGTAAAATGATGACGAAATGCATCAAAACTAGCACGACATTTTTTACATAAATATTTTTGTTTTCCTTCGGAATTATGACCATTTTTAACACAATGAAAAGATTTGCAATTAGGACATATAATGCCTTTATCTCTAAATTTTTGATCAATTTCATTTAAACGTTTTTGTTTTTTAATTAAGTCTGCTTGTTGTTTTATTTTTTCATAAAATTCTAAAAATTGATCATCTGTTAAGCTATTTATTAATTCTGTAATTATTTTTTTCATCATTTATTTACCTCCATATATTAAAAATATACCTAATTTTAGGTATATTTTATAAATATCAAGAGTTTTCGACAAAATTAAAGATTATTGCTAATAATAAAAAAAATAGTATAATTAAAATTGCAATAAGGGGGAAGAATTCAATGTCACGAAGAAAAAGTTTTGCAATTATTGGACTAAATAACTTTGGTCGTTCAATTATTGAAACATTAATTGTAAGAAAACAACATATTATGGTTTTTGATGTTGATCAAGCCAAAGTTAATAATATGATTGCTAGTTATGACCAAGTTGATGGTGTTGCATTAGATTCAACGGTTAAAGCAAATTTAATTGAGCAAGGATTAGACCAATACGATACAATAATCGTTACGATGGCAAGTAATATTGAAGCTAGTGTTTTAACAATCATTGGTTTACAAGATATTGGTATTACAAATATCATTTCAAAATCAAAAGATATTCGTCATACACGAATTTTAAAAGCACTAGGAATTACTAATATTGTCCAACCTGATACCATGGCTGGAAGCATTACTGCAACTAAAGCAATGTTTGATATTGAAATTGAGATCCAAACAGTTGATGAAAACTATGCATCATTAACAATCCAAGTAACTGACCCAAGTATTGAAGGGCAATCACTATCTGACTTACGTTTTATTAATAATAAAGATTACAATATTGTTTATGTTAAACGCAAAGGACGAGTTATTTTACCAGGGGATGTTGATTCAATCAAGTTAGACGATGAATTATTATTTATTGCTAAAATTAGTGCAATTAATGATTTAACCGTTAAACTGCAAAAAATTGATCATGAATATGAAAAAGATGGTAAATAACCATCTTTTTTTATTTTGTTTGTTTTGCTGTAATTAGGGCGAGAACTACTTGTTGCCCAATTTCTGGGGCAACTTGCCCTTTTGTTAACTTCATTAATTCTCCCATAAAGAACTTAACAACACGTTCTGGCCGTTGGTCATACTGTTCTAACATGGCTAAATTACTGTCAAAAACTGGTTCAATAATTGCTTTGATTTCAGCTGGATCACTAACTTGTTTTAACCCTAAATCAACAACAATTTTTGCTGGGGGATAATCCTCTGTTAAAATTCGTTGTAAAACTATTTTTGCTTGTTTATTAGAAATTACGTTCTTAGTAATTAATTCAATCATTGCTACTAAATTTTGCGGTGTTAATGCTGTTTCACCTAATGTTACATTTTTTTGATTTAAATAAGCGGTAACATCACCAATCAAATAATGAACAATTGTTTCATATTGTGATGATAACTTAATTGCTGCTTCAAAAAAAGTCATTAAATCATAATCTTGTAAGATAATATCAACATCAACCGCTTTTAAATTTAATTTCGTTAAATAACGCTGACGAATTGCTGCTGGTAGTTCTGGCATCTTATCTAAGACCGTTTTAATTCAAGTTGGTGATAATTGAATTGGAAAAATATTTGGCTCTGAAAAATACTTATAATCAGTCGCGTCTGTTTTTTTCCGCATTAAAACAGTTGTTTTAGTTTTTTCATCAAAACGGCGGGTTTCTTGTTCAACTGTTTGACCCATTAATAAAATTTCAGTTTGTCGTTTAATTTCATATTCAATTGCTTTTTCAACATTAGAAATTGAATTTAAATTTTTTAACTCCACTTTATTTCCAAAGGTTGAAATACCAACCGGGCGTAATGAAATATTAACATCACAACGAAGCGAACCTTCGTTCATTTTGGCATCACTAACTTGGGTATAAACTAAAATTTCTCGTAGCGCTTCTAAATACTTTCGAACTTGAAATGCTGATCGTAACATTGGGTGGGTAACAATCTCAATTAAACCAATTCCAGCACGATTATAGTCTAATAAGGTCCCAAAATCCTCATGTAATTGCTTTGCCGTATCTTCTTCAATGTGTAAACGTTCAATCGCAATTTCCAATGGTTTACCATTTTCATCAATAATTGTTAAATGCCCATTGCGCCCAATTGGATAATATTGTTGAGTAATTTGAAATCCTTTTGCTAAATCAGGATAATAATAGTTTTTTCGATCAAATTGAATAATTGGATCAATCGTTAGATTAAGTGCTTGACAAGCAAGCAATGCTAATTCAACTCCTTTTTTATTAACCACTGGCATTACCCCAGGATAACCAACATCCATTACGTTAACCATACTATTGGGTTTAGCACCATAAGTAACAAGTCCTGGTGAAAACATTTTTGTTTTTGTTTTTAATTCCACATGATTTTCAATTCCAATTATTACTTCAAAATTAACCATTGTTTTTTCCTCCCTCTGGAGCAACTCTATTCTTAATGCCAATTATTTCTTCAATTAGTAAACTGGCATTAAAGACCTTTTGGTCTGCAAAAGGAGCTGCATTAACATTAATTCCAATTGGCATATTATCAACAAAAGCAAGCGGTAATGTTAAAGAAGGATTTCCCATCAAATTACCTAAAACCAATAAATCATCAACATAATTTTCTAATTCTGCTTCGGTTAAAATTTGATCTTTAATATCACTAATTTTTGGAGCAACAGTTGATGCTGTTGGTAATAATAAAATATCATAGTCCTTAAAAACCGTCGTTAAAGCATCAACAATTAACCGGCGAACTCGTTTTGCTTTTAAGAATAACAGCGTTTGGTTTTCTTTTGATAAAGCATACGAACCAATGACATAACGACGCTTCACAACATGACCAAATCCTGCTGTTCGTGAATTCATCATTACTGCTTCGTAACTATCTCCATCAACTCGTGTTCCAAAGTTGATTCCATCCAACATGGAATGACTGCTTACTGCTTCAGCAAAAGAAATTACCATATAAACCGGTAACAATGCCTTTAGCAAGTCTTCGGGAAAATCAATTGCAGTAACCTTAATTCCTTGCGCTGTTAATTGCGTATATAAACTATCAAAATGTGTTTTGATTTCAGCAGGTAAAGCCGAATGAGCATTTTTTAAATAAGCAAATTTTTGGTTTTTAACTACTGATGATAAATTTTTAAAATAATTTTGTTCCTTACTTTTTAATGAAGTAGCATCTTGGTGATCTTCTTGTGCTAAATAATCAAAAACAATGGCACTATCTTCCACCGTACGAGTAAAATAACCCACGGTATCTAACGATGGCGCATAAGGAAAAACACCATAACGCGAAATTAAACCATAAGTTGGTTTAAAACCAATAATTCCACAGTAACCTGCTGGTTTACGAACCGAATCACCAGTATCTGTTCCTAAAGCAAAAGGTACCACGCCAGCAGCAACTAATGCTGCTGAACCTGATGATGACCCCCCTGTAATGCGGGTTAAATCTCATGGATTTAAAACATCACCAGTTAAAGCATATAATCCATGCCCCCCCATTCCAAGTTCATCTAAAGCACTTTTCCCTAACAAAATACTATTATTTTGTTTTAAAATATTAGTTACTGTTGATTCATAAGTGGGTACAAAATTTTCTAAAATTTTTGAACTTGCTGTTGTTTTAACCCCTTTTGTTGCAAAATTATCTTTTGCAAAATATGGTAAAGCAAATAAATAATTATTTGTTGATACGGGGACTTGATCTAGTTCTAACGCTAAAGCTGTTGCTGCTGTTGTTAATTCAGTTACGGTTGCATTTAAAACTTGATGCTTTGCTAAATTAGCAAAAGCTTCCTTAACAATTTGTGATGGCGTAATTTTTTTAGTTATCAAAAGTTGATGTAATTCTTTAATTGAATAATATGTCATACTATTTAACCACCTTATTAATTACGATATAATCATCCATTGTTTTTGGAGCTGCTGCTAAAATTTCTGCCTGAGAAGAAACAACGGCTGCATCGTCTTCACGTAAATAATCAACCGTTAATTCAAACGGAAAATGCATTGAATGAACATTCGTTGTATCAATTTTTTGCACTAAATCCATTTGTTGTAAAATAACATCAAACTCTTTACTCAAATTTGTTAACTCTTCATCTTTTAAATCCAACATGATATTATTTGCTAATAAATGTAAGTCCTCTTTTGTAATTCTTGCCATATTATTCCTCCTTTATTAATAAATTATTAAATTCTTCCTCATTAATAATTTTAACATTTAATTTTTGTGCTTTTACTAATTTACTACCTGCATCACTACCAGCTAACAAATAAGTTGTTTTAGCACTAACACTATCTGAAGTTTGACCACCATAACTTTCAATTAACTCTTTAAAATATTCTCGTGGTTTTGATAAAACACCAGTAATAACAAAACGATAATTTTCAAATTTTTGTGACAATGTTTGATTAGTAACAAGATATGTCATATTAATCCCTTGTTGCTGTAACAAAGCAATTTCTTGTTGATTTGCTACAATAGCAAAATAATCAACAACACTAGCTGCAACAATTGGGCCAACATCATTAATAACTGATAATTGTTCAATATTCATTGCAGCTAATTCTGCTATTGTTTTAAATTGTCGCGCTAATAATTTTGCTGTTTTTTGGCCAACATGACGAATTCCTAATCCAAATAATAATCGTTCTAATGAATTTTGTTTTGAATTATTAATTGAAGTAATCATATTTTCAAAAGATTTTTCCCCAAAGTTTTCTAATTGAATAATTTCCGCACGATATTGTGATAATTGATATAAATCACTAAAACTCTTTAAATATCCTATTTTATATAATCGTTCAATATTTTTTTCACTAACCCCCTCAATATTCATTGCGTTACGAGAACAATAATGTTCTAATCCCCGCGTGATTTTCTTTGGGCAAACTGAGTTAATACAATATTGATCGACTTCCCCCGTTACTCGTTCTAATAAAGACTGACACTCGGGGCAGTGCGTTGCTTCTTGTCATTTTTTCGCTTTTTGCTGACGACGCTCAACAACATAATTAATAACCTCGGGAATTATATCACCCGCTTTTTTAACTTGAACATCATCGCCAATTCGAATATCACGTTCAGTAATAAAATCAGCATTATGTAAGGTTGCTGCACGAACAATTGTCCCCGCAATACGAACTGGTTCTAACACAGCATTATAAGTAATCCGCCCTGTTCGCCCAACAGATGGAAAAATATTAAGTAATTTTGTAACCACTACTTCTGCTGGAAATTTATAAGCAATCGCTCATTTTGGGTTTTTTGCAGTATAACCAATTCGATTATATAGACTTAAATTATTTACTTTAATGACAATTCCATCAATTTCATATCCTAACTGATGACGTTTTGGTTCATATTCTTGGATATATGCTCAAACAGCAGCAATATTTGAACAATAACGATATTCTGGATTTGTTTTAAATTTTAATTGTTCTAAACTTTGCAATGAATCATATTGAGTTTGAATTTCATCGCCTAGGGCATTAACATAATAATATAAAAAAGCATTTAAATTTCGTTTTGCCACAATTGTTGAATCCAATTGACGTAATGTTCCAGCAGCAGCATTACGAGGATTAGCAAATTCTGGTTCACCAAGTTTAATTCGTTCATCGTTAATTTTGTTAAATTCTTCCAATGACAAATAAACTTCCCCCCGAACAGTTAAATTTGGGTGATCAATTCGTAGTGGTACTGATTTTATTTTTTTAATATTAACAGTAACATCTTCACCAATCACACCATCACCTCGTGTAGCGCCCATTATTAATAAATGATTTTCATAAACCAGTGAAATTGATAATCCATCAATTTTTAACTCACACGTATATTCAACTTCTGATAACCCCGTCAACTCTTTAATTTGTTCATCAAAATGAATTAAATCATCATAATTAAAAGCATTTGCCAAACTTAACATTGGTGTATTATGGACATATTTATTAAATTTTTCACTAATTTGACCCGAAACCCGTTGGGTTGGTGAATCAATTGTAATCAATTCACTATATTGTTGTTCAATTGCGATTAATTCTTGCATTGCCCGATCATATTCTTGGTCACTAACACTCGGGGCATCATTAACATAGTACTCATAATTTCATTTATCCAACTGTTCTCTTAGCACTAAACTTCGTTTTTTTGCTGCTTCAAAATTCATAATTTCCTCCTTATTTCATTGCTCTTAATTTCTGCTTATTGTGGGGTGGCATAG
This sequence comes from Spiroplasma endosymbiont of Sarcophaga carnaria, assembly GCF_964019595.1. NCBI lineage: Bacteria > Bacillati > Mycoplasmatota > Mollicutes > Entomoplasmatales > Spiroplasmataceae > Spiroplasma > Spiroplasma endosymbiont of Sarcophaga carnaria. The sequence goes on from NZ_OZ026456.1 coordinate 698,617, forward strand.
TTGGCTTTTTGAAATGTCACTTTTTAAAGGGCTTAATACGTAGGGCATAAACACTAATATTTAAGGCAACTAATAATGCAACAATGAAGACCGTAGCATTGTTTAATAACGCTTGTTCATTAAAAATTAAAATTAGAAAACGTCCCACTAATGGATTGAAAAACGTTACTGTTAAAAGAGATAACATATTAATTGGTGTTTTTGCCAAAAAATTTGGGATTTGTTCAAAAAACAATAATCAAATTAGCGCTAACCCCAAGAAAATAAAGGAAATGATTAAGAAAACAATATTCGTTCATAGTTGAAAGCGCATAAATTCTAACTGAACATATAATGCCGAAGCAATATTTTCTAACGTTCAAAAGTTCAAATTATTTTCCCCCGTTGCTAAAACAACAACTGAAATTAAAGTGAAAATAAACGGCACCACAAACAATAATTTATTGCGACCAACATACATTATCAACTCAATATCATGGACACGAGAATAATTTCGATATAATAAGATTGATAAAATTAACATTAATAAAAATAACCCTAAGAAAATAAAAATTAATAAGAAGTTTTTGATTTGAGCATTATAAAAAATAAAACATAACGTTGGAAATAAAGTGAACTTAACCATATCTTTTAAGAAATTAGTTTGATATTTTAGCATCGTAATCAATGTTGAAACATAAATAATAAGTAACATAATATAGGACGCATCTCATTCAAAAGTAATATAACTTGAAAAAATAATTCCAATAATTCATGGCATATTACGACTACGATATTCTTCATTAGTATAAATTGTCATTAAGATAAATGTTACAAAGAACAGACTTGTTAACATATTTTGCGGATATCATGAATCATAACCAAAATAATAAATTAATAATTTTGATGCTGATAAAACTAGCAAAGATAATAACCCAATTAAGAAACGATTACTTTTTTTATTAGCAAAGTTACTTAATAATGTTACAAAAATCGAAGCAAATAACATTGCATCTAAAATATTTAATAAATTTCAAATAATTTCACTTGGATCAATTCCTGTCATTACAAATCACACTGAAACATTAGTAAATCACGAAAGTGAAGCTAAAGCACGAACATTTCCAACAATAACATCCGGATTTAATTTAAAAATAATATTATTATCAACAGAATCATACCGATAAAAACTTAAAATATACGTATTAGTAATGTTTAATCCCGACGGTGAAATAAAATAATTTTTTAAATAATATAAAACCATAAAGACTCCAAATGCCACAAAGAAAATGGCATGGTTTCAATCTCATAAATTAATGTTAAACCAATAACGAATAAATAATAATAAAAATAATGAATATAAAATATTAATGGATAATAACGAATAAACTAAAATGATATAGCGTAAATCAGTAATTAATTCTAACGGAATCAATAAAAAAGAAATTACAGCAAAATAAAAGAAAAAACCCATAATCATCCCAAAATAAATGTTCTTAGTTCGAATCTTTAAAACTTCTGCTAAAATTGCTCCTGTGGAAGAAAAAACTCAATAATAATATAGAAAAAAGGCAATCGCAATTAAAACTATTTTTGTCATTTCATCTTCTCCTCTTCTTAACAATTATAGCAAAAACGCGGCAAAATATTAGGGATCTTCCAAAAATAAAAGTGATTTTTAATTATAAAATCACTTATTATTTAGCTTATTTCCTATTTGATAATAGCAATAACTTCCCCTTGTTTTACTTTTCCTTCTTTAACAACGGTAATTGTTCTACCACTCATTGTTTCTGGTGTAAACACAATTGGTGTATCTAAACTTGGTACTTTCTCTGCTTTTAAAACAGCTAAATCAACTTCACATAACAAGTCGCCTTGTTTTACATTATCATCTTGTTTCACTTTAATATCAAATCCTTTACCATCTAATGAAACAGTATCCATTCCGATGTGTAATAACATTTCAACACCAATATTACTTTTAATTCCATAAGCATGCCCTGTTGGAAAAACAGTAATTAATTTTCCAGCCACTGGGGCAACAAAGTTTCCTGCACTTGGTTTAATTGCTAAACCATCACCTAACATTTTTTGTGAAAATACTTCATCCTCAACTTTATCTAAGGCAATAATCTCACCATCCACTGGGGCAATAATTTCAAGTTCTTTTAATTTTTTACTAAACAATCCCATCATTTCTTCTCCTTATTCTTTTAATCAGACACTGCTGTTATATATAATTAGTATACTATAAATTAATTAAATTTACTTGCTATTTTTCTTTAATTTTGTCGAAAACTCTTGATATTTATAAAATATACCTAAAATTAGGTATATTTTTAATATATAGAGGTAAATAAATGATGAAAAAAATAATTACAGAATTAATAAATAGCTTAACAGATGATCAATTTTTAGAATTTTATGAAAAAATAAAACAACAAGCAGACTTAATTAAAAAACAAAAACGTTTAAATGAAATTGATCAAAAATTTAGAGATAAAGGCATTATATGTCCTAATTGCAAATCTTTTCATTGTGTTAAAAATGGTCATAATTCCGAAGGAAAACAAAAATATTTATGTAAAAAATGTCGTGCTAGTTTTGATGCATTTCGTCATCATTTTACTTATTGAAGTCATTTAAATTATGAACAGTGAAATTTATTAATTCAAATTTCATTGTTAGGACAATCTAGTAAAATAATTTCTCGTTTTATTAAAACAACCCCAAAAACCGCTTGATATAATCGACAAAAATTAATGCAATCAAAACAATTAGAAAATACACAGTTAAAATTTAAAAAATTAAATGGTCAAATCCAAATGGATGAAACATTTATTAAAGAAATTCATAAAGGCAATTTTAAAGATAAATTTGATAAACGAAAAACTCATCTCGATCCATTTTCAACTGATACCAAATGCTGTATTCAAATGGCGGTTGATAGCAATAATAATATTTTTGTTCAATCCACCAATACCAAAAGATTACAAAAACAATGGATTATTGAAAATATGAATAAGCAACTAATTAAAGAAAAATCAATAATTATTTCTGATATGCAACCACTATATTTATTAGTAGCAAAACAAACAAATTCTACTCTATATTCCACCAAAACTAGTACAAACCCTGATACTAGTTATCAAAAGTTAAATAAGATTAGTAAATTACAATCCAGTCTTAAAGAAGCCTTAATTCATTATCATGGTTTGGGTTTCACTAATATTCAAAATTATTTAAAGCTCTGAAAATGAAAATACCAACACAAAGGTTTAACACCAAACCAACAATCAACGGTATTATATTTTAACGTTTAAAAAATTTAAAGCAAAATCATAATCTTACACAAAATTAGTTTTCAAATTGTCATATTGATGATTTTTTTTATTTCATCAAGAGTTTTCGACAAAATTAAAGCTATTTTTAAAACAAGGGAAAATCAGCTAGTTGATTAACTAAAACTAAGATTAAACCAATTAAACAAAAAACACAACATAAAAAAAGAATTAAATATTTATTTTTTCGAAAAGCAGCCCGAATTGTTAATTTTTGTTTGGTTGTAAAGTCATCATTATGTGAATTTTGACGAGCTTTCCGTGACTGTCATCACCATCAACCACCACTTGCAATTGATAACAATGTAAACAATACAACCAAAACAATTAAGACTGATACTGGAATATTACTTGCTTGCGCATTTAAATAAAACATTAAAATCACCTATTTAATAAAAAAATAACACTAATAGTGTTATTTTATCAAAAATTTAAACATTTAAAGCACTTTTTGTCTTTAATTTTGTCGAAAACTCTTGATGAAATAAAAAAAATCATCAATATGACAATTTGAAAACTAATTTTGTGTAAGATTATGATTTTGCTTTAAATTTTTTAAACGTTAAAATATAATACCGTTGATTGTTGGTTTGGTGTTAAACCTTTGTGTTGGTATTTTCATTTTCAGAGCTTTAAATAATTTTGAATATTAGTGAAACCCAAACCATGATAATGAATTAAGGCTTCTTTAAGACTGGATTGTAATTTACTAATCTTATTTAACTTTTGATAACTAGTATCAGGGTTTGTACTAGTTTTGGTGGAATATAGAGTAGAATTTGTTTGTTTTGCTACTAATAAATATAGTGGTTGCATATCAGAAATAATTATTGATTTTTCTTTAATTAGTTGCTTATTCATATTTTCAATAATCCATTGTTTTTGTAATCTTTTGGTATTGGTGGATTGAACAAAAATATTATTATTGCTATCAACCGCCATTTGAATACAGCATTTGGTATCAGTTGAAAATGGATCGAGATGAGTTTTTCGTTTATCAAATTTATCTTTAAAATTGCCTTTATGAATTTCTTTAATAAATGTTTCATCCATTTGGATTTGACCATTTAATTTTTTAAATTTTAACTGTGTATTTTCTAATTGTTTTGATTGCATTAATTTTTGTCGATTATATCAAGCGGTTTTTGGGGTTGTTTTAATAAAACGAGAAATTATTTTACTAGATTGTCCTAACAATGAAATTTGAATTAATAAATTTCACTGTTCATAATTTAAATGACTTCAATAAGTAAAATGATGACGAAATGCATCAAAACTAGCACGACATTTTTTACATAAATATTTTTGTTTTCCTTCGGAATTATGACCATTTTTAACACAATGAAAAGATTTGCAATTAGGACATATAATGCCTTTATCTCTAAATTTTTGATCAATTTCATTTAAACGTTTTTGTTTTTTAATTAAGTCTGCTTGTTGTTTTATTTTTTCATAAAATTCTAAAAATTGATCATCTGTTAAGCTATTTATTAATTCTGTAATTATTTTTTTCATCATTTATTTACCTCTATATATTAAAAATATACCTAATTTTAGGTATATTTTATAAATATCAAGAGTTTTCGACAAAATTAAAGCTTTTTGTTGTTTTTTGTACTAAAGCTAATACTTCTTCAGCGGTTTGACAAGTTAGAGCTTTTGCCACTAATTGTTCCATCGCTGGAACTTCTAATTTACTAATAACTCGACGGGCATTTAAAATACTTGTTGCTGACATTGAAAAGTAATCTAACTTCATTCCCATTAAAAGGGGAATTGCTTGTTCTTCTCCCGCCATCTCACCACACATTCCAACTCATTTGCCTTCTTTATGAGCTCCATCAATAATTGTTTTGATTAAACGTAAAATTGATGGATTATATGGTTGATATAAATAAGCAACAAATTGACTCATCCGATCAGCTGCCATTGTGTATTGAATTAAATCGTTTGTTCCGATTGAAAAGAAATCAGCATGTTTTGCAAACTGGTCCGCCAACACAGCTGCTGATGGAATTTCCATCATCATTCCAATTTCAATATTATCCGCAACTTGATGTCCGGCTTTAATTAGATTTGCTTTTTCTTCTAATGTAATTTCTTTTGCTGCTTTAAATTCATCAATTGTAGCAATCATTGGGAACATAATACCAAGTTTCCCGTGGACACTCGCGCGTAATAAAGCTCGTAATTGTGTTCGAAACACATCCGTTTTATCTAAACATAATCGAATCGCACGATAACCTAAAAATGGATTCATTTCTTCTGGGAATTTAAAATATGATAGTTTTTTATCTCCCCCAATATCCAACGTACGAATAATTACTGGTCGGTTTTGCATTCCTTCTAACACGCCTTTATATGCTTTATATTGTTCATCTTCCGTTGGAAAATGATCATTATCCATATATAAGAACTCACTTCTAAAGAGTCCAATTCCTTGGCCACCATTATCTAACACCCCTTGAACATCTTTTGGGGCCCAAATGTTACCTTCTAAAACAAATTTTTGGTATCCATCTTTTGATACGGTGGTTTTATCTTTAAATGCTAATAATTCTTGTTGCAATTGGAAAAACTTTGTTCGTTCTGCGGTTCAAGTTTTAATCTCGTCAGCTGATGGGGCTAAAATAACCTCCCCAGTTGTTCCATTAATCATCATCGCTTCATTATGTTTTGCATGTTTTGTAACATCTTTTAGGCCTAACACTGCCGGAATTTCTAAACTACGAGCCATAATAGCAGCATGGCTAGTTCTTCCCCCCATATCACAACTAAATCCTTTTGCAAATTTAGGGGCCAATTGCGCTGTTTGTGATGGTGTTAAATCTTCTGCGACAATAATAACTTCTTCATTAATTGTTGCTAAATCTAACACCGGCACATTTAAAATATATTTAATTAACCGATCAGTTACATCTTTGATATCCGCTGCTCTTTCCTTAAAGTATGGATCCTCCATTCCAGCAAATATTGTAATAAATTTCTGTGCAACAGTATGAATTGCATAAGCCGCATTGTTTTTATCATTATTAATCATTTTTTTTGCTTCATCAATCATCGCCGGATCCTGTAAAATCTGACTATGGGCTTCGAAGATCGCCGCTTTCTCAGCTCCCAATTTTTCTAAGGCAGTTTCTTGTAATTTTTCAATATCAGCATTTGCCTTCTTCATTGCTGTTTCTAAACTCTTAATTTCACTAGCTGAATCAGAAACCGTATTATTTGAAATCTCATATTTTGGTTCTTCTAATTTAAAAACTTTTGCAATTGCAATTCCATTACTCGCACCTATTCCGTGCAGTTTTTTTGACATAATAAAAATTCCCCACTTCTCTTTCTACTAAAACTATTTTTATTATATACTGAAAATTGGAAAATTACTGTAATTTAAGCATAGTTTTCATCCTCAAATTATTATTTTTATTACAATTTACAAAGTTCATCAAAAATTATTTAAAAATTAAAATGATACCCCACCCAACTCACGAATCTTATAAACTAAATTATTAGATGTGTGGCACTCCCACATTTCCTGTTTTCTATTCTCTTGTAAATATATTCAGCAAGAGTTATAATGATATGGATTATTTAATATAGTTTTTTTATTTTTGTATTAATCAAAGTACATTTTTAAATTAAATTATTATTAAATAATAAAAAATTTTAATTTTAGTTATGTTATTAATTATTTGATTATAAAATAAAGCAAATTTATTTACTAATAAAAAACATTAATTAAAATTAAAAAATAGTAAAACATTTATAATATCATCAAGTATCAAAATCATTAAAACAAAATATTTTATCAATATTATACATTTATAGTTCAATTCTTCGTTTGATAATGATAAATGCGGTACATGACTTTGATTATGGTCATTTAAAATAATCAACAAATATTAATTATCAACAGGGAGAACAAAGCAATATGAAAACAGTAGAACAAGCAATTAAATTTCGCCGTTCAATGTCTGGTTTTAATACAAATAAAAAAAGAAGATTTGAACTTAATTTTAAATGCTGGTCGGTTAGCTCCAAGTGCACTTGGATCAGAACCAACAAGAATTTTAGCAATAAGAAATAATCATGTTAAAGAAAAACTAGCTGAAATTTCTTATGATGAACCAAACTGAAAAAAGGTGAAAACAACAGATGTTTTAATTCTTTTTGTATCAGTAAAAGGAGATATTTTAAACAGTAAAACATTTATTAAAAATAGATTAGATAGATGGGGTTTGCCAGAAGACCAATTAGAAGACCGCGTTGATTCTTATTTAGAATATCTAAAACAATTTGATTGTGATAGTTATTCAATCAACAAAGCATTTATATCTGCAGCATATATGAGCTTACAAGCTGCATCAATAGAAGTTTATTCAACAATCATGCAAGGTTTTAATTTAACTAAGTTAAATGATTGTTTAAATAAAAAAGGATATATAAATAAAGAAAAAGAATCTGTCCATTTATCAATGGCAATTGGTTTATCTAATAAAGAACTGAAAAATAAAATTTATCCACAAGTTCAATTATCATCAGAAGAATTATACACATTAATCGACTAAAAAAATACCCTTAATTGAAAATATTAAGGGTATTTTTTTATTTAGTTTATTCTAAACAAAATCAATATAATTGTCTACAATATTGTGGTTAAATCAACTGCTTCTGCAATACATAGAATAAATAATGATTAGATCGGTTTTATTAACAAGTAACTAAAATAATAGTTTTAGCATATTTGCTCTTATCATTTATTTAACAAAATAAAAAATGCCTTTTCATTTTAAAGATAGCGCGGAAGATTATATCAACGACTCTTAATAATTCCGTTGGTAAAGATTCGGTATCAATAACTGCCAATAAATAACGTATGATTATTAAAATTAAAATTTTGGTAAGTCTTTTCTGACATTTGACGAAGTTTTCTGGCGCTATAAATAACAAACCATCTTTCATTACACAAAAAAAGCATAATCTGGAATTAACTCGGTTAAATCAAGTGTTCCTCCTGAAGTTCTCAATTTTCTTTGTACAAAAAAAATAAATAATTTATTATTTTGATTGTTTAATTTTCATCTTTTATGAAATGATTTAAAATTAGAACAACAATCATCACAAATTGGATGTAAAACATCAGCACGCATTTAAAAAATGTTCCCCTCTTTCTTTTAAATTAAGTAATAGCGTTAGTTTAAATAAAAAAATTTGTAAATAAAATATAAATAGAGTTTATAGTTTTTTGCTAATTAAATTATAATGGATTTTTTATATTTTTAAATATATTCTTTAATTTTGTCGAAAACTCTTGATGAAATAAAAAAAATCATCAATATGACAATTTGAAAACTAATTTTGTGTAAGATTATGATTTTGCTTTAAATTTTTTAAACGTTAAAATATAATACCGTTGATTGTTGGTTTGGTGTTAAACCTTTGTGTTGGTATTTTCATTTTCAGAGCTTTAAATAATTTTGAATATTAGTGAAACCCAAACCATGATAATGAATTAAGGCTTCTTTAAGACTGGATTGTAATTTACTAATCTTATTTAACTTTTGATAACTAGTATCAGGGTTTGTACTAGTTTTGGTGGAATATAGAGTAGAATTTGTTTGTTTTGCTACTAATAAATATAGTGGTTGCATATCAGAAATAATTATTGATTTTTCTTTAATTAGTTGCTTATTCATATTTTCAATAATCCGTTGTTTTTGTAATCTTTTGGTATTGGTGGATTGAACAAAAATATTATTATTGCTATCAACTGCCATTTGAATACAGCATTTGGTATCAGTTGAAAATGGATCGAGATGAGTTTTTCGTTTATCAAATTTATCTTTAAAATTGCCTTTATGAATTTCTTTAATAAATGTTTCATCCATTTGGATTTGACCATTTAATTTTTTAAATTTTAACTGTGTATTTTCTAATTGTTTTGATTGCATTAATTTTTGTCGATTATATCAAGCGGTTTTTGGGGTTGTTTTAATAAAACGAGAAATTATTTTACTAGATTGTCCTAACAATGAAATTTGAATTAATAAATTTCACTGTTCATAATTTAAATGACTTCAATAAGTAAAATGATGACGAAATGCATCAAAACTAGCACGACATTTTTTACATAAATATTTTTGTTTTCCTTCGGAATTATGACCATTTTTAACACAATGAAAAGATTTGCAATTAGGACATATAATGCCTTTATCTCTAAATTTTTGATCAATTTCATTTAAACGTTTTTGTTTTTTAATTAAGTCTGCTTGTTGTTTTATTTTTTCATAAAATTCTAAAAATTGATCATCTGTTAAGCTATTTATTAATTCTGTAATTATTTTTTTCATCATTTATTTACCTCTATATATTAAAAATATACCTAATTTTAGGTATATTTTATAAATATCAAGAGTTTTCGACAAAATTAAAGATTATTATCAAGATAAATAAAATATGATATGATATTTTTAGACAATTTAATATATAGTTATTTAGAGTTAGGGAATTAAGTGTAAATCTTGAGCTGTCCCAGCAACTGTGATATGGACGAACACCACAAGCCACTGAAAATATTTTTTGGGAAGGCGGTTAGTAGGATGAAGTTAAGCCAGTAGACCTTTCTAAATTTAATTAGTCTTATTATATAACTCCTGGGTGTGAGTCATGTAATTATTTTGCAAACAAATAATTTAATGATTGTTATATAAAAAGCATTTTGGGAATGCTTTTTTGTTTATTGTAACTAGAATTAAATTGTCCATTGTTAATTTGCTAGAAAGAATAAAAAAGAAGATGGAAAAATTATTAATAGTGATATTAAGTAGTTCATTTATTTTGTCACCAACAGCGACAATTATTGCTTGTAAAAATACTGATGAGTTTATTTCATATAAGTATCCAGATTGGATTTAGCATATGAAAACAGAGGAATCAAAAGAGTTTACCGTTGGTTATGATAATTATTATTTATCATCGGCAAGAAGTAGTTTCGAACAAAACAATTGGTTAGACCTTAACCAAGAAAGCCATGTTTATGTTCATTTTAAGAATATTACTAATATTGATGAAATTATGAAAAAGTTATCATTTGCTGATACTGCTAATATGCAACTCGTAACTCAGATTTATGAGCCAATAACATTTAGAAAAGCCGACAACGGTATGTATATTTCTAATCCCTTTTTAACGCAAAATACAGCTGTTGGTGGATATACTATGATGGCAAAAGATAAATGACAAGACATTAAAAATAGTAAAAATATGAAACAACTAAATGATCGCTTTCAAAAAGAGTTTGATGAACGCGGAACAATTGCTGATTCGCATCCAGTTCAAGAAGTAAATGGAACAAAATTTGTATGATGAGATTCTAATAGTTGAGGAAACTTATTGCAAACAGATATTCAGAAGGAAATTTATGGTGTTTGAAGTAACACTGAAAATAAAATTCAAGTGGGAATGAACATTCCATTGAGCCTTACAAGTGAGGGTTCAATTAAAGTGTCAAAAACAGGTGCCCACAATGTATTTCGAATTGATTTAAATTATCAAGAAGATTGAATAAATAATAGTTTTAACAAAGTAAAATATCTTCTACCCCACTGAGGTTTTTACTTTACAATTAAAGGTGATAATAATGCCCAATATATTTCACCACAACTAATTCCTGCAATTAATAATAACTTTCGTGCTTCCGATGTTTTGATATTCTTAAAATCAAAAAATTTTAATTATTTTAATACTGAAGGTTATAAAAATGCTTTAATTTTGTCGAAAACTCTTGATATTTATAAAATATACCTAAAATTAGGTATATTTTTAATATATAGAGGTAAATAAATGATGAAAAAAATAATTACAGAATTAATAAATAGCTTAACAGATGATCAATTTTTAGAATTTTATGAAAAAATAAAACAACAAGCAGACTTAATTAAAAAACAAAAACGTTTAAATGAAATTGATCAAAAATTTAGAGATAAAGGCATTATATGTCCTAATTGCAAATCTTTTCATTGTGTTAAAAATGGTCATAATTCCGAAGGAAAACAAAAATATTTATGTAAAAAATGTCGTGCTAGTTTTGATGCATTTCGTCATCATTTTACTTATTGAAGTCATTTAAATTATGAACAGTGAAATTTATTAATTCAAATTTCATTGTTAGGACAATCTAGTAAAATAATTTCTCGTTTTATTAAAACAACCCCAAAAACCGCTTGATATAATCGACAAAAATTAATGCAATCAAAACAATTAGAAAATACACAGTTAAAATTTAAAAAATTAAATGGTCAAATCCAAATGGATGAAACATTTATTAAAGAAATTCATAAAGGCAATTTTAAAGATAAATTTGATAAACGAAAAACTCATCTCGATCCATTTTCAACTGATACCAAATGCTGTATTCAAATGGCAGTTGATAGCAATAATAATATTTTTGTTCAATCCACCAATACCAAAAGATTACAAAAACAATGGATTATTGAAAATATGAATAAGCAACTAATTAAAGAAAAATCAATAATTATTTCTGATATGCAACCACTATATTTATTAGTAGCAAAACAAACAAATTCTACTCTATATTCCACCAAAACTAGTACAAACCCTGATACTAGTTATCAAAAGTTAAATAAGATTAGTAAATTACAATCCAGTCTTAAAGAAGCCTTAATTCATTATCATGGTTTGGGTTTCACTAATATTCAAAATTATTTAAAGCTCTGAAAATGAAAATACCAACACAAAGGTTTAACACCAAACCAACAATCAACGGTATTATATTTTAACGTTTAAAAAATTTAAAGCAAAATCATAATCTTACACAAAATTAGTTTTCAAATTGTCATATTGATGATTTTTTTTATTTCATCAAGAGTTTTCGACAAAATTAAAGCTATTTTTAAAACAAGGGAAAATCAGCTAGTTTATTAACTAAAACTAAGATTAAACCAATTAAACAAAAAACACAACATAAAAAAAGAATTAAATATTTATTTTTTCGAAAAGCAGCCCGAATTGTTAATTTTTGTTTGGTTGTAAAGTCATCATTATGTGAATTTTGACGAGCTTTCCGTGACTGTCATCACCATCAACCACCACTTGCAATTGATAACAATGTAAACAATACAACCAAAACAATTAAGACTGATACTGGAATATTACTTGCTTGCGCATTTAAATAAAACATTAAAATCACCTATTTAATAAAAAAATAACACTAATAGTGTTATTTTATCAAAAATTTAAACATTTAAAGCACTTTTTGTCTTTAATTTTGTCGAAAACTCTTGATGAAATAAAAAAAATCATCAATATGACAATTTGAAAACTAATTTTGTGTAAGATTATGATTTTGCTTTAAATTTTTTAAACGTTAAAATATAATACCGTTGATTGTTGGTTTGGTGTTAAACCTTTGTGTTGGTATTTTCATTTTCAGAGCTTTAAATAATTTTGAATATTAGTGAAACCCAAACCATGATAATGAATTAAGGCTTCTTTAAGACTGGATTGTAATTTACTAATCTTATTTAACTTTTGATAACTAGTATCAGGGTTTGTACTAGTTTTGGTGGAATATAGAGTAGAATTTGTTTGTTTTGCTACTAATAAATATAGTGGTTGCATATCAGAAATAATTATTGATTTTTCTTTAATTAGTTGCTTATTCATATTTTCAATAATCCATTGTTTTTGTAATCTTTTGGTATTGGTGGATTGAACAAAAATATTATTATTGCTATCAACTGCCATTTGAATACAGCATTTGGTATCAGTTGAAAATGGATCGAGATGAGTTTTTCGTTTATCAAATTTATCTTTAAAATTGCCTTTATGAATTTCTTTAATAAATGTTTCATCCATTTGGATTTGACCATTTAATTTTTTAAATTTTAACTGTGTATTTTCTAATTGTTTTGATTGCATTAATTTTTGTCGATTATATCAAGCGGTTTTTGGGGTTGTTTTAATAAAACGAGAAATTATTTTACTAGATTGTCCTAACAATGAAATTTGAATTAATAAATTTCACTGTTCATAATTTAAATGACTTCAATAAGTAAAATGATGACGAAATGCATCAAAACTAGCACGACATTTTTTACATAAATATTTTTGTTTTCCTTCGGAATTATGACCATTTTTAACACAATGAAAAGATTTGCAATTAGGACATATAATGCCTTTATCTCTAAATTTTTGATCAATTTCATTTAAACGTTTTTGTTTTTTAATTAAGTCTGCTTGTTGTTTTATTTTTTCATAAAATTCTAAAAATTGATCATCTGTTAAGCTATTTATTAATTCTGTAATTATTTTTTTCATCATTTATTTACCTCCATATATTAAAAATATACCTAATTTTAGGTATATTTTATAAATATCAAGAGTTTTCGACAAAATTAAAGCTTTTTGTTGTTTTTTGTACTAAAGCTAATACTTCTTCAGCGGTTTGACAAGTTAGAGCTTTTGCCACTAATTGTTCCATCGCTGGAACTTCTAATTTACTAATAACTCGACGGGCATTTAAAATACTTGTTGCTGACATTGAAAAGTAATCTAACTTCATTCCCATTAAAAGGGGAATTGCTTGTTCTTCTCCCGCCATCTCACCACACATTCCAACTCATTTGCCTTCTTTATGAGCTCCATCAATAATTGTTTTGATTAAACGTAAAATTGATGGATTATATGGTTGATATAAATAAGCAACAAATTGACTCATCCGATCAGCTGCCATTGTGTATTGAATTAAATCGTTTGTTCCGATTGAAAAGAAATCAGCATGTTTTGCAAACTGGTCCGCCAACACAGCTGCTGATGGAATTTCCATCATCATTCCAATTTCAATATTATCCGCAACTTGATGTCCGGCTTTAATTAGATTTGCTTTTTCTTCTAATGTAATTTCTTTTGCTGCTTTAAATTCATCAATTGTAGCAATCATTGGGAACATAATACCAAGTTTCCCGTGGACACTCGCGCGTAATAAAGCTCGTAATTGTGTTCGAAACACATCCGTTTTATCTAAACATAATCGAATCGCACGATAACCTAAAAATGGATTCATTTCTTCTGGGAATTTAAAATATGATAGTTTTTTATCTCCCCCAATATCCAACGTACGAATAATTACTGGTCGGTTTTGCATTCCTTCTAACACGCCTTTATATGCTTTATATTGTTCATCTTCCGTTGGAAAATGATCATTATCCATATATAAGAACTCACTTCTAAAGAGTCCAATTCCTTGGCCACCATTATCTAACACCCCTTGAACATCTTTTGGGGCCCAAATGTTACCTTCTAAAACAAATTTTTGGTATCCATCTTTTGATACGGTGGTTTTATCTTTAAATGCTAATAATTCTTGTTGCAATTGGAAAAACTTTGTTCGTTCTGCGGTTCAAGTTTTAATCTCGTCAGCTGATGGGGCTAAAATAACCTCCCCAGTTGTTCCATTAATCATCATCGCTTCATTATGTTTTGCATGTTTTGTAACATCTTTTAGGCCTAACACTGCCGGAATTTCTAAACTACGAGCCATAATAGCAGCATGGCTAGTTCTTCCCCCCATATCACAACTAAATCCTTTTGCAAATTTAGGGGCCAATTGCGCTGTTTGTGATGGTGTTAAATCTTCTGCGACAATAATAACTTCTTCATTAATTGTTGCTAAATCTAACACCGGCACATTTAAAATATATTTAATTAACCGATCAGTTACATCTTTGATATCCGCTGCTCTTTCCTTAAAGTATGGATCCTCCATTCCAGCAAATATTGTAATAAATTTCTGTGCAACAGTATGAATTGCATAAGCCGCATTGTTTTTATCATTATTAATCATTTTTTTTGCTTCATCAATCATCGCCGGATCCTGTAAAATCTGACTATGGGCTTCGAAGATCGCCGCTTTCTCAGCTCCCAATTTTTCTAAGGCAGTTTCTTGTAATTTTTCAATATCAGCATTTGCCTTCTTCATTGCTGTTTCTAAACTCTTAATTTCACTAGCTGAATCAGAAACCGTATTATTTGAAATCTCATATTTTGGTTCTTCTAATTTAAAAACTTTTGCAATTGCAATTCCATTACTCGCACCTATTCCGTGCAGTTTTTTTGACATAATAAAAATTCCTCACTTCTCTTTCTACTAAAACTATTTTTATTATATACTGAAAATTGGAAAATTACTGTAATTTAAGCATAGTTTTCATCCTCAAATTATTATTTTTATTACAATTTACAAAGTTCATCAAAAATTATTTAAAAATTAAAATGATACCCCACCCAACTCACGAATCTTATAAACTAAATTATTAGATGTGTGGCACTCCCACATTTCCTGTTTTCTATTCTCTTGTAAATATATTCAGCAAGAGTTATAATGATATGGATTATTTAATATAGTTTTTTTATTTTTGTATTAATCAAAGTACATTTTTAAATTAAATTATTATTAAATAATAAAAAATTTTAATTTTAGTTATGTTATTAATTATTTGATTATAAAATAAAGCAAATTTATTTACTAATAAAAAACATTAATTAAAATTAAAAAATAGTAAAACATTTATAATATCATCAAGTATCAAAATCATTAAAACAAAATATTTTATCAATATTATACATTTATAGTTCAATTCTTCGTTTGATAATGATAAATGCGGTACATGACTTTGATTATGGTCATTTAAAATAATCAACAAATATTAATTATCAACAGGGAGAACAAAGCAATATGAAAACAGTAGAACAAGCAATTAAATTTCGCCGTTCAATGTCTGGTTTTAATACAAATAAAAAAAGAAGATTTGAACTTAATTTTAAATGCTGGTCGGTTAGCTCCAAGTGCACTTGGATCAGAACCAACAAGAATTTTAGCAATAAGAAATAATCATGTTAAAGAAAAACTAGCTGAAATTTCTTATGATGAACCAAACTGAAAAAAGGTGAAAACAACAGATGTTTTAATTCTTTTTGTATCAGTAAAAGGAGATATTTTAAACAGTAAAACATTTATTAAAAATAGATTAGATAGATGGGGTTTGCCAGAAGACCAATTAGAAGACCGCGTTGATTCTTATTTAGAATATCTAAAACAATTTGATTGTGATAGTTATTCAATCAACAAAGCATTTATATCTGCAGCATATATGAGCTTACAAGCTGCATCAATAGAAGTTTATTCAACAATCATGCAAGGTTTTAATTTAACTAAGTTAAATGATTGTTTAAATAAAAAAGGATATATAAATAAAGAAAAAGAATCTGTCCATTTATCAATGGCAATTGGTTTATCTAATAAAGAACTGAAAAATAAAATTTATCCACAAGTTCAATTATCATCAGAAGAATTATACACATTAATCGACTAAAAAAATACCCTTAATTGAAAATATTAAGGGTATTTTTTTATTTAGTTTATTCTAAACAAAATCAATATAATTGTCTACAATATTGTGGTTAAATCAACTGCTTCTGCAATACATAGAATAAATAATGATTAGATCGGTTTTATTAACAAGTAACTAAAATAATAGTTTTAGCATATTTGCTCTTATCATTTATTTAACAAAATAAAAAATGCCTTTTCATTTTAAAGATAGCGCGGAAGATTATATCAACGACTCTTAATAATTCCGTTGGTAAAGATTCGGTATCAATAACTGCCAATAAATAACGTATGATTATTAAAATTAAAATTTTGGTAAGTCTTTTCTGACATTTGACGAAGTTTTCTGGCGCTATAAATAACAAACCATCTTTCATTACACAAAAAAAGCATAATCTGGAATTAACTCGGTTAAATCAAGTGTTCCTCCTGAAGTTCTCAATTTTCTTTGTACAAAAAAATAAATAATTTATTATTTTGATTGTTTAATTTTCATCTTTTATGAAATGATTTAAAATTAGAACAACAATCATCACAAATTGGATGTAAAACATCAGCACGCATTTAAAAAATGTTCCCCTCTTTCTTTTAAATTAAGTAATAGCGTTAGTTTAAATAAAAAAATTCTTTAATTTTGTCGAAAACTCTTGATGAAATAAAAAAAATCATCAATATGACAATTTGAAAACTAATTTTGTGTAAGATTATGATTTTGCTTTAAATTTTTTAAACGTTAAAATATAATACCGTTGATTGTTGGTTTGGTGTTAAACCTTTGTGTTGGTATTTTCATTTTCAGAGCTTTAAATAATTTTGAATATTAGTGAAACCCAAACCATGATAATGAATTAAGGCTTCTTTAAGACTGGATTGTAATTTACTAATCTTATTTAACTTTTGATAACTAGTATCAGGGTTTGTACTAGTTTTGGTGGAATATAGAGTAGAATTTGTTTGTTTTGCTACTAATAAATATAGTGGTTGCATATCAGAAATAATTATTGATTTTTCTTTAATTAGTTGCTTATTCATATTTTCAATAATCCGTTGTTTTTGTAATCTTTTGGTATTGGTGGATTGAACAAAAATATTATTATTGCTATCAACTGCCATTTGAATACAGCATTTGGTATCAGTTGAAAATGGATCGAGATGAGTTTTTCGTTTATCAAATTTATCTTTAAAATTGCCTTTATGAATTTCTTTAATAAATGTTTCATCCATTTGGATTTGACCATTTAATTTTTTAAATTTTAACTGTGTATTTTCTAATTGTTTTGATTGCATTAATTTTTGTCGATTATATCAAGCGGTTTTTGGGGTTGTTTTAATAAAACGAGAAATTATTTTACTAGATTGTCCTAACAATGAAATTTGAATTAATAAATTTCACTGTTCATAATTTAAATGACTTCAATAAGTAAAATGATGACGAAATGCATCAAAACTAGCACGACATTTTTTACATAAATATTTTTGTTTTCCTTCGGAATTATGACCATTTTTAACACAATGAAAAGATTTGCAATTAGGACATATAATGCCTTTATCTCTAAATTTTTGATCAATTTCATTTAAACGTTTTTGTTTTTTAATTAAGTCTGCTTGTTGTTTTATTTTTTCATAAAATTCTAAAAATTGATCATCTGTTAAGCTATTTATTAATTCTGTAATTATTTTTTTCATCATTTATTTACCTCTATATATTAAAAATATACCTAATTTTAGGTATATTTTATAAATATCAAGAGTTTTCGACAAAATTAAAGAATATATTTATTATTATATTAAAAAAAGACACTAATGTCTTTTATCAAATAATTTGTAGTTAACTCTTGTAAAACAAACAAATAATTTGCTGAGATTAAGCAAATTATTTGAATCAATATTTTGTTTTCCTACTGTTTGTAAATTTATCTTAAATTAGATTTTATTTTTTGTTTCACCAGTTGTTAAAATTTCTTTTAAATTTTCATATGTTGTTTCAACCATATTTTTAACCGCTTCATCGGTATATGAACCGACGTGTGGAGTAATAATTACCCGTGGATATAATGTTAATAGTTTATTAGTAATGTCATCTGGCATTTTTTCACCCTTAAAATCTTTAAAGAAAACATCACCTTCATTTTCTAAAACATCTAAGCCAACCCCTTTTAAATGGTTTGACTTTACTGCTTCATAAACAGCTTCACTATCCATTAATTGTCCTCGTGCGGCATTAATTAAAACGGACCCTGGTTTCATTTTTGCTAAAAATTCTTTATTAACTAAATGATGATTTTCCTCTTTAATATATGGACAATGCAATGAAATTAAATCTGATTCTTTAATTAATGTGTCTAAATCAGTATAAGTTAAAATTTCTTTTGCTGCATCACTTTCATAGATATCTTGTCCTAGAACTTTTGCTCCCATCCCATGTCATGCTTTTGCTGTCTCAAATCCAATGCGTCCTGTTCCAATAATTCCAATTGTTGAATTACGAATTTCTTTTGCAAACATAAAATCATCAACCTTAAAATTAGTATTTTTTTCATTATTCGCCATATAAAATAAATTTCGTAACAAAGCATTTCCCATTGCAACCGCTAGTTCACTCACAGCATTTGGTGAGTAACCTGGAACATAAGCCATCTTAAATCCTAATTCATACGCTTTTGCTAAATCAATGTGATTATACCCAACTGTTCTTGTCAATAAATATTTAACACCATATTCTTTCATCTTTAATAAGTTTTCCTCATAACAATCACAATTAGCTCGCACCATGACAGCATTATGGCCTTTCGCTGTTGCAATATTATCTTTTGTTAAATATTCTTCGATTAAAGTTAACTCATAACCATATTTTTCATTTAACTGTTCAAAAAATGGACGTTCAGTTTTACGAACCCCATAACAAACCATTTTAATTTTTGTACTCATTAATATTTTCTCCTAATTTGTATTAATTGTTATTTTTCCTAATATGTAAATAATGAAGTTGCTCCAATTGCTGTTGTAATAATTACTCAGAATGGTAACGAAATAATTGAAAATAACGTTGAAACTAATGTTAAGTTACTTGTTAACATTTGTTGTTTATTATAGCCAATTGAATATGCAACAATTACCGAAGCTGGTGGTGCTGCTAACATAATAACAATTACCGCTAATCCGATTGAATCTAATTTTCATGCGCCAATTTGTTTTCCAATTACGGCAAAAATAACTGCCAACACTAACCCAACCACTGGTGCTAAAATAACTTTCATCATCATTCCATACCATACTTTTTTATCTTGCATTGCTTCGCGAATTTTTCCTTTCGCCAATGTCATCCCAATTGCTAATCAAGCTAATGGTGTACAGACTCCTTCTAATGTTTTTGTTATTTTAAATAATGGTGGGAAAGAATTATCTAATCGTAATGGTGAAAATAATTTACCACTACCAATCGCATTTTGATCAGGAACAACTGCAATTCCTGGAATTAACTGTGTTACTCAAAAGATAAATCCAATAATTGTTGCAATTAAAATTGGATTAACAAAAATTTGTTTTAAGTTTGCTTTAACCGTTGCCATTTTTTTAACTCGCATTTCAGCTTTTACTTGGGCATAACCAGCTGGATCCATTTTGACATCAACAACTGTTTCAACTGTTGTTTGCCCAACTGGTGCTAACTGACCTGCCACTGGTTTACTCATTACAATAAACCCTAATGAATATAAGAATACTCGATAAGGAATATTAAAGATATTAGCTGGTAAAGCTGCTTTCCCCGCTCCGAATAAAGCAGTCACAACTGGAATTCCGAAGAAAGTAGTTGAGGCAAAAACAGTACACATTGCTAAAGTATCTCGAACATCTTGATCATATTTAATGTAAAAATATTTTGCAACAATTCCTAAAATAATATAAAATAAAAATCCCACTAATAAAATGGCTGCTTGTGTTTTAACTTGTTCAACAGTTGTATCAGCCATAAACCCATCAAATGCTAAACATGGTAAACCAACTACCATTACAATTTTAATTAAAACTGCTTCTCAGTCTTTTTTAAAGGTTCCCCGTTTTGTTAAAAATCAACCCAAAAAAATCACAAACATCGTCGCAATAATTGCACTTCAAAAGCCCCATGCTTTTAAAGTATCAACAACCGCTTGCCCAACATCCGCTTGTAAATATAAATGCATTAACTTGCGTCTCCTCTCATTTTTCTAATAATGTACTTTTGTACTACTAATATTATACAATAATAGTGGTAAATTTCTTTAATTTTGTCGAAAACTCTTGATATTTATAAAATATACCTAAAATTAGGTATATTTTTAATATATAGAGGTAAATAAATGATGAAAAAAATAATTACAGAATTAATAAATAGCTTAACAGATGATCAATTTTTAGAATTTTATGAAAAAATAAAACAACAAGCAGACTTAATTAAAAAACAAAAACGTTTAAATGAAATTGATCAAAAATTTAGAGATAAAGGCATTATATGTCCTAATTGCAAATCTTTTCATTGTGTTAAAAATGGTCATAATTCCGAAGGAAAACAAAAATATTTATGTAAAAAATGTCGTGCTAGTTTTGATGCATTTCGTCATCATTTTACTTATTGAAGTCATTTAAATTATGAACAGTGAAATTTATTAATTCAAATTTCATTGTTAGGACAATCTAGTAAAATAATTTCTCGTTTTATTAAAACAACCCCAAAAACCGCTTGATATAATCGACAAAAATTAATGCAATCAAAACAATTAGAAAATACACAGTTAAAATTTAAAAAATTAAATGGTCAAATCCAAATGGATGAAACATTTATTAAAGAAATTCATAAAGGCAATTTTAAAGATAAATTTGATAAACGAAAAACTCATCTCGATCCATTTTCAACTGATACCAAATGCTGTATTCAAATGGCAGTTGATAGCAATAATAATATTTTTGTTCAATCCACCAATACCAAAAGATTACAAAAACAATGGATTATTGAAAATATGAATAAGCAACTAATTAAAGAAAAATCAATAATTATTTCTGATATGCAACCACTATATTTATTAGTAGCAAAACAAACAAATTCTACTCTATATTCCACCAAAACTAGTACAAACCCTGATACTAGTTATCAAAAGTTAAATAAGATTAGTAAATTACAATCCAGTCTTAAAGAAGCCTTAATTCATTATCATGGTTTGGGTTTCACTAATATTCAAAATTATTTAAAGCTCTGAAAATGAAAATACCAACACAAAGGTTTAACACCAAACCAACAATCAACGGTATTATATTTTAACGTTTAAAAAATTTAAAGCAAAATCATAATCTTACACAAAATTAGTTTTCAAATTGTCATATTGATGATTTTTTTTATTTCATCAAGAGTTTTCGACAAAATTAAAGGTAAATTTTGACAAATTAAAAAACTAACTCTCGTTAGTTTCTTAAATCTTATAATTAAATTAAGACTTTAATTCCTGGCCCCATTGTTGTTGTAACAGCAATATTCTTAATATATGCTCCTTTAACAGCAGCTGGTTTTGCTTTCCGAATTGCCTCATAAATTACATCATAATTAGCTTTTAAATCTTCTGCTTTGAATGATGCTTTTCCAATAATTGAATGAATGTTTCCATTTTTATCAACACGATATTCAACTTTTCCTTTTTTAACATCATCAATCGCTTTTGTAACATCTGGTGTAACAGTTCCTGTTTTAGGGTTTGGCATTAGACCTTTTGGTCCTAATAATTTCCCAATTTTCCCTAATTCAGCCATAATATCTGGTGTCGCAATAATTACATCATAATCAAATCAATTTTCTTTTTGAATTTTTTCAATTAAATCTTTTCCCCCAACAAAATTTGCCCCAGCTGCTTTTGAATCAGCTTCCTTACTATTTGTTAAGACTAAAATTCGTTGTGTTTTTCCAGTTCCTTTTGGTAAAACAACTGCTCCCCTAATTTGTTGGTCAGCATGACGAGGATCAACATTTAAATTAAAAGCAACTTCAACTGTTGAATCAAATTTTGTTGTTGCTGTTTTCTTTGCCAATTCAATTGCTTCAGTAATTGGATAAACTTTGTTTTTTTCTACTAATTCAACAGCTTGATTATATTTTTTTCCAAATTTTGCCATTGTTAGTTTTTCTCCTTCTTACTTGGCATACCGTCAACAACAATTCCCATATTACGAGCAGTTCCTTCAATAATATGCATTGCTGCTTCAACATCGTTTGCATTTAAGTCAACCAACTTATATTCAGCGATTTTACGAACTTCGTCTGCTGAAATAGTTGCAACTTTTTCATCCTTTGCTTTTGCCGATCCTTTTTGGATTTTAGCAGCTTTCTTTAATAAGATCGCTGCCGGAGTAGTTTTTAATTCAAATTTAAATGATTTATCATCAAATGCTGTAATCACGACTGGTACAACATCACCCATACGGTCTTTTGTTGCATCGTTGAACTGAGTACAAAACTGCGGCATGTTAATTCCTAATGAAGCTAACTCTGGCCCCGGTTTTGCTTGCCCAGCCTGAAATTCTAATTTTGCAATTCTAGTAATCCTTGCCACGAGCAATTTCCTCCTTTTGAATTCTCGCTGTGGTCCAAACGTAATGTTAACATTACTACCACATTTAAGCATATTCTACTAAGTAGAATAAATGCCTAGTTAATTATAACAATAAGTTAAGAAAAAGCAACTTTATTTTAATTTACTTTTTAACCATTAATTAAAAAATGAAAGAACCAATAAAGTTCTTTCATTTTAATATCATTTTATCTTGTTTTTGGATAAACATAATCTTATGGTTTAAAAGCAATTCCGTAGATATTTACAGGTCATGGCGTATAATAAATATTATTAGTTGTTGCATTAACTCCAAAATTAAAACGCAAACTATAATTTCTATTTGCATAAATACTTAATGACCGATCGCTTCCGATTACAGGTACCAAATCAACAACTTCTGTTGTTACTCAAAATTTATCAATATCTGGTAAAATTTGATTTTGTGGATCAGTTTTAAATTTATTTAACAGCATTTTTCAAATTTTACGGTGTGACAAACCATCAGTTTTAACTTGTTTTTCTAGACCATTTCAATAACCAACATCTAAAAACAAAGCACCTTCTTTTCAAACCTTAATATCTCAAGTAATTTTATAATATTTATAAAAGGCACTAATAATTCGACCAAAATTTTTAATTTTTTCAATCATTCCATCACGCGTAATCCCAACACTTAAATAAAATGGTTTACCATCATTTAACACTACACCAGATAATGGTACTCTCCCGCTACCAAAATTTTTGCTAAGTTAATTTTAAACTGCCCTAATTGTAATTTTGGACCTGACGTGCTTGTTAGAATATTTAATTTTTCTCCATAATATTCTAAAAAGTTTTCTGGTGTTAATTTATCGGGAGCATAACCAGTATTAACCCACGTATATTTTTCACCATTAGGAATAACAGGGGTAACACCATTTGTATCTGTATTAATAATTGAATTTAATAAAACTAAAATTTGTTCATCTTTAGCATAAGTAATACTATTTCAAATTTCACCAAGTTCATCATCAGCCTGTAAGGCTGTATTTAATTCCTTTTGAACAATTCCATCTAACATACTATGATCAAACGCATAATTTAAATCAAAATTTTCATAAATACTCCGAAAAGCTGGATTTTCATCCACAATAATATTTTCTGCCATTGAATTAAAAAATTTTACAATTGCTTTTGAAAGGGTTCCTGTCACAGCCGTCAAAATTTCTTCCATTTTTACTTTATCATTTGTAACTGTATATTGTACTAAAAATGGAACACGTGTTTCTAATGTTTTAAATTGGATTTTAACTTCTAATTTAAAATCCAACCGAACTCCTTGCAAATTGTTAACATCAACATTTGCTAATGATCTTAACTGTTCAGTGTCAATGTGGTTTAACATAAACTGATAACCTTTTACATCAGCACTTAACAGTAATGTATTAATATAATAATTTGAATATTGGTCAGCAATTTCACGATTAACATTATCAAAAATAGTCAGAAAACCATTTATTAATGCGTTTAACCCTGAACCAACATTTTCATCATTTAAATTCAATTGTCGCTGTGATTGTTTCTTACTGACCATTGTAAATAATTTTTCAAGACCATTAGTTGGATAATCGTTAATATCAACTAATGCTTTTTCCATCGCATATTTTTGAAACGCAGCACTAACTTTTTTGGTAATTTCATTTAAAATTTTTAAATCACCTTGATAATCAATACCATTATTTTCTTCTTGATCAGTATTTGGTTTTGCAACACAACTAATAATCAAACCCGGACTAACAACACTAAAATTAAAAACCCCTAGCATTACTAATATTTTTTTCATTTTTTTTCCTCCCATGAGTTTTTTCATCGGATATGAAGTGATCATACAAAAAAAAGACAAGGAGTATAATTATTCAAATCAAGTTATTATCAACCATTAATATAATTAGAACCTTGATAACCATCTTAAATAAAAAAAATGACATTATTGATAGTTGATGTCATTTTTCATAAATATTTAATTTTTTACTCATAGACAAAAATCCATCCTAATGCTCCAACCCCAATGAAAAGATTAGGAATGGCCCCTAAATAAGTTCAGGGTGATTGGTAATCTGCGTTAACAAAGAATCCAATTAAGAAAATGACTGCTAAACCAGTGATCGCTAAAGCTCATAATAATGATCAGAATCCCGGCTTAACTGATAAGGGAATTAAAATATATAAAACCCCTAAAATCAGTAAGACTGGTCAACTTGTATCTCAGCCATAAATTGAAGTTTTTGCTGGAACACCTGCCGCAAACAAAATTCCAATTATAATAATTCAAGCAGCGCCAATAAACATTAAAATTTTTGATCATGTCAAATTTTTCATATTTTTCTCCTTTCGATAATTATAGTAATTATACCGGAAAATTATGAAATTATTTTGGCATTTTTACTTTAATTTTGTCGAAAACTCTTGATGAAATAAAAAAAATCATCAATATGACAATTTGAAAACTAATTTTGTGTAAGATTATGATTTTGCTTTAAATTTTTTAAACGTTAAAATATAATACCGTTGATTGTTGGTTTGGTGTTAAACCTTTGTGTTGGTATTTTCATTTTCAGAGCTTTAAATAATTTTGAATATTAGTGAAACCCAAACCATGATAATGAATTAAGGCTTCTTTAAGACTGGATTGTAATTTACTAATCTTATTTAACTTTTGATAACTAGTATCAGGGTTTGTACTAGTTTTGGTGGAATATAGAGTAGAATTTGTTTGTTTTGCTACTAATAAATATAGTGGTTGCATATCAGAAATAATTATTGATTTTTCTTTAATTAGTTGCTTATTCATATTTTCAATAATCCATTGTTTTTGTAATCTTTTGGTATTGGTGGATTGAACAAAAATATTATTATTGCTATCAACTGCCATTTGAATACAGCATTTGGTATCAGTTGAAAATGGATCGAGATGAGTTTTTCGTTTATCAAATTTATCTTTAAAATTGCCTTTATGAATTTCTTTAATAAATGTTTCATCCATTTGGATTTGACCATTTAATTTTTTAAATTTTAACTGTGTATTTTCTAATTGTTTTGATTGCATTAATTTTTGTCGATTATATCAAGCGGTTTTTGGGGTTGTTTTAATAAAACGAGAAATTATTTTACTAGATTGTCCTAACAATGAAATTTGAATTAATAAATTTCACTGTTCATAATTTAAATGACTTCAATAAGTAAAATGATGACGAAATGCATCAAAACTAGCACGACATTTTTTACATAAATATTTTTGTTTTCCTTCGGAATTATGACCATTTTTAACACAATGAAAAGATTTGCAATTAGGACATATAATGCCTTTATCTCTAAATTTTTGATCAATTTCATTTAAACGTTTTTGTTTTTTAATTAAGTCTGCTTGTTGTTTTATTTTTTCATAAAATTCTAAAAATTGATCATCTGTTAAGCTATTTATTAATTCTGTAATTATTTTTTTCATCATTTATTTACCTCTATATATTAAAAATATACCTAATTTTAGGTATATTTTATAAATATCAAGAGTTTTCGACAAAATTAAAGCATTTTTATAACCTTCAGTATTAAAATAATTAAAATTTTTTGATTTTAAGAATATCAAAACATCGGAAGCACGAAAGTTATTATTAATTGCAGGAATTAGTTGTGGTGAAATATATTGGGCATTATTATCACCTTTAATTGTAAAGTAAAAACCTCAGTGGGGTAGAAGATATTTTACTTTGTTAAAACTATTATTTATTCAATCTTCTTGATAATTTAAATCAATTCGAAATACATTGTGGGCACCTGTTTTTGACACTTTAATTGAACCCTCACTTGTAAGGCTCAATGGAATGTTCATTCCCACTTGAATTTTATTTTCAGTGTTACTTCAAACACCATAAATTTCCTTCTGAATATCTGTTTGCAATAAGTTTCCTCAACTATTAGAATCTCATCATACAAATTTTGTTCCATTTACTTCTTGAACTGGATGCGAATCAGCAATTGTTCCGCGTTCATCAAACTCTTTTTGAAAGCGATCATTTAGTTGTTTCATATTTTTACTATTTTTAATGTCTTGTCATTTATCTTTTGCCATCATAGTATATCCACCAACAGCTGTATTTTGCGTTAAAAAGGGATTAGAAATATACATACCGTTGTCGGCTTTTCTAAATGTTATTGGCTCATAAATCTGAGTTACGAGTTGCATATTAGCAGTATCAGCAAATGATAACTTTTTCATAATTTCATCAATATTAGTAATATTCTTAAAATGAACATAAACATGGCTTTCTTGGTTAAGGTCTAACCAATTGTTTTGTTCGAAACTACTTCTTGCCGATGATAAATAATAATTATCATAACCAACGGTAAACTCTTTTGATTCCTCTGTTTTCATATGCTAAATCCAATCTGGATACTTATATGAAATAAACTCATCAGTATTTTTACAAGCAATAATTGTCGCTGTTGGTGACAAAATAAATGAACTACTTAATATCACTATTAATAATTTTTCCATCTTCTTTTTTATTCTTTCTAGCAAATTAACAATGGACAATTTAATTCTAGTTACAATAAACAAAAAAGCATTCCCAAAATGCTTTTTATATAACAATCATTAAATTATTTGTTTGCAAAATAATTACATGACTCACACCCAGGAGTTATATAATAAGACTAATTAAATTTAGAAAGGTCTACTGGCTTAACTTCATCCTACTAACCGCCTTCCCAAAAAATATTTTCAGTGGCTTGTGGTGTTCGTCCATATCACAGTTGCTGGGACAGCTCAAGATTTACACTTAATTCCCTAACTCTAAATAACTATATATTAAATTGTCTAAAAATATCATATCATATTTTATTTATCTTGATAATAATCTTTAATTTTGTCGAAAACTCTTGATATTTATAAAATATACCTAAAATTAGGTATATTTTTAATATATAGAGGTAAATAAATGATGAAAAAAATAATTACAGAATTAATAAATAGCTTAACAGATGATCAATTTTTAGAATTTTATGAAAAAATAAAACAACAAGCAGACTTAATTAAAAAACAAAAACGTTTAAATGAAATTGATCAAAAATTTAGAGATAAAGGCATTATATGTCCTAATTGCAAATCTTTTCATTGTGTTAAAAATGGTCATAATTCCGAAGGAAAACAAAAATATTTATGTAAAAAATGTCGTGCTAGTTTTGATGCATTTCGTCATCATTTTACTTATTGAAGTCATTTAAATTATGAACAGTGAAATTTATTAATTCAAATTTCATTGTTAGGACAATCTAGTAAAATAATTTCTCGTTTTATTAAAACAACCCCAAAAACCGCTTGATATAATCGACAAAAATTAATGCAATCAAAACAATTAGAAAATACACAGTTAAAATTTAAAAAATTAAATGGTCAAATCCAAATGGATGAAACATTTATTAAAGAAATTCATAAAGGCAATTTTAAAGATAAATTTGATAAACGAAAAACTCATCTCGATCCATTTTCAACTGATACCAAATGCTGTATTCAAATGGCAGTTGATAGCAATAATAATATTTTTGTTCAATCCACCAATACCAAAAGATTACAAAAACAATGGATTATTGAAAATATGAATAAGCAACTAATTAAAGAAAAATCAATAATTATTTCTGATATGCAACCACTATATTTATTAGTAGCAAAACAAACAAATTCTACTCTATATTCCACCAAAACTAGTACAAACCCTGATACTAGTTATCAAAAGTTAAATAAGATTAGTAAATTACAATCCAGTCTTAAAGAAGCCTTAATTCATTATCATGGTTTGGGTTTCACTAATATTCAAAATTATTTAAAGCTCTGAAAATGAAAATACCAACACAAAGGTTTAACACCAAACCAACAATCAACGGTATTATATTTTAACGTTTAAAAAATTTAAAGCAAAATCATAATCTTACACAAAATTAGTTTTCAAATTGTCATATTGATGATTTTTTTTATTTCATCAAGAGTTTTCGACAAAATTAAAGATAATAATTAATAACAAAAATTAAACTAAAAAAAGCAAAACTTCACCCAAAACTAATTAAACTTGGCAATCAAATATTATGTAACTCTGAAAAATATGTTAAATTTGGATATAAATTAGAATCTAAAATTCATTCTGGAACTGATCAAAAAAAGCACTACCCATAATTTATGACGAATAACTTGGTGCTAACAAATAACCAATAATATTTAAGATTTTATCACTACGAATAACCCCAATTGGGAAAAATAAGCCTGCTAAAAAAGCAAAAATTAAAAAAACAGAAATTGAGGTTACTAAAATAACTTTTAAATCCTTCGAACAAAGCGCAATTAAAATTCCAATTAATGAAGAAAGAAAAGAACATAAAATGATTGCTCAAAAAAAACTAAACCAATTAATTCATTCAATATGAATTGCTTCCCCATAACTTAGAAAGGCAATTAAAAATAACCGTAATGATCCCACTAACGTGGTCATTAAATTAATCAAAACTAAAACAAAAATTAACTGATAAATTGATGCTTTTAATAAATGCAGTTGTCGTGCAAAACTTGTTTTTCGAAATTCATAAAAAGCAATTGATAAATCAAGAATTCCATTTAATACACCCACCAATAAAATTGATCCCGGTAATGCTAAATAACTAGCATTGCTATTAAACATATTAGTAACACGGATACTAATAAAATATAATAACACTGGTAAAACCAACGTTATTAAATAAGTGTGTAACGATGCGAATCAATATTTACTAATAACACGTAATAATGGTAAATTCATATTTACTCCTTGTCTAATTAAGCACTAATAATTGTTTTAATTCTAATATTATGTTTTTCAATTGGTAATGGTTTTGTCACTAATTGTTCGCTAAAAGCTAATCCAATTACCGTCTTTTGATAATTTTTTAAAAAGCGATCATAATAACCTTTCCCATAGCCTAAACGAAAATTATTTTGGTCAAAAGCAACAATTGGAACAACAATAACATCAATTTCACTTTTTTCAATTAGCGGTAATGTTGTTTGTGGTTCATAAAGACCAAAACGCTGATCAAATTCTAAATCAGTTGATAAATTAGTAATTTGATAAAATTGTAAATCAGTTCCTGCCATTCGGGGCAAAAAAACATTAATGTTTGCTGCTAATAATTTTTGTATAATTAAAATCGTATCAACTTCCCCCTTAATAGAATAATAAAGGGCAATATTTTTACTATTTTGGATCATATTATTATTAAAAAAACAATCAAAAATTTGTTGCTCTTTTTGATGACGTAATGATAAAGCAATGTTTTGCCGAGCCAGCAGCTTTTCTTGTCGAATCTGTTGTTTATCAACAACGGCCATTAACCAACACTGCCTTCCATATCCATCTTAATTAATTGATTCAATTCAACAGCATATTCCATTGGTAATTCTCTTGTAAAAGGTTCTAAAAACCCCATTATAATCATTTCTAAAGCTTCTTGTTCCGATAACCCGCGACTTTGTAAATAAAATAATTGTTCTTCAGAAACTTTACTAACAGTAGCTTCATGTTCAATTTGTGATTCATTATTATAAACTTTATTTTGTGGAATTGTATCTGAATGTGATTTCCCATCTAAAATTAAGGTGTCACATTCAACCCGTGCTTTTGAATATTGAGCTTTTGGTCCAATGTGAACTAAACCACGATAATTTGCTGTTCCACCATTAAAGGTCATTGATTTTGAAATAATTTTTGAAGAAGTATTTTTCCCCAAATGAATCATTTTTGAACCGGCATCTTGAATGACATTTTCTTTTGCAACAGCAATCGAAATACATTGTCCTTTACTATTGTTTCCTTTCAAAATAACACTTGGATATTTCATATTAATTTTTGACCCAATATTACCGTCGATTCATTCCATTTGGCCATTTTCTTCAACAATGCTTCGTTTTGTTACTAAGTTTAAAACATTGTCACTTCAATTTTGAACTGTTGTATAACGCATTTTAGCATTTTTCCCAACAAAAATTTCAACAATTGCGGCATGCAAAGAATCACGAGAATAAATTGGCGCAGTACACCCTTCGATATAATTTAATTCAGCATCATCTTCAACAATAATTAATGTTCGTTCGAACTGTCCACTGTTCTCGTAATTAATTCGGAAATAAGCTTGTAATGGTTTTTCCAATTTAACTCCTTTCGGAACATAAATAAATGAACCTCCTGACCACACGGCACTATTTAAAGCGGCATATTTATTATCTGTATTTGGAACTAATGTCCCAAAGTATTTCTTAAATAACTCAGGATGTTCACGCAACGCCGTATCACAATCTAAAAAGATGACCCCTTTTTCTTCAACTTCTTTTAACATACTACCATAAACCGGCTCACTATCATATTGAGCTTTTATCCCTGCTAAATAATCTCGTTCCGCTGCTGGTAATCCCAACCGATCAAAAGTATTTTTAATTTTTTCTGGTACTTCTTCTCATTTTGTAGCAGTGTGATCGGTTGGTTTAATATAGTAAACATAATCATCAAAATTCATAAATTCTAAATTTGGTCCCCAACTTGGGTTATTAATTTTTAAGAAATTACGATATGATTGTAAGCGATATTCGCGCATTCACGCTGGTTCATTTTTATGATCTGAAATTTCATTAATAATATCTTCATTAAGACCTTTCCCCGTGTTATAGTAAGAAATATCTCCGTCATTAAAACCATATTTATAACTAGAAATTTCTTTAATTTGTTTTTCTTGTTTTAACTTTGGCATTAATAACACCTCCTTTATTTTTTGTTACTTGGATCTAATAAATTTAATAATAAAGTTTGAAAACCAGTGACACCAGTTGTAGCACATTTAATTCGGTTAGGTTGTTTTGCAATATTAATAAATGCAACTAGTTCGTTTAACTTTGTCTCATCATATGGTTTATCAAAAACCATTGCAAGATAATTATCAATAATCGCTAAACCATCACGAATGGTTTTTCCTTCTAATTCCTGCGCCATAATATCTGTTGATGCAGTTGAAATTGCACAACCAACACCATCAAATCGTGCCATCATAATTTTTTGGTCGGCCACTATTAATTCTAAATGAATATCATCAATACATGATTCTGAAGCTTGATGAATTGAGTGTGCGCTGGCTTCTTTCGTTAACCCCTTATATTGTGGTTCTGAATAATGTTCCATAATAATTTGCCGTAAAAACATTGGATCATTTTTATCAAATTCCATTTAAACCAACCTTCCCAAAAAAGCGGTTTCATTAGCAAGGGCTGTTACTAATAAATCAATATCTTCATAACTGTTGTAAATTGAAAAACTAACACGAATTGTATTTTTATCCGGAATAATTTCTCCAATTAACCGAGCACAATGATCACCGCTTCGAACTGTAATTTTGTTACGACTACCGATATGCGTCGCAACATCTTGACAAAAAACATCTTTTACATTAAACACCAATGTTCCCGCTTTAGCATCAGCATTATAAATAATAACCTTATCTTTTAATTTTTGATTAAATTGCTCAAGCGCATATTGTTTTAACTGATGAGTGTAACTAATAATTTCTTTTAATGTAAGTCGATTGACAAAATCAATCGCTGCTCCAAAACCAAAAATATCAGCAATATTAGGTGATCCCGCTTCTAATCGGTCTGGTAATCCCTTTAAAAGATAATCTGACCCGTTGCCTTCAATCTGAGCATTCATCCCGCCACCAACAATTAATGGTTTTAGTTTCAATAATAATTCTTCTTTTCCTCATAAAATTCCAATTCCAGTTGGCCCAAAAATTTTATGAGCAGAAAAAGTAATAAAATCAGCATTTCATTTTTGAACATCAGTTGGCATATGAATAATTCCTTGCGCACAATCAACCACAACAATTATTTCAGGATTAATTTTTTTAATCATTGCAATAATTACCATCGGATTATTTTCATAACCTAAAATATTGGGAACATTAGCAAAAGAAACTATTTTTGTCTTAGCAGTAATCACTTTTGATAATTGTTCTAAATCGATGCTAAAATTTTTTTCTGGTAAAAATTTAACATAACCCTTTTTCTCTGATGCTAAACGATACCATGGTAAAATATTTGCCCCATGTTCTTGTTTTGTAATTAAAATTTCATCTCCGGCATGAATAAGGTCGCTTAACCCATAAGCTATTTGGTTTAAACTATATGTTGTTCCCGGCGTAAAAATAATTTCTTGATCTTTTTTAGCATTAATAAAATGCTTAATCTTACCACGAATTGTTTCATATTGCACATTTGTTTCATACCCTAAATCACTATCAGTATTATGAGGATTAGTTCCATAGTGAGTATAATAATTATTAATCGCATCAATCACAACTTGTGGTTTTAAACTAGTCGCTGAACTATCAAGATAAATTTGATCAGCATTATTTTTAAAAAAAGGAAATTCTGCTCTAATTTTTTTATAATCAATCATATTTATTCTCCAATTTCTTTATCAATTTCATCAATAATATTTTTTTGTAATGTTTCATCCTCAATTGCATCAATCACATTTTTAAAATAACCCATGCAAATTAATTTTCGTGCCTGATTAACTGTTAAACCTCTTGTTTGTAAATAAAAGATTTGGTCAGGGTCTAACATTCCCACAGCATTGGCATGGCTTGCCTTAATGTCGTTTTCATCAATCAATAAAATTGGATCAGAAATTGCCTTTGAAGTCTTATCAAAAACTAATAATCGTAACTCTTGATGAGCCTCTGATTTACTCATTGTTTTCTCAATGTGACTAGTACATTTAACGGTTTGTAATGAATTATCCTTTGCGATTGAATATGTTTTAATATCACTTTCAGTTGCGGGCGCTAAATGGTGCGCATAAATAATTGCATTTTTTTGATAATTATGCGTTGCCAAACTTGCGAGATAATATTTAAGTGTACTACGCTTGCCTTGTAAATTAAAAGTAACATTTTCGGTAATATTACTATTAACAATGTTTAAATGATAAACATTAACATGGGTTTTTTCTAGCACATTATAAAAAAGATTAGCAACTTGCTCACATTCACGATTTTTATAAATATTAATAATGTTAATTTGATCTTGAGCAGGAATATTATAGTTAATGGTTGCTTCGGCAGTTAAATTTAAAAAAATTAAAAAAGTTTTATTAGAAAGATTGGTTGAAAAATTAAGATTAATAACTTGCCCAGGATTAGTATTTTTAATCGTTAAGTTTTGTGTTGTATCATTAATCAAAAGATTATCACTAATAATTTCTTCTTGCTGATTCAGTAAAACTCGCATTGTTATTTTCCTTTTTGCGCAGCACAGCCAATCCCCGTCAAAGGTTTTGCTTCTGCTTTTTTATTATCAAATGTTAAGTTTAATTCCTGCAATAATCATTCATAACCCTCTTCATTAATCTTTTTAACTAAACTATAATCACCACTTTTAACAATTTTCCCTTTAACAATGACATGGGCATGGGTTGGCTGGACCAAATTAAAAAAACGATCATAATGTGAAACAATAATTGCTGAAAAATTTTCTTGCCGCATTTTATTTAATTCAGCACTAACAACATTCAAAGCATCAACATCTAACCCCGAATCAATTTCATCGATTAAAGCCAATGTTGGTTTTAATAAGTTTAATTGTAAAATTTCATTTTTTTTCTTTTCTCCACCAGAAAAACCAGTATTTAAATAACGGCGAATCATACTATCATCAATTTTTAAATTTTTAATATTATGATTAATGTCATTATATAATTGTGGTAACTTAATTGGAGCATCGCGATGAGCATTAATAATTGCTTTTAAAAAGTCTAAATTTAAAACTCCAGAAATTTCAACTGGTGACTGAATTGCAAAAAAGACACCCATTTTGCTGCGTTCATCAACTGTTTTATTTAAAATACTTTCACAATCAATTAAAATATCCCCACTTTCCACCGTGTAACTAGGGTGTCCCATAATTGTTGATAACAAAGTTGATTTTCCATTTCCATTTGGCCCCATTAAAGCGTGAATTTCATTAATATTAACAGTCAAATTTAAACCATTTAAAATCATCTCATTATCAGCAGAAACAAATAAATCTTTTATCTCAATATTTTGCATTTTTACTCCTCCTTTATAAGAGCTTCTTGCGTTATTTTCAAGTGAAATATCTTTATTTTTTTAAAAATAAAGTCTACTTTTATTGTACAATAAAAGTAGACTTTATTATAATTTTTTAATAGAATGTACTTAGTATTTTTTTATCAAAAAGTACAAAAAATAATAAGTCAAAAGGAAGGATGAACCAAAATGAAGAAACTTTTATCAGTACTTAGCAGTGTGGTAATAGTCGGGGCAACAGCTTCTGGGGTAGTGGCATGTAGTAATAAAGAAAATAACAATCAACATAAAAATGGGAATGGTGATAGTATTTGAGCTTGACTCCCAGGAATTTATGGTGGAAAACAAATTACTTCCCCTGATATTTGAAGTGTTTTAGCAAATCCCTTTGTTGATGCGGGGAATGGAACATGAACAAATGATCCATCACAATGAGATGGACCAACAAGAACTAAAATGTCAGTGCAATTAACGCAAATTTTAAATGTGGCAGCTTTAGCTAATCCAGATAAATTTTTTCCAACTGCTCAAACAACAGTTGGTGATATTGCAGACTATAAAGATTTAAAAGACATTTTAAAAGACCAATGAAATTTATTAGTTCAAAACACAAACAATATTGTTGAGAAAAAGAAACAAAGTTTTAAAGATAGCGACCAAAAAAATTGAGAAAAAAAATATTATGATTTTTTAGATTCAAATTATAAAGATATTACTGGTGCTAGTGGAAATAAAAAATATGGGATTGAAGAGCAGAATTATAAAGCCACTATTATGACAACCGGTGCTGATGGAGGAATTAGTGGAACACAAATGTTAACTAACATTCTATTAAATAATAATATGCGAACATATCAAACTAATACAACTGATACATCAGTAACTAAATTAAGTTCTTTCGCTGATTTTCTTAAAGGCGGAGGACAAGCAAAAGATTGAAATACTAGTGATCAAAACTCACGAACACAAGTAGCTTTAGCTTTTAGTTGAGATAATACAAGTGGAAGTTTTGGTGCAGATTTAAGTCAATTAACAATTGATGCAATTAATACTCGTTTAGACACAATTGCCGGAAATTTAAAAACAGAAGGTTATGATGTTACTAAATATATGGTTAAATTCCCACCAGTAGCAACACCTGTTTTTGCTGATGCAAGTAAAACATCAATTGGAAAACCATTTTTATCACAATCATATGATTCTGGACAATATTCATTATTTCAAAAATATCTTATTGAAAACTGATTCCAAAACGAAAAACCGCTAGCTATTTCAAAAATAACTTATGCCTTTAAATCGGGAGTAACACCAACTGATACTGGTTTTACAAAAGATAGTTTTGATGAAAACACCCAAAATCAAATTAATACTGATTTAACTGCTTTAAAAACCGCACCAAGTTGAGATGATTTTATTAACAATAGTAAAGGAACTGCAACACCATCAACAGACTTATTAACATTAAGTACACAAGCGGATGCTGTTAAATCGAATATTTTAAAAGCAAGTGTTTATGATAGTATTGGCGCTACATCAACAGCACCAGTTGCTGATTTAGATGCAGCAGTAACTGCTATTGGGAGAAAAGCTACTGCCGATGAAATTAGTGGAAACTGAACAGTCGGTAAAACTAAAGATATGGTAGTTGCCTTCTTTGACACAAATGGACTAAATTTAGTTCATCTTGATGGTCGTGAATATTTAGCTGACGCAACCGCAACATCATATAGTCCTTATAATAGTGATTGACAATTTAAAAGTTTAAATTATTCAAACATTTCATATAAAGAAATGTCTGATAAATCACAAATTATGACAACAGATAAAGCACAACAAAAAATGAATACACAATTTGCTAATGCCCAATATTTATGGTATTTAACAAACCGTAGTTTAGTTAATAACGATAGTACTAGCAAACTTAAATTTAAAGTTTTAGACGGGGTTAAGAAATACGCGACATTGTCTTCATCTTCTGGTTCAGCTGATGATAAAACATGATGATTCTGAACTTATGACTTTTTCAATAATTTTAATAATAAAATTTTACAAAATGGAGCAGGTCCTGACCAATGATTAAAAAACTTTATTACTTTTAAAGATGGTGAAGGACACGATAATGCTGATTGATTTACGTTAATTATTAGCGCACTGACAACAAACTTATCAGGAGGAGCAGTTCAACGTTTATATAGTAGTTTTGAAGCAGAAAACAAAACGATTCAAGGCTATAAAACTGGTGGACCCGCCGCAGAAATTAAAACAAAAGCTATTGTCGATAAAATTGCTCAATCAAAATATTGAGATGAACAAATTAAAACAAATTATTCAGGACTTCATACTAGCCCTACTCAAACTGCCTTTTGATTACATCAATTTAAAACTTGAGAAAAAGATAAAACAAAATATTATAATAATGGTGATCAAAATTGATATCGTGATGACTTTAGCACAATAGGAGGTAGAAGATAATGAAAAAATTATTAAGCATCTTAGGTGCAATAACAATTGTTACTTCTGCCAGCACCACTGTTGTTGCTTGTGGGAAAAAGAACTTTGAGCGTTTTACTGACCCAGCAATTGCTGATGAAGTTAAACGTTGAATTATTTCCCAAATTGATTCAGAAAATCAATCAAGTTACGTAAACGTAAAATATTCATTTAATGATATTTTTACAAAAGCGGACCTAAAAACAATGGCTGTCCGATTATTAGATACTAATATTTCGAAATTCTTCTATGCCTCAGAAGAAGCAACAAGAGCTCGTTATACTGGAGTAACAATTGATGTTAGTAAGCCAGAAAATGAATTAGCAAAACAAATTGTTAGTTTTGTGGAACAAGTTGCTCTTGATAATTTGTACACGAAATATTTAACTGGAATATCAAATTATACACCATTAGAATTAATAATTGCTGGCCAAGGATATGCACCTGATTACCAATCAGAAAAATGATTTGTTGGAGGAGTCCAATCATATTTCTGAAAATCAACCACAACATCACCTGATTATACGAAATCACGAAAAGATCAAGGGGAAAATAACTTTGAGATTAAAATTAAACCTGCGGGAAATGACTATACTGACTTCAATAAAATGACAGAAGATGAAAAGAAAATTGCTTTAAAAATTCGTTTTAATGATTATTATAAACATATTGAAGTCCCAACTGTAATTGATAAAATTATTACTGCAACCTATTTACACCAAAACGAAATTAAACGTTATGGTGGTGGTGATAATACAGAAATTTATTTAAATCGTAACAGTGCCTTATTTAATGCCATTCAATTATGAGACACAATTAGTGGTGCTCGTTGAAATTCATATGTTAAGATGGTTTGAGAATTAAAATTAGATAAAGCTAGTTTAGATAAACTATTCGAGACTGGTGGAGCATTAGAAAATGTTGCAACTTTAAATACTGATTTAACAAACAAAGAAGATATTCTAACAACTAACTTAAAAAATATGTTTAATGCCAAAAATGGTGATGAATTTAAAAATATGATTAACGAAGGAATTGACCCAATCTTTGGCCTTAGTGGCTTTAAGGGTTTTGTTGGAATCAATAAAAGTAAAAATGAAATCTTTACAACCCTAAATAATGCTGATGCATATAAACAAAAAATTATTGAAACCGCAACACCAGGGATTATTAAATCAGGGGAAGGAATAAGTCCTTCAAGTTATCAGTTTTTAGATGCTAACCGAAGATATGGATCAGTTGTTCTAGTCTTACCAATTTATACAATTGACTTAATGAAAAATATGAACATTAATTATCAAAATACTAAGACAAATAACAAACCATTATCATTAACTTGATATGGGTCAGGAGGAACACCAACCAACCTAGACCAAGCGTGAGTATCACAACAAGGAGGCGCTAAACGTTCATTATCATGATTATATAATCAAACAGGTTATTTAGGAACATATGATGAAAATGGAAATGCCCTTTATGATAAAGACGGAATTCCAACAAACGTGCCAAATGTTAAAGGACAAATCTTAAAGTGAATTGAATATACTTTTGCTCAGTTTAGTGATTTGCAAACCGCAGCAAAAACAAGACTATATTCATTAGCCTTTGGTTATAATCCAGAAAATGTTTACTCGCAAACTGTATTTGATGCAATTGGATCATTTATTGTTAAAGAAGATTAAAAATCTTCTTTTTTTATTAAAAAAGCAAACTGCTTTGCTTTCATAAAATAAGAGCTTTACTTAGTCCTGGTATTTTTCATTTCAGATTTTTTTGACAGATAATAGTAAATCTTCAAAGTAGGCTGCTTGTTTTAAATCATTAGGTTCAATACTTTTTTTCGTTGGCTAATTTGATGTTTTAATACTTCAAGATATTCATAAATATCTTCCCCTAACATACTGTATCACCCAACAATTTCTTTAGCTTCATCATGAGCTGTTTTTGTACTATTATCTTCCATTAT
Source organism: Spiroplasma endosymbiont of Sarcophaga carnaria (assembly GCF_964019595.1). Classification (NCBI taxonomy): domain Bacteria; kingdom Bacillati; phylum Mycoplasmatota; class Mollicutes; order Entomoplasmatales; family Spiroplasmataceae; genus Spiroplasma; species Spiroplasma endosymbiont of Sarcophaga carnaria. The sequence goes on from NZ_OZ026456.1 coordinate 738,532, forward strand.
AATCATCTCCTCTCATTCTGTTTGCTACATACATATATTATATCACAAAATTTAAGGAATTATTAGATGATTTATAGCAATTAATTATAACAGAAAAATAATAAATTTTTTAAAAAAGTTAGAAATTTTCTTTAATTTTGTCGAAAACTCTTGATATTTATAAAATATACCTAAAATTAGGTATATTTTTAATATATAGAGGTAAATAAATGATGAAAAAAATAATTACAGAATTAATAAATAGCTTAACAGATGATCAATTTTTAGAATTTTATGAAAAAATAAAACAACAAGCAGACTTAATTAAAAAACAAAAACGTTTAAATGAAATTGATCAAAAATTTAGAGATAAAGGCATTATATGTCCTAATTGCAAATCTTTTCATTGTGTTAAAAATGGTCATAATTCCGAAGGAAAACAAAAATATTTATGTAAAAAATGTCGTGCTAGTTTTGATGCATTTCGTCATCATTTTACTTATTGAAGTCATTTAAATTATGAACAGTGAAATTTATTAATTCAAATTTCATTGTTAGGACAATCTAGTAAAATAATTTCTCGTTTTATTAAAACAACCCCAAAAACCGCTTGATATAATCGACAAAAATTAATGCAATCAAAACAATTAGAAAATACACAGTTAAAATTTAAAAAATTAAATGGTCAAATCCAAATGGATGAAACATTTATTAAAGAAATTCATAAAGGCAATTTTAAAGATAAATTTGATAAACGAAAAACTCATCTCGATCCATTTTCAACTAATACCAAATGCTGTATTCAAATGGCAGTTGATAGCAATAATAATATTTTTGTTCAATCCACCAATACCAAAAGATTACAAAAACAATGGATTATTGAAAATATGAATAAGCAACTAATTAAAGAAAAATCAATAATTATTTCTGATATGCAACCACTATATTTATTAGTAGCAAAACAAACAAATTCTACTCTATATTCCACCAAAACTAGTACAAACCCCGATACTAGTTATCAAAAGTTAAATAAGATTAGTAAATTACAATCCAGTCTTAAAGAAGCCTTAATTCATTATCATGGTTTGGGTTTCACTAATATTCAAAATTATTTAAAGCTCTGAAAATGAAAATACCAACACAAAGGTTTAACACCAAACCAACAATCAACGGTATTATATTTTAACGTTTAAAAAATTTAAAGCAAAATCATAATCTTACACAAAATTAGTTTTCAAATTGTCATATTGATGATTTTTTTTATTTCATCAAGAGTTTTCGACAAAATTAAAGGAAATTTTTAACTATTTATTTTTCCTTTCCCAAAAGCAAAGATGCTATAACTCGCCTTATAAGTTTGCTATAATTATTTCATAAGGAGCTGATGTAAAAATGAACAAAAGTGATTGCATCTTTTGTAAAATTATTGCCCAAGAAATTCCGAGTAAAAAAATCTATGAAAACGATCTTGTTTACGCTTTTTTAGATTTATTTCCAAATAGTGATGGTCACACCTTAATAATTCCAAAAAAACACTTTGATTATTATAGTGAAACAGATGATGAACATTTAGCTGCTGTTGCAAAAGTTGGAAAAAAAGTTGCCCAAAAAATGTATCAAGTTTTAAAACCTGTTGGAATTAACTACGTTAGTAATGAAAAAAGTGAAGCTTTTCAACAAGTCTTTCACTATCATCTTAATGTTATTCCAAAATATAAAAAAGAAGAAGGCTATGGTTTTAAACTAAACGTTGATAAAGAAAAGCTACGGGACCTTGATGAGATCAAAGAACTTTTAACTTTAAAATAAAAAAAGTATTTTATCAATACTTTTTTTATTTTTTACTACTTAAAAAGTCATATACTGCTTGGTAATTTGGTTCATTACCAACCGGATTCACAACCTCAAGATATTCAACAATATTGTCTTCGTTTAAAATTATTACAGCTCGTGGTAAAATTTGTGAATCAGTGAAAACTAATCCTGATTTTGCCCCAAAGTCTCGATAATTATAATCTGAAATTAAGAAGTGTGCTTCATCTTTAAATGATTCACAACATCTTTCTTGCGCAAATGGTAAATCTCTTGAAATCGTAATTAAACGAGCATTATTATAATCTTTCATACTTTCATTAAACTTAACTGTTTGAGTATAACAAACGCTAGTATCAATGCTTGGAATTGACGAAATAACTTTATATTTTGCTCTAACATCATCGATATGAAAATCACTCATATCACCATTTATTGCTTTAAATTCTAATTTATCCCCAACTTTAATAATATCTTGTTTAATATGTAAAAACACATCACCATCTAGTTTAAATGCTCCCATCTTCTTTGTCCTCCTCTTTTGTTAAAATTGTTTTCTCATTGTTGACGAGGTGTGCACCATCGCCATTAATAATCATACTATTATTTTTAGTAACAGTAAATTCAGCTTCAATAATATTTTGTTCAAAATAATCATTATTTTGATAAGTATCACTTAGTTTAATTACCCGTTGATTGGTTGAACCAATTAAACGCCGTTTTTTGTCTAGTTTTTCAATAATAAATGGCCCATCAATTAGAATATCGATTTTAGTTAAAATTTCCGGGTGTTTTTCTTGCAATAGTTCGTATAAAAAACCGGAAAAAACAATTACTGTTAAATTGTTTGCTTGACACAACGTCACTAATTCCAATAATGCCCGTGGTTGAATAAACGGTTCGCCCCCCAAAATTGTAATTCCTTCAATTTGAAAGCGCTCTTGCGCATCTTTAATTGCTTTGAAAAGTTCACTAACTTCCATTACATTCCGATTAATTAAAGGAATCATCTCTTGGTTACTACATCCTTTGCAATTAATAATGCATCCTTGCATTCATAAGGTAAACCGGTTTCCCGGACCTTCAATTGTTGTAAAAGAAACAAACCGATTAAAATTAATTAAATTACTCATAGTTTATTTTAAATTATATTCAATTTGTTGACCATTAGCTTGTGCCAAGATTGTTTGACCCGCTTTAAAACTAGTTTGATTGGCAAAAATAAAGGAGCTTAACCCATCAACGACATGTTTTTCAATACTATTTAACAAATCACGCCCCCCCTTTTTATCATCGGCATCTTGAATAATGATTGGCAAAATTTGTTCTAACTGAATAAATTCTAATTTTACCTTATATTTTTCTCATACTGCTACTTGAATTGGACGTAATTTTTGAGTAATTAATTTTGCCTTAAAACTAATATCCTTAATAAAGTTAAACGGAATAATATTATTTCCAATTCGCCCCAATAATTCTGGACGTCTTAATTCGGTGCGAAAATGATCAGAAACTTTTTGAATAAATTGTTTTTCAATTTCTAAGAATGGTAAACTATCATCAACTTCAGCAGCACCAATATTTGAAGTAAAAATAATGAAGGAATCAGAAAAACTAACAGTTTGTCCCTTATTATCTGTTAAACGCCCATCTTCTAAAATTTGTAAAAACTTATCTAAAATTCGTGGGTGTGCTTTTTCAATCTCATCAAATAATAAAACACTAAAAGGTTTTTCTTTAATTGCATTAGTTAATTGACCGCCTTCTTCATAACCAACATAACCTGGCGGTGCTCCGATTAATTTTTGATCACTAGCTTCCTGGTTATATTCTGACATATCAAAACGAATACAGTTTTTTTCATCCCCAAATAAAAACTTTGCTAAAGCTTTTGCTAATTCAGTTTTTCCAACCCCCGTTGGACCAACAAAAAATAACGTTCCCTTGGGTTTTGTTCGTTTTGAAGAATATTGCACGCCAGACAACCCCGTAAAGGCTTTATAAACAACATTTTTTACTTTAACAATCGCATGGTCTTGCCCAATAACTCGTTTTTTTAACTCTGTTTCGATTGTTGCTAATTTATCATAATTCATTTCTTCTCAAGGTGAAACTTTGTCACCATATTGATAAGAATTTAATAACTTTTCAAACGGTAATCGTTCAGCAATATTGTTTGAGAATTTAATTAATTGATAAACTTCTTTCAAAGTTCATCCCTCCATCGTATCATAAATATCTTGTAATTTTAAAACATCAGTACTTAAATCTTCAGTAATCTTAAAAAAACTCTTGTTAGTTAAAATAAATTTTTCACGTTCTTCCCGATTTGGTTTCGTTAAAGTAATTGTTGTAACATCCGGATTATTTAAATAAAATGACGTTGGTAACTTTCCAACACTATTGGTAATAAAGATAATCGAAGTATCAAAATCAACTATTTCTGATTGGTCAAATTTTTTATCACGAAAAGCCTTACTTAAGGAAATTAAATTAACACGTTCTTCTTCGCTTAATGATTGCTCATTTGAAAATAAATAATCTGAAAAATCAGCAACAAAAGCAACTTTTTTGGGACTTGGTGTTAGCATATTACGACGAACAATAGCAAAAAACTCTGCTAAAGTTGGAAACTGTCCAGTTGGACCATTATCTTGGTTATTAGCATTATTAATCACTTCTTGACCAAAATCATAAGCTTCACCTTCTTTACTTTTTTGTTGTGGTTCAGCTGTTAAAGTTAAGTTATTAATATTTCCACCAGTTAAACCATCAATCCGATCTCAAGTAAAAATGTCATTAAAAACCTTTTCTTTTAGTAAACCACGTAACTTATCTTTTAAACCAACATAACCGTTATTTATTTGATAAATATCATTAACATTTCCTTCAAGAATAACACAACGTTTAATCCCAATTTGGTTCTTTAATTTGTCTAAATTACTTTTAACACTCATTTATTTACTCCCTCTAATTGGTTGATTTTTACAAAAAATAAAATTAGAAATCTTTTTAAAACCTAAAAATGATTACTGGCAATATAAATATTATACTATTTTTATAATAAATTATTTAAAAATGTCCTTTAATTTTGTCGAAAACTCTTGATGAAATAAAAAAAATCATCAATATGACAATTTGAAAACTAATTTTGTGTAAGATTATGATTTTGCTTTAAATTTTTTAAACGTTAAAATATAATACCGTTGATTGTTGGTTTGGTGTTAAACCTTTGTGTTGGTATTTTCATTTTCAGAGCTTTAAATAATTTTGAATATTAGTGAAACCCAAACCATGATAATGAATTAAGGCTTCTTTAAGACTGGATTGTAATTTACTAATCTTATTTAACTTTTGATAACTAGTATCAGGGTTTGTACTAGTTTTGGTGGAATATAGAGTAGAATTTGTTTGTTTTGCTACTAATAAATATAGTGGTTGCATATCAGAAATAATTATTGATTTTTCTTTAATTAGTTGCTTATTCATATTTTCAATAATCCATTGTTTTTGTAATCTTTTGGTATTGGTGGATTGAACAAAAATATTATTATTGCTATCAACTGCCATTTGAATACAGCATTTGGTATCAGTTGAAAATGGATCGAGATGAGTTTTTCGTTTATCAAATTTATCTTTAAAATTGCCTTTATGAATTTCTTTAATAAATGTTTCATCCATTTGGATTTGACCATTTAATTTTTTAAATTTTAACTGTGTATTTTCTAATTGTTTTGATTGCATTAATTTTTGTCGATTATATCAAGCGGTTTTTGGGGTTGTTTTAATAAAACGAGAAATTATTTTACTAGATTGTCCTAACAATGAAATTTGAATTAATAAATTTCACTGTTCATAATTTAAATGACTTCAATAAGTAAAATGATGACGAAATGCATCAAAACTAGCACGACATTTTTTACATAAATATTTTTGTTTTCCTTCGGAATTATGACCATTTTTAACACAATGAAAAGATTTGCAATTAGGACATATAATGCCTTTATCTCTAAATTTTTGATCAATTTCATTTAAACGTTTTTGTTTTTTAATTAAGTCTGCTTGTTGTTTTATTTTTTCATAAAATTTTAAAAATTGATCATCTGTTAAGCTATTTATTAATTCTGTAATTATTTTTTTCATCATTTATTTACCTCCATATATTAAAAATATACCTAATTTTAGGTATATTTTATAAATATCAAGAGTTTTCGACAAAATTAAAGAAAATGTCCCTATAATTCTCATTCAAAAATTATTTATGCTTTTGTAAAGTATTACAATCTTAAAAATAAAACTTTATTGATATAATTTAAGTATAAAAGCTATGTTGTCTATTTAAAAACTTGAAATGCTAATTACTTTAAAATAAAAATTCCAATAATTCAATAATATGTTTCTGAAAGGAAGTTAAAGTATGTCTATGAAACAGAGTTAGAGGCAGATCGTTGAAATTATCGAATTGTTGCTGAACGTAAGATAGGAATGGATTGTTATCCAAAAACACCACCATGCACAATTTATAAAACAGTAACAGGTGATTGATTTGAAACAATTGATGATTAATAGAAAAGATGTTTTTATGGAAAAAACAATAACTTTTACAGAACCAGCAGTTAATATCACAAATTTATCTCAATCATTTTTAAAAAAAAACAATTTTTACTAACATGAATCTTACTATTCCCAAAGGAAGTTTTTTTGGAATCTTAGGACATAATGGGGCTGGAAAAACAACATTAATTAAGACAATTCTTGGGGCATTTCCCCATCAAAAAGGAAACATTTATATCAACAGATTAAACAACACCAACCCTTTATCAAAGCAAAAAATTGGTTATATCCCAGAAAAAGCTGTTTTCCTATCTAAAATTTATATATTTGATTATCTGCAAATGTGATGTATATTAGAGCAAGAAAAAATTAAAAAAGAAAAAATTAAAGATATTATTGATTTTTTTAAGTTATAAGCATTCCAATCCTTAAATATTTTATCAACAGGAATGGCCAAGAAGGTTCTTTTAGCACAATGTTTTTTATTAAAACATGACATTTATATTTTAGATGAACCAACCACCGGTTTAGATGCTATGACCCGAAAGATTGTAATTGATTTATTAGTTAGTTTACATAAAAATGGTAAAACAATTATTATTGTTATCCACATTCTTAATGAATTTGCTGATTATATTGATCACTTTATTATTTTGGATCATGGTCAAATTGTTGTAGAAAAAGAAAAAAATAATGAAATAGTCTGAGATATTCAAGCAGAATATGAAAAATACTATGCCTTTGATAAATCAAATATGTATCAAAAAATAAAGGAAATGAGTGAAGAATAATGCAAATCTTAAAAATGGACTTCTTTCTGCTTAAAAGAGCAATTAGTTTTTGAGTAACATTAATAATCCTAATGATTTTATCAATAAATGTCTTTCTAGTTGGGGCAATTTCTTTTAACAAAGATAACAAATATATTGATTTATTTTTTATTTCCTATTTATTCTTTGCAGTCAATTTTTTTGTCTTTCCATTTTTATTTCTAGGAAATCTTAATATTATCATTTTTAATCGTCCCATTTTAGAATCATCATTCCTCTTAATAACAACAAAACCTTTTAGTCGTACTAGTATTTTTTTCAAAAACTATTAATTAATTTAATTACTGTGGTTTTCTATTATGTTATTATTTTTAGTATTACAACAGTATTTTAATTGTTAATAACATCATGACCACATACTTTAATTTTTTTAAAACTCTATGGTGTTGGAATCTTGATTTCTTTTATCTCATTACCATTATTTTGATTTATTATCATCATTGCTAGTCATTTTTTAAAAGAAAGTGTTATAACTTTAATAACATTATTTTTAACAATCATTGTTTTAATAACACCTTGACTTATGACGGCAAAAAATATCAAGCATTATTTTTCAGCAGCAGACTATAATGTTACCAACATAATTAAGGCAAACAAGCACACAGAAATTAATCTTTTTAAATCTAATGATATATATAATAAAATTTACGATGCCATTAATAAAAATGATGGCAATCAATTTCATCAAATTATAAATAATTATTTAGAAAAAAATAATTATCAAAAAATATTACAAGGTGGTTTTCTTTCAGAGGAAGTCCACTTTAATGATTTAAAAGGGAACTACTTTTTGATGTTAATCAAGATGTTAAAATAATTCACCCGCAAAGTAATTTGGAAAATCCTCAAATTATTCTTTCAAGAGAATTTTCTACAAAAATTGAGATTTATCAAATGTTTTACCAACAAAATACATTTGGAATAAACCCCAATATTACGACAAATCCGATTCTATGAGGGTATCGCTATAGCTGGCAATTTCAAAAAAATATGTTTATGGAAATTGAAAAAAAATATGCTCTCAATACTCAAACAATAATAACTAGTATTTTACAACAACCTCAAAATGTGCCTGGGCACACACTATTCATTAATTTTTCAAAATATATTGAGGACTATAAAAAAGTTGCTGAAAGTAATGAATATAAAACAGGAATTCTTGCCCTTAACTTATTTAGTCGATATACTTTAACTGCTGCTAAATTAATTAACGACGATAATTTCTATCATAGTTGAGGTTATTCTAATTTTTTTAATAATGAATTTAATTGGCATAAACTAAACGGAATTATATATAATTTTGACTGAGATAATATCATATATACCCGTCCAACTTGGCCATTAGTTTTTCCAATGACAATTATATTTATCTTACCAACAATTGGGTTATATTATTTTTTAAAACACTTTAAATATAAATAAAGATGGTACTTATCTAAATAAAAAATAATTGAAAAATGTATTAAAAGGAGTAATATAAATTGGTCCTTTTAATACATTTTTACTTTGCCTACTAATACTTGAATAAATGTCATAATTATTATCTTATTTCTTTTTTGTTTTACTATCGATTTGTATTTTAGCTTGGTTCATAATCTTATCTGGATTTAAATATGTCTTTTTCATTTCTTTTGATAATGATACATCATACATTGATAAATCATTAACAAATGGTTGTTCATCAACATCATGGGCGTGACCTTCATAACCTTCAAATTTGTAAGTAAAACGACCATCAAGATATACTTTAAATATTGCTTCTTCTCCTGTCACTTTTTTAGCATAGACAATAACAAGACTATCGTCATTTTCCTTTGTAATTCGAATATCATTATTATCAACAATAAAACCACGTTTTTGAATTGCTTGCAAGATTGCAGCAATTGTATGTTTTCGTGCTGATTCATCTAATTGTTGGCTAATAATTTTATTTTGTAAATCCAATGCTTTTTGATTTAAAGCATTAGTATCATTAACACTAGTTTGACTGAATTCCTCTAACACCGGTCCTAATTCAGCATTAATAAATTTATCATCGCCAATTTGGGCTTTAAAACTATTAAGATATTGATTTTTCATAAAGTCTATTGAAGCACGATAGTTATTAATCTCATCTTGAACAAGCTCTGAAATTGTATTTGGATCTAGATTAACAAGCTGATTTTTATTTGATTTAAAAAAATTCATAATAAAAGCTTTTGAAGCATTATCATCAAACATTCCTAGTAGTTCTTGCTCTAATGTTTGATAATTTAAATTAACACGATTTTTTAAATTCACTAAGCGTTGTTTTGTTTCGTCTTCAACAACTTTTACTTTTAGCACTTCAATTTTTTGTTGAATTTCTGCTAAACTTAATGTTTTTTGTTCTAAGAAAAAGTTAACTCGTTTTGCTAATTCTAAATCAACATGTTTAACCTTTTGAAATTCATTAACCAATGGATTAGTTTCTAAATCAACTAAAATTTGATTTAGCTCTTGTAAATACTGTTCAATTGCTTGGCAGTTTAATCCACTAGCATCAATATTTTTTAATTGTTGTAATAATAATTGTAAGTTTTCTTTAACAAAATTAATATTTAAACTTAATCTTTCGATTTTTTTTTGGTAATTATACATTACCTGTTCAACACTCATACTCATTAATTTAACACCTCTTCTATTTCTTTTTGTAGTTTTTTTAATGCATCGCGGTTTTTATTATCATTTCGCTCATCGCGCGCTTTTTCACAATATAAGTACAATCGTAATTCATAATATATTGTCATAATTTGTTTTTGTTTACTTTTATCCAAAAGATCCTTGCAAACAAATAATTTTTCATTAATTGCTTTTAAACGGTGGTCTTTTGCCTTTAGCATAGCAGTAATTTTTTCTTCTAAGATATTTATTAAATATAATGCTGCTTTATCAAAGTAGCAAAAATCAAGGTATTCTTGAAATTTTGATTCAGAATTAAACATATCTTTAAACTTAATAGTTTTGTATCTCGTTTCTAATTGTGATAATGATCCTAGTAATTCAATTGTTAAATCATCACAATGATTAATATTTTTAAAGCGTTCGCTAATGGTTGCAACCTTAGTTCAAATTTCCTCTCAATGACGCTGTAGATTACTTGTCTCTCGTTTTTTCATTTCAGTAAAATATTTTAGATATTCTTCCGCATAACCATACAAATTAACTAATAAAGTAATATTTTTACTTAAATTTGTTGTACTAATTTCTTCAAATAACTCACGGTGCAAATTATCATTATTAAGCGCAAAAAGGAATTTAGTTAAAATAGCAAATAAATTTTGATTTCAAATTTTTTCAATAGTTGTTGAACTTGCAACATTAGTTAGTTCTAATAGTTGTTTTAAAGTAACATTATCTTGATGGTAAAGTTCTTGTAGCATATTTAAAGCTTCTTTACTTGCTAACAAATCATTATTTGTTAAAACTTTATACGCTTTAACAATATTTTGCTGGTCTTTGGCTTCTTGTTTTATCGCCGTAATTAAAAGGGTGTGCATTTTTGTAAAATAATTTGGTCTTAAAGTAAAATTAGTTAAAATTTGCTCACATTTGGATAAAATTAAAATCTTATTTTGAAAATCATTTGTACTAATATTTTTTAAAATATCATCAAAAGCATTGTCATTTTGATTTAATAGATCAATTAAATAACAATAAATAAAGAGGTCATTAACTTTATTGCCGTGAATTGTTTCATAAATATTTCCTTGTTCATTTTTCAACACAGTTTGTAAATTTTGTAAAATTTTTTTAAATAAGAGGTTGCTATAATTTGATAAAAATTTTTGGGCAGTGATAATTTTACGATTTAACATCATTAACTCTGTTGGTTGTAAGGCATAACATTCTGTCTCGTTTTTATCATTAATAAATAATGTCAAAAAATGATCATGTATTGGTAAAATGGTTTTATCTAAATAAAAAATTGTAATTGAAGCGGTTAAATCACTTATCTTAGTACTATGATCAACATTAACAAAAATAACACAACGAATATCATTATCAAAATAATATTTATGATTTAAAACTGCTTTTGGATTAACATTTGCTGCATTAATAATCAAAATTCGAGGATTTATCAATGTTGAAATAATATGACGAGGGTCTTGTTGATAATCACTTTCTAGCGTATTTGCTGCAATCTTTTGAATATTTAAATTAAAATCAGTTGTTAAATCTTCTGTCATTATTGTTAAAAAATAATCTAAAATTTTTGTTCGTAAATTAATATTATTATCAATAATTTCTTGCAAATTTTTATCATTCATAACTTGCATTTTAATATCTTTAAAAGTTGTTAAAGTTAGCACAACTTCCTTTGTTTCATAAACATCAGATAATAATTTATTAACTTCTTTATTATCATGTTTAATTGTTTGTTGTTGCTTTCGAATTGAAGTAAATGTTGTATCATTATTAAACATATTATATTTATTAGGACTAGTTTTATATTTTTCTAAGAATTTAAATAAATCATCACCCGTAATTGTTACTTCATATTCTGGAAAAATTGTTAAAGCATTATTATTAATTTTTTCTATTAAGAGTAAATGTTCATTATTAATATATCGTTCATTTGTAAAAATATCAAAAATAAAATCAATTGTTGCTTCACGGTTATTGTTTTTACTTAACAAATAACCTTTTTCTAAGGCTTGTAGTGCTTCTTTTGAAATATAAAAAATTCCAATTGCATGATCAATTCATTCTTGTTCAGCATAACTATTAGCCAAATAATTTAATGACCCTTGTGAATTAATTTCAATTGTGTTTTCTTTTTCAATTAAATCCTTTAAACATTCAGCGTAAATTTTATGATTAAAAATTTGTAATTCATCTCGTAAAATATTAGCTAACGACTTTTCTTTATCTGGATAATTAGCAATAGCATTTAAAATGACATACTGAAAAAAGGATGGTCTTTTTGGTGTTTGATAACTAACAATTGTTGTTAATTTTTTTCAGTTTTTATAGACTTTAACTACTCCTAATTTCATTTTCTACCTCTAACTTCTATAATAAATCTTTTGCATGTCAAATAAGACCATAATTATCAATAATTCGTAAAATTTCATAATATGCTTTAATTGTGGTTGTTACATTTGGATTAATAATCGTTGGAATCTCAACATCAATATTAGCAAAGAAATTAATTGCTCCAATAATAATTAACATATTTTTTGCCCTAGAAAAGGCAACATTTAACCGTTCATACTTTTTAACAAATTCTTTATTAGCATTAAGTTGCCGTTGTGGATGACGAACAGTATTAACAATAACTATTTCTGTTTCTCGTCCTTGATAATCATCAACAGTTGAGACTTCAACTTTAATATTTTTAAACTTTAAATTACTAATAGTTTTCCGTAATTTTTTTACATGCAATCCATAAAAACTAATCACCGCTACTTTTGGTTGTTTTTTTAACTTCGCAGTTAAATCATTATATCCTGTATCAATTAACATAAGAGTTTTAATCGTTAAATTAATTTCTAATCAATTAAAAAGACTGGTACTACCACTTTCACCTTGTTCATAAACAAAGTTTTGGTTTTCATCTTTTGTTGAATCAATTCAATAAATTGCTTTTTTACTATCAAAAATTTTTAAACCCTTCTCATTTTCAACGGTAACATAATGTTGTTTTTCGTTATTTTGATTTTCTTGATCTCCTAATTGTAATTGGTTTTCATAAAACACATTAACAATTCGCATAATATCTTCATGACTACGATACTGATTAACTAAAATTTCTTTAACAGAATCGTCACATTTTGAAATAATCTTTTTAAACATTGAATTAGTTACTAACTCTAAGAAATCATGATAACTATAATTTTCATTATAATTATCATTAATCAAAGCAACATCTTCTTCACGATATGGCATAATTGGTGGTAACTGACGATAATCACCAACTAGAACCACCGCTTTACCATATACTAGCGGCATAAAAATTTCCATTGGTGTTAATTTACTTACTTCATCAATGACAACAACATCGAACCCAAATTTTTTAATATCAATATCAGCAATATTATAATCTTGTAAAACCTTATTTTTACTTTGGGCATATGATTGATTTGAAGTTGCGGTCATTGCAACAACATTAACACTGTCTTGCAAAAACTGATTAGCATAGTTAACAGTGTCGCGTTCCATTGCTGGAGTAAAACGATCATTTTGAATTCCTTCTTGGTTTAAAAAAGCGGCAATATTATAATTTCTATCTAAGAAAGTAATCATATTATTAACAAAATTACCTTTTGTTGCTTTTTCATTAATAATGGTATTCATATCATGATCAATGCCATTAATGACCTTATCAATTTCATTAATTGTCGCAGTAATATCTTTTACAACTAAATTTAAATTAAAAATATGATTAATACTATTAACAATATTTTCAATTTCGATTTTCAAAGCATCAATGCGATTACGTAATGCTGCAATGTCTACTTCTAAATATGATATTTCTTGAGCATTTTTACTAACATCAATTTGATTCATTAATTTTTCATTATTATTAATTTGTTCTTCATAATGTGTTTTTAATTTTAACAGATCGTTTTTAAATTTTTGTTGTAAGTTTTGATAAATAACATTATCTTGTTTTAACGAAAGTTGTTGTTTTAACTCCGTAATTTCATTTTGCGCCGCTTGAAGTTTCTCAATTCATGCATCATCGCGGAATTCTTGCCTAACGTTCTTTAATTCTGTTAATTCTTGTTCTTTTTTTACCAATAATGGATCAACAGTTCCTGATTTTGTTAATAATTGTTGATAAGTACTTGTTAATGAATATGATTCGTCAAATTTAAAACCTAACTTTTCTTGAATTAAAGTTCCAAAATATTTATTAAATAATTCAACTAAGTCCGCCGTTGCGGTAATAATTCCTTCTCAACTTAAGTTGCCTAAAAACTCTATCATATTATCAATATTATTAATTTCAACTTTTAATTTTCGATTATTAGTTTGATATTCTAATTTTTGATTGCCTAATCTTTCTTGTTCAGCAACTAATTCATTTACCTTTTGTGTTCAAGTATTATAATCTTTAATTTCTTTTTCAAGCATCTTTGCCCGAGCTTTAAGACTTTGTAATTCCTTCTTCTGATTTTCATAATCATAATCAATCGCATTTCATTTTGTTAAATATTGGCGCATTAAATGCGAATAAATAAAACGATAATTATTAAAAATTAATTTATCCGGATTAAAATCATTAAAACGATTTTTTTTACGAACTTCTTCTCCGGTTAAACGTAATGGCACTAACATTGGTGTTTTATATAATCTTGCTAAAACATTATCAATTGCAGTATGATTTTGAGAAGATATTAAAACCCTTTTCCCAAGTTTAGCATACTGATAAACTAATTCAGCAATAAACTCAGTTTTCCCTGTTCCCGGAGGTCCTTGCAATAAGAAAATGTCTTGAGAATTAAGTGCTTTTACTAATGCTTTTTTTTGATTTAAATTCAAATTAGTCGAAGCAAAATGCAATTGTTCTAACGCAATTAAATGATGCTGTGATTTTAATTTAACATCTTCAATATTAAAAATATAATTAATTAAATAAGGGTTGGCAACATCATTTTTACTAATTTTATCTAAAATGATATTACTACGGCGAATTAAAGTTGAATCTCCTTTTCCAATATAAGTTAAATAACCATACTGAGGAATAATGTTTGTTAATTCTTTTGTTGAAATATCATCATCATTTTTTATTTCATAAAAGCAATTAATAATTTGATATTTACTTAAATGCTCAGCAACTAATTTAATTGTTGCTGGATCAATCTCTTTCTCTTTTGTAATATTATTTTCAATCATATAAAGTTTCATTATTTCCTTAATTACATTAAGATCCGGTTTTTGTTGTTCTTTTGTTGTTGCAATATTAAAACCTAAATCATAAATATCGGTGCCATCTTGCGCATAACTATCACTAAAATTAAAAATAAACAATGTTAAGGGGTTTTCTTTTTGATATGTTCGATTAATTTGCAATCCCGTCATACTTAAATTATTTAATCCTTCTAAAACACGATACTTATTAAAATCATCTAAAATTAATTCTAAATCAATAACATTTACTTCTTCATAAGAAGGATTAATCTTGATACTTTTATTAATAAAATGCTTTTTATTAACATACCAAAAATTAGGTGTTAAAAAACGAGCATCATGAAAAGTTTCCACTGCTGCAACTGTTTTTGGGATTTTCACATATTCTGTTAATTTCCGTGTTAAATATAAGCATGAATTATTACGCTTATATTCTAAATTCTGGCTTTGAAATTGAAGATATTGTAATCAGCGTTCTTTTTCTTCAGAAAAAGATGAAATTAAGAACTTCATATTAGCAAAAACATTTGAATCAAAAATAGTTCGTAATCTTGCTTCATCAATTCAAAAATTATCCGCTATTTCTAAGACAACAGTCGTTGCCGTTGTCTCAAATTCTTGTTTCTCTTTTTCCATTGCTGTTAAAAAGATGTTTTTAACATTAACAATTCCAATTTGTGGGTCAATATCACCAAAAATTGTTAACGATAAGTTTGGATCTAAAATATCATCAAAGCCCGAAATTGATTTAAAGCGAATTAAAATATCATACAGTTCTTTTGTTTCGCCTTTTTTATCTTTTTTAATCTTTGCTTGATCATTAATTAAACTAACAAAAAAATCAGCGATATAGATCTCCTTTTTTAAAAAAAGATCTAATCCATTCACTGTTGTAATATTTTTTAAACGGAGGTTCTTAACATCA
Organism: Spiroplasma endosymbiont of Sarcophaga carnaria; assembly: GCF_964019595.1. Lineage (NCBI taxonomy): Bacteria > Bacillati > Mycoplasmatota > Mollicutes > Entomoplasmatales > Spiroplasmataceae > Spiroplasma > Spiroplasma endosymbiont of Sarcophaga carnaria. Next base: position 754,510 of record NZ_OZ026456.1, read on the forward strand.
TCATCAGTAAATTTACTCTTCGCATTTGTTAAAAAGTATAAATTTAATAATAAATTCTTACCATTAAATTTATCCCCTTGAATTGTAAATTCTGTTAATGCCATTAGTCCACCACTCTTATCCATATATAATTATACTAAACTTATATTAGATAACAATCAAAGCGATTAAAAACAGTGAAAATAAAAAAGAGAATATTTTTGAAATATTCTCTTGATAAAAATACCTATCTTTTTGAGTATTGTGGTGCTCTTCTCGCTCCGTGTAACCCGTATTTTTTACGTTCTTTAATACGGGCATCACGAGTTAGCATTCCTGTATGTCTTAATAAGGTTTTATAATCTTGTGAAGCTTCAACTAGTGCTCTTGCGATTCCTAGTCTTGTTGCTCCCGCTTGTCCGGTAAAACCACCACCAGATACTTTAACACGAATATCAAATTCTGATTTTACACCAGTAATTTCTAAAGGTTGTTCAAAATCCTGCACTAATGTTGCATATGGGAAAAATTCTAACGCTAGTTTCCCATTTACAACCACATTTCCTTTACCAGGAGTCAATACAACTTGGGCAATAGAAGATTTTCTTCTTCCTGTCCCACGATAAATAACTTCTTGTTTTTTTGCCATACCCGCTCCTTTTATTTATCAGTTAATTCTAACTTAATTGGTTGTTGTGCTTCATGGGGATGTTCGTTACCAGCATAAACCAATAAATTACGAAATAATTTACTTCCTAATTTATTTTTTGGTAACATTCCTTTAATTGCGTGTTCAACTGGATAAATTGGTTTTTTAACTAGCATATCTTTTGCTGTTGTTCGTTTTAACCCACCTGGGTGTTGTGAATGATGATAATAAATTTTACCCTTTAATTTATTTCCTGAAAAATTAACTTTATCAGCATTATAAATAATAACATTATCACCACAATCAACGTGCGGCGTATACGCTGGTTTATTTTTTCCTTTTAAGATCATTGCGACTTTGCTTACTAAACGTCCTAAAACTAGACCTTTAGCATCAATAACATATCATTTCTTTTCAACTTTTGCTGAATTCAAGATAGTAGTTTGTCTCATGCCAATGCCTCCTAACATTATTCCGTACCAGGGTCCAATGTATAAAGCAGTAATATTATAACTAAAAAAGCAAGGATAAGCAACAATTTAAACTGATATTTCCAAATTAATTATGTTGTTAAATGTCAATTTGAATAAATTGGAAAATTATGCAAAAGTTTTTTAACTTCGTTTTGATATTTTGCAATATTTTCATCAGTGGGTTCTTTCAACACATAATAAATTATTTCCCCAATTTGTTGGAATTCTTTGCTCCCAAAACCACGTGTTGTCATTGCTGCTGTTCCTAAACGAATCCCGCTTGTAACAACAGGTGATTCTTGGTCAAAAGGAATCATATTTTTATTACAGATAATACCAATTTTTTGTAAAATCTCTTCTGCTTGTTGTCCTGATATTCCCAAACTGCTTTTTACATCAACCATTAATAAATGATTATCTGTCCCATCAGCAACTAAACGAAGATTTTTTCCTTTTAAAGTTGTTGCTAAAACCTTTGCATTATTTACAATTTCAGCTTGATATTGATTAAATGGGGGCTCTAATGCTTCTAAAAAACATTGCGCTTTTGCCGCAATTACATGTTCTAACGGTCCTCCTTGATTACCAGGAAAAACAGCACCATCAATTTTCTTTGCTCATTTTTGTTTTGATAAAATTAAACCACCACGTGGGCCACGTAATGTTTTATGTGTTGTTGAAGTAATAACATCAGCATATGGGATTGGTGACTGGTGTAATCCAGCAGCAACTAAACCAGCAATATGAGCCATATCAACCATTAATAAAGCACCAACTTTATCAGCAATAACGCGAAACTTTTTAAAATCAATTTCACGCGAATAAGCACTTGCTCCAGCAACAATTAACTTTGGTTTAACTTCCACCGCAATTTTTTCAATTGCATCATAATCTAACATTTCTGTTTTTGGATCAACACCATAACTGCAAAAATTATATAAGCGACCAGAAAAATTAACTTTATGTCCATGCGTTAAATGTCCTCCAGCAGCTAAATCCATTGCTAAAATCGTATCGTGTGGTTGTAATAATGCATAATAGGCTGATGCATTTGCTTGACTACCAGAATGGGCTTGAACATTAGCGTGTTCTGCTTGAAATAGTTCTTTTACTTTATCAATTGCTAATTGCTCAATTTGGTCAATATATTCACACCCTCCATAATAACGATGAAACGGATATCCTTCAGCATACTTGTTTGTTAAAATTGAACCTGTAACAGCTAAAACTGCTTCACTAACATAATTTTCTGAAGCAATTAATTCAATATGGTCTTGTTGCCGCTTTAATTCTAAGTTAATTAATTCTTTAATTTGCGGATTTACTTTCATTATTTTCATCTCCATTCTATTTTTTCTATTATCATTATATAGTTATAAATAAAAAAATAACTTAAATAAAGTTATTTTTTCATCATCTTTTAATATTGTAAACTGGCATTGGTATCTTTATGAATCAATGGTGAAACAGCCCGATAAGTAATATAAATAATTGCTGAATTAAATAAAACTTTTAATGGGGCCATTGCCAATCGCGAAATCATTGTCACTCCATAACCATCCGTTCCACTTTTTTTATTTTGTGAAACTGTTAAGAACGCAATATCCCCCCAGGCGGATATTAGCGTGGTGACTCAATATTCATTAATAACAGCCAGCATAATAATGGCCACTAAATCTCAGTAGCGTTTTTTGGTTTTATCAAAGTAGCGATAAACAAACATTATTATTCAAATAATAACAATTGTTCCTCCTGTTCCAAACCCAATAATATAAATTAAGACAACCTTACTAACCTCTAAACCAGCAAATAAAGTAATTGTTTCTACTGGTGAATATCAAGTCATTACCCCAGCAAAAGTTCCAAAAATTATAATAAAAATATTTGTTAACATAAATAGAACTCATTTATGTTTTCCAACAGCGCGATTAATTGATGATGCACATCCCGACAAAAACCCATATGAAGCAATAACAATAATGTAAGCAACATGGACATAGGAAGGAACAAATAACATAACAATTAAATCTGTTATTACCCCCGACAATAAACCGACAATTGGGCCAAAGATAAAACCACTAATTTTTACCATTAATCCTTCAAAAGCAATCCGAACGGGTGGAAAAACAGTAATTGGGACTGTTACGGAAATAATAATTGTAGCCGTTGCTGATACTGCAGCTAACATTGTAATATATGCGATATTTTTTGTTGTAAAACGAATCCCGTGATAACGTTTAGGATTGATTAAATAATACAAACCATTATAAACACAATATATGACAAAAAGTGCGCCTATTACCCCACTAGCAATATATGCCATTTTATTACTATACAAGATTTTCGATATATCGCTAAATGTTGTTAATAAACTCATAATATCCCCGCAATCTACATGTTGATAAAATAAAGCTTTTGTGGAGTCAATATTTTACATAATACAATTATACATTACATTTTTCATTCAATTATGTTTTTTTTATTTTTTAAAAGTAAATTATTAATTTTTATAAAAAATTGTTGATCTTTAAACAAGTTATAGCTAAAAGGTGACGGATGTGATCCCTTAATAATATTACTTTTGTTAGTAATATACTCACTATATTGTTTTGCATAATTGCCCCATAAAACATAAATAATGGCATCGTGAATTTGATTTAAATAAATAATTAAATTTTGGCTAAAAGTTGTTCAACCAATATCTTTATGACTCAGTGGCGTTTTGGTAACAACACTACCAATTGTATTATATAAAAAAACACCTTCTTTAACTCAATGTTCTAAATTACCACTAGCATGATGGTCAACCCCTAAATCCTTTTTTAATTCATGAAAAATATTAACTAAACTTGGTGGGTTTTTAATACCACTACTAACACTGAAAGCTAATCCATTAGCTTGGCCAGGGCCATGGTATGGGTCTTGACCAATAATTACAACTTTAATATCTTTTGGTTCAATTAAAGTAAATAATCGAAAAATATCGGTTTTTTGGGGATAACAAATATTTTTTTCATATTCATTATCAATATTTTTTAACAATTGTTGAAAATATGGTTTTTTAATTTCATTATCAAAAAACTCTCTCCAACCAACTGCATACTTTATTCACATTATTTTATCTCCTATTACTTGTCTGAAATATTGTAATTATTAGTATTTATTTTTTGCAAATTAATTATATCAAAAACTTTTTTAAATCCAATGATTCTTGAACTAAAACCTTTGATGTTTTAAAAACATTAAATATTTTAATATTATTAATTCTTTAAATGCTATTGGATTTAAAAACTAACTTATAATTATAATTTTTTGAATTATATTTTAATAATAAATCTACTTTAATTTTGTCGAAAACTCTTGATGAAATAAAAAAAATCATCAATATGACAATTTGAAAACTAATTTTGTGTAAGATTATGATTTTGCTTTAAATTTTTTAAACGTTAAAATATAATACCGTTGATTGTTGGTTTGGTGTTAAACCTTTGTGTTGGTATTTTCATTTTCAGAGCTTTAAATAATTTTGAATATTAGTGAAACCCAAACCATGATAATGAATTAAGGCTTCTTTAAGACTGGATTGTAATTTACTAATCTTATTTAACTTTTGATAACTAGTATCAGGGTTTGTACTAGTTTTGGTGGAATATAGAGTAGAATTTGTTTGTTTTGCTACTAATAAATATAGTGGTTGCATATCAGAAATAATTATTGATTTTTCTTTAATTAGTTGCTTATTCATATTTTCAATAATCCATTGTTTTTGTAATCTTTTGGTATTGGTGGATTGAACAAAAATATTATTATTGCTATCAACTGCCATTTGAATACAGCATTTGGTATCAGTTGAAAATGGATCGAGATGAGTTTTTCGTTTATCAAATTTATCTTTAAAATTGCCTTTATGAATTTCTTTAATAAATGTTTCATCCATTTGGATTTGACCATTTAATTTTTTAAATTTTAACTGTGTATTTTCTAATTGTTTTGATTGCATTAATTTTTGTCGATTATATCAAGCGGTTTTTGGGGTTGTTTTAATAAAACGAGAAATTATTTTACTAGATTGTCCTAACAATGAAATTTGAATTAATAAATTTCACTGTTCATAATTTAAATGACTTCAATAAGTAAAATGATGACGAAATGCATCAAAACTAGCACGACATTTTTTACATAAATATTTTTGTTTTCCTTCGGAATTATGACCATTTTTAACACAATGAAAAGATTTGCAATTAGGACATATAATGCCTTTATCTCTAAATTTTTGATCAATTTCATTTAAACGTTTTTGTTTTTTAATTAAGTCTGCTTGTTGTTTTATTTTTTCATAAAATTTTAAAAATTGATCATCTGTTAAGCTATTTATTAATTCTGTAATTATTTTTTTCATCATTTATTTACCTCCATATATTAAAAATATACCTAATTTTAGGTATATTTTATAAATATCAAGAGTTTTCGACAAAATTAAAGTAAATCTACGTCAAGATTAAATTTTTGGGTTTTACAATAAAGCACGAATTTACTTTTTCCATTCTCTTTATTATCAATTATCTGTACATTGGTAAAATTTCAAATGTTATTTTCTAATTTAATATTTAAACCATTTGATATTTTTTCATATTCTTGAATTAAATAACTAATTACACCATCTTTGTTTGAGACATCATCGGTTTTTATTATATTTTTCATATTATCTTTATTAATTTTAACTCCTATACTAGGTTTTAAATCTACACTATATTAGCTAATCTCCGCCCCGCTACATTTTGCCATTTTAGTAGAATCTACGTTAAAAAATAAACTGCTCATAAAAAATGAATTAATATAGGCTTGATCGCTTTCTGAAAATTGATTTTTACAAGCAACACTATTTGCTGTTCCAAGTCCAGTTAAAGATATTGTACCTAATATACTTAATATTTTCTTCATATTTTTTATTTTTCCTCCCACTGTTTATTTAATATTTTTATTATATTTGTTTTTCTTTTGTTGTCAAATTTTTTATTTCCAATAGCGTATAACCAAGTTATCAAATAAATTATGGTTAAAAGAAACTTTGCCTAAAATGAAAAAAAACATTAAGGTTATCTATCAAATAAATAGTAAGAAAAACAACAAAGAATGCTAACATTTATTTTAAATTATTATAAAATAATTTTATAAAAAATATGAAAATCTTTATCAAAAATTAAGAAAGCAAAATAAAGTGGTGAAGAAATGCAAGAACTAAAAGAAAACAAAATAATTATTGGAGAAATGACCATTAAAAAGTCACGTTTTATTTGTTTGATACAAAAAGTTACTTCTGAACAAGCAGCCCTTGCTTTTATTAAAACAAACCAGCAATTAAATGCAAATCATAATTGTTATGCATATATTATCGGAAAAAATCAAAATATTATGCGAAAATACGATGATGGCGAACCAAGCAATACTGATGGCAAACCAATTTTAGATATTTTATTACATCATCATCTTACCAATGTTGTCTGTTTAGTTATTCGCTATTTTGGAGGTATTAAATTAGGGGCCGGCGGGTTAATTTGTGCTTATGCAAATAGTGTTAAAATGAATTTAAAAAATAGTGAATTAATCCCTTTTTTAGAAACAAAAGAAATTATTATTCAATTTCCTATTAGTAAAATTAAACTTGTTGATGAGTATTTAACTTATCATTATTCAAACATTAAAATTAAAAAAACTTTTAACGAATCAATTAGTTATACATTTAGTCTTGCAACCACAGAAATCCCTCGTTTAACTTTATGAACAAACAATAATGCGATTAATCTAATTCTTTCTGAACATAAAGATAGTTAATATTTTTTCCAAGTTGTACAAAACGACGTTCATATTCGGTTGGAATATTATTTTCAAGATACTCACTATCATATAAATCAGTCGTGTAATCAATAACTTTTCAGTTATTTGTTTGAAAGGATTCTAACGAATAAGCAAATAACTGATCGTTATCTGTTTTAAAATGAATTTCACCATTTGTTTGTAAAATTAATTGGTAGAATTCTAAAAATTTTATGTTAGTTAAACGCCGCTTTTCGTGGCGTACTTTTGGTCATGGGTCAGAAAAATTTAAATAAATTCTATTAACTTCCTGGGGCGCAAAAATGTCTAATAACATAGTCGCATCAAAAGCAATAATTTTTAAATTTGGTAAATTTTCAGCAACAATTTTCTTTAACGCTAAAACCATAACTGAAGGATACCGTTCAATTGCTAAAAAATTTTGTTCTGGATATTTTTTTGCTAAAGTAACAATAAATTCACCCTTTCCTGTTCCAATTTCAATGTTTAAGGGATGGTTATTTTTGAAAACAGTTTTTGCTCATTGTCCTTGATAATTTTCTGGATTCTGTAAGGCAACCGTTGGATTGCTTTCAATATATTCTTCTGCTCAAGGCTTATATCTTAGTCTCATCTTGTGACCCTTTCATTTTATTTTTTAATAATGCTAATTTTATCTCACGACTAACTTCCAATTGTGGTTCATCATAAGTACCAAACAATGAACCAAACATATAATCAATTTTTAGTTCTTTTAATTTACTATATCCTAAGTAACTATTAACTTGTGGCGCAATTAAAATAACATCAATTTTTTTTGCTAAAATAATATATTCCTTAATTAAGTTTTGATAATGTAAATGAATAAACATTTCTCGAATAATGGTTGGGGCAAAAATAGCATAATTAGGCTCATAATAATACAAACTATTTAATTCAGTATCAATTCCACCAAAGTTTTTAACTGCCACCTCAATTCCAATGTTTTTAATTGCCGTTAAATTTTGTTTAAATTGTTCTGGGTCAAAACCAGTTTCCATTAAATCAAACGTTAAAATTAAATTCGAAGGTTTAATTTTTAATTCAATTAATTTTGTTGCAAATTTTTTTAAGTTAAACTGTTCACCAGCAATAAAACTAGCTGGATAAGTAATAAATAATTTTTGTTCTAAATAATTATCTAACTTTTGAAAATTTTTAATGTTTAAAGCAGTATTAAAACGTACTAACATTGTTTCATGAACAAGTCCTCCAAAATTACTAATATTCTTGGTAAACATTAGATCGCTATCAACACCATCAACCAAGTTATTACTATAATGGTATACTAATTTAAAATCATCAGTGACATTAACAATTGGCGAATATAAACTAACAATCTTTTCTAATTGCGTATGTTCATTTAAAGCTAAAATACTGCGTTTTTGATTTGATAACTCCTTAATATGTCCCGGATCAACAAAAATAATTTGATTTAAATATTCAATGTTTAAACGATTATCAGCAGTAGCAATATTATATTCTTTTAACTTATTTAAATCATTCGATTGCAAACCATATAATGAAGCATAACCTTGTAATTTAACAATTATTTTGTATTTTTTAAAAATAAAACTAGTATTAACTTGTCCTAATAAAATTTCAAATTCTTTTAATAAATCAGTTTCTGGTCGTAATTTGCTTTTGTTATGTAGCAAAATATTACCAATATTAATTTTTTCATCCTGACTAAGGGGCACAAAAATTCCAAAGTGATTTAAGCTTGCCTTAAAAAATAAAACATTTTGGTCTTTTCATAAGGTAAAAACTTGGTTTGAAATTAAGTCAATAATTTTATTTTTAATATTGCTGCTTAAAAAACGATCTAGTTTTTCAACATTATTAATCATAAAAGTAAAATAAATTCCATGTCGAATTTTATTTTTATGAATGACATTATAAATAGCATCGTGTGCTAATGCTTCACGAACATAACTGTTTCGATCATATTCAATAATATTTTGTAATTTTAAAGCATGAATATAAATTAATTCAATAATTGCACAAATACTATAAGCAAAATAACTCATTGTAATCCACACTAAAACATATAATTCATTTACTAAGTTTGCTGAAACAGCCATAATTCTAGATTGAACTAAAATAATAATTGATGTTGTAATAAACGACGCTAATGCTAATAATGACCAACTTGTTCATTTTGTTCATTTAAAGTATCAACTAATAAAAATAATAATTAAACTTAGTCCATAAAGGACTGTAACCATAACAATATTAGATGTTCCCGTTAAAGATAAAAAATAGTTATTAGTTAGATGTGGTAACACCCCAAATAAGAAAGTAAACATAATAATCGTATATAAAATTGTTGATAAATAAGAAATAAAAACCCCAATCATTCAGCAAACTATTATTGGCAAAAAGATATTAATAACAATCATCGTATTTGCTTCCCCTGTTTTTGGTGGGACAAAAACTAGAATCAAACCTTGCGCAATAATAACTAAAATGGCAAAAACACCACCAATAACTGCTTGGTAATAAATCATAAACCGAGTAAAATAATTTCGAACTAAACCTCAGGTAAAAACATAAATAAGAGTAAAAATAAGTATAAAGAATAAATATACAAAAATAATACTTAAAATATTACCCACTTATTTTCACCTCATTTAAAAATATATGCATTGTTTTTATTATATCATTCCTTTTAAATACTTTTTAAAATTTACACCCTTAAAAATAAGTTTTAAAAAGGACTTAAAATAAAAAATGGTGGAGATGGCGGGAATTGAACCCGCGTCCACAAACAACTTTCTAATATCTTCTACAGTTTAGTCTAATCATCTTTCTTTCATTATTTAATAGTGGGACTAGACAACTAATTAAATAACTAGATAATAAGTTGTTTTCAAAACCCTAACATTATCAATTAGAATTTCTATTAGATTAAGTATTTAGATACGATAATGGTTAATAACCTACAATTAACTATTATTACGGCTAGCTATTCTCTAACAACGAGAAATTAAACTGCTAACGCTTGAAATTGACCAGCAAATTGATTGTTCATCATGAATGCTGGAATTTCAACTTTGTCTTCGTTTTGTTTTTTGTTTGCGTTTCTTCAAACCTAGAAGCATTATAGTCTGCCAAACTACTGCCGATACTAGTAGATCATTCCTGTCGAAACCAGAACACCCCCATACTTTAATTATACTATCAAATTACCCAACAGTAAATAAAAATCTTTTTATGCATCGGATTTGATCTGACATAACTGTTTAAAATGATACTCTCGTTTAATTCCTTTCCCAGTTTTAAGAGCGAAACTATTACGAGTTAGGGCATAACAATCAAGAATAAAATCAAAACCACTAAAAACCAAAGGAAATAATAGGAAAAGGCCCATTCCTCGTAAATAATCTTTTTGTAATCAAAATAATAATCGTTCAACACTTAAACTAGGTTTAACTGTTGGATTATCATTTTTTAAATTCAAGTATTGAACATAGGCATTTAAACTACTAAAAAAGTAACTAAACAACACAAGTGTAACAATTAAAATAACAAATTTAAATAAATTTATCGTAATTTCATAGTAATTTTTACTAATTAAATTTATTATACATAACAAACTTCGGAATAATAATTCAACAAGAAGAAGAAGAATTACAATAATACTTAAAACATAAATGATATTACCTTTGTTTAAAAGATATTGTGTTCCATCATAGTGATAAAATAATCACGCCCTAGCATCTCATTGTAAAACACCCAACAAAAAAATATAACAAATTAAAAGAATTCTTGTTACTTTTAAAATAATAAACACAAAATTAATAACTCTTTCAAAATATAACCATCCTCAAATTTGTTGAAAAATAGAGTTTTTTGTTAAAAGAAAGTCAATTTTTCCTGCTGAATAATGTTTTAAGCGTAAGATTTTTACTGCCGATATTTGAAACTTATTATTATTTTCCTTAAAATCACATTTAAAAAAAGATGTAATTTGCTGATAAAATATCCCATTCGTTTTATAAATAAAATATTTTTCCGCAAAGTGTAATAAACTCACTTGATTAAAATTAACAACTCGAACGACACCACCTGCTAAATCATATTCATTAAAAAGACTTTTAATTTCTTGTTTATTGAAATAAATAACAGTTTTTCATTGATAAAAATATGTCATTGCAAAGAAAAAAACAAAAGTAAAAATACTAAGTGCCGTTGTAATTGCATAAAAAATTTGTCGTGAAAATAAACTTCATTTTGGAAAATAATTAGTGGTAAAAGTAAAATTTGATGTCAAAAATAAACAAAATAATTGAATAACATTACAAAGTAAACCAAGATTGATCATAATTAAGAAAAGATAAAACAATTTACCAACAATATACTTATCGCTAGCTTTTTTGTTTTTAAAATGTTTACCTAAATAAATTCCTTCTCAGCTACTAGCAAAAAGGAAAAATAAAACATTTAATACAATAAAATATTTTAAAGAAATTAAATCTGTCATAAAATTATTTTTCCCCTTCTATTTAAGTTTAAACGATACATGCGTCCCCACACTACCCGTTGTATTATTGATTTTAATATAACTTTTATTACTATTTTTAAACCACGCAAAGACATATGGCAAATTCCCATGTTCGCTAGCTTTTCATAAGTCTTTTAACTGTGTTGTTGGTAGTCAAGGATCGTTAGCATTTGCTTGGGCTCCTTTTTTTAAAATAACCTCAACATCTGCCGCACGCATAAAATGCAAATTATGGACGTGAGTTGATCAATCAACTAAATATTTGGTAACATCGGCCACAACTTCTTGCACAGTAGTTGTCCCATCATATGTTTTATTTGGAACAGGTTTTCAATCAATGTTCCGTCAATCATTAGCATTAAAATCGTTACTTTCAATTGTGACATTTCAAACTGATAAAAATGCTGTTTTTTGGGCAAAAGCAAATCCTTTTCCATCAAGCATTGTTTTATAATTACTATTTGTAACCGTTGGATCAAAGACCAATGTGGCAGTTGCAGCATCAAATTTTAGATAGGTAGTTTCATCTCGTTTCGTATTAATTTCTAAATTAAAGAAACCTTTTGGGGGTGGTTTATTATCATTTCACATCTTTTTACTTTTATAATATGCTACAATTTCTTCATATCCTTGATCAGTTTGTAATATTCGATTAGTACTTTGAATAAAACCAGTCATTAACTTAGCATTATCCCTTGGAACTGGATTATTTGAATAAAACAATGTTTCATTTTTAAAAACATTTAATTGGCTTAAATCAACATTAGTATTTATAATAATCCATTTTTCATTAAGATAATTACCATAATTGTTTGGTGTAATATGAATTGAAAAATAAGTAATTGGCAATAAGTTCCAAACAGCACTAAAATCAATTAAGTAATCTTTATTAGGCGTAGTTTGAGCACCATAATAAATATCAACATTAACTTTTAAAATGTTTAAAGTTTGAACATTATTTTGCAAAATTTCAAGAACAGTACTTCGTAATGTTTGAAAACCACCAAGTTCACTACCTAGCATTTGATCAACTGTTCAATCATAATTTTGAAATACTGTTTCATCAATATTGGCCAAATCAAAATCAAGTTGTTCTGTATGTTGACTCTGACAACTTACGATTGTGCCAACACTTGTCAATAAAAGATTTCCTGCTAATAGTGCCATTAATAACTTTTTCATATAACTCCCTTCTTATAATGAATTAACATACATAAATAATTCATATACTTGTTCTCCAATTGTTTTATGATAAATTAACCCTGGTTGTTCAAACACAACATCATCTAACGTAAACTGCTGTGGATACCACTTATAATGATTATCTCTTGTTGTTGATGCTGGGAATCCAATTGCATTTAATGCCCGATTTAAATAATGTTTTTTATCTGGATATAACTCCATTAACTTCATCATTTTATGAACCATTTCCATACCATCAATATAATTTTTATAAAGAACACTATAGCGTGGTCCATTAATATTTCCAACATAAACTAGGTTATCATCTCCTGATTCAAATTGCCCATTCATTTCTTTTTTTGCATAGTAATCATCACGATATAAGTCAAATGACCACCGAACATAACCATTTGCCCCTAATTTATAGGCCATTAATGGTCCTCAAACTTGTTCACTATTATCAGATTGAATATAAGCAGCAGGAAAATTATTTCATGACGTATAAATCATGGTTGAATTGCCAAAAGATTTTCGACGAATAATATTACTTCGTAGTTTATAAATATTTATATTATTAAACTTTTCAACAATTTCACGATATTGTAAAATCATTTGATCATATTTATTTAAGAAAATATTTTGAATATCATCTTCATCAAAAGGGTTATAACGAAACCGTCAACCAGCAAAAACACTAGATTTAATAACACCATACGGGTCATTTTGAGCAACATTTTTCATTGTTAACTCATTTGTCTTATCAGCTAAATTCGTCAAATGATTCATACAAAGTAATTCGTTGTTTATTTGGCGTTAGATACTCTGGTTTATTCCGAATGGCATTTCAATGACTTGATAATGCCTTAATAAATTTACTATGAATTGTATTTAAATATGCTTCAAAATTTTTCCCTGGCATTCCGTTACTTGAATTTACTAACTCCGCCTTAAATTCTCGTTGTGGTCCTTTTTGCGCACCATTTTTAAGGTAAAAGAAACTAAAAGTACCTGGTTCCATTGCTGAAAACATAAATTCAGTATATCCCAACTGCGCAGCAACCTTTAAATATTCATCAAAAGCATTAAAATCAAATTCTCACTCTCAAGCATGATCATTAAAGACGGCATTTAAATCACTGCTTTTAATATAGTCTTCATATTGTTGGTCGGTTCAACCTAGCTTATTTAATTTCCCTACTCATTGAATTAATTGATAATTTCAACCAGGACCATATAAATAAAACGTATTTGATTCTTTTAAAGCTTTTAAATTAGCTAGTAAATATGGTCGCATTGTTGGAGAAAAATATCATGGTAAATTATTATCAAAGGGTCCTTCCTTTTCTGCTGTTGACCTTCCTTCATAATTTAATTTATTTTGCATTGAGTCATTCCCGGTATCAATATATTTCATTCCATTTGAAGGAAACGAAGTAGCACTAAAACCAAATCGTTCACTTAATGGTTTATTAGAATCACCTGTTGTTAAAAGATAATTTTTAATATCAACACTAAACTTACGCACAATTTCTTTTTTAACTTGTTGATTGAACGTAAAGTTTAATTTTACGGTAAAATTTTGAATTCCCGTTTTAGCTTTGGCCCCAACAAAAATACTAATTCAAATTGGTTGAACATCATATTGCATTGTTGCGAGAGTTCTTTCACCTAATGCATCTGGCATATACTGCACCCCAGGATAAATATAACGATTAGAACTTGCTGCATTTGGAAAAGCTTTAATATAAGTCAGAAAAACAACATCACTAATAATATTTGGATCGTTATTATCATTAATAATAGATACTTCTAAATCCTGATATTTATCAAGGTCTTCTTTATTTAATAAAATTAACTGTGTATTAAGATGTTGATTTTTTCATGATGTTAACATTGGGTTATCATTACTACATTTTAAAACATCTGAGCGATTTCCATAAAAAACCTGGTCTCCATTTTTATCTTCATTATAAGCACTATATGTAAATTTTGAATCACCAAAAAGGTATGAAAATAATAATTATCATCTGGAAGTGGATTTTGATTGTTACCACAACCATATTGAAAATTATACTGGTTATCGTATTGACCATGACTACCGCCACCAGAACCGTTTTTTCCTAATCGGCTACAACTAACAACCATCATTACAAATGGCGGAATTAAAACCAGAACTAATAAAATTTGAATACTTTTTTTAAATGATAACTGTTGTCGCATCATATCACCCCTTTTATACCTTAAATCCTAAATGAACCCCCGGCAAAGTACTTAAATCAAGTGAAGTATCTTTAGCATTAATTAATTCTAATCAAACTCAATGTCTTTTTTCTCCACTTGGTGTAGTAAAAGTATATAAATCGCTTAAGATTGTTTCATTATCCAATAAATTAGGACCAGAATAACCATTTTTACGGAATTGTAATTCAAAAGCATCAATTGATAAATCAGAATTATAAATATCTTGCACAGCATTAACAATAAATTGTTTCATCTCAAGATATATGCCATTTAGTTTAGTTTCTAAAGTAACATCCTGATTTAGAATCGCATAATCAAAATTATGGTCTTTAAAATCTTTACTTTGGATTTTAATAACTGGTGCTGTTTGCAATGTAAAAGGCTGGTTTGAAATTTTAAATAATGATGTTTGTAAACGTTCAGGAACATACTTAAATAAATCAGGATTTATTGTTAAAAAATCATTTTGTTCAGGCACAAAGGCTTCACTTAAATTCATAAAAGAACTAATATCCTGATTAATTGTCAACTGTCCTGGTTGTAATTCCATCCCTGCAGTAATATCTAAATTCATCCGTTGAAATTGGGCGTTAAAATTATCAAGAATTATTTTATTATTTAATAATTTATTCCAACTATTAACAAGTTTAGGAACACTATCAATTGGCCCATTTGAATTATCAAATTTAACAAATTTATTATCAACAGATTCTCAACTTGGACGATAATCAAATTCTAAAAATTTATGACCTGTAAAAGGACTTTTTTCTGTTGCAAAAATTCCAACAGTAAATCAAAAAATATAATTAGTATTAGTGAAATCATTAAAATCAATTACTTTTGCATTATAAAAATTATTATCAGTAACATGACCATAATAAATTTCAACATTTAAATTTTTAACAACTTCTATTCCTAAGTTATTTTGCAATCCCATCATAACATTACTACGAATTGATGGCATTAAACCATCATCATATCCACGTAAACTATTTAACCCTCATTTGTTCTTTGTCATAATCGAATCTGGTTTTAACAATAGTCCTAAATTTTTTGTTTCTTGTCACCATAAATTAGCAGAAACCAAACTAAAACCCGTAACTATAGGAAAAATAACTGCTAATAAGCAAAATACTCTCTTCAAATTCGCTATCTCCGTTTTTCCTTTTGTGTTGATATTTCTAAGTCTAAAATAAATTATAGTAAAAAAAGCAACTATCCCCAATTCTCAATAAATAACATTAACCCAATATGTGTCTTTAAAATGGGGCCTAAAATAAAGGTAAAAATTATTTTAGAAACTGTATATAAGAACAAAACAAGGGTAAAAATTTCAAAAACATACAAAAAAAAGCTTAATTTTAAAATTAAGCTTTTTTATACATTCCCAAATTAACACCCTCAATTTTTTCTTGAGTTTCATTACTTTGCTGTCCAGAAGCAAAAGAGTAAAACAATCCAGTGTCTGTATCTTCACCAAAAGTAAATAGAATTGCTCAACGTTCTTCAGTTTGATCATCTCAAAATAAGGCACTAGGATCAACATAACGCGATCCACCCTTAACATTTGGCGATAATGGATGTGATATTAAATTGAATAGGTCAATATCCTCTAAATCCTTTGCCCCATCAGATTCTTTAAAATCTGTGACTAACAATTTTGAAACATCTTTTAACCCATTTTTTTGGTTTTTAATTACTATTTTGCTATATAGTTCTTTTGGTATCCCAAAATTAACTTCATTTTTATTAATTACATTACCATTTACATAATTTAAAAAGGCAATAATAATTTTCCCTCAATTTGCTAATTTTTTATCAATTCCTGCCCGTGATAAGTTTAAGGTAATCGTTGCATCTTCATCATCTTTATTTTTCATTGTTCCAGTTAAACCTAATCCATAAATGTTAAAATAATTTAGTTTAATTTGAAATGTTCCTAAAGCTAAGTAAACATTATCATCAACATTAAAAACTGAAGCAACTTTAGTTTTATAAAAATTAGCAAAATCACTACCTGTTACACCATTAATATCGGTTCAACCAGTCGCTTGATCTTTAATTCAATTTGATAATGTTAAATCTTTTGGATCTTGAAATTTTGATAAACCACCATATCCTTTATTTTCATTGTTTAACCCACCTTTTTGTTCTTGTTAAAGCAAGTCAACGGCATTGTAACTCATTGTAATATCTTTGAATTCTTTTTTGCTTGCAATATAAGTTTTAACAGCATTTTTTAATGTATCATTCAATGCCACATTATTTTTAGAAAAGTCTCAAATCATTTGATCATATAGTGGTTTAAAAATTTCATTTTCACTAAAATTAACAGTCTCTAATTTATTAAAATATTCTCTAATATTTTGAATTAAAAAGGTAACTGCTTTATCGGAAAAGACTTGCAATGCAGAAACATTTTCTGCAACATTATAAATACTTGATATTTGAAAATTAGCATACATTTGTTTAAATTTTAACTGAATTGTTGCCGTATAATCAATACGAACTGCCGAAAATAATTCTGGCTTAACATCAGCTGGAAATTTATTACGTAAATTTTCAACATCAATATAAGTTACTTTTACAACATTTCTTTCATCATCTAATTTTAATGGTAATTCATTAACAAAGTAATTTGAATATTCATTTTGTAAATCACGATTAACACTATCAAAGATTTTTGTAAAATCACTAATAAAATAAGTAGCTAATTTATTGTCTTCAGAATTACTTAGTTTTAATTGATAAGGTTCTATATCTCCTTTGTTTACTTTAGAATAGATTTTTGATAGGTTATTTTTTGAACTATCAACATAAGCATTATTTTTAATTTTTTGATTAATTTTTTCAGTAGCTTTAGTTTGAATTTCATTAAAAACCGTAAGGTCTTTTGAACTAATTTCATTTTTATCGATACTTTTTTTGTTATGATATGAAATAACATTTGGTGTTACAGTTCCAACTAATGTTACTGCCCCCAAAATACTTAATAGTTTTTTCATTTTGTTTCTCCTTTCAAAATTGTAACCTTTAATTTGAAAAATTAGAGGTTACAAAAATTTTATTAATAATGCATCGTGTAAGTGAAGTGCAACAAATCAACTCAGAAAGGAGTTGATTTTTTAATGGAAAGAAAACATTATTTTATTTTACGGTCCTTAGTAACTAAGTATGGAAAAGATAATGTTATTAATACGGTAAATAATATTTTAATTAATAATGAAAAAGAAGATGAATAAATTATCCGCGTAATTTATTAGCGGTAATTTATTCAATATAGTTTATTTTGAGCGTAGCGAACACGCGAAGCGTGCCGCGAAAATTAGATTTTTGGGGGGAATAAGTTATGCCAGTTTGATTAACGACAATTTTTAGTGTTGTTATTATATTAGGTATTTTTGCTTGAATTGGTTTATCAATTTATCAAAAAATTCGCCAAATTCGAGGAAAGAAAAAAGATAAAAAAGAAATTGAAAATAAGGAGGATAAGAAATAATGTTAGGTATGTATTTAACAACAGCAATTAATTTTTTAGCAGTTGGTGATAAACCTACTATTTCAGATGGAATGGGTTCTATTTGAAGTGGTTTAGGGCAAGCAATGATGAAAGTTAAAGAAGCAATTTATGCTGTATTACCACAATTAATGACCTTTTTGGGTGATGCGTGAATTATTTTAATTCCATTTGGTATTTTTGTTATCATTAAGATTTTAAACTTTTTCCGTGTTATGGTTAAAGGATTTTAATATTTATTATTACTGATCATATATCTTAGCTATGGCACACTAGCTTTTATGTGAGTTGATTAAATAATTTTGTTGTTTATTTTTGTATTACACACTGTCTATAAGTTATTATTGAAATTATTAGTAATGAAATAATTGTTTTAAAGTAGGATTTAATAAAAATAAGAATATTTTTATTAGGGGTCATATTAATAGTAGTTTTGGAATATAAATTTTTATAATATTCTTTATAAATATATCTACTTTCTTTTTAAAATTTGTAGGCAGTATGTAGTGCAAAAATATCAATTTAATTATAAATGATTAATTTTATATTTTAATAACTATTATCTTTAATTTTGTCGAAAACTCTTGATATTTATAAAATATACCTAAAATTAGGTATATTTTTAATATATAGAGGTAAATAAATGATGAAAAAAATAATTACAGAATTAATAAATAGCTTAACAGATGATCAATTTTTAGAATTTTATGAAAAAATAAAACAACAAGCAGACTTAATTAAAAAACAAAAACGTTTAAATGAAATTGATCAAAAATTTAGAGATAAAGGCATTATATGTCCTAATTGCAAATCTTTTCATTGTGTTAAAAATGGTCATAATTCCGAAGGAAAACAAAAATATTTATGTAAAAAATGTCGTGCTAGTTTTGATGCATTTCGTCATCATTTTACTTATTGAAGTCATTTAAATTATGAACAGTGAAATTTATTAATTCAAATTTCATTGTTAGGACAATCTAGTAAAATAATTTCTCGTTTTATTAAAACAACCCCAAAAACCGCTTGATATAATCGACAAAAATTAATGCAATCAAAACAATTAGAAAATACACAGTTAAAATTTAAAAAATTAAATGGTCAAATCCAAATGGATGAAACATTTATTAAAGAAATTCATAAAGGCAATTTTAAAGATAAATTTGATAAACGAAAAACTCATCTCGATCCATTTTCAACTGATACCAAATGCTGTATTCAAATGGCGGTTGATAGCAATAATAATATTTTTGTTCAATCCACCAATACCAAAAGATTACAAAAACAATGGATTATTGAAAATATGAATAAGCAACTAATTAAAGAAAAATCAATAATTATTTCTGATATGCAACCACTATATTTATTAGTAGCAAAACAAACAAATTCTACTCTATATTCCACCAAAACTAGTACAAACCCTGATACTAGTTATCAAAAGTTAAATAAGATTAGTAAATTACAATCCAGTCTTAAAGAAGCCTTAATTCATTATCATGGTTTGGGTTTCACTAATATTCAAAATTATTTAAAGCTCTGAAAATGAAAATACCAACACAAAGGTTTAACACCAAACCAACAATCAACGGTATTATATTTTAACGTTTAAAAAATTTAAAGCAAAATCATAATCTTACACAAAATTAGTTTTCAAATTGTCATATTGATGATTTTTTTTATTTCATCAAGAGTTTTCGACAAAATTAAAGTATATTGTTGGGTTTATTGTTTCAAAAACATTGTATAGTTAGGGGTTGAATTATAAATATGAAAAAATCATTATCTTTATTTGCCATATCTATTTTAGGTATTTTAGGTTTAATTATTCCATTTATTACTTTAACAGCATTTAAACCCTTAAATCAGCAGAATTATACTGTTAATTAACAAACAATGGGAATGAATGAAACTGATTTTATTAATACAATGTTTTTACGAAGTAGTTTTTTTGAAAACTGGTCTGAAACAAATTACTTTATTAATCCAACTCTAAAAACATCACAAACATTAACTTATAATGATAAATGATATTTAGACTTTTTAAAGGATAGTTATTCAACGGGAATTTCATTTGATAAGCCTAGTGATGAGTTTATGGATTTATATAAAAATTGAGATACTTATGCTAAACAATATAATATTGATAAATTCTATGATGTTGATAAAAAACAATTTTTAAAAGAATTAACTAATTTTTCTTATTCTTTTGCTAAGTATTTTAATACTGTGGAAGTTATTAATAAATTAGAAAGAGGTATTGATAATTTACAATTAGTTAAAATGATTAATGAGTTTTGAATACAAATTCCTGGAACACAGGCACCTAATAAAGAATTTTTAACTGCTACTAATAAATGATATTTTTATGGAGAAAAAAGAAATGGTCAATATTTGCTTACAAAATTTTATTTTGATAATAATTTTATTAAAAATCAAAACACTTGATGACAACACTTAAAAAATGATTCAGATTTTATTTGAAACTATAATTTAGTATATCGTTGAGATGGAAACGGTGAACCAGAATTACCCGTTGTTGATAATGATGGCAAATTAAAATGATATACTGAATATTATCAAAATGTTCGTTCTTTTTTGCTTAAATATATTGATGTTATTGTACAAGAAAATATCCGAATTCAGCAAGGTGGTAATCCAAACTATGATGACCCAAATTTGGGTAGTGAAAGAATAATTTTTGATTTTGAAATTATTAATAATATGGAAAAATTAGATTGAAAACCTGATGTTATTTTAACTAGAAAATCAATTTATCGGATGATTTTAACAATTGATGAAAATAAAAATATTATTGCTGGTAGTTTAGAATTAACACATTTTAAACAATATTGGGATGGTAATAATGCAAATAGTTATTGGTATACTGATGATTTAGGTTTTTTATTTTCTTTCATAAAAGAAAAAGAAGATACTTTTAATTTTAGTGCTGAAACTTATAATTATTATCAAGGTAATTCTCCTAATATTGGTAAAATGGTTTTTGAACAGATGAAAGGTCAAATTGATATTAATAAATTTTTAAAAGCCTTTTTTACCTATGCTTTGGTACCTGTATTTCAAAATCGCAGTAATTTTATTGAAAGTGGTTATATTGATAATTTACAGTATGATACTGTTTTAATTAATTTTTTTGGTTTAAAATTGATTAATTTTAGAGATGTTTTAATTGATGAAACTAATACTAATAAAAATCAATTTGAAAAACTATTAAATAGTATGTTTACGGTTTCCCAAAATTTTTATAAAGATTATTTACGAACAATTTTTGATTTAGAAAATGATACTTATGTACAAGGATATAATAAAAAATATGGTTTATTATCAAATAATGGTTTTAAAATTTATCCTCGTTATTTTTATTTTTCTGATAAATACAATCAATTAGACATTAAATTGTATTCAGCATTTAAAAATCGTTTTTATAATACTAATTATGGTAATGTATTTAATTATGATTTTTCAGTTGCAAATAATTATAATATTAATCAAAATGAAGGTTATATTTTTGAAGGTGCTTTAAAAGATAAATACGGTTTAAAATACAAAAAAATTGAAGAACAAAAAATCGGTTATAATGTTTTTGAATTACAAGCCCAAAAAGAAAATGATATGTACCGTTATTATGATTTTAATTTTGGAATTTATAACTGACAAGAAATAAATAATGGCGGGTTGTTTCCTGATGGACAATGATGACAAGCCCAATATGAAAGTTGTAGTTGATATAATTTAGCGTGTCATATAAAAAATGCTGCAATTTTAATTGTAAATAATATTCCCGGTGTTAAACAAGTAAAAGAATTAGCAAGCGGTGTTGGTAAAATATTTCAAACAATATATAGTTTTTTTAGTCAAACATTTGAGGTATGAAAATTTAGTCCAGCATTATATAATACAATAACAAATATATTCCTATTAATTATCTTTATGAAGTTTGTTCGATTAATTTAAAAAAGGACTTGTTAGTCCTTTTATTCTTTTCAATCAATTATTAGTCCTGTGTCTTTATTAATTTCTGGTATTTGTGGTTCATTGTTTTTATTTCAACGATATACTAAATTATAGTTTCAAATAAAATCTGAATCATTTTTTAAGTGTTGTCATCAAGTGTTTTGATTATTAATAAAATTATTATCAAAATAAAATTTTGTCGTTATATAATTATTTTCATATTTATTTATATAAAAATATCATTTATTAGTAGCAGTTAAAAATTCTTTATTAGGCGCCTGTGTTCTAGGAATATTAGTTCATTTGCTATTTTCTGGTAGTTGTTGTGGTTCTGGTGTAGGTTTATTACCCCCCCCGTTTTAATTATTATTTGGTTTTTCACAACTAATTAATGTTGTTGTACTTGTTGCTGTTAATCCGATTACTCCTAAAATACTTAGTAACTTTTTCATATTTTACTTCTCCTTTATTAAAATTACTTGAATGCTATAATTGATTTTATCATATATCAATAATGTATTAAATAATTTTAATATTAAATTTATAAATTAATGAAAGGTATATAAATGTTATGTATAGTCATTTAAGTTTTATTGATAAGGTTAAATTGGAAAAATTATTATTATCAAAATTATTTTTAAAAAAGAATGGTGAAATAAATATTTCACAAATTGCTAAATGTTTGAACAGAAATCGTAGTACTATTTTGCGAGAAATTAAGCGTTTTAAAACTATTGATGAATATAGTGCTTATAAGTCAGATAAAATGTATTATGAGAAAAGAAAAAAGAATAATAAAAGATATAAGTTTACAGAAGAACAATTAAATTTTATTAATATAAGATTTAATGTTTATCGTGATTCTCCATCACAACCTATTCATCGTTATTTTCTAAAGTTTGGTATTAAATTTCCTGTTTGTGTTAAAACATTGTATAAATGAATTCGTTTGGGTTTTTATGGTTTTTTAAAACATAATTTACGTCATCGTGGTAAAAAATATAAAACAAAAGGAAAATTTGATAATCGTGGTAAATTAATTAATTTTAAATCAATATGAGATATTGAGAATAAAGAGACTGATGTTGGTTGATTTGAAATGGATACCATAGTTGGAAAAGAGCATCAATCTAGTAATTTGGTTTTAGTTGAACAAAATAGTAAAAGTTATTTTGTTATGAAATTAAAAAACCATACTGCTAATGAAGTTGTGGAAAAGTTTAAAGATATTGTTATAAGTAATAATTTATTTGGGAAAATTAAAGGAATAATAACTGATAGAGGAAAAGAATTTAGTAAATGAAGAGAATTAGAAATATTTGCTGAAACACAAATTTATTTTTGTGACCCTGGTAAACCACAACAAAAACCATTAATTGAATATATGAATTCTGAACTTAGACAATGATTTCCTAAGGGAACTGATTTTAATAATGTTAGTCAACAAAAAATAAATTGAGTAGTTAATGTTATAAATGATAAATTAAGGCCTGTTCTTAATTGAAAAACAGCAAAAGAGGTATTTTCAGATAATTTTAAATAGGTTTATTTGAAGTAATTTAATAAATTATTTTTTAGTGTGCTTAATTTTCCTTAAAATAAAATAAAAACTATAAATATTTTGATTTTTAAAAATTTATAATTGATTTTTTATGATTTTTATTGTATTATTTGACTGATAAGATTTGTTGAACTTCATTTTACATAATTCCTTGTTTAAAATTATTGTAATAACAACATTACATTCAATAGTTTTTTATCCTAAGATATCCATATTTATTTGATTTTGATTCAACACCAAAAACAATCCCATCTGTTGATGCAATTGAATAATATAAGTCTGTATTAAGTTATTCACCAAATATGAATAACAAACGAATCACGTACTTTTTTCTAGACTATCTCACAGGTAAAATATTCTTTAAATAAACATTTTAAAGTTTCATCTAATTTATTAATCCTCTGTGAAAAATCTCATATTCCTTTATCGTACAGTGATTTAAAAACTTCATTTTCACTAAAATCAACAGTTTCTAAGTTTGCAAAATACTCTTTAATATTTTTTAATAAAAAAGTAGTTGTGTTATTAGAAATTGCTTTTAGTTACAGTCCCAAGTAATGTTATTGCCCCCAAATATTTATTTGAAATAGTTTTTTCTAATTCAAAAAATGATTGGTGATACAATCTCAATTATTGTCTTTAAATTTTAAATTTTTATTATTTCACTCTTGGTGGCGTATGTCCTTTTTTAAATTGAATAATAGATTTAGAATTACGAAAATTAGTAAATAAGATACCTTCACGGAATTTTAAAATCCTTGATAAAAAAATATTTAAAATAATGGCTAATGTTAATTGACTTTTAAGTACTCAACATTGGTAGAAAAAAACTTGAAATTGTTCTGCACTTTTTTTAAGATATGTCAAAAGTTCAATTTTAGATTTGATACAACAAATAAAAAGAAAAACAACAACTGATGAATAGTAAAAATTGTTATCAATTGCTAAATCATCATCAAAAATAGTTGAATTATAAATAACATAAATAACAACCAAAATAAAATATAAAATTAAATATCCTTTAAACAATTTATTTTTCATTAGTTTTTTCTTCCCTTTTTACTACTTATTATATTTATAACAACTATTTTTAAAAAAACAAGTATAAAGGTCTTTTTCTGTAATAAGTGACGTAATCTCATAAAAATAGGTTTAGAAAAATAAAAAAATAAAAAAAAATCTAAGAAAATCTTAGATTTATATTTCATTAGCATTAACTTGTTCTTGAATACTCATATGATTAATTTTATAAGTTGAAATCCAATATGTAACTAAATAGATTCCTCCCATTAAAATAAAGGTAATTGGTAATGCGATTCATGGGAAACCAAACGGAATAATTATTTTGGCAATTGAAGTAAAGCCATAAACACCCGACCACAATATTAATCACATAATAGCAACTCCTAAGATTCATGCTAAGAAGGCAAAAGGAGTGAAAATTCCTAATGTTAAACTATTAATTTCACAGTTTGAATAACCTAACGCTTTCATTACCGCAATAAATTTTAAGAAGGTATTAACAAAAGATTCTGTCATAATATAAACAATAATAACCGCAGTAATAATTGTAATTACGACAAAGATGACCGATAAAATAATTGAAATTCAAGCAAGTTTTTGAATAACTTCGGCTTTAATAATTAAATAATCAGTATCACCAACCCCACCGCTTAACTGGCCATTCATAAAGTCAATCATTGAATAAGAACCATCTGATGAAGAAAGATTAAAGCGTGTTGTTTGGTCAACTTGATCTTGATACTTACTAAATTTACCATTAAACCATAATAATGGGTTATCATCTGCTTTATCATACATTTTGCTATGGTTTGTACCGAAACCAAGAATTTTGTTAGCTAAAATTTGATTAACATATGCTCGTGGTACATCATAAGAATTTTGAATTCCAATGATTTGATACTTAACATTTTTGGTTGTGGTACCAATTTTTAACAAGCCCTGACGAAGTGCTTCACGATATCAATTAGTTGGAAATCCACTAGTTAAATCACCAATCCCATTAATCTCTTTATCAAATTTATTGTCAAATGGATGAATAACATAATAATCCCCAACTTGTTTCACTACCTGTTGGTCTTTTTGAACCGGATTAGGATCCAATAATCCTGGTAGAGTTCGTCCTGTTGTCGCTGAAGTTGTGGTGTTCATGAATTCACCGGGTTTAAAAGCATTTACTGGTAACTTTAACACAAAGTTTTTAAAATTATAATAGTCTTGCACTGTGCCATTTTTACCCACAAAACCAAACCGGTTTTGTTGCCCAATTGTCAATTTTGTTAAATCAAGGGTAAACGGATCAATGTTATCGTCAACAAAACCATTTGGAAGCTCATATCCTCAATTAGCGGTCGGAACAGCACATTCATTTGCATCTTCACAATACTGTAATTGTTTAACATTAGTTGTCGTATTAACTATGTTATTTACTTGTAAATTATATTTACTCTGGGCAGATTTATTAACAACCATAGGAATTGGATCTGATTTAATATTTAAGTTTTTACTATCATCCAATGCTTTTTTTAATTTTTGATTAGGAAAAACAATTGTTTTATTATTTTCATTAATTCCATATGTTGAAAGACTAAAACTTGAATCCAGTATTTTTGCCATATATCCTGTATAAACATCTTCATTTTTAGAATTATAAGTTGAAGTTCCAAAAGTAAAATTAAATTGTTCTTTTGCTAATTCATTTTTTAATCGCATTGCCCTAATTTTACCGGGCATAATATCACTTGTCGCATATTGTGCACAATAAGTTCAACGATCAACAATATTGGGGTCTGTTGGATGAACGGGTTGTTTTCCAAAAGCCCGTGGCATTGTTGAACATAATAATGTATCAATTTGATTTCGAATATCAACATTTTGACCATAACGATTGTACATATCATAAAAGGTTCCAATTGACAAACTAGATCCCTTCCCAACCATAAAATTAAAAATAATCATATTATTTAATTTTTGGGCATATAAGTTGGCATTATTAGCATTAATATCATTTGTTGTTGAGAGTCATTTCCCACTATCATACAAATAATCACTAACGAGAGAATTTTTTGCCAGTGGATATACTGAACTATTTGAATATCCTGGTCCATTTCAATCATACATTTCATACCGGCTAAACGGGATGTTCCCAACAACATTTGTATATTCGTATTCGTTGTTATAATTTAAATTAGTATAATAATCTTTACTAAACTTATTGATTGCTGTTGGAATTAAAGTTGCAAATGTTAACGAAAGACTAGCAATAAAAAACGTTAAGAAAAACCACCCAATCTTTTTCGTCGATACTGCCATCATAACAAATCGAAATTTAGTTGTAAATTTTTTAAATGAAAAACTATTACTAATTGAATTTACTAATTTTGAAGTTTTAACATTCTTATTTGGATTTAATAAATCTAATGGACTAATGATTAACTGACGAATTGCTGTTGTTAGAATTGATAAACTACTAACTAAACCAATAATTCCAAAACAAATTGCAAATGGAATTAATGAAAATGAATAATTTATTGGAATAACAAAATAGTTATTAAAAACACTCATAATCGGAAATTGCAAAACAACACCAATAATTCACCCAAGGGGAACCCCAATTCCCGTAACAACAATGGCGTGGGCCAAATAGGAACTAGCAATTGTTAAACCACTATAACCATTTGCTTTTAAAATTCCATTTTCAATTTTTTGTTGATTAATAATTTTTTTAATTAAAATTACTAAGGTAAAAATTAAAATAATCAAGAAAACTATTGATAAAACAATGGTAATTGTTCGATAAACATCAATTGTTCTTCCTAACAAACTATAACGAAGATAAACTAATCTTGTTGAATCGCGACTTTGTAAACCGGAATTTTTATCACTCGGTTCATCTAAACTTCGAAAATCAGTTGCTAAATATTTTTTAAAAGTTTCAACATCTGCTGTTTCATCTTTTCCTGTATGTGCAATATACAGCGTTGAACTCTCATCGATTTCGGCATTCGCAATAATACTTTCTCCCCGATAAACACTTTCAGAAACATAAATAATTCCATCTGTTTTTGGATCAGGAAAAATATCAGTATCATAAATTGTTGGATAGATATTCGCTGGATCACCACCAATTGCACCAACAAAGAAATTAGAATTTTCCCCAATTTTAATTGAATCCCCAACTTTTAACTTTTGACTACGGGCAAATTGTGGCGTTATAACAACATAAACATCATTAGTTGGGTTGGTTGGATCAAATGATGAATATTTTTCAATAATTTTTAATTGATTATTGTCAATTAATGGTTGTCAATTAATTATTTTATACTTAAGGTTAGAAATTAAATCTCAATATGCATATTGTTCACGCATTTGGTATGAAAAGTTAGAAACTTTTGCAACTAAAGCATAATAAGATTTTGTAAAGCCATATGGTCCATATGGTTGATTCTTAAAAACAGTATTATTATTTTGATTATAAAAATCATTAACACTAAAAACGGCGTTTTCAATATTATTATTATACACAACATCAACATTGTTATTAGTAGTTGGTGAATAATAAAGATTAATCTTAACTAAAGGTTGTGATATATCCTTTGTTAAAAAACTTAAATCACCATTTAAACCATTGTCAAACAATTCTTGCTCAATGTTTTCTCTTGTTGGAATATTAGACGGATCACCCTGTTGTAAATCAACATCTTTATCTCATTTTTTATTTCCCTCACTTACAAACTTACGAACTTCCTCTTTTAATTTTTTTGCACCCTCACTTTTAGGATCAACAAATTTTTTATTTAAATAAGCGATAATTAGATTTACTGTATTTTGTGAAATATCGCTATGCGTAAAATTATTCATAAATGATTCAATTAAACCTAAATTATTATAATCAAAAAGGTTACCATTTTGATCATATAATTGTCCAATTAAAGATTTTTGAAAAGCTTCGCTTTGATAATTAAAACGATATAATCCATTATTTCAAAAAACAGGTGCTTTAGAATCGAGGTTTTTAAATTCAATACCGTTAACTTTATTTGTTGATGCATAATTGAATGTAATTTCAACATTCTTATCATCTAATGCTTTTAAAGCACCATTTAAACCAAGATGCGCATAAGGCAGTGTTGTTTTTTCATCATTAACATCAGTAATCAAATGATAATCATTACTAAAAGCAAATCAGGGTGTAATTGTTTCAACATTAGACCCTGTTTTCTTTTTACCATTAAACTTTAATAAATAATCATAGTTAAAAGTTCCTTGTCCCATAAATGAATATGCATCTGTTAACCGTGTGTTAACAATTCATGATGAAGTGGCTAACAATGTCAAAAGAGCAGCCAATACTATAAAAATAGTTAGCTGTGCTTTTTGCTTAAACATACTTTTTAATGTTTGCCAAAATAGCAGCATTTTTTAACCTCTCCTTCTTTCATTTAACTATTAATAATAACGTGTGTTGTTATAATATCAGGCAAAATCACTTAATAAATATGAATTTTTTGTTAAATCATCTTTAATTCCTGGATTGTATAAAAAGCGGGCCTGATTATCAAATTCAACAACATAACTATATTTAATCTTTTCACTATTTTCTAAATAATTATCCCCTAGTCCGTCATAATCAAGCCAGTCCTGGTCAGTTCATGTTTGTCCCTCTGGCGCGATATTATGACGTTTTGTTGGATCGCTTTGCTGTTCAACCACATATTCTGGTGAATTTCCCGATGCTGGATCAGTATATCCTAACGGTTTTGTATGACGTGCTAATTTTGTTGAAGCGTCTTTTGGACCATAATAGTCTAATTGATATCTAACTCCCGTTACACGACCATTAGTGACTACTGCCCCCAGCGCTTTACCATCAACACCTTTGCCAGATGCTGTGATGTATCATTTTCGATCTAAGAATATATTATCAAACCAATCATTTGCCATAACTTGATTAATTTTATTTGTTAATATTCCAATATAACCATTTTGTGAATCCAGAATCTGAGTTATAAAGTCATGCATTGCTTCATAATCAGGATAAGTGTTATTTCCCCCATGTGTTCAAATATTAATTATGTCAAATAATGACCCCGATTCATATTGATTTTTTTGTTCATTAAAACCATAATTATCTAAAATAAATTTAGCATACTCACTTTTTGGATCAACAGCCATTAAGTCATCACTATAGCCAGCTTTCTCAGGACCTTTATTATAAACATCATCAATTTTTTGAACATTTTTGACATTTAAATTATAATGCCCTTCACCATCGCTAATATAGAATCAGTTTGCAAATCCAGCAACTCCTTTTAATAAACTAAACATATCAAAACCACCTGAGTTTAACATCTGTAATAGTGTTCGCATTAAAGCAACAACAGTATCTTCGGCGAACATTCCTATTAGTGTTTGTAATTTTGAAACACCTTCATAGATTGTTTCTGACATTACCTTGTTAAATTTCTCTTTATCAAATTTTAAACCTTCTTTTGCCAAAGCTGCTGTAAATCAATTACCTAATACTGAATATCATTTTAAAAAGGCATTTTTGTGGTCTTTGTTACTACTTGTTAAATCCAAATATTGTGGTTGTTGTTGTGTAATGACACTCATTGCTTTTGCCATTACAGGACTTGATAAAATACCATATAAATTCATATTTTCAATTTTTTTCGTAGGATTTGCAACCTCTCCATCGCTTTGGTCTTCGACTTTTAGTATCGTATTATCAATCGTATCACGATCAAAAACTTCTAACAATGGACTATCATCTTTAACTTTTCCAATACTAGAATCAAATAATTTACTTTTAATAGTACTTAAAATAACAAAAGGTGCAGCTAAGAAAATTCCTGCTGTTTTTTCACCATAACGATTATTTTGAACAATTGGCAATAACTGTGCTAGAGAATATGAAACTGGTAACTCAACTCCCGGCCCAAATTGCCCTAACATTGTAATTGCTTCATCAAAATATTTTAAACCAAATAAGTCATATAATGAACTTGACTGATTTGCAATCATTTTTCCAAATTTAGTTTCAGATCCACCATCTTTATACGAAAGCTCTGACGTCGTTGGTGGATTGCTTAAAGAATTGTGGTATAAAATATTCGAAACATATGGCCCTGATGATGAATCATAATATTCACTTCATCCTTTTGTTCTTTTAATATAAGCTTTAACTGAATCTGATTTTTGTGATAAGGTGTTTGCTAACGCTCCAGTATCATATTGAGCTCATCCTAAATTTTGATTTACTTCAAATTCAGGATAACGATTAGTCGTTGGATCTTTATCCTTATTAGGATGTCCTTGGTTTTCTTCCGTGTTTCATTTTGAAAAATTTGACATTGCAACAAGAGAAGACATTAAATTATAATTATTACGCTCTGGTTGATAATTTGTATTTCTTGCTTTTCAAGGATTATAAGTAATACTATTTATTTTCTTATATTCTTCAACATAATCCTTAATTGGAACTTCTTTTCCACTTTTTGTCTTAAAAGTAACTTTTAAATTTTTTCCAACATTATTTAAAAAATATTGTAAAGTTGGAAAAGCATATGTATTCATATTCTCATGACGTGATGCAATTAAAATTTTTGCAATTGTACTAGTATATTTAACTTGGTTCCTAATTGTTGGATCAATTTTATTAATTTCGCTATCAAAATAATCATCATTTGTTCCTGTTTTTCCTTTTGCACAAGCGTCCACACTAAAAACACTTGTTGTTGTTAATGTTGTCACTCCTAAAATAGAAAGTAATTTTTTCATTTTTATTCACTCCTTTTTATTTAATTGTTATGATTATTATAAATAATAATTTATTAA
Source organism: Spiroplasma endosymbiont of Sarcophaga carnaria (assembly GCF_964019595.1). Classification (NCBI taxonomy): domain Bacteria; kingdom Bacillati; phylum Mycoplasmatota; class Mollicutes; order Entomoplasmatales; family Spiroplasmataceae; genus Spiroplasma; species Spiroplasma endosymbiont of Sarcophaga carnaria. The sequence goes on from NZ_OZ026456.1 coordinate 786,301, forward strand.
AATTAAGTTAAAAGGCTAAATTATTAGAACCTGCTTATAACCATTAAGAATAATTGTTGTATATTTAATTGTTTTATTCATTATTAAAGAATCGTTTTTAATTGCTAATACAAAAAACTTTAAATCCCCTTCATTTTTGTTTTCATTTTGAACCTCTGAATCGTTATTTTTCATTAACACAACATTTCAACCTCAAATTCAAAGTAAAATAAGCATAAAAATATTACTAAAAATTGTTGATAATTTAATATCTTTTGTATTCTCAATAAATTGTAAATTTAAAATTAAAATTAATACGATTAAAATAAAACCAAAAAACAAACGACGGAAAATTTGTTTTAACTCTGTTGTATTGTTATTAACAATAATAGTCCCAATTAAAGTCGCATAAGAAAACGCTCATAATATTAAATAAAATAAATTATTTTCTGTTTTGATTATTGTTTCAAAAATCAAGGTAAAAATAATTGGGGCAAAAGCAACCAAGAAGAAAGCAGCAATAATTTTATTAAAAATCACAATAATATCAAAATATTTTGTTTTTGTAATAATAAAGAATATTACCAAAATAGAAAAAATAATATTTAGTAAAACAATCGTTGATCCTGCAACCCAAACTAAATAAAGCTGCGCAATAATATTAAGAGCACTTAATATTAAAATATTACTAATAAAAGTAGAAATAAAAGCAACAATTTCAATTTTATTAAAACTATTATTAATAGTTTTAAGAGATTTTGCTTTTAAAAAAGTAATACGGATAAAAATGCTAATACTAAAACAAATAAAAATTCAAAATGTTATTGATGAAAAAATATTATTCATTAGAGTAATAAATTTATAAAACTTAATATCAAATAAAAAATCTGTTAACATTTTTATCGCTCCCATTTTTACATAATATAATTTTACAAAAAAAAAAAAAAAAAGCAAAGGGATAACCCTGCTTTATTTTAATAAAATTAAACTATTTAAGTTCAACTGAAGCACCCGCCGCCACTAATTGACCTTTAATTTCTTCAGCTTCTTCAGATTTTACTTTTGATTTAATTACTGCTGGTAATTTATCAACAATTGCTTTCGCTTCCATTAATTCTTTTCCAGTAATTTCTCTTACTAATTTAATAATTGCAACTTTAGATGCTCCTGGATCTGTTAAAACAATATCAACTTCTGAAGGTCACGCTGCTGCTCCACCTTCTGCTGGTGCTGCGGCAACTGCTGCTGCAGCAACAACGCCAAAATGATCTTCAATTGCTTTAACTAATTCATTTAATTCTGATAATTTCATTTCTTCTAATGCTTTAATAATATCATCTTTTGATAATGCCATAATATTTTCCTCCTCATTAAGAATTACATTTTTATAAAATATTGAATAAATTAATTACTCACTTTTCGCTTTAGCAATTTCTTTAACCGATATCGCTAACATAAGTAATGGGTATAATAAGCTTGATGCAAACATTGCAAGTAATTCGTCTTTTGTTGGCAATAAAGCAATTTCAATAATTGCTTTTGTATCCAAGACTTTACCTTCATAAATTCCGGCTTTTAATTTTAAAGCTGGATGCGTTTTTGCAAATTTTGCCAAAGTTTTTGCGGCAGCCATCTGTTCTCCTACACCAAACGCAAAAGCATTAGGACCTGTTAAATAATGATCTAATTCTGCAAATCCCGCTTCTTTAGCAGCCAAGCTCACTAAGTTATTTTTATATATTTTAATGGTTACATCCTGTTTTGTAAGCATTCTTCTTAGTTCTGTAAATTCAGCAACTGTTAATTTTTGATATTCAACAACAACTGCTGAGTTAGCAGTTTTGAAGTTATTAACAATTTCACTAACAACTGCTGTTTTAATTTTCATTGCTGGCTTCATTCTTTGCCTCCCCATAATAATTCAATAAAACAAAGGCAATTAACCAAATAGATTAATTGCCTGAAACATTATAATAATATAAAAACATGTAACTGTTCAATATCTCAATAATGCCTCGGCAACATAATTAAGATTTAATAAAAATCCGTTGCTGTCTCTGGTATTTTGATGACTAAGGTATAATACCAAGAATTATCATATTATAATTTTTCTTAAAAGTCAAATAATTATTATCATAATAAAAACCTTTTTCCATATATTGTACTTTCTTCATAAACAAGTAAGTATTTATTTTAAACAGAAAAAGGTCTTATTATCAGCCTTACAATATCACAATGTAAAACTTGAAAATATTTTTTATATGATTATTAATTTTCTTTATAAGTTTTTACACTAGCAAGATTATAAATTAAATTTTAACTAAATTTTGATAAAAAGTTAAAAATATCTGGAGTAACTAATAACTCTCAATCTTTGAATTTTTTCCACTTATTTCTGTTGTTTTATAAAAAACATCTTGCACAACTCATCCACCAGTAATAACAGATCTTCTCTCGTATTTGTTTACAACATAAGTTATCAAAGCGCGTCCTCATTTATGTACTGGTGATCCATCGGGTCCAGACCTAATAGATACATATAAATAAATATGTGCTATTTTTGAAATTTGGAAAGAAACTGATTCCCCTAATGAACCAACATCTGGTTTAGCCACATTACGAACCACAAAACATTCATTTAATAATTGCATGCTAATTTGGTATTATCCATAATTTTTTTAATCATAAATGCGTTTACATTAACTCATTTGTGTTCATTTTCAATTACTTCATTTTGTGAATTTTGTTGAATTTTTGTGACAATCGTGATAACTCCAGAAGCGGTTAAACCCATAGTACCTAAAATACTCAATAACGTCTTCATTTTAAAGTACCTCCTTAATTAACATTAAAAAAATATAATATTTAAAATAATATTAGTAAGTTATAATTGATAAATTTATATTATGTTTTTCAATAGTTTCCTCAAGATATAGGCATTTACGCTTATATTATTATTATACTATAAATAAAAATTATTTCAAAATTAATACTTATTAAATAATTTTTTATCTTCGGCGATTATTTTTATAACGATATTTATTTCATAAATAAGTCCCTAAACAAGATATCCCAACAGCACCAGAAGTACCTAAAAACACATAACCCAAAACTTTTGCAACAACTATGTCTTTTGGCTTAACAACTGGGTCAGGGATAATTGGTGGATTATAAATTTGAAAGATAAAAGAACCCTCATTGTTATTAACAAAAATATTGGCATTAGCATCAACAGCAATGGTTTGAACTTCTCGACCAAATAAATTGGTTTTAATAACTTGGTCTGCTCCCTTTTTTAAAAAATAAACACCATCTAAAAAACTGCAATAATAAATATTATCATTGGTATCAACAGCAATTGAATATATACTTCGATCCCGTAAATTAATTTGATTTAACTCATTTGTTTTGGTTTGATAAATGTAATTCCCTAAATAAATATTATTGGTTTGGTCAATTGCCATTGTATAAATTAATTCATTTAAATTTTGAATCAACACTAGTGTGTCTTCTTTATTTCGTTGGTAAGAAAAAAATCTCGTTTATTAGTTGTAAAATAAACATCATCTTGATCATCAATTATTAATGCAAAAATAACATAATCTCCTCAACTAACTTTTTCAACAACAGTTTCCCCTGCTGGTAAATAATAAATTCCAGCAAGCGTTCCCAAATATAAGTTATTCATACTATCTAAAGCAAGCGCAGTGACATCAGCATCAGCCTCAACCCCTTCAATTTTAACAATTGAAGTATCATTCTTATAAATAAAAATATCATTATCTTCTGTTGCAAAATAAATGTTATTATCTTGATCAATTGTTAAAAAAAGGACTTTATCATCAATACCTTTAATTTTAGTTGCCTTAATATCATCGGTCGTTAAAGCATAAAGACCCCGCGTGAAGAACCAAAATAAGTTTTTTCCTTCCCAAAGGTAATTGCATTTCGAAAAATATTATCAAGCCCTTCAATTCTCGTTTGAACATACTGTTTATTAGGAATTATGTAAAATGAAGTGCAACAAATCTTATTAGTCAAATAATACAATAAAAATCATAAAAAATCAATTATAAATTTTTAAAAATCAAAATATTTATAGTTTTTATTTTATTTTAAGGAAAATTAAGCACACTAAAAAATAATTTATTAAATTACTTCAAATAAACCTATTTAAAATTATCTGAAAATACCTCTTTTGCTGTTTTTCAATTAAGAACAGGCCTTAATTTATCATTTATAACATTAACTACTCAATTTATTTTTTGTTGACTAACATTATTAAAATCAGTTCCCTTAGGAAATCATTGTCTAAGTTCAGAATTCATATATTCAATTAATGGTTTTTTTTGTGGTTTACCGGGGTCACAAAAATAAACTTGTGTTTCAGCAAATATTTCTAATTATCTTCATTTACTAAATTCTTTTCCTCTATCAGTTATTATTCCTTTAATTTTCCCAAATAAATTATTACTTATAACAATATCTTTAAACTTTTCCACAACTTCATTAGCAGTATGATTTTTTAATTTCATAACAAAATAACTTTTACTATTTTGTTCAACTAAAACCAAATTACTAGATTGATGCTCTTTTCCAACTATGGTATCCATTTCAAATCAACCAACATCAGTCTCTTTATTCTCAATATCTCATATTGATTTAAAATTAATTAATTTACCACGATTATCAAATTTTCCTTTTGTTTTATATTTTTTACCACAATGACGTAAATTATGTTTTAAAAAACCATAAAAACCCAAACGAATTCATTTATACAATGTTTTAACACAAACAGGAAATTTAATACCAAACTTTAGAAAATAACGATGAATAGGTTGTGATGGAGAATCACGATAAACATTAAATCTTATATTAATAAAATTTAATTGTTCTTCTGTAAACTTATATCTTTTATTATTCTTTTTTCTTTTCTCATAATACATTTTATCTGACTTATAAGCACTATATTCATCAATAGTTTTAAAACGCTTAATTTCTCGCAAAATAGTACTACGATTTCTGTTCAAACATTTAGCAATTTGTGAAATATTTATTTCACCATTCTTTTTTAAAAATAATTTTGATAATAATAATTTTTCCAATTTAACCTTATCAATAAAACTTAAATGACTATACATAACATTTATATACCTTTCATTAATTTATAAATTTAATATTAAAATTATTTAATACATTATTGATATATGATAAAATCAATTATAGCATTCAAGTAATTTTAATAAAGGAGAAGTAAAATATGAAAAAGTTACTAAGTATTTTAGGAGTAATCGGATTAACAGCAACAAGTACAACAACATTAATTAGTTGTGAAAAACCAAATAATAATGAAAACGGGGGGGTAATAAACCTACACCAGAACCACAACAACTACCAGAAAATAGCAAATGAACTAATATTCCTAGAACACAGGCGCCTAATAAAGAATTTTTAACTGCTACTAATAAATGATATTTTTATGGAGAAAAAAGAAATGGTCAATATTTGCTTACAAAATTTTATTTTGATAATAATTTTATTAAAAATCAAAACACTTGATGACAACACTTAAAAAATGATTCAGATTTTATTTGAAACTATAATTTAGTATATCGTTGAGATGGAAATGGTGAACCAGAATTACCCGTTGTTGATAATGATGGCAAATTAAAATGATATACTGAATATTATCAAAATGTTCGTTCTTTTTTGCTTAAATATATTGATGTTATTGTACAAGAAAATATCCGAATTCAGCAAGGTGGTAATCCAAACTATGATGACCCAAATTTGGGTAGTGAAAGAATAATTTTTGATTTTGAAATTATTAATAATATGGAAAAATTAGATTGAAAACCTGATGTTATTTTAACTAGAAAATCAATTTATCGGATGATTTCTTTAATTTTGTCGAAAACTCTTGATATTTATAAAATATACCTAAAATTAGGTATATTTTTAATATATGGAGGTAAATAAATGATGAAAAAAATAATTACAGAATTAATAAATAGCTTAACAGATGATCAATTTTTAGAATTTTATGAAAAAATAAAACAACAAGCAGACTTAATTAAAAAACAAAAACGTTTAAATGAAATTGATCAAAAATTTAGAGATAAAGGCATTATATGTCCTAATTGCAAATCTTTTCATTGTGTTAAAAATGGTCATAATTCCGAAGGAAAACAAAAATATTTATGTAAAAAATGTCGTGCTAGTTTTGATGCATTTCGTCATCATTTTACTTATTGAAGTCATTTAAATTATGAACAGTGAAATTTATTAATTCAAATTTCATTGTTAGGACAATCTAGTAAAATAATTTCTCGTTTTATTAAAACAACCCCAAAAACCGCTTGATATAATCGACAAAAATTAATGCAATCAAAACAATTAGAAAATACACAGTTAAAATTTAAAAAATTAAATGGTCAAATCCAAATGGATGAAACATTTATTAAAGAAATTCATAAAGGCAATTTTAAAGATAAATTTGATAAACGAAAAACTCATCTCGATCCATTTTCAACTGATACCAAATGCTGTATTCAAATGGCGGTTGATAGCAATAATAATATTTTTGTTCAATCCACCAATACCAAAAGATTACAAAAACAATGGATTATTGAAAATATGAATAAGCAACTAATTAAAGAAAAATCAATAATTATTTCTGATATGCAACCACTATATTTATTAGTAGCAAAACAAACAAATTCTACTCTATATTCCACCAAAACTAGTACAAACCCTGATACTAGTTATCAAAAGTTAAATAAGATTAGTAAATTACAATCCAGTCTTAAAGAAGCCTTAATTCATTATCATGGTTTGGGTTTCACTAATATTCAAAATTATTTAAAGCTCTGAAAATGAAAATACCAACACAAAGGTTTAACACCAAACCAACAATCAACGGTATTATATTTTAACGTTTAAAAAATTTAAAGCAAAATCATAATCTTACACAAAATTAGTTTTCAAATTGTCATATTGATGATTTTTTTTATTTCATCAAGAGTTTTCGACAAAATTAAAGGATGATTTTAACAATTGATGAAAATAAAAATATTATTGCTGGTAGTTTAGAATTAACACATTTTAAACAATATTGGGATGGTAATAATGCAAATAGTTATTGGTATACTGATGATTTAGGTTTTTTATTTTCTTTCATAAAAGAAAAAGAAGATACTTTTAATTTTAGTGCTGAAACTTATAATTATTATCAAGGTAATTCTCCTAATATTGGTAAAATGGTTTTTGAACAGATGAAAGGTCAAATTGATATTAATAAATTTTTAAAAGCCTTTTTTACCTATGCTTTGGTACCTGTATTTCAAAATCGCAGTAATTTTATTGAAAGTGGTTATATTGATAATTTACAGTATGATACTGTTTTAATTAATTTTTTTGGTTTAAAATTGATTAATTTTAGAGATGTTTTAATTGATGAAACTAATACTAATAAAAATCAATTTGAAAAACTATTAAATAGTATGTTTACGGTTTCCCAAAATTTTTATAAAGATTATTTACGAACAATTTTTGATTTAGAAAATGATACTTATGTACAAGGATATAATAAAAAATATGGTTTATTAGCAAATAATGGTTTTAAAATTTATCCTCGTTATTTTTATTTTTCTGATAAATACAATCAATTAGACATTAAATTGTATTCAGCATTTAAAAATCGTTTTTATAATACTAATTATGGTAATGTATTTAATTATGATTTTTCAGTTGCAAATAATTATAATATTAATCAAAATGAAGGTTATATTTTTGAAGGTGCTTTAAAAGATAAATACGGTTTAAAATACAAAAAAATTGAAGAACAAAAAATCGGTTATAATGTTTTTGAATTACAAGCCCAAAAAGAAAATGATATGTACCGTTATTATGATTTTAATTTTGGAATTTATAACTGACAAGAAATAAATAATGGCGGATTGTTTCCTGATGGACAATGATGACAAGCCCAATATGAAAGTTGTAGTTGATATAATTTAGCGTGTCATATAAAAAATGCTGCAATTTTAATTGTAAATAATATTCCCGGTGTTAAACAAGTAAAAGAATTAGCAAGCGGTGTTGGTAAAATATTTCAAACAATATATAGTTTTTTTAGTCAAACATTTGAGGTATGAAAATTTAGTCCAGCATTATATAATACAATAACAAATATATTCCTATTAATTATCTTTATGAAGTTTGTTCGATTAATTTAAAAAAGGACTTGTTAGTCCTTTTATTCTTTTCAATCAATTATTAGTCCTGTGTCTTTATTAATTTCTGGTATTTGTGGTTCATTGTTTTTATTTCAACGATATACTAAATTATAGTTTCAAATAAAATCTGAATCATTTTTTAAGTGTTGTCATCAAGTGTTTTGATTTTTAATAAAATTATTATCAAAATAAAATTTTGTAAGCAAATATTGACCATTTCTTTTTTCTCCATAAAAATATCATTTATTAGTAGCAGTTAAAAATTCTTTATTAGGCGCCTGTGTTCTAGGAATATTAGTTCATTTGCTATTTTCTGGTAGTTGTTGTGGTTCTGGTGTAGGTTTATTACCCCCCCCCCGTTTTCATTATTATTTGGTTTTTCACAACTAATTAATGTTGTTGTACTTGTTGCTGTTAATCCGATTACTCCTAAAATACTTAGTAACTTTTTCATATTTTACTTCTCCTTTATTAAAATTACTTGAATGCTATAATTGATTTTATCATATATCAATAATGTATTAAATAATTTTAATATTAAATTTATAAATTAATGAAAGGTATATAAATGTTATGTATAGTCATTTAAGTTTTATTGATAAGGTTAAATTGGAAAAATTATTATTATCAAAATTATTTTTAAAAAAGAATGGTGAAATAAATATTTCACAAATTGCTAAATGTTTGAACAGAAATCGTAGTACTATTTTGCGAGAAATTAAGCGTTTTAAAACTATTGATGAATATAGTGCTTATAAGTCAGATAAAATGTATTATGAGAAAAGAAAAAAGAATAATAAAAGATATAAGTTTACAGAAGAACAATTAAATTTTATTAATATAAGATTTAATGTTTATCGTGATTCTCCATCACAACCTATTCATCGTTATTTTCTAAAGTTTGGTATTAAATTTCCTGTTTGTGTTAAAACATTGTATAAATGAATTCGTTTGGGTTTTTATGGTTTTTTAAAACATAATTTATGTCATTGTGGTAAAAAATATAAAACAAAAGGAAAATTTGATAATCGTGGTAAATTAATTAATTTTAAATCAATATGAGATATTGAGAATAAAGAGACTGATGTTGGTTGATTTGAAATGGATACCATAGTTGGAAAAGAGCATCAATCTAGTAATTTGGTTTTAGTTGAACAAAATAGTAAAAGTTATTTTGTTATGAAATTAAAAAATCATACTGCTAATGAAGTTGTGGAAAAGTTTAAAGATATTGTTATAAGTAATAATTTATTTGGGAAAATTAAAGGAATAATAACTGATAGAGGAAAAGAATTTAGTAAATGAAGATAATTAGAAATATTTGCTGAAACACAAGTTTATTTTTGTGACCCCGGTAAACCACAACAAAAACCATTAATTGAATATATGAATTCTGAACTTAGACAATGATTTCCTAAGGGAACTGATTTTAATAATGTTAGTCAACAAAAAATAAATTGAGTAGTTAATGTTATAAATGATAAATTAAGGCCTGTTCTTAATTGAAAAACAGCAAAAGAGGTATTTTCAGATAATTTTAAATAGGTTTATTTGAAGTAATTTAATAAATTATTTTTTAGTGTTCTTAATTTTCCTTAAAATAAAATAAAAACTATAAATATTTTGATTTTTAAAAATTTATAATTGATTTTTTATGATTTTTATTATATTATTTGACTAATAAGATTTGTTGCACTTCACTTACACGATGCCTTATTAAAAGAAAATGGAACATTTTGAAGAATATTATTTGAGCGTATAAAATTATGAAAAAAAACAGAATTTATAACTACTATCCATACAACTATTTTTATCATTTTACCCCTGCACACTTTTTTAATAACATTTTAATCAGAAACTACTTTATAACAATAACTATATAATTAGTTTAGCAAAAAATAAGACATAATCTAAAATTTAATAACTTTTTAATAAAAAATGTTATCCATTTTTTAAATTGGATAACATTTAGTTTTACTCTGATGTAATATTTGTTGGTTTATTTTTCTTAATTTTTCAAATTCCAACCGTAATAACTAATAATAGAATTATTCCAATTGCTGCTGTTGCAATTGAAACAACATAAGTAGAAAAGGAAGGTATTAACAACATTCCGGTGCTTTTAAAGACAACATTAGCAATTAAACTCCATAATAACTGTGCAATCACGTAACTTAAGATATAACCAATAATGATAGCTAATAAATAAAATCCTAGCACAATTGAAATAATTTTTCATGTTGGATATCCAAGCACTTTTAAGGTCAATATTGTTCGTCGGTTTTCATCAAGCACCATTGAAATTAAAACAGCTAGAATTAAAGCAACAATAACAATCGTTAGTCCCTCTAATACATTAAGAACATCGCGGACGGTTCGCATTCCTTGCGAATAATTTTCTCGTAATGTATCAAACGGTCAAATCTTATGCAACCCATTTAATAATTTTAAATTTGTTCTTAAATCCAGTGCATTAGTAAAATCAATCTTTTTATTATTATCAAACATTGTAAAATCATAATTATCTGTTAATGAAAACGAGGACATAATACGATAAGGTTGTAAAGCCATTCCGCTCGGACCGGCACGAGAAGCAACAACATTATAATATGAACCAAGTCGGAACACGATTCCCTTCCTTGTCACATTAACTCATTGGTTCATAACAGTAACTAACGAATCTTGATTCATATAAATATTCCCCGAACTAATATCGGCATCATCTGAACCAACCACTTTAAAAGCAACCGGAACATAGCCAATCGCATTTGTGATTCGGACATTTAATTTAAAAATATCTCCCGGATTAATATCCATTGATTGATAAACTCGTTTTGCTAAAATAACTGGGATTGGTTCATTAATTGGCATATTTAAATCATGATTTACTGGGTTGTCACTAATTTTATAACCAAAAACTTCTTTTTGGGCAACATCAACTGGCGTATTTTGAGAGCGATAGTTCAACAATTGATTTCGTTGTGTTTCATCACTTGATAAACCAACAACATTTAATTGTGAAACAGGATTTTTAGCATTTTTTACATCATCTGGACTTCAACCGGCCGTTAGAAAGACATACGGGAAATCATAAGCTGGATCATACACCATATATGGTCCTAAGTAAATATCAGAGTACTGACCATTAGTTGATGAACCCAAACTATTAATCATATTAATTCCAGTAATAATAGTTTGAATATCTGCTTCGGATAGACCTTTACTAATTAAACTTGGTTTTATAATATTTATTATTTCAATTAACCAATCTCATCCATTAATTCATTCCCCAGTTTTATTATCTTTAACTTTATAGTTAACAATTGCCTTAACTGTTTCAGAATTTAAATAAGGGTATTTGTTAGTCTTAGCATCATATTTAATCTTACTTTCAACAAGATTTGGCCCACTTGGATCACCAATAATATTTAGTAAATCACCACAACTTTGTTGTGCCCCAGCGGAATTATGACTTGATAATTTTAAGAAACACATTAATGGATCTGGAAAATTAAAAGTTTTATCATCCTCTAAGACTTGTGCTCGATAATAATATTGATCACGTTCATTGGTTGTAATTCAATTATAAGGTTTACTATTGTTTGCTTCTTGGGCAATATCTTGTTGATCAGAAGATGCAATTAAATACGATTTTATATCATCTTTAAAATATCGGAAAGAATCATCAACAATGCCTTGGGCCATAACACCGGCATCTAATTGGAAAATTAATAAGAAGGATGAAAAAGCTAAAACAACTAACACCATTACTCATTTTCCGAATGATTTTAAAGCAAAGGTAAATGATAAATGAATATTAAAGGATAATCCAAAGTGGGCATATTTTCTTACTTTTCTTACTCTTTTAGCACGGAAATTTAAATTTGACCCTTTTAAATCATAAATTAAATCTAAAGCTGTTCTGCTTAAAAGAACAAATGAAATTAAAAACGCCACCGCAACAAAGATAAGGGGAATAATAATTGTTGCGGTAATAAAAATAACTGGATTAAAATAAAAGAGTGCTAATGGTAGACCAACTGAATATAAGTTTGAAGAAGTAAAATACATTTGTAATGGTAAACTCATAACCCACCCCAATAAACAACCAATTAGCGTTGTAAAGACAATATTAAAAGTAAAAACAAAAGATAATTCCCAACGTCTATATCCTAAGGACTTTAAAACCCCAATTTGGCGTTTTTGATGAGTAATATCCTTTTTAATAAAAAAGGCAATAATAATTAAAATAATAATTGAACAGGCAACCGCAATTGAGGTATTAATAATAAAACCAGTATTTGTTAACATTACCACTTGGCCTGGTAATGATGATTCAAAAGCAACAATCGCATTATCTGGAGCAACAAAATAATTACCTAAAACCTTGCGCAACAATGCAACTTTTTGAGGATCAGTTAAGTCGCCATTAACATTAATAAAGCCAGTAAACTTTTCTTCACCATTAGAAAAGTTTTGTTTAATCATATTATAATTTATGTCATTCATAAATAATAATGAACCATTCCTTAAATCAATTATTTTACTACCACTAGCAACTGTTGATAAGCTTGCTAAACTAGGATAAATATTACTATACTTAGCACCATAACCTGCAATCTTAAATTGTAAATTTGAATTATTTCCTAAATTAAAATTTCCACCAACATTTAACGAATTATAGTCTGCATATTGCTTACTTAAAATAATATTGTTTTTTGCTATCTCAGTAACGGCCCCACCAATTGTTACATCATAAACACGATTAAATGGAGTATAAAAAATATCATTTCCTCGTCACCCATCACCATTAAATAATAAATTTTTATCTTTATTAACAGCAACAGCATTAAAATATTGGGTGTCTTTAGCTAAATTATTAGCAACAAACTGATAACTAACATCGTAACTAAGATCTAAAGTAACATTATCATTATCAATTAAAGCTTTTAACTGGCTTTTATCGGGATGATGAATAATATAACTTAAAAATGCCAAAGGAAGATTACCATTAAAATTCTTAACTAACGCAGCAAAAGATGCTGTCCCTGTTTGTTTATTTAAATATGATGGTTCTTTTGATCATGTACAAATTTGATTATTTGTTAAATCACAATTTAAACCTAAAACATCTGCCTTAATATTATTAAAAGTTAACCGATTGGTATCAATTTTAGTGTCATCATAAAATTGTGCTAAAAAAGCACGATTATTTCCATTAATTTTTCAATCCGGATTTCTCTTATAAACATTATTATCAATATTCAAACTATCCACCCCAATTTCATAATGATACGGGATACTATTTCTTTTAACATCATTTAATCCATTTTTAACTTGAAAAACAGTCGAAAAAAGTGCTGTAAAGGTTAATACTGCTCCAATGATAAACAAAATCAACCCAATAAATTGCGTTATTTTTTTTGTAAATCCCCGCGTAGCCTCTTTTGCAAGATTTAACATATGTTCCACCCATTTCAAATATATATTAAATTTATTATATAAGAAAAATAAAATATTTTTAAAAAAATATTCCAAATCTTTAATCAACTAAATAAGCACAACTAAATCGTTTAATTTGGTAAATCATTCGTACTAATTCAAAACCAATATCTGTTAACCGATATGAAGAATATGTCACATTATTTTTAAGATAGACCTTTTTCTCAAAAATATTTCTTTTAATTAAATTATTAAGGGTTTATGTTAACACTTTTCTAGTGCATTCTTTTAAATGGTGATGTAATTCATTAAAACCACATTCTTGTTCATTGAAAACATTAATTATTTTTAAAGACCATTTTTGTGAAATAATTTTAACAAAACTTTTAATCGTTGCCACATTGTGATCACAACAGCTACTCTCACAACGACAGTCATTTCCACAGCAAATTTCATCATGGCATCGTGTAAGTGAAGTGCAACAAATCAACTCAGAAAGGAGTTGATTTTTTAATGGAAAGAAAACATTATTTTATTTTACGGTCCTTAGTAACTAAGTATGGAAAAGATAATGTTATTAATACGGTAAATAATATTGTAATTAATAATGAAAAAGAAGATGAATAAATTATCCGCGTAATTTATTAGCGGTAATTTATTCAATATAGTTTATTTTGAGCGTAGCGAACACGCGAAGCGTGCCGCGAAAATTAGATTTTTAGGAGGAATAAGTTATGCCAGTTTGATTAACGACAATTTTTAGTGTTGTTATTATACTAGGTATTTTTGCGTGAATTGGTTTATCAATTTATCAAAAAATTCGCCAAATTCGAGGAAAGAAAAAAGATAAAAAAGAAATTGAAAATAGGGGGGATAAAAAATAATGTTAGGTATGTATTTAACAACAGCAATTAATTTTTTAGCAGTTGGTGATAAACCTACTATTTCAGATGGAATGGGTTCTATTTGAAGTGGTTTAGGGCAAGCAATGATGAAAGTTAAAGAAGCAATTTATGCTGTATTACCACAATTAATGACCTTTTTAGGTGATGCGTGAATTATTTTAATTCCATTTGGTATTTTTGTTATCATTAAGATTTTAAACTTTTTCCGTGTTATGGTTAAAGTATTTTAATATTTATTATTACTGATCATATATCTTAGCTATGGCACACTAGCTTTTATGTGAGTTGATTAAATAATTTTGTTGTTTATTTTTGTATTACACACTGTCTATAAGTTATTATTGAAATTATTAGTAATGAAATAATTGTTTTAAAGTAGGATTTAATAAAAATAAGAATATTTTTATTAAGGGTCATATTAATAGTAGTTTTGGAATATAAATTTTTATAATATTCTTTATAAATATATCTACTTTCTTTTTAAAATTTGTAGGCAGTGTGTAGTGCAAAAATATCAATTTAATTATAAATGATTAATTTTATATTTTAATAACTATTATCTTTAATTTTGTCGAAAACTCTTGATATTTATAAAATATACCTAAAATTAGGTATATTTTTAATATATAGAGGTAAATAAATGATGAAAAAAATAATTACAGAATTAATAAATAGCTTAACAGATGATCAATTTTTAGAATTTTATGAAAAAATAAAACAACAAGCAGACTTAATTAAAAAACAAAAACGTTTAAATGAAATTGATCAAAAATTTAGAGATAAAGGCATTATATGTCCTAATTGCAAATCTTTTCATTGTGTTAAAAATGGTCATAATTCCGAAGGAAAACAAAAATATTTATGTAAAAAATGTCGTGCTAGTTTTGATGCATTTCGTCATCATTTTACTTATTGAAGTCATTTAAATTATGAACAGTGAAATTTATTAATTCAAATTTCATTGTTAGGACAATCTAGTAAAATAATTTCTCGTTTTATTAAAACAACCCCAAAAACCGCTTGATATAATCGACAAAAATTAATGCAATCAAAACAATTAGAAAATACACAGTTAAAATTTAAAAAATTAAATGGTCAAATCCAAATGGATGAAACATTTATTAAAGAAATTCATAAAGGCAATTTTAAAGATAAATTTGATAAACGAAAAACTCATCTCGATCCATTTTCAACTGATACCAAATGCTGTATTCAAATGGCAGTTGATAGCAATAATAATATTTTTGTTCAATCCACCAATACCAAAAGATTACAAAAACAATGGATTATTGAAAATATGAATAAGCAACTAATTAAAGAAAAATCAATAATTATTTCTGATATGCAACCACTATATTTATTAGTAGCAAAACAAACAAATTCTACTCTATATTCCACCAAAACTAGTACAAACCCTGATACTAGTTATCAAAAGTTAAATAAGATTAGTAAATTACAATCCAGTCTTAAAGAAGCCTTAATTCATTATCATGGTTTGGGTTTCACTAATATTCAAAATTATTTAAAGCTCTGAAAATGAAAATACCAACACAAAGGTTTAACACCAAACCAACAATCAACGGTATTATATTTTAACGTTTAAAAAATTTAAAGCAAAATCATAATCTTACACAAAATTAGTTTTCAAATTGTCATATTGATGATTTTTTTTATTTCATCAAGAGTTTTCGACAAAATTAAAGACTATTATTAAAAATTAAATAGTATTTTTCAGTGTGTCAATTTTTATTATTTTATATATTTAACATTGTTAATAACATTGTTTATTAAACATTAAATAAACAATATATAGCATTATGTATAACATTGTTAATAATCAGTGTTTTTATCAATAAGTAAACAATATATAAACATTAAATATAACATTGTTTATTAAATAAATATTTAGTTAGGAGTTGATAAAATTGAGTAATTTTGTTAAGAAAAATCAAAATATAGAAAATTATTTTATTCGTAAAGAGTTGATAGTTTTTGAAACAGAAAAAGCAATTTTTATAAATTTACCTAATCATAATCGTCATATTGGTTTTTGGTTGAGTAATAAATTTATTTATCTGAGTGAAAAACACTCAGAACAAGTAGCAATCGGTTTGATTTATGATAATTCTTATCCTATTGTAAAATATGATGAAAATTTAAAACGTCATGTGTGAAAATATTTAACTGGAGCAGAACTAATCAATTTGTATAATCAATACAAATAAAATTATTTTACACAAATGAAAAAAGCAATATTTCCTGGTGAACCTCAAAAAGTAAAAACAACTAACAATAATTTAACAAATTGAAGTGATGAAAAAGTAGATAAATTAATTAATGACTTGAAGGACTTAAATTAATGGGTTTATATGATTATTGAGTTCAATTTGTTAGTTATATTATTGGTTCAAATGCTCATGAATTTTTATATGTCATATCATTTGTATTATTTATCGTTTTATTTTTGGGGATGTTTTTTAAACTTATTCAGAAAATGTGGAGTTTTTAAATATGCAAAATGATTGAGAAAAATTAAAAGAGTTTTTTATTTATGTATTTTTGTTTATAGATAAAACTAATGTTGAAATTATTACAACTTGAAATTTAAATCAAAATGAATATTTAACTCTTATGATTGGTATTTGAATTGTGATTTTATTTTTAACGTGGTTTTTATTGTGAATGGTTTTTAAAATAGTTGGGTATTTTAAGTAATGAAAAAATTTATATTTTTCTTAAAAAATTATTGTTATATTGGTGGTTCAATGATTTTGTTTAGTTTAATTGATTTATTACTTTGAATAATTTCATTAAATTATACCGGTTTAGTATTTTGATTATTGTTTGCTTTGCAATGTGTTTATTTTGTCTGATGAGTTTGAAAAAACATATTTTATCAGTTGAGTGCTTTTCGTTTAGTTAATTTTGTTTGAGATAATCCGTTATCAGTAATTATTGGTAAGTTAGGGACGGGAAAAACTTTACTTTTAAATTATTTATCACAAACTATGAAACTATTAACAGATAAGATTTATAGTAATTATCCGTTAGAAGATGATAAAGTTAAAGTTTTAACATTTAAAAATTTAGATTTTACAGATAGAACAAAACCAGTTCCCCCAGATGATAGTGTTATTTTATTTGATGAAAGTTATTTATATATTGATGGAACTAGTCCCCACGATGAGAAAAAAGTTCGTAGTGGTAAAATTCCGTGAATTGTATTAGCAAGACATTTTGGTAATCGTGCTTTATTTACTGCTCAGCGTGAGGGTATGATTTGAAATAATATTCGACAATTAGCAAGTGGTATTATTATTCCAATTTCATTGAAAAAACCTATTGCTAAAAAGGATTTAATTTTTTTAATCGTTTCTTTATTATGCGAATTGGTATTTTTCAAGATATTACAGATTATGAAATTTGAAAAACAAAATCAGTAGAACGAACAGCCGAAGGTAAACGAGCAAAACACAAGTCGGATGTTGGGTTAGGAATTCGGTTTTTTAAAATAATTATTCCATTAGAATTTGCACAGAAATATGATAGTAAATGATTAAAGTTTGTTCGTGATTTAAAAAATGATGAAATAGTTAATTATAAAGAATATTATTGGTCAGAAATTACTAAATTAAGTGTTAAAGAGCGTTTAGCATTGTTTGATATTGATATTTTGAAAAAAAATTTAAAACCTAAAAAAGAAAAAGGAAGTGATAAAGATGATTAATTTATTATCAGAAAGTAATAATTGAGATAAGATTTTTAGTTTGATTTTTGATGTATTTTTGTTTATTTTTGATGTAATTTGAAATACTAAATTACCAATGACAAATACAACTATTGCTTATTTTATTATCTTTTTTATGGTTGTTAAGTTATCAATTTATGCTATCCACGGAACAAGAACACAATATAATGAATTAGGTTCAACTGTTAAAAACAATACATCAAAATTGTATGCTTCAACAGTACGTGGTGTTAAAAAAGCACATAAGGCTAATAAAAATGGTCGGTGAAAGGAAACAGATTAATGATTAGATTAGTTTTATTAGTTGCTGCAATTGCTATTTTTGGTACTAGTTTTATTACGGTGATTATAAATCAATTAACATCAGCAAAAAATATCATTATGGATTTATATAACTCAGATACTTTTTTACTTTCTTTGTTTGGTAAAATGGCAATTTTGTTTAGTCATCCATTAATGTTAACAATATCAAGTTTATATATTGTTGGGTTTATTGTTTCAAAAACATTGTATAGTTGGGGGTTGAATTATAAATATGAAAAAATCATTATCTTTATTTGCCATATCTATTTTAGGTATTTTAGGTTTAATTATTCCATTTATTACTTTAACAGCATTTAAACCCTTAAATCAGCAGAATTATACTGTTAATTAACAAACAATGGGAATGAATGAAACTGATTTTATTAATACAATGTTTTTACGCAGTAGTTTTTTTGAAAACTGGTCTGAAACAAATTACTTTATTAATCCAACTCTAAAAACATCACAAACATTAACTTATAATGATAAATGATATTTAGACTTTTTAAAGGATAGTTATTCAACGGGAATTTCATTTGATAAGCCTAGTGATGAGTTTATGGATTTATATAAAAATTGAGATACTTATGCTAAACAATATAATATTGATAAATTCTATGATGTTGATAAAAAACAATTTTTAAAAGAATTAACTAATTTTTCTTATTCTTTTGCTAAGTATTTTAATACTGTGGAAGTTATTAATAAATTAGAAAGAGGTATTGATAATTTACAATTAGTTAAAATGATTAATGAGTTTTGAATACAAATTCCTAGAACACAGGCACCTAATAAAGAATTTTTAACTGCTACTAATAAATGATATTTTTATGGAGAAAAAAGAAATGGTCAATATTTGCTTACAAAATTTTATTTTGATAATAATTTTATTAAAAATCAAAACACTTGATGACAACACTTAAAAAATGATTCAGATTTTATTTGAAACTATAATTTAGTATATCGTTGAGATGGAAACGGTGAACCAGAATTACCAGTTGTTGATAATGATGGCAAATTAAAATTATATACTGAATATTATCAAAATGTTCGTTCTTTTTTGCTTAAATATATTGATGTTATTGTACAAGAAAATATCCGAATTCAGCAAGGTGGTAATCCAAACTATGATGACCCAAATTTGGGTAGTGAAAGAATAATTTTTGATTTTGAAATTATTAATAATATGGAAAAATTAGATTGAAAACCTGATGTTATTTTAACTAGAAAATCAATTTATCGGATGATTTCTTTAATTTTGTCGAAAACTCTTGATATTTATAAAATATACCTAAAATTAGGTATATTTTTAATATATAGAGGTAAATAAATGATGAAAAAAATAATTACAGAATTAATAAATAGCTTAACAGATGATCAATTTTTAGAATTTTATGAAAAAATAAAACAACAAGCAGACTTAATTAAAAAACAAAAACGTTTAAATGAAATTGATCAAAAATTTAGAGATAAAGGCATTATATGTCCTAATTGCAAATCTTTTCATTGTGTTAAAAATGGTCATAATTCCGAAGGAAAACAAAAATATTTATGTAAAAAATGTCGTGCTAGTTTTGATGCATTTCGTCATCATTTTACTTATTGAAGTCATTTAAATTATGAACAGTGAAATTTATTAATTCAAATTTCATTGTTAGGACAATCTAGTAAAATAATTTCTCGTTTTATTAAAACAACCCCAAAAACCGCTTGATATAATCGACAAAAATTAATGCAATCAAAACAATTAGAAAATACACAGTTAAAATTTAAAAAATTAAATGGTAAAATCCAAATGGATGAAACATTTATTAAAGAAATTCATAAAGGCAATTTTAAAGATAAATTTGATAAACGAAAAACTCATCTCGATCCATTTTCAACTGATACCAAATGCTGTATTCAAATGGCGGTTGATAGCAATAATAATATTTTTGTTCAATCCACCAATACCAAAAGATTACAAAAACAATGGATTATTGAAAATATGAATAAGCAACTAATTAAAGAAAAATCAATAATTATTTCTGATATGCAACCACTATATTTATTAGTAGCAAAACAAACAAATTCTACTCTATATTCCACCAAAACTAGTACAAACCCTGATACTAGTTATCAAAAGTTAAATAAGATTAGTAAATTACAATCCAGTCTTAAAGAAGCCTTAATTCATTATCATGGTTTGGGTTTCACTAATATTCAAAATTATTTAAAGCTCTGAAAATGAAAATACCAACACAAAGGTTTAACACCAAACCAACAATCAACGGTATTATATTTTAACGTTTAAAAAATTTAAAGCAAAATCATAATCTTACACAAAATTAGTTTTCAAATTGTCATATTGATGATTTTTTTTATTTCATCAAGAGTTTTCGACAAAATTAAAGGATGATTTTAACAATTGATGAAAATAAAAATATTATTGCTGGTAGTTTAGAATTAACACATTTTAAACAATATTGGGATGGTAATAATGCAAATAGTTATTGGTATACTGATGATTTAGGTTTTTTATTTTCTTTCATAAAAGAAAAAGAAGATACTTTTAATTTTAGTGCTGAAACTTATAATTATTATCAAGGTAATTCTCCTAATATTGGTAAAATGGTTTTTGAACAGATGAAAGGTCAAATTGATATTAATAAATTTTTAAAAGCCTTTTTTACCCATGCTTTGGTACCTGTATTTCAAAATCGCAGTAATTTTATTGAAAGTGGTTATATTGATAATTTACAGTATGATACTGTTTTAATTAATTTTTTTGGTTTAAAATTGATTAATTTTAGAGATGTTTTAATTGATGAAACTAATACTAATAAAAATCAATTTGAAAAACTATTAAATAGTATGTTTACGGTTTCCCAAAATTTTTATAAAGATTATTTACGTACCATTTTTGATTTAGAAAATGATACTTATGTACAAGGATATAATAAAAAATATGGTTTATTAGCAAATAATGGTTTTAAAATTTATCCTCGTTATTTTTATTTTTCTGATAAATAAAATCAATTAGACATTAAATTGTATTCAGCATTTAAAAATCGTTTTTATAATACTAATTATGGTAATGTATTTAATTATGATTTTTCAGTTGCAAATAATTATAATATTAATCAAAATGAAGGTTATATTTTTGAAGGTGCTTTAAAAGATAAATACGGTTTAAAATACAAAAAAATTGAAGAACAAAAAATCGGTTATAATGTTTTTGAATTACAAGCCCAAAAAGAAAATGATATGTACCGTTATTATGATTTTAATTTTGGAATTTATAACTGACAAGAAATAAATAATGGCGGGTTGTTTCCTGATGGACAATGATGACAAGCCCAATATGAAAGTTGTAGTTGATATAATTTAGCGTGTCATATAAAAAATGCTGCAATTTGAATTGTAAATAATATTCCCGGTGTTAAACAAGTAAACGAATTAGCAAGCGGTGTTGGTAAAATATTTCAAACAATATATAGTTTTTTTAGTCAAACATTTGAGGTATGAAAATTTAGTCCAGCATTATATAATACAATAACAAATATATTCCTATTAATTATCTTTATGAAGTTTGTTCGATTAATTTAAAAAAGGACTTGTTAGTCCTTTTATTCTTTTCAATCAATTATTAGTCCTGTGTCTTTATTAATTTCTGGTATTTGTGGTTCATTGTTTTTATTTCAACGATATACTAAATTATAGTTTCAAATAAAATCTGAATCATTTTTTAAGTGTTGTCATCAAGTGTTTTGATTATTAATAAAATTATTATCAAAATAAAATTTTGTCGTTATATAATTATTTTCATATTTATTTATATAAAAATATCATTTATTAGTAGCAGTTAAAAATTCTTTATTAGGCGCCTGTGTTCTAGGAATATTAGTTCATTTGCTATTTTCTGGTAGTTGTTGTGGTTATGGTGTAGGTTTATTACCCCCCCCCCGTTTTCATTATTATTTGGTTTTTCACAACTAATTAATGTTGTTGTACTTGTTGCTGTTAATCCGATTACTCCTAAAATACTTAGTAACTTTTTCATATTTTACTTCTCCTTTATTAAAATTACTTGAATGCTATAATTGATTTTATCATATATCAATAATGTATTAAATAATTTTAATATTAAATTTATAAATTAATGAAAGGTATATAAATGTTATGTATAGTCATTTAAGTTTTATTGATAAGGTTAAATTGGAAAAATTATTATTATCAAAATTATTTTTAAAAAAGAATGGTGAAATAAATATTTCACAAATTGCTAAATGTTTGAACAGAAATCGTAGTACTATTTTGCGAGAAATTAAGCGTTTTAAAACTATTGATGAATATAGTGCTTATAAGTCAGATAAAATGTATTATGAGAAAAGAAAAAAGAATAATAAAAGATATAAGTTTACAGAAGAACAATTAAATTTTATTAATATAAGATTTAATGTTTATCGTGATTCTCCATCACAACCTATTCATCGTTATTTTCTAAAGTTTGGTATTAAATTTCCTGTTTGTGTTAAAACATTGTATAAATGAATTCGTTTGGGTTTTTATGGTTTTTTAAAACATAATTTACGTCATTGTGGTAAAAAATATAAAACAAAAGGAAAATTTGATAATCGTGGTAAATTAATTAATTTTAAATCAATATGAGATATTGAGAATAAAGAGACTGATGTTGGTTGATTTGAAATGGATACCATAGTTGGAAAAGAGCATCAATCTAGTAATTTGGTTTTAGTTGAACAAAATAGTAAAAGTTATTTTGTTATGAAATTAAAAAATCATACTGCTAATGAAGTTGTGGAAAAGTTTAAAGATATTGTTATAAGTAATAATTTATTTGGGAAAATTAAAGGAATAATAACTGATAGAGGAAAAGAATTTAGTAAATGAAGATAATTAGAAATATTTGCTGAAACACAAGTTTATTTTTGTGACCCTGGTAAACCACAAAAAAACCATTAATTGAATATATGAATTCTGAACTTAGACAATGATTTCCTAAGGGAACTGATTTTAATAATGTTAGTCAACAAAAAATAAATTGAGTAGTTAATGTTATAAATGATAAATTAAGGCCTGTTCTTAATTGAAAAACAGCAAAAGAGGTATTTTCAGATAATTTTAAATAGGTTTATTTGAAGTAATTTAATAAATTATTTTTTAGTGTGCTTAATTTTCCTTAAAATAAAATAAAAACTATAAATATTTTGATTTTTAAAAATTTATAATTGATTTTTTATGATTTTTATTGTATTATTTGACTAATAAGATTTGTTGCACTTCATTTTACATAATTCCGTTCATAACTAATAATTCGTTTTTTGTTATTAATTTTTGTAAAATCTTGCATTTTTAATTAACCTCCTTTTTTTGATAAAATTATTTGAAGTATTAAATATTGTAATTTAAAAAAATTGTTTAATTACGAAAGGAAATTATAAAATGGAATTAAAACAAAATTTATTAGGAAATTATAAATAAAATAAAAGAATAGAAACAAACAATGAAGTTAAAAATTTATTTATTAATAGAGATAATGAGATATTTAAATTATATCAACAAGGACAAATATTACAAGGATATAAGGTGATGTCAAAATTGCCAAAAACAATTAAAACAGAATATGGAGATTTTCCTATTAAAAGAAGATTATATGTTAAATATGATGAAGAAAAAAAAGAAAATATAAATCGTTATCCTTTAGATGAAGAATTAGGCTTAAAAAAATATGAAAGAATCGAAATAAATTTAAAAGATAAATATATGTCTTTTATGGTCGATGGAAAAAGATATAAAGATATTTTGCATACAACAGAGAATGCAAATATTAGCGAAAGAACAATATCTAATATTTTTAAAAATGCCGATTTAGAAAAAGTTGACTATATAAGCAACAAAAATAACAATAAAATTAAAATTCCAAATAATGTTTTATATATTCAAATTGACGGAGCTTTTGAACCAATGCGAGAAAATAAAAAAAGAGTTGAAAATAAAATATTTCTTGCTACTATGCATGTTGGTGTTGATAAAGAAAAGTCAACAAAAACCAAAATAAAAATGAAAAAGAAAAAAGGCGTTTTCCAAATGATGAATAAAAATCATAATAATAAAAATAATAAATCTAATATTGATAATTTTATTGATAAAATTTTTAAATTAATGGATACTTATGATATTAATGAAGATACTAAAATATTAATATTAAGTGATGGTGAAAAACAAATTAAAAAAATTTATAGAGCAGTAAAAGCAAAATATAAAAATAACAAGGTATCATATAGCTTAGATAAATTTCATCTTACAAGTATATTTAAAAAAATATATCCCTTTCAAAATAAAAATAAGGAAAATAGAGAAGCATATCATAAAGCTGTTGATTATTTTTTTAATGGTAAATATGAAGAATTATTACAGTGTTTAGAAGATAGTAAATTTTTTATAAGCGATTTTAAATTAGATTTTTTGAATAAAGCTATTAGATTAATTAAAAATAATAAAGAAGGCATTAGAAATCAAACATTATGAAATAATGTTGGTTGTCATATGGAAGGTGACATTTCTCATTATTGAAAAGGAACTATGATTAAAAAAGCAATTTATAGTGAAAAAACTATTAAAAATAAATTAAATGCTAGTATGATGGGATTAAAAAATAGAATTAATTTATTTAATAATAATGAACAACCGCTAGAAGAAAATAGAATTAATTATTTAGTTAATAATTTTGTAAATAATAATTTACAAAGAAATTTATATTTTTATTAATTTTATCTAATAAATTAAATAACTTTAATAAACATGTATTTTTAGTCTGGAAAAATTTAAAAAATTAGAAAAAAGTGTTGACAATAAAATTAAAAGTAATACAATTTAACTAAGTAAGTGGTATATTATTCCACAATTTCTAAGAAATTAATTTAAGACCCCAAAATAATTTATTCGACCTAATTTTCTCATCATATGCTGAACCTAAATCATAATTTGATGAAAGAACTAACGCCTCATGCTGAATATCTTCGGCATTGACAATATCTTGGGGTAACGAGACAAAAGCAGCCCCTTTTCGTCCTGTTGTTGCTTCTCGAAAAGCATTCGCCAATGCTTATGAAATATTATTTGGATGAACTACTTCTTTACTATACTTTGTAATTGGTTGAAACAAAGCAGCATTGTCCATTGCCTGGTGTATTCTTTTTAGACTATCTTCGCGACCAACATTCCCGGCAATCGCAACAACGGGATCACCTTCAGAGTTAGCTGTCACCAAACCTGTTGCAAGATTTGAAGCCCCCGGCCCACTTGTAACTAAAGCAACTCCTGGCTCACCAGTAATTCTTCCAACTGCTGCCGCTATAAAAACAACATTTTGTTCATGCCTTGTTAAAATTAATTCCGGACCATGATCAACTAAAACATCAAAAACCTTATCAATTTTAGCTCCTGGAATCCCAAAAATATATTTGAAATTTTGGTTGATTAAAGTATCAACCACAATATCAGCACCTGTTTTTTTATTTTTACTCATTTCTATCCCTCCTGAGTTCTATAGTAAATATAACACCAGTATCATTTAACAATGAAACCTCAGAAAAAACATTTCAGATTTGAAATGTTCTTTAAGCTTTACCTTTGCAACCAAATCATGCTGTTAATTCATCAAATGTTGTTTTGATTGCTTCATAACCTGGCTTCAATAATTTACGTGGATCAAACCCTTTCCCATTTTCTGGTTTATCTTTCCCCGCTTCAATATATTGTCTTGTTGCCGCAGCAAAGGCAATTTGTAATTCAGTATTAACATTAATCTTGCTAATTCCTAATGAAATCGCTTTTTTAACTTGTTCTTGCGGAATACCACTTCCACCATGTAAAACCATTCCAATTTTAGCAGCGGCTTGAATATCTTCTAATGCTTGAAAATTTAATCCTGGCCATCCTGTTGGATATGGTCCATGAATATTTCCAATTCCTGCTGCTAATAAATCAATCCCTGTTGCAACCATTTCAGACGCTTCTTTTGGATCACCGATTTCACCAGCACCAACAACACCGTCTTCTTCACCACCAATTGTTCCAATTTCAGCTTCAACTGAAACGGCATTTGGTTTGGCATAAGCTACCACTTCTTTTGTATTTATCACATTTTCAGCAAACGGATGATGACTACCATCATACATTACTGAAGAAAATCCAGCATAAATTGCCTTTTTACAACTTTCTACTGATTGACCATGATCTAAATGTAATGCTATTGGAACCGTAATTTCCAATGAATCTAATAACGCATTAACCATTGCAACAACTAAGTTATAACCTCCCATATATTTAATTGCTCCTTCTGAAGCACCTAAAATAATTGGTGTATTTGTTGCTTGTGCCACTTCTAATAATGCTTTGGTTCATTCTAGATTATTAATGTTAAAATGACCAACCGCATATTTATTCTGGTGTGCTTTTTTAATCATTTCACTAGCATTAACTAGTTTTTTATGATATTTTTGTTCCATAATTTTTTTCCCTTCTAAATATAAAATCTCACGTTATTATTATAAACTTTTTATTATAAAAAATCGTACAAAACAAAGCATTTTCTTAATTTTATCCAATTTACCAAAACTTACCAAAAAAAGTAGAAAAAAGTAATGATTTTTAAAAATTTTACTCACTTTGCAAAATCCTATGTTATTATGAAATTACTATATGGCAACATATAGTAAACAAACAGAACTTATCATTACCTGATGGATGGGCCTCCTAAAAGGTAATACCCAAAGATAGGTATCCGTTAGTAAATAGTTTTTTTATAAAGGGTACTCCTTATCAAAGGAGTACCCTTTTTTTATTTTAATTTTTGACAATAATTGCAATAGTAGGTTCCGCGTCCATTAACAAAAATTTTATCAACTTCGTTTTGACAATTAACACATTTCATTTTATTTCGCCCATGAACTTTTAACTGCTGAACAAATTTTCCATCCATTCCTGGTTCAGGATGATAAGTTGCAATTGTTGTTCCACCTTCATTAATTGCTTGTTGAAGAACAACTTTTGTATTATCAATAATATTTTGATAATCTTGATCAGTTAAGTTTTTTGTCTTTTCACCAGGATGAATTTTGGATGCAAATAAAACTTCGTTTGCATAAATATTTCCAATTCCAACAATGACATTTTGTTCTAATAATGTTGTCTTAATTGGTTGTGATTTATTTTGCCAAGCATTTTTTAAATATGAAACAGTAATTCTTTCATCAAATGGTTCATATCCCAATTTATTTAATGGGGCTTGTTCTAAATAAGTTCTTTTATCATATAGATGCATTGTCCCAAATTTTCTGGTATCGTGGTAACGCAATTGAAATTGATGATCAAGTTCAAATAAAACCATAATATGTTGTCATTCTCCCGGTTCATCTTTTTTTGTAAAAAAATATTTTCCTTCCATTCGTAAGTGACTAATTAAAACATAATCATCTAAAATAAAAAGTAAATGTTTTCCCATTCGATCAATTTGATTAATCTTTTGGCCAACAACTTCTTTAATAAAAATTTTTGAATCAGTTGTAGCTTTTATTATTTTATTTCAGAAAATTTGACAATCAGTAATTGTTTTTCCTACGACATATTTTGTTAAAATTCGACGGACCGTTTCTACTTCTGGTAATTCTGGCATATTCTTCCTTCTTTCTTATTAATAATTTAATTTTATTTTTATATACTATAAAAATCAAGATATTAGTTTAAGAACATTTTGAAACCTGCAAATAATTTACAAGTCTTTAAATTAATATGCAAATAATTTGATACAAATGGTTGCTAATGGTATTTTAAATGTTTTTCGCATAATATAAATATATGGTCCACAGAAAACATTTAAAATATTAAGAATGATGGGGGGGAATTATAAATATGAAAAAAAATGATTATTTTTTTTAAAAGGAATCCTAACTAACTGTCATCCCACAGTACAAGGTAACCCCCATTTTGATTTAGAAATTACTGATAAAAATAACTGAACATATACTGTAAACATTAATGTTCGTTCACGAATTAAACCACATGATGTTTTATATTTTATTAAACAAAATTATCAAAATTATATTGTTGATCGCTGTTTTAGTTTAGATGATACCGTTCATTCCAATTTAACAACAGGAGACGATGGATACTGCTTAGATTATTTAAAAGGTAAGTTATTTGACCATAATTTTGTTACTGTCTTACCATACGTTGGAGAAAAAGAGACAAGTGCATTAGAAACGTTATTTAGTCAGATGATCTCACCAACTTTAAATAATTCAAAATATAGAATTGGGATTTGAGGAATGAGTTATGGTGACCCAATTGATGGTGTTCACGATGTTCATATGAATCAAGGAAATGAACACAAATTTGCAAAAGAAAATGGAACATGACAAGACGGAGCATTTGCCATATACAATACTGAAACAGAAACTGTTGAAAATATTATCTTTATTATGTTCCAATCACAATGTACAACAACAGATGATGCTGGAAATTGTTTAAATAATTAATAAAAGACATTATAAAATAATCCAATGTTTTTTAACTATAAATATATCAAAAAAAAAACAAAAACTAATTTATTTAAAATCTATATTATACTATACATTAATTTAAGAACATTAAGATATAATAAAATTAAGAATTAGGAGGGATAGTTGTGCCAGAATGAGGAATCATTGTCTTAGTTATTAGTGTTATTATCATCTTTGCAATTGCTATTTATGTTCCAATTATGTATCGAATTAGAAGTGCAAAATTTAAAAAAGAACGAACATTTGATCGTCGAATAACTGTTGATAAGCTTAACGATAACCATCGCCACTTACTATTAGAAAAATCACTTAATCGTCCTTTTTACAATAAATATTTTACTAATTTAATAAACGAATACGAAGTTAAACCATTAAAAACAAAGATTGTTTTTAATTTAGATCTTTTTGAAAGCGATTATGCAAACATTATTGAAATGTTAGTTAAAGCAAGTGATAAGAAATATCAACCACTAATTAGTTATTTAATTGATAATGACTTAAACTTGTTAATAACAAATATTTTTTCAGAAGTTGCTAATCACTTTATTATTCCTAATTTGGAAGCTTTAAATGAACAATGAGAAATTATAAATGATGTTTCGGATGAATATTATGCCCAATGAATTTTAGATTACCGCCAACAAACAATTAATTTTATTTGTAATACTTATTTGCCGCTTGTTTATCAAAATATTCTTGAATTAATTAAAACTACCGATGCTACAAAATATACTGATGAAATTGAAACAATTATTTCAACAAAATATCAAACAATAATTTTTAATAGTTTAAAAAAGAAATTTGTTAGTTTAGCAAACGAAATGATTACAAAGTTTGAAAAAATTGATAATGGCATTGATAATGAACAAGCAAAAGCAGATTTATTAGCTGTTGCTCAAAAATTTAGAGTTAATCTTGAAAAAATATATAATCAAAATTTTAATATTAATAAAATTGAAAAAATGCTTGGCAAAATAAAAAGTACAATAAAAATACTAATTATTAATTAGTATTTTTAATTTTTATGCAAAAACAATATCTTAAAACCATTTTTTAAATACAATATTCAAAAAGGAGTCGCTTATTATGCAACAATATTATTTAATTTTAGAACAAAACAAAATCATTGAAACTGAACGTTTAATTCTGCGTCCAATTACCCCCGCAGATGCCAGTAGCATCTTTGAATATAGCAAAAATATTGAGAACATAAAGTTTCTAGAATGAGCTCCCCACCAGAATATTATGGAAACAAGAAAAATAATTGCACAACTCTTTTTGAGCCAACCACTAGGAAAATGGGCTTTAGAGTTAAAAGACACCCACCAAATGATTGGAATTATTGATTTACGGTTAGATTCAATGATGCCAAATGCAAAAATGGGCTATATTGTTAATAAAAAATATTGAGGAAACAATTATATTTTTGAAGCAGGGAAAGCAGTTATTACCCTAGCTTTTGAAAAAATGAAGTTAAAATGAATTTTTGCTGAATGTGATATTGAAAACACCAATTCAGAACAAGCAATGATTAAAATGGGAATGGAATACTTAGGAATCTTACCGTGTCAAATTACAACAAATTATGGTCAAAATAAAAATCATACTTTAATTTTGTCGAAAACTCTTGATGAAATAAAAAAAATCATCAATATGACAATTTGAAAACTAATTTTGTGTAAGATTATGATTTTGCTTTAAATTTTTTAAACGTTAAAATATAATACCGTTGATTGTTGGTTTGGTGTTAAACCTTTGTGTTGGTATTTTCATTTTCAGAGCTTTAAATAATTTTGAATATTAGTGAAACCCAAACCATGATAATGAATTAAGGCTTCTTTAAGACTGGATTGTAATTTACTAATCTTATTTAACTTTTGATAACTAGTATCAGGGTTTGTACTAGTTTTGGTGGAATATAGAGTAGAATTTGTTTGTTTTGCTACTAATAAATATAGTGGTTGCATATCAGAAATAATTATTGATTTTTCTTTAATTAGTTGCTTATTCATATTTTCAATAATCCATTGTTTTTGTAATCTTTTGGTATTGGTGGATTGAACAAAAATATTATTATTGCTATCAACTGCCATTTGAATACAGCATTTGGTATCAGTTGAAAATGGATCGAGATGAGTTTTTCGTTTATCAAATTTATCTTTAAAATTGCCTTTATGAATTTCTTTAATAAATGTTTCATCCATTTGGATTTGACCATTTAATTTTTTAAATTTTAACTGTGTATTTTCTAATTGTTTTGATTGCATTAATTTTTGTCGATTATATCAAGCGGTTTTTGGGGTTGTTTTAATAAAACGAGAAATTATTTTACTAGATTGTCCTAACAATGAAATTTGAATTAATAAATTTCACTGTTCATAATTTAAATGACTTCAATAAGTAAAATGATGACGAAATGCATCAAAACTAGCACGACATTTTTTACATAAATATTTTTGTTTTCCTTCGGAATTATGACCATTTTTAACACAATGAAAAGATTTGCAATTAGGACATATAATGCCTTTATCTCTAAATTTTTGATCAATTTCATTTAAACGTTTTTGTTTTTTAATTAAGTCTGCTTGTTGTTTTATTTTTTCATAAAATTCTAAAAATTGATCATCTGTTAAGCTATTTATTAATTCTGTAATTATTTTTTTCATCATTTATTTACCTCCATATATTAAAAATATACCTAATTTTAGGTATATTTTATAAATATCAAGAGTTTTCGACAAAATTAAAGAAATCATAAAAATTACGGCATAAAAAATGCTGATATAATTTAATTTTATTTTAAATTATATCAACTTAAACCTGCTTTCATATCAACTAATAGTTTAACATCTAACGCTGTTGAATCTTCCATTAAA
Organism: Spiroplasma endosymbiont of Sarcophaga carnaria; assembly: GCF_964019595.1. Classification (NCBI taxonomy): domain Bacteria; kingdom Bacillati; phylum Mycoplasmatota; class Mollicutes; order Entomoplasmatales; family Spiroplasmataceae; genus Spiroplasma; species Spiroplasma endosymbiont of Sarcophaga carnaria. The sequence continues at coordinate 818,356 of NZ_OZ026456.1, forward strand.
GTTTTAACAATTGATTTAACTTGCGCTAATTCATTTTGTGGAATTTCAAAAATTAGTTCATCATGAATTTGAGCAATTATTTTTGCTTTTAAATTTAATTTTAGAAATTCTTGATCAATATTTTTTAAAGCAATTTTAATGATATCGGCCGCACTACCTTGAATTGGCATATTCATAGCAATTCGTTTCCCAAATTCTCGCTGAATATAGTTAAGATCATTGATTTCAGGAACATATCGTTTTCGATTAAAAATAGTTATAACATAACCATTTTGTTTGCAAAATTCAACTTGACTATCAATAAAAGCTTTAATTGTGGGAAATTGCTGATAATAATTATTAATAATTTCTTTTGCTTTATAAACAGGAATATTTAAATCAGTTGCCAATCCAAAATCACTAATTCCATAAATAATTCCAAAGTTAACAGCTTTAGCGCTGCGGCGAATATTAGGCGTGATTTCTACTTTTGATAAATTAAAAATTTTCATTGCCGTATTAGTATGAATATCTTCATTATTATTAAATGCCCTAATTAAATCGGAATCTTTTGACATATGAGCTAGAATTCTTAATTCAATTTGTGAATAGTCACATGATAATAAAATATTATCTGTTGTTGAAACAACAAAAATTTTTCGAACTTCTTTTTGAACTTCATCACGAATACTAATATTTTGCATATTTGGTTCAACCGATGAAAGCCGTCCGGTATTTGTTAACGTTTGTTTATAAATAGTATGGACTTTGCCATCATTAAAAATATACTTTTCCATTCCCTTTAGATACGTTGAATATAATTTTTGATACTTACGATAATCTAAAATCTTAGGAATAATTTGATGAGTATCCTTTATTTCCTCTAAAACTTCTTGGGCTGTTGAACCTTTTTTTCGATCAGGTAAAGAAAAATCACAATATAATAATTCTGATACTTGTTTTGGTGAATTGGGATTAATCTCTTTTTGAGCAATGGCATTAATTTCATTATTTAATTCTTGCACAATTTTTTCAATTCGTAATGTTTGAGTTGTTAACTCATGTTGGTCAACCTTTACACCATTAATTTCCATTCGTGCTAGTGCAAAAGCCGTTGGTAGCTCAATATTGTAATATAAATCATATTGTTGATTAGCCTTTAATAATTCAATAATCTTTGGCTGCAACTTATTAATATAAAATGCTTTTTGTCCAATAAACTGACTTAATTTAACAATATCAATTGGAATTTGTTTTTTAACCCCTTTCCCATAAAATAAATCATCGGTTAAAATTTGTTTTTTTTCAAATAAATTAATATACGTATCAAGGGTATTTTTTGCGTTAGAATTATAAACATATCCCGCCAACATCATATCATAACTAATATTTTGCACAGTAATATTATCACGCGCTAAAGCTAAAATTAAACTTTTGGCATGATAAGTTATCTTTTGATAATTTTGGTTGTATAAAAACTGATGTCATAATTTATCATATTTAGCATGAATATAATCAAAATAAAAAATTCCTTTGGAATTAACGATCCCAAAACCAATAATTTCTGAAATGTGATAATTTTCATCAAATAGTTCTAAATAAACAGTAGTGTTGTCTTCATTATATTCTTCTTTTCATTCCTCAATAATTTCAACTTTTAACTCTGAATTTTGTAAATCATCTTTGTTATTAAATAATTTTGTAATAAAAGAATTCATATTATATTTTAAATAAAATTGCATTAAAACATCATAGTTCGGTTGAAATGGCGTAAACGCAAATTGCTTTAAATTAATATCACAAAAAATTGTGGCAACTTTTTTACACAATAATGCATCCCCTTTACTATTTAATAATTTTTGCTGTAATGCCCCTTTGATTTGATCAAGATTATCATATAAGTTTTCAATTGAATGATATTCTTGAATCAATTTTATTGCTGTTTTTTCACCAACACCAGTAACTCCTTTCAAGTTATCAGAAGGATCGCCCATTAATCCTTTTAAATCAGGAACTTGTACTGGTTCAACCCCTCATTTTTCTGCTAAAGCCGTCTTATCAATAACATAGGCTGTATCACCTTGACGCGGGACCAAAATATTTGTTTTATCACTTATTAATTGATACAAATCTTTATCACTTGAAAAAATATCAACATAAAAGTTCTCTTTTTCTGCTTGTTGCGCCAAACATCCTAATAGATCATCCGCCTCATACCCCTCTTGTTCTAAATATGGGATTTGATAACTATCTAAAAATTCTTTTACAATTGGAAATTGTACGATTAGTTCTTCTGGTGTCTTACTGCGTCCATCCTTATAATCAGTTAACAAATCATGACGAAAATTCTTTTTTCCTTTATCAAAAGCAACAACAACGCTATAATAATTATTTGATTTTAAAATTTTATTTAACGTATTAGCAAAAGCATAAACAGCATTAGTTGGAGTTCCATCTAAACTTTTTAACATTTTAACATTATAAGCTGTAGCATAAAATGCTCTAAAAAGTAACGCATTCCCGTCAATTAACAATACTTTATTCATTTTATAATCTCCTCATTTATGTTAAATTATAGCCTAAATTAATTTTAAAATATACTTTAAAATTAATTTATCATACTAAAAAAGCACCCCCACTACCTGATAGCATAACATTTTGGTGTTCTTTTTTTAAAGTCATATAAAATTTTTTTAACTTTGAATTAATTTTAAAAGCAGGTTGTTGCAGAATATTATAGTAGGTATTAGTATTTTTCTTTGTTTTATAATAGTTATAATTATAATCAAACTCTTGATAAACATCTTTTGTAATTAATGAAATTTTTGAATCAATAACTTTAAGATTAGGAATTTCATATTTTTTAATTTGTTTAGATGTTAAATATGTAATTTTATTACCACAGCCAGAAATAATTGCTGGTTTTTCTAAGTAAAAAAATAAAGCATCTGAACTAAGACTTTTAATTAACTTTTTAACTTTTTTTGAATAATAATTAATCTTAAAAAAATTACAAATTAGTTTAATAACAGCAACAGCATTACTAGCCGAATAACCTAAACCAGAACCAATTGTTGTGTTTTTAATTAAATTAATATGTAACGGAATTGTTTTAAATTTAGGAAATACTATCAAGAACTTATGATAAGCATCTAAAACAGTATTATTATTTCAATCAAGTTCTTTTTTATTACAAGTAAAAATTGTTTGTACGCCTTGATAAGGCAAAACCTCAACCATATCATATTCTAATTTATAAGGAAAAATAATACTTTGAATTCGATGCATTTTTTTTCATCGATTTCTACGAAAAACTTTTAATGTTAAATTAAATTTACCATATGATTTAATTTGCATTATTGACCTTCTTTCTCATTTTGTTTAACTTCATTATATAATAAATAAAAATCATTTACGGTTAATCTTTCTGATCGTAAAGTTAAAGAATAATTTAATTTTAATAAAATATTTTGTGCCAATGTTTTATCATATAAAATAGTTGCTAGATTATTTAAGATTGTTTTTCGCTTTGTCGCAAACATTGCTCGAATAAATACAATAAAATCTTCTTCATTTTTTAAATCAGGATATTTTCGATTTAGTTTAAATTTTAGAACAACACTATCGACTTTAGGAACAGGAACAAAATTATTGCGTCCAACTAAACAAACTTTTTCAATATCACTATAAAGTTGACAAACAATCGAAAGATTATTATACGCCTTTGAATTTGGTTGAGCCATAATTCGATCACCAACTTCTTTTTGCATCATTAAAACAACTTCTTTTACTTTTGGATTCTTTATTTTTAATAATTTAAAAATAATTGGAGAAGTAATATAATAAGGAATATTTGAAATAATATTAATTGGATTATTATCTGGAAATTCAGTTGCAAACAATGTTTCTAAATCAAGTGTTAAAATATCTGCTTCAATAATTTTAAAATTTTGATTTTGAAATTTTACTGTTAAATATTTTACTAAATCAGGATCAATTTCAACACAAACAAATTTATTTGCTTTTAATAAAATTTCATTGGTTAAAGCTCCCATCCCCGGACCAATTTCTAAAATATTGGTTTTTGGAAATTCAAATGCACTATTAACAATTTTATTGATAAAATAAGAATTTGTTAAAAAATTTTGGCCTTTACTTTTTTTGGCAATAATTCCTTCTGCCCACATTTCCTGATTTTGTTTTTTCATATTATTATTTCTCCTCTAAAGTTTTAATTAAATCATCTTTTGTTATATTCATATAGTTTAAATATTTAAATGTTGTTTTATTATTTGTGAGAGCTAAATTATAATAATTAATAATTTTTTGACGTTTTAATTTTGAATCAACAAGATTAATATAATCACTTCATAATAAACTATCACCAGTCTTGTTACTAAAGGTAATAAGATTGATAATACTATTTTTAATTGCGGAGATAGAAGCTTCTGCAACCCCCACCTTTTTTCCTCTAATTGCATCAACTTTATCAATAAAAGCATGAATACAATTATTGTCTAAATAATCACTAATGATTTGTCGCAATTTTTGACCAGGATGATCAGGGTCGGTAAAAATTATTATTTTATTATGTAAACTAATTTTTTTAATTAATGCTAACTTTTCTGTTGTAATTCCACTCCCCCCAGTTTCAATTATTTCAAGATCAGGAAAAATGCTTTCCAATTTTGCCGCATCTGTTTTGCCTTCTACAATAATGAATGTTCCCACTGTCGCCTTTTCCCCCATAAAAATCTTTTTGGTTTAATTTATCATAATTTTATAGTATAATTATACTAGACTGTTATATTAAAATAATGATAAATTTTAAATATAGGAGTAGGAGGCAAAAAGAAATATGGCTAATTATAAATTTGGAAAAGATTACTCATTTTTAGCTCTAGACCTAGGTACAGCTAATACAGTAGCATATGTTTCGGGACAAGGGATTGTTTATAACGAACCTTCAATAATGGCATATGACACCTTAAGTAACTCATTAATTGCCTTAGGGAACGAAGCATACAAAATGGTTGGAAAAACACATGAACATATTAGAATGGTAACACCTTTAGTTGATGGCGTTATTTCAGATATGGATGCTGCCCAAGATTTATTAAAACACATTTTTAGTAGATTAAAATTATCAGGAATTTGAAAAAATTCACTAGTAATATTAGCATACCCAAGTGGAGTTACAGAATTAGAACGTGGTGCTTTAAAAGCAATCGCAAAAGATATGGGAGCAAGTTACGTTTTAGTTGAAGAAGAAGTTAAACTAGCAGCATTAGGGGCTGGTTTAAACATCGGATTAGCACAAGGAAACTTGGTAATCGATATTGGTGGAGGAACAACTGATATAGCAATTATTTCAGCAGGTGATATTGTAATTTCAAAATCAGTTAAAGTTGCTGGAAAACACTTAGATCAAGAAATTCAGAAATACATTCGTGCCGAGTATAATGTTTTAATTGGAATTAGAACTGCCGAACAAATTAAAAAAGAAATTGGAGCATTAGTTAAAATAATTAATGAAAAACCAGTTCGTGCCTTTGGGCGTGATATTATCACTGGATTACCACGTGAAGTAATGATTAAACCTGAAGAAATTAAAAACGTTTTATTAGCAACATTTTCAAGAATTACAGACTTATTAGTTGAAGTATTAGAACAAACACCACCTGAATTAGCAGGAGATGTTATTAGAAATGGAATTACAATTTGTGGAGGCGGAGCTTTAATTCGTGGAATTGTTAAATATTTTGAATCAATTTTCCAATTAAAAGTAAAAGCTGCAAATGATCCGTTAATGTGTGTAATTGATGGCGCTAAAACATATGAAAAAAACTTAGGTGCTGTAATTGAAAGAATCCAATTGTTAGAAGCAAATGAATACAAAATTGCATAAAAATTAAAATTATATTAAGATTATACTTTTTTTTCTAACAAGAGCATAAAATAAAACAAAACACCAAAAAAAAAAAAAAAATTAAATTGTTGTTTTTAATTGCAAATTGCTCTTAATTTTATATATAATAAAATTACTTGATATTGAATTTTTTATTACTATTAGGGGGTTTAATATTTAAGAAAATTATTATGTTATTTATTATTGCTATGTTTTTAAATAAGCAATAAACGGAAGGAGACATTTTAAAGATGGCAATATCAGACGTATTGAAAAATACATTCAACATCTCACCAAAGCCACCTCGTAAATTTATCGCTATAGATTTGGGGACAACTAATTCGATCGCTTATGTTGCAGGGAGAGGTATTATTTTCAACGAAGCATCAGTAATGGCATATGAAATTGGAACTAATAAACTAATTGCATTAGGAGATGGTGCTAAAAAGTTGATTGGGAAAACTCATAATAAAATTGAAATTTATACACCATTACGTAATGGAGCAGTTACAGACTTAGCTATTGCTGAAGAATTTATTCAGCAAATAGGAAAAAAGGCAAGGGTGACTGACTTATGAAAGAATGCTATTGTTTTAATTGCATGTCCAAAAAATGTTACAGACTTAGAAAAACGAGCAATAATCCAAATGTGTAAAAATATTGGTGCAGATTTTGTTAAAATTGAAGAAGATTCATTAATGGCTGCTCTAGGAGCCGGAGAAAACATTTTTGCACCAAAAGGAACTTTTGTTTTAGACATTGGTGGTGGAAAAACAAGTTGCGCTATTATTTCAGCTGGTGGAATTGTTGAAAGCAAATCAATTAAAACAGCCGGAAATTATATTGATGAAGAAATTTTAAAATACATCCGCGCTAAACATACAATTTCAATTGGAGTTGTGACAGCAGAACAAATCAAAAAACAAATTGGATCATTATATAAAACAAAAGAAAACAAAAAAATGATTATTTTTGGAAGAGACGTTGTAACAGGAATGCCAAAAGAAGCGGAAATTTTAGATTCAGAAATTAGAAAGTTATTAATAAGTGTTTTTTCATCAATTACACAATTAATAACTGAAGTGTTAGAACAAACACCCGCTGAATTAGCTGGTGATGCTGTAGCTAACGGTATTTTAGTTACTGGTGGATGTGGACAAATCGCAGGAATTAAAGAATTTTTATCAGATTATTTCCAAATTCCAGTTCGTATTGCTAAAAATGCCGAAACATCTGTTATTGATGGTTGCATTGCATATGAGAAAAAAATTAGAGATGGATTAATTGAAGAAAACAAAAAAAATAGATAAACAAATGTTTATCTTTTTTTTACTTTAATTTTGTCGAAAACTCTTGATGAAATAAAAAAAATCATCAATATGACAATTTGAAAACTAATTTTGTGTAAGATTATGATTTTGCTTTAAATTTTTTAAACGTTAAAATATAATACCGTTGATTGTTGGTTTGGTGTTAAACCTTTGTGTTGGTATTTTCATTTTCAGAGCTTTAAATAATTTTGAATATTAGTGAAACCCAAACCATGATAATGAATTAAGGCTTCTTTAAGACTGGATTGTAATTTACTAATCTTATTTAACTTTTGATAACTAGTATCAGGGTTTGTACTAGTTTTGGTGGAATATAGAGTAGAATTTGTTTGTTTTGCTACTAATAAATATAGTGGTTGCATATCAGAAATAATTATTGATTTTTCTTTAATTAGTTGCTTATTCATATTTTCAATAATCCATTGTTTTTGTAATCTTTTGGTATTGGTGGATTGAACAAAAATATTATTATTGCTATCAACTGCCATTTGAATACAGCATTTGGTATCAGTTGAAAATGGATCGAGATGAGTTTTTCGTTTATCAAATTTATCTTTAAAATTGCCTTTATGAATTTCTTTAATAAATGTTTCATCCATTTGGATTTGACCATTTAATTTTTTAAATTTTAACTGTGTATTTTCTAATTGTTTTGATTGCATTAATTTTTGTCGATTATATCAAGCGGTTTTTGGGGTTGTTTTAATAAAACGAGAAATTATTTTACTAGATTGTCCTAACAATGAAATTTGAATTAATAAATTTCACTGTTCATAATTTAAATGACTTCAATAAGTAAAATGATGACGAAATGCATCAAAACTAGCACGACATTTTTTACATAAATATTTTTGTTTTCCTTCGGAATTATGACCATTTTTAACACAATGAAAAGATTTGCAATTAGGACATATAATGCCTTTATCTCTAAATTTTTGATCAATTTCATTTAAACGTTTTTGTTTTTTAATTAAGTCTGCTTGTTGTTTTATTTTTTCATAAAATTCTAAAAATTGATCATCTGTTAAGCTATTTATTAATTCTGTAATTATTTTTTTCATCATTTATTTACCTCTATATATTAAAAATATACCTAATTTTAGGTATATTTTATAAATATCAAGAGTTTTCGACAAAATTAAAGCAATATTTTTGAAAGAAAAGTTTAAAAATATGTTATAATTATTTTGTATTGTATTCTTTATTTACAATCAAATACAGAATTGCAATTCATTTTTACTGATTAATCAAATATATTAATCTAACAAAATAAATTAAGAAGAAACAGGAGGACAAAATTACATGGCTTTATTTAATAATAGCACAAAGAAACCAGCTTTCGTTTCTATGGACTTAGGAACTGCTAATACATTAGTGTATGTTTCGGGTTCAGGAATCGTTTATAACGAGCCTTCAATTGTTGTTTACAGAATTAAAGAAAACAGAATTATTGCTGTAGGTGCAGAAGCTTACAAAATGATTGGAAAAGGAAACAAGTCAATTCGTATTGTTAGACCAATGGTTGATGGAGTTATTACCGATATTCGTGCAACAGAAGCACAATTAAGATATATTTTCACAAAACTACGTATTACAAAACAATTAAAACATTCAATTATGTTATTGGCTTGTCCAGCAGTTATTACTGAATTAGAAAAAGCTGCCTTGAAAAAAATTGCAATGAACTTAGGAGCATCTAAAGTTTTCGTTGAAGAAGAAGTTAAAATGGCTGCTTTAGGTGGGGGTGTTGATATTTACAAACCTGCTGGAAACTTAGTTGTTGACATGGGTGGAGGAACAACAGATATTGCTGTTATGGCCTCAGGAGACATCGTATTATCTAAATCAGTTAAAGTTGCTGGAAACTATTTAAACGATGAAGTACAAAAATTCATCCGTTCACAATATGGTCTAGAAATTGGATCAAAAACAGCTGAACAAATTAAAATTGAAATCGGATCATTATCGAAATATCTTGATGAAAGAAGAATGAAAGTTTACGGACGTGATGTAGTTTCAGGATTACCAAGAGAAATCGAAGTAACACCAGAAGAAATCCGAGAAGTATTAAAAGTACCTGTGTCAAGAATTATTGACCTAACAGTACAAGTGTTAGAAGAAACACCACCTGAATTAGCAGGAGACATTTTCCGTAATGGAATTACAATCTGTGGGGGTGGAGCCTTAATTAAAGGAATTGACCGTTACTTTACAGATACATTACAATTACCATCAAAAATCGGTGAACAACCATTATTAGCCGTTATTAATGGAACTAAAAAATTCGAATCAGACATCTTTGATATCTTAAGATTAGAATCAATGCATGTAAAAGAATTAAATTACTAAAATAGGCTATTAATAAGTTATTATTAATATAACTATGAATAGTTATTAAATTGTTAAGGAGGACAAAAACGTGAGACCAGAAACTAGACCATTTATTTCTCTTGACTTAGGAACTGCTAATGTTTTAGCGTATGTTTCAGGACAAGGTATAGTCTACAATGAACCATCATTAATGGCTTATAACAATAAAACTAATAGTTTAATTGCCTTAGGAAAAGCTGCCTATGATATGGTTGGAAAAACACACGGGGATATTAGAATGGTAACACCATTAGTAGATGGAGTTATCGCAGATATGGAAGCTGCACAAGATTTATTAAAACACATCTTTTCAAGAATGAAAATGATGAACATTTGAAAAAATGCTATTGTATTATTAGCATGTCCAAGTGGAGTTACAGAACTTGAAAGAGACGCTTTAAAAAATGTTGCTAAAGAAATGGGTGCTGAATTAGTTATTATCGAAGAGGAAGCTAAAATGGCCGCTTTAGGAGCAGGAATTAATATTGAATTACCTCAAGGACACTTAATCATTGATATTGGTGGGGGAACAACTGATATAGCAATTATTTCAGCAGGTGATATCGTAGTTTCAAGATCAATTAAAGTTGCTGGAAACCACTTTGACGATGATATTCGTAAATACATTCGTTCAGAATACAACATTGCTATTGGGCAAAAAACAGCTGAAGATGTTAAAAAATTCATTGGTTCATTAGTTAAATACCATAACGAAAGATCAATGCAAATCTATGGACGTGATATTGTTTCAGGATTACCAAAAGAAGCAAAAATTAGTTCAGAAGAAATCAGAAATGTCTTATTAAATGCATTTTCTAAAATTACAGACTTAGTAATTGAACTATTAGAAAATACACCACCTGAATTAGCAGGAGACATTATGAGAAACGGAATTACAGTTTGTGGCGGAGGAGCTTTAATTAGAAATATTGATAAATACTTCTTTGATATCTTCCAATTACCAACAAAAACTGCTTCAGATCCATTAAATTGTGTTATTGAAGGAACAAAAATCTTCGAAAAAACAATTAAGAAAAATATCGAAAATGGTTTGTATAATTTCCAAGAAAAAGGATTATTATCATCATTAGGTAAAAAAAGAAAATAAATTGAAACAAAAAAAATATTAGAGCAATCTAATATTTTTTTTGTTTCAATTTTGTTATTTAAAAATTATTCAATATTAAATAATTTACGGGCATTCTTATTCGTAATACGAATCATTTCTTCAACTGGCATACTTTTTAATTCTGCTAGTTTTTTAACTGTATACATAATGAATTTAGGATAATTTTTTTGCCCACGGTATGGATCAGGAGTTAAATATGGCGCATCTGTTTCAACCAAAATTTTATTTAATGGTACCATTTTAGCAACTTCACGTAACCGGTCGACATTTTTAAAAGTAATATTTCCTGCAAATGAAAGATAAAATCCTAAATCTAAAAATTTTTCTGCCATTTCAATTGTTCCATTATAACAATGCATCAAACCATTTTTAATTTTTTGTGTTTTTAATATTTCATAACAATCTTCATAAGCATCACGACAGTGAATTGCTACAGGAAGGTTGTGCTCCTTTGCTAATTCAAGTTGTTTGATAAATCAATGTTTTTGCAAGTCTGGTGAAACATTCTTATGGTAATAGTCCAATCCAATTTCACCAACAGCAATTACTTTATCGCTATTTAATAACTGATCTAATTTTGTTAAATCTGTCGCACCATATTCAGCAACACCTGTTGGATGAATTCCAATTGTTGCAAAAACATTATCATATTGCATTGCATGGCGAACTGCTGCTTTACTCGTTTTTAAATCATATCCAACATTATTAAGCCGGTAAACACCACTGATTTTGGCATCAGCAATAATTGCTGAAGTCTCTTCGTTTTCATATTCATGTGACATTAAATGACAATGTGTATCAAAGATTCCTTGCATATTTTCCTCCTATTTTCCTAGGCAATATCTACTAAAAATTGTTGTCAATAAATCATCTTCATAATTTTCGCCTAGAATCTCACCCAATATTTCCCAAGCCTCATGTAAGTCAACATTAATAATGTCAACCGGAAATCCACTCGTAGTATTATTATATGCATTTTTTATTGAATTTGCTACCTTCTCTAACAAAGAAATTTGTTTTATATTTGACAAAACTAACTGATCATCCTTAATAAGATGTTCAGTGTTATATAATATTAAAATCTTATCAATTAATGCTTTAATATCCCGGTTTAAAGCAGAAATACCAACTAAACGCTTATCTACGTTGGGTTTATTAACATTAGGTAAATCAATTTTATTTAAAACTAATAAATACTCTTTGTTTTTAATTAATGCTTTGACGTCAGCATCTAATTCAACTAAATCCAAAACATTATCGGCAACAACTAAGACTAAATCAGCATTTTCAACTTGTTGTCGTGCTTTTTCAATTCCAATTTGTTCAATTTTATCAACTGTTTCACGTAATCCAGCAGTATCAATAATGTTTAATGTTAGCGGTCCTAAGTTAATTTTTCCTTCTACAATATCTCTTGTTGTTCCTGGTATCTCCGAAACAATCGCTTTATCTTCATTCATTAAAGCATTTAGTAATGAGGATTTTCCCACATTTGGTTTTCCAAGAATTAACACATTAATTCCCTCATTAATAATTTTCCCAACTTTACTAATTTTAACTAAATCATTGATTTTTTGTTCTAAAACAAATAACCGTTGATTTAATTCTTGTGTTGTTAAGTCACCAACTCCATCATACTCTGGATAATCAATATTTACTTCAATGTTGGCAATAATATCTAATAATTCATCACGATAAGCACTAATTAAGTGTGTATTTTTATTCTGTAAATTATTTAAAGCTATTTTAGCACTCGTATCATTTGTCGCGTTAACCAAATCGTTAATTGCATCGGTTTGGACTAAATTAAGCTTCCCATTTAAAAAAGCTCGTTGGGAAAACTCCCCGCGGTTAGCTAATCATGCCCCATTCTTTAACAATAACTTAATAATTTTATTAGTAACCAAAACACCCCCATGACAATTAATTTCAATAATATCTTCACCAGTAAATGAATTTGGCTTTTCAAAACAAACTAAAATAACTTGATCAATTGTTTCTTTACCATTGATTAAGTAACCATAGCAAACCTGGTTTCCACTAGGAACTACTGCTTTTGAAAAGATTTTATTAATAATTTTATAACTATCAGGCCCTGACATACGAATAATTGAAATTGCTTGTTTTACCATCGCCGTTGCTGGGGCAACTATTGTATCTTCAAACATTTTTTTGAAACTCCTCTTTGCTGTGCTAAATTATATCAAACTTTAAAACAGAACCTAACCATTATTTCTTATTGCTATATTTAATAACAATTTGACGGGCATTTTCTGGCCCAATTGATTTTGAAATTTTCGACTAATATATGTATGTAATAGATTTTCTAAGATAAAAATAAACTCAAAGACATTAATATTAGGGGTTAAATCTTTGACATCTAACATAATTAGAATTTGTTTATTATGATATGAAAAAGACATCTCATAATCTTTTGATAATAAGATATCTTCAATGATAATTTTTAAACGCTCTTCACAAAAAGTAATAATATCATCAATCTCAAAAAGAGTTTTACATGTAATCGTTCAAAAAAAATGTTTTTTGTAAATAATTCCGTTTTATAAAAATATGTTTTCGATGAACTATTTAAAAATTTTTTGAATTTTTTTTGTGATTTAAATTCTTTAACAAAAAGCATTATTCTTTATTTTTCTTCTTACTATGTAAAGAGAATTTTGATTTTTTTGGTTTTGTTTTTATTGGGTTATAAGAAACTTTATTAGCTTCACTTGTTTTTATTGGTTTTGTTTTTGTTACTTCAACAACTTCTGCATTACCAATTGTTGTTAATTTTGGTTTACGAATAAATAAATTCTTAATTTTTTGTCATAATGATTCACTATTTTTATTTTTTTTGCCACGTTTTTTAATTCGTAAGAAATGAAACCCTAAAGTCTGTAAAATTTGAATTACCGCAGAGAAAATCCAATAAATAGCAACCCCTGACGCAATCGAAATTGTAACTACAAAGAAAACAATAATCATTACCCCTTGCATGATAAACTGACGCTTACGGGCCTTTTTCTGTTCTTTTGTAATAACTTTTGTTTTACGAAGGTTTAAAATCGTTGGTAAGATCATTGACAGAACTTGAATTGGTAAATAAACAAATAATAACGCTAAATATACATAATTTCCACTCGTAATCATATCTCAGGGCTTTTCAATTAAAGAAATTTGCCCAATTGTTGCCATTTTTAACTCGCGAGTTGCTCGCACAACGGTATACATCGCAATTAAAAATGGAATCGATAAGAATGACGAACCAATTGTCGATAAGGGGGAAAATCCTTCCTTCCGATATAATTGCATCATTTCCATTTGTTGTTTTTGTTTAGCAGCAGGATCCTTTGAACCTTTATATTTTGCTTGGATTTCTGCTTGTTTAATTTGCATTAACTGCATTTTATCTTGATTACGCTGGGCTTTTCAACTAAACATTAAAGTAATTAACCGAACAATTAACGAAGTTAAGAAAAGTGCTCCAATGATTCCAGCTCCATTATCTAAACCACCAAATCCATAAATTAAATTAACTAAAATTCAGGCAACTGGAAAAACAAAACAACCATAAAACGGTGACGTTGTTTTTACAAAAGCATCACCCCATGTTCTAATAGCTAAATAAGGATATTCAAATAATTGTCCATTTTCAAAATGAAAAAAGTGTTCTTTTCCGACATTAGTTTTTCCTAAAATAATTTCAAAGAAAACTCCTGGTTTATATACTCTTTGGCCAGAAACATCTAAAATTTGGGCTGTTCCAAACTTAGGAACCATCATTTGTCCACAGCCTCATAACATTGATATAATTAAAAAAAGATACAAAATTAATTTTGTTCATTTTCAGGCAATTGAATATCAAGGTTTTCGTGTTCTTTTCCCATCTGAGAAAATATAATCACGATAGTTCACTATTACGCCTCCTTTTTACATCTTGATTTGGTTTAATAAAACTTTTTTATTAACTAAGTAACTACTACTAAAATATGGTTTTCTAACAATAATAATTTGATCATAACCTTCTGTAGTTGAAAAATCAAATGATAGCATAGTTCTAATTTGTCTTTTTGCTTTATTTCTAACAACAGCATTTCCTAATTTTTTACCAACGGATATTCCAAAACGATGATAATTAAGATCATTTTTTTTAAAATAAATAAAATAAGTGTTAGTTTTAATAAAAGAACGATTATTTATTATTTTTTGAAATTCATAATTCTTTTTAACAATAAATTTTTTTTTCACATTTTTACACAAATAGAAAAATAAAGTATATTACCAACTAAATTAAGCTGATAATACTTTTCTTCCTTTCGCTCTTCTTCTACTTAAAACTTTAGGGCCTGAAGCTGATTGCATTCTTGCTCGAAAGCCATGTGTCCGCTTATGTTTAATTTTGCTTGGTTGTCATGTTCTTTTCATTGCTAGCACCTCCTTATAATACAAATTATTAAGATATCACATAAATAATATATGAATTAAAAAGAAATATCAATTAAAATAATATTTTTTTAAAAATATTAGATATTTTAAAACCTGATTTAAAAAAATCAGGTTTTAAAAATTAATCTTATTTTGTGTAATTTGGTGGTTCTTTTGTAATTGCAATGTCATGGGGATGTGACTCTTTTAAACCATTATTTGAGATTTCAACAAATTGTGCTGTTTTTTGTAATGTTGCAATATTTTTGGCACCACAGTAACCAAACCCACTTCGTAACCCACCAATAAATTGGAAAAGAATATCACTTAATTTTCCTTTTAATAAAACACGACCTTCAACCCCTTCGGGCACTAATTTACGGTTCTTATCTTGAAAATAACGATCAGCACTACCCTTTTTCATTGCTGCTAAAGAACCCATTCCCATATATGTTTTATATTTTTTACCTTCAACAATCATTTCTTCACCAGGTGCCTCCAGAGTTGCCGCAAAAACTGACCCCATCATAACCGCAGCACCGCCAGCTGCTAAAGCTTTAACAACATCACCAGAGTATTTAATACCGCCATCAGCAATAATGGGAACCCCTTTTGGTGCACAAACTTCATAAACATCATTAATAGCTGTAATTTGGGGAACTCCAACGCCAGCAACAATTCTAGTTGTACAAATGCTTCCTGGCCCTACTCCTACTTTAATTGCATCAGCACCAGCAGCTATTAAATCTAGTGCTCCCGCTCCTGTCACAACATTTCCAGCAATAAGTTCCGGGGTTGGAAAAGCCTTTTTGATTTTGCTAACCATCGTAATAATTCCTTGACTATGCCCATGAGCAGAATCAACAACAATCACATCAACACAAGCAGCAACAAGTTTTTCAACTCGTAACAAAGTGTTTTCATCAATTCCAACAGCAGCGCCCACTCGTAACCGTCCTTGATCATCTTTACAAGCATTAGGATACTCATCACGATTATTAATATCTTTAATTGTGATTAATCCTTTTAAAATATTTTTAGCATTAACAATCGGTAATTTTTCGATTCGATTATTTAATAAGATTTCTTTTGCTTGCTCTAAATTAATTTTTTCATGAGTTGTAATTAAATTTTTTACTGTCATAAAATCAGCAACTGGTGCTGATAAATCATGGCAAGCTCGAATATCACGATTTGTAATAATCCCTAATAATTTATTTTCTTCATCAACAATTGGCAATCCTGAAATGCGATATTGTGCCATAATATTTTCAGCATCTTGAACAGTCATTGTTGGTTTTAAAGTAATTGGATTAATAATAAAACCTGATTCATTTCGTTTTACTTTTTCAACTTCTGCTGCTTGTTCATCAATTGATAAATTTTTATGAATAATTCCAATTCCACCTTCACGAGCAATTGCAATTGCCAATTTTGATTCAGTAACCGTATCCATTGCTGAAGATAAAAAGGGAATATTTAATTCAATATTTTTTGTTATTTTAGTTCTTAAATCAATTTGATAAGGTAAAATATCTGATTTTTGTGGAACTAATAATAAATCATCAAAAGTATAAGATTTTTTAATTTGCATGTTTTTCTCCTCCAAAAGATTTAATACAAAATTGAATAAAAGAAACATAGTCTTAACAAATTAAAAATAAATTAAGAACTATAGTTAATTAATTTAGGGTTGACTGTAGAGACACCAGACCATATTTCTAGTATATATAGGAAAATATATTATAGTATTAAATTATATTGATTATAACAAAAAATTAGAAGGGAACCAACAAAATCTACATTTAAATTGTTTTCCACAAAGAAAAATTTTAAATCACAAAAATTGTTAATAATGTGGAAAAAGATATAATTATTCAATAAAAATAAGCGTTTTATAAAAAAATATTATATGTGGAAAACCCTTAATATTTCTTAAATTGAATTATTTTTTGCGACTTTTCCACATCTTTTATTTATAATTAATAAGATAAAAACTAATGGAGATGAAGTAATGAACACAAAAGAATTATGAAGTGAGGTTAAAGACATCCTATCCCGTGATGAATCAGTTTCACCTGAAATTTACAATTATTACATTAGTGATACTAATTTATATACTGTATCTGACAATAATTGCTTAATTACAACAAAATCAGAAATTGCAATTGGGGTTTTTGAAGCAGGCTTAAATGATAAAATTAAAAATATTTTAAAAAAACTAACGGGGATCGAATATAACATTTCTTTTGAATTAGAAAAAAATATTAATAAACAAGCATCTGTCATTAACAATATTGATACTTTAAAAGAAAACAATAATAGTAACTATTATGAAAATTATACTTTTGAAAACTTTGTTCGTGGTGATTCTAATCGTGAAGCAATGCAAGCAGCATTGGCTGTTGCTTTAGATTTGGGAAAAAAATGAAATCCACTGTTTATTTATGGTGATTCTGGATTAGGAAAAACCCATTTACTACATGCCATTGAAAATAAAGTAAATGAAATTTATAAAACAAATACCCGTGTTAAATATTTAAAAGCTGATGAGTTTGGAAAAATTGCAATGGATATCTTAAATCAGGGTCATGAAATCATTGAAGCTTTTAAAACATCATATGATATTTATGATTGTTTACTAATTGATGACATTCAATTATTAGCGAAACGAAATAAAACAAATGAATTATTTTTTCATATTTTTAATTCATATATTGAAAAAAACAAACAAATTGTTATTACTTCCGATAAATATCCTGATGATCTTGGTGGATTTGAAGCTAGAATTATTTCACGTTTTTCATATGGTTTAAGTATTGGTTTAGATTCACCTGATTTTGAAACTGCTCTTAAAATATTAGAACAAAAATTAAAATACCAAAATAACTTAGCATTATTTTCTGAAGAATCATTAGAATTTATTGCCTTAAATTTTAATAGTGATATTCGAAAGTTAGAAGGGGCAGTTAAGCGTTTATTATTTTTAGCAGTTATGAATAAAAAACCAGATGAAATTATTACATTAGTTGACGTTGAAAAAGCCTTTAAAAATGCTCCTTTACAAAATAATGAGAAAATTACCCCTAAAAAAATTAAACAAATTGTTGCTGATAATTATAATATTACTGTTAAAGCAATGGTGAGTAAATCACGAGTTAGTAATGTAATGCAAGCTCGCCAATTAGCAATGTATTTTTGTCGAACATTATTAGATGATCCTTTTACAAGAATCGGAACTGAGTTTGGTGGAAAAGACCATACGACAGTAATGAATAGTGTTAAAAAAGTTGAATCACAAATTGCAACAAACAAAGAATTTAAACATTTAGTAAATACAATTCGTAAGAAAATTGAAGGAAAATAACACAATGTTTTCCACAGTTTTTTTCTAATAAAAATATATATTATTCAAAATTTCATAAAGTTTTCCACATTTTCTACATTATAATAATAATAATAAATAAAAAACAATTTTAACAATAGTATATAATTTATATATGTTAGATGTTTAGTAAGGAGTAACAAAATGATTGTAAGCATTAAAAGAGATAAAATATTAGATGAATTATTAAAAGTAAGCCGAATAATTTCTCAAAAAACATTAATTCCATCATTATTAGGAATTTTAATTGAAGTTAAAAAAGATAAAATAACTTTTACGACTTCTGATGGTGATACATCAATAAAATCAGAAATATTGGTAGGAAATGATTTAGTTATTAAATCAATTGGAAATGTTTTAATAAAAAATAAATTTATTATTGAAGTTATTCGTAAAATTGAAGACGAATTTATTACCTTAGAAGCAGTAGAAGGTAGTTTAATTAAAATTAAAGCAAATAACTTTGATTCAATTTTAAATACTTTAAATGCAATTGATTATCCACATTTATCATTTGAGACGGAAGGAAAAGAGGTAATTTTTACTAGTGCGTTATTAAAAGAAATTATTTCACAAACAAGTTTTGCAATTGGAGAAAAAGAAAAAAGAATTGTTTTTAATGGTTTAAATATTAAAACTGATCAAAATAATAAGCAATTAGTGATTACAGCAACTGATTCATTCCGATTGTCATGTAAAAAAATTAGTTATAGTAATAGTTATGATTTTGATGTTATTATTCCAGGAAAGTTTATTAATGAAATTGGACGATTAATTTCAGAAAATGACCAAGAAATTAGAATGAAAATTACAGATAAATCAGTTAGTATTATTATTAATAATACAGTTGTCCAAACAAAAATTATTGAAGGAAAATATCCTGACACAAGTAAAGTTATTCCAGAAGATTTTAATATTTCATTAACAATTAATAATCGTGAATTAATCAAAATTATTGAACGAGCTAGTGTTTTATCAAATGAAGCAATGACAACAATTGTAACATTAAAAATTAAAGAACAAAAAGTTTTAGTCACTTCATTTACTCAAGAAATTGGAAATACCGAAGAGGAAATTAAAGAATTTAAAGTTGAAGGTTCAGATCAAACAATTGCTTTTAATTCAAAATATATTTTAGATGCTTTAAAAGCATTTAGAACAAAAGAAATTACTATTAAAATGATTGATGAAACAAAACCATTAATTATTACAGCAAATGAAGATGATTCATTACAACAATTAGTTTTACCAATTCGATCATATTAAAAATTAGAAAAAAGCAATTTAAATGATAGGAAATAAGATTAATAAAAGGTTAAGTTATATTAAAAATAAAAACTTAACCTTTTATTTTTTTATTTTATAAGTTTATACAGGGTAAAATTAGACACTAAAAATAAAAAAATATTTTTTTAAAAAAATATATTTTAAAATATATTTGATAATTTAACCCTAAAATTAGGTAATAATGGTAAAATAAAATTGAACAGAAATGAGGAAAATTATATGAGTGATAATTATAATTCAGGTTCGATTCAAGTTTTAGAAGGTTTAGAGGCAGTTCGTAAACGTCCGGGAATGTATATTGGGGCCACTAATGTAAGAGGTTTACATCATTTAGTTTGAGAAATTATTGATAATTCTATTGATGAAGTATTAGCCAACTTTGCTAATAAAATTACAATTACAATCAATAAAGATGAATCAATTACAATTACGGATAATGGACGAGGAATTCCAATTGAAATTCACCCCAAAACAAAAGTTTCAACGGTAGAAACTGTTTTTACTGTGTTACATGCTGGAGGAAAATTTGATTCAAACACTTATAAAATTTCTGGGGGTTTACATGGAGTAGGAGCTAGTGTTGTTAATGCTTTAAGTAAATATTTAAAAATTGAGATTAAAAAAAATAATAAACAATATTTAATGGAGTTTCATAATGGTGGTCAAATTTTAACACCAATTAAAGAAGTTGGTCCAACTAATGAAACTGGAACCATAGTTACTTTTTTACCAGATGAAAAGATTTTTAAAGAAACAACAATTTTTAGTTTTTCAACAATTCAAAATCGAATTAAACAATTAGCTTTCTTAAATAAAGGGTTAGAGATATCATTAGTTGATTTACGAGAAGAAGATGAAGAAAAATCAGTTGTTTATCAATTTAATAATGGAATTAAAGATTATGTTTTAGAATTAAATAAAACAATCGGAACACCATTAAATGATGTTTTTTATGTGGAAGGAATTGAAGATAATATTATTGTTGAATTTGGTTTACAATATAATGATAATTATTATGAAAATATTTTTTCTTTTTGTAATAACATTAATACTCACGGTGGAGGAACGCACGAAGAGGGAATTAAATTAGCAATTGTGCGAGAATTAAATCATTATTTTAAAAATATTAATAAAAATAATAAGGGAATTGAAGATAAATTTACTTGAGATGATGTAAAAGAAGGAATGACAACAATTATTTCAATTCGTCATCCTGATCCACAATATGAAGGTCAAACAAAAACAAAATTAGGAAATAGTGAAGTTAAAAAGATTGTGTCAAATATTGTTGGGAAAGGGTTAAATAGTTATTTATTGGAAAATCCCGAAGATGCTAAAAATATTATTGAAAAGATAAATTTATCTTTAAAAGCAAGAATTGCGGCACAACGAGCAAAAGAAACAACTCGTCGAAAAACAGTAATGGATAGTTTTTCTTTACCAGGAAAATTAGCTGATTGTGAAACAAAAGATTCTAATATTGCTGAACTTTATATTGTTGAAGGAGATTCAGCGGGAGGAAGTGCAAAGTCTGGCCGAAATCGAAGATTTCAAGCAATTCTACCATTAAGAGGAAAAATATTAAATGTTGAAAAAGCAAAGCAAATAAAAGTTTTTGAAAATAATGAAATTAATTCTATTATTACAGCATTAGGGGCTGGTATTAAAGATAATTTTAATGAAAAAAAACTACGTTATCAAAAAGTAATTATTATGACTGATGCTGATGTTGATGGCGCTCATATTCGAATTTTATTATTAACATTCTTTTATCGCTATATGAAAGATTTAATTGAAAATGGGAATATTTATATTGCACAACCACCATTATATAAAATTCAAAATGGGAATAATATTCGTTATGCTTATAGTGATAATGAATTAGAAACTTATAAAGAAGAATTATTAGCAAAAAATATTAAAAATTATACGATTCAACGTTACAAAGGATTAGGGGAAATGAATCCCGAACAATTATGAGAAACAACAATGGATCCAGAACGACGATTATTATTAAAAGTGTCTGTTAATAATGCATTTGAAGCAAACTTAATTTGTAATGAATTAATGGGAGAAAATGTTGAACCACGTAAAAAATTTATTCGTGAGAATGCAAAATATGTTAAGAATTTAGATGTCTAAGAGGAGGTGAACAAATTGAATTTAGATAATGATACATATGATTATGATGGTAAAATTCGTGATATTGATATTGCTGATGAAATGAAAAATGGTTTTTTAGATTATGCAATGTCAGTTATTGTTTCACGTGCAATTCCTGATGTTCGTGATGGTCTAAAACCAGTTCATCGGCGAATTATCTATGCCATGTGAGATTTAAATATGACGTATGATAAACAACATAAAAAATCAGCACGAATTGTTGGGGAAGTAATTGGGAAATATCATCCTCATGGTGATACTGCTGTATATGAAGCAATGGTGCGAATGGCACAAGATTTTTCTTATCGTTATCCTTTAATTGATGGTCATGGTAATTTTGGATCAATGGA
This sequence comes from Spiroplasma endosymbiont of Sarcophaga carnaria, assembly GCF_964019595.1. Classification (NCBI taxonomy): domain Bacteria; kingdom Bacillati; phylum Mycoplasmatota; class Mollicutes; order Entomoplasmatales; family Spiroplasmataceae; genus Spiroplasma; species Spiroplasma endosymbiont of Sarcophaga carnaria. The sequence continues at coordinate 840,686 of NZ_OZ026456.1, forward strand.
TGGTGATGCACCAGCGGCAATGCGGTATACTGAAACAAGAATGAGTAAAATTGCTGGTGAACTAATTAAAGATATTGAAAAAGAAACAACCATTTTTATTGATAATTATGATGGTAGTGAACAAGAACCAACTTTTTTACCAGGTTACTTTCCAAATTTACTAGTTAATGGGGCAAGTGGAATTGCTGTTGGAATGGCAACTAATATTCCTCCCCATAATTTAAATGAAGTAATTGACGGTGTTATTGCATTGACAAAAAATGGCGATATTACAACTGTTGAATTAATGAAAATTATTAAAGGACCAGATTTTCCAACAGGAGCCTTAATTACTGCTGGAAATAGTTTAATTAAAGCTTATGAAACAGGGAATGGGACAATTACAATTCGTTCAAAAATTGATATTGAAGAAAATAACAATAAACGTCGTATTATTGTTTCTGAAATTCCATATCAGGTTAATAAAGCAAAATTGTTAGAACGAATTGCTGAATTAGTCCGTGACAAAATTATTAATGGAATTTCTAATCTTCGTGATGAATCAAATATGGAAGGGGTTCGTGTTGTTTTAGAGTTAAAACGGGATGCTCAAGAAAATGTTATTTTAAATAAATTATATAAATTAACACCATTACAAACTAATTTTTCGTTAAATATTTTGGCTTTATATAAAAACCAACCAAAAGTAATGGGGTTAAAACAAATTTTAAAATATTTTGTTGAACACCAAATTGACATTATTGTTAAACGAAGTCAGTTTGAATTACATAAAAATCAGAATCGATTAATAATTTTAGAAGGATTAAAAATTGCGCTTGATCACATTGACGAAGTGATTACCATCATTAAAAAATCACAAACAACACAGATTGCTTTAGAAGCTTTAATTGATAAATTTAAATTAGTTAATGAACAAGCACGAGCAATTTTAGAAATGCGTTTACAACGTTTAACCGGTTTGGAAATTGAAAAAATTAATAACGAAATTAGTGAAATTAAACTAGCAATTATAGCGTTAGAAGAAATTATTAATAATAGTGAAAAGCAAATTGAAATTATGATTAATGAGTTAGTTGAAATTAAGAAAAAATATGGGGATGAACGTCGTAGCCAAATTATTAAAGAAGAATTAACTGAAATTGATCCGGAAGAATTAATTCGTTGTGAAGATATTTTAATTATGTTAACCCAGGATGGCTATGTTAAACGTGTTGCTGATGATACTTTTAAATTACAAAATCGTGGTGGAAAAGGAATTACTAGTTTAGCAAACATAGAAGATAGTTTGAAAAAAATTGTTGGTGCCAATAGTATTGATTCTTTATTGATTTTTTCAAATTTTGGAAAAGTTTATAAACTACGTGCTTATCAAATTGAAACCTACTCGCGACATGCACGAGGATTACCAATTATTAATTTAATTGCAATTGATAAAACGGAGAATATTCAAACAATTCTAGCCTTAGATGAAACAATTATAGAGCAAGATAATTTATTTTTTGTGACAAAAAAAGGATTAATTAAAAAAACAAAGTTAAGTGAATTTAATCAAATTCGTCAAACAGGGAAAGTTGCAATTGAATTAAAGGAAAAAGATGAATTAGTAAGTGTTATTATTACAAAGGGAACTGATGATGTTATTATTGGAAACAACATCGGAAAGGTCATTCGTTTTAATGAAAAAGAAATCAGAGCAATGAGTCGGCAATCTGTCGGTGTTAAGGGGATTTCTAACGATGAAACAGGAGTCACAATTGGGGTAAGTTCTGGACGATCCGCAAAATATGTGTTATCTGTGACAGAGAATGGTTATGCAAAAAAAACACCAATTGAAGACTACCGGTTAACGGGGAGAAATACAAAGGGTGTTAAGTCTATGAACTTAACAGAAAAAACAGGATACTTAAAATTTGCCCAAACAATTGTTGGAGATGAAGATCTTTTAGTAGGAACAAAGAATGGAAATGTTATTCGCGTTTCATTAGAACAGGTTCCATTGTTTGGCCGAACAACGTCGGGTGTTAAAATTATCCGATTAGATCAAGATGATAAATTAGAAGTTATTGAAATTTTAAAAAAGAAAGACAATAGTGAGTAAGGAGAATACAAAAATGTTAGATCAAAAAAAGTTGTTGAAAATCTTGACGAAGTAATCAAAAAATTAAGTCGTCGCCAAGATGATTTTTCGTATCTACAAGATGTTAAAAAATTATCAGAGCAACGCCGTGAACTTATTGTTAAATCAGAGAAATTAAAAGAACAACGAAATCTTGAGTCAAAAAAAGTTGGCACATTAGTTGCTGAAAAAAAAGACTATGAAGCAGCAAAAATTAAAGAAATAATTGTCACAATGAAAAAGGAAATGGATATAATTGATAATCAATTGAATCAGGTTGAAGAAAAAATTAGAGCAATCTTAGAAGTTACACCAAACATCCCAGATGATTCAGTTCCAACTGGGCAAGATGAGAACGATAATCTTGAAGTTCGAAAATGAGGAAAAGTTACACCAAACCCAAAGATAAAAGAACATTGAGAAGTAGCTTCAAAACTAGATATTATTGATTTTGAAAGAGGGACAAAATTATCAGGGTCACGCTTTGTTGTTTACAAAGGTATGGGGGCTAAATTAGAGCGAGCTTTAATGAATTTTATGTTAGATGAGCACGCAAAGCGAGGGTATATTGAAATTGAACCACCAATTTTAGTACAACCACAAATTATGTATGGAACAGGAAATTTACCAAAATTTAGAGAAGATACATATTACATTGAAAAAGATAATTTGTATTTAATTCCAACGGCGGAGGTACCGTTAACTAATTTGTATCGGGAAGAAATTTTAGCTGGAAAAGATTTGCCAATTTATCATACTGCTTACACTCCATGCTTTCGCCAAGAAGCAGGCTCAGCAGGACGTGATACAAAAGGAATTATTCGTTTACATCAATTCCGAAAAGTTGAGATGGTTAAATTTACTAAAGCAGAAAATTCGTTTGATGAATTAGAAAAAATGGTCTTAGATGCTGAAAACATTTTACAATTATTAGAAATTCCATATCGAGTAATCTTATTATGTTCAGGTGATATGGGGTTTTCTTCGGCAAAAACATATGATATTGAGGTATGAATGCCAGGACAAAATAAATATCGTGAAATTTCATCATGTTCAAATTGTCTTGACTTTCAATCACGAAGAATGAAAATGCGTTATCGTGACGATAATAATGAAACAAACTTTGTTCATACGCTAAATGGCTCGGGATTAGCGGTTGATCGTTTAATTGCTGCAATTTTAGAAAATTATCAAAATGAAGATGGAACTATTAGTATTCCTAAAAGAATACAAAGTTATTTGCAAGGACAAACAGTTATCGCTTAAAATGTTTCACGTGAAACATTTGACTATTTTAATAAAAGCATAGTCAAACAAAAATTATATGTTATAATTACTTATGTCATTACAATAGTTACATTTGAAACTGGTCAGGACCGGAAGGTAGCAGCCATAAGACTAAGGACTATGTGTAATGACATTTTTTATGATAAGGGTGAGTTTATGAAAGAAAGCGAACTAATTTTTAATAAATTATATAAATTATCACAACGAGCATATAAGAAAAAACATGTTCCAATTTCTGCAGTAGTTGTTGATCAAAAAGGTAAAATCATTGCGATTGGTTATAACAAAACAACAAAAAACTCAGTTACAACACATGCTGAGATTTATGCTTTAAATAATGCATGTCGCAAAAAAAGAACAAATAAAATTAGTGATTGTTCAATTTGAGTTACTGTTGAACCATGTATGATGTGTTTAGGAGCAACAATTAATTCAGGAATTAAAGTTATTAATTACTATTTATCAAATAAAAAATTTGGTTTTGTAAAATCAAATCATACTTTTGATTTATCAAAAATGAAAGTTCACCATGTTCGAAAAAATGCAGAAAATATAGTGTTTAAAGATTTAATGAAAAAATTCTTTGAACAATTAAGATAGAATATTTCAAATTAAAGGAGTAAAATAAAATTATAAATTATAAGTTATGGGGGTAAAAAAATGGATTATATTTCATTATATCGTAAATATCGACCAAATACTTTTGACAAAATTGTTGGTCAAGTTGAAATTAGAAAAGCTTTGAAAAATGCAATTAATAATAATACTTTTTCACATGCATATTTATTTTCTGGTCCACGTGGTACAGGAAAAACTTCAATTGCAAAAATATTTGCAAAAGCAATTAATTGTACTAATTTAAATGATGGTAATCCTTGTAATACTTGTCCAAGTTGTAATGAAATTAATCGTGGTGGAGCAGTCGATGTTTTTGAAATTGATGCTGCTTCAAATAATGGTGTTGATGAAATCAGAGAAATCAGAAATAATGTTCAGTTGTTACCAACAATGGCAAAATATAAGGTTTACATTATTGATGAAATTCATATGTTAACTAATTCAGCTTTTAATGCGTTATTAAAAACATTAGAAGAACCGCCTCAACATATTGTCTTTATTTTGGCAACAACAGAGAGTCACAAAATTCCAGCAACAATTATTTCACGTTGTCAACAATATAATTTTCGAAAAATACCTAAAGTTGAATTAGAAAATAATATAATTGAAATTTTACAAAAAGAAGAAATTAAATATGATTTAGTTGCAATTAAAGAAATTGCAATTTTAGCGGATGGAAGTGCTCGTGATTCGTTAAGTATTTTAGAACAAGTAATTATGTTTTCTGATCGTAATATTACGTTAGAGAATGTTAATATTATTTTTGCAACAGTTTCAAAAAATATTAAATTAAAATTATTAAAAGATATTTTAGAATTCAAAACAGAAGCGGTCTTACTAACTAGTAAAAAAATTTATGAGGCTGGTTCTGATTTTGAAATTTTAACATTAAATTTATTAGACATTTTAAAAGAAGTGTTTGAATATAAACAAACTGGGAATCTTGTTTTTTTAAATTTATTATCTGAAAACCAAGCAAAAATATTTGCAGCAAAATTAACTGTAGAAGAATTATTAACATTACTTGATTTATTTACTGAAGCGTCGACAAAGATGCGTAGTAGTAGAACACAAGAAATGTATTTTGAATTAATCTTATTAAAAGCGTTATCAATGTTTGAAAGAAATGTTAAAAGTTTAGATGACCTGGAATTAAGTGATCTTACGATTGTTACTAAAACAGAAAAAAACAAAGATAACAAAGTAGATAATTCGGATATAATTACCAAAAATATAGAAATAATGGAAAATAATTCTGTTGATAATGAAGAAAATATTGAAGCAGTTTCAAATTTGCAACAAGTTGAAGAAAAAAATGCTGAACATCTTGAACCGGGTACTGAAAAAAAAATACCAAATTCACAACCATTATTCCGTAATTTTTCATTATTTGATGATGAAGAATCAAACAATGTTTCTTTGTCACAACCATTGACAACAACATCAGAAAAAGTAACTGATGACGTTGTGCCCGAATTTGATGTTAGTAAAGGTTCTCAGCAGGAGAGCAGTTTTCCGACAGAATTAGAACAAACTCCACACGGGAAAGAGTTAGAAGGTATAACTGATCTGCAAAAGTATCGTGATGATATGAAGAATAAAATTAATATTTATGAACCTAGTAATATTAATTATTCAATTAATCAAATTTTTAATATTTTAATTAAGGCTAATAAAGAAGACCGCGAAAAGTTTGAGAGTAAGTTTATGGAATTAATTAACGAAAAAGGAAAAGTTGTTCAATTAGATAAGCTAATTAGTTTTTATGATGTTAAATATGCTGCCGCATCAGAACAAGGTTTAATTATTGTAACAAATACTAAACCAGAAGCAAATTGAATTAGTTTTGAAATGTGCGATTGAGAATTTCGCAATAAAATTTTCCATGCATTTGATTTTGATTTTATTATCATTGCTTTAAGCGAAAGTGAATGAAATAATGTTCGTGATGATTATGCCAAAATTCGACAAGCAAATAAGTTACCAGAAGTAATGTTAACGGATGTGGAAGAATTTTATCAAAATTTATTAGTTAAAAAAATTGATAATTATGATGATCATAAAGAACTTCTTGAGACGGGAAAACAAATTTTTGATAATATTAAGATAATTGATTAATTTATAGGAGACTTAATCATGACTTATGAAGAATTGGTTATGGAATTAAAGACTACTTTAGGTGTTGGCAAAAAAGTGGCAGAAAGAATTTTTAATAAGTGGAATTATTTGACTCATTAGAGAATGTTTTTAAGTAAATAAAAGATAATTTTCATCAATGCCCAATATGCTCAACATTAATGCAAAATAATGTTTGTTTATTTTGCCAAAATGATTTACGGGATCAAACAAAACTTTGCGTGGTTAGCAATTTTTTTGATGTAATAAAAATTGAAGCAAAAAAATTTTTTAATGGTGTTTATCATGTTTTGAATGGCGAAATTAATGTTAAAAATGGTATTACACCGGATAAATTAACTTTTCCCGTCTTAGAATCTCGAATGAATGATAAAATTATAAAAGAGGTTATTATTGCTGTTGGTGCTACTTTTGAAGGTGAAGTAACAGCACAATACTTAAAAACAGTCTTACAACCTTTTAATGTGAAAATATCACGTTTAGCACGAGGAATTCCAATTGGCGGATCATTAGATTATGTTGATGAAGTAACTTTAAAACAAGCGTTAGAAGGTAGAAAAGATATTTAAGAACGGAGAGAGTGGGTAATAATGCTATTTATAACATTAGAAGGAATTGATGGTTCTGGAAAGACAACAATTTCAAAATTACTAAAAGAAATACTACGTTCAAAGGGGTACCAAGTTGTTTTAACAAGAGAACCAGGGGGCAATGAAATTGCTGAACAAATTAGAGATGTTATATTAAGTAAGCATAATTTAGGAATGGATCCGTGAACGGAAGCTTTATTGTATATTGCTGCACGAAAACAACACGTTATGGAAGATATTTTACCAGCGTTAAAAGAAGGGGCGATTGTTATTTGTGATCGTTTTATGGATTCAACGTCAGCTTATCAGGGTTATGCTCGTGGTTTAGGAATTCGGACATTAGATGAAGTTCAATCAATTGTCTTAGGAACAACAAAACCAGACTTAACTTTATTTTTTGATATTGAACCAGCAATGGCAAATGAAAGAATGAAAATTAGAAATGAAAATGAAATGAATCGTTTAGACTTGGAGCAAGAATCATTTCATGAAAAAGTATATGAAGGGTATCAGGTATTAATTAGTGAACATTCTGAACGAATTAAAGTAGTTGATGCTCGCAAGTCAGTTAATGATGTTTTAGAACAAGTTTATTATTATGTTGATGAAATAATTCAAAAAATAAAGGATAAGGAAAATGAATAATTTATTTTCACAAAATGATGTAGAAAAAATTGCATTGTTTAAAAATTTAATTTTAAAAAATAATTTATCAAATCAACTTTTAATTTCTTGCAATAATAAAATCAAGTTAGAAACTTTTGCAACTGAAATTATTAAGTTTTTACTATGTCAAGAAAAAAAAGATTCTGATTGTCAATGTGAAACTTGTCAACGCATTAATAATAAAACTTATTATGATTTAAAAATTGGGGGAGATTTTGAAACAACAATTAAAAAAGAAACAATTCAAGAAATTATTCAAACTTTTAGTTATTCAGCATTAGAACAAACGGGAATTAAAGTATATGTTATTAATGGAGCAGATTTATTAACATTAGAAGCCGCTAATTATTTATTGAAGTTTTTAGAAGAACCTAGTAAAAATACATATGCTTTTTTATTAACAAGAAATAAAACAAAAGTCATTGATACAATCAAGTCACGTTGTTTAAATGTTATTTTAGAAAATACAACTAATGAATTAAATATTGATGAATTTAAAACAAAGTTTATTCAAACTTTTTTTAGAAATTTTGCAAGTACACCAGAAAATAATTTTATTCATATTCGAAAATTAAATGGTTATGATCATTTAGAGTCTCATCAACTTTTCTTAGAAATTGCTAATGTTTTGAAACGAAAAGAATGAAGTAAATATGAAATTACAGATCAGACTTTGATTAAAAAACTAAATGATAAAAATACCAAACTAATTGAAATTTCTTATACAATTGCTAATTTATTATTAGAGAATTTAAATAAGGAATTAGTTTTAGAAAAAGGAATGATTGATTTATATAACGAGGTGTAAAGTGAAGGTTTTAAATGATTTATTAGATTATGAGGGAATTAAAATTAATCAACGAACAGATATGTTTAATTTTTCCTTAGATACTGTTTTGTTGGCACGATTTGCAACCTTGAATGCTAAAACAAAAAACATTCTTGATATTGGAACCAATAATGCTGCGATTCCATTAATTTTATCAACATTAACTTCCGCAGCGATTATTGGGATTGAGTTACAACAAGAAGCGGTGCAGTTAGCAGAAGAAAATGTGCTATTAAATCAAAAAACCGCACAAATTAAAATTGTTCATGATGATATTAACGAGTATGTTAAGACAGATACTAATTTTAAATATGATTTGATTTTATGTAACCCACCATTTTTTAAAATTGGTGAATCAAAATTAAACGAAAAAAGCAAATTGTTAGTTCCTGCTCGCCATGAAACAACTTTGACATTAGAAGATATTATTTTTGTAGCAAAAAAATTAATTGCTAATCGTGGTTATTTTGCAATAATTCATCGTACGACAAGATTATTTGAAATTACTGCATTATTAATTAAATATGGTTTTAATATTAAACGGTTGCAATTTATTCATCCCTTTCAAGAAAGCGAAGCCAACAATGTTTTAATTGAATCCCGTTTTCAAGGCGGTGAGGGTCTTATTATTGAAAAACCAATTGTGGTTCATAATAATGATTATCAATATAGTGATACAGTTTTAAAATTATTTCGAAAATAGGTGATTAAAATGGATGACAAACTTTTAAATCGTAATGAAAAATATATTATTGGGGTCTCGGGTGGTCCGGATAGTATGTTTTTACTTGATAACATTTATCATAATCCTGAATTAGATATTAATAATTTTATTGTTTGTTTAGTCAACTATCAAAAACGAGCGGATAGTGATCATGATGAACAAATTGTTCTTGAATATTGCAAAAAACAAAATATTAAAATTTATGTCAAAAAAGTAACATCAGCAGATTATGACAAGTATCAAACAATTTCTCATAATTTTCAAAATGTTGCGCGTGATATTCGTTATGATTTCTTTTTACAGATTAGTAAAAAATATCACTGTCATGGTGTTTTAATTGCGCATAATTTAACTGATCATATTGAAACATACATTTTACAAAAACAACGGAACGGAATTGTTGAATATTATGGTTTAAACCAAATTAGTTATTATCATTCGCACTTATTGGGATCTGAACTTAAAATAATCCGAATGATGTTAAAGATAACTAGAGAAGAGATTATTGAATATCTTTTTCATAACCAAATTAACTATGCAATTGATTCAACCAATATTTTAGGAATTTATAACCGTAATATTATTCGAAATGAAATTCAACAAATTAATTTACAAGATATGTTATTAGAAATTAACCAAAAAAATAATGAGAATAAAGAATTAAAACTATTAGCAAAAGATTATTTAATTGATAATTTTGGACAAATTAATGTTATTAGTTTTAATGCTATCAATAATGTACAGTTACAAAAAATTATTATTTTTAATTATTTTAAAATAAATAAGTTTGTTCAGTTAATTAGTAATAAAAAAAGAAAATTTTTAGATGAAATAATTAAAGAACTAAAAAGTACAAAACCCAATATTATTATTAAAGTTAATAATGATTATTCTTTAGTTAAATTATATGATGATGTTGAAATTATTAATAATAATGTTTTGCAGCCAACAACTGTTAAAGTTACAGCAATAACAAATCTTCCAATTAAATGAAAAGAAAAAATAATTTTGCAAGGAACAAAAAATAGTTATAATTTTAAAATAGCGGCAAACCAATTTCCATTAACAATTACAAATGATGTTCTTTTTTTACAAAAAGTAATTGTTACAAAAACATCTTTGAACCGATGGTTTATTAAAAATAAAATTCCAATTATAGCTCGGAAAAGTTATTTTATTTTAGATGCTCAAAATCAACTTGTTTTTGTTAACAATTTGGTTGATTTAAAGATTAATAAATTTATTAATAATACTTGACCGGAAAAACACGATTTATTTTTTTTTATGATAAAATAGTTTAGAATTGGGTCGTTATTTTAAATGACTTAAAAAGATTAGTTTCAAAGTCTTATATAGAGAGGAAATGATTATGAATAAAAAAAGAATGTGATTTTCGATCATAAGTGCATTTATTTTTATTGGTTTGATTGTCTTAACAATTCTGTTATGAAAAGGATCAGATGAAACAAAAATTAGTGAAGGTAATATGACTACTATTGGTAATTCGAAACGGTATAACGATAAAGACATTGATGAAATTACCATTAAGGCGGAAGTTGGTCGTAATAGTGTTGTAATGTCTGGGGTTATTAAGTATGTTGAAAATGGTGTTTCAAAAACTGTTCGTTATAGTTCAGAATGAAGTCGCGAAGGATTTAACAATTATACTTATAAAGTGGGTCAAGATCAAAACACTTGAGATCAAAACTTTGGTCCTAAATTAAAAGGTGGTCTTGTTTCAATTGACCGTGAATTTGTACCAGTATGACAAACGGTGTTAATTCAGTTAATTCTATGGGTATTGTTAATAGGAGTTGCTGTCTTTATGATTATGCGGTTGTCAAAAATGGGTGGCGGAATGGGCGGCGCAAATCCATTTTCAATGGGGAAAAATAAAGCTCGTCAAATTCAATCAACAGTTAAATTTTCAGATGTTGCTGGAATTAACGAAGAAAAAACAGAATTAGTTGAATTAGTTGATTACTTAAAAAATCCACAAAAATATTCAAGTATGGGTGCTCGTGCTCCCAAAGGAGTATTAATGGAAGGGCCACCAGGGACAGGGAAAACCTTGTTAGCAAAAGCTGTTGCTGGTGAAGCAGGCGTACCATTTTTTTCAATCTCAGGGTCTGAATTTGAAGAAATGTTTGTTGGGATTGGTGCTTCAAGAATTCGTGAGATGTTTATTGCAGCAAAAAAAGCAGCACCATGTATTATCTTTATTGATGAAATTGATGCTGTTGGACGAAAAAGAACCGTTTCAATTGGGAGTGGGGCTAATGAACAAACATTAAACCAATTATTAGTTGAAATGGATGGATTTGGAACTAATACCGGAGTTATTGTGATGGCAGCAACTAACCGTGTTGATGTTTTGGATTCAGCATTATTAAGACCTGGTCGTTTTGACCGTCAAATTCAAATCTCATTGCCAGATATTAATGAACGTGAAGCAATCTTAAAATTACATGCCCGTAATAAAGCGGTTTCAACTGAAGTTGATTTTAGACGAATCGCTGAAAGAACACCCGGTTTCTCAGGGGCACAATTAGAAAATGTGTTAAACGAAGCAGCAATTTTATGTGTTCGTAAGAATTTAAAAATTATTACAATTAATATTATCGATGAAGCGATTGATCGTGTTGTTGGGGGACCAGCAAAAGAATCACGTAAATATTCAGTTATGGACAAGGACATTGTTTCATATCATGAAGCTGGACATGCTTTAATAGGATTAAGATTAGAAGCAGCTAGCAAAGTTCAAAAAGTAACAATTATTCCACGTGGTCAAGCTGGTGGATATACAATTATGACACCAAAAGAAGAAACAATGTTCCATAGTAAAGAAAATTTATATGCAACAATTACTGGTTATTTAGGTGGACGTGCGTCAGAAGAAATTATTTTTGGAAAAACTAAAATAACAACTGGTGCGCATGATGACTTAGAAAAAGCAACAAACATTGCACGTCATATGGTTACTGAATATGGAATGAGTTCGTTAGGATTAGTACAATTTGAATCACCAAAAGACGAATATACTGGGGCAACAAAACGTTATTCAGAAGATGTTGCTGCTAAAATTGATACGGAAGTTCGTAAAATTTTAGATGACTGTTATGTTACAGCCAAAGCGATAATTTCAGAAAATCGTGAGTTATTAGATTTAATTGCTGAAAGTTTAAAAATATTAGAGACAATTACTGCTGAGCAAATTGAATATATTAATAAATACAATAAAGTACCAGATGAAGTAGTTCGTGAAAAAGAACGAGCAGCTAGACATAAAGAAAAAGAAGCAAAAGGTGAAATTTTAGAAGTTAAACCAAAAGAACGTAAAAAAGACCATCCTGAAGAAGAAAATAATAAGGATTCAGATGATAAAGAGTAGGAATAATCAAACCCTACTCTTTATTTTACTTTTAAAAATAGTTGTACTATAATTGCAGAGTGAACATAATTATGAAGGAGTTTGATAAAATGAATAAAGATAGAGTAATTAAGGCGATTAGCAATTCTCACAATGTAAAAATGACGGTTGTGGATGCAACTGAATCGCTAAATAACATTATCAAATTACATGAAACCAATCCATTAGCAACAATTGCATTGTCAAGAGTTGTTTTGGCAACAATTTTAATTGGTAGCGATATGAAAAATGCAACTGATAAAATGACAGCTATTATTAATGGAAATGGTCCAATTGGAACAATGATGGCTGAATATACTGGCCATAAAGTTCGTGCTTTTTGTGGGAACCCACAATTTGAAGTTGAACAAATTGATCGTAGTAAAAACGTAATTTCACAGGTAGTAGGAACTGATGGTTATTTGCGAGTAATGAAAGACTTGGGAATGAAAGATAGTTTTTCTGGTCAAATTGAATTGATTTCTGGTGAAATTAATTTGGATTTTACTTATTATTTAGCACAAAGCGAACAAATTAAATCGGTAATTGCTTGTTCAATTAAAATGAATGATGACAATACAATTGCTAAAGCAATTGGTTTTTATGCACAATTATTACCAGAACATAAGGATGAAGATATTGATTATTTAGAAGAAAAAGTTGGTAATTTAGAAAGTATTAGTCATAAGTTAATTGCTGAAAGTGATCTAACGAATGTTTTTAAATTAATTGATGAAAATGCAAAAGTATTAGAAACTGATTCTGTGGCATTTGAATGTAGTTGTTCATATGAAAAAGCCTTGGCATCAGCTAAATTATTAGGTGATGAACAATTGAATGAAATTTTAGAAAAAAATAGCGAAGTTGAAATTGTATGTGATTTTTGTCGTAAAAAATATACAATTAAAGCCGCTGACTTAAAAGGATTGTTAAAAGAATAACTTTAATAAATATAAATAAGTTGATAAAATTAAAATAATTTTGTTATTATATTATTATGATAAAAATTAATTGCAAAATGTAATGTGATATTTACCAGGGGAGGAAAAAACAAAATGGCTGAAATGGGAAAAACACCTAGTACAGAAGAAACAAAAGCTAAAGCAAAGCAGTCTAAAGTAAAAGAACCAAAGGAAAAGAAAGAAAAAATCGATTATACTGCAGTTAAAGAATTTAAACAAAAACTAAAAGAACAAAAGAAACAAACTAAATTATATTCAAAACGAATTTTAAAAGGGGAAGTAATTTCAACAACCAAAACAAAACCAGATACAAGTAAATATGTTATTGAATTAGTAGGTGTTAAGAAATCATATATTACAGGAGAAGTTGAAACACCAGTTTTAAAAGGAATTGATTTAAAATTAGAAAAAGGAGACTTTATTGTTATCTTAGGTCCTTCTGGATCAGGGAAAACAACCTTGCTAAATATTATTTCAGGATTAGATAAAGTTTCAAGTGGTGATGTTTTTGTTATTGGTTATAATTTGTCTTTATTAAAAGATGTTGATTTAACCAAATTTAGAAGAGATAATGTTGGATTTATTTTTCAACAATATAACTTATTAACTAATTTAACTGCAAAAGAAAACGCTGAAGTTGGTGAAAACCTAAGTAAAAATAAAAACAAAGATATGACAATTAAAGATATTTTTGAGACAATTGGAATGGAAGAACAAATGAACAAATATCCTCATCAAATGTCAGGTGGTCAACAACAACGGGTTTCAATTGCTAGAGCATTAGCCAAAAATCCTGACATTCTATTTGGTGATGAACCAACGGGAGCTTTAGATGAAGAAATGGGTCGAAAAGTACTTGAAATTTTAGTCGATGTTAATAAAAAATATAGAACAACAGTCATTATTGTTACCCATAACCCCAATATTGCTGATATTGCAAATACAGTTATTCATGTTCGTAATGGATTAATTGATCAAATTAAGAAAAATACCCATCCAAAAAAACCAAGTGAAATTGATTGGTCTTAATCTATGAAACGGGTTGTATAAATTATTTTAGGGTTTTTATATATCTCAGAAACTGTGGAATAAAAATACCACTTACTTAATTAAAGTATATTATTTTAAATTTTATTGTCAATACATTTTTGTATTTTTTTAATTTTTTTCTTTAATTTTGTCGAAAACTCTTGATGAAATAAAAAAAATCATCAATATGACAATTTGAAAACTAATTTTGTGTAAGATTATGATTTTGCTTTAAATTTTTTAAACGTTAAAATATAATACCGTTGATTGTTGGTTTGGTGTTAAACCTTTGTGTTGGTATTTTCATTTTCAGAGCTTTAAATAATTTTGAATATTAGTGAAACCCAAACCATGATAATGAATTAAGGCTTCTTTAAGACTGGATTGTAATTTACTAATCTTATTTAACTTTTGATAACTAGTATCAGGGTTTGTACTAGTTTTGGTGGAATATAGAGTAGAATTTGTTTGTTTTGCTACTAATAAATATAGTGGTTGCATATCAGAAATAATTATTGATTTTTCTTTAATTAGTTGCTTATTCATATTTTCAATAATCCATTGTTTTTGTAATCTTTTGGTATTGGTGGATTGAACAAAAATATTATTATTGCTATCAACTGCCATTTGAATACAGCATTTGGTATCAGTTGAAAATGGATCGAGATGAGTTTTTCGTTTATCAAATTTATCTTTAAAATTGCCTTTATGAATTTCTTTAATAAATGTTTCATCCATTTGGATTTGACCATTTAATTTTTTAAATTTTAACTGTGTATTTTCTAATTGTTTTGATTGCATTAATTTTTGTCGATTATATCAAGCGGTTTTTGGGGTTGTTTTAATAAAACGAGAAATTATTTTACTAGATTGTCCTAACAATGAAATTTGAATTAATAAATTTCACTGTTCATAATTTAAATGACTTCAATAAGTAAAATGATGACGAAATGCATCAAAACTAGCACGACATTTTTTACATAAATATTTTTGTTTTCCTTCGGAATTATGACCATTTTTAACACAATGAAAAGATTTGCAATTAGGACATATAATGCCTTTATCTCTAAATTTTTGATCAATTTCATTTAAACGTTTTTGTTTTTTAATTAAGTCTGCTTGTTGTTTTATTTTTTCATAAAATTCTAAAAATTGATCATCTGTTAAGCTATTTATTAATTCTGTAATTATTTTTTTCATCATTTATTTACCTCTATATATTAAAAATATACCTAATTTTAAGTATATTTTATAAATATCAAGAGTTTTCGACAAAATTAAAGGATAAAACTAATAAAAATATAAATTTTTTTGTAAATAATAATTTACAAAATTATTAACTGAATAATTAAATTTATTTTCTTCTAATGATTTATTACTATTAAATAAATTAATTTTATTTTTTAACCCCATCATACTAGCATTTAATCTATTTCTAATAATTTTTTCACTATAAATGGCTTTTTTAATCATAGTACCTTTTCAATAATGAGAAATGTCACCTTCCATATGACAACCAACATTATTTCATAATGTTTGATTTCTAATGCCTTCTTTATTATTTTTAATTAATCTAATAGTTTTATTTAAAAAATCTAATTTAGCATCGCTTATAAAAGATTTACTATCTTCTAAACACTGTAATAATTCTTCATATTTAGCATTAAAAAAATAATCCACTGCTTTATGATATGTTTCTCTATTTTCCTTATTTTTATTTTGATATGGATATAATTTTTTAAATCTACTTGTAAGATGAAATTTATCTATTGTATAGTGAATTTTATTTTTAGGAAAATATTGATGCATAAAAATTTTAGTATTTTTAATTAAAGGAGCACCATCACCTAAAATCATAATTTCAATATTAGGTATCATATTTAAATGAGTTTCAATTAAAGAAAATAATTTTATAAGAACTGGTTTTAAATTTGCTTATTTTTTAAGATAATCTGGAATATTATCCATTTCAAAAACACCTAATTTATTTGCGATTACAGGTCTTTTTACAGTATATTTTTCTTCATCATACCCAGTATGTACAGTACATGCTATCGTATGTTTTTTTATCTTTTTTCTTCCTTGCTTTGTTGAATCTAACATTTTCAAATAAGTACCATCCATTTGAATATATAAAGTGTGTGGAATATCTATTTTTTTATTACTTTTATTAAAGTAATATTCTTCGTCAGTTTTTGCATTTTTCATAATATTAGATACTGTCATTAAACTAATTTTTACATGTTCCATAGTATCTAAAATATCTTTATATCTTTTGTTCTCAGTAATAAATAATAATATTTTTTCTTTAACAGAATTATCTATTCTTTGTCATTTTTAAATTCCTAAAATTTTATCCAAAGGAAAAATATATTCTTCTTTACCTGTTTCTGAATTAATTTTATAATATCTTCTTCTCTTAAAAGTTATTTTTCCATTTAAAATTACTAATGTTCTTTCAATTTTATCTTTTACTTTATAATTTTTAAATTCTTTTAAAGTTTCATCAATTTTATAATTTTTAAAAATTCATTTATCATAATCTTCTAAACTTTGTTGAATAATTTCAATACTCTGTATATATAATAAATTAATAAAATTCTTAAAAAAATTATTATCAACATTTATCATTTTCTTACCATCTTTCTTAGTTTACGACTTTATCACAAAAATAATAAAAATGCAAAAAAAGGATAGTAATTTTTATTTAGTATGTTACAATTTGAATGTATTTAATAAATTAATTAACTGAAAGTAAAGTAATTTACTTTTTTTTATTTTGATGTAAAATATAGATAATAAAAAAAAGAACCGTGTCAAGTTCTTCTGTACATGTTTTTCTCTACTTATATTTAACCATATAAAAGGAGTAAAAATGAAAGAATTTAATCCAAAAACAGCAAGTTTGGCGACTTTTTATCGTAAAATAGAGCAATTTTGAGAAAATAAATCACCTAATAAACCATATACTTTGAATGATTTAACCAATGAATTCAACCTTTCTCGTCATTGAAGACAAGAAATTTATCGGAGCGAAAAGATAGTTCCTTTGCTTGAAAAACAAGTTGATAGAATTGAAAGTGAAATAATTAATTTTATGATGAAAACACCTGATGGTGCTAAATTATATTGACAACGAGCCTTTAATTATAAATATTCACTACAAGAAAAAGAACTTGAAAAAGAATTAAACTTAAATAATCAACAACCAATAATTTTTAATTTACAAACTGATATTAGAGATATTAAAAAAGAAAGTGATAATAATGCTTAATCATTTTACTTATTTGTTAGAAACCCCTTATTGATTATTACAAAATAGTAGTATTGGTAATAAATATCCCTTTGCTAAAAAATATGAATTAGTTAATGAAATTAATCAAATTGGAACACGATATAGTGGTAAAACTATTTCAAATATTAAAATGTTTGGTGAATTATTAAAAATTAGTTTATTAATTAAAGAACCAATTTGTATTATTGCTAGTATGTATTGAAGTAAAGATTTAAAAGATAGTGTATTTCAAAATATCTGAAATATGTTAGATGAAAATAATATTTCTTATACTATTAATTTATCTAATTTTACTTTTACTTTATCAAATGGTAGCAAAATATATTGTAAAGGTTTACATTCACCAAGTCGAAAAGAAAAATTAAAAGCTTTTGCTGATTTAAATAAATATAAATTAGTTATTGATTGAAGAGAAGAATGTGATCAATTTCAACAAAAAGATTTAAGTGATTTAGAATTTGCTATTCGTGGTTATCAAAATAAAATAACAATTAATACATGTAATCCTGAAAGTTTAAAAAGATATATTGTTGGTTATTGTAATGAATTATTACCTTTTAATGAAGAAATAATGCGTAGTAAATATGAAAAAATTAATTATATCGAAAAATGAAATATGAAGATTATTATTCATTATTCTAGTTGAAGACTTAATTATGAATTACCACAAGATAAAGTTAATGAACAATTAAGATTAGAGCAATTAGATATTGAAAGAGCAAGAGTGTGGAGTTGAGGTTTACCAGGCAATACTAGTGGGTCAATCTTTGCAAGATATATTGATAAGATAATAATTCTGAATTTTATTGATCTAAAAGTTGAAAAATAACACCACCAAATAAAGTAAAAGTAAATAGTGGTAATGTTGATAATATTATTAGTACACAAGCTTCATCTTATTTTAGAAGAAAAGATGAATTTGGTAATACAGTTGGTCAAGTTCAATTTGAATATAATAAAATGAGTTCATATAATGTTTGAGATATTTTAAATATGAATAATTTTATTAATCGCCAAATTACCGTATTACCTTTAAACTATACGCAAAAGTTAGTATTTAATCTTTTTACTATCTCATGCGGAGTTGGTAAATTCTCAAATTTTATTTCATTTGGTATTCCATGAGGATGAGTTATTAATCAAGATAAAAAAACTTGACCTAATTTTCAATTTCTTAATGGTTTTATGAGTTCTAATGTTTATAGTTTTTATAATGATGCTTTTTGGTCTGAAAAATCAAAAGGAAAAGGTTATTTACCATTTGAAATATTTAGAGAACAAGGAAACGACAAAGTTAGTGCTATATTTGGTGCAAATGCTACTAGTTTAGGTTTTACTACTTTATTAACTGATAAATTTAAAGGGACTGTTTTAACTAATGATGGTAAACCAACCGAAGAATTAGTTTATTCAACTTATAATTTAAAACAATTAAATCCTAAAACTAATCGAGTTTATTTAATTAATGAAAAAACCAAAGCAATAGATGCTCAAACACCAGTTAGTGATAGTGAAAAAGATAATGATTTAGAATTCTTACAAACACCAGATGGAACAAATTGTAGTTATATTATTGATATGTTTTCAATTCAAGCATTATATAAAGGTAATTTTGAAATTATCTTTTATGCAGATAACCCATATACAAATAATGAAGAAGATTATTTAAGATTATCAGTATGAAGTTTCAGAGGTAAAACAAAAAGTACACTAAATAATTATTTACGAGATATGACAACTAATTATAAAAATAGTTTCTTATTACCACATGACTATGAAATACCAACATTTAATTACCCACAATATGTATTACCACCAGTACCATATAACTATGAACCTTATACCAAAGATATTTGAGATGCTAAAACAGGACAAGCATTAAAAACTAAAATTACAGCACCAGCACAATGTAAGAAAACAATAAATTCTCAAAGTTATGCTAATTTATTTTCTGATGAATTTAATGAAGGTTATTGTGAAACTGAAATTGATTTAAGACAAATTGACCCAACAATTCAAAGTATAGATAAATTTATTAATTCTTATAAAACAATAGAAATAAGTAATCTTAATAATTTACAAGTTAGATGTTTTAGACCTGATATAGAGCGATTTATTTATGATAGAAATATTAATCTTTTAGGTGGGGCTAATAGTTGCAATTTTAGTGGTGGTTTATTATCTAATATAACTTTACAAAAATCAGGTTTAGAACAAAAAGATAATGTTAATTTTGAAAATACAATAAATTTATATACAGATAATATAAAAGTAAATGATGTTCAGACATTTGCTACTGCTTCTACTAATGGTTTACCTAGTGGGGATTATACAAATAAATATTTATCTGAACAAAATCATTGAAATATTAATTTTTTGCTTCAAATAACAAAATTATCTAATAATGATAATGGAAAAATTACAGAAACATATTTACAAGCATATTATACAAATGATTTAAAATTAAAAATTAGATTTACAAAAACATTATTTGCTCAATTATTATTGGGAACTGGTTTTAATTATTTTGGTAATGATAAAAATATAACAATAGATTTAAATGCTTTGGGCGTATTGAATATGATAAATAAAAGTGATAACCCTATTAAAATCACAATTAAACCAAGATAAAAATTTACCTATTTACAAAATAAAAAAAATTTATTATAATATTAAATAAATTCAATATTATAACCCTTGATAAATAATTTAATTTTTGTAAAATATTAATGAGGAAATATTTACTCCCTATTTTCAGGCCACTGATTTATCTTTCGGCCATACCCTCCTTTGAGAGGGCTTGTTTTTTATATATTAAAATTTTATAAATAAAATAGGAAGATTAATGTTAATGATGATAAATTCAATTAGTTTATTTAGTGTTATAAAATATCATAAAATACATTATAATGCTTTTCATAATCATTTTTTTGTAAGAAAAAATAAAAGTTTATTTTTAAAAAATGGAATTGATATAAAAAAAGAACATTTAATAATAAATTTATTAAAACTAGACCAGCAATTATTTTAAGTAGTACGTTATATTCATATTTTATAGTTCCGACAACCTCAACGCCTCCTAAATCAACAGTAGTTGCAAAAAATAGGACAGAAATTACATTAAATTGTGAAAAATGTTATATATGTTGAGACCAAATTAATCATATTAATAAAGCACAAATGACAGGATATTGATGAGACAATAATAAAAAAAGAATTTCTTTTAATGGTTCAGCAAAAAAACTTATTAAAAAAGAATTTAATATAAAAGTTAAAAAAATAATGTTTAAAAATTAGACATTATTTTTTTATTCTCCATTAACTTTGTTTGATATTACCTTTATCATCAACTATTAAATTTGGCTCGGTTGTGTTTAAATTTCAACGATAAACTGATTTAATATAATTTTTATAATCATTTTGTCCCCATTCTCTAAAAACATCATTGTTGTAATAATATAATGAAGCATTATTTTCTGGATATTTAAAAAACTTTAATTCGTAATTATCATCTTTATAAATATTATATTCTTTTCCTGCTTCTATTGAATAATCTTTAAAAGTTTTAGTTATTACTCAATTTTGTTTTTTTCATACGATATAATATCACTTATTGTTTTTATCATCAAAAGGTTTTTCTTGGGGTGCTATTCATTCTAAGTTATCTCTAATAGTTTCATCAGTTGTATTTATTTTGTTTTCTTCTTTTAGTTTTGCTAATTCTTCAGGTGTATATTCATGTGGTGTATTACAAGCAACTAAACTTGTTGTACTTGTTCCTACTAATGTAATTGCACCAATAATACTTAATAATCTTTTCATATGTATATCTTCCTCTTTTTATTAATTAAATTATATAATAAAAAATAAAAAAGAGATTATTAAATCTCTTTTTTATATTGCTTAATAACTATTATATCTAGTTTTCATTCAATAGTTAATTTAAAGGTTTAAATAAGTAAAATCCCTTTTGGTTTACGATTAAAAGCAATAGAACACCGTATAGTCTTGTCTTACAACTAGAAACATAACTTATTTTTATAATTTAATTATATATAAATATAATTGTTTGTAAATACCTTTATTACGCGTTTTAAGGCATAAATTAGTAATAAATTATATTAATATTATTTTTGTATAAAAAAGTATTGTATTGTCAAAATAATAGTCTATAATCAAGTTATAGGTTTAATCTTTTTCCATAAAAAAGAGTTTATGCTGACTTGTTAATCGGACAAGAATAAAAAAAAGAGGTTTATAAAAATGGCACTTACAAAAGAACAATTAATAGAACAAGGTTTAAGTGAAGAGATTGCTGAAAATATCTTAAATCAGTTTAATAATGAAGCAAAGCAAATTAGAGAAAGTGTGCAAAAACGCGAAGATGTTATATCAAAAGAAGACTTTATTAAATTATCTAATGAATTAGATGAATTAAAAGCATTTAAAGATATTCCATCAACTAAAATTGAAGATATTAAAACTAATTTAGATAAAGTTAGTGGTAATTCTTTAAGTGAAAGAATGCAAACTTTAAAAGAATTAAAACCTGATTTGTTTGTTGAAGAACAACAATCAATTTCACCAACTAATTTTATTAAAGATATGATTGAAAATTCGGTTGAAAATAAAAATGATGAAATTGAAACTATTAAAGAAAAAGGAGCATATACATACTCCTGAGGAAATTAAAAAATTAACTGATTATACACTTAAAAACCTTAAATAATAAGGGGGTGAAATTATGGCAACAATTAATTTGCCACAAGTACCTTTTACATTGGAAGGTAATACAACAGACCAAAAAGCGTATGTTGATATGGTTAATGCTTTATTGCGTGGACATTTATATAATGAATATGCAAGTATTATGCAATATGCAACAGCAACTGCTGAACAAGTTGCTTGATTATCTAATGCGGGACAAGCATTATATAATTTAACTCATCGTGTGGTATGACAAAATGATTATTCATTACCAAATGGTGGAGCAACTCAAACAATGGGATTAACAAGAATTCCAGTTCCGATTGATAAGAGATTTAATTTAAAATTAATGAATGAGGCTTTTGACTTGGCATTAATAGAACAAAATATTAAAAATGGTGTTATTGCTGATGCTATTTCTAGTGTTGTACAGAATAAATTTGTTAATTTAGAATGTGAATTAATTCAGGCTATTTATGATTATTGTTTAGCAGATGGTCAATATGAAGTAATTCCATTTCGTAGTTATACAGCAGAAAATGCTGATGATGCAAATAAGGCATTCTTTACATTAAATGAAACTTTGATTGAATTAACAAATCAAATTAGTAATTTATATTTTGGATTGCCAACTGATAAAATGTTTATGGTTTTAGGTCGTAGAGCCTATTTAGGATTAACACCTGCGTATTTAAAAGTAATTGGTTCACAAGCCCAATTAAAAGCAATGGTTAATGGTGAATTATATGAAAATACAGCAATGGGTATTCCTGTATCTAAAAGTTTTCATTTAGAAAAAACATATACAAAAGGACAAGTTGACCGTGATAAAGGTTATAATTTTACTAATGTAAATGGTTTAATTATTAATAAACAAGTATGAGCTTATCCAATTAATATGGATACTATTCAACAAGTTTTAGATAATGATACGGCTAACCCTAAATGAATTGGTAAAGTACAATATGCAACACCAACAATTTTATATCCAAAAACATGTAAAATTATTTTAGAAAAAGCGCCAACCCAAGATGAAATTAATACTGCTAAAAGTAATCTTAATAAAACATTTAGAGTTCCTGTTGATTATGTAATTCCATCATCAAATAAAATTGATATTAGTGGAATTAATAAATTAAATAAACCAACTATTCACGTTACAGACCCAACACAAACAACAGCAGAACAATTAAAACCACAATTTAAAGATGTTGTTTTAAAATCAGTAAAAGCGGTAAATAATTTTTTAACAGAAAATGATTATGATTACTTTATTGAAAGTAAAGGTGAAGACTGACCAATTAATATTACAAATGACAAAACTGTTGAAGTTCAAATTGAAGGTAAAAACAATGCTACTGGTCAAACAAACCCCATTGATGTTGTAATTAAAAATTCTTAATAAACAATGAATTTACTAATATTACGCGTTTTAACTTTATTAGTATCTAATTTAGAAAATAAACCTTTAATAAGTAAATTTGTAAATTTAATTAATAGAGTTAATCAAGTTCAAAATAAAATATTAAAACCAATTAATTATATTACTGATAAATATAATAAAATTACAAGTAAAGTTGAAGATATTTATCAATGATTAAATCCCTTTACTTATTTAGATTTAATTAAAAAAGGTCATAAAAAAGAAATACAACAAATATTAAGTCAATTAGAAAAAGATAATAATATTCAAAATAGAGAACAATTTAAAAATGAAAATTATCTAAATACTAATTGAAAGCCTTTAAATAGTAGTTGACTTGATAGTGGTATGTTTAATATTACAAATAAGTTAACTTTAACAGGTAATTTAACTATTTTAATATATACAAAAACAGCAAAACATCCAAAATTTTATGGTCCATATGTTTATCCTGGTGTTCCAGTTGAAATTTGAAAATTATTAAGTAATGCTGTATCTAATGCTGGGACTTTATTTTGGCGTTATTGATTAAGAAAATGATTACCTAGTCATTTAAGAAATTATATTAAAAAACGATTACCACAAACATTAAAAGAAAAATATCCCAAAGGAACTACTAAATTAACATTACCAACAGTTCAAAAATTACAACAAATTAAAAAGTTTATTAATAATTTAAAGATTGGACATTTTAATTTTAATTTTGCTGGTGAAATTAATAATAAAAAATGATATAAAGAGCGAATTGCTGATGTTAAAAATATTAAGAATTTATATAAAACACCAGTTAAAAATAAATTTTATCAGGTTAATAAATCTATTAAAGCAATTAATAAAACCAAAAGAAAGGTTAATAGTTATAAACCAAATAATTTAAAAAATAAATATCGTAATCAATTAAGGGGTGTTTTATATGGAAAATAATTTAAGTAATTTGTTATTTATAACAGTTGAAGATGTTAAAGCAAGTAAACTTTGACAACCTATTAATGATAGAAAACAATCTGCTTATAATGATAATTTAATTTATAATGCTATTTTAAAAACTAGTTTATGAATGGATAGATTATCAGGTGGAACAATTTCCGATAAAATAAATAAAAAAGATTTATTTCCCTGAGTAAAAAAAGATAATACTGGTTTAATTGAATATGATAAATGATTAAGTTATATTCAATCTGCTTGTTTATTAGCAGTTATAAATTGATATTTACCAAAAGGAGTTAATGATTTAACTGGTAGTGCTTCATTTTCACAAGGTGGTGTAGCATATTCACAAACTAATGACCCAGAAGCAAATGAAAATATTACTCGTGATGTTAAAAATGCTTTAAAATTAGCAGGTGAAATAATTGATATTATATCTAGTAAAACAGTACCTAGACCTTATAATTATAGTTTAGATAATTATGCTCATCCATGAGAAGAAGAATATAAACATATTAGTAAAAAAACTTTTTATCCAACATTATTATTTTGATTAAAAGAACGATTACAAACTGATAATTCAATAAATATTACTTATCCAATTATTAATGACTTTTCTAAAATTGATTATAACGATTATATTAAATTAATAGTTCCATTTGACAATGATACAATTTATTATGAAAATAATGTTTGAAAAGCAAAACAAGGTGGTGATGTTCCATCTGATGTTATTAAAGATAGTGATTTAAATAAAAATTATATTGTTAAAGAAAATGGTCAGTATATTGTAAAAACATCACAAGATATTATTCTTAAACAAGATAAATTAATAAGTGGTGAAAATATTAAAACTATTAATGGTAATTCATTATTAGGTAATGGTGATATTTCTATTAGTGTTGGTAATGATTGAGAATTTGTTGATACTAGTGATTTTAAACCAGCAACTGAATATCAAATTAAAAATTTTGATAAATCAAAATATATATATCAATTATGAGTAGCACCCAATTTATATCCATCTTGTTATATAAAAACAAATATTAATTATACTGTTAATTGTGCTGCGGGATATTTCATTATAGACCAAGGAATAACTGCAGTGATTGATTTAAGTGGAAAAGTTCAATTAGCAAATAATGCAGGAGCAGTTGAATTAAATAGTATATATATTGAAAGAAAATTGGTGAATTAATTATGAGACAAGATAAAACAACTTTATTAAAGGGTGCTTTACCTTGAAATTGATTTAAAAAAGATCCTATTCCAACTTATAATTGAACTCATAAAGATATTAGAGAATGAGAAAGAAAATATAAAATTCGTAGTTGAGTAGTTAGTTTTTATACATTGATATTTTTAGCATTAAATTGTTGATTAGAATATGGTATGATTAATGCAATAAAAGATAATATTAATTGATATAATTATGGTCAATATTGAGGTAATGGAATTTCAATATTATTAACACCCTTATTTACACATGGAATTCAAGGTATATTTGTTGCTAGTAGTAAACCAAAAGTAGATATGAAAATTGATATTCCACGATTAAAAGTTTCTAAACTGGGATTAGTATTTACAATTTTACCTTTAATTACTTTAATAATTTCTTTAATTATTATTTGAATTGATAAATCAAAATGAAAAAAAGACCATTTAAGACATTGTTTAGATTGTCGGATTAATTCTAGTGTTATTCAACCACGAATAGCAAAACAATGAAATAATTTAGATGGTATAACAGAAGAAATATTTAAAAATATGCAAAGTGAATTTATTAAAAAACAACAAGAAGAGTTAAAAAATAAGCAAAATAAATCAGAAGAAAAAGAACAAAAAACAGTAATAGAAACAGCAAAAGAAATATTAAATAGTAAGGAATAAAATAGACTATATTAGGGGTGGTTGATATTTTTGGGTGGTTATATAGTTTAATTTATAAATTATTTTGTTCTGAAAAAATGGATGGCCACTGTTTGAGTAAGGATAAGAAAGGAATTAAATAAAATGAATGAAACATTAATGATTGCTTTACTTGTATTAGCTGGTGCTGGTGGAATTGGTAGTCTTGGTATTCTTGGATTATCTGCTAAAAAAAAGGAATTATGTAAAATGAAGTGCAACAAATCTTATTAGTCAAATAATACAATAAAAATCATAAAAAATCAATTATAAATTTTTAAAAATCAAAATATTTATAGTTTTTATTTTATTTTAAGGAAAATTAAGCACACTAAAAAATAATTTATTAAATTACTTCAAATAAACCTATTTAAAATTATCTGAAAATACCTCTTTTGCTGTTTTTCAATTAAGAACAGGCCTTAATTTATCATTTATAACATTAACTACTCAATTTATTTTTTGTTGACTAACATTATTAAAATCAGTTCCCTTAGGAAATCATTGTCTAAGTTCAGAATTCATATATTCAATTAATGGTTTTTGTTGTGGTTTACCAGGGTCACAAAAATAAACTTGTGTTTCAGCAAATATTTCTAATTCTCTTCATTTACTAAATTCTTTTCCTCTATCAGTTATTATTCCTTTAATTTTCCCAAATAAATTATTACTTATAACAATATCTTTAAACTTTTCCACAACTTCATTAGCAGTATGATTTTTTAATTTCATAACAAAATAACTTTTACTATTTTGTTCAACTAAAACCAAATTACTAGATTGATGCTCTTTTCCAACTATGGTATCCATTTCAAATCAACCAACATCAGTCTCTTTATTCTCAATATCTCATATTGATTTAAAATTAATTAATTTACCACGATTATCAAATTTTCCTTTTGTTTTATATTTTTTACCACGATGACGTAAATTCTGTTTTAAAAAAACATAAAAACCCAAACGAATTCATTTATACAATGTTTTAACACAAACAGGAAATTTAATACCAAACTTTAGAAAATAACGATGAATAAGTTGTGATGGAGAATCACGATAAACATTAAATCTTATATTAATAAAATTTAATTGTTCTTCTGTAAACTTATATCTTTTATTATTCTTTTTTCTTTTCTCATAATACATTTTATCTGACTTATAAGCACTATATTCATCAATAGTTTTAAAACGCTTAATTTCTCGCAAAATAGTACTACGATTTCTGTTCAAACATTTAGCAATTTGTGAAATATTTATTTCACCATTCTTTTTTAAAAATAATTTTGATAATAATAATTTTTCCAATTTAACCTTATCGATAAAACTTAAATGACTATACATAACATTTATATACCTTTCATTAATTTATAAATTTAATATTAAAATTATTTAATACATTATTGATATATGATAAAATCAATTATAGCATTCAAGTAATTTTAATAAAGGAGAAGTAAAATATGAAAAAGTTACTAAGTATTTTAGGAGTAATCGGATTAACAGCAACAAGTACAACAACATTAATTAGTTGTGAAAAACCAAATAATAATGAAAACGGGGGGGGTAATAAACCTACACCATAACCACAACAACTACCAGAAAATAGCAAATGAACTAATATTCCTAGAACACAGGCGCCTAATAAAGAATTTTTAACTGCTACTAATAAATGATATTTTTATATAAATAAATACTTTAATTTTGTCGAAAACTCTTGATATTTATAAAATATACCTAAAATTAGGTATATTTTTAATATATAGAGGTAAATAAATGATGAAAAAAATAATTACAGAATTAATAAATAGCTTAACAGATGATCAATTTTTAGAATTTTATGAAAAAATAAAACAACAAGCAGACTTAATTAAAAAACAAAAACGTTTAAATGAAATTGATCAAAAATTTAGAGATAAAGGCATTATATGTCCTAATTGCAAATCTTTTCATTGTGTTAAAAATGGTCATAATTCCGAAGGAAAACAAAAATATTTATGTAAAAAATGTCGTGCTAGTTTTGATGCATTTCGTCATCATTTTACTTATTGAAGTCATTTAAATTATGAACAGTGAAATTTATTAATTCAAATTTCATTGTTAGGACAATCTAGTAAAATAATTTCTCGTTTTATTAAAACAACCCCAAAAACCGCTTGATATAATCGACAAAAATTAATGCAATCAAAACAATTAGAAAATACACAGTTAAAATTTAAAAAATTAAATGGTCAAATCCAAATGGATGAAACATTTATTAAAGAAATTCATAAAGGCAATTTTAAAGATAAATTTGATAAACGAAAAACTCATCTCGATCCATTTTCAACTGATACCAAATGCTGTATTCAAATGGCAGTTGATAGCAATAATAATATTTTTGTTCAATCCACCAATACCAAAAGATTACAAAAACAATGGATTATTGAAAATATGAATAAGCAACTAATTAAAGAAAAATCAATAATTATTTCTGATATGCAACCACTATATTTATTAGTAGCAAAACAAACAAATTCTACTCTATATTCCACCAAAACTAGTACAAACCCTGATACTAGTTATCAAAAGTTAAATAAGATTAGTAAATTACAATCCAGTCTTAAAGAAGCCTTAATTCATTATCATGGTTTGGGTTTCACTAATATTCAAAATTATTTAAAGCTCTGAAAATGAAAATACCAACACAAAGGTTTAACACCAAACCAACAATCAACGGTATTATATTTTAACGTTTAAAAAATTTAAAGCAAAATCATAATCTTACACAAAATTAGTTTTCAAATTGTCATATTGATGATTTTTTTTATTTCATCAAGAGTTTTCGACAAAATTAAAGAATAAATATGAAAATAATTATATAACGACAAAATTTTATTTTGATAATAATTTTATTAATAATCAAAACACTTGATGACAACACTTAAAAAATGATTCAGATTTTATTTGAAACTATAATTTAGTATATCGTTGAAATAAAAACAATGAACCACAAATACCAGAAATTAATAAAGACACAGGACTAATAATTGATTGAAAAGAATAAAAGGACTAACAAGTCCTTTTTTAAATTAATCGAACAAACTTCATAAAGATAATTAATAGGAATATATTTGTTATTGTATTATATAATGCTGGACTAAATTTTCATACCTCAAATGTTTGACTAAAAAAACTATATATTGTTTGAAATATTTTACCAACACCGCTTGCTAATTCGTTTACTTGTTTAACACCGGGAATATTATTTACAATTCAAATTGCAGCATTTTTTATATGACACGCTAAATTATATCAACTACAACTTTCATATTGGGCTTGTCATCATTGTCCATCAGGAAACAACCCGCCATTATTTATTTCTTGTCAGTTATAAATTCCAAAATTAAAATCATAATAACGGTACATATCATTTTCTTTTTGGGCTTGTAATTCAAAAACATTATAACCGATTTTTTGTTCTTCAATTTTTTTGTATTTTAAACCGTATTTATCTTTTAAAGCACCTTCAAAAATATAACCTTCATTTTGATTAATATTATAATTATTTGCAACTGAAAAATCATAATTAAATACATTACCATAATTAGTATTATAAAAACGATTTTTAAATGCTGAATACAATTTAATGTCTAATTGATTGTATTTATCAGAAAAATAAAAATAACGAGGATAAATTTTAAAACCATTATTTGCTAATAAACCATATTTTTTATTATATCCTTGTACATAAGTATCATTTTCTAAATCAAAAATGGTACGTAAATAATCTTTATAAAAATTTTGGGAAACCGTAAACATACTATTTAATAGTTTTTCAAATTGATTTTTATTAGTATTAGTTTCATCAATTAAAACATCTCTAAAATTAATCAATTTTAAACCAAAAAAATTAATTAAAACAGTATCATACTGTAAATTATCAATATAACCACTTTCAATAAAATTACTGCGATTTTGAAATACAGGTACCAAAGCATGGGTAAAAAAGGCTTTTAAAAATTTATTAATATCAATTTGACCTTTCATCTGTTCAAAAACCATTTTACCAATATTAGGAGAATTACCTTGATAATAATTATAAGTTTCAGCACTAAAATTAAAAGTATCTTCTTTTTCTTTTATTAAAGAAAATAAAAAACCTAAATCATCAGTATACCAATAACTATTTGCATTATTACCATCCCAATATTGTTTAAAATGTGTTAATTCTAAACTACCAGCAATAATATTTTTATTTTCATCAATTGTTAAAATCATCCGATAAATTGATTTTCTAGTTAAAATAACATCAGGTTTTCAATCTAATTTTTCCATATTATTAATAATTTCAAAATCAAAAATTATTCTTTCACTACCCAAATTTGGGTCATCATAGTTTGGATTACCACCTTGCTGAATTCGGATATTTTCTTGTACAATAACATCAATATATTTAAGCAAAAAAGAACGAACATTTTGATAATATTCAGTATATAATTTTAATTTGCCATCATTATCAACAACTGGTAATTCTGGTTCACCGTTTCCATCTCAACGATATACTAAATTATAGTTTCAAATAAAATCTGAATCATTTTTTAAGTGTTGTCATCAAGTGTTTTGATTTTTAATAAAATTATTATCAAAATAAAATTTTGTAAGCAAATATTGACCATTTCTTTTTTCTCCATAAAAATATCATTTATTAGTAGCAGTTAAAAATTCTTTATTAGGTGCCTGTGTTCTAGGAATTTGTATTCAAAACTCATTAATCATTTTAACTAATTGTAAATTATCAATACCTCTTTCTAATTTATTAATAACTTCCACAGTATTAAAATACTTAGCAAAAGAATAAGAAAAATTAGTTAATTCTTTTAAAAATTGTTTTTTATCAACATCATAGAATTTATCAATATTATATTGTTTAGCATAAGTATCTCAATTTTTATATAAATCCATAAACTCATCACTAGGCTTATCAAATGAAATTCCCGTTGAATAACTATCCTTTAAAAAGTCTAAATATCATTTATCATTATAAGTTAATGTTTGTGATGTTTTTAGAGTTGGATTAATAAAGTAATTTGTTTCAGACCAGTTTTCAAAAAAACTACTGCGTAAAAACATTGTATTAATAAAATCAGTTTCATTCATTCCCATTGTTTGTTAATTAACAGTATAATTCTGCTGATTTAAGGGTTTAAATGCTGTTAAAGTAATAAATGGAATAATTAAACCTAAAATACCTAAAATAGATATGGCAAATAAAGATAATGATTTTTTCATATTTATAATTCAACCCCCAACTATACAATGTTTTTGAAACAATAAACCCAACAATATATAAACTTGATATTGTTAACATTAATGGATGACTAAACAAAATTGCCATTTTACCAAACAAAGAAAGTAAAAAAGTATCTGAGTTATATAAATCCATAATGATATTTTTTGCTGATGTTAATTGATTTATAATCACCGTAATAAAACTAGTACCAAAAATAGCAATTGCAGCAACTAATAAAACTAATCTAATCATTAATCTGTTTCCTTTCACCGACCATTTTTATTAGCCTTATGTGCTTTTTTAACACCACGTACTGTTGAAGCATACAATTTTGATGTATTGTTTTTAACAGTTGAACCTAATTCATTATATTGTGTTCTTGTTCCGTGGATAGCATAAATTGATAACTTAACAACCATAAAAAAGATAATAAAATAAGCAATAGTTGTATTTGTCATTGGTAATTTAGTATTTCAAATTACATCAAAAATAAACAAAAATACATCAAAAATCAAACTAAAAATCTTATCTCAATTATTACTTTCTGATAATAAATTAATCATCTTTATCACTTCCTTTTTCTTTTTTAGGTTTTAAATTTTTTTTCAAAATATCAATATCAAACAATGCTAAACGCTCTTTAACACTTAATTTAGTAATTTCTGACCAATAATATTCTTTATAATTAACTATTTCATCATTTTTTAAATCACGAACAAACTTTAATCATTTACTATCATATTTCTGTGCAAATTCTAATGGAATAATTATTTTAAAAAACCGAATTCCTAACCCAACATCCGACTTATGTTTTGCTCGTTTACCTTCGGCTGTTCGTTCTACTGATTTTGTTTTTCAAATTTCATAATCTGTAATATCTTGAAAAATACCAATTCGCATAATAAAGAAACGATTAAAAAAATTAAATCCTTTTTAGCAATAGGTTTTTTCAATGAAATTGGAATAATAATACCACTTGCTAATTGTCGAATATTATTTCAAATCATACCCTCACGCTGAGCAGTAAATAAAGCACGATTACCAAAATGTCTTGCTAATACAATTCACGGAATTTTACCACTACGAACTTTTTTCTCATCGTGGGGACTAGTTCCATCAATATATAAATAACTTTCATCAAATAAAATAACACTATCATCTGGGGGAACTGGTTTTGTTCTATCTGTAAAATCTAAATTTTTAAATGTTAAAACTTTAACTTTATCATCTTCTAACGGATAATTACTATAAATCTTATCTGTTAATAGTTTCATAGTTTGTGATAAATAATTTAAAAGTAAAGTTTTTCCCGTCCCTAACTTACCAATAATTACTGATAACGGATTATCTCAAACAAAATTAACTAAACGAAAAGCACTCAACTGATAAAATATGTTTTTTCAAACTCATCAGACAAAATAAACACATTGCAAAGCAAACAATAATCAAAATACTAAACCGGTATAATTTAATGAAATTATTCAAAGTAATAAATCAATTAAACTAAACAAAATCATTGAACCACCAATATAACAATAATTTTTTAAGAAAAATATAAATTTTTTCATTACTTAAAATACCCAACTATTTTAAAAACCATTCACAATAAAAACCACGTTAAAAATAAAATCACAATTCAAATACCAATCATAAGAGTTAAATATTCATTTTGATTTAAATTTCAAGTTGTAATAATTTCAACATTAGTTTTATCTATAAACAAAAATACATAAATAAAAAACTCTTTTAATTTTTCTCAATCATTTTGCATATTTAAAAACTCCACATTTTCTGAATAAGTTTAAAAAACATCCCCAAAAATAAAACGATAAATAATACAAATGATATGACATATAAAAATTCATGAGCATTTGAACCAATAATATAACTAACAAATTGAACTCAATAATCATATAAACCCATTAATTTAAGTCCTTCAAGTCATTAATTAATTTATCTACTTTTTCATCACTTCAATTTGTTAAATTATTGTTAGTTGTTTTTACTTTTTGAGGTTCACCAGGAAATATTGCTTTTTTCATTTGTGTAAAATAATTTTATTTGTATTGATTATACAAATTGATTAGTTCTGCTCCAGTTAAATATTTTCACACATGACGTTTTAAATTTTCATCATATTTTACAATAGGATAAGAATTATCATAAATCAAACCGATTGCTACTTGTTCTGAGTGTTTTTCACTCAGATAAATAAATTTATTACTCAACCAAAAACCAATATGACGATTATGATTAGGTAAATTTATAAAAATTGCTTTTTCTGTTTCAAAAACTATCAACTCTTTACGAATAAAATAATTTTCTATATTTTGATTTTTCTTAACAAAATTACTCAATTTTATCAACTCCTAACTAAATATTTATTTAATAAACAATGTTATATTTAATGTTTATATATTGTTTACTTATTGATAAAAACACTGATTATTAACAATGTTATACATAATGCTATATATTGTTTATTTAATGTTTAATAAACAATGTTATTAACAATGTTAAATATATAAAATAATAAAAATTGACACACTGAAAAATACTATTTAATTTTTAATAATAGTCTTTAATTTTGTCGAAAACTCTTGATATTTATAAAATATACCTAAAATTAGGTATATTTTTAATATATAGAGGTAAATAAATGATGAAAAAAATAATTACAGAATTAATAAATAGCTTAACAGATGATCAATTTTTAGAATTTTATGAAAAAATAAAACAACAAGCAGACTTAATTAAAAAACAAAAACGTTTAAATGAAATTGATCAAAAATTTAGAGATAAAGGCATTATATGTCCTAATTGCAAATCTTTTCATTGTGTTAAAAATGGTCATAATTCCGAAGGAAAACAAAAATATTTATGTAAAAAATGTCGTGCTAGTTTTGATGCATTTCGTCATCATTTTACTTATTGAAGTCATTTAAATTATGAACAGTGAAATTTATTAATTCAAATTTCATTGTTAGGACAATCTAGTAAAATAATTTCTCGTTTTATTAAAACAACCCCAAAAACCGCTTGATATAATCGACAAAAATTAATGCAATCAAAACAATTAGAAAATACACAGTTAAAATTTAAAAAATTAAATGGTCAAATCCAAATGGATGAAACATTTATTAAAGAAATTCATAAAGGCAATTTTAAAGATAAATTTGATAAACGAAAAACTCATCTCGATCCATTTTCAACTGATACCAAATGCTGTATTCAAATGGCAGTTGATAGCAATAATAATATTTTTGTTCAATCCACCAATACCAAAAGATTACAAAAACAATGGATTATTGAAAATATGAATAAGCAACTAATTAAAGAAAAATCAATAATTATTTCTGATATGCAACCACTATATTTATTAGTAGCAAAACAAACAAATTCTACTCTATATTCCACCAAAACTAGTACAAACCCTGATACTAGTTATCAAAAGTTAAATAAGATTAGTAAATTACAATCCAGTCTTAAAGAAGCCTTAATTCATTATCATGGTTTGGGTTTCACTAATATTCAAAATTATTTAAAGCTCTGAAAATGAAAATACCAACACAAAGGTTTAACACCAAACCAACAATCAACGGTATTATATTTTAACGTTTAAAAAATTTAAAGCAAAATCATAATCTTACACAAAATTAGTTTTCAAATTGTCATATTGATGATTTTTTTTATTTCATCAAGAGTTTTCGACAAAATTAAAGGTTTATTTAGCAAGTAGTGGTGTTCTAATGGCATATAATTCATTAGGACCAATTTCAAAGATCAGTTCAATGAAAGTAACAACAACAATTTATACCTTATTAGGAATTGGAATGATTGTTTTAGCATTTATTTTTATTAGTTTTGTTATGAAAAAAGAAATGAACAAAACAAGAAAACAATTAGGGATTTTTAAAGCACTAGGATATCGTACTAGTGAGTTGGTGTGAATTTTCACTGTTAAAACATTAATAACAATTATGGGTGGTTTAATTTTTGGATATTTACTTTCAATTCCATTGCAAATTTACATGTATGGACAATTTGAAACAATGGTAACGATTAGTTATGATAAGGTTTATGCAGGATGAGGATTTATGACAATAATTTTTATAGTTGTTCCTGTTTTCTTTACGATTGCTTCATATATTACAACATTTTTATATATTAAAGAACCAATTCTATCATTAGTAAATAATGTTGCAAAAAGTAATAAGGCTGTTCGTGCTGGTTTAATATCACGGTCATTATCAAAACATGGCAAAGCATTTACTTGGCGTTTACAACTTGCTTTTACTTCTCGAAATAAAGGTAAATTTACTTTAACAATTATTTTATTTTTCTTTTCATCATTATTGTTAATCTTAATGTTAGGAACAACAAATATTGCCAAATCAATTACCAGTGGGATGTTTAATATGTTAAATAGTAAATTAGATCATACTTTAACATTTAATAATTTTCCCCGAATTAACGGGAATGGACAAGCAAACGGACAATTGACTATTAGCGATCAAGATTATCAACAATATGATTTTAAGTTTAAGTCTTATCATAATCTTAGTGATATTACAAAAACTAATCAGACTGCCACAACCTTTCATAACGCCTTTAATAAAATTGATCCAACTTCACCAACGGCAGGACAACAATATATTGCTTTACTACAAAAATATAAAGTTCAAGATCAAAGCGGGGATAATCAATATTTGTATCTAAAAGATTTAAAAACAATTTTCATTCTAATGAGTACGAATAATACTTTTTATCAAAATAAATTTGATCCAAGTATTTATCCAAATTTAATGAGCTTAATGTTAAATGCAATTATGATGGATGATAATGCTAATTCAGTTGTAACTTTTAATGACTTCTTATATAACCCCAATCAAGAAACAACTTTCTATTCGCTTCCAGTTATTTTAGATAGTAATCTTGATGAACCGGGAATGACAATTAAAGGAATCAATAACAATGGTAATATTGGAGGATACTATAATAATGCATTGAATTGAGAAGGAATTTCGCAACAACAAATCGATGAAATTTTTAATCCAACAAATACACCAAATAAAATTAAAGGATTAATTTCTTATAAATTAGCACGGAATGCTAATTATAAAATTGGTGATACTTTCAAAGTAAAAACATAGACACCAAATAAAACTAGTGTTGAAGTTGAGATTATTGGGATTATTAAAAATAATACGGTTACTGATGACATTTATACTAGTTATGATAATGTTATGCATAATTTGTTTGTTGCAAATACAATTGATCCAAAACAACCAGAAGCAAATATTTACAATGGCTTGTATTCACAACAAAAAATGTATGAGGGTAAAATTGATTTAAAAAACATGGCAGAATCAATTAAAAATTTAAAATTCATTGGGAATAATTTAGTAATTTCTGCTAGTCATAATCAATCAATTTGAGATGCCTTACTTAATATTGATACAAAAACAGTAACCGCAACTCTAATTAGTGGAATGGCAGGAACAGGATCAACAGGAAAAGATTTTGGAATGTTACCGTTAAACATTCTTCGAACTTCAGTTGATGATATGTTAACAAAAATGAACAGTTCAATGTTAATGTTTGAACCATTAGTTGCGTTAATTATTTTAATCTTGTTAGTAGTTGTTGTGATGGTTATTATTGATGAATTAATTCCAATTATTTTAACAATGAAAGCAATTGGATATAATAATGGCAAAATTAACTTTGTTGTTATGGGTAGTTATGTGATCGGGGTTATTATTACCTTTATTGTTGCTTGAGTTGTTTCAATCTTAATTTGGCAAGGCCTTGGGATTTTAATCTACAATCTCTTTAAAATTGTTTTAAATATTCCAATTGATATTAAAGGACCATTAATCGCTTTAGCTATTATTACTATCATTTTATTGACTTTATGATTTACTGCAATGAACTCAATTAAAAAACGCCGTGTAACAGAAATTACTAATTAAAATTACTTTGTCATAATTAAAAAACAATCAAAATAACTTTAATAATAGTATTATTAAAGTTATTTTTAATGCTGTTTAAATTAATATTAAAAATAAAGGTAATTTATTGAATTTATAATCATTTTTTATTAATATTTACTTAATGACTATTAATTAAAGAAGGAACTAAAAAGATGAAAATAGGGAATATTGATATTAAAGGGCAAGTTTTCTTAGCACCAATGGCAGGAATTACCAATGAGGCATTTCGGATTATTTGTCATGAGTTAGGAGCGGGATTAGTTTATGCTGAGATGGTTAGTGATAAAGCAATTTTGCAACGAAATGAACGAACTTTGCAAATGATTAAGGTAAATAAATTAGAACACCCAATCTCAATGCAAATTTTTGGGACTGATGTTGAAACATTTGTTGAAGCAGCTAAATATGTTGATCAAAACAGTGATTGTGATATTATTGATATTAATATGGGTTGCCCAGCACCCAAAATTGCAATTAAATCACAAGCGGGTTCATTTTTATTAAAACATCCACAGCGTGTTTATGAAGTTGTTAAAGCAGTTGTTGAAAATGTTAGGAAACCAGTAACTGTTAAAATTCGTATTGGTTGAGATGAAGAAAATATCAATTGTGTGGAAATTGCAAAATATTGTGAACAAGCGGGAGCAAAAGCAATTGCAGTCCATGCTCGAACACGTAATCAGTTTTATTCAGGAAAAGCTGATTGAAGTTGAATTAAAAAAGTAAAAGAGAATGTTAGTATTCCAGTGATTGTAAATGGTGATGTTTTTAGTTGTGAAGATGCTAAACGAATGTTAGATGAAACGGGTTGTGATGCCGTTATGCTTGCTCGTGGTGCACAGGGGAATCCTTGGATATTTAAACAAATTCAACATTTTCTTGATACCGGTGAAAAAATTGAACAACCATCGTTAGATGAATGACAAAGCATCATTTTCCGTTATGCGGAATTATTATTAAATTTAAAAGTAGAACGTGTTGCTGCTAGTGAAATGAGAAATAATTTAGCATTTTATTTTAAAGGAAAACCAGAGGCAACAAGTTATAAAACACGAGCTACACAAATAAATACAATATTTGAGTTAAAAACGCTTGTTAATGAATATATTGACTATTATTATAATAATAATAGTAATTTTGTTAAATAATAAAAGGAGAGTTAAAATGGAAAAACGCAGTTTTACAGAACAAGAACAAATTAGACGTGATAAATTAGAAAAGTTAATTAAAGATGGCCATAATCCTTTTATAATTGCAAAGTTTGAACGGACACATACTAGTAAAGAGGTTAATGAACAATTTAATAGTTTATCAAAAGAAGAATTAAATGCAATTGATAATAAAGCAATAGTAAAAATTGCTGGACGAATCAAAACATTTCGTGAAGCAGGGAAAGCTACTTTTGCAACCTTACAAGATCAAAATGGGATTTTTCAAATTTATGTTCGTAATGATGAAGTTGGCGATGCAAAATACCATGAATTTGTTGACTTTGATTTAGGTGATATTATTGGTGTTAGCGGAGTAATGATGAAAACGAATACTGGTGAGTTAACAGTTCGTGTAAAAGAATTTGTTTTATTATCAAAAGCTTTACGTCCATTACCAGATAAGTATTATGGAATGACTGATATTGAGGAAAAATATCGTCGTCGTTATGTTGATTTAATTATGTCAGCTGAAGCAAAAGATATTTTTATTAAACGAAGTAAAATAATTGCTTTAATGCGTGACTTTTTTAATAACAAAGGATATTTAGAAGTTGAAACCCCAGTTTTACAACCAATTCATGGTGGAGCTGCAGCAAAACCATTCACAACACATCATAATGCCTTAGATATGAATTTCTATTTACGTGTAGCAACTGAACTACCATTAAAACGATTAATTGTTGGTGGTTTTGAGGGGGTTTATGAAATTGGTCGTTTATTTAGAAACGAGGGGATGGATACTCGTCACAATCCAGAATTTACAACCGTTGAAATTTATATTGCATATCAAGATATGAGTTTTTTAATGCAATTAACAGAAGATACAATTTGTTATATTGCAAAAAACATTTTAAATAAAGATGAAACAGAATATGATGGGGTGACAATTTCATTTAAACAGCCATGAAAGCGCTGACATATGATTGATGCAATTAAAGAGATTATTGGTGTTGATTTTTGAAAACCAATGACTTTTGAAGAAGCAAAAAAAATTGCGAAAGAGAAAAATGTTGTTATTGAAAAATTTCATAATTCAGTTGGACATATTATTAATTTATTTTTTGAAGAATTTGTTGAAGATAAATTAATCCAACCAACATTTATTTATGGTCATCCTGTTGAAGTTTCACCATTAGCAAAAGCAAATGCCCAAGATCCACGTTTTACTGACCGTTTTGAATTGTTTATTAAAGGTCGTGAATATGCTAATGCTTATTCAGAATTAAATAATCCCGTTGAACAATATGATCGTTTTGTTAGTCAGTTAGCAGAACGTGATAACGGTAATGATGAAGCACAAGAGTTGGATATTGATTTTGTTGAAGCATTGGAATATGGAATGCCACCAACGGGTGGTTTAGGAATTGGGATTGATCGTTTAGTTATGTTATTAACAGGACAAGACTCAATTAAAGATGTCATATTATTCCCTCATATGCGGCCAAGAGGAAAATAGGTGATTATATGGCATACGATATCCAAATTGGATATAGTTCAATTTTAACATTACGAGAAACAGTAGGGGCAATTAGTTTAGTTAAGCTTGAATTGGTTTGTCGTTTTATTATTCAATTTAATCTTTTAAAAGTTGATGCGCCTTTAATTAGTAGCGAAGAAAAAGGTTTAAATGATGATTTTCAAATGACAGAGCGCCCAATTGATTTTGACATTTCACCAAGTAATTTAGTTGGTGAAATTTTGCAATCACACAATAAATGACGAATAAGTGCAATTGTTCGTTATGAATTAAATGAAAATGAAGGAATTCTAACAACAGCAATGGTGCTTCGTCGTGATATTAAACAATCAAATAGCCAGGCCGTAACTTTTAGCGAAATTGGATTTGATTTATTATTGGATGAGGAAAAAATTACACTATTAAAAATTCAAGAAACAATTGATAAAGCGATTAATATTATTAGTGAAGTTGAAGATATTTTATTATTAAAATTTCCACAATTAAATAAAAAATTTGGAAAGAAATTAAATTGAACAAGTAATACTGAATTGCAAAAGGCGATGCGATTATTAAGCCACCATGAACGCTTAAACCGTTATACAAGAGAACATGGGGCGACAATTTTATATGGTTTAAAAAAAGTTATTACTAACAACACAATTGAAATTAGTGAATCACAAGATGTTTTTAATTGAGAATTATATGCAAAAATTTTTGTTTATTATTTTGTTTTAGAAAAAGCAATTTGTATTGGTTATTGTGCCGCTAGTGTTAATCGTGATGTTTTAAAAGAACAATTAGCTGTATCAAAAGAAACAATTAAATTAAAAACAGAATATGATGCGAAAGTAGCAAAAGATGAATTGCCAGTAACATTATCATTTGGTCTTTATAAATCACAGTTAGATTTATTTTTATTAGAAAAACAACATATTGGTGAAGTAATTGCTTCCGTTTGGAGTGATGATTTTTTAGAATATGCTGAAAAAAATGGAATTGATATTTTATAAATGAAAAATTATACGGTAATTATTGTTGCAGCAGGGAATTCATCACGCTTTAAACAAAAAAATAATAAATTATTATATCAAATTAATGATAGTAATACCGTTATTGAAGAAACCTTAGCCCTGTTCTTAGGTGATCCTTTTTGTACGGAAATTATTGTTGGTGTTAATGATGAAATACTAAACTTTTTATTAAAGAAAAATTATCAAGATCAAAGGCTTCAGTTTGTCCTGGGCGGATTAGAACGAGTTGATACAATTCATCATTGTTTAACTAATCATAAAATTAAAAATGAAATGGTAATGATTCATGATGGTGTTCGTTGTTTTGTTAGTTTAGATTTTATTAATAAATTAAATCAAACTTTTTACAAAGAAAATTATGAAGTTTTAATTCCAATGTTACCAATAACAGAAACACTTAAAAAAGTTAATCATTGTTTTGTTGAAAAAACAATTAACCGTGATGAGTATTTTACGATTCAAACGCCACAAGTTTTTAAAACAGCGTTATTATATAATGTTTATGATGAATACTTTCGTACGAAAAATAAAAAAATAATTTATGATGACAGTTATTTAGTTGAATTATTTGCCAAAAATACAAAGATTCATACAATACTGGGGGAAAAGCAAAATATTAAAATAACTTATTTTGATGATTTAAAATTATTAAATTTAGGTAAATAAACCTTACAATTATAACTAATATAAGGTATAATTGACAACGAGTTAATAATGCTTTGATGATGATTATTAGCTCCTTGTCCGAATAGGACCTAGACCAAGAGGAGGAAAATAAAGTGCGTAAGTACGAAGTTATGTATATCTTAAATCCAGAAGCAGCGAATTTAGACGAATTAGAAGGTCGTCTACATAAAATTTTAGAAGCTAATGGTGGAAAAATTGAAGAACACGGTAAATGAGGGATTAGAACTTTAGAATATCCAATTAAAAAGAAAACAAAAGGATACTATGGTGTATTAATTTTTAATACAACCTCAGAAAATATTGATGAGTTTGTTCGTATCAGTCACATTGAGCAAGATGTATTACGAATTTTAGTAATTAATACTGAAAAAGAAAAAGGATATATTCAATCAACTGTTTATGCAAAAACAGAAGTTAAGAATGATAAGCCAGACCGTGAACGTAAACCGGGAAATAAAAGACCAGATTATTATAGAACGTAATGAACAACGCGTTGAAGGTGAAGAACTTAGAACAACAAAACCAGTTGAAGCAAAAGAATAATTTAGGAGGGTGAAAGAGGTATGTTAAATCGAGTTTCATTAGTAGGAAGAATAACACGTGATTTAGAATTAAAAAATTCTGTTAATAATAAACCATTTGTGGCTTTTACCTTAGCAGTAAATAATAATTTTAATGATCAAGCATCATTTATTTCATGTTTTGCTTGAAATAAAACAGCAGAAAATATGGCCCGTTATTTAAAAAAAGGTTCATTAATTGCTTTAGATGGTCGTTTACAAACAAGAACAGATAATGTTAATGGACAAATGACAACAATTATGCAAGTAATTGCAGAAACTGTTTCGTTTTTAGATTCAAGAGGGACAGGGACTACGGCTAATATGGGAACCCCAACACCAAATTCTAATGATCTTAATAATATGACTTCTTTCAATCAAACAGAATCACAAGATAATAATGATAGTATTAGTTTTGATGGTGATGATGCAATTTTATGAGATTAAAAAGAAAGGAACCAAATAATGAATCCAAAATTTAAACGTTTTAAAAAGCAATGTTATTTTACAAAAAATAAAATAACATATATTGATTACAAAGATATTGAATTATTAAAAAAATTTATTTCTGGTAATGGGCAAATCTTGCCGAAGAGAGTTACTGGAACAACAGCTAAAAATCAAAGGATGTTAGCAATAGCAATTAAAAGAGCACGTCAAATGGCATTATTACCATTTGTCATTGATTAAAATACTTATAAAAATAAG
The DNA here is from genome assembly GCF_964019595.1 of Spiroplasma endosymbiont of Sarcophaga carnaria. Lineage (NCBI taxonomy): Bacteria > Bacillati > Mycoplasmatota > Mollicutes > Entomoplasmatales > Spiroplasmataceae > Spiroplasma > Spiroplasma endosymbiont of Sarcophaga carnaria. The sequence continues at coordinate 884,230 of NZ_OZ026456.1, forward strand.
TATTTTTTCTTTTTTAGTGTAGAATTAATATGATGTAAGGCATAATAAAAAGTTAAGGGATGACATTATGATAGAGAATCCAAAATTTAGTGATGTTTTTAAAACAGAAGCAAAAGAAAAAATAGGGAAGAATCGGTTGCAAATAATTAAGTACATCTTAATTTGTTTTGTGCCATTTTTGTATGGTTTCTTTTGTGTTTGAGCTTTTTGAAATCCATTCCTTAAAACAGACCAGATTCCAATGGCGATTGTTAATCATGATGCAAATTTATGTGTGATTTATAAACCTAAAAGTGATACTGACAAATCAATTGCAAATGGGACTGATATTCATTATGTTAATGCAAACGATGCAACAAGTTGTAATGCAGCAGTTAAACCAAATGAAATTGCACGTTTTACAAGTGTTAGTGATAATATTGTTACTGGACCAAATTATTATGATAAAGAACATAATAATGTTAAAATCGATGTTAGTACCATTACCTTGAAATTAAATTATCTAAAAAATAAAGATACTAATTTTGAACCAAATGATAAATATTGAGTTCAACTACGAATTCCTGAAAATTATTCTGTTCATTTAATTAACATTTTAAAAAACATTGCAAATTCGTCATTTGACCATGATCAGTTTTTAACGGATGTTACTTGAATGAGCAATAATCCGGTTAACTTGTGAGCAACGTATAAACAAAATTTTTTAATTGGTTATTTTGCAACAACTTTCACTAATTTACGAAAAAGTTTTGTTCGTGAAGCAGTACCGCAATTAATTTTACCAATGCTTTATACCATTCTGTCTAATCCTGATGGGACCGTAAATCGTACTACTTATGATGACTATGTTAAAAGTATTAATACAAGCAATTTAATTAATGAAACAAATAATTTAGTTAGTTAAGGTAAATTAACTTCAGTACAAGGAAAGATTATTACTTCGTTACTAAAGGTATTTTGCTTAGTAAAAGGACCCTTGGTACAATTTATTTTTGGATCAGAAAATGTTGTTAGCAAAGATCAATATTTTACTAATAGTAATGAATTGGGTAAACATTTAAAAGATGTTGGCAGCATTATTGATATTCCATATAACGTGCAAGGTTATCAATACAATAAATATGGTATTGGATTGGGAGAATTATTTATGTTAATTGGTGTTTGAGTTGGGGCTTTAACACAAACATTTGTTTATGATCGTAAAGGTAGAACCAAAAACACATTATCTTATCAACATTATTTTAGTAAGTTACTATTAATGTTGTGTACATCCTGAATTCAGGTCACAGTAATGATGTTTTCACTATTAATTTTAGGTTTTGGGCAAATTGGTCCATCGTATGCTTTGCTATGGTTATGAATGCTCTTTTTAGGATCAGTTTTCAATATTATTATTTGTTCTCTTTGGTTAGCGATTCCCGATGAAATGCTGGGGCGTTTTATTGCTGTTATTTATCTGATTATTAATTTATCAGCTGGATGAGGAACATTCCCATCATTTATGCAAAATAAATTTTTTGATGTTTTATCATATATCTCACCATTCCGTTATGGCTTACATAATATTGGGACAATAATATATGGTTTATCTTCACCAACAAGTATCGGTATTGGTGAATATCAAACTGAGATTGTCAAAAATATGGGGATTTTATTTATTTGGGTTATTGTTTTTGTTATGATTGGACTAGCAGGAACCTACTATCGTTTCTTAAAAATGAAATATGGAACAATTAGAATAAAATTAATTTATCAAGCAATGAATAACATTGAAAATATTAAAACACATGAAAAAAGTATTAGTGCATTGAATTATTTAACAGTAGAAGAACAAGCGTTAATAAAAGCAGAAGTATCAGGGCAATTATTAGCAAAACAGACAAAAAAGAAACTAAAAAAGCAGCCTAAATAATCATAGATATAATAGTAATATTTTTTGCCTTCTTTTTAAAATGAATTATCATCTATTTTATGGTATTATTTAAATAATAATTTATTCTATGAAAGCGAGGAGGACAAATGTATTTAAACTTATTAAATAGTACAGATAATAGTAATCCTTTACATGACTTCTTGTCAATTTCAACTTGGCAATCATTTGTTAGTATTTTTATTTTCTTTGGAATTATGCTTTTATTATGATTTTGAATTAAAAAAACAAAGATGCGTTTTATTTTTCGTGTTTTATTAGGACTAGCTTTTGGTTTAGTTATTGGAATTGTTGTTCAAGCAATTAATAATTTCCCATATAACACAGCTGATCCGTCAGGTTCAATGATTAATCCAATAATTCAAGATCCAAATGACCCCAATAAGAACATTCCAAATGATATTTATGTCTTGTGAGTTCATGATTTTTCAATTTGAGTTAACTTCTTTAGAACGGTCTTTTTAAATGCGATTTTATTAATGACTGTTCCTGTTGTTTTCTTAGCAATTGCACGAGCCGTATCAAAACCAGGAAAAGATGCAGCATCAAAAAAAGGAACAATTATTACAATTGCCATTTTATTGTTAAATGTTGCAGTGATGTTTATTATTACCTTATTTATTGGTATTGCTTTTAATATTGGCAATGGTTTTACAATTTCGGGAAGTGGTAGTTATGATAAAGCAGCATCGAAACCATTACCACAAATTATTTGAGATTATGTTCCTTCAAATTTTGTTGCTCCATTCTTTTTGGGAGCAATTATTCCAGTGATGGTTATTGCAGGATTAATTGGCCTTGCGGTTAAAAAATCATCAAAAAGACATCCCGAAGATATGCAAAAAATCCGTGCTGGATTTGATCGTTGATGGACAGTTATTATGTCATGTTTAATGTTTATTATTAAGTTAATGCCTTATGCCGTAATGTCAATGATTACTTATGCCATTGTTTCGCGTCCAATTGGATATTTAGCACAAATTGGAATTGTAATTGGGGTTGGTTACTTATGTCTAGTAATTGCCTTGATTTGACATTCGTTATTATTAACATTATCAGGAATTAATCCATTTAAATGATGAAAATTTGCTATTAAGCCAGTAATTCAAGGATTTACAACCCAATCTTCAAATGCAACCTTACCTTTAACAATGGAAGTCTTGAAAGATGATATAAAAGTAAAAGAAAATTTAGTTAGTATTTCAGTACCATTAACAACAACAATGGGATTAACTGCTTGTGCTGGGGTACAAGCGGGAATTATTGTTTCATTTATTGTAACAGCAGGATTATTTGATTTGACAGCCGCTAATTTCTTTATTGCTTTAATAGTTGTTGTTGTTGCGTCATTAGGAATTGCTGGTGTTCCAGGAACAGCTAGTGTTGTCACAGCCGGGGTGCTGGGGGGGCTTGGTTTAGGGACTTTATATGTTCCTGTTTATGCAATTATTGGAGCGTTAGATGGCTTATTTGATATGGGTCGAACAGCAGTAAATGTTGCAGGAGGATTACAAGCAACAACAATTGCTGCCCGGTTAACAAATTGTTTAGAAAACGAAGATCTCATGCTTTTCAAATGATCACGCCTACGGCGAAAACGAAAGAGAGAAAAAGCGTCAAAACAAGAATAAAGGTAACACCTTTATTTTTATTTTAAATTTGAAAGGTTATAATATTACTAAGAAGACAGAAAGAAGGGGAAAAGATGAAGGTAATTGTAATTGGTGGGTCAACTGCTGGAATGACAGCAGCTAGTAAGTTAAAACGTATTTTAAAAGATGATGTTGAAATAGTTGCTTATCAAAAATTAAAATATCCATCGTTAGGTAGTTGTGGAATTCCTTATTATGTTGGAAAACATTTTGATAAACCAGAAAGTATGATTGCACGAACTGTTGAACAATTTAAAGATAATGGAATTATTGTAAAAACTTCGTGTGAAGTAACAAAAGTTGATTTTAAGGCAAAAACAGTTTATGGAATTAATCTTGCAACAAACGAAAAATTTAATGATACTTATGATAAGTTGATTATTAGTGTTGGAGCAACACCACGCAAATTAAATTTGGCGGGAGAAGAAGCATCAAATGTTTTTACAGGAACAACTTTAGAATCGGCAGTAGTTCTTCGCGATAGTTTAGCAACAATTAAAAATGTTGCCATTATTGGTGGCGGTTTCATTGGTTTAGAATTTTGTGAAAGTTTTGGTTTAGCAGGAAAAAATATTACATTAATTGAAGCCGACAAATGGGTTTCACGAAAATTAATTGATGAAGATATTGCCCAATTATTAGTGGCAGATTTAGAACATAAAGGAATTAAAATTAAGACAAATGAGAAAGTAGCAGAGTTTATTGTTAAAAACAATAAAGTAACAAAAATTAGATTATCATCAGAAGAAGAGATTCCAACAGATTTAGTTTTAGTGGGAATTGGAGTTATCCCAAGCACTGATTTTTTAAAAGAAACAGAGCTAAAAATGAATGAATTTGGGGCGATTTTAGTTAATGATCAGTTTGAAACTAATATTAAAAATGTTTATGCTGTTGGTGATTGTGTTACGACAAAAAATATGATTGATAATAGGTTACAATATATTTCATTAGCAACTGTTGCGGCAAAAAACGGAAAGGTTTTAGGTAATATTTTAGCAGGGAAAAAAGATCATTTTCCAGGGGCGATTGGAACCGCTATTATCCAAGTTTTTGATAGTGAAATTGCTCGAACAGGGTATACGAAAGAGCAAGCAATTGCAAATGGTTTTAATACTAAAGAAGTGGTTATTACGGGAACTGATCATACTCATTATGTAGCCGATGCTAAACCAGTTACCGTTAAGGTTATTTATGATCAAAACACAAAAGTTATTGTAGGGGCACAAATCTTTGGTTATAATAAAGCTAGTTTAAGAATCAATGCTTTAATCCCATTAATTTGGACAAAAACTAAAATTAATGAGATTGAATATTTGGATTTACCATATTCACCACCATTTGCAAAAAGTGTTGATGTATTAAATGTTGTTTTAACGAAGATTAATGAAGACTAAAAATAAAGGAGAAAAAATTATTAAATTACAGTAAAAAATGCTATTAATTGACGAAAAACAATTAAAAAATATGATAGTAGCAAAACTATTAACGATAATGATTTATTAACAATTATTGAAGCGGGGCGTTTAGCACCATGCTCATTAGGGCTAGAAGTTACTAATGTTTTGACTATTACTAATAAAGAATTAAAAACTAAATTTGCAGAAGAGGTAATGAGTGGTTCGAATCAGGAAAAAGTTCAGAATGCAAATTGTATTATGATTATCGCTGGGATTAATCCAGAATATTTAGTCTCAACGGAATTTTTGACAACACGGTTAGAACGAAATATTGCACAACCTGATGTGTTAAAAAAGACAATTGATAAATATCAAACTTTTTTAACGCAAAAAAAAGATTTATTTACCTTTGTGTCTGAACAAGCACATATTGTAACTAGTTTTATTACCCTGCAAGCTGCTGATTTAAAAATTGGGTTAACAATTATAGGGGGTTTTGATGTTAAAAAATGTAATGATTTATTATCAGAACATTGTTTTTTAACCAAGATAAATTATATTCGGTATTAGTCTTAGCTTTAGGATATTATGATGAAACAGATGAAAAAACAAGTTTACCACGGGTACGCATTGATTTTAATGAATTTGCAAAGATTATTAAATAATTTTTGTTTTTATTGATAATATGTGTTATCATTATTTACGTGCAAATAATATGCATCCATATTATTAAAAGAGAGGTGAATTATATGGCAAGAGAAGGAATCCATCCAAAATATTTTGATACTAAAATCATGTGCACAACTTGTGGAACAGAGCGCATAACTGGTTCTACTAAGGGGAAAGAATTAAAAGTTGATACTTGTTCTTCATGCCATCCCTTCTATACAGGTAATCAGCAATTTGCTAATGCAGCAGGACGTGTTGAACGCTTTAAATCTAAATTTAATAAAAAAGAAGAATTAGTAAAACAAACAGAAGAAGCATCAAAAGTACAAAAAGAACTTAATAAAAAAACAGCAAAACCAAAATCTGATAATTAAAAAGCAGAATAATGGTAGAGAACTTTTATCTTATTAAGATAAAAGTTTTTTTTAATAATAATTCTAGGTCATTTTGTTTTTTTCGTTATAATGAAAATAGACTACTTTAAAAGTTTATAAAGGATAAAAGGGAATTAAGTGCAAGTCTTAAGCTGTCCTAGCAACTGTAAAACTGACGAATGTTAATGAGTACCACTGAATAACATATTTGGGAAGGATTAACTAGTAGGATTAAGTTAAGCCAGTAGACCGGCCTGATAAATTTAATAAGAGTCCTACTAGGTAAATAGGATTAATTTATTTTGTAAATAAGATAAAAATATAAATATAAAAAACAAAAGGAGAAGAAAAAATGGTTAAAAATATCTTGACGTTAGTAACAAGTTTAACAGTTGGTACAACAACTATTGCAAATGTTGCATTGCAACAATTAACTTCATCAAACAGCGAAAAAGTATCACAAAATAGTATTGATGGATATCATGTTAATAGTGTTAAAATCACAGTAAAAAATGAAAGTGGAAGAGTTATCAATACAATTACGTTTTATAATTCATTAGTAAGTTTAGGTGATATGTTAGCATCGGATTCCGATTCTTTTGGGCTTAACGAAACATCATTTGGCCGTTTATTGATCAGAGTTGATGATATAATAACAGATTTTAATAAAAATTATTGAGCAGTTTTTTCAAGCACACATCCATTCTGCAAGTTTAGTACTAGTCCAGCAAATTATTGTTCAGTTGGAATTGATGGTTTAGTTTTTCGTGACGTTTGAGAACAAGACCAATTATTTGATTTTGTCTTAACTAAGATTTAAGTTAAGTAATAATCCTATTTATCCTTTTTTTGAGAAAGGAGTTTCTATAATTATGAAAAAAATATTAGCTAATTTGCTAGTTTTATTGTTGACCGTAACATCAACAACAAGTTTAATTAGTTGTCAAAATTTAAGTCAAAATAATAAGAGCGAAGAAGATTTGCCAACCTTACCAAATAATTTTACAATTATGCAAGGTGATATTTATCCATCCTTTGGTATTAGCAAACAAGAGGGAAACCAAAAATACTTGTTTAAACCCACAAGTGATCAATTGAGTACACTTTTTTTAAATTTGCCACAACGCAAAATTGCTCCATTAGGGTTTGCAAAGGATGTATCAAATATTCCTGATTTTTGATTTTATTTAGCATATCCATTTGCGGCAACTTTTACAATTCTTAGTGGTCAAGAATTGACACTTGACGAAAATCAAATGGTTAATGTTACCTTGGCTGTGAAATGCTTAAAAGTAGCGGAAAAATGGTTAGAGAGTGGTGCTTGAAAAATGCGTTTTACTGATATGAATGTTGAACAAAAAATAATTTTTAAAATTCCAATTATTCCAAATGAAACTGATGAATTAAATCGATTTGTTTTAAAAAAATATAATGCATATATTGCGCAAAATGATATTGAAATTAATAATAGTAAGTTAGATTTTAATGATGTAAATAATGTCGCAAATATAAATTATTTACAAGAAAAAGCAGCTACTTTTATTGCTAGTTTTATTAGTGAAAATCCGGGTCTTAACAAAAAACTTAATCTTAAAAAAATTATTCCACCAAAGGGTAATCAAATTAAGAGTTTAGATGAACCTGCAAATAGTTTAGTAAAAATTAGTACAACATTTAATTTTACGTTAAATATTGAGGGGTTAGATTATCATCCACGATTAAATTTGGGGATGCCAATTAGATATAAAATTATGTAATTTATATAAAACACTATGGGGGTTAATAAAATTATTAACTTAAGAATAAGTGTTTTTTATTATTTTTATTTGGGTATAATAAAAATGATTAGAAGAGTGGTGTTTGAATGGGACTAAAAATTAGTAATTTAAAATATAAACGCTATAAAAAAAATATTTTTACTGATTTAAACTTTGATGTCAACAGTCAAGAAGTTCTAGGAACTTATTTTGAAAATAAATTTTCACAGTTATATTTTTTAAAACTTCTATTAGGAAAGAAAAAACCACATAGTGGAAAAATTTATTTAAATAATCAAAACATTACTGCTTTACTGCCAAAGGAACGAAAAATTGGTTATGTTTCACCGGGGACATTACGGTTAGGTTTTTTGCCAACGAAATTACGATTAGCTTATCATATTCTAAAAATACCAAAATTTTTGCATGATAGTTCTTTAAAATACATTAAAAATAAATATCGTTATAAAAATTTAGTTTTTATAGGTAATGACTTAAATAAAAAAGATTTAATATTGAAAACAGATAAAATCATTAATGAATATTTTCATAATTCAATTAGGATTAAGGAAGAATGAATTGAAACATATTTAACACAAATTAGTGAATTTCATAAAAAGGAAATTGCCAAAATTTTAGAAGATGATAAGGATTCAATTCTAATTCAAAGTTTACATACCTACACTTATAAAAAAGAAGAGATTCGTGTTTACGAAGTTTTTCTTGCGTTTTTACAAGCCTTATGAGATAAGATTTATTATATTTCTGAATTGGATTATTTATGTGATTGTTATGAAATTGCCAAAAAAAGAAAGATTAAAAATAAAAAATTTGGATTTATTGGGGATAAACTTGTTTGTGAAAAGTATTTAAAAACTTTACAAACTAAAATTCTTTATGAACGATATAAGCTAATTAAAGCAAGAAAAGCTTTAAAAAAATATCGTCTGAACGTTCTTAATACTGTTATGCGTGATAGTGAACGAAAAAATATTATTAAAGGGATTTTACATAAAAGTAATTCAATTAATGTTGTTACTTGATTGAAACTAGCAGAAGATCAATGGTTTAATTATAATCAAAAACAAGAACAACTAATTTCAAATTTGTTGCCAGATGAAGCAACAATTGTTAAAGGAAAAGTTCTTGAATATTTTCATAAGTACCATTTAGCGTTATTAAATGATAAATTAATCCAACGTGAAGAAGATAATTCCCTTGTGATTGCTGCGGCAAATGAAAAAATTGTTACAGTTTATAATCAAGCATTTGAACAAGTAAAAGAACTAATGAGTAATTTAAATATTAAAATGAACTGATTTAAAATTACCAAAAATCTAAGTAGTTTTGATCATACAAAGATTAGATTAATTAATGCGATTTTAACAAATAAAGAATTGATTATTTTGCATAATACTTTTGATAATTTAACACATAATGAAGCAATTGAATTAAATGATATTTTATTAACGTTAAAAAACTATAATCCGCAAATGACGTTTTTAGTTTTGACAAGAAACATTGAAAATATTAAAAACTATGTTACTAAGTTATTGTTCTTTGATGAAAATAATAATTATAAATTAATGACAAAAGAACAGGCTGAGTTTTTCCCCGAAACAATGCATTTATATCAAACAATGTACAATAGTTCTGAAAATATTTTTTCAATGCAGTATTTTGAAAAAGATCATATCCTCATGAATGAAAAAGTTAAAATTAAGCTACCAAAAGAAATTAAGTTAGTTGACCAAAAAGAATGTTGATTAGCGATTAACCCAAATTTAATTTCCTTTGAAAAAACAAAATTTTTTAATAAGGATTTACATTTAATGTGTAAAGGCCAAGTTAAAACAATTAAAAAAATTGGGAAATCAATTGTTTGTTTTTTTGAAACTGATAATAAAATGATTTTAAAAGTCTTAGTTCCTGAAAAAGAATTAAATTTAAAGAGAATGACTACAATATATTTTGATAAACATGCGTTATTAATTTATAATAAAAGTAGTAATAACTTAGTTATTGACATTTAAAGTGAGGAATTTTAAAATGAAAAATTTAAAAAAAACAATTTTACAAAAAATTAAAGATTATAATACTATTATTTGTTTGCGTCATATTTCACCAGATGGTGATGCTTATGGTTCAGCGTTTGGACTAGCACAATTTATTAAGGATAATTTTCCTATTAAAAAAGTTTTGGTTGATGGTGAACCAAGTAAGTATTTGGCTTTTTTAGCAACACCTGATCTTGTTAAACAAGAAGATTATCGTGGAGCTTTAGTAATTGTGACAGATACAGGTAATGTTGAACGAATTGATAGTAAATATTGACAAGAAGCAAAAGAAATTATTAAAATTGACCATCACCCCAATGTAACACCATATGGAGATTTACAATGAGTTGATGCAAATAAAATTGCAGCTAGTGAAATGATTGCTGATTTAGTTTTAACATCAAAATTAAAAGTTTCAGCAGCAGCGGCAAGATTAATCTTTACGGGGATTATCACTGATTCTAATCGTTTTATGTATAACAAAACTTCTCTTGAGACTTTGACGTTAGCAGGGCAATTACTTGCAAAAGGTTTTGATTTGCAAAACATTTATCACAATTTATATGAAGAATCATGAACAAATGCGTGTTTTAAAAATTATTTGTTATCACAAGTAATGGTTTATGATGATCAAATTAGTTATGTTAAAATAACAGACAAAATGTTAAAAGAACATCAAATGGATTATGAAACTGTTAAACCATGAGTTAATATTATGAGCAATATTAAAGAATTTAAAATTTGAATGTTATTAATTGAAAACAAAGCAGAAGGTTATATTAATATAAGTATTCGTAGTAATACTTATATTATTAATGGTGTTGCTCAAAAATATAATGGTGGAGGCCACGAATTAGCTAGCGGTGCTAGAATTTATCAGTGAGAAGATACTGAGAAAATTTTAGCCGATTTAAGTATTTTAATTAAAAATAATGTTAAATATGTGGAAGGTGAATAATGTATTTTTTAAATAGTAAAGCACAAATGGGATGAATTGAGGTAATCACGGGTTGTATGTTTGCTGGAAAAACAGAAGAGTTTATTCGTCGTTTAGTACGGTTAAGTTATGCTAAATTTAAAATTCAAGTTTTTAAGCCAGAAATTGACAACCGATATAGTGAGAATAAAGTTGTTAGTCATAGTCAAAATTCAGTTGAAGCAATGCCAGTAAAAGATTCAGCAGAATTATTAAGTCGAATTGAGCCAACAACAAATGTGGTTGGAATTGATGAAGTTCAGTTTTTTGATAACAATATTGTTAAAGCTGCTGATTCGTTAGCAGATAAAGGAATCATTGTTATTGTAAATGGTTTAGATAAAGATTTTCGTGGCGAATCATTTCTTAATGTTGAGCAATTAATGACTCGCGCAGAAGAAGTTAAAAAATTGCATGCAATTTGTGTTAAATGTGGAAATTTAGCAAATCGTACGCAACGGTTGATTAATGGTAAGCCAGCTAATTATTATGATCCCATTGTTTTAATTGGCGAAAAGGATAAATATGAAGCTCGTTGTCGACATTGCCATGAAGTAACATATTAAGTTGGAAAGGAAAAAAATGTTAACAAAAGCAGGATTAAATGCAGAAGCATATTTTATTATAAATAGTAAACCAAGAACAGTTATCAAACTTAAAGCACACTTTGTTGAAAATTTACCAATTAATTCTAAAATTACAATTATGGAAAATTTAATGGCGAAGGAAAATGATAATGTTGTTGTTAATGGCAATGTTTTTAAAATTAGTCAAAAGATTATTACTAAACATCCCGTTAAAAAAACCTTTGAGAGTTGTGAGTATCGTTTAACCCTCCTTGATCAATTAAGAAAATTACCAAAATTTCAAGAAATTATTGCCAATCAGTAAATAAATCATTAATTATTATGATTTATTTTTATTATAATATATTAAATTAGGCATTATAATTTAAAATATATTATAATAATTGCTAGGTATCTGAATAAATAGAGGTGGATAAAATGAATCAAAAAACAGTTGAACGATTAGAAGCAATGTTGAAGCGGTCAAATTTAATTAATGAAGAACTAACAAAACCAGAAATAGTTAATGATGTAAAAAAATTAACTAGTTTGGCAAAAGAACAAGCACAATTAGAAGATACTGTTGCATTATATTTAACTTATAAAAATGTTTTAAATAATATTAATGAGGCAAAAGCAATTTTAGAAAATGAAAAAGATGAAGAATTAATTGAGTTAGCTAAAGAAGAAATTAAGACTTCAGAAATTCGAAAAGAACAAATTACAGCGGAGTTAAAAGTGATGTTATTACCAAAAGACTCTAATGATGAAAAAAATGTTATTTTTGAAATCCGCGGTGCTGCTGGTGGTGATGAGGGAAATATTTTTGCTGGTGATTTATATCGAATGTATTTAAGATATGCTGAGCAACAAAAGTGAAAAATTGAAGTGATTGAAGAAAATGAATCAGAAGCAGGTGGGTTTTCCACAATTTCATTTATGGTGAAAGGTGATCGTGTTTATTCAAAAATGAAGTTTGAATCAGGTGCACATCGGGTACAACGAATTCCAAAGACAGAGAGCAAAGGACGAGTTCATACTTCAACTGCGACAGTTGCCGTTTTACCAGAAATTGAAGAGGTTGATTTTGAAATTAAAACAGTTGATTTAAAAATTGATACATATCGTGCTTCGGGGGCTGGAGGACAGCATGTTAATACCACCGATTCAGCGGTACGAATTACCCATTTACCAACTGGTGTTGTAGTTACATCACAAGATGGTCGTAGTCAACATGATAATAAAGCATTAGCAATGCAACATTTACGTAGTAAATTGTATGAAGAACAACAACGTAAAATTAATGAAGAACGAGGAACGTTGCGAAAAGATGCAGTCGGAACTGGTGATCGTAGTGAGAAGATTCGAACATATAATTATCCACAAAATCGAGTTACTGATCATCGTATTAATTTAACTTTACAAAAGTTAGATCAAATTATGGAAGGTAATCTTGATGAAATTATTACAGCTTTAATTAATGAAGAACAAAGATTGAAAATGGAAGGAAACTAATGACAGTTAACGAATTAATTGAAAAGTCAGAAGAGTATCTTAAAGCGTCTAAAATTGATAATTATCTTGCTGATGTTAAAACTTTGATAGCATTTTTTATGAAAATATCATTAGCTAAATTATATGCCGTTCAAAATGAAAAAATTAATTTTAAGGTTGATGATTATTGGCAAAAGTTAGTTGAATATCAAAATGGAAAACCAATTCAACAGATTACTAATTTACAGAGTTTTTATGGTTATGATTTTTATGTTGATGACAACGTTCTTATTCCACGTTATGAAACAGAAGAGTTGGTGGATAATATTAATGTTTTAATTGATGATAATTTTGTTGAAGGTAAAAAACCATTAACGTTAATTGATGTCGGAACCGGTAGTGGAGCAATTGCAATTAGCTTGGGGTTAGAAAATCCAAATTTAACAATTTATGCTAGTGATATTTCACCATTAGCCTTGAATGTTGCAAAAAGAAATATTAAACAATTAAATTGTCAAAATGTTCAATTATTAAAGGGTGATATGTTAGAACCGTTTATTAAAAATAAGATTAAAGCCGATATTTTAGTATGTAACCCGCCCTATATTCCAAGCAACCAACAGATTAGTCATCGTGTTAAAGATTATGAACCGCATGTCGCTCTATTTGGTGATAATGATGGATTATTTTTTTATCGTCAGATTTTTAAGAATTGACAAAAAATTGTTAATAAAAATGGTTTTTTATGTTTTGAACATAGCTATGATCAAAAAAAAGCATTAGAAAAATTAGTTAAAGAATATTTCCCAAACCAAAAATATTATTTTAGAAAAGATATAAATAAAAAATGACGAATGTTATTTGTTAATATTTTGTAGTAAAATAATAAGAGCTCAGGTGTGAGGTGAAAGTATGGATGATAAGATTAAAAAAATCAAAAGAATTTGCATTATTAGTATTGCATTTTTAGTAGTTTTATTTATTATGATGCCATATTTTGTTTTTATTGTTGTTTCGCACAATGATGATATTTTAAAGAATTTCTTTGCATTTACGGAAACAACACCGAAAGAAGTGTTAGAAACTTTTACAACTTCTAATTTGCCAAACCGCTTTTTAATTTTTGGTTTGCCATATATTGCTTTAGGAACGTTAGCTGGTGCAATTATTAGTACTGTTTTTTATATTTACTATCAAAAACGAACAATTAATTTTAATAATCGTATGTTGTTAATTGGAACAATTACTATTACTTCTTTTATTTTTATTACGTGTTTACTATTTTCATTTGCAGAGTATTATTATGATTTATTTACCGAATGATGTCGATCTTTAAAAGGAGGGTATACTGGTCCTGACTATATTGAAAATATTAATAATATGATTAAACCAGGAACTCCTAATCGTGATGCAATTATTGAAATATTAATTAATTTAGCAACAGGATCAGGAACTCAAAATCCTTATCCGTTGGCATGAATTGGAATTAATGTGATTTGATGAATTACAGGTTTACAGATGATTTTTATTATTTTTATTATGCTAAAAGTTGGTTTTAAATTAGAATGGTTATTAAATACTAATGTCAACTTAAATAAAAAGGAGGAATTAGTTGTTTTAAAAGACACTTTTAATCAGAGTGTTGCTAAGAAAATTATTAGTTTATTTTTAATTCCAAATGAATTTAACATTTCATTATGAGTCATTTTCTTTTCAAGTATTGCTTTTATTCCGCAACTAATTTATACAATTACTATAGGAAGTAGTTTTACCGATGCAAATCGATTTATTTTGTATTCTTATTTATATTCAGAGTTAACAATTAATGTTATTATTCCTGGAACAAGTAGTATTTTAGATCAACCAAATCTTGATTATTTCAATATGACAAGTAAAATGCCAGGATCACCGTTCTTTATTAGTATTGCACCAATTATTTTTTCCTCTTTAATTATTTCAATGCTATTTGCATTTAGTTTCGTAATGATTAAAAAACCAAATTTAACCAAAAAAGGATTTATTAGTTTTTATTTTAGTTTTTTAATTGTAACGGGAACATCGCTAGTAATGTTTTTAATTTCACAGTATCAAATGACACAAGCGGTTAACTATTGAAATAGCCAAAATGATCATTTTAAAGAAACAGTTATGAAACCACTTTTTGGAACAACAAAACTAAATTATTTTTGATTACAAGGAAGCGAACTTATTGCAAGTGGAATTTTATTATCTTCTTTTATTGGTGTGTTATCAATCATTGCCATTTCTCATATTTCAAAAATTAAAAGTAATAATAATTATGAAGAACAAGTAAGAGTAAATTCTAAAAATTTATAAGATAAGGGGGGTTAGGTAAAAAATGAAAGTATATACAGTAAAAGAACGCAAAGAAATTATTGCGGGTTATTTGGCGGAGAATGTTATTATTATTCCGACCGACACAATTTATGGCATGACATGTATTATTAGTTCACAAACAGCAAAAGCAAGAATTTTTAAAGTTAAAGGCCGTTCAGAAAGAATGTATTTATCAGTAATTGTTAGTTCGATTCAAATGGCAAAAAAATTTATTGATTTAACATATGAAGATTTAAAACTTTTTAAAAAAAATGAAACTATTACTATAATAGGTAACATAAAAAGTGATATTAATAGTCAGTATAATATCACTAGTGATAATACAATTGGGCTTCGAATTACGAAGTCAAAATGATTGCAAAAAATTATTAAAAAAGTGGGACCAATTTATGGGACAAGCGTTAATATTAGCGGCCAAAATTATGCAAAAGAATTTAATGAGCTAAAAAAATTTGATGTTGATATTATTGTTAATGATGGGTATTTAGATAATCGTCCTTCAAAAATTTATAATTCTTTAACAAAAGAATTTATTAGATAAGAGGTAAACAATGGTAGAAAAAAATAAAACCAAAAAATGATCATGATATAAAATTGTTAATCTTGTTATTTTAATTATTTTAACGATTGCTTTTACAGCGATGTTTGTTATTGATCAAAAAGCATATACCGTTGCCTTTTTAATGAGTGTTTTATTGTTAGGAATTTGAGTAACTGGTTATTTCATGGGCCATTTTTTATTTATGAATCGAGAAAACATTAAAGATGGGACAAGAAAATTATTTGATGATTATCGCAAAAAGGATAAGAATAAAAATAAAGAATCGAAAGCAGAGAAAATTAAACGTTTAGAAAAAGAACTGGCGGATTTAAAAGAAGAGGAAGAAGATTAATTTTATAAAAAGAATAATATCATACCAAATTGCACTTTAAATTACAATTTTTCTTTAATTTTGTCGAAAACTCTTGATATTTATAAAATATACCTAAAATTAGGTATATTTTTAATATATAGAGGTAAATAAATGATGAAAAAAATAATTACAGAATTAATAAATAGCTTAACAGATGATCAATTTTTAGAATTTTATGAAAAAATAAAACAACAAGCAGACTTAATTAAAAAACAAAAACGTTTAAATGAAATTGATCAAAAATTTAGAGATAAAGGCATTATATGTCCTAATTGCAAATCTTTTCATTGTGTTAAAAATGGTCATAATTCCGAAGGAAAACAAAAATATTTATGTAAAAAATGTCGTGCTAGTTTTGATGCATTTCGTCATCATTTTACTTATTGAAGTCATTTAAATTATGAACAGTGAAATTTATTAATTCAAATTTCATTGTTAGGACAATCTAGTAAAATAATTTCTCGTTTTATTAAAACAACCCCAAAAACCGCTTGATATAATCGACAAAAATTAATGCAATCAAAACAATTAGAAAATACACAGTTAAAATTTAAAAAATTAAATGGTCAAATCCAAATGGATGAAACATTTATTAAAGAAATTCATAAAGGCAATTTTAAAGATAAATTTGATAAACGAAAAACTCATCTCGATCCATTTTCAACTGATACCAAATGCTGTATTCAAATGGCGGTTGATAGCAATAATAATATTTTTGTTCAATCCACCAATACCAAAAGATTACAAAAACAATGGATTATTGAAAATATGAATAAGCAACTAATTAAAGAAAAATCAATAATTATTTCTGATATGCAACCACTATATTTATTAGTAGCAAAACAAACAAATTCTACTCTATATTCCACCAAAACTAGTACAAACCCTGATACTAGTTATCAAAAGTTAAATAAGATTAGTAAATTACAATCCAGTCTTAAAGAAGCCTTAATTCATTATCATGGTTTGGGTTTCACTAATATTCAAAATTATTTAAAGCTCTGAAAATGAAAATACCAACACAAAGGTTTAACACCAAACCAACAATCAACGGTATTATATTTTAACGTTTAAAAAATTTAAAGCAAAATCATAATCTTACACAAAATTAGTTTTCAAATTGTCATATTGATGATTTTTTTTATTTCATCAAGAGTTTTCGACAAAATTAAAGCAATTTTTTTACAATTTTTTTAGTAAATATGATATAATTTAAATATGGAGAAATGATGCAGGAGGGCTAAACGTGTACATCAATCCATTCGAACGAATGAAAAATTTAAAATTAAATACAGAAGAGACAAAGCCAAATAATTCAAAGAGCAATGAACAAAAAATGAATTCAACACAAGTTGTTAATGAGGATGCAGGGATGGCAGTAGGTTTATTTAAAAATAGTGGGCATGAAATTAAAAAAAATATAAACAAAGAAGAATTAGGTAAGATTGATGGCATGGTATTATCAAATTATGAAATTGTTCGTGATTTAATAAAAACATTTAAAGAAAAAAATAATGAGATGCAGTATTTCTTAACAATCGTTGATAATCAACACCAGGATTCAATGTCGGAAATTGTTAGTTCATTTTTTTTAATGCCACTTGTTAATATTGATCTGTTACGTATTGAGTTATATGCTTCACCGTTCTTATTCCTACTTAAGAGAATTATTAAATGGTTACCAAAAGTTAGTTTAGAAGATAAAAAAGTTTTATGAGATCGTGTTAAATTGTTTGCAAGAACGTTACGAAACAATGAATTATCAGAACAAACTAACGATTCAAATTCAGTGGTAATTATTAATGAATTAGAATTTGATGATCCGCTAGAATATATTAAGAAAGAATTCGAAGACATTTTACGGGCATATGAGATTAAAGATAATATTGTAATAATTTTCAACAACATTGATTTAGTTGGATATGCAAAGTTTAAAACAGTTTTTAGTTTAGTATATGCAATTTTTAAAGGAATTATTCAATTTAAATTTATTGTTGCATTAAATCCGGTTTTAATTGAGACTTATGTTACCCAAGTTTATGGTAATAATTTAACAGACCAATTAATAAAACATGAAATTAGTGTTTTTGATAAATGCTACATTATTAGAGATGACCAAGACGATAATTCTGTTGAACAAGCAGCACCAAAAGTAGAAGAAGAAGCACCCCAACCAATGCAAAATTTTGTCCCAGTTGAAGAGGAAGAAGATGATGAAACAATTGGGTTTGATTATTGAGCTATGCGTGGCGGAAAGTAAATTAGAGGAGGATAAGTTGATATGTTTACATTTTTAGTAACCTTAGGATGAGTCCTAATCATAATTGGTGCAATAGTTCAAATTTTTGCGGCAATATTAAATATCTTGGTGATTCAACAAGTTGCGCTTCCAACAATTTTTAATTCAATAAATGATATTTTTCAAACATCAATTTTTAAACAAGAAGAAATTTTAAATGGTTTAACTGGTGATGCATGGGCATATACCATTAACGCATTATCAATCTTTGTTGCTTTAGCAGCAATTACGTTAGTATCATTTCAAATTAACCGTGTTAAGAAAGGACAACGAATTGCAAGATCATATATCAAAATGATTTTTGTCACATTAATTATTGCTTCATTAGTATATGGAAAAGTAGCTGTTTTAATCTTTGCTGCATTCATCTTTGTTGCTTTATTATTTATTGAATCGTCATTATTTGATGTAGAAGCTTTACAAAATTTTGTTGAAGAACGAAATATGATTGTTATTTACCATCAAGATAAAAAACTTGAAAGAGAGGTAAATAAAGAGGTAAAGTATCATGGAAGCGCAACTATGGGAGTTGGCGTTACTACCGCAGGGATCGAAGATACCGGAAAAAATTTCAGAGACAATGATTACGTAAGCGCGGATGATAATAAAAAATCATCGGCCCAAAAATCAAATGCAATGTTTACATCAAATGAATTAAATAATTTATTTAATTCTGGTAAGAGTGATGTTGATGAAAATGAATTAGCAAATTTAATTAGTGATATGACACATGTAGTGTCAAATCCTTCTAATTCAGAAGTAAGTAAGCTGAATGATTTAACAAAACCACCATTGCCAACAGAGCTTATTAAAGATATACCAGTAGAACCAGTAAAGGTGGAAGAACCATTAGTTGCAACAACAGTAAATGTTGAGCCCGAAACAAGTGCATTAGAAGGTAAAATTGTTAATGTTCCTATTACAGAAACTAATCTTAATTCTGATCATACAGTTAATGCTGATGTTGAACTTTTTGTTGATAAAACAGCAGTTTTAGAAGAAAATGATAATTTAAATGATGAAGAACAAGAAGAACCAACAAGAGATAAAGAAATTGATTTTGATTTTTTAAATGATGGGATATTAAATTCTTCATCTTCTGATGCAAGAGTATTAACAAAAAAAGAAAAGAAACTTTACAATAAATGAAATGAGATGTATCAGCAAGCTCTTAATATCAAAAACTTGATTGAAGAGGAAGTTCAAATTCAAAATACTAATGCACCAACTAAATCAATTAAAAAGAAAGCTAAGATTTATAATTTAATTGCTAAAGAAGCAAACGGTCTAGTAACAAAATTAAAATTAGGTTCTGATCAGCATTTGAAAATGATGCATATTGCTGAAATTTTTGGAGATAATTCACAAGCAACAAGTGATTTTCTGAATGAAAATGCTATTGTTTCAAATAATGATATTTTAGACAACATTTCAAATGAAACAAGTAGTAGTAAAGAAGATAATGATATTCTTGATAGTTTGACAAAAACAGATGATTTAATTACCAATGATTTGAATATTGGTACTGATGATGGTACGGTTATTTTTGGGACAACTGTTGCAACAGAAATTGTGCAAGATAGTCCGCAAGAAGATCTTACTTTTACTCCAAAAAATTATAATATTGATAAATTAGATGGTGAATTATTATCCGAAATTCAATCATCAGATAGTCAGACCCAAGAAACTATTAATTATATTGATGACAGTCACGGATATACATTTGCAGAATTAGAAGGATTGGATGATCTTCATAGTGAAGGATCTCCAACCGGAATTGAATATAAAGGCCCTGATGCTGAAATAATAACATTTGAAAATAATGAGCATGTTGAAACAATGCCGGAAGAATTAGCAGCAATTGATAATAATTCAATTTTAGATGAACCTTCAGAATCTGTTTTAGCAACTGCTGAAAAAATAGCAAGTTTTAATGCGCCAGTTGAAGAAAACAAAATGACAGCTTCACCATCAGAAAGACAGTTAGTAAATAACTTAGAAAATATTAACGATGAATTAGTTGATGATCATGATAATAATGATGGGGAACTATTAGACGATGTTATTGTAAGTGAACCAATTAAATCAGTACTATCGGAAATTAAATCAACACAATCAGAAATTAAACTAGCTTTAGATGATGAAATATCATATAGTTTGGATGAACTAGATAATAAAATTATGAATGGGGATTTTTCAAATCTTGATGACGAAGTAATTGAATATGAAATTGAACAAAAAGATCCACCAGTGGTAGAAACTACCCCAGTGAAACAAAAATTAGAACCAGAGCAGGGGTCAATTGCACTTCAACCAGAATGTGATAACAATTTTGATTGCCGATTTGAAAAGTTAGAAGATCTAATTAAAAATTCAATTGATTTGCAATCAGCTCATACAAAAACATTGGGTGAAGTACAAGAACATTTAACTAGTTTAACTTTAAAAGTAGAAACATTAGAAACAAAATCAACTGATTTTGCAAAAAAAATTGCAGATGTTGAAACAAAAAAATATGTTAATTATCATGGGGTAGTACCGATTGATCAGTTTTATCCACAAATTGATGATCTTAACTTAGCTTCAACACGTTATAATTTATACAATAAAAAAGGATATTCAAATACATATGGTGCAACTAGTGCTAGTGATGTTCCATATTGTTCGGGAAGTTATTATCGGGCAAAAAATCCTTCTTCAGGACAAGACGAAATGATGATAAACAATAATCCGCAGGTTGATTATAACCATCTTAATTTACATAATATTTCAAAATATACAAAGCAAGACATTCCTTATGAAAGTAATTGTCCATTCTGTAAAAAAATAGTAAATAAAAAAATACCTTAGGTAAATCCAAGGTATTTTTTTATTAAAGTAATTCAAGCCATTATAATTTTTTGAAAAAGTATTATACCATAAAAAATAGAAAATTTGACAATTTTATTTTTTTCTGTTATACTTACTGTAGTAGATGATCAGGATATCTACATTAATGGAGGTGCTATGTATGACCTTCCCTTCATTAGTGACTTTACCAGTTGAATTACAAAATCATGTTTTTAATGTTTGTATTAATATGAATATTAACTAAATTAACCTAATAAAAAACTCAGTCGCTTTGGAAACCTGACTGAGAAGAGTAGTTTATTTGACTGGTAAAGTCATTTTTTTTAATCACAGATTAATTATATATAAATTCTAAGAATAATGCAATATTTTTTGCTTTTTTCTTATAAATATGTAAAAACGGTAAATTATGCTATTTTTTAAATAAAAAGTAGCATTTTTTGCTTTTTAATTATTTAAATAAATGTCTTGTTTTTAAAAGCAAATATTAACTTATGGTATTATATAGGTACATCATAATTATATGATGCATAATTTATGATTAAGAAATGAGGCAACATAAAAATGAAAAAAATGTTAACATTTATTATTCCTGCTATTTTAACAGGGGCTTCTATAAGTACGGGAGCAAGTAGTATTAATCATATCAATCATGCAAAAAGTATTAATAATAAAATTGATAAAATTACAGAATATTATTCATTAGAAGAAATGACTACGAATTTTAGAATATTATCTAAGTGAACTGATTCAATTGGAATTGGAGTTGAAAGAGAAACAAATGAAGTATTTCTAGTTAAAGGGAATGATAATTTTGTTGCTTTAAACGTCAAAGTGACACCAGGGGTGGTGGTTAAACAACAATTAGTATTTTCCTTTGACCAAACTAATTGCATCATTAATTTGGGATCAAGTTTCGTTTTGGTTAATACATCAGGTGTGGTTAAAACCCTTAATGTGCCGTTTTCTGGTGTTTGAGATTTTATGGCAATTAATTCAAATTTAATGTTATATGTAGAAATTACTAATATTGGATTTAGTTCTGGTAATATGTACGAAATTGACGCACAAGGTAACTATAAATTTATTGGCTCTAATGTAGTAACTTTTTCAAAAGTTACAAATAATAGCTATATATATTCAGCAATTTTCTCAGATGGAAAAACATACAAAACTTATTTTGTTGATAAAGAAGCAGGGAAAGTTACTAGTTTTAATGGAATGGCAGATAACTTAGTAATGATTAATGATAATTGAGGAATTTCTCATGATAATTTTAAAAAAATCAGTATCTTTAAACCTTCAACTTATGATAAATTCAATGATTCAAAAGGAAACATTGCAATCAATGAAAGGAAGTTTTATTGATGAAGATGGAAACTTGACAGCGACAGCAGCAGCAGGTACTGGTGAAGAAAGATGTTGGAATGGAAATGTAGCTTTTGGAATGTCAGGAGATACTTGCTGATTTTTAGCAGATAACGGTACTATTAGAATAATTCCTAATATGTTAACAAATAACTATGCTATGGTTAACGATAACATTATCATTATTGGTGCACAATCAATGGATATAAGTTATATTCTTAATGCCCGTGGTTATTTAATAACACCAGTTCCGCTAAAAGCGTTAGCAATGGATTGTTTTACACCAACTTCGGCTTTTTTAATTGATGAGCGTACTAGTAAAAACTATATTTTAACTTTAAAATAAATAAGAATAAAGTTTTAGTTTAAAATAATATCTTTAAAGAGGAAAGAATCTTTCAAAGATATTATTTTTATTTAATTACAATAAATTTATAAAAAAGTTAAATTCAGTTAATATGAATTTATTTTTTTATTTGGAAAGTAAAACTACCTCCTTTCTTTTCTCTTAAAAATATGTTAAAAATAAATTAGCAATGATATATTACATTGCTGGCGTCTTAAAAATCATAAATATAATATAAAAGGGAATATTCAATTGCCAAATAGAAATTAAAAATATAATAGGAGGAAACACACGATGAGAAAATTGCTCAGTTTTCTAACAGTATCAACGTTAATAACAACTTCAGGTACTTCTCTTGTCGCTTGTGCAAAAAAATACACTTTTGATAGTGATATTTGGGTTATTACTGATGCTGGAACAATTACTGATGCATCATTTAATGAATCAGCATGAGATGGAGCAAGTAAATACGTTGTTTCGCAAAAAGATCCAAAAATTACCACTGCAGAGTGGAAAAAAAGTAATTGACGAGCTAGTTATTTTGAACCAGCAAGTCAAACCCCTTCTGATTTTAAAACAGCTTATGTAACGGCAAATATTGCTGGAGCTAAAACGATCATTTTACCAGGGTTTGCTCACGGTAATACAATTGGCTGAGCAGCAGAAGTGGCACAAAATATTATTTATATTGATGGAAGTAGCCAAAATATTCACTTGGGAATGGATACAACAAGACCATTAGCAAAAAATATTATTGGAATAACTTATGAAGCTGAATCTTCTGGTTTCTTTGCTGGCATTGCAGCAGCTTTATGATTGAATGCTAATCAAGAGAGATATCCTGATGGTTTAAAAATTGCGACCTATGGTGGAATGGATAACCCTGGTGCTGTTTCAAACTATATGTGAGGTTTTATTGTTGCAGCTGATACCTTCAATACAATTATTAATGATAGTAGTTTCCCAAAACTATATCAAATTAAAAATGATATTTTAAAACAAGTACAAAAAATGAATCCAAGGGTTACATCATTACAACCAATTGGAAAAGTTCAAAATGTTGTTAAAAGTAATGAATCATGATTTTCACAATCATTTGAGGTTGGGCAAGGCAAAGATATTTCTGATGAATTGATTTCTCGTAAAGCAAGTATTATTTTTCCAGTTGCTGGACCGCAAACACAAGATACAATTGATCGAATTAGATATAATAAATCAATGGCAAAAGTTATTGGGGTTGATACGGAGCAATCAAAAATTTATGGCGAAGAAATTGTTGTGACAAGTGCTTTAAAAGAAATTGCAACTTCAACTTCAGAAGCATTAAAAAATATTTATTCATCAACGTGTGGTTATCAAGAAGATAATAAAACATGAGATAATAGTAAAGCAACTCCTGACTGTTGAATTAATACTGATCAATCATCAATTCAACATCCGACTTGAACTGGAATTGAAAAAACAAAGGCAATTAATGATGATACTGTTGCATTCATTCATAACGAGACAGATGAACATGCAAAAGATACTGTTTTTGATAAAATTGTTGAAGTATTACAAGATGTGTATTCACGTGGGATTGAAGGACAACCACCGGTTGCTGTACAAGTATTTTCAAAAACATTAGCAAATACTTATCAAAGTAGTGATAAATTAAAAGATTATATTCTAAATGCAATTGAAGCAGCTTTATAAGAAAGGACACAGTAATGGCAAATAATAATGAATATGCAATTGAAATGAAGTCAATTACAAAAGTTTTTGGTGATTTAATTGCAAATGATGATATTACCCTAAAAGTTAAAAAAGGTGAAATTCATGCTTTGATTGGTGAAAATGGGGCTGGAAAATCAACCTTAATGAGTATTTTATTTGGGTTATATGAACCAACAAAAGGTGAAATTCTTGTTAATGGAAAACCAGAATACATTAGCAACCCAATTAAAGCAAATAAATTAGGAATTGGGATGGTTCACCAACATTTTAAATTAATTGATATTTTTACTGTTTTAGACAATATTACATTAGGATATGAAAAAGTAATTGGTAAAGTATTTCTTGATCGACAAAAAGAAACACGAGATATTGCCCAAATTGCGATTAAATATAATTTACAAGTTGATTTTCGTTCAAAGATTGCCAACATTTCAGTTGGGATGCAGCAGCGGGTAGAAATTTTAAAAATTTTATACCGTGGTGCTGACATTTTAGTTTTTGATGAACCAACGGCAGTATTAACACCACAAGAAATTGAGAGGTTATTAAAAATTATGTTAGATCTAAAAAAAGATGGAAAAACAATTATTTTTATTTCACATAAACTAGATGAAGTTAAAAAAATTGCTGATCGTGCGACGGTTATTCGTCGTGGAAAAGTTATTGAAACATTTGAGGTTAAAGATAAAAACGAAAAAGAAATTGCTGAAGCAATGGTTGGGCGGAATTTGGTTGCTATTAAAAATGATGGAAAAGCCCTACAAAAGGAAGCCTTATTAAAAATTGAAAATTTATCAGTAAAGAAAAAAGGATTAACGCGTTTAATGGCTTTAGATTATTTTAATTTAACGGTTCAGGCCGGTGAAATTGTTGCGATTGCCGGAGTGGAAGGAAATGGGCAAACTGAGTTAGTTAATGCTCTAGCAGGATTAGAAAAAGTAACATCAGGAAAAATAATTTTTAATGATATTAATGTTACGAAGAAAAGCATTTATGAACGTTATCAAAATGGAATGTCACATATTCCCGAAGATCGTCATAAGTATGGTTTGATTTTAGATTTTAATGCAATTGATAATGTTGTGTTACAAAATATTAATCAAGAACCATTTTCAAATTATGGTTTATTAGATAAAGCTGCAATTCAGTTATATGCCCAACAAATTGTTACAAAATATGATGTTCGTGGTGCTAACTCCGGTTTTGCGATGACAAGAGAACTATCTGGTGGTAATCAACAAAAACTAATTATTGGTCGTGAATTATCACGTCAGCATAATATTTTAGTTGTTGTTCAACCAACCCGGGGATTAGATGTTGGTGCGATTGAATACATTCATAATAAAATTTTAGAAGAAAAGGCACAAGGTAACGCAGTGCTCCTTGTTTCTTATGAATTAGAAGAAATTATTAGTTTAGCTGACCGCATTGTTGTTTTACATAATGGTAGGGTGACGGGTGAAGTTTTTGGAAACAAGGTTAAACGAGAAGAAATTGGCTTAATGATGGCTGGGACATATCAGCAGAAAGGAACTCAAATTGATGCAAAAGCAAATTAAAAGTTATGGCTGATTGTTAAGACAAAAAACCAAAATTTTCTTTCGTTCAAATGAATTCAAAACAAAAATGAATTATTTTAAAGCATCTGTTTGTGCCATTATTGCGGGAGCTATTCTTAGTTTTATTATTATTGGTGCAAATGCTTCAAATCCATTGTTATTCTTTAGTTATGTTTTTCGTTTAGCTTTCCACCCTTTATTAAAAGACCAAACATTAACATATTGAGCAATCTATATTGTTGCGGGGTTAGCTGTTGCGGTTGGGTTTAAAGCGGGACTATTTAATATTGGAGTTCCCGGACAAATGCTCCTTGCTGGTAGTATGACAATTGTTTTAGGATTAAAAAATCCAGCTATTAGTCAAGGAGCTGGTGTTGTTGGAGCGTTGCTTATTTCAATTTTAGTTGGAGCAGCTTTAGCAGCAATCGCTGGTGCACTAAAAGCGTATTTTAATATTCATGAAGTTGTTTCAACAATTATGTTAAATTGAATTGTTTGATATGTGATGAAATGAATGTTTATGAATCCCGCGCATGGGATGTGAAATTCAAATCATAATTCAACAATTGATATTGTTACAGCTGCTCCTAATTTTAATTTAACATTAAATGGTCAAACATGAATTATTCCATTTATTATTGCAATGTTATTATTACTAACAGTTATCTTCATTATGAATTATACAGTATTAGGATTTCGGATTAAAGCGGTTGGAAAATCAAGAAATGCTTCACTATATGCTGGAACAAACGTTCGTGCCTATATGATTGTGTCAATGGCCTTATCGGGTGGACTAGCTGGTGTTTTAGGAATGCTATATTATATGACTCAATCAACGGTCTTGCGGTTTACAACGGATGCTTTGCCGGTGGTTGGATTTGATGCGATTGCTGTTGCATTAGTTGCTTTTACTAATGGTGTTGCAATTTTACCAATTGCTTTATTATGAGGAATCATTAAAACCGCAGCGTTACAAGCAACGCAATTACCAGATTTTCAAATGTCAAAACAAATGGGACAATTAATTTTTGGGATTATTATTTATATGACCGCGATTCCGGCCCTATTTATTTACTTCAAACCAATTTTTTGAATTCGTCGTTGGTGAAATATTCGCCATTATGTTGATTGAAAACAAGAATATAATGAATATAAGCAACAAATTAAAACATATCAGAGACAAATCAAAACAATCAATAAAAGGTATCGAGTTAAAATCCATGAATTAAAACAGCAAGGAGATAAGGAATTAATTAAAGCTTATCGTGAAGAAATTAATGATGAATTAACATTATATGCTGGAAAGATTACAACTTTAAAAACAGAAATGCGTTTCTTTACAAATTCAAAATACAAAGAAGCAGCAAAAATTGGGCAACGAGGAATTAAAACAAAATATGATTTAGCCGTTTTTATTGCTCTTGGTTCAGCGATGGATCATTTTGTACAAGTAAAAAATGAATATTTAGCAAAAAAACAACAAGCTAGTTTTTTAAAACGAAATTATGTTCAAACAGTTAAAAAATGTAAAGGACAAACAAAACAAAAACTTTCTCAACTTTATGGTCTACCGAAAAAAGATTTATATGCTAGATTAGCACAATTACAAACACAATATGGTGATTTAATCTTAAAACAAGAGGATGCCATTAAAAAGGTGCGTGAGAGTTATTATCCTGTTTTTGATGAAATTCAACAAAAATATTTAACTGATTTTAAAACATTGCAAAGTAAAGAAAAGGTTGTTACTAAACAATTAAATCAAGAAATTAAAAAACTAAAACATCAACAGTGGAAAGAAATGTGTCAGTTTAAAATAACAAATTACCAGACACGAAAAGAAATTAAATATGAATTAAAAGCAATTGATGTTAAATTAAAAAATGATCCTGGGATTAAAAAAGAAGTAGTGATGTTAAAAAAAGATTTAACAATACAATTAGCAACGATGAAACAACAATTTGATGTTGAAAATAAAGTTGTTAAAGAAAAACATCGGACAAATTTACCGCAGTGAAGAAATGAATTAAATCAGAAGTTAAATACAATTATTAAGGCTGTTGGTGAAGATAATAAAATTTTAAAAACAGAGTATCTTCGTCAGAAATCAGCATATCATAAGTCAGCACAAGAAGGAGGAAAAAACTAATGGAAGCAGTTTCACAATTATTTGCCAATGGTTCGGTCCTTTTTTCTGTATTATTAATTGCTGCAATGGCGGGGTTATATTCAGAACGAGTTGGTGTTATTAATATTGCGATTGATGGAATGATGATTATTGGGGCTTTAGTCTATGCATTGTTAGGAAAAGTTCTTTCACAATATGGAAATGGCATGCAAATCATTGCTTTATTAATTGCCACAATTGTTGGGGGAGCATTTGCCTTATTGCATGGTTTTGCTTCAATCACTTTAAAAGCACAACAAGTAATTTCGGGGACAGCTTTAAACTTATTAGCAACAGGATTAGGATTATTCTTTGTTAGTATTCCAGCTTTAGCTGCCGGAAATATGATTCAAACTGGTTTTAGCACAATTGGAATCGATCGAGCACAAATTATTAATATTTTTTTAATTATTGCAATTGTTCTAGCGATTTTTACCTTTGTTTTCTTTAGATTTACTAAAACAGGAATTCGCTACGCTGGATGTGGCGAAAATCCAAATGCAATTGATGCTGCTGGAATTAATGTAATTAAAACAAGGTATAAAGCGGTTATTATTTCAGGATGTTTAGCTGGTTTAGCTGGTGCAATGTTTACCCATTATGTTTCAGGTCAATTTCGTGGTGATGTACAAGGCCAAGGTTATATTGCCTTAGCAATTATGATTTTTGGACAATGAAGAATTCAATATATTACCTTAGGAGCTGTTTTATTTAGTTTCTTAATTGCGTTAGCAGGAACATTATGACGATTTACTGGTTGAAATATTGCTGATCCATCAAACCAATTGCTAAAAATATTACCATTTGTTTTAGCGTTAGTGACAATGGTCGCATTTTCCAAATATTCCAAAATTCCAAAAGCGTCAGGAATTCCCTTTGATAAGTCCCTGCGGTAAAAAAACAACCATTGGTTGTTTTTTTATTATGTTTAGTTAAATACTTGCTTTTTTATAATAATAATAGGAAACAAAAGGTATTGTTTTTCGGAGGAAAAAAAATGAAAAAACTATTAACTATTTTTGCCATTTCGGCTATAATAACAGGGGTCCCAATTAATCTGGCGGGTTGTTATAAGAAAAATATTGTTAATGATTATGACAACTCAAATTTACAAAATGATATGATAAATTTAACTAAAATTTCTAGTAAAGTTAGTTCTGTTATTACTGATTGTGATAATAATGGTAATTTGAAGGATTCAAATGCCTTTTCAGAATTGACCCCTTTTTATGATTTAGTTAATAAAGATCAGCAAAGTATCGAACTTGATAAAACAGACCCAAAGATTAGTTTGGGATTAGAAAACGTTGAGAATGGTTTTCGCTCTGTTTTTGATAATTTAAATTTTGAAATTATTCGAGAATATTCAAATTATTATTTGGATACGGTGCCATTAACATTTGATAAAGAACAAAGTAAATTTACGTTAAATTATATTGATTTAGATAAAATTGGTAAATTAACCAATACCCCAGTGGCGGGCGTTAAAGCGGTGCAATTACAATATAAGTTTGTGTTAAATTTAAGTTTTAAAAATTTAAATCAATTAATGCCGTTTACGATTACTTATATTATTACAAATGAACCAGAAAAAATTCAAAAACTTTTACAAAATTCAATTCAAACAATTACTAAAATTTTAATTAGATTCTTTAATAATTATCAAAAAGTAGTTATTGATAGCAATGACAAGTTTCGTTCAATTTATACTAATTTTCAAATTAATTATAATATGGATGTTAAACCGTTGGATGACATTTTTGTTATTAATTTAAAGAACATGATTAGAGAAGATTCTGAAATTGACCAAGCAGTTCGTGATGCAATTGTATTTGACAATGGTGGAAATAAAAAATTAATGCGTTTAATTTCTGGAACAATAACCGCAGAAAATTCCGGTCAAATTCCAGAAAAAGCTGATATTGGAAACTATCAACCCGCGCTTTGAGCTGGTGAAGGTCTTAACCCAATTGGTTTAACACCAGAAAATTTTGTGACAGCATATAAGAAAAGTTTACCAATTTTTAATGTTGATCATAACAATATGATGTTAGCAAAATTAAATGTTAATTTAAATTATATTTCATTATATGGTTTACCATTGGCAGGAACTTTAAAAATTAATAATCAAACTTTTGAAAGTAATATTTTAATTAGTCGCCAAGGATTAGATAGCAAATTAATTAATTTTGGGAAAATTATTGTAGCATTTCATAAATACTATAATGTTGAATTAAAAAAACGAGTTCTTGGAAGTAGTGATGCTAATAATTTTAAAAACACTAGTGTTTTTCATGTTGGGGATAGTCTTTTTGCAGAATTTAAAAATGATATTAGTAGTGCAAATACAATATTTAAAAAACTCTTAACTAATTTTAAACGTAGTAAGATAGCAAAAAATTTACCTGATCTTGAATTATTCAATTTGCATAATCTAGTTAAGGACAAGTCATTATGAATTGGGGGACCAAATGATTATGAACCAACCCGTGACAAAATTGTTTTTAATTATAAAAACGGATCATTTTGCTTAGCATTTACTTTTGGCCAAGATCGTATGAATTCAATTTTTTATACAGCATATGGTTCAAATGCCGGAGATATTAATGTTCAGCATGGATGATGAGCATGAATTTTAATTGATAAATAATTAAGTTGCAAAACTTAATTATTTTTTAGTAAAATTAAGAAGACCTTAAAGGAGGTAAAACAGATGGCAGATTTTAATCCAAAATGTTTTAAATGTGTTGCAGAACAAGAAAAACAAGGAGTTGCTGGTGGCGCTGCGGGAGTTTTATTCGGAAAGATGAAACAAGCAATGGTTGGCGCAACTGATGATGAAATTTTTGTCTGTGACCGTCATGAGTAGTAAGGCTTGTGATAAATAGTGAACAAAAAGATTTTAAAAAAGATAAGGAAATGGTCAAAATGATTGACTTTTCTTCTAAACCAATATAAAATTTATAAGCGTATATTGTGAAAAGTGAGGTTAATAATTAATGGCATTAAAAGAAAAAGAATTTGGGCACTATGCTAAAAGAATCGATTATACAAAAGTAAGTGGGAATTTAGATTTACCAAACTTAATTGAAATTCAAACTGAAACATATGATTGATTTAAGAAAATCGGTATTAGCGAAGTGTTCAGTGAGGTATTTCCAATTGTAGGACATGAGGGAAATATTGTTTTAGAGATGTTAAATTGAGAATTTAGAGAGCCGCGGCGAACTATTTCTCAAGCAAAAGATGAGTCAAAAATTTTTGAAGCACCAATTTATTCCAATTTAAAATTAACAATTAATTCAAAAGATTTAGAAGTAGAAAAATTAATTGTTAAAGGGGAACCAGAATTAATTAAATCATGAATTGAAGAACGTGTTGGACACATGATCACAATTTTAAAAAAATCACCAGATGTTATTTATTATGATATTCACTCTGGCGATGAAACAGCAACATGTACGGTAACAATTACGGAAAGACTAGAAGATAGGTTATTAGTGGATATTACAATTGAAAAAGAAGGAGAGGTCTTTTTTGGTGATTTTCCATTAATGACTGGAAAAGGAACTTTTATTGTTAATGGTTCAGAAAAGGTTGTTGTTTCACAATTGATTCGTTCACCAGGAGCATATTATAAAATTGATTTAAACCGTAAAAATGGGGAAAATGTTTATTATGTTGATTTAATTCCATCACGAGGAACATGGTTAGAATTTGAATCAGATCATAAAAAAATTAAAGTGGGAAAAGAAGAACGCTTTGAAAATGTTTTTTATATAAAGATTGATAAATCTCGAAAAGTATCAGTTGCTAATTTCTTAACGGCATTAGGAATTGTTAAAGAGGATGCACTAGATATTTTTGGTGACAATAAATTAGTAAAAAGCACTTATGAATTAGATCCATATACTGGTGACATTGCTTATGATCAAAGTATTGCGGTTCAAGAAATTTATAAAAAAATTCGTTCAGGAGAAACCGCAACACCTGATGGTGCAACAAAATATTTATACGGATTATTATTTGATAAACGTAAATATGATTTAACAAAAGCGGGACGTTTTAAATTAGTTCAAAAATTATCTGTTGAAAACCGAATTTATAACAAAGTTTTAGCCGAGGATATTAAAGATGTTAATGGTAAAGTTGTTTTTAAAGAAGGAACTTTAATGGATAAAGAAGCCATTAATAAACTAAAAGGAGTTTTAAAAGCGGGAGCTTGTTTAGAAGAAGTTAAATTTAGTGATAAAGTTACTTGTTCAAAAAAAATTCAAAAAATTAAAGTTTATGTTGATAATGAAGTTCGCACGCGTTTAGCAAACATTATTGGAATTGATCCAAATGCAACTGATGAATATGTTACTGTACCAGATATTT
The DNA here is from genome assembly GCF_964019595.1 of Spiroplasma endosymbiont of Sarcophaga carnaria. NCBI lineage: Bacteria > Bacillati > Mycoplasmatota > Mollicutes > Entomoplasmatales > Spiroplasmataceae > Spiroplasma > Spiroplasma endosymbiont of Sarcophaga carnaria. The sequence continues at coordinate 917,062 of NZ_OZ026456.1, forward strand.
TGGCAACATTTTCATATTTATTAAATTTAACGGATGGAATTGGTGAAGTTGACGATATTGATCATTTAGGAAACCGTCGTGTTCGTACAATTGGAGAATTATTACAAAATCAATTTCGTATTGGTTTATTAAGAATTGAAAAAAATGTTAAAGAAAAAATGTCAACATCAAACTTATTCAAAATGAAACCATCAAATATTATTAATAATAAACCATTGTCTGCTATTATTGGAGAATTTTTCAATTTATCACAGTTATCACAATTTATGGATCAAACAAATCCATTAGCAGAGTTAACAAATAAGCGTCGGTTAACAGCGCTGGGGCCAGGAGGGTTATCAAGAGAACGTGCTGGATTAGAAGTGCGGGATGTCCATTACTCACATTATGGACGAATTTGCCCGATTGAAACACCAGAAGGACCCAATATTGGATTAATTAATAATTTAGCAACATATGCTAAAATTAATGCCTTTGGGTTTATTGAAACACCATATCGTCGTGTGATTGACTGCAAAGTTACTGCTGAAAATGATTATTTAACAGCAGATCAAGAAAAAAATTATGTTGTTGCACAAGCAAATATTCGTTTAAGTGATAAAGGTGAAATCTTAGATGAACAAGTAGTTGCACGATTCCAAGGTGAAAATATTATTGCAACGCGTAATGATGTTGACTATGTCGATGTTTCACCAAAACAAATTGTTTCAATTGCGACAAGTTGTATTCCTTTTTTAGAAAATGATGATGCTAACCGTGCTTTAATGGGAGCTAATATGCAACGTCAAGCAATTCCACTAATTTCACCAAATTCACCATATGTTGGGACAGGAGTTGAATATGCGGCAGCACGTGATTCAGGATTAGCGATTGTGTCACAATATGATGGTAGTGTTGATTATGTTGATGCAACAAGAATTGTTTTAAAAACAAAAGAAGGGCTAAAGAATTATAATTTAGATACTTTTGTACGTAGTAATCAAGGAACTTCATTGACACATGTTCCATTAGTAAAACAGGGTCAAAAAGTTGAAAAAGGACAAGTTTTAGCGGATGGACCATCAATTGATAAAGGAGAGTTGGCATTGGGGCAAAATGTTGTTGTTGCCTTTACAACTTGAAATGGTTATAACTATGAAGATGCTATTATTGTTTCTGAACGCTTAGTTTCAGAGGATGTTTTTACATCGATTCATATTGAAGAGTATACAATTGAACGCCGTCAAACAAAACAAGGAGCAGAAGAGATTACTCGTGAAATTACAAATATTTCGGAGAATGCTCGTAAATTCTTAGATGATGATGGATTGGTCATTATTGGAACAGAAGTTAAACCAGGTGACATTTTAGTTGGAAAAGTAACACCAAAAGGTCAAACCCAATTATCACCAGAAGATAAATTGTTACAAGCAATTTTTGGTGAAAAATCAAAAAATGTTAAAGATAATTCATTACGTGTACCAAATGGTGGTGAAGGAATTATTCAAGCAATTAAACGTTTTCCTCGTGAAAAATATGAATTATTTGCTGATGTTTTAGAAGTAATTAAAATTTATATTGTTCAAAAACGAAAAATTCAAGAGGGAGATAAAATGGCTGGACGCCATGGAAACAAAGGGGTTATTTCAAAAATTTTACCATTAGAAGATATGCCCCATATGGAAGATGGAACCCCAATTGATATTATGTTAAATCCATTAGGAGTACCATCGCGGATGAATATTGGTCAGGTGCTAGAAATTCACTTGGGAATGGCGGCTAAAAAATTAGGACAAAAAGTTTCGACGCCAGTTTTTGATGGAATGACAAATGAAGAATTAATTGAAATTATGGAAAAAGCTAACATGAAAAACTTCGGGAAAGAAGTTTTAATTGATGGTCGTACGGGTGAAAAATTTGATAATCCAGTTTCGGTGGGAGTAATGTATATGTTGAAATTATCACACATGGTTGATGATAAATTACATGCCCGAAATGTTGGACCATACTCGTTAATTACACAGCAACCATTAGGAGGAAAAGCTCAAAATGGGGGACAACGTTTTGGAGAAATGGAAGTATGGGCGTTAGAAGCTTATGGTGCAGCACATACCCTACGAGAAATTTTAACAATTAAATCAGATGATATTAAAGGAAGAACTCGTGCTTATGAATCGATTGTAAAAGACAAAAAGATTCCTGAACCAGGGATTCCAGAATCATTTAATGTTTTAACTCGTGAAATTCAAGGATTAGGATTTAATATTCATATGATTGATGAAGAAGGAAACATTAAAAACATTAAAAGCTATGATGAATCAGATTATGTTGATGAAGATTTGTTGACCGATAATGATGAATTTGAAGATGAATTTGATATTGATAATTTTATTTTAAATACAAATCGGGAACCACAACAAGATGACATTTTAGATGGTTTTGCTAAAATTGATGATGAATTTGATTTGCAAAATAATTTAGAAGAAGACTCTTATGGCAATGGTGATATTGAAAGCAAAATTGATTATGTTGATGATCAAGAAGAATTAAATTAAGGGGGGCAGAGAAAATGGTTGAAAATAATGAAAAAAATAATTGTATGATTAAAATCGGTTTAGCGAACCCTGAAGACATTCGTGGTTGATCATATGGTGAAGTAAAAAAACCAGAAACAATTAATTATAAAACTTTAAAACCAGAACGTGATGGTTTATTTGATGAAAAGATTTTTGGGCCAACTAAAAACTTTGAATGTGCTTGTGGGAAGTATAAAAAATCAAAAAATAAAGGAAAAATTTGTGAACGTTGTGGTGTTGAAATTACAGAAGCAATTGTTCGTCGTGAACGTATGGGTCACATCGAATTAGAAGAACCAGTTAGTCATATTTGAATGTTAAAAGCAGCGCCAAGTCGAATTGCATTAATTTTAGATATGAAAACAAAAGAATTAGAAGAAGTTGTTTATTTCGTGTCGTATATTGTCTTGGATGCTGGTGATGCTAAATCATTAAAACAAAAAATGGTTTTAGATTTAGGAAATGCCAAAACTTCAGCAGCAACTCGTCAACGTTTAACAAAAACATTACGAGAAATTTTAGATACGTTAGAACAAGGGACTGTTGCTTATGAGGCTGGCGAAACAATGATTGAGGATTTAAAAAATACTTCATTACCTTTTTCAATGGATGAATGTGCACAGTTTATTAATCGCCATACTAATGCTCGTTTTGGAATTGGAGCTGAAGCAGTTGAAACATTATTAAAAAATCTAAATATTGATGATGAAATTGAAAAGATTAAACAAGATTTAAAAGATAAAAAAACACAATTAGATCAAAATAAATTAATGAAACGTTTAGAAGTATTAGACTCATTAAAAAAATCAGGTTCACGTCCAGAATGAATGATTCTGCGTGCAGTTCCAGTTATTCCGCCAGATATTCGACCAATTATTCAATTAGATGGTGGTCGTTTCACTACTTCAGAAATTAACGATTTATACCGTCGAATTATTATTCGAAACGAACGATTAAAAAAAGTTAAAGCAATGGGAGCACCAAGTGTTATTGTTAATAATGAAAAAAGGATGTTACAAGAGGCTGTGGATGCATTATTAGATAATGAACGAAAAGCACGGCCAGTAACTGGAAAAGATAAACGACCATTAAAATCATTAACAAGTATTTTAAAAGGAAAACAAGGTCGTTTCCGTCAAAACTTATTAGGAAAAAGAGTTGATTATTCAGGACGTTCAGTTATTGCAATTGGGCCAGATTTAAAAATGTATCAATGTGGATTACCTCGTGATATGGCAATTACATTGTTTAAACCATTTATTATTAGTAAATTAGTGAAGGATGGTTTAGCAGCAAATATTAAAGTTGCTGAAAAATTAATTTTAAATCAAGATGACAAAGTGTGAGAAGTTTTAGAAGAAGTCATTAAATCACGACCAGTGTTATTAAACCGTGCGCCAACATTGCACCGTTTAGGAATTCAGGCTTTTGAACCAAAATTAGTTAAAGGAAAAGCAATTCGTTTGCACCCCTTAGTGACAACAGCGTTTAATGCCGACTTTGATGGTGATCAAATGGCGGTTCATGTTCCGATTACCGATGAAGCTGTTGCTGAAGCACGTAGTTTAATGCTAGGAAGTCGTAATATTTTAGGACCAAAAGATGGAAAACCAATTGTAACGCCAACCCAAGATATGGTGTTAGGAAATTATTACTTAACATATGAAGAAAAAGGACAATTGGGTGAAGGAACAATTTTTAAAGATTTAAACGAAGCAGTTATTGCTTATGAAACTGGGGCCGTAGCCTTACATGCCTTAGTTGCAATTCCTGCCAGTGGTTTTGCTAATAAAAAATTCAAACCTGAACAAATGGATGATTATATTATTACAACACCAGGAAAAATTATTTTTAACCAAATTTTTAAAGAAGAGTTTCCATATTTAAATGAACCAAATGTTCAAAACTTGACAGCATTACCAGCTCGTTCATTAATTAAGGATAATGTTAATTTAGTTGAGTATTTAGAAAAATGGGAGGTCAATCCACCATTTAAGAAAAAAGACTTATCAAACATTATTGATCGTTACTTTAAACTTTATGGAGCAAATAAAACCGCTGAAATGTTAGATAACATGAAAAACTCAGGGTTTAAATACTCAGGTAAATCAGGGGTAACTGTTTCAGCGGGCGATGTTAAGGTTTATGATAAAAAACAAGAAGAGTTTAAAGAAGCAGATAATAAGGTTAAAGAAATTAATGAATACTTTAAAATGGGAATGTTAACAGGTCGTGAAAAACAACATCGAATTATTAACGTATGATCAAAAGTAAAAGATAACATTCAAACAGAATTAGAACATGTTTTACGAGAAGATCCTAAAAACCCAATCTTTATGATGGCTGATTCAGGAGCACGGGGGAATGTTTCAAACTTTACGCAGTTAGTTGGGATGCGGGGATTAATGAACAACCCGAAAGGAGATATTATTGAATTACCAATTAAATCTTCGTTCCGAGAAGGATTAACCGTATCCGAGTTCTTTATTTCAACCCACGGGGCACGAAAAGGGATGGCTGATGTGGCGTTAAAAACTGCGGATTCAGGTTATTTAACAAGACGTTTAGTTGACGTTTCACAAGAAATTATTATTACAATAAAAGACTGTAATGCTCGTCGTGGTTTTGTTGTTTCTGATATTATTGAACAAAAACACTCAAATATTATTGTGCCATTATTTGACCGTTTAGTTGGGCGTTATAATTTAAAAGATATTAAATTAAAAAATGGTAAAGTAATCACAGCGAATACATTGTTATCAGAAGAAGATAGTGCAGCGATTGTTGCTAGTGGGATTAAAGAAGTGATAATTCGTTCAGTTTTAACTTGTGAAGCTGAAAAAGGAATTTGTCAACGTTGTTATGGAAAAAACCTTGCGACAGGAATGGAAGTTGAAATTGGTGAAGCAGTTGGGACAATTGCGGCCCAATCAATTGGAGAACCAGGGACACAGTTAACAATGCGTACTTTCCATACTGGAGGTGTTGCTGGTGGAGCTGATATTACCCAAGGGTTACCACGGATTAAAGAATTATTAGATGTTACAACACCAAAAGGATCAATTGCTGTTATTTCAGAAATTGATGGAGTTATTAGTGACATTCGTGATGAAAGTGGAATTCATACCATTTATGTTGCATCAGATAGTGATGAACGAAAATATAAAACACAATATAATGCCGTTTTACGAGTTAAAATTGGTGATAAAGTTGTTCGTGGACAAAAGTTAACGGAAGGTTCAATTAATATTAAAGAATTATTAGAAATTGCTAAGATTGAAGATGTTCACAATTACATTTTAAAAGAAGTTCAACGTGTTTATCGTTTACAAGGGATTGAAATCTCAGACAAATATATTGAAATTATTGTTAAACAAATGTTGAATAAAGTTAAAATCATTGATGCTGGTGATACTGATTTATTGCCAGGTGAAATTGTAACAATTAAACGCTATCGTAATAAAACAATTAAAGCAGTTCGTTCAATGAAAAAACCACCAACTGCTAAACATGTTATTTTTGGAATTAAGAAAGCACCATTAGAATCAGAGTCATTCTTATCGTCCGCTTCATTCCAAGATACAACGCGTGTGTTAGTTAAAGCAATTATTAAAGGAAAAGTTGATCGTTTAGAAGGCTTAAAAGAAAATATTATGTTAGGACATTTAATTCCAGCTGGAACAGGATTAAAAAATCCGAAAGATATTATTACAGCCGGAATTGCGGCAAAAGCTGAAGAATATTAAAAAAAGACCGTCTGGTCTTTTTTTATGATAAACAGTTAAATAATTATTGACTTAATTTTGGGTTTTATGTAATATTATATATGGATTGTATTCTTTGATACACTCGGATATGTGAAAAAGAAAGGAGCAAGTTTAATGCCAACAATTAACCAATTAGTTCGTAAACCACGTAAAGAAAAAGTGTGAAAAACAAAAGCCCCCGCTTTAAATAGAGGGCTAAACTCTTTACAAAAAAAACCAACTGATGTAACCTCACCACAAAAAAGAGGAGTTTGTACTCGTGTTGCGACAATGACACCAAAAAAACCAAACTCAGCGTTACGAAAATATGCCCGTGTTCGTTTAACAAACGGAATGGAAGTAACAGCATATATTCCAGGTGAAGGCCATAACTTACAAGAACATAGTGTTGTTTTAATCCGTGGAGGAAGGGTTAAAGACTTACCAGGGGTACGTTACCATATTATTCGTGGAACGTTGGATACTGCCGGAGTTAATAACCGTCAACAAGGACGTTCACTATATGGTACAAAAAGACCAAAAGCAACTAAAGCTTAGATAAAAAGAAAGGAGGAGTTTTATGCGTAAACGCCAAGCAGAGAAAAGAGATGTTTTACCAGATCCAATTTATAGTTCAAAATTAGTGACTCGTGCAATTAATAAGATTATGATTGATGGGAAAAGGGGAGTTGCTCAAACAATTTTATATGGAGCATTTGATATTGTAAAAGAAAAAACAAATAGTGAACCACTAGAAGTGTTTAAAAAAGCAATTGAAAACATCACACCACATTTAGAACTAAAAGTTCGTCGAATTGGGGGAGCTAATTACCAAGTCCCAATTGAAGTAAATGATGATCGTAAAGTTACTTTAGGATTAAGATGATTAATTAATTATGCAAGATTACGTAATGAAAAAAGTATGATTGATCGTTTAGCAAATGAAATTATTGATGCCTCAAATGGTATTGGTGGGTCAGTAAAGAAAAAAGATGATACACATAAAATGGCAGAAGCAAATAAAGCTTTCGCCCATTATCGTTGATAAGAAACACAGAAAGGAATCTAAAAATGGCAAGAGAATATTCTCTAGAAAATACGAGAAATATTGGAATTATGGCGCACATTGATGCTGGGAAAACCACAACAACAGAGCGGATTTTATTCCATACTGGTAAAATTCATAAAATTGGAGAAACACATGACGGGGCTAGTCAAATGGACTGAATGGCCCAAGAACAAGAACGTGGAATTACAATTACTTCTGCGTCAACAACAGCCTTTTGAAAAAATATTCGTTTAAATATTATTGATACTCCAGGTCACGTTGACTTTACTGTGGAAGTAGAAAGATCATTGCGAGTATTAGACGGGGCAGTTGCTGTTCTTGATGGACAATCAGGAGTTGAACCCCAAACAGAAACCGTTTGAAGACAAGCAACAACTTATGGGGTACCACGAGTTGTCTTTGTTAACAAAATGGATAAAATTGGAGCTGACTTTTTATACTCAGTAAAAACAATTCATAACCGTTTACAAGCAAATGCACATCCAGTGCAAATCCCAATTGGCGCAGAAGATCAATTTTCAGGAATCATTGATATTGTGGAACGTAAAGCTTACCATTACGATGGAGCAGCAAATGAAGAAGCCCAAGAAATTCCAATTCCTGATGATTTAAAAGATTTAGTGGAAGAATATCGTACAAGATTAATTGAAGCAGTTGTTAATTTCAATGAAGAGTTAATGCTAAAATACTTGGATGGTAATGAAATTACAATTTCTGAAATTAAAAGTGCAATTCGTGCGGCAACATTAACGGGAGACTTTTTTCCAGTCTTTTGTGGAAGTGCCTTTAAAAATAAAGGAGTTAAATTACTGTTGGATGGGGTAATTGACTACTTACCTTCGCCAGTTGATATTCCAGCGATTAAAGGAGTATTAGCAAACGGAGCAGAAGTTGAACGTCATACAAATGATAGTGAACCATTTTCAGCGTTAGCATTTAAAATTATGACTGATCCTTTTGTTGGAAAATTAACATTTTTCCGAGTTTATTCAGGAGTATTAAAAAAAGGAAGTTCTGTTTTAAACTCAACAAAAGATAAGAGTGAACGAATTGGACGGTTATTAAAAATGCACGCTAATAATCGTGAAGAAATTGAAGAAGTTTATGCGGGTGATATTGCTGCTGCAGTTGGGCTAAAGTTAACAACAACGGGAGATACTCTTTGTGATGAAAAAAATGAAGTAATCTTAGAATCAATGGTTTTCCCAGAACCAGTTATTAGTTTAGCGTTAGAACCAAAAACAAAAGCAGACCAAGAAAAAGTGAGTTTAGCATTACAAAAATTAGCAGAAGAAGATCCAACATTTAGAACATGAACAAATGAAGAAACAGGGCAAACAATTATTGCTGGAATGGGTGAGTTGCACTTAGACATTCTAGTTGATCGAATGAAACGTGAATTTAAGGTGGAAACCAATGTTGGAGCACCACAAGTTTCATATCGTGAAACCTTCAAAGATAGTGCGGAAGTAGAAGGAAAATACATTAAGCAATCAGGGGGACGTGGACAATATGGTCACGTATGAATTAAGTTTGAACCAAACCATGATAAAGGTTTTGAATTCGTTGATGCAATTGTTGGGGGAAAAATTCCCAAAGAATTTATTGGTTCTGTTAAAAAAGGAATTGAAGAATCAATGCAAACTGGTAAATTAGCAGGGTATCCAATGATTGATATTAAAGCAACTTTATTTGATGGGTCATACCATGATGTCGATTCATCACAAATGGCGTATGAATTTGCTGCTAGTTTAGCTTTAAAAGAAGCGGCAAAAAAATCTAAACCAGTTATTTTAGAACCAATTATGGCGGTTGAAGTTACTGTTCCAGAAGAATACTATGGAGATGTAATGGGGAACTTATCATCACGTCGTGGTCAAATCGAAGGAAATGATCAACGTGGAAATGCCCAAGTTGTTAAGGCAAAAGTTCCATTATCAGAAATGTTTGGATATGCAACTGATTTACGAAGCTTTACACAAGGGAGAGGAACATACACAATGTTATTCTCACACTATCAAGAAGCACCAAAATCAGTTACCGAAGAAATTATTAAAAAAGCTGGAAAATCAGCTGAATAAGGTTATTACACCGATGGTTTTTATCCACCATTATTAAAAAAGGATTGCAAAGCAAGACAAATTAATTTACAATAGTTATGACATTTGTCTATTAAATATAGGAGGAAAAGATTAAAATGGCAAAACAAAAATTTGATAGAAGTTTACCACACGTAAACGTTGGAACAATTGGTCACGTTGACCACGGTAAAACAACCCTAACAGCAGCTATTACAACTGTATTAGCTAAAAAAGGATTTGCAGAAGCACAAGGATATGATAATATCGATAAAGCACCTGAAGAAAAAGAACGTGGAATTACAATTAATACTTCACACGTTGAATACCGTACTGAAAAAAGACATTATGCTCATGTTGACTGTCCAGGCCATGCCGATTATGTTAAAAACATGATTACAGGGGCCGCACAAATGGATGGTGCGATTTTAGTTGTTGCGGCAACTGATGGGCCAATGCCTCAAACAAGAGAACATATCTTATTATCAAGACAAGTTGGTGTACCAAAAATGGTTGTTTTCTTAAACAAATGTGACATGATTGGTGACGATACTGAAATGATCGACTTAGTTGAAATGGAAGTTAGAGACCTATTAAGTGAATACGGATTTGATGGAGAAAATACCCCAGTTATTAGAGGATCAGCGTTAAAAGCACTTGAAGGTGATCCTCAATGAGAAGAAAAAATTATGGAATTAATGGATGCAATTGATACTTGAATTCCAGAACCAGAAAGAGATATCGCAAAACCATTTATGATGCCAGTTGAAGATGTTTTCACAATTACAGGACGTGGAACAGTTGCAACAGGACGTGTTGAACGTGGGGTTGTTAAAGTTAATGAAGAAGTTGAAATTATTGGATTAAAAGAAGACACTAAAAAAGTTGTTGCAACAGGTTTAGAAATGTTCAGAAAATTATTAGATGACGCTAAAGCTGGAGACAATGTTGGGATTTTATTACGTGGAGTAAACCGCGACGATGTTGAACGTGGGCAAGTTATTGCAAAACCAGGTTCAGTTAAACCACATAAAGAATTTAAAGCACAAGTTTATGTTTTAAGTAAAGAAGAAGGAGGGCGTCATACACCATTCTTCGGAAATTACCGTCCACAATTTTATTTCCGTACAACCGATGTTACAGGTTCAATTAAATTACCAGCTGGAGTAGAAATGGTTATGCCAGCTGATAATGTTGAAATGACAGTTGAATTAATTGCCCCAGTTGCGATTGAAGAAGGAACAAAATTCTCAATTCGTGAAGGTGGTCGTACAATCGGTGCCGGAACAGTTGTTTCAATTATTAAATAATTAACTTTTTTAAAAATAGCTCAAGTACGAGCTATTTTTTATTATTTAAAAGTTTATCTTGTTTTTATTATTATTTTCTTATATAATGATTAACAAATAGGCCCGTAAAGGAGGAACAAAAATGGGATATAATCCAACAGTAAATAATGCAGAAGTTGCAGCAAAAAGTAGTTTTTTTGGCAAATTCTTTGTTTATATTTGGTTTATTTTAATTTTTCCAATTTTCTTATTTATTTTATCAAGAAATAATTTGATTCGTAATAAAGAAAAAATTGAGGAAACAGCATCAGATATTGACGTTCAATTAAAGCGAAGAGTTGATATGTTAACAAAATTAATTGACAGTACAAAACAATATATGAAGTATGAAAAAGATACTTTGACAGCAATTGTTGAGCTAAGAAGTCAAACTAATCAAAACTTAAATGTTAAAGAATTATATAAGGTTAATAATGCAATTACTAGTCAAGCGGGGAAAATTAATGTTTTATTAGAAAATTATCCAGATTTAAAAGCAAACAATAGTGTTATTGAATTACAAACAGGAATTAAAGATTGCGAAGACAATATTGCTGCCGCTCGTCGTTTCTATAATTCAGCAGTTCGTGATTTTAATGCCAGTTTAAAAACTTGGCCATCAAATGTTGCGGCAAGTTCATTACGTTTAAACACGTTCTTATATTTTGAAGCAGATGCTGTTGATCGTCAAGATGTTAAAATAGATTTAGGACAATAATTAGTTGTTCCTAATTCTATTTTTTAAATTAATGGGGGAATTAAAAGGAAGCAATGGAAAATAATATATTACCTTTAGAAGCGGTTGTTACACAAGAGTTTACCGACCCGGTTATGAAACATAAATTAACAAATATTAATTTTAAATATTTAAAAAAGCGCTATATGTTTTTGAATTGGTTTTTAGTAATAATTAAATTTTTATTATGATTTTTATTAATAATAACTTTTATTAAGCTTAGTTTGTTCTTTTTAGCAGCTCTAAGTTCGGTGGGAATTACTGGTCAAGTTCTCATTTTTCTTGCTAGTTTAGGTTCGTTAAGTGGTGCTGGATATTTAACATTTAAATATTCAAAAGCAATTAAATTACAAAAACTTATTATTCAAGAATTGCCCTTAGCAAAATTCTACCAAACAGAATTAGATGCTATCACAACAAAGAAATATCAAGTTGACACCGTTAAAAAAGATTTTGATCTTTTTCCCTATGTTGGAGTCCCAGCAAAAAGTGAAATTAGACAAGATTATGTTATTAACTTTCAAACAACAAATGTTAATTATTCGTTTGGAACTTTAACCCGTAAAGAATTAATTGATATGGGGAAAAGCAAAGATATTATTTATACACGTTATCCATATTTAATAATTGATGTTAATGAACTATGAATGTTAATTGCGACAATTAAGGCAATGCGAACTTTTTTAAAAATCTTTAAATCAAAAGATAATACGGACTTAGAATCAACAGAATTTGAAAAAATATTTGCTGTTAATGCAAATTATCAAATTCTAATTCGAAAACTATTAACCCCAAAAGTAATGGTTAATCTAATTGAATTAGCTAATAACAATAAGAAAATCCCCTTAATGCAATTTGATGGTGGTTATATTACAATTTCTTTCAATAATTATAATGTTAATAGTTTTAATGATATAACGGGGATGTTGCTTGGTTTTTGTTTTGTTGGAACTTACCAAGAAGCGATAACCAATGTTGTTAATGTTATTCGTAATGATTTAGAATGATTATTAAAATCATTGCAGTGAATTGAGGCCTATGATTTTAAGAATTAGGTTTTGATGGGGGAATTGGTCGGTTTAAGATAATTAAATTTACTGTATTAAAACCACCAATAATAGAACAACTTCATAAGGCATAACCAAAACCAGCATATCATAATTGTTTAATTGCATTGTTAAAAGTTGTTTTTAAAATTAGTTGGATTGAAACAATTGTTAAAAAGAAAAAAACAAGGGTAATAATAAAAACAAAAATATAAAAGTAAAAACTTAGACTTAATCTATTTTTTTCACCATCATAACGATAAATTTTTGAAAAAACAAAGGGGTTTTTGATAATTAAATAGTTAATAAATAATAGCAACAAATTAATGACAATAAAAATTGAACAGTACATTAATTTATCTTGGGCTGACATTTTTTTCTGTAATAAAAAGATAATTAAAAAGATAATTGTAACCAACCCCAAAGCGGCAAGAAGCCATAACAAATGCCACTTTATTTTTTTAAGATAGCTACGAATATTAATAATTTCCATTCTGAACTCCTTTTCTGCTAGTTATTTATATCTTACTATAAATTGATAAGATAATATTATTTTTTCGGTTTTTATGGTTAAATATAAATGAAAACCTGAGGAGGACATTTATGTATAAAGTAATTAAAGTAACCCCGTTTTTTTCTGAACGATTATGAGGGGGCCACAAGTTGAAGGATTTTGGCTTTCAATTACCAACAAATGATTTATATGGCGAAGCATGAGTTATTAGTGCGTTAGATAATGGTATGAGTTATATTGCAACTGGCCCAGAGCAATGAACGTCATTAAAATCATTTTATGAAAACCATCCTGAATATTTTGGCACTACGGAAAGCGAGTTTCCGTTATTGTCAAAAATTATTACAGCAAATGATTATTTATCGGTGCAAGTGCATCCTGATGATGAATATAGTTTAAAGCACAATAAGATGTTGGGAAAACCAGAATGTTGATATATTCTTGATTGTTCATCTGATGCCACAATGATTTATGGTCATCAAGCCCAAACCAAAACGGAATTGATTACAATGGTGGAACAAAAAGCATGAGAACAATTATTTACTAAAGTAAAAGTTAAGAAAGGTGATTTTTTATATGTCCCACCGGGAAAAGTTCATGCAATAACACCGGGAGTGACTGTTTTTGAGTTACAGCGTTCATCCGATGTGACATATCGTTTTTATGATTTTGATCGAGCCGATAAAGATGGGAACTTGCGTCCCTTACATTTACAAGAGTGTTTTGATGTAACCACAGTTCCAGATTCAAATGAACAAGTCCAACATATTATAGAAGGAATATTGGTTGATAATCAATATTTTACCTTACACTTATTAACAAAAACGCAGGTCCTTGATTTATCATTAGTGCAATGAGGGCAAGTAACAGTTGTTGAAGGGGAAATTACAATTGGAACAGAAACGCTTAAAGCTGGTGAATCAGCAATTATTTTTGATTTAAATCAAAAGATTACGGTTAAGGTTAATGGGAAAGCCCTACTAAGTTATAAGAAATAAGTGGTTTATTCAAAACCATTTTTTATAGAAAAAAATTCCAGTTTTTTTAAAAAAATAGATTTTTTTAAGTATTCTATTGCTTTTTTTTTTTTTTTTTGTTAAATTTAAGATTGTAGGAGGAAAAAACTATATGTATAATAAAATTTTTAATGAGAAGCATATCATTTTAGATTCAACCGCAAAGACTAAAGAAGAAGCTTTTTTAGAACTTGCTAAGTTGGCTGAAACATTAGGGTATGTTTCTGACCCGAACGAACTTGTTAAAGGTTTTGAGGCTCGTGAAAAAGAATCTTCAACAGGTTTTGAAGATGGTTTTGCAGTTCCGCATGCGCGGATTAAAGAAGTTAAAAAAGAAGCAGTTTTGTTTATTCGTTTTAAAGATGCTATTGATTGAAAAGCAATGGATGGAAAACCAACAAAAGTGGCAATTGCCTTAATTATTCCTGAGGCTAAATCAGGTGATATTCATTTAGGAATATTAAGTGAAGTTGCTCGAAAATTAATGGATGAAAACTTTAAAAAAGAAATGAAAGTTGAAACAAATAAGGACAAAATTCAAGCAGCACTATTAGCTGGTTCTGATCAAAACGATACGAAAGAAACTACTAAACCAACTGGTGAAAAACCGTTGATTTTAGCAATGACAGCTTGTGCAACAGGAGTAGCGCATACTTTCCTGGCTGCTGATAAATTAAATCAAACTGGTCCAAAATTAGGATATGATATTAAAGTTGAAACGCATGGGGCAGAAGGAATTCGTAACGATTTTACTGAAGCAGAAATTAAACGAGCAGAAGTAATTATTGCGGCAACTGATATTGGTCTTGATATGGCAAGATTTGGTGGAAAAAAGGTATATATTTGCCCTGTTGCTAAAGCAATTAAAGACCCTGAAGGAGTTATTAATGCTGCTTTAAAAGAGGGAAAAACTACACCAGTTGGAGAGTTTGCAACAAAAAGTGGTGGTAATAATGGTCAGAAAGTTGGAGTTATGAAACATTTGATGGCAGGGGTATCATATATGGTGCCAATTGTTATCTTGGGGGGGATTTTTATTGCTATCTCATTAGGATTGGCGAAAGCAATTTATGGTCCTAATTATGAAAACTTCCACGGTTCTTCAAAAGGGATGGGTTGAATTCCTGACCCAGCAGGAGGAACAGCACATTGAGGAGAGTTATTCTATACTGACCCATTAACTGATCCTAAGAACTTTTTCTATTATTTAAATATTTTGGGGGGATCAGCATTTACGTTAATGATTCCTGTTTTAGGAGCATTTATTGCTAACTCAATTGCTGGTCGTTCTGCAATTGCGCCAGCAATTGTTGTTTCATTTATTGGTAACAATGTTGCTAACTTTTATCCTTTACCAGGGATTGAAGCAGTTAATACGCCAACTGGATTTATTGGAGCGATTGTGGCTGGATTAGCTGTTGGTTATACCGTTAAATGAATTAATGCATGAAACGTGCCAAAAGGTTTAAAACCAGTAATGCCAATCTTCTTTATTCCAATTGTTGTTGGATTTATTTATGGAATGATTATGATGTTCGTAATTGGTTCAACAGTTGGATGAGTAATGGGAAAATTCCAAGAATGAATTTCAAAAACATGAGGAAATATTTCAAATGCTGCTAATGTGGCAATTGGATTAGCCTTTGGTCTATTAATTGGGGCAATGGCTGGATTTGATATGGGAGGACCAGTTAATAAAGTTGCTTTCTTAGCATGTACTGGTTTAATTGGTTCAAAAATTTATACTCCAATGGGAGCAATGGCAGTTGCAATCCCAGTTGCACCAATGGGAATGGGAATTGCAACATGAATCTTTAAACCATTTTATAATGAAGAACAACGAACAATGGGTTCAACAGCGTTCTTTATGGGTTGCATCGGAATCTCAGAAGGAGCTATTCCGTTTGCGGTAAATGATCCAAAACGTGTTATTCCAAGTAATATTGTTGGATCAGCGATTGCTGGTGGATTAGCTGGAGCAGTAGGGATTGCTGATTTAGCTGGACATGGTGGTCCAATTGTTGGGTTCTTATCCGCTTTAGGTCGTGGAAACGGTGACACTGGTGTTTATGGTTGAGCTGGTGCTTGAGGATGAACATTATTAGCATTCTTATTTATGGCGATTGGAGCGTTAATTACTGCCTTTATGTATGGATTTTGACAAATTGCTGATAAAAAACGTACTGGTGAAACAATTTCAATGAAACAATTTGTTTTAAAAACACGTTCTGATAAAGTTGCTGCTGATAAAAAAATTAAAGCAGCTAAAAAAGAGAACAAAAACAATATCGCTAAAAAACAATCATCAAAACGAAGTTAAGCAAATAAAAAATTAATAACGAATGTTATTAATTTTTTATTTTTGTGTATAATGGTAGATATTATAAAGGAGGAAAATTAAGTGATGTTAATGGTAAAATCATTGTTTGATGTTCTTCCGTGATGAGCAGCATTATTAATCGTCATTGTAATTTTAGAAATTGTTGTTGGGCTTGTTTTGTTCTTTAAACGAAAAACAGATCAAATTGAAAATCATAGTGAAAGAGTCAAGATTGAAAGTTTATGACAGAAAATTTGTAAAAACCATAAGAAGAAAAAAACAGAAAAACTAGCAGTAAAGCAAAAGGCAAAAAAGAAAAAGCAAAAGTAGCAAATGGAGGCGCCAATGAGTTTAATGAGTTATAGTGTTTTGGTGGTTGGAACGGACCTTGAGGTTTTTTTGACCCCTTAGGTAGTCAATGAGCACAACCGAATGGACCCGTTACTTTTGGAATTGAATTTGGTGTTGGTTTAAGTATGGTTGTTGTTTTATTACTATTAGTTTTTTTATTACCAAAGTTTAATGCGAAGTTAGCAACAAGGAATGCCTTTCGTTATTCTTTGGGTAGTTATTTAATTTTTGCATGATTAATTTTTTGATTATTAAAAGTCATTTATTATTATCAAGTTATTCCAACTTTAATGTTTAATGGTGATAATAACATTTTAATTAATGGTTTGCAATATGGACAAAATAATATTGTGCAATATGAGGGGCAATGATATGCTCATTTTTTTTGATACTGGGGCTGTTGATCGTTTGCACTTGCCAATTTATAAGGCTTGAGTTAAAGTTAGGTTAATTAGTCCAGGTGTTTATGAAACAATTTCTAGTGGTTCAACGATTCGCGCTGATAATTGAACCGATGCTGTACCGTTAGAGTTATGTAAATGATTAAATTTAATTTATGGAATTTTATTATTGTGTCCACAGCATAGCAAAGTAACCAGAAACTTATATTCGTATTATGCGCCATGGGGAGTGTGATTGCCAATCTTGGCCTTAGTTTTTCCACCAGATGCTTATACTTTTGGGAATTATTATTATTGAGCTCATTATGGGAATCACGCTTTAATTATTGCTGTTTGTTGACATATGCACCTTTATGGAACCCCAAGTTATGATAAAAAACAAATTTTGGGAAGTTTAATAATGTTTTTAATATACGCTTTGTTGGCGTTATTATTTTCAGCAATTCTAAATGATAATTTTCAATATATGGGTAAAGGTGTTTGAAGTTTTGGCGGGACTAATGTTCGTGATTTACTGGGTGGTTATCCATCCCAAATCGTGCCTTTATTTGTCTTGGGAGCATTGGGAACAGTTACTGGCCATTTAATGTTGAATGCTTGTGGTCAGTGGTATCAAATTAACTTTAATAATCATACAGCACAATTAGTTCGAACAAAGAAAAATAAATTAGGGTTTTCAAAAGATGAATGAACATACCATAATTTATTGTGCTATAAGTTATACCAAAAATATTGTTTAAAAAAAATAAAAAAATAATGTTTTTTTATTTTTTTATATTATAATATTTGCAGTGTAATTTAAGCTGAATGGGAAGGGATATACAATGACACAAATTCAAATCAAGAAACGACCAAAATTTTTTGCTTCAAAAAAATGATATGCAACAGCTTTAGCTTTAATTTTATTAGCAACATTGCAAGAAATTATTATGGAGTCAACGGATTTAGTTGATAATTTTTTTGCTAGTGCAATTAAGAGCAATGTGCATGGTTTTCAACATTTGGCTGATGAGATTAAAACTATTTTTGGAGCAGATAATGTTTATAATGTAAAAGAAGTTTGAGAACAGTGGGGTTTAGGAAACTATGTTGGTTTTCATTATACGGCAGGTCAATTAGCGATGAATGGAGTTGCCGCTTCAAATCAACTTTATTTTATTATGTTTGCGATTTTAAGTGGAATCTGTTATGGGTTTGGTGTTTTTAATGCACAATATTTTGGTGCACAAAAATACAAAGAATTGCAAGAAGTTACCTTATTAAAAATTTATGTTTGTTTAATTATTTGCTTTATTGTGTTAATTTTATCGCAACTTTGTGGTTACCAATTAATTAGTTTTGCAACAACACCTAAGTATGCACCACAGCCAGATGTTTTTCAACAATTACAACCAGGTGATAAAGACTTAGCAATTCAATGATTTAAATACTTTGAATATCAAGCAGCATCAATTTCAACGGAAGAAGGAGCAGAGTATTTTAAAATTATTGCTTTATCATATCCATTATTAGCAATTAATATTGCATTTATTACAACACTTCGTGAAACAGGGTGTGCTGGTTTGGCGGTTTGAATTTCAGTTATTGCTTTAAGCACAAATTGTTTTATGAATCCATTTTTAATTGAACCACATTTTCTTGGCGATTTTAAAGGAATTGGGATGCAGGGAGCAGCAATTGCGACCTCTGCTTCGCGGGTTCTGCAACTTATCTTTATTATTATTTTGTTTTGATATAAACGGTATGAATTTATTCCTCGTAATTGGTATCGTTTTGATGGCTATGTTACCCGTCGTGCGTTTCAAAAGGCATGGCCAATTGTGTTAAATGAAATCTTTTGATCAGTTGGAATGGTTTTACAGGTTAAGCTACGAGCATATTATAGTCTAGATGCTCTGACAGCAAATGCTATTTTTTCAACAATAATTGCCGCCTTGTATACCCCATTGTACCATGGGTTCTCAGCAGGAACCTCAGTGTTAGTTGGTAGTCGCTTGGGCGCTAATAATTTAGAAGAAGCAGAATACAATGGTAAACATTTAGTGATTTTAGCTTTCTTTGTTGGAATTATTACTGGATTAGTTTTAGTCGCCGGTGGTTGATTTTTACCAGAATTATTATTTAGAAATAATACGCCAGAAACATTTAGAATTGCTCACTGGATGCTCTTTGCTTATGGTCTTTGATATCCTTGTTTAATGATTGCTGCGACAAGTTATGCGATTATTAGAACCGGTGGGGCAGTTATGAATGCGTTTATTTTAGATGCTTTATTTATATGATTAGTTCCTGTTCCATTATTAGCAATTTTAATTTTTACATCAAATTTAGATATTATTTATATTGTTTTAATTATGCAAACAGCAGACATTCTAAAAGCAATTTGAGCGATCGTAATTTTAAGTCGTAAAAAATGAGTTAAAAATTTAACAGCAACAAAACATATTACTGAATTTGACAATAAAGTAAAAGAATTAAAAGAAAATGCAAAAGAAATTTAAAAATTTTGCATTTTTTTATTTTTTGTGTATAATATTGTTTTTAATTTTAACGGGTAAAAATAGCGAATATATGATATAATTATTTTGTAATAAAAAATGGGTATAAAAGTGGCTAGACAAAATTTAATAAAACAAATTAAGTTTTTTTGAATGGGGTAAATTGAGACAATGGAAAAAATTAAAGTATCATTTTTAGAAAAAAAAGGAATTTTAAAAGAATTCCTATATCAAGATGTTGCTGTCAAAGCGGGGGATGATATCGCCTTGATTGAAAGTGACAATGGCGAAGCCATCATTAAAGCCTCAATGGATGGAATCATTGTTAAACCAATTAAAGCCGGCAGCAAAATTAAAAAAAACGCTGTTATTGCTCATTTATTAACAACAGAAACTGAAATTGAAAAATATTATTTTAAACATCTTGAAAATGATGAATTCAGTCATTTAGATAAAAAAGGTGTTGTGTTTACAACAACCAAAAATGGTGAATTTGGAACAAAATGAAAAGATGTTGAAGAAGATGATTATTCTGGTATTAATCTTGTTAAATCCGACACTTTAAATCCGACTTTTACACCACCATTATTATATCAACAACAAATGCAAAATAATAGTGAGGCAACACAATCCAATTATAATGAAATGAATATTGATTCTAAAGCAGAATTAATTAATGAAGCGCCACTTTCAAATGAAAGTTTTGGACAAGGTTTTGAACAAAATAATTTAAATCAACCATTGCCAACAACAATGGACTTTAATAATATGGGGCAACCTATTAATAATTCTAATTTTATTAATAACACAATGGTTCAACCAACACCAACAATGGAACAACAAACCATTTCAGAAAGTAAACCAACTGAAATTAAAAGATGAGACGAAACAGAATTAACATTTGGTCCTAAAAAAACTCGCCGCCTTTCTTTTAAAGATTTTGATATTGATGATGATCATATTATTAATAACCGTGCAAAAATTCCTTCAATTGATACAATTAAACAACCAAGTAATCAAAATGTAAGAAGTGAAGAAAATAATATGATGATTAATATGCATAATATAAATGATGTTATGAAAGAAAATAACTTTGATTCAGCAGTTAGCAGTCTTAATGTTAATACACAATCAACTGGACAAAATATTATTGCTAATGCTGTTCTAATTGGGCAAAAAAAAATAGAAGAAGAAAATCAAGCAAAAGAATATGCTAAGTATTTAGTTAATGAAACAAAACATCAAGATGAAGCCCCAGCTAATGCAGCCGCTCTTTTTGGCAATCAAGCAGAAAATAGTAGTTTTCGTAATCTTGTTAATAAACGTCGTCAGCAGTTACATAATAAAAATGATTTTCATGAATTATCATTAGAAAGTGATAATTCAAAAAGTTCAATGGATTTCCTAGATGATGATGGTCGTCCAAAAATTTTACGTAATATTGTACAAGGAAGGATGAATGATCTAATTAAAAGAAATGCTAGTCCAGAAATGTTAAGTGGTCAAAGTGGAGGCAGCACTTATGGTTATGACCAACCAGATTATCGTGCTAAGGATGACGACTTGTCAGATGAAGTTTATATTTCAGCTGACGGTTATACCGTTGATCCTAAGGATACAGAAAAATCAGCGCTTAAAAAACCGAGTTATTTTTCACCGTTAAAATCTTATCGTGATCGTTTATATGAAAAATTAAATGATGGGGGACAACGTGAAAAAATTTTAAAAACAAGAAACCAACGTGAATTAATTAAAAAAAGAATGGAACAAATTGCAAAAGGAAATGTTGAAGTTGATTCAGTATTAGGAGAAATTAATAATTATCGTCGTCCTTCTTTTGAAGAAATTGAATCACAATACGAAATGTTGGATAATGAATATTATGGAAATGAAAATCAGCATCATGAGCAATCAACAACAGAACATCAACAAGGTTTTGCTAATCAAAATAAAAACCAACCAGGATATGGACCGGTAAACCAAGAAGCAAAACAAGGAACAGGGAGTGTCACACCAATTACAAATAACTATCAATGTCCGTCAACGCAACAATCAGCAAGTGATAATACTATGCTTGTTGAACTAGCTGTTTTAAAAGAAAAATTATTAAATCAAGAACAAAGTAATCGTCAAAATGAATTGTTACGTGAAATTCAAAGTTTACGAGAAACAAATAATAATATGAATCAAAACAATAATGTTAACAACTTAGATAAAATGATGCAGTATATGTTAATGCAACAAATGTTGAAAACAATGAATGCCCCCGATCTAATGTTAAAAGAAATGTTGAAAGAATTTAATTTGAACAACAAACAAACTCTTAACCAAGGAATTGAAAATACTTCGGGTGGTAATAATTTACAAGTTAAAAAGTTTGATAGCGAAACAAATGCAATTCCCAATACTTATGGAAATTTAGTTCAACCATTAAACAATAGTTTAAACATTGTCAATACAAATAGTAAGATTGAACCACAAGGATTAGAAACAAGAGAAGAAATTAAAGCAACAAGATATCCGGCGATTCAGTCAATGATCATGTCACAAACGCATATACCACCATTAACAATTAATGCTGAAATTGATATGTCTTCAATTATTGATCAACAACGTAAATTGAAAAATGCTAATACTGAGTATGGTGTTCGTTTTTCAACAATGAGTTTTCTTGTTAAAGCTGTTTCATTAGCATTAAGTGAGTATCCAAAATTAAATTCATATTATGATTCAAAAACAAATCAAATCGTTATTAAAAATTCACAACATATTGGGTTAGCAACAGAAACTAGTGAAGGTTTAGTTATTCCTGTAATTAAATTTACGGAACGCATGAGTTTAAAACAAATTGCAATTAATATTCAAGAAACAATTGAACGTTTACGCCAAGGTGAATTATACGATTATGAATTACAAGGAAGTACGATTACGATTGCCAACTATGGAACGGTAGGAGCTGTTAATGCAACACCAACAATTTTTTATCCAAACTCAGCGGTAATTGGGATTGGCCGTATTGTTCGTAAGCCGGTTGTTATTAAAGGTGATAAATTAGTAATTCGTTCAATGATGAATATTGCTTTAACAGTTGATCAACGAATTATTGATGCAGCCGAGGCTGGAATTTTCTTAACACGTTTAAAAGAAATTTTAGAAGCGCCAGAATTAATTACTTTATCATAAAAAAATCTTATTAATAAATATTAATAAGATTTTTTAATTTTTTAAAATTTTATAACTATATATTATTACTTTAATAATTAAATTATCTAATTCGATTAAGACACTGTTGTTACGATCGATGATTATAGTAAAAATTAAGTCACCACGATAAATTAGTCTAGATACAATATTGATTTTATTTTTGTCTAAAAGTTCTCGTAAGAATACTTCGTTCAAGGGGCGCAATAAAATTCCAATTTTAATTTGTTCATTTATTTTTTCTAATTGGGCGGAAGTTAAAATAATACGGGTAATGGTCGCATACCCATTCTTAATCCAGTCTTCGGGTAAATTATAAATTGGATTATAATACCGATGAACTAAGACAA
This sequence comes from Spiroplasma endosymbiont of Sarcophaga carnaria, assembly GCF_964019595.1. Classification (NCBI taxonomy): domain Bacteria; kingdom Bacillati; phylum Mycoplasmatota; class Mollicutes; order Entomoplasmatales; family Spiroplasmataceae; genus Spiroplasma; species Spiroplasma endosymbiont of Sarcophaga carnaria. The sequence goes on from NZ_OZ026456.1 coordinate 940,271, forward strand.
TAATATTTGTTAGATTTTTTTCAATAATGTTTTCCAAAATGGTTTTTCCAGAGATATGTCGCGCTTTACCATTATCAGTTTTATAAATATTTTAACGCCTACTGCCGATGACATATGCATATGCGTTATGGTTTGCCTTTTTATTTTTATACTTTCTTAAGAAGTTAATAACATCTGTCTCTGTTTGAACGTAACTAGCGAAACAAATGAATTTAACATTGCGAATTATTAGTTCTTTAGTTAAAATTTTGTTCTTTTTAATTATATACATTTAGTTACTCTTCTTCCATTCGCACTCCTTTGGGTACTGCATATATGTACCTAGTACATTATAATATAAAACTATTGATAAGATTTATTAACAATTTAATAGTTTTAAAATGTTTAAGGTGATGGCCGGAAACTTTTGGGGAACTAGAAAATTTTCTATTTACATTTTCTTGTTTTAAGTTATAATAAATAAGGTTATTTATTTAATCATACGTGGCGGTTGTGGCGAAGAGGTTAACGCTCCGGATTGTGGCTCCGGCACTCGTGGGTTCAAGTCCCATCAGCCGCCCCATTTTTAACTACAGGTAAGTAGTTTTTTTATTTTTGGAATTATGTAAAATGAAATGCAACAAATCTTATTAGTCAAATAATACAATAAAAATCATAAAAAATCAATTATAAAAGGCATCGTGTAAATTCAAGCAGCAAATTCTGTCTCTTGTTAGATTGATAATAACACTCTTTTTAAGAAATGCAACTATTTTTTTCAAAAAAATAAAATATTTGTAAATTTGCCCTATTTTTAGCATATTTAAACACACTGAAAAATAATTTATTAAATTTTTCAAATAAACTTATTTAAAATTCTCTGAAAATACTTCTTTGGAAGTTTTTCAATTTAGAACAGGCCTTAATTTTTCATTTATAACATCATTGACTACTCAATCTATTTCTTGTTGAGCGACATTATTAAAATCAGTTCCCTTAGGAAATCATTGTCTAAGTTCAGAATTCATATATTCAATTAATGGTTTTTTTTGTGGTTTACCAGGGTCGCAAAAATAAATATTAGAACCAGTAATCTTTTCCATTTCTTCAAACTTACTAAATTCTTTTCCTCTATCTGTTATTATTCCTTTAATTTTTCCAACTAAACCATTAATTCTAACTATATGTTCAAGTTTTTCTAAAACTTCACTTGAATTATTTTTTTCTAATTTCATTGCAAAATAATTTTTACTATTTTGTTCAACTAATACTAAAACAGCAGATTGATGGTCTTTTCCAACTACCGTATCCATTTCAAATCAACCAACATTAGATTGTTTATTTTCAATATCTCATATTGACTTAAATTTATCATCTAATTTTCCACGATTTTCAGTTTTTCCTTTTCTTTTGTATTTTTTACCATGATGGCGTAAATTTTGTTTATTTAATCCTAATAAATTTAACTTAATTCATTTATATAAAGTTTTTTTACATGCTGGAAATTTAACACCAAACTTTTTTTTAAATTTTCTAATAATTTGTGATGGTGTATCATGATATTTATTAAATCTTACATTTAATCATTCTTTTTGTTCTTCTGTAAATTCAGGTAGTTTTTTAATAGATTTTTTTCGTTTTTTATAATAATCACCATGTGCTTTACGAGCATCATAATCTTCTATATTTTTAAATCTATTAATTTCTCTTTTAACAGTATTAACTGCACGACCCGTTTGCCTTGATATTTCAGATAAATTAAGTGTGCCATTTTTCTTTTTACAACTATCAGATAAAAATAAATCCTTAAAAAATCTTCGTTCATCAAATTTTACATGTATATAATCTTGCATTTTTTTCTGTCTCCAATCTTTTAATTTAATTTATAACATTAAATTAAAAAATTAAAATTATTATATTGACAAATATTTTTATAGGAATATAATATACGCAATAAACAGTATTTGAATTCTGTCTCTTAAAAACTGTTTATATTAAAAAATAAAAAGTAAAGTAATTTGCTTTTTTTTATTTTGATGTAAAATATAGATAATAAAAAAAGAGCCGAGTTGGTTCTTTTGTTACATTTTTATAGTATTGTTTACTCTTTTATTTAATCATATTGTTTAAATAATAGCAATTTTAATATGCAAAAAGGAGTAAAAAATGAAAGAATTTAATCCAAAAACAGCAAGTTTAAGCACAATTAAGCGTAAAATAGAAGAATTTTGAGCCGATAAGAAACACAATATTCCCTATACTTTGAATGATTTAACCAATAAATTCAACCTTTCTCGCAAGTGAAGATATGATACTTATGCGAGCGAAAAGATAGTTCCTTTAATTGAAAGACAAATTAATAGGATTGAAAGTGAAATAATTGAATATATGATGCGTTCACCTGATGGTGCTAAATTATATTGACAACGAGCATTTAATTATAAATATTCACTGCAAGAAAAACAGTTAGAACAAGAATTAAACTTAAATAATCAACAACCAATAATAGTTAATTTACAAACTGATATTAGAGATATTAAGAAAGAAAATGATAATAATGCTTAACCATTTTACTTATTTGTTAGAAACTCCTTATTGGTTATTACAAAATATTAGTATTGGTAATAAATATCCATTTGCTAAGAAATATGAGTTAGTTAATGAAATTAATCAAATTGGAACACGATATAGTGGTAAGACTATTTCAAATATTAAAATGTTTGGTGAATTATTAAAAATTAGTTTATTAATTAAAGAACCAATTTGTATCATTGCTAGTATGTATTGAAGTAAAGATTTAAAAGATAGTGTATTTCAAAATATATGAAATATGTTAGATGAAAATCATATTCCTTATACTATTAATTTATCAAATTTTACTTTTACTTTATCAAATGGTAGCAAAATATATTGTAAAGGTTTACATTCACCAAGTCGTAAAGAAAAATTAAAAGCTTTTGCTGATTTGAATAAATATAAATTAGTTATTGATTGAAGAGAAGAATGTGACCAATTTCAACAAAAAGATTTAAGTGATTTAGAGTTTGCTATTCGTGGTTATCAAAATAAAATAACAATTAATACATGTAATCCTGAAAGTTTAAAACGATATATTGTTGGTTATTGTAATGAATTAATGCCTTTTGATGAAGAAATAATGCGTAGTAAATATGAGCAAATTAAGTATATTGAAAAATGAAATATGAAAATTATTATTCATTATTCTAGTTGAAGATTAAATTATGAATTACCACAAGATAAAGTTAATGAGCAATTAAGATTAGAACAATTAGATATTGAAAGAGCAAGAGTTTGGAGTTGAGGTTTACCAGGTAATACTAGTGGTTCAATCTTTGCAAGATATCTTGATATTATGCAAGCAACAGATATTATTCAACCAACTAAGTTATTAGGTGGTGTTGACTTAGCAAACTCTACTAGTCCTAAGGGACATACAACAGCAGCGAGTTTTTGAATATATAATTCATTTGATAAAAAAGCCTATAAAGTTGCTGAATATACACACTCAAATGCTACTCAACAATTTAAAGGACCATTAGAACAAGTAAAAGATATATTGGAGTTTTATAATAATCAATTAAATCAATATTTTAATTTAATACAACAAGGTATATCAATTAATGTTGATGATAGTGCTTATGCAACATTAGAAAGTTTAAACCGAGAGAAATACAATTATACTTTTGGTCAATACATGCATTTTAAACCAGCGCAAAAGCAGAAATTTAAAATAAAGCATCGTGTAGAAGCATTTACAATGTTAATTAATACTAATCAATTAAAATGATTATGAGAAAAATGTCCTGTAAGTAAAACACAATATGAATTAATTCAATGAGAAGATAAACCAGATGCTAGAGAAGAGAGAATGTTAGATTTATATGATGATACATTTGATAGTGATTTTTATGCTTTACACTTTGAATTAGTTAATATGGTTAAACATAATAGTTCAGCAGATTATAAATTATGACAACAAAGGGAGTGAATAACTTAATGAAAAAAGATATTTATGTAATACACGATGAAAGAGTAATTAATGCAAAAAGACCATATATGTCTGTTTGTGGACAAGTTAAAAAAAGACTTTGTCAAGAATTAAAAAAAGATAATATCGCAATATGTAAATTAAATTTATATAACGAATATATTAAGAAATATCAAAAAGTTAAAGTATGTGTACAAGTTTTAGCAAATGAACCTAGTTTATTAACAGTAAATATTATTAATTATGCACTTATTTTAAAATTAAAGGAGCAAAATAACAATGAATAATACTTTTCCTAGTTTACCAAACTTAAATGATATTAATAGTGTTTTAAAATTTTATAATTATGATTGAACTATTAATTTAGCCAATATTATTGCTCGTCATCAAATGCGATTAATAAATGGTAAAGATATTTTATTTAAATCTCATCGTAAAGACATTTTAGAAAAATTAAACTGATGATATGAAACTTATAAAATAAAAGAAAAATTAGATAAAAATGAATTAACAGCAAGTTTAATGGGTAAAACTATCTTTGGTTTATTAGAGACTAATGACGGCAATATTGATTTATGAATTAACCCTTTTAACTTTACATCACGTGTAAGTAAAATAAACGAAATTGAACAAGGTGCTGATATTTGATTAAATTATCATCAATCAGATAGTGGTTTTATTTTAAATTTAATTTGTACCAAAGATAAAATAGTTATTAAAGGTTGACCTAAAAATAATGAAGTAGTTGTTGGACAAAGTAAAACACAAATTAAAGATGGTGTTAGACCTGTTTTAGTACAAGAATTTAAAAACAAATTAGGTATTGTCCCTTTTTGAGAAATGATTAATTAACCTAATCCATTATTTTTATCAACTTCAACAACATTAAACCCATGGCCTACTATGGCAAATTGTTATAAATTACAATTTGATTTATAAGATAGTTTTAATATTAAATCAAAAGAAATATGAGCAAATCGTACTCATTGATATGGGGTATTAGATGATGATTTAATGACTGCTTATAACAAAGGTAATAAAAAAGTATTACAAGATGCTTTTGATGATATTTTTATTCAATCAGGTCAATCAGCAGTAGATGGTCAATTATCCCAATCTTTACAAGTAGTACAAGGTACACCAACCTTAGAAACATATACCGAAGACCAAAAAGTTATTATTGAACAAGTATACTTAGCATGTCATTTTTCTAGTCCTTTTGGTGATAAATCAGATAATGACCAAAATAAAACACAGTCATTATTAACTAAAACAAAAGACTTAGAAAAACAAGCATATTTACAAGCATATCGTAAGCAATACTATACTAAAATGTTTGATACTGTTTTAAAATATTATGGTTTATGAGATGGTGTTGGTGAACGAGAATATGGTTTTGATTTTGTTAGTGCTAGTTTAGTTGACCAAATGCGACAAAATGAACTAATTACTGCTAGATTAGATAATTGCACAATGGAACCAATAAGAGCAATTACTGAATATGATAATATTGATGAATTATAAGCAACCAAATATTTTGAAAAAGTAGAAGCATGACAAGAAAAAATGCAAGCCAAAGAAATAAAACATAATAATAAATTACTAGAATATGATTAAACTGGTAATAATCAAAATGCAGTACAAGGTAGAACGGAAATTAAGGAGAATTAACAAATGAGTAGAATTAACCCAGGTGTTATGGAAGAATTAAGAAGACAGGCCCATGATACTTTAATAGATATTAGAGAAAATATACGAGATAATAGACATTGAATGGTATTTCCTTTTAATGTTTATAGCTCATATATACCTGATACTGAAACAGGTTGAAAACCTAATAATGCCAAACCAAGTGATTATGGTAGTTATACAAGAATATTTGATAATATGGAAAGTACTATTGCGCAATGACAAGATAGTTTAAAAATAGTACAAAAATATAAAGGTGAAGAAATTAATATATTAATGATTGATGATTTTAATAAACAACCAATTAACTCAACTATATGAGCCAATAATGAAACACCTTTTGCGATAAAATTAAAAGATGAAAATAATAATGTTTATTGAAAATTAATTGATGGTGAAAAAATTTATGATGTTAATAAAATGTTAGAATACTTAAATCAATATAAATTAAGTTATTTTATGAATAATGATAATAAAGCAGATAATTTTTATACAAAAGAAGTTAAAGTTGGTAAATATTGAGATGCTTATATGATTGATGATAGAAGTTCAATTCAATTTGGTGATGTTAAATTTGAACAAGTATTTACTCAACAATCAACCGAAAGACAATATACTTTATTAATTTTAGATGAAGATGCCGATAAATTAAATATTAATGATTATTATAATTTTTATACTGTATTTAATGATCGTGGATTAAATATTGGTGGTGGTGATATTAATTCTGCACCACAAGATAGACAATGATTATATCCATCAAATGTTATTAATTATTATTCACCTTATGATGGTAGTTTTTTATGACAAGAAATTACCTTTTCAAGTATTAATGACAAAATTAGTAATAGTGGTTTGGCAGTACGACAATTTATTCAAACATCAGCACCAGGTGAAGGTTATTGTTTTCCTAAAATAACTTATGATGAAAAACTAAATAAAGGTATTGTTGAATTAGATGAAGTTTTATTAAAAGACCCAGGTGTTAGAGCAATGGCAGTTAAATTTTATGGTAATCCTATCTTTTTTGATATGCCTGTTATTGGCCGGCCAATTATTAAAGGTCAATTTAATAAAAAAGTAATGAATTCAAGAGATTTATTAATGTATAACATGTATCCTGCCCCACCTGATAAAATAAATACTTATGCATCACCCGAAGTAAGTTGATATAACATTCAAGGGATACAACCAACTATTATTACTGGATATAAAGATTGAAAAGAACATATTCAATCAATGTCTGATTTTTGAATTGAAAAAAATAATGAGGGTATGGTAATAACAGATAAAGCAAGTTCAACAGCAACCAATCCGACTGTTGGAACAACTATTAAGTAAGAAAATTCAAATTCTAAACCTTATTGGTCTAAAAGTTGAATGATTACTCCACCAAATCAAGTAAAAGTAAATAGTGGAACTGTTAATAATATTATTAGTACCCAAGCGTCATCATATTTTAGAAGAAAAGATGAATTTGGTAATACTGTTGGAAGTGTTCAAATTGAATATAATAAAATGGGTTCGTGTAATGTTTGAGACATTTTAAATATGAATAATTTTATTAATCGCCAAATTACCGTATTAACTTTAAACTATACGCAAAAATTAGTCTTTAATCCTTTTACTATACCTGCTATTGGAAAGTTTTTAAACTTTGTTTCTTTTGGTATTCCTTGGGACTTAATTGGAAATTTAACAATTACCCAAGATGATAAATGACCTAATTTTCCATGACTTAATGGTTTTATGAGTGCTAATGTTTATAGTTTTTATAACGATGCCTTTTGAGGTGATAAGTCTGCTGGTAAAGGTTATTTACCATTTGAAATATTTAGAGAACAAGGAAATGATAAAATTGGTGCTATGATTGGTGCTAATGCCACTAGTTTTAGTTTTACTACTTTATTAACTGATAAATTTAAAGGGACTGTTTTAACTAATGATGGTAAACCAACCTAAGAATTAGTTTATTCAACTTATAATTTAAAACAATTAAATCCTAAAACTAACCGAGTTTATTTAATTAATGAACAAACCAAAGCAATTGATGCACAAACACCAGTTAGTGATAGTGAAAAAGATAATGATTGCGAATTCTTACAAACACCAGATGGTACAAATTGTAGTTATATAATTGATATGTTTTCAATCCAAGCATTATATAAAGGTAATTTTGAAATTATCTTTTATGCTGATAACCCATATACTAATAATGAAGAAGATTATTTACGATTATCAGTATGGAGTTTTCGTGGAAAAACAAAAAGTACATTAAATAATTATTTACGCGATATGACAACTAACTATAAAACTAGTTTCTTAATCCCACATGATTATGAAATACCAACATTTAATTACCCTGAATATGTTCTGCCACCAGTTCCATATAATTATCAAGAGTATACAAAGGATATTATTCCTTCTGATGTAGTACAACCATTAAAAACTAAAATTACAACACCAGAACAATGTAAACATTCAAATATTCCTAATAGTTATTTTAATTTATTTTCTGATGAGTTTAATTCTGCTTATTATGAGGTAGAAATTGACTTAAAACAAATTGACCCAACAATTCAAAGTATAAGTAAATTCCAAGATGCTTATAAAACTATTGAAATAAGTAATCTGAGTAATTTACAAGTTGAGTGTGGACCATGTGATATAGAAAATTTTATTCCAAATAGAAATGTTAATATTTTAGCAGGTTATTCTACTTGTGAATATAATTTTGGTACTTTATCTGATGCAAGTTTACAAGAAAGTGGTAGTTCACAAACTGATAAAGTTAATTTCCCAAATATTTTTAGAATAAATGATACTAAAGAAATAACTAATAATATTAAAACATTTACTACTGGTAAAACTAATGGTTTACCAAGTTATGATGATTATAAAAGTAGATATACTATTTCTTGAAGAAGATGACCAATTAACTTTTTAACTTGTATACTGTAAAACTAAATCATAAAAAGTTATAATTATATTAACATATTAATCATGAAATACAATAAAAAAGTAAAAAGTAGTAATAAAACTATTTTTTACTTTTTTATATTTTTATTAATTTATTTATTTTCGTTTGTTTTACTAATATTTTCAATATTGTCTGTTTTATTTTGTCTTTTATTTAAGTTTTGGAATGCTGTTTTTATTTCCTGAATTTCTTTATCATCATTTTTTAATAATTCAGGGTGACAATTTTTATAACTTAATTTAAGATGTTTTTTAACTATATTAAAATCAAGCACCTCAACTTCAATTTCATCACCAATATCAAAAAAATATTTAATATCTTTAACAAAATAATCTGAAACTTCACTAATATGGATTAAACCATCAGCCTTTTCTGCTCGACAAAAAGCACCATAGGGAGTAATATTTGTTATTTTTACAATAATTTTGTTATTTTTATCATACATATATTTTTTCTCCTTTACTAAAATCTAATTATATTATTAAAATGCTGAAAAAAATTTGTTAAACACAAAAATAATTAATAGATTTCTTTAATTTTGTCGAAAACTCTTGATGAAATAAAAAAAATCATCAATATGACAATTTGAAAACTAATTTTGTGTAAGATTATGATTTTGCTTTAAATTTTTTAAACGTTAAAATATAATACCGTTGATTGTTGGTTTGGTGTTAAACCTTTGTGTTGGTATTTTCATTTTCAGAGCTTTAAATAATTTTGAATATTAGTGAAACCCAAACCATGATAATGAATTAAGGCTTCTTTAAGACTGGATTGTAATTTACTAATCTTATTTAACTTTTGATAACTAGTATCAGGGTTTGTACTAGTTTTGGTGGAATATAGAGTAGAATTTGTTTGTTTTGCTACTAATAAATATAGTGGTTGCATATCAGAAATAATTATTGATTTTTCTTTAATTAGTTGCTTATTCATATTTTCAATAATCCATTGTTTTTGTAATCTTTTGGTATTGGTGGATTGAACAAAAATATTATTATTGCTATCAACTGCCATTTGAATACAGCATTTGGTATCAGTTGAAAATGGATCGAGATGAGTTTTTCGTTTATCAAATTTATCTTTAAAATTGCCTTTATGAATTTCTTTAATAAATGTTTCATCCATTTGGATTTGACCATTTAATTTTTTAAATTTTAACTGTGTATTTTCTAATTGTTTTGATTGCATTAATTTTTGTCGATTATATCAAGCGGTTTTTGGGGTTGTTTTAATAAAACGAGAAATTATTTTACTAGATTGTCCTAACAATGAAATTTGAATTAATAAATTTCACTGTTCATAATTTAAATGACTTCAATAAGTAAAATGATGACGAAATGCATCAAAACTAGCACGACATTTTTTACATAAATATTTTTGTTTTCCTTCGGAATTATGACCATTTTTAACACAATGAAAAGATTTGCAATTAGGACATATAATGCCTTTATCTCTAAATTTTTGATCAATTTCATTTAAACGTTTTTGTTTTTTAATTAAGTCTGCTTGTTGTTTTATTTTTTCATAAAATTCTAAAAATTGATCATCTGTTAAGCTATTTATTAATTCTGTAATTATTTTTTTCATCATTTATTTACCTCCATATATTAAAAATATACCTAATTTTAGGTATATTTTATAAATATCAAGAGTTTTCGACAAAATTAAAGTGAAAAAATGACTTAGCATTTTAGGAGCAATCGGATTAACAGCAACAAGTACAACAACATTAATTAGTTGTGAAAAACCAAATAACAATGAAAACGGAGGGGGTAATAAACCGAAACCTACACCTGAACCACAACAACCACAAGAACCACCAATTGGAAGTAATTGAAAATGATATTCAGGAGATGAATTGAACCATGGACCAACTAATAAATGATATATATTAATATCTAAATCAACTAATTCAACTGATGCAGTATATGCAATAGATTTAATTCATTTTACAACAAGTACAAGTATTAAAACAACATATCCACTTTTAAAGTCAATATACAGATGAGAAGAACTAAATAAACCAGCTCTACCAATAATTGATAATAAAACAGGTAAAATTACTGATTGAAAAGAATAAAAGGACCTATAAGTCCTTTTTTATATTAATCGAACAAATTTCATAAAAATAATTAATAGGAATATATTTGTTATTGTGTTATATAATGCTGGACTAAATTTTCATACTTCGAATGTTTGATTAAAAAAACTATATATTGTTTGAAATATTTTACCAACTCCGCTTGCTAATTCATTCACTTGCTTAACACCAGGAATATTATTTACAATTCAAATTGCCGCATTTCTAATATGACACGCTAAATTATATCAACTACAACTTTCATATTGTGCTTGTCATCATTGCCCATCAGGAAATAATCCACCATTATTTATTTCTTGTCAGTTATAAATACCAAAATTAAAATCATAATAACGATACATATCATTTTCTTTTTGGGCTTGTAATTCAAAAACATTATAACCAATTTTTTGTTCTTCAATCTTTTTATATTTTAAACCATATTTATCTTTTAAAGCACCTTCAAAAATATAACCTTCATTTTGATTAATATTATAATCATTTGCAACAGAAAAATCATAATTAAATACATTACCATAGTTAATGTTATAAAATCGTTTTTTAAATGCTGAATACAATTTAATATCTAGTTGCTTATATTTATCAGAAAAATAAAAATAACGAGGATAAATCTTAAAACCATTATTTGCTAATAAACCATATTTTTTATTATAACCTTGCACATAAGTATTGTTTTCTAAGTCAAAAATTGTTCGTAAATAATCTTTATAAAAATTTTGGGAAACCGTAAACATACTATTTAATAGTTTTTCAAATTGATTTTTATTAGTATTAGTTTCATCAATTAAAACATCTCTAAAATTAATCAATTTTAAACCAAAAAAATTAATTAAAACAGTATCATACTGTAAATTATCAATATAACCACTTTCAATAAAATTACTGCGATTTTGAAATACAGGTACCAAAGCATGGGTAAAAAAGGCTTTTAAAAATTTATTAATATCAATTTGACCTTTCATCTGTTCAAAAACCATTTTACCAATATTAGGAGTATTATCTTGATTATAATTATATGTTTCAACACTAAAATTAAAGATACTATCTTTTTCTTTCATAAAAGTAAACAAAAAACCTAAATCATCAGTATATCGATAACTATTTGCATTATTACCATCCCAATATTGTTTAAGATGTGTTAATTCTAAACTACCAGCAATAATATTTTTATGTTCATCAATCGTTAAAATCATTCGATAAATTGATTTTCTAGTTAAAATAACATCAGGTTTTCAATCTAATTTTTCCATATTATTAATAATTTCAAAATCAAAGATTATTCTTTGAATGCCTAAATTTGAATCATCATAATCAGGATTACCACCTTGCTGTATTCTAATATTTTCTTGAACAATTACATCAATATACTTTAATAAAAAAGAACGAACCTTTTGATAATCATTATCAGTATAAAAAAGAAGATTACCTTGATTATCTATTTCAGGAACTTGTTTATCAGTTGGAATACTTGTATTTTCTCATCTGTATATTGACTTTAAAAATGGATATGTTGTTCTAATACTTGTACTTGTTGTAAAATGAATTAAATGTATTGCATATACTGCATCAGTTGAATTAGTTGATTTAGATATTAATATATATCATTTATTAGTTGGTCCATGGTTCAATTCATCTCCTGAATATCATTTTCAATTCTGAAATTTTAAATTAACTTGTTGCAAATTGTCAATACTTTTTTCTAATTTATTAATTATTTCAACAGTATTAAAATACTTAGCAAAAGAATAAGAAAAATTTGTTAATTCTTTTAGAAATTGTTTTTTATCAACATCATAAAATTTATCAATGTTATATTGTTTAACATAACTATCTCAATTTTTGTATAAATCCATAAATTCATTACTGGGTTTATCAAATGAAATCCCCGTTGAATAACTATCCTTTAAAAAATCTAAATATCATTTATCATTATAAGTTAATGATTGCGATGTTTTTAAAGTTGGATTAATAAAATAATTGGTTTCAGACCAATTTTCAAAAAAACTACTGCGTAAAAACATTGTATTAATAAAATCAGTTTCATTCATTCCTGTTGTTTGTTGATTAACAGTATAATTTTGTTGATTTAACGGTTTAAATGCTGTTAAAGTAATAAAAGGAATAATTAAACCTAAAAGCCCTAAAAGTCCTATTGAAAATAAAGAAAATAATTTTTTCATAAATAACTCCTAACTATATAATGTTTTTGAAACAATAAACCCAACAATATATAAACTTGATATTGTTAACATTAACGGATGACTAAACAAAATTGCCATCTTACCAAATAAAGAAAGTAAAAAAGTATCTGAGTTATATAAATCCATAATAATATTTTTTGCTGATGTTAATTGATTAATAATAACTGTAATAAAACCAGTACCAAATATAGCAATTGCCGCAACCAATAAAACTAGTCTAATCATTATTTATGCACTCTCCGATATCCTTGTTCTCTTGTTTTTGCTTGTTTTGCTAAACTTGATAATTGTTGTTTATTACGATTAATTTTAAACTGTTTACGCTCTGTAATATGTTTTTGCATACCTTGTTTAGTATCTGAAACTCCACGAGCAGTCGCAGAATAAATATTTGATACCCCCGTTTGTACTATTGAACCTAATTCGTTATATTGTGTTCTTGTGTCGTGAATTGCATAAATTGATAACTTAACAACCATAAAAAAATAATAAAATAAGCAATTGTTGTATTTGTCATTGGTAATTTAGTATTTCAAATTACATCAAAAATAAACAAAAAAACATCAAAAATAAAACTAAAAATCTTATCTCAATTACTACTTTCTGACAACAAATTAATCATTTTTATCACTTCCTTTTTCTTTTTTAGGTTTTAAATTCTTTTTCAAAATATCAATATCAAACAATTCTAACCGCTCTTTAACACTCAATTTAGTAATTTCTGACCAATAGTATTCTTTGTTATTAATTATTTCATCATTTTTTAAATCATGAACAAACTTTAATCATTGACTATCATATTTCTGTGCAAATTCTAACGGAATAATTATTTTAAAAAACCGAATTCCTAAACCAACATCTGACTTATGTTTTACTCGTTTACCTTCTGCTGTTCGTTCTACTGATTTTGTTTTTCAAATTTCATAATCCGTAATATCTTGAAAAATACCAATTCGCATAATAAAGAAACGATTAAAAAAATTAAATCCTTTTTTAGCAATCGGTTTTTTAAGTGAAATTGGAATAATAATACCACTTGCTAATTGTCGGATATTATTTCAAATCATACCCTCACGCTGTGCTGTAAACAAAGCACGATTACCAAAATGTCTTGCTAAAACAATTCACGGAATTTTACCACTATGGACTTTTTTCTCATCGTGAGGACTAGTTCCATCAATATATAAATAACTTTCATCAAATAAAATAACACTATCATCAGGGGGAACTGGTTTTGTTCTATCTGTAAAATCTAAATTTTTAAATGTTAAAACTTTAACTTTCTCATCTTCTAACGGATAATTACTATAAATTTTATCTGTTAATAATTTCATAGTTTGTGATAAATAAGTTAAAAGTAAAGTTTTTCCGGTTCCTAATTTACCAATAATAACTGATAACGGATTATCTCAAACAAAACTTACTAACCGAAAAGCATTTAACTGATAAAATATGTTTTTTCAAACTCATCATACAAAATAAACACATTGCAAAGCAAATAATAATCAAAATACTAAACCAGTATAATTTAATGAAATTATTCAAAATAACAAATCAATTAAACTAAACAAAATCATTGAACTACTAATATAACAATAATTTTTTAAGAAAAATACAAACTTTTTCATTATTTAAAATACCCAACTATTTTAAAAATCATTCATAACAAAAACCAAGTTAAAAATAAAATAACAACTCAAACACCAACCATCAAAGTTAAATATTCATTCTGTGTCAAAGTCCAAGTTGTAATACTTTCAACATTTGTTTTATTTATAAACAAAAAGACATGAATAAAAAACTCTTTTAATTTTTCTCAATCATTTTGCATTTTTAAAAACTCCACATTTTTTGAATAAGTTTAAAAAACATCCCAAAAAATAAAACGATAAATAATACAAACGATATAACATATAAAAATTCAGGGGCATTTGAACCAAAAATATAACTAACAAATTGAACTCAATAGTCATATAAACTCATTTAATTTAAACTTTCTAAATCATTAATTAATTCTTGCTCTTTTTCAACACTTCAATTTGTTAAATTATTATTGTTATTATTTACTTTTACTTTTTTAGGTTCATTTGAAAATAATGCTTTGTGCATACGATTAAAATAATTTTGTTTATATTGATTATACAAATTAATTAATTCTGTTCCAGTTAAATACTTTCAAATATGACGTTTTAAATTTTCATCATATTTTACAATAGGATAAGAATTATCATAAATCAAACCGATTGCTACTTGTTCTGAGTGTTTTTCACTCGGATAAATAAATTTATTACTCAACCAAAAACCAATATGACGATTATGATTAGGTAAATTTATAAAAATTGCTTTTTCTGTTTCAAAAACTATCAACTCTTTACGAATAAAATAATTTTCTATATTTTGATTTTTCTTAACAAAATTACTCAATTTTATCAACTCCTAACTAAATATTTATTTAATAAACAATGTTATATTTAATGTTTATATATTGTTTACTTATTGATAAAAACACTGATTATTAACAATGTTATACATAATGCTATATATTGTTTATTTAATGTTTAATAAACAATGTTATTAACAATGTTAAATATATAAAATAATAAAAATTGACACACTGAAAAATACTATTAAGTTTTAAAATAATAGTTATACAAAATAAATTAATAAAAAATAAATAAACTAGTGTGCCTTAGTTTCTTATTACTAAAATCCTTTGACCATAACACGGAAAAAGTTTAATATTTTAACAATAACAAAAATACCAAATGGAATTAAAATAATTCACGCATCACCTAAAAAAGTCATTAATTGTGGTAATACAGCATAAATTGCTTCTTTAACTTTCATCATCGCTTGCCCTAATCCACTTCAAATAGAACCCATTCCATCTGAAATAGTAGGTGGAGTATCTGCTGCTAAAAAATTAATTGCTGTTGTTAAATACATCCCTAACATTATTTTTTATCCTCCTTGTTTTCAATTTCTTTTTTATCTTTTTTCTTACCTCGAATTTGGCGAATTTTCTGATAAATTGATAAACCAATTCACGCAAAAATACCTAATATAATAACAACACTAAATATTGTCGTTAATCAAACTGGCATAATATATCTCCTTTCAATAAATTAAAAAATTGAAATTTGCAAACTCGCTCCGCCCGTTGTCGCTTTGCTCCACTTAAAAAACATTATTGAATAAATTATCCGCTAATAAATTACGCGGAATAATTTATTCTTTTACTTTTTAATTTCAATATCTTTTACAATCTTATTGACAGTATTAATAACAATATCTTTACCATACTTTTTCACTAATGACCGCAAAATTAAATATTGCTTTGTTTGCATAATTTCAACCTCCTATAATTAACTTAAAAAAGTTAACTAAATTAATAGTTAACTTTTTATGATTTGGCATTTACAATTTACAACTCAAATAACAAAATTATCTAATAATGATAATAACAAAATTAGAGAAACATATATACAAGCATATTATACTAATGATGTAAAATTAAAAATTAGATTTTCAAAAATATTATTTATTCAACTATCAGGATATTGTGAAACAAATCATACTTCATGAGGTAATGATAAAGATATAACAATAGATATTAATAATCCAAATGTTTTAGGTATTAGAAATAAGAGCGATAGTTCTGTTAAAATTATAATTAAACCAAGATAAAAGAAAAAGAGATTTTACATCTCTTTTTTATTCGCCACTAACTTTTACAGTACCATCTTTATCAATATCTAAATTAGGTAAATTTTGTTTTTCACCATTTCAACGATAAACAAATTTAAAATAATTACCATGATCTATTCTTCAAGGCCAGTTTGTCATATTAGATGGTTCATAAACATTTAAATCAACTTCATATTTTAAACTATAACGATGTAATTCAAGTTTATATTCATCTTTTTGTTCTAAAACTTTAAAACTATCCTTATTTTGTATTTCTTCATTATTTTTAAATTTGGTGATATTTCAATTTTTACCTTTTCATACAACATAATATCATTTATTATCAACTGTATTAAATGGCATTTCTTATGGTGCTATTCATTCTAAATTGTCTTTAATTTCTTTGTTTTCAGTATCTATTTTATGTTTTTCTTTTAGTTCTTTTAATTGTTGTTCTGTATATTGTGGTGTATTACAAGCAACTAAACTGGTTGTACTGGTTCCTATTAAAGTGATTGTTCCCAAAAGACTTAATATTTTTTTCATTATCTAATGTTTTTTAAATATTCAGTTAAACCGTTTTTTTCATTTTGCATAGATTTTTTTTCTTTAATTATACGTCTAATTTTTTCCCTAGATTCATCTAAATATCTTAAATATCCTGTATCATAATTTTCTGCATATAATTTATTATAATTTTCCATTTTTTTTCTTTCATCTGTTTCTTCTAAAATTTTATTTTCAATTTCATTTTCTAAATAATATATCTTTTGTTGAATTTGTCTTATTTCATCATTAATATTTATTAATTTATTTTCTTCATAAGAATTGGCAGCAATTGTGGTTGGTATAGTAGTCCCACTAATTGTTAATACACTTAATAAACTAAGTAATTTTTTCATACTTGTATTTCTCCTTTTCTTATCTTGAAACTTTTTATCAAGATCTAATTGTATTATATATATAAGCAAGCAAAATATTATGAATTATTTTAAAAATTTATCTTGAAAAATAGCTCTTATGACGCGTTTTAAGGGATAAATTAGCAATGAAATATATTAAGTTTATTTTATAATAAATATATAAATATATATATTAATATTTATATTATATTAAATATTATTAAAATATAGATAAATGACTTTATAAATGATATAATTTATATGTAAGTCCTAAGTAATTACGGTTTCGGGTATCCGGATGACCTAATCGCATTGTAAATGCGGGTAACCTTAGGCATTTTTTTATTTTATTTGTTTATTATTTTTATACATAAAGTATTGCTTTAATTTTGTCGAAAACTCTTGATATTTATAAAATATACCTAAAATTAGGTATATTTTTAATATATAGAGGTAAATAAATGATGAAAAAAATAATTACAGAATTAATAAATAGCTTAACAGATGATCAATTTTTAGAATTTTATGAAAAAATAAAACAACAAGCAGACTTAATTAAAAAACAAAAACGTTTAAATGAAATTGATCAAAAATTTAGAGATAAAGGCATTATATGTCCTAATTGCAAATCTTTTCATTGTGTTAAAAATGGTCATAATTCCGAAGGAAAACAAAAATATTTATGTAAAAAATGTCGTGCTAGTTTTGATGCATTTCGTCATCATTTTACTTATTGAAGTCATTTAAATTATGAACAGTGAAATTTATTAATTCAAATTTCATTGTTAGGACAATCTAGTAAAATAATTTCTCGTTTTATTAAAACAACCCCAAAAACCGCTTGATATAATCGACAAAAATTAATGCAATCAAAACAATTAGAAAATACACAGTTAAAATTTAAAAAATTAAATGGTCAAATCCAAATGGATGAAACATTTATTAAAGAAATTCATAAAGGCAATTTTAAAGATAAATTTGATAAACGAAAAACTCATCTCGATCCATTTTCAACTGATACCAAATGCTGTATTCAAATGGCAGTTGATAGCAATAATAATATTTTTGTTCAATCCACCAATACCAAAAGATTACAAAAACAATGGATTATTGAAAATATGAATAAGCAACTAATTAAAGAAAAATCAATAATTATTTCTGATATGCAACCACTATATTTATTAGTAGCAAAACAAACAAATTCTACTCTATATTCCACCAAAACTAGTACAAACCCTGATACTAGTTATCAAAAGTTAAATAAGATTAGTAAATTACAATCCAGTCTTAAAGAAGCCTTAATTCATTATCATGGTTTGGGTTTCACTAATATTCAAAATTATTTAAAGCTCTGAAAATGAAAATACCAACACAAAGGTTTAACACCAAACCAACAATCAACGGTATTATATTTTAACGTTTAAAAAATTTAAAGCAAAATCATAATCTTACACAAAATTAGTTTTCAAATTGTCATATTGATGATTTTTTTTATTTCATCAAGAGTTTTCGACAAAATTAAAGAAGTATTGTATTTATAAACTATTGGTATATAATTAAATTACGTTTTAATCTTTTTCCATAAAAAAGAGTTTATGCTGACTTGTTAATCGAACAAGAATAAAAAAAGAGTAGTTTATAAAATGGCACTTACAAAAGAACAATTAATAGAACAAGGTTTAAGTGAAGAGATTGCTGAAAATATCTTAAATCAGTTTAATAATGAAGCAAAGCAAATTAGAGAAAGTGTGCAAAAACGCGAAGATGTTATATCAAAAGAAGACTTTATTAAATTATCTAATGAATTAGATGAATTAAAAGCATTTAAAGATGTTCCATCTACTAAAATTGAAGATATTAAAACTAATTTAAATAAAATTAGTGGTAGTTCTTTATCTGAAAAAATGCAAACTTTAAAAGAATTAAAACCTGATTTGTTTGTTGAAGAACAACCATCAATTTCACCAACTAATTTTATTAAAGATATGATTGAAAAATCGGTTGAAAATAAAAATGATGAAATTGAAACTATTAAAGAAAAAGGAGCATATACTCCCGAAGAGATTAAAAAGATATCAGATTTCACACTTAAAAACCTTAGATAATAAAGGGAGTGAAATATTATGGCAACAATTAATTTGCCACAAGTACCTTTTACATTACAAGGTAATACAACAGTTCAAAAAGCCTATGTTGATATGGTTAATGCTTTATTGCGCGGACCTTTATATAATGAATATGCAAGTATTATGCAGTATGCAACAGCAACTGCCGAACAAGTTGCTTGATTACCAAATGCACGACAAGCATTATATAATTTAACTCATCGTGTGGTATGACAAGATGATTATTCATTACCAAATGGTGGGAAAACTCAAACAATGGGATTAACAAGAATTCCGGTACCGATTGATAAAAGATTTAATTTAAAATTAATTAATGAAGCATTTGACTTGGCATTAATAGAACAAAATATTAAAAATGGTGTTATTGCTGATGCTATTTCTAGTGTTGTACAGAATAAATTTGTTAATTTAGAATGTGAATTAATTCATGCTATTTATGATTATTGTTTAGCAGATGGTCAATATGAAGTAATTCCATTTCGTAGTTATACAGCAGAAAATGCTGATGATTCAAATAAGGCATTCTTTACATTAAATGAAACTTTGATTGAATTAACTAATCAAATTAGTAATTTATATTTTGGTTTGCCAACAGATAAAATGTTTATGGTTTTAGGTCGTAGAGCCTATTTAGGATTAACACCAGCTTATTTAAAAGTAATTGGTTCACAAGCCCAATTAAAAGCAATGGTTAATGGTTAATTATATGAAAATACAGCAATGGGGATTCCTGTATCAAAAAGCTTTCATTTAGAAAAAACATATACAAAAGGACAAGTTAATCGTGATAAAGGTTATAATTTTACTAATGTAAATGGTTTAATTATTAATAAACAAGTATGAGCATATCCAATTAATATGGATACTATTCAACAAGTTTTAGATAACGATACTGCTAACCCTAAATGAATTGGTAAAGTGCAATATGCAACACCAACTATTTTATATCCAAAAACATGTAAAATTATTTTAGAAAAAGCACCTACACAAGCAGAAATTAATACTGCTAAAAGTAATCTTAATAAAACATTTAGAGTTTCTGTTGATTATGTAATTCCATCATCAAATAAAATTGATATTAGTGGGATTAATAAATTAGATAAACCAACTATTCATGTTGACGATCCAACTCAAACAACAGCCGAACAATTAAAACCACAATTTAAAAATGTTGTTTTAAAATCAGTTAAAGCCATAGATAGTTCTTTAACTGATAATGATTATGATTACTTTATTGAAGCTAAGGGTGAAGATTGACCAATTGATATTACAAATGATAAAACTGTTGCAGTTCAAATTGAAGGTAAAAACAATGCTACTGGTCAAACAAATCCGATTGATGTAGTAATTAAAAATTCTTAATAAACAATGAATTTACTAATATTACGCGTTTTAACTTTATTAGTATCTAATTTAGAAAATAAACCTTTAATAAGTAAATTTGTAAATTTAATTAATAGAGTTAATCAAGTTCAAAATAAAGTATTAAAACCAATTAATTATATTACTGATAAATATAATAAAATTACAAGTAAAGTTGAAGATATTTATCAGTGATTAAATCCATTTACTTATTTAGATTTAATTAAAAAAGGTCATAAAAAAGAAATACAACAAATATTAAGTCAATTAGAAAAAGATAATAATATTAAAAATAGAGAACAATTTAAAAATGAAAATTATCTAAATACTAATTGACAACCTTTAAATAGTAGTTGACTTGATAGTGGTATGTTTAATATTACAAATAAGTTAACTTTAACAGGTAATTTAACTATTTTAATATATACAAAAACAGCAAAACATCCTAAGTTTTATGGACCTTATGTTTATCCTAGTGTTCCAGTTGAAATATGAAAATTATTAAGTAATGCTGTTTCTAATGCTGGAACTTTATTTTGGCGTTATTGATTAAGAAAATGGTTACCTAGTCATTTAAGAAATTATATTAAAAAACGATTACCACAAGCATTAAAAGAAAAATATCCCAAAGGAACTACTAAATTAACATTACCAACAGTTCAAAAATTACAACAAATTAAAAAGTTTATTAATAATTTAAAGATTGGACATTTTAATTTTAATTTTGCTGGTGAAATTAATAATAAAAAATGATATCGAGAACGAAAAAGTGATGTTAAAAATATTAAGAATTTATATAAAACACCAGTTAAAAATAAATTTTATCAGGTTAATAAATCTATTAAAGCAATTAATAAAACCAAAAGAAAGGTTAATAGTTATAAACCAAATAATTTAAAAAATAAATATCGTAATCAATTAAGGGGTGTTTTATATGGAAAATAATTTAAGTAATTTGTTATTTATAACAGTTGAAGATGTTAAAGAAAGTAAACTTTGACAACCTATTAATGATCGTAAACAATCTGCTTATAATGATAATTTAATTTATAATGCTATTTTAAAAACTAGTTTATGAATGGATAGATTATCAGGTGGAACAATTTCAGATAAAATTAATAAAAAAGATTTGTTTCCTTGAGTAAAAAAAGATAATACTGGTTTAATTGAATATGATAAATGATTAAGTTATATTCAATCTGCTTGTTTATTAGCAGTTATAAATTGATATTTACCAAAAGGAGTTAATGATTTAACTGGTAGTGCTTCATTTTCACAAGGTGGTGTAGCATATTCACAAACTAATGACCCAGAAGCAAATGAAAATATTACTCGTGATGTTAAAAATGCTTTAAAATTAGCAGGTGAAATTATTGATATTATATCTAGTAAAACAGTATCTAGACCTTATAATTATAGTTTAGATAATTATGTTCATCCATGAGAAGAAGAATATAAGCATATTAGTAAAAAAACTTTTTATCCAACATTATTATTTTGATTAAAAGAACGATTACAAACTGATAATTCAATAAATATTATTTATTCTACTATTAATGACTTTTCTAAAATTGATTATAACGAATATATTAAACTTATTGTTCCGTTTGATAATGACACGATTTATTATGAAAATAATGTATGAAAAGCAAAACAAAGTGGCGGTAGTGATATTAAAATTGATAATAAATATATTATTAAAAATGATAAAAATGAGATTACTGTTTCTGATTTAAAACAAGATCAATTAATATCGGGTGAAAATATTAAAACTATTAATGGTAATTCATTATTAGGTAATGGTGATATACTTATTAGTAGTAGTAATTGAGAATTTGTAGATACTAGTGATTTTAATCCAAATAGTAGTCTAACATATCAAATTAAAAATTTTGATAGTTCTAAATTTGAATATAAAATATGATGTCAATTTTCAATTTTACCATATATGTTTTTAGAAACTTTTAAAGATTTCCTTTAATTTTGTCGAAAACTCTTGATGAAATAAAAAAAATCATCAATATGACAATTTGAAAACTAATTTTGTGTAAGATTATGATTTTGCTTTAAATTTTTTAAACGTTAAAATATAATACCGTTGATTGTTGGTTTGGTGTTAAACCTTTGTGTTGGTATTTTCATTTTCAGAGCTTTAAATAATTTTGAATATTAGTGAAACCCAAACCATGATAATGAATTAAGGCTTCTTTAAGACTGGATTGTAATTTACTAATCTTATTTAACTTTTGATAACTAGTATCAGGGTTTGTACTAGTTTTGGTGGAATATAGAGTAGAATTTGTTTGTTTTGCTACTAATAAATATAGTGGTTGCATATCAGAAATAATTATTGATTTTTCTTTAATTAGTTGCTTATTCATATTTTCAATAATCCATTGTTTTTGTAATCTTTTGGTATTGGTGGATTGAACAAAAATATTATTATTGCTATCAACTGCCATTTGAATACAGCATTTGGTATCAGTTGAAAATGGATCGAGATGAGTTTTTCGTTTATCAAATTTATCTTTAAAATTGCCTTTATGAATTTCTTTAATAAATGTTTCATCCATTTGGATTTGACCATTTAATTTTTTAAATTTTAACTGTGTATTTTCTAATTGTTTTGATTGCATTAATTTTTGTCGATTATATCAAGCGGTTTTTGGGGTTGTTTTAATAAAACGAGAAATTATTTTACTAGATTGTCCTAACAATGAAATTTGAATTAATAAATTTCACTGTTCATAATTTAAATGACTTCAATAAGTAAAATGATGACGAAATGCATCAAAACTAGCACGACATTTTTTACATAAATATTTTTGTTTTCCTTCGGAATTATGACCATTTTTAACACAATGAAAAGATTTGCAATTAGGACATATAATGCCTTTATCTCTAAATTTTTGATCAATTTCATTTAAACGTTTTTGTTTTTTAATTAAGTCTGCTTGTTGTTTTATTTTTTCATAAAATTCTAAAAATTGATCATCTGTTAAGCTATTTATTAATTCTGTAATTATTTTTTTCATCATTTATTTACCTCTATATATTAAAAATATACCTAATTTTAGGTATATTTTATAAATATCAAGAGTTTTCGACAAAATTAAAGAAGATTTCTTTAATTTTGTCGAAAACTCTTGATGAAATAAAAAAAATCATCAATATGACAATTTGAAAACTAATTTTGTGTAAGATTATGATTTTGCTTTAAATTTTTTAAACGTTAAAATATAATACCGTTGATTGTTGGTTTGGTGTTAAACCTTTGTGTTGGTATTTTCATTTTCAGAGCTTTAAATAATTTTGAATATTAGTGAAACCCAAACCATGATAATGAATTAAGGCTTCTTTAAGACTGGATTGTAATTTACTAATCTTATTTAACTTTTGATAACTAGTATCAGGGTTTGTACTAGTTTTGGTGGAATATAGAGTAGAATTTGTTTGTTTTGCTACTAATAAATATAGTGGTTGCATATCAGAAATAATTATTGATTTTTCTTTAATTAGTTGCTTATTCATATTTTCAATAATCCATTGTTTTTGTAATCTTTTGGTATTGGTGGATTGAACAAAAATATTATTATTGCTATCAACTGCCATTTGAATACAGCATTTGGTATCAGTTGAAAATGGATCGAGATGAGTTTTTCGTTTATCAAATTTATCTTTAAAATTGCCTTTATGAATTTCTTTAATAAATGTTTCATCCATTTGGATTTGACCATTTAATTTTTTAAATTTTAACTGTGTATTTTCTAATTGTTTTGATTGCATTAATTTTTGTCGATTATATCAAGCGGTTTTTGGGGTTGTTTTAATAAAACGAGAAATTATTTTACTAGATTGTCCTAACAATGAAATTTGAATTAATAAATTTCACTGTTCATAATTTAAATGACTTCAATAAGTAAAATGATGACGAAATGCATCAAAACTAGCACGACATTTTTTACATAAATATTTTTGTTTTCCTTCGGAATTATGACCATTTTTAACACAATGAAAAGATTTGCAATTAGGACATATAATGCCTTTATCTCTAAATTTTTGATCAATTTCATTTAAACGTTTTTGTTTTTTAATTAAGTCTGCTTGTTGTTTTATTTTTTCATAAAATTCTAAAAATTGATCATCTGTTAAGCTATTTATTAATTCTGTAATTATTTTTTTCATCATTTATTTACCTCCATATATTAAAAATATACCTAATTTTAGGTATATTTTATAAATATCAAGAGTTTTCGACAAAATTAAAGAAGATTTTGATATTGGTTGTGGAATTGTTGTATCATCTAGTAAAGGTTTTTCAGGTTGGTATATTGACACAAATGGTCTTATTAGTTCTTTTGAAAATATAAAAATAGGTAATTTAAAAATTAAAAGAAAATTGGTGAGTTAATAATGAAACAAGATAAAACAACTTGATTAAAAGGTGCCTTACCTTGAAATTGATTTAAAAAAGACCCTATTCCGACTTATAATTGAACTCATAAAGATATTAGAGAATGAGAAAGAAAATATAAAATTCGTAGTTGAGTAGTTAGTTTTTATACATTGATATTTTTAGCATTAAATTGTTGATTAGAATATGGCATGATCAATGCAATAAAAGATAATATTAATTGATATAATTATGGTCAATATTGAGGTAATGGAATTGCTATTTTATTAACACCTTTATTTACACACGGAATTCAGGGTATATTTGTTGCTAGTAGTAAACCCAAAGTAGATATGAAAATTGATATTCCACGATTAAAAATATCTAAAATGGGATTAGTATTTACAATTTTACCTTTAATTACTTTAATAATTTCTTTAATTATTATTTGAATTGATAAATCAAAATGAAAAAAAGACCATTTAAGACATTGCTTAGATTGTCGAATTAATTCTCGTGTTATTCAACCAAGAATAGCAAAACAATGAAATAATTTGGACGGTATAACAGAAGAAATATTTAAAAATATGCAAGATGAATATACTAAAAAACAAGAAGAAAATAACAAAGAATTAAATTTAAAATAAACTATATATAGGGGCGGTTGATATTTTTGGGTGGTTATATAGTTTAATTTATAAATTATTTTGTTCTGAAAGAATGGATGGCCACTGTTTGAGTAAGGATAAGAAAGGAAATAAAGAAATGGAAATTAGTAATGAAATAGTAATTGCTTTACTTGTGTTAGCGGGTGCTGGTGGAATGGGTAGTATTGGTATTCTTGGATTATCTGCTAAAAAAATTAAAAAATATAAAGCAGAAATTAGAGAATTAAGAACTGCTGTTATTGCTCACGAAAAACATTTACGAGGACCTGATTATGCAACAGAATTAGCATTAAAAACAGGTCAAATTAAAAATGTTAAAAAACAAGTTAAAGTAAATGACAAAAAACAAGCACAAAAAGATGCTATTAAAAAACTAACAAATAGTATTTAAAAAAAATAACCTTAATTGGTTATTTTTTATTTTCTAATATTAAGTCTAAATTTTTAACTTTACAAATAACTAAATTATTTTTTCCATAATTATTTTTATAATATTCTCAGTATTCAGTTGAATTAATATCTACATCTTGTTTATCAATCCCAATTATATATTCACCACGAGGGTTTTTACAAGGGCGATTACCTTGTTCAGATCGATAACATAAAATATAATTATTCATATTCTTTATTTCCTTTATAATGTGTTATATAAAAGTTAATAAGATATTCAATTCGTTGCGAATAAGTAAAGTTATTAAATTCATTTCAAACTTTTTCTTCATTTTTATTTAAGTAAATATTAACATTACGAATTTGACAAGAATAATACTTTCCTGTTTTTTGATTATATGAATGTTTCATAATATTAACTTTCATAATTAGCAATAATAATTGCATCTCGTAAATGATTACTTATTTTTTCATTATTATAAAATCAACCTTTACCATATTGATAAGTTAAATTAGTATCTTTATCAAATTTTCATATACAACTATCATTATATTTACTTAAATTTTCCATATTTTTAACAACTGATTTAGTATTTTTTGGTGATACTCAATTAATAAAATATTTATAAACAGATAATGCTCCTAATAATCTTAATAAATCATCTCTATCTTTACTTGCATTAGCAGATGTATATAAACAATCTTCAATATTAATTTTTTCTTCATAATCAAACAATTTATCATTAATAAATTCATATTGTTCTTTTCAATTTTTATTTGTAAATTCTAATTTTTCAATTAATTTATTATCTTCATAAATAACAATAGCAGTAGTACCTGTTCCTGATGGGTCAACACCTATTTTTATCATTATCTTAAAAATCTTTCTTTAAATTGATAATAAAAATCTTCGCTTTGTTTTCTAATTATAACTGGTGATAATTTTTCAACATTTAATTCTTCTTTTATTCAATTTTTACCTTTTGAAATAATATCTTGTTCTATTTTTGTATTTGTAATAAAATCTTTAATATTATTAAAATGCTCTTCCCTCATTCAATTTAGATTTAAATTATTAATTTGTTGCTTATTAGTTTCTTTAATAACTTGATTACTATTTTCTTTACTTATTTCAGTACTATCAGCAGGGTCTAATTCATCAGTTGCTATACCAAATGTCTTACACAATCAATAACGAGCACCATAAGTTAAAGCACTACCAACTGCTTTTGCAATATCTGAATTTTGTGCTGATAAAATAATTCCTAATTCTAATTTTTCATCATTTTTATAAAGTGTTAATAATCCTTTTGAATAATAATTTACCATTTTATCATTATTAATAAATGTTGGTTCACCAACTGCTTGAATTGTATAAGTTATATGATGCTCTTTTAATTGTGGTTTTAAAGTTTGATACAAATCACTTTCAGTAAAATAATTATATTTATTAAAATCATTCCCTGCATTTTTACCAACAAAAATATTTATATTAGATTGAATTTCACCAATACTTTCTATTAATGTTTTTTTAATTTCTTGTGGCATTTTCTCATTCCTCTCTTTCTTGTCATATTAAAATGGCTTCTTTAATTTGTTCTAAATCTTGTTTAGTAATATTAACTTTTTCTTTAATTACTATTTTTAATTTTGGATTAATAATTATTATTAATATTTTTTTACTATCTATACAAAAATCTTTTTCTAATAAATAATAAAGTTTTAATTGTCAAATATAGCGTTCAATATCTGTTTTTTCATTAGAACTAGTAATTTTTCAATCACATATTATATACTCATTATATATTGTTATGCCAATAAAATCAGTTGTTCCACATAATAAAGGATGATAATATGTTTTTTCAGTTTCATAATGTTTAAATTTAATATCTTTAAAAGTTTCTTGATATAATTTTGTAAAATTTTTAAATAATTCACGCATCACCTAAAAAGGTCATTAATTGTGGTAATACAGCATAAATTGCTTCTTTAACTTCCATCATTGCTTGCCCTAAACCACTTCAAATAGAACCCATTCCATCTGAAATAGTAGGTTTATCACCAACTGCTAAAAAATTAATTGATGTTGTTAAATACATACCTAACATTATTTCTTATCCTCCTTATTTTCAATTTCTTTTTTATCTTTTTTCTTTCCTAGAATTTGGCGAATTTTTTGATAAATTGATAAACCAATTCATGCAAAAATACCTAATATAATAACAACACTAAAAATTGTCGTTAATAAAACTGACATAACTTATTCCTCCTAAAAATCTAATTTTCGCGGCACGCTTCGCGTGTTCGCTACGCTCAAAATAAACTATATTGAATAAATTACCGCTAATAAATTACGCGGATAATTTATTCATCTTCTTTTTCATTATTAATTACAATATTATTTACCGTATTAATAAAATTATCTTTTCCATACTTAGTTACTAAGGACCGTAAAATAAAATAATGTTTTCTTTCCATTAAAAAATCAACTCCTTTCTGAGTTGATTTGTTGCACTTAACTTACACGATGCCAATTATTTAAAATAAAAAAACAAACTACAGTTTGTTTTTTTCTGTTTCTAAGACAAAAACACTTGCATTTATTAATAAAATTTGTTAAATATATTATTGGCAGTTACATATGCCGTTTGCTAAAATTATAAATAAGGAGGGATTTTTGATGATAAAACCATTAGGCAAAAATATTGTCTTAGCAAAAGAAGAAAAAGAGGAAACTTTTATTAATGGAATTTATTTACAAGAAGATGAGAAAAGCAAAAGTCATATCGGAAAAATAATTGCAATTAGTACCGAAGTTGAAAAAGAACAAGCATTTGAAGGAAAAATTAATAATAAAGTTCTTTATCGTGAATATGCTGGAACCGAAGTTGAATATGATAATAGAAAATTAGTTTTAATTTCTGTCGAAGATGTTTTAGCTATTATTAAATAATAGACTTTAAAGGGGGAATCAAATTATGGCAAAATCAATTAAATTTTCAGAAGATGCAAGAATGATGTTAATTAACGGAATTAATAAATTAACTGATGCTGTTAAAGTAACATTAGGACCAAAAGGAAAATATGTTTTATTAGAAAAAGAATATGGTTCACCATTAATTACAAATGATGGTGTTACTATTTCAAAAGAGATTGAATTAAGTAATCATTTTGAAAATATGGGAGCAAAATTAGTTGCTGAAGTAGCAAATAAAACAAATGATGTAGCTGGTGATGGGACAACAACAGCAATTGTTTTAACACAAGCAATTGTTAAAGAAGGATTAAAAAATATTACTGCTGGAGCTAATGCGGTAGCAATTCGAAATGGAATTGAAAAAACAGTTAAAGCAATTGTGGAATTATTACAACAATCAGCAAAACAAATTAAGACTAAAGCAGAAATTGCTCAAGTTGCTAGTGTTAGTTCAAAAGATCCAGAAATTGGTAATTTAATTGCTGAAATTATGGAAAAAGTTGGTAATGATGGTGTTATTACAATTGAGGAGTCAAAAACAATTGATACTGAATTAAGTATCACCGAAGGATTACAGTTTGATAAAGGTTATTTATCACAATATATGGTAACTGATAGTGAAAAAATGTTAACAGAATTTGAAAATCCTTATATTTTAATTACTGATAAAAAAATTAGTAACATGAAAGAAATTTTACCAATTTTAGAAAAAATTGTTGAAGAAGGACGACCATTATTAATTATTGCCGATGATGTTGATGGTGATGTTCTACCAACATTATTACTAAATAAAATGCGTGGAGCATTTAATATTGCTGTTGTTAAAGCACCAGAATTTGGTGATAATCGTAAAAACTTATTAGAAGACATTGCTATTTTAACTAAGGCAAAATTTGTTAATGGTGAATTGGGAATGGATTTTAAAACATTAACTTTAGATGATTTGGGAACAGCAAAAAAAGTAATTGTTTCAAAAGATACAACAACAATTATTGAAGGCGGTTGCAAAAAAGCTGATTTAGAAGCACGAAAAGAGTTTATTCGTGGTCAAATTAAAAGTGCAACTTCATCATTTGAACAAGAAAAGTTACAAAAACGTTTAGCAAAATTAGCAGGCGGGGTTGGAATTATTAAAGTTGGGGCACCAACCGAAACGGAAATGAAAGAGAAAAAACTTCGAATTGAAGATGCATTAAATTCAACAAAAGCCGCAGTTGAAGAAGGAATTGTTGCTGGTGGGGGAACTGCTTTAGTTCAAGTTGGACATAAATTAACTAATTTGAAATTAAATGAAGAGGAAAAATTAGGATTAAATATTGTCTTACGAGCAATTGAAGAACCAGTTCGTCAAATTGCTGATAATGCAGGGGTTGATGGTTCAATCATTATTAATAAATTAAAAGACCAACCTAATAATGTTGGTTATAATGCTGCAACAAATGTCTGAGAAGACATGATTACAGCTGGAATTGTTGATCCCGTTAAAGTAACAAGATATGCCTTACAACACGCTGGTAGTGTTAGTGCATTATTGTTAACAACAGAAGCAGTTGTGGTAAATGACCCAGAAGAAAAACAACCAAAAATACCAAGTTATCCCGATTTAGGAATTTAATTAACAAGAATTTTATTTCAATAAAAGACAAGTTTTACTTGTTTTTTTTTCATTAAAATAAAAAAGTATTTATTTTTATAATGTACAAAGGGAAGGTTTTATCTTATGAAAAAAATATTAAGTTTTTTTGCCATTACAACTGTTGTAGTTGGAAATAGCATGCCGTTATTAGCTTGTCGCCATAAAAATGACAGTAATAATGACAACAATGATATTCCTGAAAAACTTCGTAGTATGATTAATACAACAGGGTTGCTAACAAAAATTTCCTTATTAGCACGTTATGAAAATTTAAATTTTAACCCAAGTGAACTTGTGCGAAGTTTATATGATCCAGCAGCATATTGAAAATCAATTCCAAGTATTTATACTTACAATAATCAAAAAATTAATTTATCAAAATTAATTCAAGATGGCATCGTATAAGTGAAGTGCAACAAATCAACTCCTTTCTGAGTTGATTTGTTGCACTTCACTTACACGATGCCTTTGTAAAATTATTAAATTATTGGATAAAGTTTTTCTTGCTAGTTGGTGCTTTTTTATTTACTTAATAAATATAACTGTTATAATTACAATGTTGATGTGTTTAAAATATTAATTAAATAATTTTTATTTTAAATTAATTAATATCAAAAAAACAAAATTTTATATTATGGCAACTTATAATTTTACAGACATTTTTAATTGTTTTATTTTTAATTTTTTTTGTTGTAATTTTTATTAATGGATTAATAGGGAGGCAGCATAATGGACACGTTACAAGTTGGAGATAGTGTTTTAGTACATGCTTACAAACACAATGGCTCGGTTTATCGTAGTTGAGAATCAGCTGTTGTTTTATTGTTAGAAGAAGAGTATATTGTTTTAGTAAATGAAGATGTGACCGTAACAGAATTAAACGGCAGAAAATGAAAAACAAATGAACCAGCAATTTGAATTTTTAATCGTAAGAATTGGAGCAACATCATTTGTATGTTTAAAGAAACCGGAATTAATTATTATTGTAATATCGCATCGCCATTTATTATGGACCAAAAGACAATTAAATATATTGATTATGATTTAGATATTAAAGTTTTTGCTGATGGAAGTTATAAAATTTTAGATTTAAAAGAATTTAATCGAAATCGGATTGCATGAAAATATACGCGTGATATTATTAATGTGATTTGAACAGAAATTGATAATTTAAAACATTTAATCAAGAATAAAAAATTTATTTTTGAATATGAGGCAGCATTAGCAATGTGAGAACGGTATTTAAAATTAAAACCAAAAATCAAAAAATAAATCCTTGATGGGATTTTTTTAATTATTACAAATAATTTAATACCCAATAAAAAGCAAGGTGCTTTTTTTGAAGATGGTAAATTGTCTTCAAATTGAGATTATTGATTTAAGATTGAAAAATATCGTTTTTTTAATCAACAACCTTGTTTAAATGATTTTTATCATCGTTATCCAGAGGATATTAAAATTGCAAAGGAATTAAATTTTAATTCATTACGAACATCAATTCAATGGACTAGATTAATTCCAGATGGTAAAACAATTAATCCAAAAGGAGTTACATTCTATAATAATGTTATTAATGAAATGTTAAAAAATAATATTAAACCAATTATTAACTTATTTCATTTTGATATGCCACATTGAGCGCAAGAAAAAGGGGGCTGATTATCGCGCGAAGTCGTTGATGCTTTTGCTATTTTTGGTACTAGTTTTATTACGGTGATTATAAATCAATTAACATCAGCAAAAAATATCATTATGGATTTATATAACTCAGATACTTTTTTACTTTCTTTGTTTGGTAAAATGGCAATTTTGTTTAGTCATCCATTAATGTTAACAATATCAAGTTTATATATTGTTGGGTTTATTGTTTCAAAAACATTGTATAGTTAGGGGTTGAATTATAAATATGAAAAAATCATTATCTTTATTTGCCATATCTATTTTAGGTATTTTAGGTTTAATTATTCCATTTATTACTTTAACAGCATTTAAACCCTTAAATCAGCAGAATTATACTGTTAATTAACAAACAATGGGAATGAATGAAACTGATTTTATTAATACAATGTTTTTACGCAGTAGTTTTTTTGAAAACTGGTCTGAAACAAATTACTTTATTAATCCAACTCTAAAAACATCACAAACATTAACTTATAATGATAAATGATATTTAGACTTTTTAAAGGATAGTTATTCAACGGGAATTTCATTTGATAAGCCTAGTGATGAGTTTATGGATTTATATAAAAATTGAGATACTTATGCTAAACAATATAATATTGATAAATTCTATGATGTTGATAAAAAACAATTTTTAAAAGAATTAACTGATTTTTCTTATTATTTTGCTAAGTATTTTAATACTGTGGAAGTTATTAATAAATTAGAAAGAGGTATTGATAATTTACAATTAGTTAAAATGATTAATGAGTTTTGAATACAAATTCCTAGAACACAGGCACCTAATAAAGAATTTTTAACTGCTACTAATAAATGATATTTTTATGGAGAAAAAAGAAATGGTCAATATTTGCTTACAAAATTTTATTTTGATAATAATTTTATTAAAAATCAAAATTTGTTATGACAACACTTAAAAAATGATTCAGATTTTATTTGAAACTATAATTTAGTATATCGTTGAGATGGAAACGGTGAACCAGAATTACCCGTTGTTGATAATGATGGCAAATTAAAATGATATACTGAATATTATCAAAATGTTCGTTCTTTTTTGCTTAAATATATTGATGTTATTGTACAAGAAAATATCCGAATTCAGCAAGGTGGTAATCCAAACTATGATGACCCAAATTTGGGTAGTGAAAGAATAATTTTTGATTTTGAAATTATTAATAATATGGAAAAATTAGATTGAAAACCTGATGTTATTTTAACTAGAAAATCAATTTATCGGATGATTTTAACAATTGATGAAAATAAAAATATTATTGCTGGTAGTTTAGAATTAACACATTTTAAACAATATTGGGATGGTAGTGATTATAATAATTATCGGTATACTGATGATTTAGGTTTTTTATTTTCTTTCATAAAAGAAAAAGAAGATACTTTTAATTTTAGTGCTGAAACTTATAATTATTATCAAGGTAATTCTCCTAATATTGGTAAAATGGTTTTTGAACAGATGAAAGGTCAAATTGAGATTAATAAATTTTTAAAAGCCTTTTTTACCCATGCTTTGGTACCTGTATTTCAAAATCGCAGTAATTTTATTGAAAGTGGTTATATTGATAATTTACAGTATGATACTGTTTTAATTAATTTTTTTGGTTTAAAATTGATTAATTTTAGAGATGTTTTAATTGATGAAACTAATACTAATAAAAATCAATTTGAAAAACTATTAAATAGTATGTTTACGGTTTCCCAAAATTTTTATAAAGATTATTTACGAACAATTTTTGATTTAGAAAATGATACTTATGTACAAGGATATAATAAAAAATATGGTTTATTAGCAAATAATGGTTTTAAAATTTATCCCCGTTATTTTTATTTTTCTGATAAATACAATCAATTAGACATTAAATTGTATTCAGCATTTAAAAATCGTTTTTATAATACTAATTATGGTAATGTATTTAATTATGATTTTTCAGTTGCAAATAATTATAATATTAATCAAAATGAGGGTTATGTTTTTGAAGGTGCTTTAAAAGATAAATACGGTTTAAAATACAAAAAAATTGAAGAACAAAAAATCGGTTATAATGTTTTTGAATTACAAGCCCAAAAAGAAAATGATATGTACCGTTATTGTGATTTTAATTTTGGAATTTATAACTGACAAGAAATAAATAATGGCGGGTTGTTTCCTGATGGACAATGATGACAAGCCCAATATGAAAGTTGTAGTTGATATAATTTAGCGTGTCATATAAAAAATGCTGCAATTTGAATTGTAAATAATATTCCTGGTGTTAAACAAGTAAAAGAATTAGCAAGCGGTGTTGGTAAAATATTTCAAACAATATATAGTTTTTTTAGTCAAACATTTGAGGTATGAAAATTTAGTCCAGCATTATATAATACAATAACAAATATATTCCTATTAATTATCTTTATGAAGTTTGTTCGATTAATTTAAAAAAGGACTTGTTAGTCCTTTTATTCTTTTCAATCAATTATTAGTCCTGTGTCTTTATTAATTTCTGGTATTTGTGGTTCATTGTTTTTATTTCAACGATATACTAAATTATAGTTTCAAATAAAATCTGAATCATTTTTTAAGTGTTGTCATCAAGTGTTTTGATTATTAATAAAATTATTATCAAAATAAAATTTTGTCGTTATATAATTATTTTCATATTTATTTATATAAAAATATCATTTATTAGTAGCAGTTAAAAATTCTTTATTAGGCGCCTGTGTTCTAGGAATATTAGTTCATTTGCTATTTTCTGGTAGTTGTTGTGGTTCTGGTGTAGGTTTATTACCCCCCCTGTTTTAATTATTATTTGGTTTTTCACAACTAATTAATGTTGTTGTACTTGTTGCTGTTAATCCGATTACTCCTAAAATACTTAGTAACTTTTTCATATTTTACTTCTCCTTTATTAAAATTACTTGAATGCTATAATTGATTTTATCATATATCAATAATGTATTAAATAATTTTAATATTAAATTTATAAATTAATGAAAGGTATATAAATGTTATGTATAGTCATTTAAGTTTTATTGATAAGGTTAAATTGGAAAAATTATTATTATCAAAATTATTTTTAAAAAAGAATGGTGAAATAAATATTTCACAAATTGCTAAATGTTTGAACAGAAATCGTAGTACTATTTTGCGAGAAATTAAGCGTTTTAAAACTATTGATGAATATAGTGCTTATAAGTCAGATAAAATGTATTATGAGAAAAGAAAAAAGAATAATAAAAGATATAAGTTTACAGAAGAACAATTAAATTTTATTAATATAAGATTTAATGTTTATCGTGATTCTCCATCACAACCTATTCATCGTTATTTTCTAAAGTTTGGTATTAAATTTCCTGTTTGTGTTAAAACATTGTATAAATGAATTCGTTTGGGTTTTTATGGTTTTTTAAAACATAATTTACGTCATCGTGGTAAAAAATATAAAACAAAAGGAAAATTTGATAATCGTGGTAAATTAATTAATTTTAAATCAATATGAGATATTGAGAATAAAGAGACTGATGTTGGTTGATTTGAAATGGATACCATAGTTGGAAAAGAGCATCAATCTAGTAATTTGGTTTTAGTTGAACAAAATAGTAAAAGTTATTTTGTTATGAAATTAAAAAACCATACTGCTAATGAAGTTGTGGAAAAGTTTAAAGATATTGTTATAAGTAATAATTTATTTGGGAAAATTAAAGGAATAATAACTGATAGAGGAAAAGAATTTAGTAAATGAAGAGAATTAGAAATATTTGCTGAAACACAAATTTATTTTTGTGACCCTGGTAAACCACAACAAAAACCATTAATTGAATATATGAATTCTGAACTTAGACAATGATTTCCTAAGGGAACTGATTTTAATAATGTTAGTCAACAAAAAATAAATTGAGTAGTTAATGTTATAAATGATAAATTAAGGCCTGTTCTTAATTGAAAAACAGCAAAAGAGGTATTTTCAGATAATTTTAAATAGGTTTATTTGAAGTAATTTAATAAATTATTTTTTAGTGTGCTTAATTTTCCTTAAAATAAAATAAAAACTATAAATATTTTGATTTTTAAAAATTTATAATTGATTTTTTATGATTTTTATTGTATTATTTGACTAATAAGATTTGTTGCATTTCATTTTACATAATTCCATGTATAAAAACTAACTACTCAACTACGAATTTTATATTTTCTTTCTCATTCTCTAATATCTTTATGAGTTCAATTATAAGTCGGAATAAGGTCTTTTTTAAATAAATTTCAAGGTAAGGCACCCTTTAATCAAGTTGTTTTATTTTGTTTCATTAATTAAAAATCCTTTCTAAATTACTTTTCATATCATTAAAACTAAAACTTGTATTAAAAATTAGTTTATTAACTTTTAATCATGTTTTCGCTCAGGTATTACTTGAATTTCATCCGTTTTTTGCCCGTGTATAAACTAGAAAATCAATTTTGATTTGATTATTTTCTAATTGATATCTTACATTTGCTCATCCTCATTCTTCATTTTGGGTATAACCTTGATAATGATGAAAAATTTGTGATGCTTTTGCTATGCCACTTATTTGATTTAGATCGATATAGTGATAAGCATTATAATCCACTTTTGCTGCTTTGTTATGATCAACATAACCCTCAAAATCTATTTTAATCTGCTTGTATTTATTTTTAAAATCATTTCAACTACTAGCATAATCAAGTACATTAACATAATAATATGATGATTCTACTTTTTTTGTATAATCACCACCCCAAGTTTCACCCGTTTCTACATCAATATCATCATTTCAATTAATATTTTTTGTAAAACTTGGTGCTGTTGGATTAAAACTTTTCTTTGCATTTTTACTAATAACTTGTTCTTGCTTTGCAATTGAAAAATTATCATTGATGGATGATTTAAAAATAAGTGGTTCACTTACACCAATCAACGATGTTAATAAACATGATAATATAATCTTTTTCACAGCATATAACCCCCTTTCTATTTTTTAAAAATGTAATTAGATAAAAATTTTAATCTTATATAATATTCAATCTATAAAATAAAAAAATATAAAATGAATTGGCATAATAACAAATCAAATTAATCATTCACTCATATTGTAATTTTTAATTAAATATATTGAATTTGTTGCGAAAAAGTACATTCCAGTTAAATAATTGCCAATTCGAAAAACACATATTAAAAACTTGAATATTATTTTCATTTTATTTCAAAGTTGGATATATTAATCCGAATCATAATCCAATTACTAACAAAAGCAACAACAAACAACTTATACTAACATATAATATTATTCGACAAGTTTTTTTATATTTGCTTATTTCAATTTGTTTTTTAATTTTTTGTAATTTAATACCAAGAAATTTTCATAAACAACCAAATAAACCGATTACAGCAATGGTTCCCATCATTCCGATTATTGTGTTTAACATCATTTACACTTCCTTTCTTTTTTATCTCTTATTTGTGGTAAATAACTTGTAAAGTATTCGTTTCAAAATGCTCATATTTTTGTTTGCATATTTTGTTTTGTTAATAACCAATATGCAAATCCCTCTGCCAATAACTCGTGATCATCACTCAATCCATAATTACTGTTGGCAAATATCTTTAACACTTTTTCTTTGTCTAGTTCTGAAAATTTATTTAAGTTGTTAATTTTTTGTCCTAAAAATTGCTTTAAATAAAAAATATGATTGATTTTAAATGTTTCTCAATCATAAAAATAAAAGATATGTCCTAATTCATGGATAAAAATATGCAGAAAGTTATTGGTTGTAAATTGACCTTTGTGTCATTCGTTATTTATTGTTTTTTCAAACGCACAAGATAAAACCTTTTTTATTAAAATAGTTTGGTAATTATTTGTTTGTCCTAGGACATTATTATCACCATCAATCACATTTTTAATTTCTATTTTCTTTAAAATTTCACTGATATTTGTTTTATTTCAAATATTAGCAACAAAATTATAAAACAATAAAATAAGTTTCTTTAAATTATCTTGGTTTTTTTGACA
Organism: Spiroplasma endosymbiont of Sarcophaga carnaria; assembly: GCF_964019595.1. Classification (NCBI taxonomy): domain Bacteria; kingdom Bacillati; phylum Mycoplasmatota; class Mollicutes; order Entomoplasmatales; family Spiroplasmataceae; genus Spiroplasma; species Spiroplasma endosymbiont of Sarcophaga carnaria. The sequence goes on from NZ_OZ026456.1 coordinate 979,075, forward strand.
AATATTATTCAATAAATTTTGTCAATAATTTTGCTGGTATATTTTTAAATAACCTTGTAATTGTTCATAAGTGATAAATTTTGTTTTAAATTTAATTGCTAAATTATTATTTGCTTTGCTTAAAAAGGCATTAGTTAATTTTTTGATTATATCTGTTTTATATTGATTAAAGAAAGTTCCTTTATATTCTCGCTGTTGAATTAAAACAGGGTGGGGAAAGTATATTTTTTCTAAATCAATATTTGTTTCTGAATTAACTTTTAAATCATTATCTGAATTATGTTGTAAGTGTGGTTTTTTATTTGTAATATTTTCACAACTAATTAAATTCACCGTGTTTACAAACGACAACAAAAATATTGATAAAAAACTAAGTAATTTTTTCATTCATTTTTATTTTCCTTTCTATTTTGAAAAAATAAAAAAATAGCAACTTTATTTTTTGCTATTGATTTTTGGATTAAATGCTTGTCCTTTTCCGGTTTTTCCAACTATAAAATTAAAGTTATATTTATTTTTACTTTTTCTTAATATTTCATAATATTTAATATTTCCATTTTCAAAATATGAATTAGTATTTGCATCAAAATTAAAGATGTTATCTTTATTTTTCATTTTATTATTTCCTTTCTATTTTGATAAAATAAAAAACAGCAATTAAATTAAAACTGCTGTTTATTTTTAAGATATATTTAATTTTCACTAAGATAATATTTTTTTATTATTTTTTATTTTTAATTTTTTAATAATAATATAAATAGAAAATAATGTAATTGTTAATAATATAGCAATTATAATAAAACAAATTCAATTTGTTTTTCTTTTTAAATATTTTTTTTCTTCTAATGATAAGATATCTGTTCCTCAATAACCTATTATTTGTGTTTTAGTTTTTTTAAAATGAATAAAACAAAAACAATGCAAAATAAAAAATAATAATATTAATGAACTAGTTATTATTATTTCTGTTTGTAAATTTTTTATTGTTCCTATTTTTCAAAAACCTAAATAAAAAATATTTTCATTATTAATATACTGATATTGTAATCATATCAATATAGACAATGTAATTACACCAACTATATAAGAAAAACTGCAAAATCAATTAGCAATAATTTTATATACAATACTTTTTTTATATACATTATATATAAATTCTGGAATAGTATTTTCATCATTTTTTAATCATAATTTATATTTTTTTGCTTGTTTTTTTATCATTGTTAAATTAAAACAACCATATATAAATACAAGAAAAAAGATTATTAATAAAAAAATTAATAAAAATGGATAGGGAATTAATTCTATTTCAAGGGATTTAACAATCTTATTAAAAATAAAATTAATATTTGTATTTAATTTAAAAATTTTGTTTTTATAATCAATGTTATAATATAAAAATAATATGAAAGATAAAAACAAGAATAAAAATAAAGAAAATAATATTTGAAAAAACGAAATTACTTTAATAAAAGTAATTTTATTTTTAATAAATCTAGGAATTGTTTTTTTATTTTCAAAATAATTCATTTATTAATTTAACTCCTTTACTTTTTATATTTTTTCTTATTCTCTTGTTGTTTAATTCTACCAGGACAACAAATTTCTAACATATTTTTCTCCCTTTACTTTACACTTAATTACTTTTGCTAATTTATTCGTTTTCATTTGTTTTACTAATATTTTCAATATTGTCTGTTTTATTTTGTTTTTTATTTAAACTTTTAAAAGCTGCTTTTATTTCTTGAATTTCATTATCATAAGTTTTTAATAACTCAGGGTGACACTTTTTATAACTTAATTTAAGATGTTTCCTAACTGAATCAAAATCAAGTACCTCAACTTCAATTTCATCACCAACATCAAAAAAATCTTTAATATCTCTAACAAAGTAATCTGAAATTTCACTGATATGGATTAAGCCATCAGCTTTTTCTGCCCGACAAAAAGCACCATACGTAGTAATATTTGTTATTTTAACATTAATTTTATTTCCTTTTTCATACATAAATAAAATATATCTCCTTTTCTAAATTAAATTTTGATAAGTTAATATTTGATACATTTTATCTTTCTCTATTTGTTTCTTTTAGTTTTAGTTCCATTTCTAAAATTTCTTTTTTTAAGCGTAAATTTTCATTTTCAAGGATTAACTCAGGTTTTATTTCTTGCTTCTTTTGCATTTCTTTTGCTTTCATAGATTCCAACCCTCTTTTTAATTTAGCAATTTCTGTTTTTCTTAATGGTATGTTTTCTTCATAAGATTTAATTAATCTACGAGTAACTCGTGTAGGTTTTGGGTTGGAATTGAACTTTATTAAATCTTCTTCCATTTCTTCTAATTCTTTTTCGCGGATTTGAATGCGATATTCGAGAAATGGAATTATTCCACTTTTATAGTAATCATATCATTCTCACGCTTGATCTCAATCTTTCTGATTTTCTAAACTATGTTTTTGTTTTAAAGTTTGTTGAGGATCAAGATATGATTTTGATAAAAATGGATATCTATTTAAATCAGGAACTTGATGACCAAATTTTTCTAGTACTCACATAACATTATTTTGTTTATCACTATTTAATCTATCAATGCTTAAAGGAATATTCGCCCCCCCGAGTGCATCAATAATTGCAGCGTGAATTTCAGTTGCAAGACCTCTGTCTTGCATTCTTGAAACGCGTTCTCAGTTGACTTCGCCACCTAATAATCGTCATAATCCTATGATTTATCACTCCTTTTTATTTACATTATACCACATTTCTTATTTTTGTCAGGTGTTTTTTGATTATTGCTTTTTCTTTTCTGCTTTTTTGGCAGCTTTTTCATCTCATTTTTTCTGTCTAGCGTCTGATTTTGTTAAATGATCTTTAAGTTTTTCATTAATCTTTGTTTGTTTCTCATTTAAATTTTGTAATGAAACTTTTTGATTATGCTTCATTTCTTTTTTGATTGTTGGTTTAAGATATGAAAAACTGTTTTTGCTAGTAAATTTGTTTTCGACTTTCCCTGGTTTTTTGTTTAAAGATTTTCTATTTCATTTATCTAAATCTATTGTTTTTGATATGTTAGTTTCCGTTCCTTTGCTAGCTAGTTGTGGATTAAATCTTTTTCCAATTGCCTTGAATGGTGTTGCAATCCCAGTTCCAATTTGGCGGAAAAATCCTTTTGTTCCACCTCCGCGAGCTGCTCCCACTAGTTTGCTTGTTGCTAGGGTTGTGACTCCAAATCCAAATCCTGCCAAACCAACAATCCCGGCTCTTGAGCTCATTCCCTCGGTAGCATGTCAGAAATGACGAAAGTCAAGGGGTTTTTCTTGGCGAGATTGACCGCTTGCTGTTTCATTATCACCTCAATCACCATCACCGCCACCAGCCATTGAACCCATTGCGTTCATGGTTTTTTCGCCCATACTAGTGCCACCCATTGCCATTGCTCGTTTGGCTCTTTTACTTTTAGCAAATCCGAATGCTTTTCCTGCTATTTTCCCAGCCCCCATTGCCATCATTCCACCAGCAACAGTTGATTTCATTGAACTCATCCCTTCACGAACACCGGCTGCTTCACCAATTAGGTTGGCAACAACATCCGAAAATGCCATTACCGCTAAACCACCACCATACATCATCAGAATTACAAACAATGATTTACCATATCCTTCGATTCCCAATCCCGCTAAATTAGTGCTTAAAATTGTTTGAATTGTTGTCATAAAAATAAAATATCCTGTTAAAGTGGCGGTTGATGCTAGAAATTTTGCAATTACCATATCTTTTCAAATAAATGCTCCTTTCCCGTTGTCAATTGTCATAATAACCATTACTTATGGCGAAATAATAAATAAGAAAAACAATTCGATTATTTTTTGTACCAAAGCAATTCCAATCATAAACATTGCAAATAGCATAAATCATACTCCAAAAACTTCGGCAATCATATTAAAATCACCAATATTGTCAGGATAGGAATAATTGCTTGGTATATTATCACCACTACCATCTCAATGTTTGTTTCCGATATTGTATAGATAATTGGCAATATTTCCGTTTTCGCCCCCAAATCCAGATGTAATCATTTTGGCAATGTTAGCAATTGCAAAATTTGCCAAAAAGAAAAAGATTGGAATTAAAAATATAAAAATAAATGCCTTACTACCATTTTGTAAGGCAACAATAAATTTTGTTTTTGTTTCGCTGGCATCTTGAAACAAAATTTTAATCATGGTAATTGTAAATATTAAATAAAATAAACAAAGAGCCGTTATGACAAAATATCAAAATGCCATTGGGATATTTTGAAAACTAAATTCTTGTTTTGATCCAAACATTAAATCACCAACCACACCACCTGTTAAATAATTTAGAACAGTGTTAAATGATGCAATTAACTGCAATGGCCCTTGTACAAAAATCGATCATATTAGTTTATATAGTGCATTAACTATCATAATTTTTCACCTCCTTTCATTTTTTATCAACTATGTTCCAATACTAGGGTTATATGTTTTGATAACTTGTAAAACAACATTCATAATGGCAGTAAGTACCAATATAGATATAATTGCTCCAATTGGGAATTTTAAAGCACTTAAATAATTTGCTCTTTCTTCCGGACTATCTGCACTTCGCATAATTGAAACTAAAATAAAAATTAGTTTTCAAATCGCAAATATAACTACAATTACTAAAAAAACACCAAATACAACATTACTTCATAAAGTAATAACATCACAATTATTTCTCTAAAATTTGCCGTGTTGTTTGATTTCATATTTTCCTCCTCCTTTGTTATTTTAAAAATTTGTTTTTGTTAAATTTGTTTATTTGTCAATAAAAAAGATTTTTATTTTTTTGATAGTGTTGTTGATGATTATTAAAATAATTTTTAATATTGTTTTTCTTAGTCATTTTTATTTTTCCTTTCAAAAGGAAGACAAAATAAATGCAACAATAAATCACCGAGCATAAAATCACAATCAATTCCGAGGGTAATTAAAAATAAAATGGGGGAAATTACTAGCAACAAAATTCCAATAATAATTGTTAAAGGATATAAAAGTCATTTTCACCAAACTTTTCTTTTATTTTGCATCTTTTATCTTTCCTTTCTATTTGAAACATTGATATAAATATTTTTTCTAACACATTAACAACAATACTGTTGCCGGCTTGTTTATAAAGTTGGGTTTCTGAAACAACTTTGCTTGCTTTATCAAAATCTTTATTACTAAATCCCATTAATAATCAACATTCTCGCGGAGTTAATACTCGTAAAAAATATTCTTTTTCATCAATTAAAAAATATAGTATTTTACTACTATCTTGTTCTTGTAATTTATGGTTATCAACGATGATTTTATTGATATTACTTGCTGCGATTGTTCCCATATAATTATTTCCTGTTTTTCAAAACTGATTATATGAACCGTTAACTAGTAAACCATCTTTTGCTCGTGGTAAAACAATAAAATTACCATAATCCTTAATTGGCAATGCAATTTGTGGTGGTCTTCCTTGTGCTGTTGTAATGGTTGGAATAAGATTATTTTTTGTTATGTCATTAAAAATATTAACTTGATTATAATTTCTCAGATTAATAATTAATTTTCCATCATTTAATTTTTTTATATAATTGGGAATTGCAATAATTCCTGCGTTTCCTCATCGCATTTGTTTTGTTGTAATTGTATAAGCACATTTTTCAATGATTTTAAGTTTATTGTTTTCAATTGCTTTTTTCATTGATTCTTGCCGAATAAAATATTTTTCATTCACATTATTTTCTAAAATATCTTTTACTAAAAATTTCAAATTACAAGGTTGGGGATATTGAAATTTAAAATCTTGTTTTAATGTTGAAATCATAAACAATCGTTTTCTATTTTGGGGAATTCCATAATCTTTGGCACTCATTGTAAAATATTGGTTATTATATCCTAATTTATTAAGTTGATTTTGTAGATTTTGAAATCCAACAAAAAACTTTTTACTTAATAAATTTGGTACATTTTCCATTAAAAGATATTGGGGTTTTATTGTCATTGTTTTTATTAAATCAACAACTTTGTAAGCTAAACCACTTCGTTTGCCATTTAATCCTTGGCCATTATTATTGGCATTTGATATGTCTTGGCATGGAAATGATCAAGTTATTAAATCAGCATACGGTAAAGTTTCTAGTTTAGTAATATCACCTAAATTAGGGGTTTCATAATCATTAAAAATTGCTCGGTATGATTTTTCAGCGTATTTATCATTATCACAAAAAGCAACTACTTTATGGTTAATTTCAATCTTTTCTAATGCTCTTCTTTGACTTCCAATCCCAGCAAATAATTCAATTACTTTAAGCATAATAAATCATCGTTCTTCCAATTTTTCTTTTATCTAAAATGATTCATGGATTGGGATATCTATAAGAACAAAAAAATAATATATGGATATTGTTTTCATTATAAGTATTATGAATATATTTACAAAACGGACAATTAATCATTGCCGCACCTCTTTCTAAAAACAAGATATTAATTATCTTGTTTTGTGTTATTTTAATTATTTATGTTATTTTTAATTTAATCTGTTATATGTTTTCATTATTTATATTGTTTTTGTTTTGTTTTTTATTTTTAATTAATTGTAAAATTTCAAAACAAATACATAATATAACTCCGCCACCAATAACAATATTAAAAATACAAACTACAACATAAACAAAAAGACCCCCACCATCATTTATTCATTCTCTACATAAAATTAAAAATGTAGTCATTAAAACACACATTATAATTGATAAGCAACTAATAAATAATTTTAATAAATTAATTTCTTTTAAAAATTTTTTCACATTAAATCATTCCTTTCTTTTTTAATTTTTTTGTTGTTTTTTATTATCTATAAATTCCAAGACTTCATGGAAAGTTGATAGTACAAACAAACTACCAAAAGTAAAATTAATAACACAAAAATAAATATATATTGGAAAAAATAAATTTTCTTTTGATGACCACTCTCTACATAAAATTAAAAATATAGTTGTTAAAATAAAAATTATAATTGATAGGTAATTTATTTAAAAAATTTTTTCACATTAAATCTTTCCCTTCTTAATTTCTTTTAACTTCATCCAAAATAATTTTTATATTTTTAATTTTTGTTTTAATTTTTTCTAAATCTTTCTGGTCAAAATCACTATTTTTAATTTCACTTAGTAAATTTAAAGCACTATTTAAATTTTTTATTTGTTTTTCTAACAACTTAATTGCTTGTTGTTTTTGTTCGTCTGTAAACTCATTTTATTTTTTACATAGTAAAATTTGATATTCACAATTATTTAGTTCCGACATTTTGATAAATTTTTCTGTTTGTGTTTGTTTTAATTCTGTTTGATAATCTTCTTCACCTTCATAATCCTTTTTACTATTTTCAATTTCTTTAATTACTTCATCATATTCTTTAGTTTCTGCTGTAATCTCTTGTTTTAATTTTTCATAGTAAAAAATGTCTTTGATTATTGGTTCTTTTGGTTTTGTTGGTGGTAAATGTGGTTTGTTATTTGTAATATTACCACAGCCTATTAAACTCACTGTGTTCGTACACGATAACGAAAATATTGATAATAAACTAAACAATTTTTTCATATTTGTTGTATCCTAAATAAAAACCATTATCTCAATAATTGGGGTTATCAATATTTTCTAAATCTTCTAGTAGTTGTTTTTCTTCTTCTATGGAAAATTTTTGTTGTGTTGTTTTGTTATCATAATTATTGTTATATTTATTTAGTAAATCATTATTATTATCATTTTTGTTTTGCAAATTAAACTTCTTTTTGTTTTCTTGCTTTAATTTTTCAAAAGATAAAATTAAATTTTTTCCCACAATATTGCCACTTTTGTTATTTAAGATATTATTTACTACATAATTTTTATTTTCATCAATTTCTGTTTTTAAATTTTCTAAAATTTCTTCTTTTTTTGTTGCCACTTTAAATTCACAAAGAATTGTTTTTTTTGTTGAAAAAACAGCACATTTTGAACTATTTCCCCCTAAATCAATTGCCAAAACATTCATAGTATTTTATTTCCTTTCTATAACTCAATAATTTGTTTATCATTAGTATTATTAGTTAATTCTAGAATTTTAATAATTTCTAGTGAAATAGCTTTTGTAACAATGTTTGATTCTATTTTTTGATTTTTTCATAGTTCATAAATGTGGTCAATTTCAAAACATAATCCTTCACCAGCTGTTTTTAGTTGTTCATTAACATTTTTAAGTAAATTTCCTTGTAAATCATACACTTGATAAGTATATGCCATATGACAAGAATCTTTATGATAATCAACATGAGATTTTTGATATCAATAAGGAGGCTTAAATGAAAATAGTTTTTATTGGAGCAGGACGAATTGTAAAATGATTTTTAGATGATTTAAAAAATACTAAATATTACGATAAGATAACCTTATTTGGGATTTATAACTTAACACATGAAAAAGCGTTCCAATATCAATCTGAATATCAAATTCAAAAAGTTTATCAATCTTTAGATGATTTTCTTCAAGATGCAGCAAACTTTGATTTGGCTTATATTGGAACAAGTGATGCCACCCATTATGAAATTGCAAAGCAATTATTGATTAATAAAATTAATGTTTTTTGTGAAAAACCATTAACATTATCATATCAAACCGCAAAAGAATTATATGATTTAGCAACTACTAATAATGTTTTGCTATTTGATGGTATTAAAACTGGCTTTTCACCGGTTTATCAACTAATGCGCAAAGATATTGAAGCTGGTTTAATTGGAACAATTGAATATTTAAGTGCTAGTCATTCTAAGGTTTCAACAAGTGGCAAGAAACCACAACCAATTTGAAATGATCCAAAATTTGTTGGATTGCATCTCGCGGGAGGGATGTATGCTTTATTTATTGGCCTTGATTTACTAGGACCAGCGCAGCTAGTAACACATTTAAATAATGCTTATGCAACCCATAGGGCGATTTAAACTTCTGTTTTAAATATTCGTCATAAAAATAATGGTATTTCAACAATTTTAGCAAGTGATAATTTATCCAGTGATTTATCTGCTCAAATTTTAGGAACAGCTGGGTATATTAAATTGGGGGGTAATTTACAAAAATATCATGTTGATTATCATAAAGATTCTTGTCATATGGCATATACTTATCAAGTGTATGATTTACAAGGAAATTTACTTAAAAATGTTAATGAACAACTAAAAACAGCTGGTGAAGGATTATGTTTTGAAATTGACCACATTTATGAACTATGAAAAAATCAAAAAATAGAATCAAACATTGTTACAAAAGCTATTTCACTAGAAATTATTAAAATTCTAGAATTAACTAATAATACTAATGATAAACAAATTATTGAGTTATAGAAAGGAAATAAAATACTATGAATGTTTTGGCAATTGATTTAGGGGGAACTAGTTCAAAATGTGCTGTTTTTTCAACAAAAAAAACAATTCTTTGTGAATTTAAAGTGGCAACAAAAAAAGAAGCAATTTTAGAAAATTTAAAAACAGAAATTGATGAACAACTAATTAAATATCACATTGATTGATCGACAATAAGTCAAATTGGTTTTGCTATTCCTGGTTTTTTAGATGAAAAAGGGGGAATTGTTGTTTTAGCGGGTAATTTAAATTGACATTATTTTAATATTAAAAAAGAAGCAGAAAATCTTTTTCAAAGACCAGTGCATATTATTAATGATGCTAATGCTGCTGTATTAGCTGAATATTGAGATCGCATTTATGATAAAAAAGAATCATTATTATTATATACTCTCGGAACTGGCATTGGTGGTGGTATTGTTTTAGATGGTCGCTTATGAACTGGGGCAAATGGATATGCGGGAGAATTTGGCCATAGAGGTTATTTTCAAAACCGTTTTCCTTGTACTTGTGGTTTACAACATTGTATTGAACCAGTTTCGTCGGCAACGGGCTTAACAAGATTAATCAACCAAGTGGCTGATGAAAAACAAGAAAGTTTATTAGCTACTTTAAAAAAGAACTTGCAATGTGATTTAAAATTAGTTGACATTAAACCATTATTTGATAAGAATGATGAAATTACAATTGCAACGATTACATAAGGATTAATTCCACTGGCCGACCACATTGTTACAATGTTATATACTTTAAACCCCGAAGTAATTATTTTGGCAGGAGTAGTTACTAATTTGGGGGTAAAATTAAAACAAATTCTTGAAAATTTAGTAAAAACACGAATTGGTGATTTTATGTTAAAAACTTTTAAAATTGAAATTTCTAATTTACAAGATAAAGCAGGAATGTATGGGACGGGATATTATGCCCTTTCGAAGATAAACGAGGTAAAATAAAGAAAAGGAGAAAATTATTATGGAACAAGTAAATTTTGAAGAAGTATCATTTGGAATTATTACTTTTGCTGGAATGGCAAAGTCAAATGCTTTAATTGCAATTAAAACAGCAAAAGAGGGAAAGATTGAAAATGCGAATAATTTAATTACAGAAGCAGAACAAAATATTATTGAAGCAGAAAAACAACATATGAGTATTATTCAACAAGAAGCCCAAGGTGTTAAACACCAAGTTCCGGTGTTATTTATTCATGCTGAAGATCAAATGATGACAGCACAAATGGTTATTGAACTTGCAAAAGAATTTATTGATTTATATGATAAATTACAAGCAAAAAAGGTTTTAGATTAATTATCATGCGTATTGGTATTAGTTTATATCCACATTTGATTAAAGCAAACTATGATTTAGAAGGATATTTGATAAAGTGTGCAAAAGGACAGATCAACGTTATTTTCACTACTTTAATTAATGCTAAAAAAGATGACAAAGAATTATTGCAACGGTTTTTAACTTTAACGAAGATAGCTAACAAGTTAGGAATGGAAGTTTATGGTGAAGTCGATGATACTGTTTATGATGAATTTAAATTAGATAAGAATAATCGTGAAGAAATTATGCATTTTTTTATCGCAGAATTAGGATTAAAAGGAGTTCGTTTTGACGCAGGAGTTAGTGCTGAAGGAATTGCAAAGTTAACGCATAATCATGAGAATATTAAAATTATTTTAAATAGTTCAAATCCAGCGCAGGAAACCCCATATTTACTTTCCTTACAAGTAAAGAAAAGTAATTTAGTAGCATGCTGAAATTTTTATCCACAACGTTATACTGCTAGTTCATTATCATATTTTGTTGAAAAAATGAATGCTTTGAAAGCAACGGGGATTTTATCACAGGCCTTTGTTGCTTTACAACGTGTCGATGCGCAAGGTCCTTGACAACACAATGATAAACTACCAAGTATTGAAATGCACCGTGATTTGGCACTAGATTTTCAAGTTCGTCATTTTGTTGCTCTAGGTGTTGATGATATTATTGTTTCAACACAATTTTTAAATGATGATGAATTGATGACGTTAAATAATATTAACTTATCTCAAATAACGTTAAATTTAAGACCATCTGTTGAAATTACCGCAGCAGAAAAAACAATTTTGAGTGATAAAAGGGTCCATTTTGTCCGTCCATATTTGGCAGAATATATGATTCGTAGTACTTTTTCTCGCTTAAAATATCATGACGATGATATTCCACCTCGTCACTTTGAAGGAAAATATTTTGAGAAAGGTGATGTTGTTATTTTAAATAATGAAGCTCAAAACTATCGTGGCGAATTACAAATTGTTACGAAACGAATGGCCAATGATGGCATTCGTAATTGAGTTGGACAATTGGATGAAAACGAGCAAAAGATTGTTGATTGTTTAATATCAAATCGTGAGTTTAGTTTTAATTTAATTTAGCAAAAAACTTAACAGTTTGTTAAGTTTTTTTGTTTAAGCATTTTAATTTTTATGGGTAATTGTTTATTAAACCTTGGTATCTTTTCTTTATTTATGTTAAAATCTAATAAATTAAGGAGGAAAAATAATTAATGTCATTTACGGTAATAAAACACCCCCTAATTTTAGATAAATTAACAAGGATGCGTAAGAAAGAAAGTAACTCAAAGGTGTTTAAGGAAAATCTAGATGAAATTGCCCAATTAATGGCTTACGAAATATTTCGTGAGATTGAATTAAAGGAATTTAAAATTGATACACCAGTAGCAAAAACAAAAGGATATAAAATTGCGAATGATATTGTTTTGTTTCCAATTTTAAGAGCCGGTTTAGGAATGGTTGATGGAATTATTAATTTAGTTCCAAATGCTAAAATTGGTCACATTGGATTATATCGTGATGAAAAAACACTAGAACCTCATGAGTATTTTGCTAAAAAACCAGAAAATATTATCAAGGCAAATGTTTTAGTTTTAGATCCAATGTTAGCAACAGGAGGTAGTGCTAATCTTGCGATTCAAAAGGTAAAAGAATGAGGAGCAACTAATATTAAACTAGTATGTTTAGTTGCTGCACCAGAAGGTAAAGCATATATTGAAAAACATCATCCTGATATTGATATTTATGTTGCTGCTTTAGATGAACGATTAGATGGATATGGTTATATTATTCCAGGTCTAGGTGATGCAGGAGACCGTATTTTTGGAACTAAATAAAAAGAATAAATTACATTGAAAAAAACATTTTAAAGGTGTAGAATATAAAATGTCAATAATAAATTTAATTATGTTTTTAGGAATATTTGCGATATTGACGATTATATATTTGACTTTAAAACAGGACTGAACTTTATACTCGGGATTAGTCTTAGGGTATTTGTTTTCTCTTATAGGTTTCTTAATCATTTGCTTTTCGGGATGATTGTTAAGTATAAGTTTAAATAAGTACTTTTTTATCTTATTGTACCTAGTTCGCTTAGTTATTTATTCTATACCAATAGTTATTTATGCTAAGAATACTAGTTTTTTTAGTATATATACGGTAATTGTGGGTATTAGTCTTTGTCCTTTATCGTCATTATTTGTTAATATTAAATTTTCAAGTCATAAGCACAGAAAGGAAGGGATAAATGGTGATGAAAGTTAATTTTTGTCAACTTTTTGCAATGGATTTAATTCCTGATCCAAATAAAACTGGAATGGACGTATGAAGTTATACAATTTTATTACCGCAACTAGTAACGATAGTATTAACTACTTTTATTATTATGCTTTTATCAATTGGTTATTATAAAAGGTTAAAAAAAATTGGTCCAACTGATGTTCCAACAGACTTAGTACTTTTTGCTGAAATTGCAATTAAATGAGTTGAAAAGCAAGTTGTGGACTTAATGGGACCAAAATATAAATTTTTAACAGTTTATGTTATGTACTTATTATTGTATGTTGGTATTGGTAATTTAATGAGTGTTGTTGGATTTGATTCACTGGCAACAGCTTATACAGTGCCACTATCAATGGGGTTAGTTACTTTTATTGGAATATATTATTTTGGGATTAAATATCAAAAACTAATGTATTTTAAAAAATTTATTGTTAACCCATTAGAATTATTAACGCAATTTGTGCCGTTAATTTCAATTTCATTTCGTCTATTTGGAAACATTTTAGGGGGAACAGTTATTATTGCTTTATTTACCGCTTTAATGAGCTTTATTTGAGGACAAATTCCTTATATTGGGCCAGTTGATTTATTAGCGGGAGTATTTTTACCATTTTTAAGTATTTATTTTGATGTTTTTGATAGTCTAATCCAAGCGTATATTTTTTCTATCTTAACAATTGCGTATTGGGCGATGGAAATGCATACTGATGAAAAAACCGATAAAGAAAAAACAATTAAATTAAAAAAACATAAAAAAATAAAAAATGTTCAAAATGTCCACTTAAATAGGTAAAAAAGTATTAAAATAAAATTATATATTTTTAAAGAAGAGGAGAATTACAATATGTTAGATTTAATGTCAAATATGATTGGCGTATGATTAATGGCAGGAATTAATGATGGGTTTACCAAAGGAATGTCTTTATTAGGAGCAGGATTAGCTGCGATTGGATGTTGTGGTTCAGGAATTGGACAAGGATACACTGGGGGGAAAGCAGTTGAAGCGATTGCTCGTAATCCAGAAGTTGAGGGGAAAGTTCGTACCCAATATATTATTGCTGCTGCTATTACTGAATCAGGTTCAATTTATGCATTAGTTATTGCTATTATTTTAGCATTTGTTACTGGTTAATAATTAATAATATTAAAAGAATTTTAAAACAGAAAGGTTTGGATGTCTTATGTTATGATTAATGTCAAAACCAATTGAGCCAGCAGAAATTATTAATCAACTATTTCCAAATTTATGAATTTTTATTGCTCATGTTATTGCAACAATTATTTTACTAATTTTATTATCAAAATGAGTATATAATCCATTTCGTAAAGCAATGCGTGCTCGTCGTAATAAAATTCGTGAATTAATTCAAGATGCTGCTGATAAACAAGCAAAAGCAACAATTGATCAGAAAGAAGCATCAAAATTGCTGACAACAGCAAAAGTAGAAGCTAATGGGATTCTTGCTGATGCGCGGACTGAAGCAGAAACAAAACGACATCAAGTGTTAGAAACAGCAAAAGCGGAAGTAGTTCGTTTAAATGAACAAGCACATAAAGAAATACAAAAAGAAAAAGAACAATATAAAGATGATATTCGAAAATCAATTATTAATATTGCGTTTAATGCAGCTGAACAATTATTAGAAAACGAAATAACAAAAGAAAAAAATGAAAAATTAGTAGAAGATTTTATTAAGGATTTAGACTAGAACATTATGTTAGTTAGTGAAAAATTTATTGATAATTACGCTGCTGCTTTAATGGATTTAGCGCTTGAAACAAAAAAACTTGATCATTATTTAGAAGTAAGTAATATGATTGTTGAATTATTTAAACAAGATCCAGAATATGTTAAATTAATGATGAATGCTTATATTACTAAAGAAGAACGCAAAAAAATATTAGCGAAACCATTTCAGAAGGCGGTTGATCCGTTAATTCTAAATGCGCTTTTTTTATTAATTGACCGAGAAGCCTTTTGTTATGTTCGAAGAATTTTTAAGCGTTTGCGAAAAATTATTAATATTAGTTATGATGTTCAATATGGTAATATTTTTTCAATACAACCGTTAACAAAAAAACAAATTGAAATAATTGAGAATAAATTAAGTAAAAAATTTGGATATCATATTGAATTAGTTAATAAAATTGACCCATCATTACTTGGTGGTGTTCGCGTTAAAATTAAACATGAAATTATTGATGGTTCGATTGCGGGCCAATTAGAAACAATGCGCCAAAAAGCAATACATAATAAATAGAAGATGGGGTGGAAAAAGTGGCTTTAAATATAAATGAAATTTCTGAAATAATTAAAAAACAGATTAAAGAATATGGAAAGAAAATTGAAATTCATGAAGAAGGAACTGTTGTTACCGTTGGCGATGGAATTGCTTTAATTGATGGACTTGATAATGCGATGATGAGTGAGTTATTAATTTTTCCAAACGAAATTTATGGGATGGTGCTAAATTTAGAAGAAGGTGCTGTTGGTGCTGTATTAATGGGAGATGATACAACTGTCCGTGAAGGTGACCAAGTTCGTCGTTCAGGAAAAATTGTTGAAACACCTGTTGGCGATGCTCTATTGGGTCGTGTTGTTAATGCTTTAGGTCAACCAATTGATGGAAAAGGACCATTGAAAGCAACAAAAACAAGACCAGTTGAAAGAATTGCGCCAGGAGTTATGACTAGAAAATCAGTTGACCAACCGATGGAAACAGGAATTATGACAATTGACGCGATGATTCCAATTGGAAAAGGGCAACGGGAATTAATTATTGGTGATCGTCAAACCGGAAAAACAGCAATTGGAATTGATACAATCTTAAATCAAAAAGGAAAACATGTAAAATGTATTTATGTTGCAATCGGACAAAAAGCATCAACTGTTGCTCAAATTGTTGAAAAACTGCGTGCAGCAGGGGCGATGGAATATACGACTGTTGTTTCAGCAACAGCAAGTGAATTAGCACCATTGCAATATTTAGCGCCTTATACTGGTGTGACAATTGGAGAAGAATGAATGGAATCAGGCGATAATGTTATTATTATTTATGATGATCTTTCCAAACATGCTGTTGCTTATCGAACAATGGCTTTGTTATTACACCGCCCACCAGGTCGTGAAGCGTATCCGGGGGATGTTTTCTATTTGCATAGTCGTTTATTAGAACGAGCAGCGCGAGTAACAAAAGAATATGGGGGTGGAAGTATTACCGCCTTGCCAATTGTTGAAACACAAGCTGGTGATATTTCTGCTTATATTCCAACAAATGTTATTTCAATTACCGATGGTCAAATATTTTTAAATAATGATCAGTTTAATGCTGGAATTCGTCCTGCTGTTGATGCTGGGTTATCAGTGTCACGGGTAGGATCAGCGGCGCAAATTAAAGCAATGAAACAAGTAGCGGGTTCTTTAAAATTAGAATTAGCACAATATCGTGAACTGCAAGCTTTTGCTCAATTTGGTTCGGATTTAGATGATACAACGAAAGAAGTATTAGAGCACGGAAAACGGGTAATTGAAATTTTAAAACAAAAACAATATGCCCCGCTTTCACAAATTGACCAAGCAATTATTTTATTAGCAGTTAATAAAAAAAGAATTCGTTGAGTTCCAGTTGATAAAATTCAGGAGTTTAAGGAAGAAATTATTGAACATTTTGATATAAAAGCAAAAAAATATTATGATGAATTAGCGCAAGAAAAAGCTTATAGCGAAACTTTAATGACAAATATTGATCATGAAATTATTAGTGTTGTGAAAAAAGTTACTAACAAAATTGCAGATTATAATCCAGAACGATTTGGGCGAATTGAAGAATGAAATAAACTAGGACGATAAAAAAGGTTATTAAGAATGGCAGTCGGAACAGGTTTAAAAAAACAAATTACTTCAATTAATTCAACTTCAAAAATAACACAGGCAATGAAGTTAGTCGCTACCGCAAAATTAAAAAAAGTTGGAAAACGAATTTCTAATGCAAAACCATATTTTGCTGAAGTTTATACCGTTTTTAACGATATCATTAGTAAAGCTGATGATTCAATTTATCAGAAAAAAGGCCCAACTAATGCTAGTATTAAAACTTGTTGAATTATTGTTAATTCAAATCTTGGTTTATGTGGTGGTTATAATATTAATATTAATAAATTAGTTTTAAAAGAATTGCGTCCAAATGATTGTATTATTGCAATTGGGTCAAAAGCAGAATCATTTTATCTTCATAAAGGTTTTAAAATTATGCATGCGAAAAAAGACATTGATATTAATTTTTCATATGATGATGCTCGTGAATTTGCTCAAGAAATTCTATCTGGTTTTAATAGTAACACTTATGATGAAATTAAAATTGCTTATACAAAATTTATTAATAATGTTACTTTTGAACCAACCATCTTACAATTGTTGCCAATTGTTAAAGCAAGTAGTAAAGAAGAAACTAAACACCCACATGTTATTACTGAATTTGAACCAGACCCAGCAATAATTTTGGAAAATGCAGTACCAATGTATTTAAATACAATTTTATTTTCAACAATTGTTGAGTCACAAGTTTCTGAACAAGCATCACGAAGAGTAGCAATGGAAAATGCAACCGATAATGCTAACGCAATGTTAGAAAAGTTATCATTATTATATAATCGTAAGCGTCAAGCAGCAATTACTCAAGAAATTACGGAAATTGTTGCTGGAGCAGGCGCACAAGAAAATTAAGAGGTGATTAGAAAAATGGAGAAAAATGGAAAAGTAGTACAGGTATTAGGACCTGTTGTTGATGTACGGTTTGCCGAAGAATATTTACCTGAATTGTACAATGCGATTATGGTTGATAATAATGGAACTAAATTAGTTTTAGAAGTTGTTCAACACATTGGTGATGATACTGTTCGGACAATTGCGTTAGGACCAACCGAAGGAATGGTCCGGGGAATGGAAGTTATTGATACCAAAGCCCCAATTACAGTTCCTGTTGGTGAAGAAGTGCTGGGAAGAATGTTTAATGTGCTTGGGGAAGCAATTGATGAAAAACCGCAACCAAAAACAAAATTAATGCAACCAATTCACCGTGAGGCACCATCCTATGAAGAACAACAAACAACTGCTGAGATTTTAGAAACAGGAATTAAAGTTGTTGATTTATTAGTACCTTTTGCAAAGGGAGGAAAAATTGGATTGTTTGGAGGAGCCGGAGTTGGAAAAACTGTTTTAGTACAAGAATTAATTAATAACGTTGCAAAAGCACACGGAGGAATCTCTGTCTTTGCTGGTGTTGGTGAACGAACTCGTGAAGGTAATGATTTGTATTATGAAATGATTGAGGCTGGTGTTATTGACAAAACAGCATTAGTGTTTGGACAAATGAATGAAACACCAGGTGCTCGTATGCGGGTTGCTTTAACGGGATTAACAATTGCCGAATATTTCCGTGATGATAAAAACCAAGATGTTTTATTATTTATTGATAATATTTTCCGTTTTACGCAAGCTGGTTCTGAAGTTTCAGCCTTATTAGGTCGTATGCCTTCAGCAGTTGGTTATCAACCAACATTAGCAACAGAAATGGGAGCATTGCAAGAACGAATTACTTCCACTAAAAAAGGAAGTATTACTTCCGTTCAAGCCGTTTATGTTCCAGCGGATGATTTAACTGATCCCGCACCAGCAACAACGTTTGCTCACTTAGATGCTAAAGTTGTTTTAGATCGTGAAATTGCGGCATTAGGAATTTATCCGGCGGTTGATCCACTAGGAAGTTCATCACGATTGTTAGATCCATTAATAGTTGGTGAAGAACATTACGAAGTTGCACAGGGTGTCCAAGAGATTCTACAAAAATTTAAAGAGTTACAATCAATTATTGCCATTTTAGGAATGGATGAGTTATCAGATGAAGATAAGTTAGCTGTTGCCCGTGCAAGAAAAATTCGAAACTTTTTATCACAACCGTTCTTTGTTGCTGAGAAATTTTCAGGAAAACAAGGAAAGTATGTTCCTGTTGTTGAAACAATTCGTGCTTTTAAAGAAATTTTAGCGGGAAAATATGATGATTTACCAGAGCAACCGTTTTTATATGTTGGAACAATTGATGAGGTTATTAAAGCAGCAACTGCTTTAAAACATAATTAAAATGGCTAATCAAATTGCTTTAAAAATTATTACTCCACAAGGGGTAATTGTTGATAATCCAGTTGATATTGTGACAGTAAGAACAATTACTGGTTATATGGGAATTTTGTATGGTCATATTCCGCTTGTTTCAACGCTTACTCCATCAGAAATGTCATATAAAATTAATAATCAAGAGCACAAGTTAAACATTGGGGGAGGAATTTTACAAGTTGAACAAGAATTTGTTAAAATTCTAACTGATGAAGTTGAAGTTATTAATTAAATAAGAAAAAATAAAATCTCTTTTTGAGATTTTTTATGTTAATTATAGTAAAAACACGATAAGATAATAAGTAATAGGTAGTAGAAAGTGGGAATTCCTATGGCAGTAAAAATGATTGTTTGTGATATTGATGGGACATTAGTGACAGATAAAGAAAAAGTGATTCCATTAGCTAATATTGAAGCATTAAAAAAGGCCCAAGCCGCCGGGATTTTAGTAACAATTGCATCAGGACGAGTACCAAGTAGTCTCTATGATTATGCTATGACGTTGGGGATTATTGATAATTGTCAGTATGTTGTTGGTAGTAATGGTGGTGCTGTTTTAAATTTAAAAACTAATGAGTATGTTTATGATGAAATAATTTCATATGAAGATACGTTATGAGCAATGGCAATTGTCAAAAAATTTGGTTATGATTTTTATTTAGCTCCTCTTGATGAACAAAAGGCTTTTGTTTCACGGAAAAATGTTATCACAGAAGATACTTTTTTATTTCGTAACAGTGATATAAAACCAGAACTATTTGATTGAAATAACATTCCGCAAATGCGCAAAGTTGTTATTTCTTGTCATGATGAAGAAAAACAAAATTGATTACGTCAACAAGTTGCTGTTAGTGCCACGTTACGTACGGAGGTTACTGGCTATCGTTTTATTGAAATTATTCCAAAGAATGTTAATAAATGGCAAGGAATCTTGCGATTAACGGCGGCGTTGAAAGATAATGCAAATATTCACATTGACTGAGATGAAATTATGTGTTTTGGTGACCAAATGAATGATTATGAAATGATTAAAAATGCAAAATATGGCATCGCGTTAGCTAATGCGACACAACAATTAAAAGAAGTTGCAACAGCTGTTACGAGTAAAGATAATAATGCGGCAGGAATTGCAGATTACCTTTATCAAACTATTTTAAAATAGAAAATGAGGTCCAAATGTTAAAAATTAATGATCACGAAATTAAGTTAATTGTAACTGATGTTGATGGAACATTAATTACCGATCACCAAGAGTTACCCGTTATTGTTCAAAATAAATTAATTGTTTTGCAAGAACAAGGGGTTTATGTTTCAATTGCTTCAGGACGAATGCCGTTGGGATTTGATAATTATACAACAGCATTAAAAATTAAGGATTATTCACAATATGTCATTGGAGCAAATGGGTCATTAGTTTACAATGCGAAAAATAACAAAATTGCTTATAGTAATTTATTGACTGTTGATGATGTTCGTGCTGTTGTTACAATTTTATTAGAATACCAGTGTGAGTTTACTATTTCATATGAAAATGATAATACTTTTTATTGTGCTGGTGAAGTCCTTTTAAAAGCGAAGTCCGAGCCAGGCGCTTTTTTAGATGGAATGAAAATAGCAAAACCATTTCAGTTTGATGAAATTAAACGCGCAAATAAAATTGTTGCAAAACATCTGTCGCGAACAGTTTTTCACGAAATGTTTCAGGTGTTGAAGCAAATGCAAAATATTAATGTTGAGCAATTATCAGATTATGGTTGTGATATTGTTCATGTTCAATCAAACAAAGGTGAAGCAATTTTGCATTTAGTTGATATTTTAAACCAGACCCAAAAGACAAATATTAAAATTGAAAATGTTTTATACTTTGGTGATAATTATAATGACCGTTCTGCTTTTGAAGTTTTGCCATACGCTATTGCAATGGAACATGCCCCAACGGAAGTATTAAAACTAGCTTTTGATGTTGCGGGCAGTAATAATGCCGGTGGAATTTATCATTATTTAAATAAACTTGAACAAAATAATTAAAAATTACCGTTAAAATGCTATAATTTTCTTGATATTATAGTATGATTAATAAGGACATAAATTAAGTTAGAGAGGACGGTTTTAATGAGCCTATCAAGTATGATGCTTTTAGCAATTGATTCACAAACAGCTAATACGGTTATCTATGTTTTTGAAATTGTGGCATTAATTGTTTCAATTATTATGATTATCATTGGGTTGCTGCAAAACAAAAAAGCCCAAACTGGTTTAAGCGCTTTGAACGGTGGTAATGATGAATTATTTGCTAATAGTAAAGAAAGAGGATTAGACTGTACATTATCAATTTTTATGTTAAGCTTTGGATCAACATTATTAATTGTTACATTGTTGATAAGTTTATTGACCAAAGTGTTACTTTAAAAAAGTAGATTACTAATAATGGCATTAATTTTAAAGAGATTTAAAAATGTCTCTTTTTTCATTTAGGGGGAAGTTGTATGCATGATCAAATCATTGCGATTTTAAAAAAACAAGCAAAGCCGATTGATACAATTGAATTAGCACAACTATTGGCAATTAATAATATTGATGATAATAAGATGATGTTAAAAACTTTAGTTGAACTAGAAAATGATAATATTATTGCGGTTGCAAACCACAATCGTTTTTACTATTTAGATCCAAAAGTTTATTTACAAGGAGTTGTAAGTGTTAATAAAAAAGGATTTGGTTTTGTTAAAATTGGCGAAGGCCAAGAAGAGTATTTTATTAAGCAAGATGATTTAAATAATGCATTAGATCAAGATTCTGTTTTATTTGTTTTAAAAAAACATAAACCTAATAATAATGCCAGAAAAATTGAAGCACAAGTTATTAAAGTTGTTAAACGAAATAATGAATATGTTGTTGGAGTTGTTAAAAAAAATCGTAATAATCAAAAGTATCTAGAAATTTTAAATAATAAATTAACACAGTATCGTGCTGAAATTATTAATTTTAAAGAAGCAATTGAAAATACAATTATTAAAGGGAGCATTGTCAATATTAATAGTAAGACCAATTTAATGCAAGTTAAGATTGCTGAAATTATTGGCAATGCTAATCAAGTTGGTGTTGATGTTTTAGCAGTCTTACATGAATTCAATATTCCCACTAAATTTAATGAGCAAGTCTTACGTGAGGCCAACCAAATTAAACAAGAGCTTGATGTAACAGAAGCATTAAAAAATAAATTACGTCGTGATTTACAAAATGAA
The DNA here is from genome assembly GCF_964019595.1 of Spiroplasma endosymbiont of Sarcophaga carnaria. Taxonomy (NCBI): domain Bacteria; kingdom Bacillati; phylum Mycoplasmatota; class Mollicutes; order Entomoplasmatales; family Spiroplasmataceae; genus Spiroplasma; species Spiroplasma endosymbiont of Sarcophaga carnaria. The sequence goes on from NZ_OZ026456.1 coordinate 1,001,539, forward strand.
ATGTTTGTAACAATTGACGGTAATGATTCAAAAGACTTCGATGATGCAATTTTAGTTAAGAAAAATGCGAACGGGAATTACTTACTATCAGTTGCAATTGCTGATGTTGCACACTATGTTCCCTCGAATAGTGCCCTTGATAAAGAAGCCTTTGACCGGGGGTGTTCAATTTATCTAATTGATCGGGTTGTGCCAATGTTACCAGAAAAATTAAGTAACGGTATTTGTTCGTTAAATCCGTTTGAATCACGTTTAACATTAACTTGTGAAATGGAAATTGATGGACAAGGGCATGTTGTTACTTCAAGTATTTATGAATCTGTTATCATTTCAAAAGCACGGTTAACTTATGATGAGGTTAATAAATTTTTTCAAAATGAAAAAAACCAAATTCCTCTTGCGTTAACAGAGATGCTTTCTTTGGCCCATCAGTTGTACCAAATTTTAGCAAGAAAAAAACAACAAGATGGTGTTGTTGATTTTGATTTAGATGAACCGAAATTTATTGTTGATAAAAATGGTAAAATTAAAGATATCATTACTATTGAACGTGCGGATGCTGAAAAGTTAATTGAAAGTTTTATGATTCGTGCAAACAAAACTGTTGCTGAAACAATTTACTGAATGGATTTACCATTTGTTTATCGTATCCATAATAAACCAAAACCAAAAAAATTATTTGATTTGTATACCCAGTTGTCTTATTTGGGATTAAATATTAAAGGTAAAATGGAAAATATTCATTCTAAAGATTTACAACAAATTTTAAATAAATTAAAAGACAAAGAAAACTTTAAAGTTATTTCAGCATTAGTTTTACGCAGTATGGAAAAAGCTAAGTATATTCCAATTAATGATGGCCACTTTGGATTAGCGTCGTGGTGTTACACGCATTTTACTTCTCCAATTCGGCGTTATCCCGATTTAATTGTCCATCGATTATTAAAAGAATATTTGTTTCAGGCAAAAGTTAAAGTTACTGATTTGGAACAAACACGCGCTTTGGTTGGCCATGCCAGTCAGCAATCATCATTAGCAGAGTTACGAGCAATGGAATGTGAACGAGAAGTTGATAAGATGAAAGAAGCAGAGTATATGGAAAGCAAAATTGGTTATCAATATGATGGAATTGTGGCTGGTGTAACGGCATTTGGAATTTTTGTTGAGTTACCAAATACGATTGAAGGATTGGTTCACATTACTGATTTAAATGATGACTATTATCCTTTTGATGAAAAAAGTTTAAAATTAGTTGGAGAACGAAAACGAAAAGAATATTTTTTAGGAAAAAAAGTTCGGATAAGAGTTAAAAAAGCAAGCAAGAAATTACGACAAATTGATTTTGAATTAGTTAATTAAGCAAGGAGTTGATCATAATGTTAATAATTACAATTAATAAGCGTGCACGGTATAATTATGAAATTATTGAAACTTATGAAGCGGGCCTTGCTTTAACAGGAAGTGAAATTAAATCAATTCGAAATAATGATGTTTTAATTAATGAAGCATTTGTTATTATTCGTAAAAAGGAAGCATTTGTTATTAATATGGTGATTGCACAATATAAATTTTCAACAGCTTATGTTCCTGATGCTGATCGTACCAGAAAACTACTTTTACATAAATCTGAAATTAAAAAGATTTTGCAACGAATTAAATTAGAACGACTAACAATGGTTCCATTAAAGTTGTATTTAAAAAATAATTATGCTAAATTGGAAATTGCTCTAGTTCGTGGGAAGAAGAATTATGATAAACGAGAACTAATTAAGCAACGTGATAATGAACGTTTACGTCAAAAGCGTTAATAAATAAAATAAAAAGTTGGGAAGGTTAGGGTTTGCGGGAGCTAGTGCCCTCCTTTTTATTGCGGTTTGTAGTATAATTAATATGGTAATTTTTTTAACTAAGGGGTAAATAATATGAAATGAGATCCACAGCAAACTATTGAAATATTAAAGGAATATGTTTATAGTAAAAATCGAATTGATGAATATCGTAATCGAGTTGCCTTATCAAATTTACAATTGCCACCTTTTTATGTCAAAGAAAATAATAATCAGTCAATGTCATCGGTTGTTGTGCGTTTCATTAATGAAAAAGAAATTAAAAAAACATATGATAAGGAAACTTATCAATGAATTGTGACAAGTTTAGAAGAAACAATTTTAAATTCACTAAAAATGGCAGAAAATATTGTTGGTATTCATCGTCATGAAGATATTTATTTAGCATTATATGAAGATGATGGTGATTTAGATTATTTAATTGAAATTGCTAATTATATTAATACAACTGTTAAAATTATTAACTATACGTTATATGAAAAATATCAAACGGTAAAAGAAGTAAAAGTTGGAATTGGAATTGCAAATGATCCTTCCGAAGAAAAAATTTATGATTTAGAAGATAGTTTTTTAGTTCCCTTTGATGATCGCACAAAAGATAGTGTCAAGTTAGCAGAGATGTATGCAGCAGAAGTTATTATGTTTAATAACTTACCAGTTTGTACTGATGCATGAGTTTTTGTGAATTTAAATGATGAGAATCAGGAATTAATTCGAAAAAATTATCGCCAATATTTTAATACTAAAATGCCACACCAACGATTATTTACTGATTTAGTTGATCCTAAGATTGGACTAGAAATTGAACAGGGAACATTACAAGTTTCAGAATAAGTTAAAACAATGTTATTTAAAGTTGTTCTAGCTTATTCTTTTTTATTTGATATTTTTATTATTTGGGTATAATCATAGGTAGAAGGAAAAGAGGGCAAAAATATGAAAGCATTAATTTTTAAAGGAAAAAATAAAATTGAATGAACAGAAACAACGGAACCAGTTATTGTCGAACCGACAGATATTATTGTAAAAATTGAAGGGTTTACTTTTTCATGTGCCGATTATCGTCCTTATTTGGGCCAAGAAGATAGTGTTGCTCTAAATACAATTATGGGACACGAAGGGGTTGGTATTGTGACTGCTGTTGGTGTCAGTGTTATTAATCTTAGGGTTGGTGATCGTGTCGCAATTGGTTGTATTACGCATTGCAACATTTGCCAGTGGTGTCTTCGAAAAGCTTTTGCAAAATGTGTTAATGGTGGTTTTATTTTGGGAACAAAAATTAATGGAACGCATTCTGAATATGTTCGCATCCCATATGGTGACAATAGTGTAATCAAAATCTCTTCTACAATAAATTTAGCTGATGCATTAATGCTTAGTGATGTTTTACCAACGGCTTATGAGAATGTTATCAAAAAAGTTGATTTTCAAAATATTAATAATATTGCAATTATTGGTGATTGTCCAATCGGCCTTGCAGTTCTTTTGTTAATAAATAAATATCATAAAGAAGTTGATGTCTATGGTCATCATAGTCGAAAATTAGATTATTTTGAAAAACTTGGAGCACATAAGGGATATTATAGTACTAAAACTATTCTTAATATTAAATACGATTTAGTAATTGAATGTGTTGGGAATGATCGGGGAACCTTTGAACAAGCTCAACAAATGGTTAATTTTAATGGTACAATTATTACAATCGGTGTTTTTAATAAATCTGTTGTTTTTAATTTACAACAATTATGATACCAAAATATTACTGTTCACACTGGGATCTTAAATGTTTATACTCTTGATGAATTAGTTACAAAAATTGAAGCAAAGGAAATTTCACCAATGCAGTTAGTAACAAAAGCTTTTAATAAAAATCAAGTCTTACAAGGCTTATAAAGCTTTTATGGACAAAGATATATTTAAAGTTGTGGTGAAATTATAGTACGAAATAGAATAGGGTGAAGTTAAAAATGGGTTTTTTCCAAAGATTAAAAGCAAAGCGAGAAGAAAAAAAACAAGTTAAATTAGAAAAAGCATTACGTAAAACAAGATTAACTTTTTCAAATGATATTAAAAAATTAGCAAATAAATATAAAGAATATGATGATGAATATTTAGAAGATTTAGAAGCAATTTTGATTGCTAGTGATATGGGAATGAACATGGTTTTGCAAATTACCGATCAAATTCGAAAAAAAGTGCAAAAAGGATGAAGCATTGATGATACTAATGATTATTTGGTCGAAGTAATTATGGATTTATATAATGATCCCAAAAGTAAACAAAACCAATTAAATTTAAAAGATAACCGTTTAAATGTTATTTTAATGGTTGGTGTTAATGGGGCTGGAAAGACAACAACAATTGCCAAATTAGCTAAACAATTTCTTGACCAAGGGAAAACTGTTTTATTTGTTGCGGGCGATACGTTCCGAGCTGGAGCTGTTGAGCAATTAAACCAATGAGCAATGCGATTAAAAGTTAATATTGTCAAACCAGTTAAAGAAGGACAAGACCCCGCCAGCGTAATTTATGATGGTTTAATAAAAGCAAAAAACGAACAAGTTGATGTCGTTATAATTGATACGGCAGGGCGTTTACAAAATAAAGTCAATTTAATGAATGAATTAGATAAAATTAATCGCATTATTAAACGAGAAATTTCTGATGCTCCGCATGAAACATTATTAGTAATTGATGGGGTGACTGGTCAAAATGGGATTTCACAAGCAAAGAATTTTTCAGAAGTGACAAATGTGACCGGGATTGTCTTAACGAAAATGGATGGAACTGCTAAGGGTGGTGTTGTTTTAGAAATTAAAGATCAGTTAAATATTCCAGTTAAATTAATTGGTCTTGGTGAACAACCAGAAGATTTACAAGAGTTTGATATAGAACAATATATTTATAATTTGACAAAAGATTTATTTAATCATGATGAAGTGGATGAAGCATAATGAAAGATTTAGAAAAATCAAATGAATTAATTATTTTATATGATTTATATAATTCGTTATTAACACCTAAGCAAGTTGAGTATTTTGAATTATATTTTTTTGATGATTATTCTTTAAGTGAAATCGCTGGGCAAAAAAACGTTTCTCGTAATGCAGTTTATGATTCATTATTAAAAATTACAAACGCATTGCACAAATTTGAAAATAACCTACAATTAAGTTATACACAACAACAACGTGAAATTTTTTGTCAACAGTTTGATAAAATTGATGAATGTGTTCCATTAATAAAAAAATTAAAAGAAATTGATAATGATTAAGGAGAGGCTCGAATGAATATTTTAATGATTGGTGATATTTATGGTAAGACTGGTCGGATAGCAGTTAATAAGTATTTACCTTTACTAGTAAAAAAATACAACCTACATTTAGTTATTGCTAATGGTGAAAATACAACCCATGGGAAATCTATTTCAAAGCACCATTACAATGAATTAAAATCATATGGTATTAATATTATTACTTCTGGTAATCATATTTTTCGTAATCCTGAAGTATTAAATTATATTGAGGAAGTTAATGACTTATTGAAGCCAGCAAATATGAATTCATTTACGCCGGGGAACGGTACTGTTAAAATTAAAATTAATAATAAGAAAATCCGGATAACTAATTTAATGGGACGCAGTTTTATGGACCCAGTTGATAATCCCTATGCTGTTTTTGAAGAAATTATGGTAAATGATGATAGTGATTTACATTTTGTTGATTTTCATGCAGAAGCTAGTGCTGAAAAATTAGCATTTGCTTGAAATTATGATGGCATAATTACTGGTTTTTTTGGAACACATACGCATGTGCAAACAGCAGATAACCGGTTATTACCACGAGGAACAGGATATATTACTGATGTTGGAATGTGTGGAAGTTATAATTCAATCATTGGGGCTAATCCCACTGAAATTATTATTAAAGAAAAAATGGGGTTACCATTACGATTTGAACCAGCAGAAAATGATGATCAATTAATTTTTTCTGCTGCGTTATTAGAAGTTGATGATAAGACAAATAAAGCAGTTAAAATTGAACGAATTTTAATTCGCCCGGAAAATGAAGCAGACTTTTTGAAATAAAAGAAGGAGAAGTTAAATGACTAGTTTTATTAAAACAGATCTTATTATTGTTATTTGTGCCATCGTAGGGATTTTTCTTTGCCGTTATTTGCTTTTTCGATTTTACCGTCTTTTTAATAAAAAAGCCAAACCAGGACAAATTCAACTACCAGAATATATTGAAAATAAACATTTTCTTACTGCTGATCAGTATGAATTAACAACATTGGGAACAGTTAATAAGGATAGTGAATATATTCTTTTGGCAGTGCATGACTTATATGGAGCGAAAGAGAATTTTATGGGATTAGTTAATAATGATGAGCTATTAAAAAACAAAATAAGTGTTATTACTTTTAACCAACGAAATGTCAAGGATAATGTTTCAGCGCGCATCAAAAATGTTGGGTTTTTAGTTAACGACATTTTTGATGTCATTACGGCATTAAAAAATAAATACGAACAGCAAAAGATTATTTTGTTATTAGAAGGTTTTTCGATTAGTTTAATTGGTTTATTGTTAAAAAAGCAACCATTAGTTGAAAAGGTTATTTTAGTTAATCCAGTTACTAATCATAAAGGAATTCGTTTTTCAATTACTAGTAAAATTGGTATTGGTATTGGTTTTATTTTTAACTTAGATAAGTTACTTAAAATCCACATTGATTATCAAGTTTTAAGTCAAAATGAAATTTATAGTCAATTAATGTTGCAAAAAGAACAGACGTATTTTTTAAATCAAATTTTACAATTTAATTATTTAAATAAAAAACTTCTTAAACAACTTAATAAAATAAAACTAACCACTTTAATTGTTCAAGTAGAAAATGATAAATTTTATAATAATAAAAAAGTAAACTTAATTAACAATAAAATGATTAACATTGTCAAAGTTTCAGTAGCAAAGCACTATCTTTTTACTGATAAAAATATTGATCATAAAATTTTTACAGAAATTATTAATTTAAAACAAAATTAATTAATTTTTAAGTTATAATAAATATGTTGTCAAGTAACAACATAAAACTTATTTTGAAGTGGTTAGTACGCTAAACAATGATCCACTAGCAACCCTATATTTAATTAGAAGGTGCTTTTAGCAGGGCAAGATGATATGCTACCAATAAGATTTATTAGTTATTGAATAAAGTTAACTATTAATTTAAGTGTAAACATATTATTATTAATGCCACATTATTATGATGTGGTTTTATTTATGATTAAGGAGAAAAGGTATGAAGAAAGAGAAAATTTTATTTACTTCTGAATCAGTTTCAGAGGGACATCCTGATAAAATTTGTGATCAAATTTCTGATGCTGTTTTAGATACTTGTTTACGAGAAGACCCGTTTTCACGAGTTGCTTGTGAGTGTTTTGTTACAACGAACCGTGTTATTATTGGCGGTGAAATTACAACAAAAACAAACGTTGACTATGCAGCAGTAGCGCGAAAAGTGTTAAAAGAAATTGGTTATAATAATGCTGAATGAGGAATTGACTGAGAAACTTGCGAGATTGAAGTTTTAATTAAAACACAATCACCAGATATTTCCCAAGGGGTTGATAATTTTGGCGCTGGTGATCAAGGGATTATGTTTGGTTATGCGACAAACGAATCAGATAATTATATGCCATTAGCCATTTCGTTAGCCCATGCATTAGTTAAAAGAGCAAGTATTTTACGAAAAGAAGGAATTTTTCACGGAGCTCGTCCGGATATGAAATCACAAGTGACATTAGATTTAACAAATTCTAAAAATATTTTTATTGATACAATTTTAATGTCAATTCAATATGATGAAGATATTGATGAAAAGAAATTTAAAGGATTCGTTATTACTGAAATTATGGAACCAGTTGTGAAAGAATTTAAAATGAATTTAGATTTTAAAGTATTGATTAATCCAACTGGACGTTTTGTAATTGGAGGACCGAAGGGAGATGCTGGATTAACTGGTCGGAAAATTATTGTTGATACATATGGTGGTTATGCTCGCCATGGCGGGGGTGCTTTTTCTGGTAAGGATGGAACAAAAGTTGATCGTTCGGCGGCTTATATGGCACGCTATGTTGCCAAAAATATTGTTGCAGCAGGATTAACTGAACGTTGTGAGATTCAATTATCTTATGCAATTGGTGTTGCAGAACCAATTTCAATTTTTGTTGAAACCTTTGGAACAAATCTGGTTTCTAATGATGTAATTTTAACGGCTATTAAAGAGAACTTTGATTTTCAACCACAAGCAATGATTGCAAAATTAGAATTACAAAAGCCAATTTATCAACAAACAGCAACTTATGGTCATTTTGGTCGTTATCATAGTGAATTACCATGAGAGAAATTAGATAAAGTTCAAAGTTTAGTCAAATATCTGTTGGTTTCTTAAATTTTAGATATAATTAAAAGAAAGGAAATAAGGAGAAAGAACTAATGGAATATAAGTTAATTGCGCTTGATTTGGATGGAACAACAGCTCATCGAAATCAAATTTCAAAACAAAACATTGCTGCAATTAAATGAGCGTTAGCAAATGATATTAAAGTAATTATTGCCACTGGGCGTAGTATTGGAGTAATTCGAAAAGTGGCAAAAAAATTAGGAATTATTGAAAAACAAATGCCAGTGATTGGTTTTAATGGTGGAATTATTTATGATTTTGCTAAGGAAAAGATTATTCAACAAAATGCTTTTACAAATGAAGAATTAATTACTGTTTTTAATATTGCTAATGAATATCGTATTCAATTATGAGCTTATTCTGTTGCTAATGATCATTTAGCCTATGTTAATACTAACCATGGTTTTATGGTGAAATGAATGAGTATTCATACAAAACGAAAAAGAATTTTAGTTAAAAATAGTAATACTTTGCACGACCAAGCATATAAGTTTGTTGTTAGTGGTAAAAAGGAAGCTGTTTTAAAATTTAAAGCAAAAATTTTAGTGAAATACGAGTTTAATGTTTTTGATTCATCATATTTAACAAACCAGAGTTTAAATTTAGAAATTAGTCCAAAAAATAGTGATAAAAAAGATGCTTTAGAGTATTTGACAAAGATATATAATATTCAGCCTGCGGAAGTTATTGCCATGGGTGATGGTTCAAATGATTATGCAATGTTAAAATGAGCAGGTGTTGGAATTGCAATGGGAAATGCAACAGATGATATCAAGGGTATTTCTGATGATACAACAGCCCATTATCGTCGTTCCGGAGTTGCTAAAGCAATTGATAAGTATTTTAAAAAGTAAAAAATATCAAAAAAGTATTGATATTTTTTTTGTTTTCCCTATAATTAATGTGGTTGTAATTTTAAAACAAAAAGTTTAGTATAACTAAACACAATTACAAAAAGGATGTGTGCATATGTTACTGGGTGAGAAGATTAAGTTGTTACGTCAAAAAAACAATTTAACAATTGAAGAATTAGCTAATCGCTGTGAATTAACAAAAGGTTTTATTAGTCAACTTGAACGAGATATTTCTTCGCCTAGTATTGTAACACTTCAAAATATTTTAGAAGTGTTAGGCACCAACTTAGCAGATTTTTTTAAACAAGAAAAAAATAAAAAGTTTGTTTATCAAGCAGATGATCATTATGAAGTTAAACAAGATAATTATCGCATTGAGTGATTAGTTCCGAATGCACAAGCAAACGAATTAGAACCAATTTTAATTCAGATTAAACCACATTGTGAATCCGAACGGATTTTACCATTTGAAGGTGAAATTTTTGGATATGTTTTAAAGGGGACAGTAATGGTTTATTCTGGACCAAAAGCACAAAAAGCACAAGCAAAAGATAGTTTTTATTTATATGGGAACAACCAACATTATTTAAAAAATGAAACAGCTGACATCGTTGAAGTATTATGAATATCAACGCCACCAACATTTTAAGTTGCTAGAAAGGAAGAAAAAAATTGGAAAAAAATATTTTAGAGTTACGTAACATTTCAAAACAATATGATGGGAAAGTTGTTTTAAAAGGGATTAACTTAAACATTAAAGAAGGAGAATTTGTTACATTATTAGGTCCATCTGGATGTGGAAAAACAACAACATTAAGAATTATTGCTGGTTTTGAGCAACCAAATAGTGGTGAATTATTATTTTTAGGAAAAGATTATCTTAAAATTCCGGTTCATAAACGAGAGATTAATACTGTTTTTCAAAACTATGCTTTATTTCCCCATCTAACTGTTTTTGATAACATTGCTTATGGTTTGAAAATTAAACGAATTAAATATGATGTTTTGGAAGCAGAAGTTAAAAAATTTCTTTTTTTAGTCGGACTAGAAGGTTTTGAAGATAAGTCAGTTGAATTATTATCGGGGGGGCAACGTCAGCGCGTAGCTTTAGCGCGTGCCTTAATTAATAAACCAAAGGTTTTATTATTAGATGAACCAATGGCGGCGTTAGATGTAAAATTACGGAAAAAAATGCAAGCTGAACTAAAAGCTTTACAAGGGGAGATTGGTATTACGTTTATTTTAGTAACGCACGACCAAGAAGAAGCACTAACAATGTCTGATCGAATTATTGTAATGAATGATGGTGCAATCCAGCAAGTTGGAACCCCAACTGAAATTTATAATGAACCAGAAAATATTTGAACCGCACAATTTATTGGTGATTCAAATATTATTTCAAATGCTATTTTCTTAAAAGATAATTGTGTTCAATTTGATGGAAAGAAATTTGAATGTCTTGATCGTGGTTTTGGTGAAAAAGAGGATCAAATTGATATTATGATTCGCCCCGAAGATATTGATATTGTTCCAGTCGGAAAAGGATTTTTTACCGGTGTAGTAACTAGTGTTAATTTTAAAGGTGTTCATTGAGAAATTATTGTTAAATGTAAAGATCGCAAATACTTAATTCATTCAACTGATAAAGTTGAAGAATATGACACAGTTGATATTTCATGACATGTTGAAGATATTCATGTTATGTGAAAAGAGATTGATGATTAAGAGGAGGGTATAATGGCAAACAAAGAAAAACCACCAGGGAAAGTTAAAACTTGATTTAAAAAACAAACTAGTCGTGCTAAATCACGTAGACAACATTTTGCTGCTTGATGTCGAACAAAATATCTCAACATTTCTTATCAGGCAAAACAAAGTAAATGATTTAAACGAGGGTTAAATCCAATTTTATGACCATACATTATTATTATGATTTTATTAATTGTTGTTCCGTTACTAATTATTTTATTATATTCATTTATTCAACCAACCGGAAATAGTTTAGTTTTTGAAATTAATTTTAAAAATTTTGTAACTTTTTTATCAGAACGAAAATTTGTAATTGCATTGCTCTTAGCACTAGGTTATTCATTTATTGCGGCTTTAATTGCAATTGTAATTGCATATCCAGTTGCTTATGTAATGGCCTTTTGTAAGTCAAAACTATTATCAAAAAATATTTGAATTCTTGTAACTTTACCGATTTGAATTAATATGTTATTAAAAATTATTGGATTACAAACCTTATTTAATATTATTGCGCCAGGATTATTGGGGACCCCAATTTCAGTTGTAATTGGGGTGGTATATGCTTTTTTACCATTTGTGATTTTACCAATTTATAATAGTTTAGATAAAATTGATAAATCATTAATTGAAGCTTCAAAAGATTTGGGTGCAAATGGTTTTAAAACATTTTGAAAAGTTGTTTTTCGTCAATCAATTCCAGGAATTATTGCTGGAGGAACTTTATTGTTAGTTCAAGCAGCAACTTCTTTAATTATTGTTAAGTTTATGGGGAATGGTCGCATTAATTTAATTGTTGATGTAATTGAATCATATTTCTTTAAAGGCGAAAACTTTGGAATTGGAGCAGCAATCTCAGTTATTTTAGCAATTATTGTTTTTCTGATTATTGTATTATCAAACTTATTATCAAGATATTTTGAAACAAGAAAGGGGCGTCGTAATGAAAAGATTTCTTAAATCATCTTACATGGCATTAATCATATTGTTTATTTATGTTCCAATTATGATTCTAATTTTGTTCTCATTTAACATTGGGGAGAGTACGAGTATCTTTAATGGCTTTTCTGATCGTTGATATAAACAACTTGCTAATGAACAACCATTTCTACAAAGTATTATTGTTTCTGTTTTTACTGCCCTTATTGCAACAGTTATCTCGGTTATAATTGGAACATTAGCAGCGATTGGTTTAAGTCGTGCCCGTAAGATTACACAAAAAATGACATTATCAATTACTAATATTCCGTTAATTAATGCCGATATTATTACGGCGGTTTCGTTAATGATGTTATTTATTGCCCTGGGAGCTAACTTTGGAATGCTTACCTTAGTACTGGCCCATATTTCGTTTGATGTACCTTATGTAATTATTACTGTTTTACCAAGGTTACGAAAAGTTGATCCAAAATTACTTGAAGCATCATTAGATTTAGGAGCAAAACCATCACAAACCTTACGTAAAATTATTTTACCAATTTTAAAACCAGCAATTATCGCTGCTGCTGCAATTGCTTTTGCAATGAGTTTCGATGATTTCATTATTTCATATTTCACCGGGGGTGATGATGTTAACGTTGCAACATTTATTTACACAATGAAACGAATCAAACCATTCATTAATGCATTTGGAACAATTTGTATTGCAATTATTGCTTTTGTTATTATTGGTTGAAATGGTTGAAATATTTATAAAATTAATTACAATCGTTTACGCCGCGAAATGTTAAAAGGAACATATAAAGATAAAGACATTATGTGTTATGAAATGAAATTAGCATTGCTTTATCATCAACTTAATACTAAAAAATTTCAAAGTGAAAACCAAAAAGAACGTTTACGTTGAAAAATTATTAAATTAGAAAAAAAATATGAAAAAACCTTAGTATGAATTAAAAATAAAAAACAAACTTTTATTGAACGCCAAGAAACTAAAGAGAACATTAACAAAATGTCACGAAAAAAATTTCGTTGATTTTCACGGAGTTGAAAACCATTATTATTAGCAGTCATTTCAGTTGGTTCCGTTGGATTATTAACGGGGGTTTATATTAGTAATAACATTTATGATTTGGCCGTTGCCAATTGAGGTGGTTATATTACTTCTGATTTAATTAGTAATTTTGAGAAAAAATATAATGTTAAAGTTAAATATAGTGTTTATGATAGCAATGAAACATTGTACAATAAATTATATACAACGCATTATGATGTTATGGTTCCAAGTGATTATATGGTCAATAAATTAGCCCAAGAAGGGCGCTTAGAAGAAATTGATTATCAAAAACTAAATGATGTTGATAAAAGTTTTAATATTATTAAACCTAATCCAACATATAATGAAAATAATTCAGGTAAATGAACAATTGGTAATCAGTATTTTAATGATTTAAATATTTATATTACTGCAGTAAAAGAAATTAATCCAGATTTTTATCAAAACTGTGTTGTTTCAACTATTGACCCAACACAATCAAAGTGTTTTGATAAAACATATGCGGCATCATTAAATAATGGTTTGTTAAATATCTTAAATGAAAATAAAATTAAAGGGACTGATAAGTTGGCAGGGCAACCTAATGCTGATGTTAAAACAATTGTAAATTATAGTTTACCATACTTTTGAGGAGAAGTTTCATTAGTTATTAATCCAACAAAAAGTAACTTAGATTTTTTACAAGATATTTTTGCTAAAGCAAATACTAACTTACCAGCACCAGCAAAAGGAAAATTTGGTTATCAACGTGAACAATGAGATCCTGCAACAAATCGTGATCAAATTGCTATTAATGAAGTAACCCACAATAATATTTATTCAAATGGTATTTCATGAGATATTCTTTGGCAAGCAGCAGCAGCTAAAAAACGAGTTTTAGTAAATAATGATCCACGAAATTTATTTATGCTAGCAAATGAAAAAAATTATTTTAGACCAATTCCAAAAACACAAAGCCAAGTTGATGTTGATTATAATCAATTAACAACATTATTAAAAAACAATAATGTTGCTTTGATGAATGATGAATTACTTAATGCTGTTGGTGATGGAAACTTTGATTTTGCATTTATGTATAATGGTGATGCGATTTATGCTGACACATTATTTGCAAATAGTAGAAAAGAAGCCAGCGGTACAAAATTAATTATTACTCGTCCCCGTGCAACAACCCAGTGAATATCACAAACAACTGAAGGAACTAATATTTGAAGTGATAATATGGTATTAGCAAAAGATGCTAAACACAAAGATTTAGCTTATAAGTTTATGAATTATGTTGTTCAAAATGCAACAGCAATAACAGAAGAAGCAAATTATACTTCACCTTATCAACAAGTTATGGATTATGAAAATAATTACAACTATTATAGTAATGGCCATGATCCCGAATCAGGAACAATGGTTAACTATCGTCGTGATTATGTACCGGTGGCAAGATTTGATGAGACGCTTCAACAGTATATTGCTAAACCACAAATTTCCGACGGTCCATTTATGTTGACTGACTTAGATACTTATCTTTTAGATAAATATAATATTTTAATTGCTGGGAAGAATTAGAGATGTATCATCTCTTTTTTTCTTGCAAGGAAAATGAAAAGACAATGATTATATCATAAGTTGAAAGCGGGTGGTTTTTGTTAAAAAGAAGGGATATTTTATTTTTACAATATTATTTGGTATTTTAGTTACTTTAATTTATTTTTTATTTTCTTGACGAATAAATGTTAATAATTTTGTAGAAAAAGACCTCCGAAAATATGATTACAAAATAATTTTTACAAATAAATATAATTTACCATTAGCACAACCAAAAGTAATTCCAACTCCTGTTTGAATTTCTGCGGAAATGGTTGGTTGAACAATTGAAACAATTTTATTAAATTATCAGTTTGATTTTAATGTTTTTGCTCCAATTCATAAAAATATTTTGCAAAAAAAATATCAGCAAATATCAACAATTGGACTAATTCCAACAGCACAGTATATTAAATGATATCAACGGCAATTATTAACAAAACAACTTTTAAAACAAGTTTTAATTCCAAATTTTCTGCAATCAAAAGTTATCAAAATTTTGCAAGATAAAGTAAATTCTTCTAAGATTATCATTACTAAATTACAACAATATTTAAGTGGTAGTTATTTAAAATATTTTAATATTATTAGGTTGTTTTGTGTTTTTTAATCTAAAACAGATGTATTGTTTTTTTAAAAAAGCAGATTTTATTTTACTTGGAGGAATAATTCTTTCTAATTATTTACTTTTGATAAATAGTTATTATGCTATTTTAGTTATTTTTATTTTAGGTTTTGTTTTAATTTGACAACAACGAAGAATTCATTTATTAATATTAATTTTAGCGATTATTGTGTCAGCAATTTTATCTTATTATTTAAAGCAACCAAATTTTTATCACAATCAAATTGTTACTGGGCAGATTCAAAAGAGGGGGTAGGTTATTATTATTTGCAAATTGGTTGAAAACAATATTTTTTGAAAACAACGCTTAATTTTGAGGTGCATAATCAAGTTCGTTTACAAGGATATTATTCGGCAATTATCTCATCATCTAATATTTATGAATTAAATCGCCACGCTTGATTAAATGCGAACAATATTTTTTATCAATTTAACTTAACAAAAATAATAGAAGTTAAAACAGGAACTAGTATTCTTGCCAAAATAACAAATTTCTTTAATAATTATGATGATTTAACAAAGGATACAATTTATTTAATTTTGTTTGGTCAGAAAGCAAAAACAACACTTAATTTGTATAATGATTTTGTCAAAATAGGGGTCATTCATTTATTGATTGTTTCGGGATATCATATTAATATTTTATTTTGTTTTTTAGATAAATTATTTCAGCGAATTTTTCGAAAAAAAATTTATTATTATTTCATTTATGGTTTCTTACTTTTTTATTTATATCTTTTAAATTACTCTTTTGCAAGCGTTAAAGCTGTTATTTTATTAACCCTTTCATTGTTTAACACTCATTTTTTACAAAAAAAATTATCGTTGCACAAAATATGAGGATTAAATGTTTTCTTAGTATTATTATTTTTTCCGTATAGTTTTTTATCAAGTAGTTTCTGGTATAGTTTTACAGTAACATTATTTATTTTTACTTTTCAAACAAGGACAAAGCACTTTACTTTTTATCAAAAATTATTTTATTATAATTTTATGATTTTTGTTGTATTACTTGGTTGGACAATGTATTTTAATTATCATTTAAATTTTTCTAGTATGTTGTTTAATTTGTTATTAACACCAATTTTAGTGTTAATTTATTTCCTTTCATTTCTAATTATTTGCTTACCACCTTGTTATTTTGTTTACCAATATTTTTATTTGTTATTAAGGAACTATGTTATTCTTTGTACAAAAATTAATTTAGTATGAAATATTGGTGTTGTTAATATTGGTTATATTGTTTTATATTATCTTATTTTATTAAGTGTTATTAATAGTATTGGGTTATGAAAAAAGATCCTTGCTTTTGGGTTAATACTTTTTTTACTTTGTAGTAGTTTTCAAAATACTTTGTTTAATGCTAATTATTCTATGACAATGCTAAATGTTGGTAATGGTCAAACAATTGTTTTTCAAGATAACCGAACTTTAAGAACTGTTCTGTATGATGCTGGTGTGGGTAGGGGTCGGTCAAAACAATTAGTAAGTAATTATTTACGATGAGCAGGAGTTAATTGAGTTGATGCTGTTTTTATTTCACATCAATATGATGATCACTATAATAATTTATTAGGAGTGCAAAATTATTTTTTAGTTAAACAAATTATTTATAATAATACTAAGTTAACAAGGATTAGATTTGGAGAAATGAAATTTACGGTTTTACATCGGTGGATTAATGACTCTGATGAAAATAATAATAGTTTAGTTGTTTTAGTTAAAATTAATAATACTAAAATTTTATTAACAGGAGATATTACTCAAAAAATTGAACTTAATTTATTAGAACAAGATTTGACAACAGTTACTTTATTGCAAGTTGCTCATCGTGGCTCGGTGACAAGTTCTAATCTACTTTTTTTGCAAAGAATAAAACCAATGTTTTGTTTTATTTCTGGTGAAAAAACAAAACAACAAAAGTATCCTGATGCAACAGTTTTACAAAATTTGCAAGCTGTTAATTGCCAAATTTATTTTACTGGTGGTAAAAGAAATCTTCAGTTTCATATTATTGATAAAAAAACAGTTCTCAAATTATTTTAAGTTAACATTTTAATTATTTGTTTTTATGATAAGATTACTTTAACATAGTTTTTAGCACAGTTTAAAGGAGTTTTAAAGATGTTTTTAATATATGGGGAAGATGCTTTTTTAATTAAAATGCAAAAAAATAAAATTCTAAAGAAAATTAATCCAGATAATGAATATGATTTGCAAGAGTATAGTTATTTAGAAGATTTTCTTTTAACAATTTTAAATGATGCTAATACAATACCATTATTTTCTGAAAAAAGAATTATCATTATTAATGATAGTTACTTTATTACCGAAGAAAAAATTAAAACAAAAGTTGATAATAAAGAATATTTAACCCATTTAATGGAATATTTGTTAACTCCCAATCCAAGTACTTTCATTATTTTTATTTGCCCAGTAAATAATATTAGTAATCGTTTAAAAATAACAAAAAAAATGTTGGAATTAACTAGTGTTTTAAAAGCAACTAATTTATCATACAATGAATTAACAAAATTTATTGATAATTATATTGTTAAAAATAACGGAACAATTAAGCAAAATTTAATTAATAAAATTGTTGAATATTTACCAAATAATTTATATATTATTAAAAATGAACTAAAAAAATTACTTTTAATTGATAAAGTGATAGCTGATGATTTAATTGAAAATAATATGACAAAATATTTGGATACGGATATTTTTAAATTGGTTGATGACCTATTAAAAAATGATTTAAATAATTTTCTAATTAATTATCATTATTTGCAAGAACGGGGATTAAGTAGTATTGCTTTGTTAGCTTTAATTACTAATAGTGTTATTTTTACAAGAGATATTATTGTATTATCTGCTTTAAAGAAAACACCATCCCAAATTGCTGAAATTCTACAAATTCATCCTTTTCGGGTTAAAAAAATTGCTGAACATATGCATAATTTTAGTATCAAAAAAGCAAATAATATTATTAAGGAATTATTTTGAATTGATTATAATATAAAAAAGGGTATAATAAGGAAAGAAATTAGTAGTGATTTGTATTTAATTAAATTATTTGATATAAATTAAACTATAGCAAAGAAAGACGAGGGAAACAAATGAAAGAAAATAAATTATATGCTCATATAGTTTATACATTATACAATACATTTAATGATGACAATATAAAGGCACAAGTAATCGTTAATCCAGAGTTTAAAAAATTAGTAATTCAGCAAATTTGTAACCTATTGACATTAGAAAAAGAATTTAATGCAAATTTAAATGATAATAAGTTTACTCTTTCATTTGCACAAGTCTTAGCCGATATTACCAATGAATCAGAAACAATTGAAAAAGTTGACGGGGCTACTTTTAACTCGTTAGATGAAGAATATGTTGAATTTGTACAATATATTGTTCAAAATTTTGAAGTTGAAAAAAGTTATATTACGAGAGAAAATGTGATTACAAATGAATTAATTGATGCAACAGCTGATTTTACTGATAAAAAAGCAGTTGAAAATGCACAAGATAAATTAAAAATTAAAACTAACAAAGAAGAATTAGATGAATTACGGGACAAAACAGGACCAACAATTGCTGGTGCGGGTGCTGCTATGGGTGGGATGGGACCTAACTTTCCTGATCCAAATAATTTTGATATGTCGCAGATGATGCAACAAATGGCTAATATGCCAGTTCCACCGCGATTGGATCCCCGTTTTTACTTTTATACTTCAAAACCAAAATATATGCCGCTTTTGAAAAAAATTGTTGCTGGTGTTGTAATTCTAGCGTCGGTTTTATTAGTAATTCTATGATTTTTAACTTCTTATTTAAATATCCGCTTAGATACAAAAGTAATTGTTTATACAATTCCGGGAACAAAATTATCGATTATTGTTGGTGGAGGAGCAGATTCTGCCTTACATAATGTGAATAATAATTTTAGTAAAGAAGCATTTGCTTTTGGTTCGCAGTATAACTTCTCATTAATGTTGTCCGCTGGTTTACAAACATTTTCTGGGATTCTATCAATCTTACCGGGAATTTTCTTGGGCTATGAGTTATTGGGGAAAAAACGTTTTAAACGAGATAACTATGTTGTTCGTTTTTGACCAGTTGTGTTGTCAATTGTGATTTTATTATATTCTGCGTTATCATTAATTCAAGTTTTACTACCAAATATGGTTGAGAAATATCTTAATAAAATCTCAGTTCCTAACAATGGAGTAATTATTAAAAACGACCCCGGATTAGACATTACTGGTGGGTTATTATTGCCAGATTCTGATTTGGCTGAAACAATTAAAAGTTTAATAAATGAAGTGTATAATAATACAACTTATCAAGTTTTACGAATTTTTACAATTATTTCAATGATTATTGGTCTAATTGCTGGAATTATGGTTGTTATTTTAGCTGTTTTAGCACCTAAAGTAGATCGCAATAAATTGATTCGTGCTAATACAGAATATCAAAAAGCAGTGACAGCAATGATGAGTGGTCAAAAATACGAAATGGACCCAACGCTGTTTGATGATGAATTTAAAGATGACAATGTTTTTGAAAAAGATGACTCATATCGTAAGAAAGATAATTAAAATAAAAAGTTTTCATAAATTAATTATGAAAACTTTTTATTTTAATACTGTTGTCTATTTTGAAAAAGGATGCGTAATTAATTTGCTTTAAGCATTAATTTACTTTTAACACGAGCAGCTTTATTAGCATGATAAATTCCTTTAGTAACTGCTTTATCAACTAAACTAATTGCTGTGCTAACTAGTTCTGTTGCATTTGCATCATTTGCATTGATTGCAAATTCTGCTTTTTTAATTGCAGTTTTTATTGAAGATTTAAAAGATTTATTTGCTAAATTAGCTTTTGCATTTGTTGCAACTCTTTTCATTTGTGATTTAATATTAGCCATGTTAGGTCTCCTTTCATTTTTTAAGACACAAAGGAATTATAGCAAATAGATAAAAAGGTGTAAAGAAAAGTAGTACTTTTTCTCGATAATTTATAACTTTTTTTCTTGATTATATGTATAATAAAGGTAATAGGAGCTACGGGCATGGGTTATTATTATCAACATAAGTTAGGATTTTCTTTTCATGGTTTACAACGCGGATTCGGGAACGAATTCCACTTTTTAAGAATGAAAATGATTGAATCATTAAAGATAAAATTATTAAAATGATTGACAACTCTTCTGATCGGATTGAAACAAGGAGTAATTTATATATTAAATTAGATGATTTAGAGGGTAATTTGTATGTTGCTGTTGAAAAACAACAGCGTTTAATTGTTACTGTAACACCAATGAGTCCAAAAAAATTACTTGATGTAATTACCCAAAATTAGGGTCTAAGTGTTTTCGTGGGGAAGATGTGTTATAGTTAAAATATAGGCAAAGGAGAAAAGAAACTATGAAAGTGATTATAGGGAACGATCATACTGGTGTTGAGATGAAAAACGCAATTGTTAAATATTTAACAGATCAAAAACATCAAGTTATTAATTTAGGGACAAATAGTGATGCGGCAGTGGATTATCCAGACTTGGGTCAAGCAGTTGGTGAAAAAGTGATGCAAGAAAAAGATAGTCTTGGCATTGTCATTTGTGGAACGGGAATTGGAATTTCAATTGCAGCCAACAAAGTAAAAGGAGTAAGAGCGGCGTTGTCCAATGAAACAAATTTAACTAAATTAGCACGTGAACACAATAATGCAAATGTTTTGGCATTAGGGGCCCGTGTTATTGCTATTCAAAATGCAATTTGAATTGTTGAAACATTTTTAAATACTAGTTTTGATGCGGGACGTCATGCGTTACGTGTTGATAAACTTAATAAACTGTAATTATTGTTATGAATAATTGAGATAGTTTAATTTTGTATCCCTTTTTAACAATATTAGTAATGATTGCTTATGTTATTGGTTTGGTTAAAAAAGGAGCAAAATCTTTTTGGCAATGAGTTTTTATTGTTCAACATTTTTGTTTTTGATTAGCATTATCATGTACATTAACTTTAAACTATAATTTTATTATTTTTGATTTTGCAAAAAACATTACTTCAATTGCAATTTTATTTGCCGTTAGTACTTCGTTTTATGCTGCCATCTTTTTTATTCCAGGAGCATGAATTACTGTTTTGGTTCGTAGCCGGAAACTATGATTGTGGATTTCATATGGGTTAATGCTTTTTGGAATTTTATTAGTTTTAATTTTGCCATATAATTGAGTGGCAATGATTATTTGTACCATTGCGTTTGGATTTGGTGTTTCAACCAATTCAATATGATATTTAAGTTTTAATGAAGTTTATTTATATCGAACTAATCCGTTTTTAACAATTGCTTTAAACTTACCAGTTGTATTTTTAGCTAATATGGCAGGAGCAAATTTTTTAATGTTTGTAAAAAATTTTAATCAAAATCCTTTAACATTACATTATGTTATTTTTGGAACTATTTTTGGTTTGTTAATATTTGCGATGATATTTTGTTTTTATTTGCCAGAAATTAAGAGTAATATTGGTGCATTTCAGCCACCAGTATTAAAACAACTTCCGCTGTTTTCATAATGAAAAGTTGTTATTATTTTTGTTTTGTTATTTTTTGTCGCAATATTAAGAGAAATAAGTCAAGGTGATTTTTAAACTTATTATTAGCTCAAGAAGCTTGGGTTAAGTACCATAACAAAATAATTGTCGAACAATATCTTCATTCTGTGCAAGAAATTTGGTGAATTGCACAAATTGTTGATGCCGCATTAATATATCATTTTTTTGTTAAAAAGGTTGGAATTAAAAATTCACTAATATTAGCATTTGCTATTTGAGGAGTATATTTCATTTTAGCCGCAACAATTTCAGTGCCAGAAGTTTTGTTGGGATTGCAAGTTTTAAATGGTTTTGCTTTAGGAGTATTATTTGGGGTTTTGTTTTCCTTAGCAATTATGTGGAATTATCGGATTCGAAACCGACCGGTAACTGGTTGTTTTTCGGCACTAAATTCTTTGATGACTTTTTTAGTTCAGTTTTTAATTCGTGTTTTTGCTGACAATCATTTTGGTATTTTTAATAATTTAGCGATAAATTGAAATTTACCATTTGTTGAAAACGATGCATTTTTAAAAACACTAAAAACTGTTATTTTATTTTTATATTTAGGGTGTGCACTTAGTTGTTTTGGATTAATTATTCTTGTTTATTTTACTGCTAAATTTATTAGTGGTGAGTATTATTATCCAAAACAAGCGGAAGTAAAATTAGCGGAATTAGTAGGAATGGTTGTTCCAGAACGGGTTGATCAAAAAATTGTCTTACAAGAATATTTACAAACAAAAAAAGAAGTTACATAATAACTTCCACTGTTTTAATGTCAGGCATTTCTTGTTTAACAATTTGTTCAACGCCATCTTTAATTGTTGAATCAATTAATCCGCAGCCAACACATGCCCCAGCTAATCGAACATAAACAACATTATCTTTAACTTCGACAAATTCAATGTCCCCACCATCTTGGTTAATATAGGGGCGAAGATTATCGATAATATCTTTTGCTTGACTTGTTTGTGTCATTTTATCACCTTCATTATTTATTATATCATTATTATTTTCTAATAAAAGATTGTTTAATTCATTATGGATAAGTATATAGTATAAGTAAGGATTCAATTTGAATTTTTATCTCATACCAAAATTTTATAGGAGGACTAATGGAAGAAAAGAGTTTTAGTATATATGGCCTGTCTGCTGGAGTTAAGTTAGCAGATGAAATTTGTAATATGTTAGGTGTTAAAAGAGAAGAAATGGAAACTATTCGTTTTGCTGATGGAGAAATTTTAGTACGAGCAATGAATTCAGTTCGTGGCAAAGATGTTTACATTATTCAATCAACATCACGGCCAGTTAATGAAAATTTGATGGAGTTATTAATTGCAATTGATGCTTTAAAACGCGGAAGTGCACAAAGCATTAATGTGATTATTCCTTATTTTGGTTATGCGCGACAAGACCGTAAAGCGCGTGGCCGTCAACCAATTACTTGTAAGTTAGTTGCTAATATGTTAACAACAGCAGGGGCAACAAGAGTGATGACTGTTGATTTACATTCACCACAATCAATGGGATTTTTTGATGTTCCTGTTGACGATTTACGTTCAACACAAGAATTAGCAACAACAATTATTCGTAAATTCGAAGAAGATCATATTACTGAAGAAGTAACAATTGTTTCACCAGACCACGGTGGATTAGTTCGTGCTCGTGACGTTGCTAATCGGTTAGGGAGTTTGGCCGGGAATATTGCGGTAATTGATAAACGTCGCCCAAAACCAAATGTTAGTGAAGTTCAATTTGTGTTGGGAGATGTTAAAGATCGAATTTGTTTTATTGTTGATGATATGATTGATACAGCAGGAACAATTTGCAATGCCGCTAAAGCTTTAAAAGAAAATGGTGCAAAAGAAGTATACTTATTAGCTTGTCATGGTGTTTTTTCACCACCAGCAAAAGAACGATTAACTGAAATCATCAATAATGGAACTGTCAAAAAAGTTATTGTTACGAATACAATTGATATTAATAGTGACCGTCTCTTTGATGGGTTAGAAGTTATTTCAATTGCTAGCTTAATTTCACAAATGATTAAAGCAATGATTGAAAAACGTAGTTTATCTGATGTTTATCTACAATGTAATGAAAAAATTAAAAAATTAGTAGAAAAAATCAAAGGAATAAAATAACAGTCATTTAATATATTAAATAAAAATAAGATACTAAAATAGTTATTAAAAAAGTTTAAGGTTAATTAAAAAATAGACCTTAAACTTTTTAATTTTAGTATGGTAGTTTTCTAAAACCTACTATATTTTGTTATTTTACTTTATTTCAAGTTTTGTAATTTGCTCTAACTAAAAATGATAATGTTGTACGACTATATTGTCGCACATAACCTGGATCATAATCAAAGAAGGGGCCATTATTTGTGATTTGATATTTTTTACTATTGTTTGGTTGTTTTGCTTCCTTTTTAGTTGGTGCTTGATGAATACTTTCTTGCTTTGAAATTGTACGACCGGCATAGTTAGTTTTTTTAATTTTTTGTGTAATTCGTTTATGTTTCTGTTCATTAATATACTCTAATTGTGAAGGCGGTTTAACTTGCTGTGGTTTAATTGCAACAATTTTTCCTTCTTTTTTATTATTAGTTTTTTTGATTGTAATTTGTTTTGGTGTTTTTGGCAATTCCAAAGTTTGACCGGGAGTTAAATTTTTTGTAATTGATAAAAGGAGTTGTTTTTGATCTTGTGTTAGTCCTTTTTTAAAACGTAATAATCTTTCAATCGTCGGTGCATTTAAGCGCATTGCTAATAGTTAATTTAAAATATTTTGATTTTCTACAGTATATTTTTTTGTTGTGATATAGGGTTGAAGTTGTTGTTAATTTGTTTGTACTCATTTTGTTCCTCATTTTTTACATATATTTTTACGATACCATATTTTTTAACAATCTGGTATGCTTTATAAGAATTTTTTAAAATTGTTTTTTAAATGTTGTTACATTTAACAATGCCAAAAAATTAAAATTTATTTACAAATTTTAAAAAATAAAAGAAAAATTTCTTGCAATTTATTTTTACATCGTGTATTATTTTATTCAATTTTTTATATTGATTAATACCTCCTTTTATGTTAATATTAATAAATTAGTGTAATTATTTAAGAGGGGTTATTTTAACATAAATAAAGATACTGAAAAAGATCTTAGTGAAGATATTGATCCAAACGCTTCGCCTGATCAAAATGAAATTGTTAATCCTAAATCTGAGAAAAAACAAACTACGGATAACATTAAATATGGACGTGCAACATTTGGGGGAATTTTTAAAACAGAATTATATAATTCTATTGCCCGTGATAAAAAACATTTGCTGCGATTTTTATTAATTTGTTTTATGTCTTTTTTGTATGGAATTATTTGTATTACTGGAGTTTGAGATCCAGTTGCTAATATTTCAAAAGTACCAATGGCAATTGTAAACCGTGATGATGCAACTTGTGTTGCTTATGTTAATAGTAAAGGTGGAAATGAATTTATTGACAATGCAGTTAAAGTTGGTTATTTAGAAGCAAAAAGCTCAGAAGAATGTAATGGGCAAGCAAGCAAATGATACCAAAGTGAAAGATTTGATCCAAATAAGTATGAACTTAATTATCGTTATTCTTCATTGGTTGATAGTGTTATTACTAATAATAACAAATATGATGAAAATTCAAAAACTTTAACAACATCAATTGGTGATATTGCAACAACAATTAAATATTTAAAAGAGACAGAAACTAGTTTTACTCCAAATAGTAAATACTGAGTGCAACTAAAAATTCCAACTGATTATTCTTTAAATACTTATAAATTAATGCGTGGATTAGCTCAAATTGGTGAACCAAATTTTACTGATGATGATGAAAACGATTTCTTTAAAACAATGGATTATTTCAGTGCTAATAAAATGGAATTTTGAGCGACATATGAACATAGTTTTATGATTGGTAATATGATGAATATGTTACAAGCGGGTTTTGGAAGTTTAGCTAGTAGTATTCTAGCAACATTAGCACCAGAAACAATGTTTTGATTAGCATCACGACAAGATTATGGTGAAAGTTCAAATGGTGGTGGGAGCTCTCATTTTGGTGAGTATTATATTATCCCCAAAAATATGTATAATTTTATCATGGCTGTTGTTCAAAACATTAGCACATATGATTGTGATGGGAAAGTATGTCAGGGACCAAAACCAAATGAGCCATCAAACTTATATAAAGCGTTACAACATCTAAAACAAAATAACCCTAAATTATATGAATCCGTTAACAAAATGTTTGGTCATATTAAAAACGATGTTATGATTTCTGTTGGTGGGATTATTGAATTAAAAATGGCGGATATTTTACCGCTTGCTTTTCAAATTATGTTTCCTGATTTAGGAAGCCCAAAAGATAATGACCCAAGATGAGAACAACGTGTTTACTTTTCAGATTATAAAACAAAATTATTATATGTAACTCAATATTTTTCTTTAATTTTGTCGAAAACTCTTGATATTTATAAAATATACCTAAAATTAGGTATATTTTTAATATATAGAGGTAAATAAATGATGAAAAAAATAATTACAGAATTAATAAATAGCTTAACAGATGATCAATTTTTAGAATTTTATGAAAAAATAAAACAACAAGCAGACTTAATTAAAAAACAAAAACGTTTAAATGAAATTGATCAAAAATTTAGAGATAAAGGCATTATATGTCCTAATTGCAAATCTTTTCATTGTGTTAAAAATGGTCATAATTCCGAAGGAAAACAAAAATATTTATGTAAAAAATGTCGTGCTAGTTTTGATGCATTTCGTCATCATTTTACTTATTGAAGTCATTTAAATTATGAACAGTGAAATTTATTAATTCAAATTTCATTGTTAGGACAATCTAGTAAAATAATTTCTCGTTTTATTAAAACAACCCCAAAAACCGCTTGATATAATCGACAAAAATTAATGCAATCAAAACAATTAGAAAATACACAGTTAAAATTTAAAAAATTAAATGGTCAAATCCAAATGGATGAAACATTTATTAAAGAAATTCATAAAGGCAATTTTAAAGATAAATTTGATAAACGAAAAACTCATCTCGATCCATTTTCAACTGATACCAAATGCTGTATTCAAATGGCAGTTGATAGCAATAATAATATTTTTGTTCAATCCACCAATACCAAAAGATTACAAAAACAATGGATTATTGAAAATATGAATAAGCAACTAATTAAAGAAAAATCAATAATTATTTCTGATATGCAACCACTATATTTATTAGTAGCAAAACAAACAAATTCTACTCTATATTCCACCAAAACTAGTACAAACCCTGATACTAGTTATCAAAAGTTAAATAAGATTAGTAAATTACAATCCAGTCTTAAAGAAGCCTTAATTCATTATCATGGTTTGGGTTTCACTAATATTCAAAATTATTTAAAGCTCTGAAAATGAAAATACCAACACAAAGGTTTAACACCAAACCAACAATCAACGGTATTATATTTTAACGTTTAAAAAATTTAAAGCAAAATCATAATCTTACACAAAATTAGTTTTCAAATTGTCATATTGATGATTTTTTTTATTTCATCAAGAGTTTTCGACAAAATTAAAGATATTTTTTAAATAATGTATCAAAATCAACTAGTGTTAATAAACATATCCAAGGTTATGAATTTGGAACTTATGGATATGGATTAGGATTATATTTTATTTCAATTTCATTGTGAATTGGAGCTATTACGCAAACATTTATTTATCGTAAAAAAAGTTATACGCCTAATGCAAAATGATATCAACACTATTTTTCAAAATGATTTACAATGTTGATAACTTCCTATGCCCAAACGCTATTGTTATTCTTAGGATTATTAGCTGTTGGTTATGGAAAATTAGGATCACCAATTGTTTATATGCTGATGTGGATGATTGTCACAGCGACCGTCTTAACAACAATAACCCAGGCGCTCTGGTACTCAATGCCAGATGATAATGTCGGGCGATTCTTATCTATTATCTATACTGTCTTTAATTTAACGGCCGGGGGGGGAAGTTTCCCAGTTATTTTACAAAATGGCTTTTTCCAAGCAATTAGTTATATTGTGCCATTTAAATATACGATTTTTGGAATGAGTAATATTGTCTATGGAATTGCATCTAACGAGGGAATTGTTAGCATGTATAACAATGAAATTTTAGGGTGTTTTGGAGCATTACTAATTTTCCTAGCAGTCTTTTTAGGAATTGGTTTAGGAACGGCATATATTTATCGTCGAATTGAAATGTTTGGAACATTTAGCTTAAAAGAAATTTATGAAACAATGGATAATATTGATGCAACAAAAGAATTTGTTAGAAGTCGTCGTGTTATTAACAATTTAAGTGTTGAATATGCTTTATTAATTAAAGAATATATTGATGAAAAACATCGTGAACAAAAAATTAAAGATTTAGAAGATAAAATTAATTCATTGTATAAAGATCCTGCTGTTGTTCGAATTAAAAAATTAGAAGCAATAATTGAAATGTATCGAAACCGTTTTGAAATAATTAAGCAAAAATATGTTATTTTAGTTCAAAAAGCTGAAATTACAAATGATAGTTATGATATTCGTAAATCACAAATATTAAAAGAAAAATTAGAAACTTTAGGCGAAAAAATTAAGGCAGCACGAAAAGAAATTGAAATGCTGAAAACTAATCCAAATTATGAACGTATTCTAAAATTACGTGAACAATTTGATAATTTAAAAGACAAATATAATTTTGCAACACGAACAATTAATGACAATAGTTCAAAGCTAAAATTACGAAAAGTATATACTTTACGACAACAATTAACATATATTCAAAATAAAATTGATGAGTTAAACAGTAATACAAAGAAAACAGTTTTTGATAACCCACGTGATAAAAAAATTAATAAATTAATTGTTCAATATAATCTAGAAAAAGAACATTTAAATCATTTAAAACAAACAAAACCAGAATCAAGAATAGTTGCAATTTGCCAAGAAAAATTATTAATATTGGCAAATGATATTAAAGATTTAGAGGCAAATAAAACCCAAGTTAATCATCATATTGAAGACCGTATTGCTAAATTAAAACGTCAATTAGAAGAATTAAATGCTGAAAAAGATAAAAATTATAAGTTATCGAAAATTACAAAAGATGAAATATACAATATTAGAATTCATAAGATTAATACTAAGATTGAAGATATTAATCACCAAATTGAAAATCTAGAAGATGAATTACGTTCAATTATTGAACAGCAAAAAGATAAAATTACTAATAAATTTAAATTTGCAAAATATAATGCGGAATTAGTTAAATTAAAAACAAATTATGTTTATGATGATAACCGCGAAGGAATAGATTGGGAGGCTTAGTGATGAAAAACGACGAGTACAAAATAAATAAAAAGAATAACACGGATATTAAACCAAAATTTAGTGATATTTTAAAAAACGAATTACGTGCCTTTTTTGTTGAAAAGCCATTTAATAAAGTAATCGCAATTGTTGGTTGTTTTATGACCTTTATTTATGGATTTTTCTATATTTGAGCCTTCTTTAATCCGTATCAAAATTTGCGAAGAATACCAATGGCAATTGTTAATCAAGATGCTAATGTTTGTATGATTTATAAAGATGATAAAAACTTGCCACCATCAACTGATGGGACTGATTAATTATTAAATGCAGAAGGAATTTCATTTGATTATACTGTTAATAATCAAGCAGATTGTACTTCACAAGCAAAAATGGTTGGGAAAATAGGTTATTATACAAGTATTTCTGATGAAGCTGTAACAAAATTAAATTTTTACAATGCTGACACTAATCGTTTTACTTATGACTTAAAAGTTGGAAAAGTTGAAGGAGATTATGTTCGCTATTCAGGGCAAAATGTTAGTGAATTAGATAGTAAATATTAAGTTCAAATCCGAATTCCACAAGGATTTACACAACATTTAGCTTCATTAATTGTCAACATGAATAAAGCAAATTATGCTTGCTTTGATGGTTTTGATAGTAACAATGTTTGCAAAGACGGTGACCCAACACATGTTTTACCAGCAACAGAATTAAATGGTATTATTATTAAGGAATTACGTTGATTTGTTCAAAACAGAATTATTTTTTGAGGAACATTTCGCCAGAATTTTGCAAGTGGGATGATTAGTAATTTTTATGGAAATTTAACAAAAGCATTAAGTGCTCAAATTTTACCACAGTTAATGGCTACAACTTTGTTTACAATGTTTAGTTATTATCCACCAAATTCAACAAATCCTAATGATCGAACAATTCAAGAAGCTGATATTAATCGCTTTCTATTTGAATTCATTGATCCATCATTGGTTCCACCAATGGTTATTGCTGGACGCCCAGTTAAATTAAGTGATTATATCCCAGTCCAAAAAAGAGCAATTGCTTTAAAAAATATTTTAGATGTTGCAATTTCAGGAAACTATATTAGTTCAAAAATTGCTGATGAAATTTATCGCTTCTTAACGGGAATTCAACCAATTTCATTAATGCCAATTGTTAATGACTTATTTCAAATTAACAATCCAAAACCAAATCCGGCATTTGACATTGATCTTATAACCTATCAAGTTAAATTTAATCGTAAGGAAATGAATTATACTGAATTTTCAGCAGCATCAAAAAGCTTTACTGAAACAGGTTCTAATTTAATAAATATTTTTAAAATGCCACATACTTTAGTTGGAAAACAATATAGTCAATATGGAATTGGGTTAGGAGAAGCATTTATTTTAATTGCAACTTTCATTGGAATCTTTGCTTCAACAATTATTTATAATCGCCGGTCACGGACACCTAATACTAGATTTTATCAACATTATTTATCTAAAATGCTAATTTTACAAGTTAATATGTTTATTCAAGTCTCAATTTTATTATTAATGTTATTGCCAATTGGATTTTGACAGTTAGGATCAACATTTTGGTTACTATATTTATTCTCACTTTATGTTGGGTTTATCTTTACCTTTATTGTTGGTGGTATATGGTTATCCATTCCTGATGAAGTTTCTTCACGGGTATTAAATATGGTTGTTCTAATGTTTAATTTTGCTTGTGGATGAATTTTATTCCCATCATTTATGTCAAATCCATTCTACAATGCATTATCAAATATTATGCTACTCATTTATGCAATGCATAATATGGGAAATATTATTTATTGAATTGCATCGGGGGCGGGACAATTATGATACTATCAAGCAGATATTATTAAAAACTGTTTAGTCTTATTAGCAATGGCTATTATTATGATTGTTATAAAATTAGCGACATTACATATTCGGTTCTTTCGTGCTCATTATGGAACACGTCGAATGAGTGTTATTTATAAAGCAATGACACAAGTTGAAAGTACAGCAGAGTATGCTCATAAAAGAAGTGTGTTATTGATTTTAACAAAAGAGCAGAAAAAAGAAATCAAGGCAAAAGTTAATGAAATATTGTTTACAAATATTAGTGAAAAATATTCTTATACAAAATTAAGTAAAAGACAAATTAAAAAAATGGAACGAAATTCAATTGATTAAGGAGGACCAATAAATGAAAAAATTATTATCATTACTAACAATTTTTTCATTGTCAGCAGCAGTTGGAGTTAATGTTGTTGGTTGCAAGACAAACAATCTTGGTGATTTTCCTGGTAATAATCAAGTTGCGAAGACAGCGGCACCAGCAGTTATCAATGCTGTTAATAACTTTTTAATGTATAATGTTTTATATATTAAAGGTACTTCTGCTGCTGACAATAAGTTTTATTATAATTATCAAGATATTTTACAGAACCAATGAGAGCGTTATCCTTCGTTAGAGGATCCTTCATTAAATCCATGAACAAACAATGACCAAGGAACAACAGCCGTTAATTCACTAGCGGTGGTGTTATATACTGTTACTTTATTAGGAAATAGTAAGGATAAACCTTCGGGAGTTAATGGTGCTGTTGCGAGAATTATGCCCAATAAAAACGGAACATTATTTCAGACCGCACAAAGTTTGGTGCCAACATCAGATTTTATTGATGATGCAATGTATAAAAAAGCAAAAGTTAGTCCTGCTGCAAAAAAATGTTGATGGGTTACTACCAAATTAGTGGCAAAGCAAAAATTCATGAGTATGGTTATTCAATGTTACCTAATTTAAGTGCTGTTGATTTTGGGTGACTTAAAAAAGATTTTTTCACAACCAATGATAGTGAAGCAGATATTACAAAAGTTGTTATTGCTGAATTAGATAAAGAAAGTAACATTAAAATTGATCCTGCTGAAGTTGAATTAGTTGTTAAAACAAGACCAAGCGGTGGAACTGCCGGTGGGAAATTAGTGGTTGGAACTTACGAACTTACTTTGGAAGCAAAAAAAGACGCTAAAACAATTCAGGGATTAGGTAATTTTAAAGTTGATGTTGTTGATAAAGCTAACTTTAAGTTTAATTTAGAAACAATTCCAACAAAATATTTTTCAGTTGATTTAACTGTTGGTAACAAGGTTAGCGATTTAAAAGCAGCGGTTAAAAATTATGTTGAATCATTTGTTGCTCCAGCAGTTGATAAAACCGAAATTGAATATACTGTTGAAAATGAAACTGATGATACAAAAGCATTAACAGTAAAACCATATAAAGTTATTGTGTCAGCAAAAAGCGCGGCTACAACAGTGGATAAAAAATTAGAAATTATAGTTGGAGTTTTAAATAAACCAGTTGTTGACTTAGACTTAACAAAGTTTTCAAATAAAATTCCAGCACCATCATTTTTAAATAGTAATTATAAAGAAGATGACTTAGAAACAGCAGTTAAAGCAGCGGTTTTAAAATGAATGCCACGAGAATATCGCAATGGTGTTACTTTGAATACAACAATTGATGCACGACCAGCTGGTGGTAGTGCTGTTGGTAATTTAGTTGAAGTAAAGTATGCTGTAACAATCACGCCAATTGGTGGTAAAGTTACAGGAACTTATAAAATGAATATTCAAGTTATGAAATTTACAACTAATGAAACAATTGATATTTATTGAGCAGGAGTTGATATTCCAGTTGCCAACATTACGAATGGATAAAAAGTAAAATTAATTTTACTTTTTTTATTTTTAAAATATTTAAAGCGAAGATTGATATAATTAAAGTAGAATAAAAAGAGAGCAGTATAAGGGGGGTGTCATAATGTTTAAACTAATCGCTAATTATTTGCCAGCTGGTGACCAACCATTAGCAATTGAACAATTAACAACAAATTTATTTGCGAGTAAAAAGCATCAAGTTTTACTGGGGGCGACTGGGACTGGAAAAACCTTTACGATGGCAAATGTTATTGAAAATTATCAAAAACCAACATTAGTAATGGCTCATAACAAAACATTGGCAATGCAATTATATGTTGAATTAAAAGAAATGTTTCCGGAAAATCGGGTGGAATATTTTGTTTCAAACTTTGACTTTTATCAACCAGAAGCATATGTTCCTAGCAAGGATTTATATGTTGACAAGGATGCTCGTCAAAATATGGAATTAGATATGATGCGTCTAAGTGCTTTTAATGCTTTAACAACGCGTAAGGATGTAATTGTTGTTGCTTCAGTTGCTGCAATTTATGGTGCCCAAGATCCCAACGAATATAAAAAATCTTTTTTTCAAGTTGATCGTAACCAGAAAATTAGTAAAAAAGCGTTAGCAAATTTTTTAGTATCTTCAGGATATGTCCGAAATGATATTGAATTAATTCCAGGTAGTTTCAGTGCAAAAGGAGATGTCATTAAAATTGTTCCGGGATGAAATATTAAAACTTTTATTCGGATTGATTTATTTGGTGATGAGATTGAAGACTTAGCATATATTGATGGGTTAACTGGTGATGTAACACAACGGTTATCAACCTTAACAATTTTTCCGGCACAAGATTATATTACTTCACCAGAACGATTAGCAGAAGCAATCAAACGGATTGAAGCAGAATTAAAAGTTCGCCTAGCAGAATTAGAACAGGAAGGAAAAATTGTTGAAACACAACGATTAAAACAACGGACAGAATATGATTTAGATTCGTTACGAGAAAGTGGAATTTGTTCTGGGATTGAAAATTACTCACGGCATTTAGATTTACGAAGTGAAGGGGAAGCTCCATATACTTTAATTGATTTTTTTGGTGATGATTTTTTAACAATTATTGATGAATCACATATGTCATTACCCCAAATTCGGGCAATGTATAATACTGATCGCAGTCGGAAAGAAACACTAGTTAATTATGGGTTTCGATTAAAAAGTGCGCTAGATAATCGCCCGCTAAATTTTGATGAATTTAATCAAAAATTAAAGAATGTTATTTATGTTTCGGCAACACCAAGTGATTATGAATTAGCATTAGTTAATCAAAAAGTAGTTGAACAAATTATTCGACCAACTGGTTTATTAGACCCAACTGTTGAGGTAAAAGGAACAGTTGGGCAAATCAATGATATTATTGCCCAAGTTAAAAGTCGCCGTGAAAAAAATGAACGGGTATTTATTACAACTTTAACAATTCGAATGTCAGAAGATTTAACAAGTTATTTACAAGAACAAAATGTTAAAGTTGCTTATTTACATAGTGAATTAAAAACATTAGAACGGAGTCAAATTTTATTAGACTTACGAAAGGGTGTTTATGATTGTATTGTTGGTGTTAACTTGATTCGGGAAGGAATTGATATCCCAGAAGTATCACTAATTTGTATTTTAGATGCTGATAAACAAGGTTTCTTACGTAATGAACGTAGTTTAATTCAAACAATTGGACGCGCAGCACGAAATGCTAGTGGGCATGTTATTTTATATGCAGATAATGTTTCTGATGCAATGGAAAAAGCAATGGCAGAAACAGCACGTCGTCGTCGAATTCAAGACGAGTATAATCAAAAATATCATATTACACCAACGACAATTATTAAAAGCATTCGTGATTATACTAATATTAAAAGTCAGGATGATAAATTACAAAAAATTAAAAATAAAAAATCAAAAGAATATAAAACAGCAAAAGAAGCATTGCTTAACGATTTGCGAAAAGAAATGTATGAAGCCAGTGAGAAACTTGACTTTGAACGAGCAGCAGAATTACGCGATATTATTATTGAAATTGAAGCAGAATAAAAATTTGTGATAGTATTAAACTATGAGGAGGAACTTAGGGTGGAAAAGTTTATTGTAAAAGATATTGTTGATAGATTTGAATATGAAGTTTTAGCAGGAGCAAAAGGACTTAACCGTGAAGTTAAAGTTTATGGTCTTAATCGTCCGGGGTTAGAGTTAGCAGGATTTGATTTTGAAAAAAATAATAGTAACCGTCGGGTAGTTTTATTATCAAATAAAGAGCAATTATTTGTTAATACATTAACTGATGAGATAAAAAAAGAACGTTATGAATATATTTTAAATGAAAACATTCCAATGATTATTTTGACAGAAAAGTTTACGGATAAAGTATTATTAACAATTGCCGACAAGCATGATTGTCCGGTTGTTTTAGCAAAAAATATTACCACAAGTCGTTTGTATCAAGTTGTCCTAGAATTTTTTGATGAACAATTTGCTCCAATAGTGGAAGAACATGCGTCATTAATTAATATTTTTGGGAAAGGAATTTTATTAAAAGGAAAATCTGGCATCGGAAAATCTGAGATGACATTAGAATTAGTTAAAAAAAATCATTTATTTGTTGGTGATGATCGGATTATTATTCAACAACGAAATAATAAGTTGTATGGGCAATCACATGAAATGTTAAAAAATTTAATTGAGGTTCGTGGTTTAGGGATTTTAGATTTAAGCAAAATTTATGGCTTACAAGTTTTATTAGATGAAACAACAATTGATTTAGTAATTGAATTGATTCATCTTGAGGATGAGCAATATAAATCAATCGACCGTCTTGGCTCAGAATATAAATATATTAAAATTTTAGATACACAAGTTCCAATTGTAACAATTCCCGTTACGTATGGACGAAATGTTAGTGAATTAGTTGAAACAGCTGTTTCAAAATTAAAATTAGGAGCAGCTGGTATCTCTTCAATGAAAACATTACAAGATCGTTTTAAAAAATATTCAAAATAGAAAAAGGAGTAGGGCTGGTGAATTTAGGAATATGAATTGCCTATGATACTTATGGGAATTGATTTCGACCATATTGATTTTTAATTTTTTGTGGTTTTGCAATTACAATTATTTTGTCATGAGTTAATTTTTGTAAACGCCATATTCCCACCCAAGGATTATATTTAGGAATCTTTGTTATTTCACCAATTGCTTTATTAGGAGCTAGTTTTTTTGGAAAATACGATGCTAAGAATCCAATTTTCTTTTTTACGTTATTTTCGTTTTGACAACCAGGAATGAGTATTCATGGTGGTTTAATTTTTGGTTTAATAACCGGGTGAATTTGATTTGGATTTGAATCACGGAAACATAATATTTCCATTTGAGTTTATGCTGATTCAATTGTTCCAAATATTTTATTAGCACAAGCAATTGGGCGTTGAGGTAATTTTTTTAATCATGAGTTATTGGGAGCAGCTGTTGCACGAGAGCAATTAATGTGACTACCAAGTTTTATTCGCGACAATTTGTTTAAATGATATGTTCCTGATCCAATACCAAATAATTTTCACCCAACACAAGCGGTCGGAATTGGTGGTGGTCCTGTTGATCCAACTGATTTTAATAATGTGCAATATTTTCAACCAATTTTTTTATATGAATCATTTGCCAATATTTTATTATGAATTTTAATTGTGATTGCATTACCATTAATATTTCGTTATAGTTATTATTGACGGTTTAAAAAAGAAGAACCCGATTTTACGAAACTATCGTGAAAAGGGATTTGAGCAAAATGATATTATGATATTAAACCTGACCCAATGATAGTCAATAACCTATCACAGGAGGTAAATTTAAAAAAAGTTTATTTTAAAAATAAACATAAAATGACAAAAAAACAAGTAATGAAAACTTACTTTAAATATCACGGTGCACTTTTAAAACAAATTTTAAAAGCTGATAAACGAGAGTTAGAAAAAGTAGAAAATCCCCATCGATTAAAGATTTTCCGTTGTGGGATCCAAACAGGAATGTACCTTGCTGGTTATAATATTATTCGGATAATTTTAGAAACACAACGTGATGATCATGATTTATTTATTAAAAATATGCGGATCCTTGATTATGTTATTCTTAGTTTAATGATTGGGATTGGTTTAATTTTAATATTATTTGCACATTGAATAGCTGTTATGAAATGAAGAAAAGGCGGATGATTGTATGAAAAACAATACTAATGAAATATATGATATATTAATCATTGGTGCAGGACCAGGGGGGATAACTGCTGCAATTTATGGGGCACGGGCAATGGCCAAGATTGCAATGATTGAAAAAGGGGCTCCAGGAGGAAAAATAACAAAAACCAGTGAAATTGAAAATTATCCGGGGTTTGATAGTATTCAAGGCCCAGATTTAGCATTAAAAATGTTTGAACAAACCCAAAAATTAAATATTCCCTATTTAGCAGAACGCGTAACAAATATTACTAAAAAAGATAATTTATTTGAATTAGATTTATTATCGGGTAAAAAATTATTTGCAAAAGTAGTAATTGTGGCAACTGGAACTGTTGAACGAAAATTGGGAATTCCTGGGGAAATTGAATTAAATAGTCGTGGTGTTTCGTACTGTGCTGTTTGTGATGGTGCTTTATATCGAAGAAAAGATGTCGTTGTTGTTGGTGGTGGTTATGCTGCAATTGAAGAAGCAATGTATTTAGCACGGTTTGTTAATAAAGTTTATTTGATTCATCGTCGTGACCAATTCCGTGCGGATATGAACATTGTTAATAAAGCAAAGGCTAACCCTAAAATTGATTTTATTGTTGATAGCATTGTAACAGAAATTAAAGATGTTGATGCAAATCGGGTAACAGCAATTGTTGTCAAAAATGTTAAAACTGATGAAATAACAGAATTAGAAGTTAGCGCAGTCTTTCCATATATTGGTGCAATTCCAATTAGTGATTTTGCAAAAAATTTAGATGTCTTAGATGAAAATGGATACTTTATTGTTGATAATAAATGTTTAACAAAAGTGCCGGGGTTATATGCAACTGGTGATGTGACGAATACAACATTGCGTCAAATTGCAACAGCTGTTAGTGACGGGGCAAAAGCAGCGCAATTTGCCTTAGAATATCTTGATAATTGCTGTTAAAAGGAAAAATTTACGATAAGATATATATTAGATAAAGCACAAAAGAAAGTGAGAAAGTAGTTATTATGAATAAAAAAGAATTAAAAGATGTTCAAGTTAATGGGAAAAAAGTTTTAGTTAGAGTTGATTTTAATGTGCCAATGAAAGATGGGCAAGTAACAAATGATAATCGAATCACAGCAGCATTACCAACAATTAAATATTTGCTAGAGCATCAGGCAAAAGTTATTTTATTTTCACATTTGGGAAAAGTAAAAACAGTAGCTGATTTAGAAAAACGTGATATGGCGCCGGTTGCTAAAGTTTTGGAACAAAAGTTAGGACAACCAGTTAAATTTGTTGATGCTTTTGAAGGAAAAGAATTAGAAGCAGCAATTAATGAAATGCAAGAACAAGATGTTATTTTATTTCAAAATACCAGATTTGCTGACATTCTTGATAAAGATGGGCAAGTTAGTGTTGATGATAATGGCAATGCAACTGCAAAACGTGAAAGTAAAAATGATGCAGCATTAGGAAAATATTGAGCGAGTTTAGGTGATGTTTTTGTTAATGATGCTTTTGGAACAGCGCATCGTGCTCATGCTTCAAATGTCGGGATTGCTTCAAATATTAAGGAATCATGCTTGGGATTTCTAGTTGAAAAAGAAGTAAAAATGTTATCACAAGGAGTTGATAATCCAGTTAAACCATTTGTTGCAATTATTGGTGGGGCTAAAGTTTCAGATAAAATTGGTGTAATTGAACATTTATTAACAAAAGCGGATAAGATTTTAATTGGTGGGGGAATGGCATATACTTTTTTTGCCGCCCAAGGTCATAACATTGGAAATTCATTATTAGAAGCTGATAAAATTGATATTGCAAAAGAGTTTTTAGCAAAAGCTAATGGGAAAATTATTTTACCAATTGATGCGTTAGAAGCACCAGAATTTGCTGATGTTCCAGCAAAAGTTACTAACGGAGTTGAGATTGATGAAGGTTATATGGGCTTAGATATTGGGCCAAAAACAATTGAGTTTTTTAAAAAAGAGTTAGCTGGTGCTAAAACAGTTGCTTGAAACGGACCAATGGGAGTGTTCGAATTTAGTAACTATAGTATTGGAACAAAAGCTGTTTGTGAATCAATTGCCGAATTAAAAGATGCCCTTACCCTAATTGGTGGTGGTGATTCAGCGGCTGCTGCAATTCAGTTGGGTTATAAAGATAAATTCACCCATATTTCAACTGGTGGTGGGTCAAGCCTAGAATATATGGAAGGTAAACCGTTACCGGGAATTGAAGCTGTTCAAAATAAATAGGACATAAAAAACGACAATGTTGTCGTTTTTTTCTTTGTTAAAGTTGTTGTTGTGTAATACAGTGAATGTTTCCACCACCCAATAAAATTTCATAAGCATAAATTGTTTCAATCTTATGATGTGGGAAAGCAGTACTAATAATATCAATTGCTTGTTGATCGGTTGCTAAATTAAAGATTGGTAAAATGATTGCACCATTAGTGATGTAGAAATTAACATAACTACCAGCTAAGCGGGTATTTTCTAATCGTGCTTTAACATGTTCTTTGTCAACAATATCACTAGTATCTTCTCTTGTTGTATACATTGGTGTTGGAATTGGCAATTTAATTACTTTAATTTTACGACCCATTGCATCAGTTGTTGTTTCTAGCACTTTGAGGGCATCAAGACTACGTTCATATTGGGGATCATTTTGATAATCAGTTCAGGCCAAGAGAACGGTTCCTGGTTTAACAACACAGCACATATTATCAATATGGCCACTTGTTTCATCATTGAAAATTCCGTAGGGTAATCAAATTACTTTTTTAATATTTAAGTATTTTTTTAAAGCTGCTTCAATTTCTGCTTTTGATAAATCTGGATTACGATTAGGATTTAATAAACATTCTTCTGTCGTATATAAGGTTCCTTCACCATCAACATAAATACTACCTCCTTCTAAAACAAACGAAGTACGATAACGATCAATGTTTAAATAAGCACATACTTCAGCGGCAATTTTATCATCATTATCCCATGGAAAGTATAAGCCACCATTTAAACCTCCTCACGCATTAAATACTCAATCAACAGCATAGACATTACCACTTTTTTTAAAAAGGTTGGACCAATATCACGCATTCAGGCATCGTCGTTTTCGAAGATTAAAATTTTAATGGTTGGATCCAATAATTTTTTGGCAATTTCTTTTGTTCGTGGCGAAGTAATCATTGTTACAGGCTCATATTTATTAATTGTATTAGCAACTTTTGCATATACAATTTGTGCGGGTTCAGCATTTTTTCGTCAATTATCAATTCGTTCCGGGAAAACCATTCAACAGCCTTGGTGTGGTTCGAATTCTCCGGGCATATAATATTCATCATCTTGCGATATTGTTTTTAATAACTTATTCATGTTGTTGTGTTCCTCCTTTTTTATGTTTTCATTTGTTGTAACTAATTAAGATTTCTCCAACAATAATGACGATAATGCTCCAAACAATACAAAAGGTAACGTGTTGCCCGCCACCATTGAAAGCTCAGGTGTCATTCTTAACAATAATACTACCAAAAATAAACAAAATAACAGAAAAAATAATAATAATGGTTGGAAGTAAAACAATAATTCATTGAACTCATAGGGGTCCTTTAATTTTAAATGGCCGTTCAATATTAGGCTTGCTAAGCAGTAATTTAATATAGGCAGGAAAGATTAAAAAGTAAGGGGCTAAAAACATCAGCGATGAAAAAGCATATAAGGTTCAAAATAGGTTTGCAACATTTGGTGTTACTGATAGCATTGCTCCGCCAATTAAAATAACAATAGTTGAAATAATACCGGTAATAATTGATGCTCATAATGGTGTATCATTTTTTAATTTAGAAGCAAAGATGCTTGGAAATTCACCGTCTTCAGCCGCTTCTTTAATTGCTAAGTTTGCGCCAGATGTTCAAGTAATCATTGTTCCAAAGAAAGTAAACAAGATAAAAATAGCAACAATCATTGTAATTCAGGGTGCTTTAAAAGCAGCACCAATTGATTGGATAATTCCATTTGCTTCATCAAGGTGGTTAACATTAACAATAATGTTAACAGCGGCGGTTCCAATTAAATAACAAATAATGATAATAATTACACTAATTAAAATACTTTTTGGAATTGTTTTTCGGGGATTATCAATTTCATCAGTAGCATTACTTTGTAATTCAAAGCCAGAAAAATTATAAATAATAACCGGCAGAAAGATAACACCTGTTGATCAGGAAGGTAAAAAACCAAATTTTGCATCATTAATTGGAGTTGAAACTGGATGCCCATTTGCTAATCAGTAAATTGCACCCGCAATTAAGGCAACAGTTACAATTAATTTTGTGACTGATGTTAAATTTGGAATTGATTTTAGTTTCTCTAACCGAATAAAATTTAATACGATTGTAATTCAAGTTAGCAATAAGGCAATTCCAATTTGAATTCAAAAGTTTAGCGTATTATTAAAAAGGCAAATGATAAGGTACTTGAAAAAGCTAAGTAAACAGATGGCATTCATAGTCCAACGTTAATTCAATATAACCAATTTGTTCGTGCAGCTCATTTTCGTCCAAACGCTTTTTTCACTCAAACATACATTCCACCTTCAGCACCAAAGGTAGAACTTAATTCAGCACTAATAAAACCATACGGAAGAAAATAAAAGATTGCGAGTAAAAATCAATAAATAATTGATGATCATCCAATTTTTGCAGCAGCAGCAAATGAGTCAAGGACAAAAATGGCACTAAAGGTAAAAAGGATAATATCAGTTATTTTTAATTTCTTTGTTTTCATAAAGATTATTCTTTATGATTAAAAGTATAACGTTGTTTTCACGGACGCTGAATATTATATAATCAACTAGTAATATCACCGCTATGATAAATTTTTGTATATTCTGTGGCAATATCGAGGCATTGATAGATAAAGTAAACTAACAAGGCCAGTTGGGCAGTTAAACGGTTTTCAGCTTGTTGAAAAACAATTGATTGAGTTCCATCAATAACTTCATCCATAACTTCAATGTTTCGTGAAGCTGGCAAACAGTGCATAAATCTTGCTTGTGGTCCCGCTTTTGCCATTAGGGAATTAGTAATTTGATAAGTTGGTTTAAAGGCTTTTACACGTTCGTCTGCTTCATCTTCTTGGTCAACTCATCATCATAAATCAGTATAAATAATATTGGCATCTTTAACATAATTTAAATCTTCCGTAATTAAAATACTACCGCTATTGTTTTCTTTAATGTTTGCTTTGGCAATATCAATTCACTCTGGTGGTGATTGATATTTTTTCGGGGCAATATGAACAAAGTTCATTCCCATTTTTGTCGTAATGTGCATTAACGAACTACAAACATTAGTTCGATCACCAATAAAAACAATTTTTAATTTGCTAAAGTCATTATTCAAATACAAGGTTGGGTCAGTGTGTTCTAAGATCGTAAATAAATCACATAAGGCTTGTGTCGGATGATTATAATCACTTAGGCCGTTAAAAACAGGAACATCAGCATTTTTGGCAATTGCCGTTACTGTTTCGTGTTTTCAAGCCCGAATTAAAATTCCATCAGTCATATATATGTGATAAAACTTTAATTGTGTCATAAAGAGACTCTTTTTGGCCAAGATGAATTTCTCCAGGTTTTAAATATTGTGCATGTCCGCCCAATAATGTCATTGCTGCTTCAAAAGAAACCCTTGTTCTTGTTGGAGGTTCTTCAAAAATCATTGCTAATGTTTTATTTTGTAATAAGGGTGGAATTGCACCATTATAACGAGCAGTTTTTAGTTTTTTCATTAGCGTTAATAAATCCAAGATTTCATTCTTACTAAAATCTTGTGTATCAATAAAATGTCGTAATTGATTCATTGTAATTCTCCTCTCTTTGCTTTTATTATATTTTTCTCGCAACATTTTACAAATTAAGATTCTAATTATTTTATAATTAATTAGGAAAAAAATGGATTTTTTTTCGGAAATAAGTTAATATTAAGGCATAAAAAAGGACATTAAAGGATTTTAATCAGTAGCATTAACATTTTAATTATAAAATAATGGTTAAAATAAGGACCTATTGGAATGAAATCAGGTTATTTTGTTTTTTTAATTAAAATTGAGAGGTAATAGTATGATTAGATTGGATGAAATAGATCGGGATATTATTGGGCAGTTGCAAAAAGATAGTCGCATTTCAGTACGCAAAATTAGTAAAACAATTAATATTTCTGAAAAAACAATTCGTATGCGAATTAATAAGTTAATGGGGCAAAATATTATTAAACCTATTTGTATTGTTAACCCAAATGCTTTTGGTTATGTTAATTTTGTTGATATTTTTTTTTAAAATTGAGCATGATGTTGATATTAAAGTTTTACAAGAATTATTACATAATAAAGTTTATGTTTCATACTTATCACGTCATTGACATGACCAAGACTTTGCAATTCAATGTTGGTTTCAGTCAGGAAAATAAATGATTAATTTTATTAGTGAATTAGAGAATTATCCTGGTGTTTTAGATGTTAAGTATTATTTAATAAGTGAGATTTTATGAGATTCTTATTCATGAAAACCAGAGGATAAGAATTATCGTTAATTAACATTGTGCAATAATTATGCGAACATTATTTTTTATGATATAATAAAAATGATTGTTTATAATTGTGTAGAATAGAGGAGATAGTTACATGGCAGTTAGCGACCGTAATATTGTAAAAAAACATGGAAAAATAGCAGATAAGATTATAGCCTTAGATGGAGCAATGCAAGCATTGTCTGATGAAGCATTAAAAGCAAAAACAGCTGAATTTAAAGAGAAATTAGCACAAGGTGCAACATTAGATGACATTTTAGTTGAGGCCTTTGCGGTGGCGCGGGAAGCAGCGCGTCGTATTTTAGGTTTGCATGCTTATTGTGTTCAATTAATTGGGGGAATTGTTCTACATGAAGGTGATGTTGCGGAAATGAAAACCGGGGAAGGGAAAACCTTAACTGCCTTAATGCCAACATATTTAAATGGTTTAACTGGGAAAGGAGTCCATGTTGTTACTGTTAATGAATATTTATCAAAACGGGATTACGATATTAATGGTCAAGTGTTTTCATTTTTAGGTTTAACAGTAGGGTTAAATACTCTTAGTGGAAATAAAGATGAAAAGAGAAAAGCCTATAGTTGTGATATTACTTATACAACTAACGCTGAATTAGGGTTTGATTATTTACGTGATAATATGGTTAAAAACTTTAGTGATAAAGTACAACACGGATTAAACTATGCTATTATTGATGAGGCTGATTCAATTTTAATTGACGAATCAAGAACACCATTAATTATTTCGGGAGGTCGCCAAAATCGAATTCCACAATATCAAGCAACTGATCATTTTGCAAAATCATTGGCACGCAAAAATGATCTTGAAATTGATTTAGAAACAAAACAAGTGTATTTAACGCCAGAGGGAATTTCAAAAGCAGAAAAGATTTTTTCAATTAATTCATTATTTGATATTAAAAATACCGAATTATATCATTTAATTTTAAATGCTTTAAAAGCTAACTTTG
This sequence comes from Spiroplasma endosymbiont of Sarcophaga carnaria, assembly GCF_964019595.1. Lineage (NCBI taxonomy): Bacteria > Bacillati > Mycoplasmatota > Mollicutes > Entomoplasmatales > Spiroplasmataceae > Spiroplasma > Spiroplasma endosymbiont of Sarcophaga carnaria. Next base: position 1,046,172 of record NZ_OZ026456.1, read on the forward strand.
TTTTTAAAAATGGAGTTGAGTATGTTGTTCAAAATAATGAAATTATTTTAATTGACCAGTTTACTGGACGGTTAATGCCAGGACGGGCATATAGTGATGGTTTACAACAATCATTACAAGCAAAAGAATATGTTGAAATTGAACAAGAAACAGTAACAATGGCAACAATCACTTATCAAAACTTTTTCCGTTTATATAATAAATTAAGTGGAATGACCGGAACGGCAAAAACAGAAGAAGAAGAGTTTGTTAAAATTTATAATATGCGAGTAATTCAGATTCCAACTAATCGCCCCCTAATTCGTCGTGATGAAGCAGACTATATGTTTGCAAATCGTGATGCAAAAATGCAAGCAATGATAAAAGAAATTCTGACTTTACATGAAAAAGGACAACCAATTCTAATTGGGACAACTTCGGTTGAATCATCAGAAATTGTTTCGCATTATTTACGAAATGCTAATTTAAAATTTGAAATGTTAAATGCTAAGAACCATGAACGAGAAGCGGATATTATTGCGGAAGCTGGAGAAAAGGGGGTAATTACCTTAGCAACAAATATGGCTGGTCGGGGAACGGACATTAAATTAGGTGCAGGAGTAACAGAACTTGGTGGCTTGGCCGTGTTTGGTGTTGAACGAAATGAAGCTCGTCGGATTGATAATCAGTTACGAGGACGTTCAGGACGACAAGGTGATCCCGGATTTTCGCGTTTTTATGTTGCAATGGATGATGAGTTAATGATGCGTTTTGGTGGTGATCGCCTACGCCGCATTTTTGCAAGATTAGGATCAGACTTTATCCAATCACGAATGTTAACAAGAGCAATTTCAAATGCACAAAAAAAAGTTGAAGGAATGAATTTTGATCAACGAAAACACATTTTAGATTATGATAATGTTTTAGCACAACACCGTGAAGCAATGTATGCTCGTCGTGATCAAATCTTAACAGCTACTGATTTAAAACCAATTATTAAAAAGATGCAGTATTCAGCAGCATATGATTTAACAAAAATGTTTGGAAATCAATCACATGGTGAGTGATTTATTCATTATGATGAATTAATTAAAGGTGTTAATGATAAAGTTGTTGCAAATAATGTGTTAGATAAAACAGTAATGGAAAAAATGACGCGAGAGGAAGTTGCAAAATATCTTGCTGAAAAAATGAATGGCTTTTATCGTGCGCGAACAGAAGAAGTTCCTGTTGATGTGATGAACCAAATTGAACGAAATGCGATTATTTCTTCGTTTGATGAATATTGAACAAAGCACATTGATCAAGCAAGTAAATTACGAAGTGGGATTTATTTACGTAGTTATGCACAAACTAATCCGATTCATGCTTATGTTGAAGAAGCGGCAAAATTATTTGAACATATGCAATTATCAATTGCCCATGAAGTTGTTATTAAATTAGCAAATGTTGTAATCCGAAAAGTTGAGGATGGGGGAATTGAACCAATACAAGATTCTGAACAAGAGGTTCGCGAATTTAAACAAAAAGGTTAATTGTCCAAACCACTATGCCAAGATAGTGGTTTTTTCTGTACTATTAAACGAGAATTAAAAGAGGGATAAAAATGAGTTTTGCGTTAGAAGTTAAAGAGGAAATTGTTAAAAAAGAATTTGACCTAATTTGTCAAAAAGCTTTTCTATGTGGTTTTGTTAAATATAATATGACATTAAATATTAGTAACCATTATTTTAATTTTGAAGTTAGTTCAATTAGTAACGCAATTATTCGAACAATTTATATGTTTCTTAAAAACTTATACCACGTTGAAATTGACATTATTATTATGCAAACAACAAAATTAAAGAAACATAAAACGTTTATTCTGCGGATTGAAGAACGGGCAGCTGAAATTTTAAAAGACTTAAATATTTTTGACGCTGACACTAACGAAAAGATTATTACAATTCCAGTTGATTGAAGTGAACGTCAACAACGTGCTTATATTGCGGGGATTTTTGTTGCGTGTGGTAGTGTTAATTCCCCTGAAACAAGTAACTATCACTTAGAGGTACAGTTTATTGATGAAATTTCCGCACAAACTTTTCGTAAATTATTACATAAATTTCATTTTCCTTTTAAAATAATTATGCGACATGATAAATGTGTTTGTTATCTTAAGAAATCAATTTTAGTTTCTGATTTTCTAAAATTAATTGATTCAATTAATAGTGTTTTAGCATTTGAAAATACCCGCATTTCGCGCGATATGGTAAACAGTATTAATCGGTTAAATAACGTTGAGATTTCAAATCAACAGAAGGCAATGAAAGCTGGAGAAGAACAGGCCGTTATGATTAATTATTTGTTGGATCATAATTTATTTGATGAACTAAATGATAATACTCGAAAAGTTGCATTATTACGGGTTGCTTATCCCGATGCATCATTACAAGACCTTTCACTATTATTAGAAAGTGAACATAATTTAGAAATTTCAAAGTCGGGAGTTAATCATTTGTTTCGTGAAATTAAGAAAAAATATTATGAAAACCAAAAATAAGATATGCTATAATTTACTTATCTTTTTTATAAGATATGTTTATTGAAGGTTATGTATTTGAAAATGGAGGAAAAAAATTATGGGAAAAACGAAAAAACATGTTAAGTTCTTTGAATTTTTAACTGTTTTTTCAACGGCTGTTGGAATTACAATCGGAATTGGGATTTATTTAAAAAATGATACTTCTGAGGGCCATGTTTTATATTTTACTCAAAATCCATATTTAGCAATTGCCCTATGAATTTTAGTTGGAATTTTAGGAATTGCGATGATTATGGTTTTTATTGAAATTGCTTCCATTAACACAAAGAGTGGTAATGGAACATTAGCATTATGAGCCAATGTCTTAATTGGTCGTAAGGTTGGAAGTTTGTTTTCAATTTTTTATATCTTTTTTTATTTTCCAATCTTACTAGGAATTTTTCCAATTTTTAGTATTAATGCAATGTTTGATGCGTTAGAAGTAACGAGTATTACGAAGGGAACACAAAATGCAATTGCAATTAGTGTGGGTAGTATTCTTTTAATTTTGTTTTACTTATTAAATATTTTTTTACGAAATGTTGGAAAATGAGTACAAACAATCGGGACTTTTGTTAAATTTATTCCACTAGTGGTAAGTTTAATTCTTGGATTTATTATTCCAATGAGTGGTAACGTGTTTGATACTTTTAAAGAATTAAAATTTGGGAATTTCTTTATGGGTCTTTTGCCGGTGTTATTTTCTTTTGATGGCTTTATTTATGCCGCCGGATTACAAAAAGAAGTTTCTAACAAAAATGTTGTCCCAAAAGCATTATTTGTGGCAATGGTTTTTATTACGGTTTTTTACTTGATTCAAGTTATTTCATTATTTTTAGGAACAAATGATGGAAGTGTTTTTAGTTTATTTAATAACATTATTAGTGGACCAATTGCCCGTATTTTAACTTGATTTATTGTTATTACCGCATTAATGAGTATTAACGGTTTAACATTTGTTTCACCAGCATTGGGACAAACTGTTCAAGATGAACGTCTTGTCTACATTGGTAAAAGAGAACTAAGTTATCAACAAATTGGTTTAATTCAAATGACAATTACAGTTAGTTTTAACTTAATTATTATGGGAACTAGTTTAGCAGTCAAAGATGATCCGCTTTATTTGTTAGATATCTCTTCAAATGCTGTTAGTTTTGTTGCTTTTATTTGTTATATTAGTTTAATTGTTGCAGTATGAGTAAATCGTTATACAAAGCGGGTTGAAGTAACGAAAGTAAAAGGAATGTATTACTATGCTGGTTTTGCGATCTTCTTGTTAGTAGTTTCAATTTGCTATATTATTTATAGTTTTGTTGCTTTTAAAAGTAATCACAATACCTTATATAGTTTAATAATTATTGTTGGAGGAAGTTTAATTTTGTGAGAAATTAATGAATTATTATTAAGCAAAACAGCGCCCCCAGTTCCATACCAAATAAAAACCCCAATGATTAATAAAATTAATCAATAGGGTTATAAGTTAAGATTTTATCAATTTCATCAGTGTGGTGAACTTTTTTTCAGCCGCCCATCAAAATATAAACTTTAAAATTATGTTTTTTTAGCAAACGATATAAGTCAAGATGTGAATGACCTGCACTTGAAATAAAAAGGATTTTTTTATCTTTAATAACTTTTTTTGAATAAATTAAACGGAACAAATGATGAGAAATATTAATACTATTAGTAATATGACTTTCATGTCATTCTTCTTTTGGGCGAACATCTATAATTAATCATTTTTTAGAATTATTAATTTTTGGTAATTTTTTAATTGATTTTGTATTATATTTAATTTGAAATGCTGAAAAAAACATCTTTTCACCTCTTTGTAATATATTATAACATTAAGAAAGTTATTATTTTACTAGGAAATTCTTTAATTTTGTCGAAAACTCTTGATGAAATAAAAAAAATCATCAATATGACAATTTGAAAACTAATTTTGTGTAAGATTATGATTTTGCTTTAAATTTTTTAAACGTTAAAATATAATACCATTGATTGTTGGTTTGGTGTTAAACCTTTGTGTTGGTATTTTCATTTTCAGAGCTTTAAATAATTTTGAATATTAGTGAAACCCAAACCATGATAATGAATTAAGGCTTCTTTAAGACTGGATTGTAATTTACTAATCTTATTTAACTTTTGATAACTAGTATCAGGGTTTGTACTAGTTTTGGTGGAATATAGAGTAGAATTTGTTTGTTTTGCTACTAATAAATATAGTGGTTGCATATCAGAAATAATTATTGATTTTTCTTTAATTAGTTGCTTATTCATATTTTCAATAATCCATTGTTTTTGTAATCTTTTGGTATTGGTGGATTGAACAAAAATATTATTATTGCTATCAACTGCCATTTGAATACAGCATTTGGTATCAGTTGAAAATGGATCGAGATGAGTTTTTCGTTTATCAAATTTATCTTTAAAATTGCCTTTATGAATTTCTTTAATAAATGTTTCATCCATTTGGATTTGACCATTTAATTTTTTAAATTTTAACTGTGTATTTTCTAATTGTTTTGATTGCATTAATTTTTGTCGATTATATCAAGCGGTTTTTGGGGTTGTTTTAATAAAACGAGAAATTATTTTACTAGATTTTCCTAACAATGAAATTTGAATTAATAAATTTCACTGTTCATAATTTAAATGACTTCAATAAGTAAAATGATGACGAAATGCATCAAAACTAGCACGACATTTTTTACATAAATATTTTTGTTTTCCTTCGGAATTATGACCATTTTTAACACAATGAAAAGATTTGCAATTAGGACATATAATGCCTTTATCTCTAAATTTTTGATCAATTTCATTTAAACGTTTTTGTTTTTTAATTAAGTCTGCTTGTTGTTTTATTTTTTCATAAAATTCTAAAAATTGATCATCTGTTAAGCTATTTATTAATTCTGTAATTATTTTTTTCATCATTTATTTACCTCCATATATTAAAAATATACCTAATTTTAGGTATATTTTATAAATATCAAGAGTTTTCGACAAAATTAAAGAGGAAATTTATAAAATTTAAGTATATAATTAAAATGTTATTATAGAAAAGAAACGAGGGAAAAAAATGCGAAAACCAATTATTATTGGAAACTGAAAAATGCATAAGACAACGAGTGAAACAATTGAATTTTTAAAACAAGTTGATGCTGCTTGTGCTAATCTGACATTAGAAGCAGGAGTAGCAGTACCATATGTTAATTTAGCTGTTGCAAAACAATATGCTAAAAATTTAATTATTGCGGCGCAAAACTGTCATTATGAAGATTTTGGGGCCTTTACTGGTGAAATTTCAGTTGATATGTTAGAAGATTTAAAAATAACACATGTTATTATTGGGCATTCTGAGCGTCGTCAAATGTTTAATGAAACTGATGAAACTGTTAATTTAAAAGCAAAAAAATTATTAGCAAAGGGAATGATTCCAATTATTTGTTGTGGTGAAACATTACAACAATATGAAAATAATGAAACTCAACAAATTGTTGAAAATCAAATTGCAAAAGCTTTTCAGGGAATTGATTTGGAAGATGCAAAAACAGTTGTTATTGCTTATGAACCAATTTGAGCAATTGGAACTGGAAAAACAGCAACTGCTGAAATTGCTCAAAAAGTTTGTGCGATAATTCGTACTAAAATTGCTGCGCTTTATGATGAGGTAGTAGCAAGTGTAATTCGAATTCAATATGGTGGTAGTGTTAAACCAGATAATATTAAGGAATTATTAGCACAACCTGATATTGATGGTGCTTTAGTTGGGGGAGCTAGTTTAGAACCACAAACTTTCTTAGGATTAGTAAAATAAAGAGGAATAAAAAGGGACTGAATAATTTTTGCCAGTTATTGTTTTTGAATCCGATGCGTTAAAATAAAAAAAGTTATATTTTAAAAATATAACTTTTATTTTGAAAATGATCTTTAATTTTGTCGAAAACTCTTGATGAAATAAAAAAAATCATCAATATGACAATTTGAAAACTAATTTTGTGTAAGATTATGATTTTGCTTTAAATTTTTTAAACGTTAAAATATAATACCGTTGATTGTTGGTTTGGTGTTAAACCTTTGTGTTGGTATTTTCATTTTCAGAGCTTTAAATAATTTTGAATATTAGTGAAACCCAAACCATGATAATGAATTAAGGCTTCTTTAAGACTGGATTGTAATTTACTAATCTTATTTAACTTTTGATAACTAGTATCAGGGTTTGTACTAGTTTTGGTGGAATATAGAGTAGAATTTGTTTGTTTTGCTACTAATAAATATAGTGGTTGCATATCAGAAATAATTATTGATTTTTCTTTAATTAGTTGCTTATTCATATTTTCAATAATCCATTGTTTTTGTAATCTTTTGGTATTGGTGGATTGAACAAAAATATTATTATTGCTATCAACTGCCATTTGAATACAGCATTTGGTATCAGTTGAAAATGGATCGAGATGAGTTTTTCGTTTATCAAATTTATCTTTAAAATTGCCTTTATGAATTTCTTTAATAAATGTTTCATCCATTTGGATTTGACCATTTAATTTTTTAAATTTTAACTGTGTATTTTCTAATTGTTTTGATTGCATTAATTTTTGTCGATTATATCAAGCGGTTTTTGGGGTTGTTTTAATAAAACGAGAAATTATTTTACTAGATTGTCCTAACAATGAAATTTGAATTAATAAATTTCACTGTTCATAATTTAAATGACTTCAATAAGTAAAATGATGACGAAATGCATCAAAACTAGCACGACATTTTTTACATAAATATTTTTGTTTTCCTTCGGAATTATGACCATTTTTAACACAATGAAAAGATTTGCAATTAGGACATATAATGCCTTTATCTCTAAATTTTTGATCAATTTCATTTAAACGTTTTTGTTTTTTAATTAAGTCTGCTTGTTGTTTTATTTTTTCATAAAATTCTAAAAATTGATCATCTGTTAAGCTATTTATTAATTCTGTAATTATTTTTTTCATCATTTATTTACCTCTATATATTAAAAATATACCTAATTTTAGGTATATTTTATAAATATCAAGAGTTTTCGACAAAATTAAAGAAAATGATTAATTAGATTCTAACTATTTTTAGTTATAATTAAATTTATTAAAATTATAAGCTTTTAAAAATAGGAATAAGTTTGAGAAATTAAATAATTTCTCAAACTTATTATATTGTTTTTTTGTATAATAGTAAAAATCTTGTTTTTTAGGAAGGCAATTTGGTAAAAGATGGTAAATTATGTTAAAAAACTATTAATTTGTTAAATGGAACTGTTCTTACTCTTAATGATGTTAATGTTTCAGTAAAACCAGATGAACATTCTGCTAATTATAGTAAAGGGGTTATAACTCTAGCTCTTAAGGCTGGATCACGCTTATTTGAAATTAGTGATGGTAAAGCAAAAAAATGACAAAGAAAGTAAATTATCTAGTATCAACTCAATTTGATATTGATTCTAATAATCACAGTGCGTTGGAATAATAATAAGGTTAATACTATTTTATAAAAGATAATTTTATGTTATAAAAACTCTGGTATGATTAATATTTGTTTTAATTAAAAAATAGGAAAGATTATTATTAATCTTTCCTATTTTAAATTAATTTTTTTATTTTATTTCAACTAAATTATCATTTTTAATGATATATGTTTTGGGGCCATTTAATGGTTGATATTTATCATTGTTAAAAATTTGAACACGATTTCCTTCGGCAGGAATAATTTCAATTTGATAATTTTCATCATATTTAATGCCATTAGTTAAATCATGTTTTTTAATAATTTCAGCGAAATTTTGATCACCAGTAATAACAATATCTTTTATTAACTCACCAAGATTATTTTTAATTTTAATAGTATAGTACATTTCGTGTTTAAAATAATAATGAATTTCTTCAGAATTACCATCAAATTTAATTACTTTATCTTGTGAATGTAAACCAATTATTCCTTTATATCCATCACTGATTCCTTGGAATACCATTGTATTATTTAATTTGTTTAACTTAAACAAATATTTTTGAATATTTGGAATTTTATTTTTTTGAGCAATTTTCAATTCAACAGGAACTAACAAAGTATTTTTGTCTTTTAAAAATGTGTTTACTGCTGAATTATAATCAGTAGCTACTGTTATTTTTTCATCGTCACTTAAATTAGGCACTGTAAAAATTTTTTTAATTGCACTCATTGTTTTAAATTCATCACCAAAATTTATTGTTACATTTTTTGCAGCAATTTCTTTGGTTGATGCTATTTTTTTATTGGCATAATTTTTTGAACAATTGGGTGCTCTTTTGTTAATTATTCGATGATGTTATTTCAAATTGGTTTTGTTAAACGTTGATATTTACTAATAATATTTTTAGTTTCTTTAGTTGGTGATAAACCTCATTCTTGAAAGAATGGTGCTAAATTATAACCTGATATTTCTGATGTATGAATAATAAAATTTTGAATTTTAACTTGATCACTATTAAGTTCGTTTTTTCTGTATTAAGCATTGCGCGATAAGTTTGATTTAATTGTGGATAAAAGTTTTTGCCAAATGCCATTTGTAATTTTCAAAACATTGCTAGTTTAACTCACAAAGGTTCTTGTTTTATTTTATTAAAATCTCGTTTTTCAATTGGAGTTTGGAAAAATAATTTAATTTCTTTAATGTAATTGAAAATTCGCAATGGAACATTAAAATGTTCTTGGACATATAGGGCACTAATATTATTAGTAACTTCTCCTAAATCGTTTCATTTATATTGGGAACTTTAATAAGTATGACCAGTTTCATGTCATAGTGCTCATTGACCAGAAATTTGATCTAAAAATAAATCTTGTCCAGCTGAAGTACTATTTTGAAACATTATTCGATTATCACTAGCATTAGCATAACCATTACTATCATTTTCGTTGGCAATATGAACATATTGTGGATATTTTTTATTGATTCCCTCATTTGCTTCATTTAAACCAAGAATTTCATTAGTATATTTTCACGTTTTATCTCACCCTGCTAAAATAGCATTAAAATGTTGTTCTAGGCGGGGAAAAACTTTCTTAATAATCATTTCTGTTTGCATTGTAGCAATAAAATGATTAGAAACAAATTCAACAAAAGGAGAATTTGTGTTTAAAACACCATTAATAAAATCATATTGATTAGATTTATTTATTTTAAAAGTTGGCATTTTAATAACAGCATTAGAATTTTCTGCTGTCACGCTAGTTACTTGTAAATCCGTTAGATTATTATCGGCAAGATAAAGAACGCCATCAGTTTCTAAATAAAAAGTAATAAAATTAGCTTTTGTTGGAATTACAAAATGACTAAAAACACTATTTTTGTTTTCATTTATTTTTTTGTATTGTCCTCACTGCCCAATTGATAGTTTAATCTGTCCTAATTCATTGTCTGTTAAATCACGGTTTAATGTTACTTTATAAGTATTGTTTGCTTGTAAATAATATCATGTTGGTTTAAATTCTGAGTGTGTAAGAACACGATTTTCTCGATCAGCAATTTCTCTACTATTTAAAAATTGATAGTTCTCTTTTAACAATTGGTTTGTATTGATACTATACTAGTGTCTGAATAAATCTTGAATGCAAGAATTGTGTTTGTGCTAGTAATTGTTAATCCGGCGGCCCCCAAAATACTCAATAACCTTTTCATGTTATTTTCCTCCTTAGTATTTTAAGTTCTCTAATTTTTATAATTATTTTAAAGTTTAGACTGCTGGCGGTTTATACTCCTTTTTAAGTAAAGACAAGCATTTTGTATGTAAGGCATTAATTAATAATGCTTTCATTAGACAAGCATTATTAAGATTATGAACAAGAGGTTGCATTATTAATTTCACTCCTTTACATATTATTATGTTTTCATTTTATAATCTTTTAAAAAAATGTAAAGAGATGATGAACTTAACACCTTGATAAAACTAATTATTAAATAAGACCGAATATATTTTTAAAAACTAATTCTAAATTTTATTAGTTAAAATTAAGTTTTTTAATAAATGTAAAAATTTCGACAGTAATGTTAAGAAGTTATTTTATATAAAACTTTTATTTTATTTCTATTTTAAAATAAGGTATAATTATATATTGTAATAAGGGATTGAGGTTAAAATGAGTTTAATTAATATTGAAAATTTAAGTCATGCTAACGGTGGAAAGATTTTATATAAAAACGCAACAGTTCGAATTAATAAGGGTGAACATCTAGCATTAATTGGGGCTAATGGAACGGGGAAGACTACTTTATTAAGTATTATTTATGGAAAAATTACACCTGATGAAGGAATGATTGACTTACATCCAAAAGTTAAAATTGGTTATTTAGATCAGCACCAAGAGTTAGATGGTAGTTTGACCGTTGATCAGTTTTTAAAATTAACATATCAACATTTATTTGATATTGAACAAAGAATTCATGATATTTATGAAAAAATGAGTGCTAATTATGATGAAGATGAATTAGTAAAAGCTTTAAAATTACAAGAACATTTAGACCAAAATGGGTTTGAAACAATTGATAAAGAAATTCGTAGTTTAGTTAATGGATTAGGAATTGACCCCACAAGGTTAGATGCAAAGTTATCAGAATTATCGGGGGGACAACGGTGGAAAGTTATCTTAGCAAAATTATTATTATCAGAAAATGATTTTTTATTGTTAGATGAACCAACTAACTTTTTAGACTTAGAACAAGTTGAATGATTGGCAAAGTTTTTGCAAAGTTATGACAAAGCTTTTTTAGTGGTTTCGCATGATATTGATTTTATTAATAAAGTCGGAAAGGTTATTTATGCAATTGAAAATTTAACAGTTAATCGTTATGTTGGAAATTATCAACAGTATTTAGCATTAAGTGAATTAAAAAACGAACAATATGATAAAGCCCAAAAAGGACAAGAACGGTTAATTAAAAAATTAGAAACTTATGTTGCAAAAAATAAGGCTCGTGCTTCAACAGCAAAAAGTGCCCAATCACGACAAAAACAAATTGATAAAATGGAAATTATTGAAAAGCGTCATGAGTTGACTAAACCAAAGTTTAGTTTTAAATATAAACGCCCAGCAAGCACAATCATTGTTAGTGCTGAAAAATTAGAAATTGGTTATCAGTTTCCGTTAATTCAACCACTAACATTTGATATTCGTGATGGTGAAAAGTGTATTTTTCGTGGATATAATGGAATTGGAAAAACAACTTTTTTGAATACGCTAGCTGGAAATATTCCGAGTTTAGGGGGAACTTTGAAACTTGGGAATGGCGTTGTTATTGCTTATTTTCATCAAATTGAAGCAATTATGGATATGACGCCAATTGAATATTTAAAAAATTTATACCCTGAGCTTGAAGATGGGCGCATTCGTAGTATTTTAGCAAACTTTGGAGTTAAAAGTACGTTAATGCAAAATCAAATGATAAAGTTATCGGGGGGAGAACAAACAAAAGTTCGTTTATCAGCGTTATCATTAGAACCATGTAGTTTATTAATTTTAGATGAACCGACAAATCATATTGATGTTTTGGCAAAAGAAGCATTATTAGAAGCAATTCAAGCATTTGAAGGAACTGTTTTAATTACAACCCATGATATTAATTTTAATGTTAATTGAGCAGATAAAGTGCTTGATTTTGAGAAAATGATATAGGAACTAATTATGAAAAAACATTATTTTTATGTGCTAGTTTGTGCTGATAAAACATTGTATGCTGGATATACTGTTGATTTAGTTCGCTGTGAAGCAAGAACATAATTTTGGAACGGGGGCTAAATATACGGCGCAATCAAAACGAAGACCAGTTAAAATAATTTATAGTGAAGAATATCAAACTCGTTCTGCCGCAATGCAACGCGAAGCTGCTTTTAAGCAGTTGTCACGGGTTGATAAAATTAGTTTTTTACAAAAGCAAAATGTTTATTTATCATTTGTAATAAAAACAGATGTGGTAAAATCATAATAGTAATATTAAAACGGGGGTAGGATGGATAACAACATTCAAGTTTTAGTTGATGAGTTAACACAACTATATCAACGATATCAAGTACAATCATTACAAAATGACATTATGATTTGCTTAGATATTTTAAAATACTATGATTTTAGTGATTAAAATAATCAGGTTTTTATTGGCTATGTGTTACGAGTGTTTTATATTTTAAAAGCAAAACTTGAACAAAATATTGATTTAACAACTGATTTATCAAATTTAATGGCAAAAGGATATACAACAGGTAATAACCGGAATATTTTTCGCCGTAAAATTGGAAAGAATCGGCAAGAATTTGAAAATGAGGTTGAATTTTATGTTAACCGAAATTATTTTGATGATGAATATGACCGGTTACAACGAATGCTTTTGAAAAATGGGGCAAAATTAGTCGGGTCCGCAAGTGCTTCTTTAGCTGGTTTTAACTACGAAAAGATTCTAACAAATTCAATTCAATTATTGGATAGTCAAGAGTTAGCATTACGATTACAAAAAATTGTGATGCGAGTATTAAAACCATTTGAAAATGAAAAAAGTCAATTTTTAGCAAAGCAGACAATGGTTAATGAAGATTTGGATGAAACGATAACTAAACGAGAAAATTATTTGCAACAATATAACAAATTATTTAAACAAGAAAATAATTAATTTATATAGTACAATATAAGTAGTTAAAATAAGGGAGGAAAATATGAAACCAGAATTAAAAGAATTATTATTAGAAATTAAAACAAAAATTAATGATGATAAACTTTTTCGCGATTTTGTTGGTGAAATTTTAAATGAAGCTAATTACAATAACTATTATGAACAATCAGTTGCTGATGAAGAAATTGCAGAGCAATTAGTTGAGATTTATTTTATTGAAAATTATAGTAGTGATGAAGAAGTTTCAGAACTAAAAGAAAAAATCATGAAAATTTTATTCTTCTTAGAAGGACAAAAAGAATTAGTTAAAGAATATGCCTATTTTATTGAAAATAAAGTAAGTCAATTTGCTACAGAACTTAACTAATTTTATTAATCTGACAGCAAATGTTAGATTTTTTTAAACTATATTTGCATTATTTTTAAAAAATAATATCATTTTACTATGTTACTTTTACAAAATAATAATTAAGAAGGTGAAAAAATGGGAAAAGATTGGATTGTTGTTAAAGGAGCACGTGAAAATAATTTAAAAAATATTGATGTTCAAATTCCAAAAGATAAATTAGTTGTTTTTACTGGCTTATCTGGGAGTGGAAAATCATCATTAGCTTTTAATACTATTTATGCGGAAGGTCGTCGACGTTATATTGAAAGTTTGTCGAGTTATGCCCGTCAATTTTTAGGTGGAAATGAAAAACCAGATGTTGATGCAATTGATGGATTATCACCAGCAATTTCAATTGATCAAAAGACAACTAGTCATAATCCCCGAAGTACAGTTGGAACGGTAACGGAGATTTATGATTATTTGCGATTGTTATACGCTCGGGTTGGAACCCCTTATTGTATTAATGGCCATGGTGTTATTAAGTCAGTAACAATCAAGGAAATTATTAATAATTTAAAACAACTTTTAAACGAAGGTGAAAAGTTTATGATTTTATCAACAGTTGTGCGTGACAAAAAAGGGAGTTTTAAAGATTTATTTGCACGATTAAAACAAGAAAGTTTTATTCGGGTAAAAGTTAATGGTGAAATTAAAACATTAGATGAAGAAATTGAGTTAGACAAAAATAAACGACAAAACATTGATATTATTATTGACCGATTAGTGTATAAAAATTCGGAAGATTTATTGAGTCGGATTCATGATGCAATTGAAGTTGCTTTAAAATATGGAAATGCTTTAGTAAAAATTGATTTTGTTGATCAACAAAAAGAAACGTTATTTTCAACAAATTATTCATGTAATATTTGTGGTTTTGTGATTCCAGAATTAGAACCACGATTATTTTCTTTTAATTCACCAGCTGGAGCTTGTAATGAATGTAAAGGGTTAGGAGTGAAATTAGAAGTTGATGAAGATTTATTAATTCCAAATCGTTCACTATCAATTTTGCAAGGAGCAATTGTTTATTTAAAAAATATTGTTAACACAACAAATATTGAATGACAAAAATTTAAAGTTTTAGCAGAGCACTATCACATTGTTTTAGAACAACCAGTTAGTGATTTGACAAAAGAACAGTTAGGATATTTAATTCGTGGTAGTGATGAACCAATTGAATATAATTTTAAAACAGCAAGCGGTAATATTATGCGTGGTTATGATTATATTGAAGGAGTTGGGCAATTAATTGAACGGCGCTATACGGAAACTGCTAGTGAAACTGCTCGGGAATATTACAAACAATTTATGACAGATAAAAAATGTGGAACTTGCCAGGGGAAACGATTAAATGAAATTCCATTGTCGGTAAAAATTAATAATATTAGCATTTCTGATTTTACCGATTTATCAGTTGAAGATGAATTAAAAGAAATTTTAAATTTAGTTTTAACCGAATCACAACAAGAGATTGCACGATTAGTTATTAATGAATTAGTTAATCGTCTTGATTTTTTAAACCGTGTTGGTTTAAGTTATTTAACATTGTCACGGAATGCCTCAACTTTATCAGGGGGAGAAGCACAACGAATTAGATTAGCAACACAAATTGGAAGTCAACTAACTGGAGTACTATATGTGTTAGATGAACCATCAATTGGATTACATCAACGTGATAATGATAAATTAATTGAAACCTTAAAAAGTTTACGTGACTTGGGAAATACTTTAATTGTTGTTGAACATGATGAAGATACAATTCGTGCCAGTGATTATGTTGTTGATATTGGTCCACGGGCAGGAATTAATGGTGGTGAAGTTGTTGCTGCTGGAAGTATTGAGGACATTAAACAAAACCCAAATTCAATTACTGGAAAATATTTGACGGGTGAATTAGAAATTACAGTACCAACTAAACGTCGTGGTGGTAATGGTCTAACATTAGAGATTAAAGGAGCGCGTGAAAATAATTTAAAAAATATTAATGTAACAATTCCTTTAAATAAATTTGTTTGTTTAACCGGAGTTTCTGGTAGCGGGAAGTCAACATTAATGAATGAAATTTTATGAAAAGGAATTAAAAAAAATCTTGGATTGGCAACTGATCGCCCCGGTGCTTATGATAAAATTGTTGGGATTGCTAACATTGATAAGGTTATTAATATTTCACAAGATCCAATTGGAAAAACGCCACGGAGTAATCCAGCGACGTATACTTCTGTCTTTGATGACATTCGTGATTTATTTGCAAATACAAATGAGGCAAAGGCCCGTGGTTATTTAAAGGGGCGTTTCTCTTTTAATGTGCCTGGTGGGCGTTGTGAGAATTGTCAAGGTGATGGAATTATTAAAATTTCAATGCATTTTTTACCAACGGTTTATGTTCCTTGTGAAGTTTGTGAAGGAAAAAGATATAATGATGAAACATTATTAGTTAAGTTCAAAGATAAAAATATTTATGATGTTTTAGAAATGACAGTTGATCAAGCTTGTGAATTTTTTGCAAAGCAACCAAAGATTAGCCAAAAGTTAGCAACAATGCAAGAAGTTGGTTTGGGTTATATTAAGTTAGGACAATCAGCAACTGAGTTGTCAGGTGGTGAAGCACAACGAGTTAAATTATCAACATTTTTATTAAAACGAACAACAGGAAAAACATTATTTTTATTAGATGAACCAACAACGGGGTTACATATTGATGATGTTAAAAGGTTATTGTTAGTTTTAAATAAAATTGTCGATAATGGTGATACGGTTGTTACGATTGAACATAACTTGGATGTAATTAAAGTAGCAGATTATATTATTGACTTAGGGCCAGAAGGTGGTGTTGGTGGCGGAGCTGTTATTGCAACAGGAACACCCGAACAAATTGCGGCAAAAAATGATATTAGTTATACCGCTCAATATTTACAACCATTATTGGATAAGGGAAAATAATTGATGGATGTTAAGAAACAACTTTTTAAAGCTGCTTTGTTTAAGAAAGAATATAATTTAACAAAACTATTAGTAGAAAAATATCATAATGGACAAGATAAAATTCAAGTTATTAATGTTGTTGGAACTAATGGCAAATGTTCTGTTTCTAATTATTTGCAACGCCAACTAATGTTGAATTATAAAAAAGTTGGTCTTTTTACTTCACCAGCATTTTTAAAGCACAATGAACGAATTAAAATTAATAACCAAGTTATTAGTGACAATGATTTAAAACGAATTATTAAAAGTATTAAAAACGAAATTGAAACTTATCAGTTAACTTTTTTTGAAATTTGAGTTTTAATTTGTATTAAATATTTTTTAGAACAACAAGTTGAAATTGCTGTTATTGAAGCTGGCATTGGTGGACGATTAGATGCAACTAATGTTTTTAATAATCAACTAGCGGTGTTATTGACTTCAATTGATTATGACCACACCGAAGTTTTAGGAACAGAATTAGAAAGTATTATTCAAAATAAAGTGGGAATTGTTAAAAATGATTGCCAACTTTTTATTAGTGCAAGTTGTCAAAAATATTTTTCTGTTATTGCAAAATATCTTAATTTGGATAGAATTATTACAAGCGAAGTTTATCCGCAAGCAATTAATTATTATCAGGAATTTAATGTTGGATTAGTAATTAAGTTTTTGACAGTTTTTAAGTTTAAAATTAATTATGCACTTTTTAAAGTAAATCCGGTCTTGGGCCGTTTTACCCAGTTGAGTAAAAATCCGTACTTTATTATTGATGGTGCGCATAATCCAGAAGGAATTCGTGCTTGCATTCATACATTTGAAACGTTAAATAATTTAAATCATAATGAGGTTCTAGTGTTATATGCATCATCGCAAAAGAAAGATTATTTGCAAAACTTAACGTTGTTAAAAGAACATTTTGGGACAAATTTATATATTACTGCTTTTAAACACCCAATGTCGTGAGATATTACGGACATTAATTTTCATAATAAAGTTAAAAATTGAAAGAAATTATTATTACAAAATAAAACAAAAAATATTTTAATTTGTGGATCGTTATATTTTATTTCGTTAGTATATCAGTTTTATTTAGAAAGGATGTAAAGTATGTTGTATTTATTAACAAATATTGGCGCTTGATTAGGGATTGCCCTGTTACTTGGAATTGGCGCTTGATTAGATTATAAAAATTTAAAAAAAATTAATATTTTAACAATAACAATCACAAGTCTATTGATTGCATTATCAGTTATTTTAACAAATTTAATTGGTTACACAATTCCAATTACAGGAGGAATTAAGTTAGAATTAGGTAACTTTTTAATTTTTGTTGTTGGAATGTTATTTGGGCCTTTCTTTGGTGTTTTAAGTGGAATTGCCACCGATACTTTAGGAGCCTTAGTTAATATTCAAGGAACTTACCATGGTGGTTTTGCCTTTAATCTTGCCTTTTATGGTTTTATGGGCAGCATTGTTTTTCTTTCTAAAAATGAAAAATTCTGAATTATAAAAACAATTATGTTATATATTATTTCCTTTATGTTAATTTCATTTGGATTTAATGTTTTATGACTATATTCAATTGGTTGAAATTCAGTTGTGTTAGGAGCAACATTTATTGCAAAAGCCGTTAAGTTTCCAATTCAAATGGCAATTTATTTACCAATGACAATTTCTAGTTTTACTATTTTATATAAATTAATTACATCACGGCACAGCATTACTTTGTGGTGTGCGCAAAACAAGGCGTTAGCATTAATGCCATTTAAATTTAGAAAACGTAATTCTTCTAATAATTAAAAATTGTTTATATGTGCAAAACTTTTAAAAATATAATAAAAATAAGACTTTTTATTAAAAATATTTGTGGATAACTAAACAGATATTATGATTTTGTTAATTTATATTTACTTATTATTTGTTAGTTGTAATATTATTAGTGAAATTTAAGTGAAGAGGAATGTGAAAAAATGTTGGGGAAAGTGGTTACATATTTAATAAAACAAGAAAACCAGTTATCAGATGATGAACGTATGCTGCTTTTATGTTTATATCGTCCAATTATTGGCGATAAAGCACATATGTTATATCTTGCTTTTACAGCACAAGATTTTGTTTTAGAATTAAATATTAAGTATCAATTAGACCATCTTTTATTATTATTACAAATGACATATGAAGAGTTTTTGACAGCAAAAAATAAATTAGAAACAATTGGATTGTTAAAAATGTTAAAACGCAAAAATGGTGCGCATCATATTTTAAAACCGCAATTACCTATTTCTGCAATTGCTTTTTTTGAAAATAAAATCTTAAGTGAGCACTTATTAAATATTGTTGGGGGTAAATGTTTTGCAATTATTAAAGCTAAATTTAGCGAAGCAGATTATTCTAATGTTACTAATGAACCAGCACCGCCACTAAATAGGACCAATGTTAATTTAGATTTTGTTTATATTGATAAGTACTTAGCAGCTAAAAACGCCAATCATAAATTATATCTCCCATATCGTGAAAAAATCATTCAACTAGCAAATTATTACCATGTTTTAACAAATAATCTTGCTATTTTTATTTATAAGAGTATCGAACTAGTTGAGCAAAAACGTATTTTTAATTATGAAAAATTTCAACATTTATTATCTGATTTTCATCAAAAAACAATTTTGAAAAAACAAATAACTGGAGAGCAGTTAAACTTAACTGTTAATGAAGAAAATATTGTAAGGCCAACAAATATGTTAGAAGCAAAAATTAATGAAATGACATCAATTGATCCAATTGAATATTTAACTTTATTACGTGAAAACACAAAACCAACGCCAATGGAAATTGATTTAATTCGTGATTTAATTGTTAATTATTCGTTAAAGCCAGGGGTTGTTAATTGCTTAATTGAATATGTTTGGTTTAAAAATTCTCGTCGAATTGAAAGAAAATATTGTGAAAAAATTGCAAATACTTTTAATCAATTACAAATTGACACAGTTGATAAGGCAATGCAACATTTACGTAGTGCTTATGCGAAGACACAAAAAAATAAAATTGCAAAAGAAACAATTAAAAGTACTACTTATAAATTTAAAGAAACAACGGCGAAAGATAACATGTCAGCGTTAGAATATAATAAACTTTATGAACAAAAACGACAAAAACGAGAAGAAGAAAAGGTTGACCTTAACCAATTATTAGATGATTTAAAAAACTTATAAAATAATTTTCAAAAGAGGAGACACAGGAATGACAAAACTAAATTTGTTAGAACAAATTAAGAGTAATGAAGAGTTAATGCTTAATTTGCAAGCAATTGCTTTTGATGTTAATGATTATGAAAAGTTTAGTTCGCTCTTTGAAGAATATTTAAATAATTATCATTACTGTGAATCTAGTCCGAATTTATTATTTTGTCAACAACAATTTAAAGGTTATAAATATTATTTTAAAAAAGAAGCTGACAAGTTATTTTTAACACGGGTTGAGTGTAACCATACTATAACATTGAACGAAGTAAACAAAGTTAAAAATAATTATCTTTACTATGACTTTAGTGATGAGTTATTAAAACTTCGTTTAAATGATATTAAAAAAGATGAAAACTTCAATAATATGCATCAGATTATTGTTGAAATGGTTAAATTTGTTAAAGGACAACGCCAAAAAGGATTATATATTTATGGTGAACCGGGGGTTGGGAAAACTTATTTATTAATTAGATTAGCTAATGTTTTAGCAAATAATAATTGGAAGGTTGCTTTTATTTCAGTAATTAATTTAATTAACCGCGTAAAAGAGTCATTTAATATTTTTAATAACAAATCCTCGTTAGTTGTGGACTTATTACGAGCCGATGTTTTATTTTTAGATGACATTGGTGGGGAAACTATTTCACCATGAGTTCGTGATGATTTATTATTTCGAATTTTAAATGATCGGATCAGCCACCAGTTACCAACTTTTTTTTCTTCTAATTTTACAACAACTGCATTAACAACAATTTATGCTAATGTTAAAAATGAAATTGGTGATAAGGAAATTAATAAGGTAAAAGTGTTGCGGATTGTTGATCGGATTCGAGGACTGGCAACAGAATTAGAATTGATTGGAAGTAGTAGGAGAAGTGATAATGATTATGCTAAAGTATGAACTACATAAATATTTTTTTAAAGGATATGATCAAAAAAATAAGGTGCAAGATATTTTATATTTAGATGTTCAAAAATATTGATATGAACCACAAGTTGGGATTAAAGTAATAACAAAAGATAAAAAAGAATATCTAATTAAAAATTATTGATTTGATTATGATAAACCAGACCCAGATGATAAGTTTAAGTTTGAATGTTTTGAACGTGATTTACATCGAATTTTATTTTTAAATGAATGACAACAAGACAAAGAAGCACTTATTGATAAACATTATTTACCATTAGAAAAATTCAATCTTTTAAAAGAACAAAAACAAAAAATTCTGGCCGAATATTTGGCTGTGCATGGAACGCTAGCAAAAGATGATCCAGCATATCGTAGTTTAGAAGCTTCTTTTAGTTTATTAAAACATAAAACACAGCCAGAAGTAGTACAAGAATTAACGGAAATGGCAGAATATTATGAAATGGATATGAAAGAATTTTAAAAGCTAAAGCAAGCAAATTCGTTGTTAGCTTTTGAAGCGATTGCATTAGATTTATATGGTGACCCATTATTATTTGAAGCAGCAGTTGATGATGAAAATGAGTTTTTAATTCACAATGAAGATTTCTAGTTTTTTGTGCTTGCTTTATTTGGATATTTTCTAAATTTCTTGCAAATTAAGGAACGAGGTTGTAAAATAAGAGTAAGGATGCAATGTTTTATTGCAGACTAAGTTATTAAACTAGTAGAGGAGAAAGAGTAGATGACAAAAATTGCAATTAACGGATTTGGACGTATTGGCCGTTTAGCATTTAGAAAATTATTTGAAGAAAAAAATGTTGAAATTGTCGCAATTAATGATTTAACAGATGCAAAAACATTAGCAACATTATTAGAACTTGATTCAGCCCAAGGGGGATGAATGCGTGGAAAAATTTCTTCAGAAGAAAATGCTATTATTGTTAATGGAAAGAAAGTAGTTGTTTGTGCAGAAAAAGATCCAACCGCTTTGCCATGAGGGAAATTAGGAGTGGGTGTTGTTGTTGAATCAACAGGAAGATTTGCTGATAAAGCAGGAGCTTCACAACATATTACAGCAGGAGCAAAAAAAGTTTTAATTTCAGCGCCAGCAAAAGGAACTGATGTTAAAACGATTGTTTACAATGTTAACCATAAGGATATCACAAAAGATGATACTGTTATTTCGGGAGCAAGTTGTACCACAAACTGTTTAGCACCAATGGCTAAAGTTCTAGATGAAAAATTTGGAATTGAAAAAGGATACATAACAACTGTTCATGCTGTTACAAACGACCAACGTTTATTAGATTTAGCTCATGATGATTTAAGAAGAGCGCGCGCTGCCTTTTCTAATATTGTTCCAACTAAAACTGGAGCAGCCGCAGCCGCAGCATTAGTATTGCCACAATTAAAAGGTAAGTTTGATGGAATGGCGTTACGTGTCCCAACAATTACCGGTTCAATTGTTGACTTAGCAGTTGAATTAAAAACAACAACAACAGTTGATGAAATTAATAATGCAATGAAAGCAGCTGAGTCAGAAACTTTTGGTTATAATACGCAACCAATTGTTTCATCAGATATTATTGGCGAATCACATGGATCAATCTTTGATGCGACATTAACAAAAATTATTGAAGTTGATGGGAAACAATTAGTTAAAGTATATGCATGATATGATAACGAAATGTCATATGTATCACAAATGGTACGAACATTATTATACTTTGCAACAGTTTAATTAAAAGTAAGAAGCACTAAAAATTTTTTAGTGTTTTTTATTTTTTTAGAAAAATATATTTCTTATGTTATGATAATTATATATAAGAAACTAACCTTATAATTAATAAAACTGAATAATAATACCTTTTGCGTATTTATAACAGTGCTGTTAAATGGCTGAAGTATTGAAGGAGATTATTAAAATGAAGAATCCTATTTTAGAGAAACACTTTCATAATATTCGCGACAAATTAAAATTAGTCTTAAGTATTGAAAAAATTCGTGATTCCACTAATCCGATTCAATTGTTATATGACAATGTGCTTTGAATTCGAAATAGTGGTCGTGTTATTACTGAAGATGATTTTACATATCGATTGGAATTAGCGTTAGCTGACACCTATAAAACATTATTGCTGCGAATTGATTCCTTATTGTTAAATGCTAAAACATTATCTTTTAGTTATTTCAAAGAGAAATTAGATGTTAAAGTTTACAATAATAAATTATATAAACAGGCAACTAATATTTTAAAGGAAAATTACGATAATCGTATTGATGACATTGATTTTATTTATATTGCTTATCAAATGACAGAATTGCTAGGAGAAGGCTTACGTAGTATTTCTTCTCGCAAACTAAGTGAAGTAACAAGATAAATTATTGTTAATGAAAAATAGTTATCATCATAACTATTTTTTTATTTATCTGATAAACAGAAAATGCGATATAATTTATATTAGCAATTATAAAAATGAGAGGGATATTATGAGTCAGAACAAGAAATTATTTTATGTTACAACCCCAATTTATTATCCAAGTGCCCAATTACACATTGGCCATGCTTATACAACAACCTTAGCGGATATTTTAAACCGTTATAAGAAGTTAGATGGCTATGAAACCTTTTTCTTAACTGGTAGTGATGAACATGGTGAAAAAATTGAAAAGAAAGCAAAAGAAGCGGGTGTTACACCATTTGAATTTACAACAATGATTGTTAATAATTTTAAGTTATTATGAAATAAATTAGGCATTGAGTATTCAAAATTTATTCGCACAACAGATCATGCTCATGAACAAGGGGTTCAAAAGATTTTTAGTAAATTATATCATAAAGGAGATATTTATTTAGGTGAATATGAGGGCTTATATTGTGTTAGTTGTGAGGAGTTTTTAACAGAATCACAATTAGATAAAATAACGCAGCAATGTTTGGTGTGCGGGAACAAACCAAAGAAAGTTAAAGAAGAAACTTATTTTTTTAAAGTTTCAAAATATAGCCAGTTTTTAATTAATTATTATAATGCTCACCCAACTTTTATTGAACCAGAAGCTAGAAAAAATGAAATGTTAAATAATTTTATTCTACCAGGATTAACTGACTTGTCAGTAACAAGAACAACTTTTTCGTGAGGAATTAAAACATTAGAAAATAACAAACATATTATTTATGTTTGAATTGATGCGTTATCTAATTACTTAACAGCATTAGGTTATTTATCAGAAGATGAAACATTATTTAATAAATTTTGAAATAACACAAATGTTGAAATTTTGCAATTATTAGGAAAAGAAATTGCTCGGTTCCATACCATTTATTGACCAAGTATGTTAGAAAGATTGGGGTTACGTCAGCCAAATAAACTTTTATCCCATGGTTGAATTTTATTCAAAGATACAAAGATGAGTAAATCAATTGGTAATGTTGTTGACCCATTATATTTAATTGATCAGTATGGTCGTGATGTTTTAAGATTTTATTTAGGATATGAAATTCCAACTGATCATGATGGGAAATTTTCTTATGAAATGTTTTTAGAATCATATAATACTCATCTAGTCAATAATATTGGAAACTTAGTATCACGTGTCAGTAATATGATTAGCAAATATTTTAATGGGGAACTTTTATCGCAAGGAACATTAAAAAATGATTTAATTGATAGTTGTTTGTTAGCAATTAAAAATTATCAAATAGCAATGAATAATTATCAAATTGCAAAAGCATTAAGTATTGTTTTAGAATTATGTAATAAAGCAAATAAATATATTGAAGAAAGTAAACCATGAGAATTAGAAAAGAATCAAGAAACAACCCAATTACATACAACATTAGCAACGCTAGCTTATGTTATTATTGTTAGTGCCTTTTTATTACAACCAGTATTAATTGATCACGCGCAAAAAATTGCGGATTACTTTAACATTGATTTACAAAATTTAACATTTTCAACAAGTTTAAGTCAAGAAATGATATATAATAAAAGGATAGAGAAAAAAGCAAATTTATTTGAACGTTTAAATGTTGAACAAGAATTAAAACGAATTGAAGCAGAATTAAATCAGTAAAATAATTTAAAGGAGGGGTTTTAATGAAAGAATACGATGTAATTGTTATTGGGGCTGGATATGCTGGTGTTGAAGCAAGTTTAGTTGCTGCTAGAATGCAGAAAAAAACATTGTTAATTACTTTACATAAAGATAAAATTGCCTTAATGCCATGTAATCCCTCAATTGGTGGCCCAGCAAAAGGCATTGTTGTTCGTGAAATTGATGCTATTGGTGGTGAAATGGCCAAAGCTGCTGATGCGACTGCTTTACAAATGAAATTATTAAATTCTTCTCGTGGTCCAGCAGTATGAGCATTACGAGCACAATCAGATAAAATTAAATATGCAAAATATATGCAAACTGTTATTGAAAACCAAGTTAATTTGGAATTATATGAAGGAGCAGTGCAAAGTTTGTTGGTTGATGATAATAATGTTTGTTATGGTGTTGTTTTAAAAGATCAAACCCAATTTTTTGCGAAAAAAGTTATTTTAACAACAGGAACATATATGCAATCATTAGTTTTACAAGGAAAAGAAAAAAAGGCACAAGGACCTGATGGAGATATTACAACAGCGGGGTTATCAACACAATTAAAACACTTAGGGTTTGAATTATTTCGGCTAAAAACAGGAACACCCGCTCGTGTTCTTAATACTTCAATTGATTATACGAAAGCACAACCAGAACCAGGAACTGATATGAAGTTAGCTTTTTCTTATGCTACCAAAAAATTTACCCCGTTACAAGAACAAGAATTATGTTGATTAATTCATTCGACCCCAACCACGCACACTATTGTGCAAGATCATTTGCCTTTATCAGCAATGTATTCTGGAAATGCGAAAGGAACTGGCCCACGTTATTGTCCTAGTTTTGAAGATAAGATTGTTCGGTTTGCTGATAAACCTCGTCACCAAATCTTTTTAGAACCAGAGTCAAAGAGTTTAAATACAATTTATGTGCAAGGATTTTCAACATCAATGCCAATTGATGTTCAAGATAAGATGCTCCGTTCATTACCTGGTTTTGAAAATGTTGAAGTTTTAAAATGAGCATATGCAATTGAATATGATGCAATTGTTCCAACCCAATTGGCCCACACGTTAGAAACAAAACGAATTAAGAATTTATATACTGCTGGACAAATTAACGGAACAAGTGGTTATGAGGAAGCTGCTTGCCAAGGTTTAATGGCGGGAATTAATGCGGTATTGAGTATTAATAATCAAGAACCATTTATTTTACGTCGTGATCAAGCCTATATTGGTGTTTTAATTGATGATTTAATTACAAAAGGAACCGAAGAACCTTATCGGTTACTAACTTCTCGCGCAGAATATCGCTTATTATTACGAAACGATAATGCTGAAGAACGGTTAAAAAAATATGCTCATCAGTTTGGTTTAATTGATGAACAAAGTTGAAATGAATATCAAACAAATGTAAAAAACTATAATGAGGTAATCCAATTATTAAAAGATACTTATTTTACTGTAAAATCACCAATTATTCAAAAGTTAGCAACGTTAGGAATTGCCAATATTACGGAACGAATCTCGGGATATAATTTGTTAAAACGACCAAATATTGAGTTAAAATATTTAGAAGAGGAGTTACTACCTTTACAAAACTTAAAATCATTTTTAAAACAAAATCTATTAATTAACATTCGCTTTGAAGGATATATTAAAAAAGAACAAGAAATTGCTTTAAAAACAATTAAATTAGAAAATAAATTGATTCCCGCTAGTTTAAATTATGATTTAGTAGATAATTTGGCACTTGAAGCACGAGAAAAATTTAAAAAGATTCGTCCTATTTCAATTGGCCAAGCAAACCGGATTTCGGGGATTAATCCAGCTGATATTCAAATGCTTTTGTTTCATTTGAAGAAAATGGAATTTGAATCAAATAGATAAGAGGGTGAAGTATGAGATTATATAATACTTTGACTCGTGATTTTACAGATTATGGTCAAACAAAAAAAGTTAATATTTATGCATGTGGACCAACAGTTTACAATTATATCCATATTGGTAATGCGCGCGCTATTATTAGTGTTGATTTATTAGTTAGTTTTCTACAATTTCAAGGGATTGAAGTTAACTATGTGCAAAATTATACGGATATTGATGATAAAATCATTAATAAAGTTGTTATGGAAAATAAAACGGAACAAGAAATTGCTGAATTTTATATTCAAGCGTTTGAAGAAGATGTTACTAATTTAAATGTTAAAACGCCAACAGCGCGGGTACGGGTTACTGATCATATTAATGATATTGTTATTTTTATTAAAGCATTAGTTCAAATTGGAGCCGCATATGAAGTTAATGGTAATGTTTATTTTAATATTAAAGAATATCAAGAAGTTTATGGTTGTTTAGCTAATAAAAAGTTAGCAGAATTAGAAGTTAATGCACGGATTGAACATAATGCAAATAAACATAGTCAATATGATTTTGCTTTGTGGAAAAATACTTCGACAGGGCTTTCGTTTCCATTTTATGATATTAATGGTCAAAAATATCGGGGTCGTCCAGGATGACATACAGAATGTGCGGTTTTAATTGATAAATTTTTTAACCATCAAACAATTGATATTCATGCTGGGGGGATTGATTTGGTTTTTCCGCATCATGAAAATGAAAGAATTCAATTTTTTGCTAAAAATAAAGGAAAAGAAATTAGTAAAATTTGAATGCATAATGGGCATTTAAATGTTGCAGATGAAAAAATGAGTAAATCATTAGATAATACTATTTTAGTTCGTGATTTTATTAAATCATATGGTGCTAATGCGTTGCGCTACTTGTTATATGCAACTAATTATACGCAACCTTTAAATGTCACCGATACTATTATTGGTGTTGTTCAAAATGAAATTGACAAGATTTTAAAGGTTTTGAAAGCAATTAATTTATTTTTAGCAGAATATGATTTAAGTTATAATTTAGCAAAGCACGGTGAATATGTTAAAAAGGTTCTTGCTGAATTAGCTAATAATTTAAATAGCCCTAATGTTTTGACAATTATTAGTCAGATGATAAAAATGATCAATACACAATTACGTAATAAAATGTTAGATTTGCAATTAGCTAGTGATTTTTATAATATTATTTTTAATATTATGAATTTTAATTTTAAATTACCGGTTATTAGTGGTGAAATTCGGGAATATTTATTGGAATGAATTAAATCTAAAGATAGCAAAGATTTTGTTAAAGCTGATGAGCTTCGTAAAGTTTTATTAGAAAAAGATATTTTTTAAACTGATGAAGACAAAAGAAATTAATATTGTTGGTGCTGGTTTAGCTGGTTCAGAAATTGCATATCAATTAGCAAAACGAGGATTAAAAGTTAACTTATATGAAGGAAAGAGCAAGCAAAAGAATTCGGTACAAAAATTAGAAACTTTTGCCGAATTAGTTTGTTCTAATTCTTTTCGTAGTGTGTCAAAAGAAAATGCGATTGGCATTTTAAAAGAAGAATTAAAATTATTGGATTCATTAATTTTAAAAACAGCTTATGAAATACAAGTACCAGGAGATGACGCTCTTAGTGTTGATCGTGAATTGTTTTCTACAAAAATTACAACAACATTATTGAATCATCCTAATATTTCTATTATTTACGATGAATTTGTGACAATTGACCCACAACAAGTTACCATTATTGCAGCAGGACCATTAATTAGTCCAAATTTTGAGACAGAATTAAAAAAGTTAATTGGAAACAAAGCGTTATATTATTATGGTGGTTCAGCACCAATTATCACAAAATCGGGAATTGATTTTACGAAAGCATATTATGGGGCACGCCATTCCGAACAGAAAGATTATATTATTTGTCCATTAACAGAGCAAGAATTTGACCAATTAGTGACAGAACTAGTTAATGCAAAGCGAGTTATTATCCCTGCTTTTGAAAAATATTTTAGAGGTTGTCAACCAATTGAAGTTATGGCGCAAACATCACGAAAAATTTTGTTAAATGGTCCAATGAGTAGTAATAATCTTTTAAATCAATATGGTGAACAACCATTTGCTGTTGTCCAATTACGCCAAGATAATGTGATTGATAGTTTATATAATTTGGTTGGTTGACAAACAAATTTAACCTGACCAGAACAAAAACGAATTATTAAACAATTTATTCATGGTTTAGCGGATGTTGATATTGTTCGTTATGGTGTTTTACATAAAAATAATTACATTAATGCACCAAAGATTTTAAATCAATATTTGCAATTTAAACAAAATAGTAACATCTTTTTTGCGGGTCAAATTATTGGTGTTGAAGGTTATTTAGAATCCGCGGCATCAGGGTTATTGTGTGCTTTAAATGTTTATCAATATATGATGGAATTGCCGTTAATTAAATTACCTTCAGAAACCGTTTTGGGTTCATTAATTAATTATGTTACTAATCCAAAACAGAAGGATTTAAAACCAATGAAAGCAAATATTGGGATTCCCAGTCTTGGAACCTAAATTTCCAAGTAAAGCAGCAAAAAACTTGGCAATTTATCAGCGAGCAATCGAAAAATTAAAAGAAACTATTAAAAAGTATAAAATTGAACTATAATATTTGTAAAATAATTTATTAATATTGGTTATGCATAATAAAATAGGAAAAGGAAGATAATATGCAAGAATATATATACATTTATGGAATTAATCCCGTTGTTGAATCCTTATTAAACCCAACAATGAAAGTTAATAAATTATATTTATTAGATCAAAGTAAAAATAATGATTATTATTTAAAATTAACCCAAGATCGCCATTTAAAGGTTGCTTTTTGTTCTTCTGATAAAATGACCACATTAGTAAAAACAAATAAACATCAAAATTTAGTGTTAGAAATTTTAAAACCGCAAAATTATTCGCTTGAAACACTAACCCAAGAAGCTTTGCAAAAGAAGCATCCATTTTTATTGGTTCTTGACCAAATTTCTGACCCGCATAATTTTGGTGCCATTCTTCGAACTTGCGATATGTTTAATGTTGATGGGGTAATTATTTTAGATAAACGGCAAGTTGATATTAATGCCACGGTTGCAAAAACTTCGGCCGGAGCTTTTAATTATGTTCCTGTTTCGCGGGTAAATAATTTAACAAATGCGGTTGAATATTTAAAAAAACAAGGTTTTTGAATTTATGCAACAAGTTTAACAACAGATGCACAAAAGGTGCACGAATTAAAATATGATACCCCTGTTTGTTTAATTGTTGGAAACGAAGGGACAGGGATTAGTCCCAAACTACTAAAACATTCTGATTTTAACCTTTATATTCCAACAACAGGTCATTTAGATTCTTTAAATGTATCAGTTGCGAGTGCAATTTTAATTTATCAAATTAAAATGCTACAGCAATAAAACAAATAGTAATTAGAAAGGAATTGATGCTTATTAATGAATATGAACTACTTTATTTATTTCAAGAGGGTCATAACAATAAAGCGGTAATTAATTTATATAAATTATATGCCCCCCTTTCTAGAAGAGGTAAAACGACGAACGTTTTATAAGTATTTTGCTTTGCCAATTGAATTATCCGATTTAGAGAGCTTGAAGTATTTTTCTGTCCTAGAAAGTGCGAAAATGTATAATCCTCAGTCACGGAAAAAACTAAAAGATTTTATTTTTCAACGTTATACATGAGATATTCATAAGCAAATTCGCCAATGTTTAAATATGCGAAATCGCGTTTTGAATTATTATGTTAAACTAGCAAATGATAATGTTACAAGCAATGAAGAATATTTTTCAACAAAAATTGCGCGTTTTGATGAACAAAAACAAGTTATTAAATTATTTTATCAACGGTTATCACCATTAGAAAAAGAAGTTTTTCGATTATGGTATGCGGGGGAAAATATTTATAATATTCATCAACTTTTAGCCCTAGATTATTGGCAAGTTGATAATGCAATGCAACGAATTATGCAAAAAACAAAGGATTTTTATAAAAATAATTAAATTAAGTATACCAATATTTTTATTAATATACTATAATTAAATATGGTGAATATTATGCGCGAAAAAATCATATTAGTATGCTCGGAATGTTTAAATCGAAATTATTCAACATTTAAGAATAAGATGACACAAAAAGAGCGGTTAGAAATAAATAAATTTTGTAAAACATGTAACAAGCATACGAAACATAAAGAAACAAGGTAGGTGTTCGCAATGACTAAAAAAGCGAAAGATGATAACGCAAAAAAAGAAATTAAACCAGTTTTAACAAAAGAAAAAAAAAAATCGTTAAAGCTGCAAAAGAAAAATGAGAAAGCAGCGCTAATTTTTCAAAAAAAAGCAAGTAAAACAGCACCAATTCAAATTGGAACAAAAAAAGAAATTACTGCACCAGAAATTGACGAAAATGGTGAGCCAATTAAAAAAGGTCTTTTTAAACGTAAACATTCCGATAAAAGTAAAAGAACAAATTGAAAATTAGCATTTCGTGAATTTCCTGTTAAAATGGCCAAAGAAGTAACAAGAATTCGTTGGACAAGTAAAGGTAGTTTAGGACGCAAATTTTTAATAACAATTTTATTTATTATTGCTTTTGCAATATTTTATTTAGTATTGGATTTAGTTTTACACCACTTACTAACCGTCGCGCGCATTATATAATAGTACGATAAGAAAAAATTAAAGGAGCAAAATAATGACAGAACAGAACACAATGACAGAACTAGAGGCAAATAATGATAACCTGGATAACAGTGAAGATTTCGATGATGTTACGAAGTATCCTGGAAAATGATATGTAATTAATTGTTATTCTGGTCACGAAGATCGTGTCCGTGATGATTTAATTCAACGGGTAGAATCATTAAATATGAAAGATGTTGTTTTTGATATTAGAGTTGTAAAAGAAACAGTACCACCCAAAAACGGGAAGACAATAGAAAAAAACGTTTATCCAGGATATATTTTTATTAATATGATTATGAATGATGAAGCCTGATATATTGTTCGAAATACAACTGGTGTTACCGGGTTTATTGGTTCATCAGGACGCGGGACAAAACCGTTTCCATTAACTGACCAAGAAGCAAAAACAATGCTTTCAAAATTACTAGCAGCTAAAAAAACAGCAGCACAACAAGGGAAAAAAGTTAAAAAAGTGTTTGTTGCAAACTTTGAAGTTAACAATTATGTTCGTATTCTATCTGGAACTTTTGTTGATATGGAAGGACAAGTTACAAAAATTGATACTTCAAAAGGAATTGCAACAGTAAATTTAGAGATGTTTGGTCGTTTAACTCCCACCGAAGTTGATTTTGACCAATGTGAAAAGATTGGTTAAGAAGACATAACAAATTAGTAATAATTTTTGTTATGTTTTTTTCGCAAAAATGTTAAATTTAACACGATTAGTAGATTCTGCTTTTTTTTCGCAAAATGCTATTATTGTTGCAAAACAATTATTAGGAAAGTATTTAATTCGTATTATTGATGGGAAAAAAATTATTTGTAAAATTATTGAGACAGAAGCATATGATGGACCAAACGATGATGCTAATCATGGTTTTAACAATAAACGAAGTTTACGTAATGAAACATTATTTTGACAAGGCGGTTATGCCCATATTTTTATGATTTATGGGATGTATTTTTGTCTTAATATTGTTACTGATCAAGTTGATTATCCGAGTGCTGTTTTGTTACGAGCTGGTGAAATTATTCTTGATGAAACAATTCCTAATTTTATTAGTAAACCTAATTTAGCAAATGGTCCAGGAAAACTGTCACGTTATTTAAAAATTAATAAAACTGATGATGGGCTTGACCTTATCAAAAGTTCAACACTATATTTAGGGCAAGAAACAACGCCAAGTGTTTTTGACATTACAACAACGCCACGGGTTAATATTGATTATGCAACTAATTTTAAGTTAAAACCATATCGTTTTTATATTACCAATCATAAGGCAGTTTCAAAAAAGTAAGAGGTTAAAAATGTACAAAACAAAAAACACAGAAATTTGAAAAATTCATCCTGATTTTCCTTATCTTGAGATTAGTAATATGGGTCGTATTCGTAACAATATGACAAAGAAAGTTAAGGAACTAAAAAAACCAAAAAATACAAATTATTTTTTAGTTCGTCGTCGTGAAGAAGGAAAAACAAAAACAAAACCGCTGCATAAATTAGTTGTTGAATTATTTATTGGCCAAGTACAACCAAATATGACGATTGATCATATTAATGGTAATCCCCGCGATAATCGTGCTGAAAATCTTGAAATTGTGTCAAAACGTGAAAACACAATGCGGCAAATTCGAATGTGATCACATCCACACAGTTTTTATAATCGTAATTTAATTGAATCTCATAGCGAAAAGCGTTGAATGTATCGCGATCAATTATACAATTGGATTGAGTTGTTAAAATTACTACACGCTCAAGGAATTATTTATTATCAAGTTAAATGAAGGGGCAGTAGCAGCGGGCGGATTGGTCAATTGCCAAACGGTGAAACCATTATGCGGGTAAAAAACATTGATTTTGACGATGATGATTTTTAAAAAAACTATTATTTATTAAGATAATAGTTTTTTTAAAAGGTAATGTGGGGGTTAAGGCCAACACTACATGTTAGGTCAAGATAACCATGGTAATTTAATTTAATAGCATCAGTTAAAGTTGCAGAAACACAAACATCTAAGGCAACACCAACCAGGACAAGGTCTGTCACATTTTGTTCTTGTAAGAATTTATGTAAACCGTTCGAAATTTGATCATCATTGAAAAAGGCACTATAACTGTCAATGTCTTGTGCTGTTCCTTTTAAAATAATTTTATTAAAATAACTTTCTGGTAATTGATAAAGTTTGCTTCCTCAATTATTGGCAAGACAATGTGGTGGTCACTTTTTAAATGAACAGTGATCTTTGGGATGAAAATCTTTTGTGGCAACAACTAAATCTTTATTATTTTGAAACGTTTTAATTAACTTTACAATTTGATGATGAAGTTTTTCTGCTCCAGAAACATATAATGCTCCTTTTGGATTAACAAAGTCATTTTGATAATCAACAACAATTAACGCTTTTTTCGTCATTTTTAACTCTCCTTTTGAATAATTTTTATTATCTATTTATATATTAACAAATATCTTGTTATAATGTTAACGCAATTAAAAGTTATGAGGGGTTATGATGATCAAACTAATTAATGATTATTTTTCTGAGCTTGTTATTAACAAACAGCAAGAAGAACAATTAGAACAATATTATCAATATTTGGTTGAGCAAAACAAAGTAATGAATTTAACAACCCTTGTTAGTCGTGAGGATGTTTATATTAAACATTTTCTAGATTCAGCATTAGTGTTAAAAAATTATACGTTTGGTGATAAAGTAAAAGTTGTTGATGTTGGGAGTGGCGTTGGATTTCCGGGGATTATTCTGAAAATATTTTGTCCAACAATTAAATTAACGATTATTGAAGCATTAGAAAAACGTTGTTTGTTTTTGCAACGGTTAATTACCAAGTTACAGTTAAAGGATGTTGAAATTGTTCATGCTCGTGCAGAAAATTACAGTTGACAACATTCTGAACAGTTTGATTATGTTGTCTCACGAGCTGTTGCTAATTTAGGAATGTTGTTAGAATTAGTTGTGCGAATGGTTAAAGTTCAGGGGAAAATTATTTGTTATAAAGGACCTAATATTGTTAACGAATTAGCAACAGCACAAGCAACATTAAAGGCCTTAAATTTAAAGTTAGAACAGACACAATATGAAAATATTCTTCCATTAGGAGAACGTAATATTTGTTATTTTATTAA
The DNA here is from genome assembly GCF_964019595.1 of Spiroplasma endosymbiont of Sarcophaga carnaria. Classification (NCBI taxonomy): domain Bacteria; kingdom Bacillati; phylum Mycoplasmatota; class Mollicutes; order Entomoplasmatales; family Spiroplasmataceae; genus Spiroplasma; species Spiroplasma endosymbiont of Sarcophaga carnaria. The sequence goes on from NZ_OZ026456.1 coordinate 1,080,762, forward strand.
AACCGCACCAACAGTAAAACCATATCCACGCAGTTTTAATCAAATAAAAAAATTCCCAATTGGGTAAAGTGTTATATAATAGTAGTATATAAAATTATTAGTTACAGAGCAAAGAGAGGAAAATTATGGGGAAAATTATTGCAATCACAAACCAAAAAGGTGGGGTTGGAAAAACAACAACTTCAATTAATTTAGCGGCGGGCTTAGCGCGAACTGGGAAAAAAGTTTTATTAGTTGATATTGATCCCCAGGGAAATGCGACAACAGGAACGGGGGTTAATAAAGATGAAATTCATGATGGGATGAGTATGTATGATGTTTTGGTTGGCCAAGTGCCGTTAAAAAATATTATTATCCCAGGCGTTATCAATAATGTTGATTTAGCACCAGCAACAATTTCGTTAGCGGGAGCAGATATTTATTTAATGGAAAGATTAGATGATAATCAAAGTCTGTTACTTGACCGGATTAAACCGATTCGTGATAAATATGATTTTATTTTAATTGATTGTCCACCGTCATTAGGATTAATTAATCGAAACGCGTTAGCTTGTGCTGATTCAGTTTTAATTCCAATTCAAGCGGAATATTATGCATTAGAAGGTTTAGCCCAATTGTTAACTTCAATTCGCTTTGTACAAAAAATGTTTAATAAAAATTTAACCATTGAAGGGATTGTTCTGACAATGTTTGATTCACGAACAAAACTATCATTTGAAGTAATGGCAGAAGTTAAAAAATATTTTAATGAAAAAGTATATCGAACGCATATTCCCCGTAATATTAAAATTAGTGAATCACCCTCACATGGATTAAGTATTTTTGATTATGATAAAGGTGGCGCCGGGGCAATTGCGTATGAAGAATTAACGAGAGAGGTGTTGGCAAATAATGGCAAACAATAAGAGTCGATTAAGTTCAAAGGGATTGGATAAAATTTTTGGTGAAGGAATTAACGATGTAATTAAAGAAATTGAAAGTAGCGATGAATTAAAAGCAACAGCAAATGAAATTATGCTAACAGAAATTTTTCCAAACCCACATCAGCCACGAAAAACTTTTAATGACGAAGAGTTGGCAGAATTAGCACAATCAATTAAAGCATATGGTTTAATTCAACCAATAATTGTTAAAAAAACAAGTAGTGGTTATTATTTAGTGGCGGGAGAACGTCGTAGTCGCGCTGCTAAATTAGCAGGGTTAACAAAAATTCCAGCAATCATTGTTGATTTTAATGATCAACAAATGAAAGAAGTGGCATTGGTTGAAAACATCCAACGGGTTGATTTAAATACGATTGAAGAAGCAAATGCATATAAGGAATTAATTGCGTTACTAGACTTAACCCAAGATGAATTAGCAAAACGAATTGGAAAATCACGGAGTCATATTACAAATACCTTACGTTTATTAACTTTACCAGCTGATGTTCAGAAATTATTATTAGAAAATAAAGTTACGATGGGACAAGTGAAACCGTTAATTAGTCTTCACATTGATAAGAGTGAATTTAAAAAGGTTGTTGATAAAATTGTCAGTCTTAATTTAAATGCGCGCCAAGTTGAAGAATTAGTTAAAACTTATGGGACAAAACCAAGTAAAGTTCAAGAAACTAATAAAAAAGATTCGGGGAAACGAACTGTTAATGAATTTTTAGAAAATAAAATTATGCGAAAATTAGGAACAAAGGTCGTTATTGATGCTGATAATGTTGTTATTAGTTACCATGGATTAAAAGATTTAAACCGAATTTTAGAATTATTAGGTTTAACAGATGATTAGTTGATAGTAAGGAAGAAAAAAGATGGCATTAAAAATGGGGATTGTTGGTTTACCAAATGTTGGTAAATCAACTTTATTTAACGCAATTACAAATTCACAAGTTGAAGCAGCAAACTATCCGTTTGCAACAATTAATCCTAATGTTGGAACAGTTGAAGTTCCTGATGAACGCATGGATACTTTAATTAATCTTTGTGAACCAAATAAAGCAATTCTTAGTACATTTGAATTTTATGATATTGCCGGATTAATTGCTGGCGCTAGTAAAGGAGAAGGCTTAGGCAATGCTTTTTTACAAAATATTCGCGAAACGGATGCAATTTGTATGGTTGTTCGTTGTTTTGATAATAAAGATATTACACATGTTGAAGGAACAGTTGACCCAATTCGTGATATTGAAATTATTAATTTGGAACTAATTATTTCTGATCAAGAACAAATTCAGAAACGAATTGATAAAGTGGCGAAAAAAGCGCAAACCCTAAAACAAAAAGATGATGTGCTTGAATATGAGTTGTTATTAAAGTTAGCAGCAACATTAGAACAAAACAAGTTATTAAAAGATCTTGTGTTATCAGAAGATGAATTAAGAGCTGTAAAAAGTTTTAATTTATTAACAATTAAACCATTTATTTATGTTGCTAATGTCGCTGAAGATGATTTGAGTCAACGAGATAATGTTTATGTTGAAAACGTAAAGGCATATGGCAAACAAAATGGGATTGAAGTTGTTGTTATTTGTGCCAAAATTGAAGAAGAATTATCGGTGTTAGATGTAACTGATCGTGCTTTGTTAATGGAAGATTATGGTATTAAAGAAACAGGGTTAAATCAATTAATTAAAAAATCATATGCCTTATTAGGATTACAAACATTTTTTACGGCGGGAAAACAAGAAGTTCGTGCCTGAACTTTTAAGAAGGGTTCAACAGCACCAATGTGTGCGGGTCTTATTCACTCTAATTTTGAACGTGGTTTTATTCGTGCCGAAATATATTCATATGCTGATTTAATCAAATACGGTAGTGAAAAAGCGGTAAAAGAAAATGGTCGTCTACGGAGTGAAGGAAAAAGTTATATCATGCAAGATGGTGATATTTGCTTTTTCAAATTTAATGTTTAAGGAGAATAATAATGCGGATTGGTAATAGTTATGATTTACATAATTTAAAAGCAGGAACAGGATTACTTTTGGGAGGAATTTTTATTCCCTGTCAACATCAAGTTGAAGCTGTTTCGGATGGTGATATCTTGTTACACACAATTAGTGAAGCAATTATTGGAGCCTTAGGACTTGGCGATTTAGGTGATTGGTTTGATGAAACAAACAAAAATATTAATTCACAAGTAATTTTAAAGCAAGCACTAACTTTAATGGCTAAGCAAAATTATCAAATTGTTAATATTGATACAACGATTATTGTTGATGCGCCAAAATTAAAAGAATATAAAACAGCAATTAAGATGAATTTAAAACAATTATTACAATTAGAAGATGAAAATATTAATATTAAAGCAACAACAGCAGAAAAAAACTTTACTAACATTATTCAAAGTTATACAACATTGCTGCTAGTTAAAAAAGACAATTGTTAGAAGTTAGAATGAGGAACTAAAATGAGTCAAAAGATTAGATTACGTTATGCACCAAGTCCAACGGGATTTTTACATATTGGGAATACAAGAACAGCTTTATTTAATTATTTATTTGCGAAACATTATCAAGGTATTTTTGTTTTACGGATTGAAGACACTGATACAGAACGTAATGTTGATGGAGCAATTGCATCACAATTAGATAATTTACGCTGATTAGGAATTGAACCAGATGAAACAATTGATCGACCAGGAGCTTATGGGCCATATCGCCAGTTAGAACGGTTAGATTTGTATCAAAAATATGCTCAAGAGTTATTAGATATGAAAAAAGCATATTATTGTTTCTGCACCCCAACTGAATTAGAACAAGATCGTGAAGCGCAATTAGCGGCAGGACGCCTTGCTCCACGTTATAATCGAAAATGCTGAAAATTATCAGCAACTGAAGTTGCAACAAAATTAGCAAATAATACGCCATATAATTTGCGCTTTTTTGTTCCCGATAACACAAATTATGATTTTGATGATTTAGTTCGTGGTTCGGTTCATTTTGAATCAAAAGACCTTGGGGATTGAGTTATTTTAAAATCAAACGGGATTCCAACTTATAATTTTGCAGTAGTAATTGATGATATGTTAATGGCAATTAGTCATGTTGTTCGCGGTGAAGAACATATTTCTAATACCCCTAAACAATTAATGATTTACCAAGCTTTTAATGTAACACCACCAATTTTTGCGCATTTAACTTTAATTGTTAATGAACAACATAAAAAACTATCAAAACGTGATAGTCATTTAGTGCAGTTTATTAGTCAGTATCGTACCTTAGGTTATTTACCAACGGCAATTTTTAATTTTATTAGTTTATTAGGATGATCACCATTGGGAACAGCAGAAATTTTTTCTCATGATGAATTAATTAAGTTATTTGATGAAAAACGATTTAGTAAATCGCCAAGTATGTTTGATGTTAAAAAATTAACTTGAATGAATAATTATTATCTTAAACAACTTAGCGATGAAGATTATCTTGCTTTTGTTCGACCTTTTTTAGCGCAAGCATTTGATTTAACAAAAAAAACCCCAGAATGAGTAAATATGTTATTATTAATTTATAAAAAAGAACTTCAATATGGTGCGGAAATTGTTACATTAGCAAAACCTTTCTTTGAACCAGTTGCGCAGTTAGCACTAGCAACAAGGGGAATGTTAACAGAATTAAGTGGTTATGAGACAATGATTGCAACTTTTAAAACACAGTTACATGAGTTATCAGATTGAACAGAAACAAATATTAAAGACCTAATTACAAAGATGGGTGATCAGTATAAAATGAAAGGAAAGAATCTATTTATGCCAATTCGAATTTTTACTTCTCATCAAGAACACGGACCAGAACTAGCAAAGGTTATTTATTTATTAGGAAAGGAACAAGTAATTAGTAATATTACAAAATTACAATAAAGATGATGAAATTACCCTTAACAATCCGGGATAGTGTTCATGGTGATATTGAAATTATTGAAGAAATTGCTGTCAAATTAATTAATACTCCAGAATTTCAGCGGTTACGTCGCATTAGTCAGTTAGCAGGGGGACAATATGTTTTTCCAAGTGCGTCGCATACGCGTTTTTCACATTGTATTGGTGTTTATCATTTGGTTAGTAAAATGTTAGAAACACCAAGTTTTCAAGAAATGTATAGTAAACATGAACAATTATTGGTTAAATTAGCAGGATTATTGCATGATATTGGGCATGGTCCTTTTTCGCATACTTTTGAAATGATTAATAAAATTACGAATAGTAATATTAACCACGAAAGTTATTCAACATTATTAATCAAAAGTCCAACATCAAATATTAATAAGATTTTAATTGAAGAATTTAGTTCAGATGAAATTAATGAATTATGTATGATTATTGAAGGAAAACATCGGGATAGTGTTTTATCATCATTAGTTTCATCGCAATTAGACGCTGATCGGATGGATTACTTATTGCGTGATGGCCAAACAAGTGGTGTTGGTTATAGTCATGTTGATACGCAATGAATTATTCGGCACTTGTTTATTAAAGATAAAAAAATCATTTTTCCGTTAAAAGTTCAGTATGCAATTGAATCCTTTCTAATTGGTCGTTATCATATGTATAAACAAATTTATTTACACCCATTAAGCATTGGTTTTGATTTAACTTTTAAAATGATGTTTAAGCGTTTATGTGATTTGTACCATGAAAAATATCCTTTTAAAAATAAAGATATTGTAACATTATTAAGGCCATTATTTGATGGTAAAATGATGAAAGCAGAAGAGTATTGTTTATTAGATGATTACACTTTATTTACTTATTTAAAAATGTTAGAGCAGGAAAATGATGAAATTTTAGTTACTTTAATTAAAATGTTAACAAATCGTCAGTTTTTACGAAAAGTAAATAATGATAAAAGAAATTTAGAAGAAATTAATAAAAACCATTATAATTATTTTATGGTTGAATATAACCTAAAACCAGTTAAATTATATGATAGTGATACAAAACCAATTTATATTGATACTCCTGATGGTATAAAATGCATTATGGAAGTGTCAGAAGTCTTGGCATTTAAAAATAATAACAAAGAAACTGCAACAACAATTTGGTTTTCAATTGGTGAAAGATATGAAAGTAGTTAGTAAGAAAGGTTTAAATTAATGAACGATAGTGTAGAATTATTAGAGTTAGTGTATTCATGTTTAAAGAAAAAAGGTGGAAGTGATACTTTTGAAAATATTTGAAATGAGATTGCTTCACAAAGTGCTGTAATAGTACACGGAACAAGTAAGGAAGACGTTATTGCGGAATTATATACTGATTTAGTTTTAGATAATCGTTTTGTCTTAACAAGTGAAGGTATGTGAGGGTTGCGTGAATTTTTAAAATATGATGATATTAAAAAACAATATGATTATACTGATCAATTTGAAACAACAGAAGAATTTGAAGATATTGATTTAGATGAAGAGGAAGAAGATGAAGAAGAGGAATCATTGATTGACACTCTTGATTTTGATGATACTTTAGATGAAGATGATAATGAAGAGGATGATTTTGTCAAAATTGAAGTTGAGGATGATGAGTTGACGAATGATTATTCTGTTGATGATGACGATGAGACAGTAGCAGCTAAATTGGGCATTACAGAAGAAATTGACTGAAAAGCTCTTGAAAATGAAATGGAAGAAAATAATTAATACCAAGATTGAAGAGTGTTAGAACTGACAACCCTGTTAATTTCTAAACTCTTTTTATTTGGGGATGAAAGGATGAAAATACGATGGCAAAATATATTTTTGTAACGGGAGGAGTTGTAAGCGGTCTGGGGAAAGGAATTACTGCTTCTTCAATCGGTGTCTTATTAAAAGCAAGTGGATTAAATGTTTTTATGCAAAAATTTGATCCATATTTAAATGTTGACCCAGGAACAATGAGCCCCTATCAACATGGGGAAGTTTTTGTTACAGCTGATGGTGCAGAAACTGATTTAGATTTAGGACACTATGAACGTTTTATTGATGAAAACTTAACAAAAGAATCAAATATTACTTCAGGACAAATTTATAAAAATGTAATTGAAAAGGAACGTCGTGGTGAATATGATGGCGGAACAGTCCAAGTGGTGCCATATGTTACTAATGAAATTAAAAAGAAGGTATATCATGCCGCAGAAACATCAAAAGCTGATATTATTATTACTGAAATTGGTGGTACTGTTGGTGATATTGAATCATTACCTTTTATTGAAGCAATTCGCCAAGTCCGAATGGAACAAGGTCGTGAAAATGTGATATATATGCACGTTTCATTAGTTCCGTATATTGCTGCTTCAAAGGAATCAAAAACAAAACCAACGCAACATTCAGTGCGAGAATTATTATCATTAGGAATTCAACCCGACATTGTTGTTGCTCGCGCAGAACAATTATTAGATGATAGTTTAATTGAAAAGATTGCTTTATTTTGTAATATTGAAAAAAGTAATGTTCTTGTTGCAACTGATGCTGCGAGTATTTATGAAGTACCAATGAAAATGTATCAGCAGAATGCGCAGCAAGTGATTAGTAATTTGTTAAATTTAAACATTACAAAAACAGATATTACGGAATGAAAGCGATTTGTTGAAAAAATTGAATATTCACAAACAACAATTGAAATTAAGTTGGTCGGAAAATATATTGAGTTACCAGATGCTTATCTATCTGTTAGTGAATCATTACGGATTGCTGGTTATGAAAATAGTGTTCAAATTAAAATTGATTGAATTAAAGCTGAAGATGTTACTGTCGATAATTATCAACAGTTATTTCAAAATGCAAAGGGAATTTTAGTTCCTGGTGGTTTTGGTAAACGAGGTTTTGAGGGGAAAATTTTGGCTTGTCAGTTTGCCCGTGAAAATAAGATTCCGTTATTAGGAATTTGTTTTGGAATGCAAGCAGCAGTGATTGAATTTGCTCGTAATGTTTGTCATATTGAGGATGCAAATTCTTCTGAACTAGTTAAAACAAATAATGCTGTTATTGATCTGATTCGTGGCAAAGATAAAACAGAAGATATTGGTGGAACGTTACGATTAGGAAATTATAAAACAACTTTAGTTCCAAATACATTAGCTCATCAATTATATGGTAAAGATGAAGTATTAGAACGTCATCGTCATCGTTATGAGGTTAATAATGATTATCGTCAACAATTAGAACAAGCAGGATTAGTTTTTAGTGGCCTTTATGAGACAAAAAACTTGGTTGAAATTATTGAATTACGTGATCATCCGTTTTATATTGCTGCGCAATATCATCCTGAGTTTACTTCACGGCCAAACAAACCAAACCCATTATTTAATGGTTTTATCCAAGCGGTAATTAAGACTAAATAAAGAGAAAAAATGTAAAATCATTGAAAATTATATTAAGATTAAAATATAGAAAGGTTGGGAATAAGTTATGAGTGGTACAAATTATCGAACATTAGCGGTTGTTGGTAGTCAATGAGGGGATGAAGGAAAAGGTAAAATTACCGATTATTTTGCCCAAAAAGCTGATGTTATTGTGCGCTGAGCGGGTGGCGATAATGCTGGGCACACAATTGTGATTAAGGGAACAAAATATAAGTTAAGTATTGTTCCTTCGGGTGTTTTTAATAAAAATTCAATTAATGTAATTGGGAATGGTTGTGTTGTTAACTTACGAAAATTAGTTAGTGAAATTAATTATTTACAAGAAAATGGGTTTGATTGTAGCAATCTACGGATTAGTGATCGAGCACATTTAATTTTTCCATATCATATGAAAATTGATGAATTGCAAGAAGAATATCGCCAAAAAGATTCAATTGGAACAACAAAAAAAGGAATTGGACCTTGTTATCAGGATAAGGCCGAACGAATTGGGATTCGTTTAGGTGATTTGTTTGATGAAGCTGGATTTTTACAAAAATTAGAAAATAATTTGAAATTTAAAAATGAAATTTTAACAAAGATTTTTAATAGTGAAGGATTTGAACCAAAATTAATTTGAAAAGAATATTTAGATTTATTCCAACAAATTAAAACAATGGTAACTGATATTTCAATTTTAGTTGATAATGCGATTCATGCCCATAAGAAAGTCTTATTTGAAGGAGCCCAAGGAGTAATGCTGGATTTAGACCACGGAACCTATCCTTTTGTGACATCTTCTAATCCAACAGCTGCATCAATTCCGGTTGGGGTTGGAATTGCCCCGCGTTATATTAATAATGTTATTGGAATTGTCAAAGCTTATAATACGCGAGTTGGAACTGGTCCGTTTCCATCAGAAATTTTCGGCGAAACAGAACAATATATTCGCGAAGTAGGACGCGAGTATGGCACTGTTTCTGGTCGCGCGCGGCGAATCGGGTGGTTCGATGGTGTTTTAATGAAACATTCATTACGAATTAGTGGTTATACTAGTATGGCAATAATGTTGTTAGATGTTTTATCATCAATTAAGGAATTGAAAATTTGTGTTGGATATGAATATGAGGGTCAACAAATTGATTATGTTCCAAGTACAATTAAAGAATATGAAGCATGTAAACCAATCTTAATTACAATGCCAGGGTGAGAAGAGGATATTAGTAAAGTGACGTCATTTGAAGAACTACCACATAATGCTCAACAATATTTAATGAAATTAGAGGAAATTGTTGGAGTACCAATTAGTTTATTTTCGGTTGGTCCTGATCGTGAACAAACCATTTTAATGAATGAGGGAATTTTCTAATGATTAATCGTTATGCTGTTTCAGAGTTGGAAGCAATTTGAAGTGATGAAAATAAATATAATACTTGAGCAAAAGTAGAGCTATTAGTTTGTGAAGGTTGAGCTAAAATTGGCTTAATTCCTCCTGGCGATATTAAAAAAATTAAAGAACATTTAACAGTAAATTTATCACGAATGTTAGAATTAGAAGTTGAAACAAAACATGATGTTGTTGCTTTTACCCGCATGTTGTCTGAAACATTAGGACCAGAAAAGAAATGAATTCATTATGGTTTAACATCAACTGATGTTGTTGACACTAGTCAAAATTATTTAATTAAAGTTTCAAATGAAGTTGTTAAAAAATCCTTGCACCAGTTGCAAACAGTTTTAAAATCGTTAGCCCTCTTATATAAAAAGCAACTAATTATGGGGCGTACCCATGGGATGTTTGCTGAACCAACTTCATTAGGATTAAAATTTTTACTTTGGTATGCAGAATTAGAACGAAACATCATTCGTTTTAATGCAGCAGCACAAGGGATTGAAGTTGTAAAAATTTCTGGTTCAGTCGGTAATTTTGCTCATGTTGAAATGTCGGTCGAAGAATATGTTGCACAACAATTAGGATTACAAATTGATCCAATTACAACTCAAGTTACTTCCCGTGATTATCATGTTGCGTTGTTCACTAGTTTTGGGCAAATTGCTAGTTTATTAGAAAAAATGGCTTTAGAGTTTCGCCACTTTCAACGTTCAGAAGTTAGCGAAATTGCCGAAGGCTTTAGTAAAACCCAAAAAGGGTCATCTTCAATGCCCCATAAAAAAAATCCAATTAGTGCGGAAAATATTTCAGGATTAGCTCGTTTAATTCGTAGCAATATGAATGTTGCTTTTGAAAACAATTTATTATGACATGAACGTGATATTTCACACAGTAGTAATGAACGAATTATTATTCCTGACACATATCAGTTAGTTGTTTATTTGTTAAAACGAATGATTATTGTTCTTGAAGATTTAGTTGTTAATCCAATTAAGATTAATGAACATTTACAACAAGCGAATAATCTTTATTTTAGCCAAGTTGTTTTAACAAAAATTTTGAAAAAAACTAATTATTCGCGGGAAGAAGTTTATGATTTTATTCAAAAATGCACCTTACTTACACAACAACAACAACAAATTGATTTTAAAAAAGTCTTGATTAAAAATGATGTTGCAAAATATTTAACATTATCAGAACTAGACCAGTTATTTGATATTAATTATTTTTTACGTAATGTTGATAAAATTTATCAACGGGTGTTTAAATAAAGAGGAGCGAAATTATGAAGTTAATTGTGGGTTTGGGTAATCCGGGTTGTGAATATAGTTATACAAGACATAATATCGGATTTTTAGCAATTGATAAACTAGTTGTTAAGTTTAATTTAACAAAACCTCGTAATGTTTTTAATGCTTTTGTTTGAGAAACAGCAATTAACAATGAAAAAGTTCTTTTTTGTCAACCGCAAACTTTTATGAATTTAAGTGGTGATGCCGTTTTATTAATTAAACAATTTTATAAATTAACGTTAGAAGATATCATTGTTATTTATGATGATAAAGATCTTGCCTTTAATGTTATAAAATTAAAAAAGAATGGTTCAAGTGCGGGGCATAATGGTATTAAAGATTTAATTCACAAGTTAGGTAGTGAAATTTTTTTGCGTATTAAGTTAGGAATTGGTAAGCATGATCAAATCCCGCTTCGCAACTGGGTTTTAGGAAAATTTAGCGCTGATCAGTTAGCAATTATTAATAATGACCTTCTAGAAAGAGTTTCTCAAATTATTTCCCAATATTTGGTTCAAGGTGATAGTTTTGATAAACTAATGAGTCTTTATAATGGCAAATAAAATTAAACAATATAGTTTTAAAAGTAATCAGCCCAAAGTTTATTTAATTGCAACACCAATTGGGAACTTACAAGAAATGACACCACGAGCGATTGATGTTATTAAAAATAATGTTCAAAAAATTTATTGTGAGGATACTCGTAATACTTTAAAATTGTTAAATTATTTTAATCTAAAGAAAAAATTAGTTTCATTAAATAAAGAAAATGAAATTGAACGGTTTACAGAAATGATTAATGATTTAACAGCTAATTTATCGATTGCTATTATTAGTGATGCTGGTTATCCGTTAATTAGTGATCCGGGTTATTATGCTGTTCATAAAATTTTAGCGGAGTATCCTTATGATGTTGTGCCAATTAGTGGAGCAAATGCTGCTTTAAATGCGATTGTTAGCTCAGGTCTTAATCCAAAACACTTTTTATTTTTTGGTTTTTTAGATAAAACTAAAACAAAGAAAACTAATGAATTAGCACAAATTGCACAGCTACCATACCCAGTTATTTTTTATGAAGCACCACACCGTCTGTTAGAAACATTAAAACTAATTTTTACGGTGCTGGGTGATCGTCAAATTGCAGTGGGGAAGGAACTTACAAAAATTCATGAACAATGATATCGTGGTTCTTGCCAAGAAGTTTTAACATTTTTAGCAGAAGAAGAAAATGTTGCTTTTGGTGAATATGTAATTGTTGTTGATGGATTTACTTGTGAACCAAAAAGCATCGTTGCTGATGAAGTTTTAATTAATGAAATTGATCAATTAATTAAAAATAAAAATTATCGAGTTAGACAAGCAATTGATTTTGTTGCTAGCAAATATCAAATTAGTAAAAATATCTTGTATAATAAATATCATCATCACAAGGAGTAATATGTCAAAACAAATACAGATTAAAAATTTAATTTATTGTAGTCTTCTTTTTAGTTTGGAAATTATTATTTTAGCGTTAACTTATTTTTATAGTTTATTTCATTATCAATTAAATTGGTTAAGTTACTCATAATATTTTATTAGTTGATGGAGTGTTCAAACGGATTTATTAATTTTGTTATTTGCGTTAGGTGGTTTAATTTATTTTAGCAAGCAAAAATATTGTCATTTTGTGACAAACCATCTTTTTGTGTTATATATTGTTTTTGCAGCGTTGTTAACTTTTTTGTTTTTTACAATCGGTAGTGTGATTGGTGCAATTACAAGACAAACTTTTACCGCAAGTTGGAATAATATTACAATTTATTGGATTAGTACTGTTGTTCAACATTGACTTTGTCCAATTATTTTTATTATTTATTTTTGTTTTAGGTTTGAAAAAAAATAATTAATCATCGTGATTTTTATGCACGAAAGTTATACAAGTTTTATCTTCATCCCATTTTCTACACAATTTTTATTGCTTTACGACAAATAGTATTATTGTTAACTCCGATTGATGAAAAGTTATGAAATTATAGTACTCCTGCCAAAAATTATTATGTTCCATATTTTTTTCAAGATTTTCGGAAACCAGAATATTATATTTTATATTTAATTGTCTTAAGTTTAATTATTGCGTTATTAGTTTCAATTGTTGTTAATTTAAATAATTTGTTAGTTAATCGTCAAAAAATTAAAGAAAATCAAGAAAAGACAAATTAAAATAACATAAATTCTTATTTTATGGTAAAATTGGAGTAAATAATAATTTATAGAAATAGAGGGATATGATATTATGACACAACAGAATAATTTCTGAGCAGATGTTGAAAAAGGAATGATGAATTATTTAACAAAATATATTGATCTTTTTGAAGTAGATTATCAAAAGGATACTGCAGAAAAAAACCCAAAAATTGAAGCATTTTTAGCAGGAGCTAAATTTAAAACTAATTTTGAGGATTTATTTAATTTTGTTAAAACAGAAATTAAACCTTTATTTGATGATATTAGAACTGAATATTTAGAAGATAAAACACCCGAAGAAGTTGATCAAAAGAAAGTGACAACACTAATTGAAGTAAGTAAATTATTTAATTCAATTATTCCGTTACCTCGTTTTTTAAACGATTTTATGGCTAGTGCCAAAGAATCAAGTCCAGTTGATTTAAATAAACTTTTCGTAGATATGATGAAAGTAGAAATTACTGAATTAACAAAAATTTATGATGAAGAAATTAAGAGTTTAGATTCAGCCCTTGATAAATGTTTAGAAGATATTAACCAAGCAAGTGATGCGTTAGAAATTTGAAATTTAGTAAATCAATTAGGATTATTTTTACAACGCGATATTGTTTTAACTGAATTTTCAGTTGATCAAGAAGAAGAAAAATTAAAAACACAATTAGAAAATATTGATAAAATTGAGAAAGATTTTAATGAGGGAAAAATTAAGTTACCAGAATTTAACAAAGCAAAAATTGTTGAAGAAGTGGAAACTTATCATAAATTTGTTATTGGATTAACACCAGAAAAAAGATTAGAAATTGCTCAAAAAATAACAGACTATCGTAATAAAGTTGTTCCATTAGTACAAATTATTCAATGCTTATATGAGTTATTAATGAATATTTTGACTTCAACTAATATTATTAATATTGCAAAACAATAAGAAATTTATTGTTTTTTTATTTAAAAGAGTATAGGATAGAGGTATAAGGATAAAAAAGTAAGGAATGGCATCCTTACTTCTGCAATATGTAAAGTCATATTGTCAATAAATATGTGAAAACCACAGACATTTAAGAATTTAGTTCATACCGTTAATAAAATTATAACATTAAAATAAAAAACTGCCATTAATTTTTGGCAGTTATAAATTAAATTAGAATGATAATACCATATTTGGGCCAGCAATAGTACAATTGCCACTTTCAAGTACATCCAGTCCAATTATTGCGTCAAATCCTTGGCTGGAAATATGTTCATTTCCGTGAACCATTGTAATCTTAGTTACAAATGAACTTGGGAATACTCGAGATTTTAATCCCTCAGGTGTTGATACTATTCCTTGTTGAAGGTCAGTTGGTAAATGTAAAGCAACCATATATGTATAAAATTCATCTTCTGAATTAGAACCAGTAGAAACTTTCATTTTTCCTCTTGACTCAAGTTTTAATTTTTCAACAATTTTAGTTGATATAACAGAATTTGTTGCACCAGGTATCTATTAAAGCTTTACAAAAAAACCATCCCTTAAATTAATTTCTTTGTTGGAAATGGAAGTAACGACTAAATCAACTTCGAATCTTCTATTTTTAAGTGACGTTCAAATTTTAGGCATAAAAACTTAATCCCACATATCCAAAATTATTCATTTTTGGATCTAAATCACTAATTTTTTGAACAGTATGTTGCCAAAAGTTCAAGCAGCAATGAAATTTGCTAGTTTAGGTGATCAAAAAGTTGCTATTATTGCTGAATTAGCGCAAGCAAAAGCAGCATTAGCTGGTAAAACTGGAACAGCAATTAAAAAATAATTGATTTATAAAAAAGTATTTTATTAAAATACTTTTTTTATTTTTTATCTTTAATTACCTTAATGAAGACGTCCTGACTATTCAGACGATCTATTAACAGCTGATAAAATAATAAAATTATTGTTCGGGGGTAAAAAAGAAGGGAAGGAATTTAAGACATAATGAAGCAATGAAAATTAAAACAATTAAAAACATTGTGCAAAATCCATTCAACTGTCTTGAAATTAAACTAGTTATTTTGTATAATGTTAAATTGCAAGATCGAAAATGTTATTTCATGGCTTTTATGTTATAATTAATATAAATGATTAAATTGCGAATAGGGTGAATAATATGGGTGAAAACATAAAAAAGGGTCATAGTAAGGGTTGCCATAATAATTGTCGGATTCATTATAATCCTGATTTTTTTAGTTATTATCAATATCCATATCCATATCCACCGTTTTATCCATATCCTACTCCCCCATCAGGAGTGCAGTATACCCTACCACAAAATTTATATCCCCCATTGTTATCGCAGTATAATTATTCGCCAGTAATTCAACAACCAAAACCATTACAACAACAATCTCCCGCAATGGTAAATCCAACGCCACCGTATCAAAATATTAATCAAACGGTGAATCCTTCTTCATTGCCAAATTTGGGGCCTGAGAATGATATGCGAAATATGTCATCATATCATAATCGGTATGATTATCGTAATCAACAATATTTGGATGATCCTTATTCACCGTATTATAATTCTCGCCCATTCGCGAAAGAAAGTAATTATAATGATTTTCGTCGTCCTGTCGGTCCGCTTAGTGCTGAAGATGAATATAATTGAGCAATTCATATTTCTAAAATTTTAGATGAGTTTATTAGCAGCGATCGTAATCAGCCAAAAACAAGTGGTGGTGAATACAAAGAATTAAAAAATACGTTAGATACTTCACTTCGTCATTTAAAAGAAGCTGAAGCTTTAAATAAAACTTTAATTGAAGCTTGAGAAAAAAGAAATGAAAAACAAGAGTCACGGTCAACTGTAACTAGTTCAGAAACAATTATTTTACCAGAATTACCATTAACAACTGAACAAGAAGAAGTAATCCAAAATGAACCACCAACAATTTTAAATGCGGAGAATCGCTCAGAAGTAAAAGATGTCATTGAACCTGCAGGAAAGGCAAAAATTGATTCACTATCTGAAAATAATGTTTTTGATTTATTTAATTTTGATGATGATTTTGATAGTCACTTTGATGACGAACAGGATGACGAACACAGTTTCTTCTTCGATACTGCTGAATTCAATGACCCCACTCCCCCAATTGTTAATAAAGCAGAAAATGATGATAATTTTGACAATAATTTTACAGAAAATTTACATGATTTTTTTGATACAAATGCTCCAGTAATTGATTTAGATCCAACGAAAGTTGAACCAATGATAGATGATGAAACAGAAGAAAGTTTTAAAAATAGTTTTGTAAAAGGAGTGGTTGATACATCACCCGGATTGGGAACATATAAAAATTACACCATTAAGACATTAATGGGAAAAATTCAAGCACAAGAAATTTATGATAAAATCTTTGATGAATTTGGTCATAGCAAGATGGATCAGTTTGAAGTTATGAATGAATTTGGGCTTACGCAAAAACAATATGATAAGTTAATTGATAATTTTTATCAAGTAAAGAAAAATTGGAATAAGAAAATCGATGAAAAACAAATTAGGGTTGTAATTCGCTCAAGATTTAATGTCAAAACCTTTTGAATTAGTATGACTATTATTGGAATAATTTTGTTACTAGTTGGGGTTATTGTTATTCTTTATTTTACAGTTCCAATTGTTGCAAATACGATTGATATGATTATTAATAAGATTCGAAATCTATTTTAGTTTGAAAAAATAAATTTAAACTTTAATTTTGTCGAAAACTCTTGATGAAATAAAAAAAATCATCAATATGACAATTTGAAAACTAATTTTGTGTAAGAGTGTAAGATTATGATTTTGCTTTAAATTTTTTAAACGTTAAAATATAATACCGTTGATTGTTGGTTTGGTGTTAAACCTTTGTGTTGGTATTTTCATTTTCAGAGCTTTAAATAATTTTGAATATTAGTGAAACCCAAACCATGATAATGAATTAAGGCTTCTTTAAGACTGGATTGTAATTTACTAATCTTATTTAACTTTTGATAACTAGTATCAGGGTTTGTACTAGTTTTGGTGGAATATAGAGTAGAATTTGTTTGTTTTGCTACTAATAAATATAGTGGTTGCATATCAGAAATAATTATTGATTTTTCTTTAATTAGTTGCTTATTCATATTTTCAATAATCCATTGTTTTTGTAATCTTTTGGTATTGGTGGATTGAACAAAAATATTATTATTGCTATCAACTGCCATTTGAATACAGCATTTGGTATCAGTTGAAAATGGATCGAGATGAGTTTTTCGTTTATCAAATTTATCTTTAAAATTGCCTTTATGAATTTCTTTAATAAATGTTTCATCCATTTGGATTTGACCATTTAATTTTTTAAATTTTAACTGTGTATTTTCTAATTGTTTTGATTGCATTAATTTTTGTCGATTATATCAAGCGGTTTTTGGGGTTGTTTTAATAAAACGAGAAATTATTTTACTAGATTGTCCTAACAATGAAATTTGAATTAATAAATTTCACTGTTCATAATTTAAATGACTTCAATAAGTAAAATGATGACGAAATGCATCAAAACTAGCACGACATTTTTTACATAAATATTTTTGTTTTCCTTCGGAATTATGACCATTTTTAACACAATGAAAAGATTTGCAATTAGGACATATAATGCCTTTATCTCTAAATTTTTGATCAATTTCATTTAAACGTTTTTGTTTTTTAATTAAGTCTGCTTGTTGTTTTATTTTTTCATAAAATTCTAAAAATTGATCATCTGTTAAGCTATTTATTAATTCTGTAATTATTTTTTTCATCATTTATTTACCTCTATATATTAAAAATATACCTAATTTTAGGTATATTTTATAAATATCAAGAGTTTTCGACAAAATTAAAGAATTTAAATAGTTTTTTTGAAATATTATGTATAATAATTATTGTAATGTATTATCCAATTTAAAGGAGAGAAAAAATGGCGAATACGCTGGTAATAATGGAATCCCCCACAAAAACAAAAGCAGTTGAAAAATATCTTGGTGATGGTTATTTAGTATTATCTTCAGAAGGACATATTCGAAACTTATCAACAAAGGGTGAGTATGGTCTGGGTGTTGATATTGAAACTTTTGAACCAACTTACAAGATGGAACGTGGGAAAAAAGAACTGGTAAAAAAATTAAAACAAGAAGCTAAAGCTGCAAATTTAGTTATTCTTGCAACGGACCCCGACCGCGAAGGAGAAGCGATTGCATATCACTTGAATGAAGTTTTAAATTGTAATGACAAATCGCGTCGTGTTCGTTTTAATGAAATTACAAAAGAAGCCGTTTTAGAAGCGTTTCATCATCAAACTGATATTGATATGAACTTGGTAAAATCACAAGAAGCACGCCGAATTCTTGACCGTTTTATTGGGTTTCGATTAAGTAAATTGTTACAAAAAAAGATTAAGTCAAAATCAGCTGGACGAGTACAATCTGTTGCGTTAAAATTAGTTGTTGAACGAGAAAAAGAATGACAAGTTTTTGTTCCCGAAGAATATTGAACTGTTGAAGGATTATATAAAAAAGCAGTTGTTAAATTAACAAAATTTAAAGATGAAAAGATTGAATTAAAAAATGAAACTGATGTTTTAAAAGTTAAAAAGGCATTAAAAAAAGATTTTGTTGTTGTTCAAGTTAAGGAAACAGAAAAACACCTAAAATCACCTAATCCACACACAACATCAACAATGTTACAAGAAGCAAGTAGTAAGTTGGGGTTTGATTCAAATAAAACTTCTTTAATTGCGCAACAACTATACGAAGGAATTAAAGTAAAAGATGATATTACGGGGTTTATTAGTTATCCTCGAACAGACTCTATTCGGTTAAGTGATAAATTTATTCAAGATGCCTTTGATTATATTACGATTAAGTATGGGCAAAAATATTTGGGTGAAGTTAAAACTCCCGCTAAAAATAAAAAAAATGTGCAAGATGCCCATGAAGCAATTCGACCAACGGATTTAATGATGACACCTGATGCAGCAAAAGAATATTTGAGTCGTGATCAATTACGTTTATATAAAATTATTTATAATCGTGCTCTTGCTAGTTTAATGGCTAGTGCTAAATTATTAAGTAAAGCAATTATTTTAGATAATAATAATTATGAATTTCGAATGACGGGAAGTACGGTTCAGTTTGATGGTTTTTTAAAATTTTCCGCATTAGATGATGATGAAGAAATTGCAAAATTACCAGCCTTGAAACCAAACCAAATTATTAATTTAAATGAATTATTTGGAATTCAGCACTTTACAAAACCACCAAGTCGTTATTCTGAAGCAAAATTAATTAAAACACTAGAAGAAATTGGTGTCGGTCGACCATCAACTTATGCCCCAATTATGCGTACTTTAAAAGAGCGTGGGTATATTATTGTCGAAAATAAAGCTATTAAAGCAACAGAAAAAGGAATTTTAACAAGTGATAAGTTGCAAGAATATTTTAATGATATTATTAATGAAACATATACTTCAACCATTGAGGAAAGTTTAGATGTGATTGCCCATAGTGAAGCAGACCCTAAACCATTATTAAAAGAATTTTGAGAACGCTTTAAACCACGAATTGAAGCAGCAATGGAATTGATGGAAGAGATTCCGGTTGAAAAAGCGGGAATTGATTGTCCAGAGTGTGGTAGTGATTTGGTATATCGTTATGGAAAATATGGAAAATTTATTGCTTGTTCTGGTTTTCCCAAATGTCGCTATATTCACCAAACTGGTCCTAAATTTGGGCTATGCCCAGAGTGTGGTGTTGGTGAAATTATTTTAAAATTTAATAAACGTTTTCAACGCTTTAAAGCTTGTACTAATTATCCAAATTGTCATTATAATGATTCTTATAAAGAAGAAAAACCTGAGCAAGAAGGAAATAATGAGGATAATAATGAAAATAACGGATTATATCGCCTTAATTTATTAAAATAAGGTGATATAATCCTTTTTATATGTGGCTAATAAATTTTTTTCTGATTTAGAAAATGATTTTCATAGTTCTAGCGGTATAATTACTATAGTTTTAGAAAGGGGATGTGACTAATTATGTATGAAAAAGGAAGTAAAGTTATTGCGAAGATAACAAATATTACTCCGTATGGTGCTTTTTGTCGGGCAGAAAAAGCTGATGGCTTAATCCATATCAGTGAAATTTCAGATTTCTTTGTAAGAGATATTAAAGAATTTGTTAATGTTGGTGACAATGTTGAAGTGGAAGTACTTGATTTTGATCCAGTTAAGAAACAAGTTAAATTAAGTTATAAAAACTGCCGACCTGAATTACTGAAGAAAAACAACAGTCAAATTCAAGAGACGGGAGCAGGTTTTCAACCTTTACGTGAAAAAATTACTTCGTTAACAAGTAAATAAAACGTTTAAATTTTATAAATAAAGGGATTTTTAGATAGAAAGCAGGCAATATTATAATGATCAAAGTAAATTTTACTAATGCATTAAGTGAAGCTGTTTTCGAGAAGTATTTAGGACAAGTTAAAGATATTCACCATATGATTCATGACAAAACTGGCCCAGGAAGTGATTTTTTAGGTTGGGTTGAATGACCAAATACTTATGATCAAGCAGAACTTGCAGCAATGAAACAAACAGCAAAACAATTAGCGAATGAAATTGATGTTTTATTAGTAATTGGAATTGGTGGGAGTTATCTTGGTGCTCGTGCTGCGATTGAAATGATTAATGGGTTATATAGTCAACAAAAAGTCAAAGTAATTTATCTTGGTAATACAATGTCTTCAACTTATATGGCACAAGTTTTACAATATCTTCAAAATAAGAAATTTGGAATTTGTGTTGTTTCTAAATCTGGAACAACAACTGAACCAGCGATTGCATTTCGTCTATGTAAGGAGCTTTTAGAGAAAAAAGAAGGTTTTCTAAAAGCGGCAAAATTAATTGTTGCAATTACCGATAAGCATAAAGGTGCATTAAAAACATTAGCTGATGAAGCAGGATATCAAACCTTCGTAATTCCTGATGATATTGGAGGAAGGTATTCAGTTTTAACTCCGGTTGGGGTTTTTGCAATGCTCGTAAGTGGTATTGACGTTGACAATGTTTTTAAAGGAGCACAACAAGCTTATCAAGACACTTTAATTGATGATTTAACTAATTATGTCTATAAATATGCTGTTGGCCGTTATATTTTGAATTACGAAAAAAAATATAAAGCTGAAATGCTTGTAACTTATGAGCTACAAATGCAGATGATTACTGAATGATGAAAACAATTATTCGGAGAATCAGAAGGAAAAGATTCAAAAGGATTACTACCTTTATCATGTATTTTTTCAACAGATTTACATTCTCTTGGTCAATTTATTCAAGAAGGAACAAAAAACATCTTATTTGAAACAGTTATTGAAATTAAAAAACCGCAATTAGATCTTGCTTTAACCAAAGCAGAGCAAGACCTTGATGGCTTAAACTATCTAGCAGGAAAAACATTGCACGAGGTCAATACAACTGCAATCCAAGGTGTTATCGCCGCTCATACCAAAGTAGGACATGTTCCTAATATTATTTTGGAATTTGAGACAATGGATGAAAAAATGTTTGGCTATTTATCATATTGATTTATGAAAGCATGTGCGATGTCAGCTTATTTATTAAAAATAAATCCGTTTGATCAACCTGGTGTTGAAATTTATAAAAAAAATATGTTTGATTTGCTAGGAAAAAATTAAAAAATAACAAGGTAAAAAATATTGAATCTCAATATTTTTTGTTTTTTTAAGTTAAATTAAAGCGACAAATGCGGTAAAACTATTAATTAAATAATAGAATTTTTGATTTAAATATGATTCTTATCATTATTTTATATTAAAAAATAATTTTCTTGTGCTTTAAGGTAGGATAATACTATCTTAGGATGTCCTAAGAGATAAAGAAAGGTTAATTTTAAATGAAAAAAATTTTAAGTTTAGTAAGTGTATTAACAATTGGCGTTGCACCAATTTTAACATTAAATGCTACGAGTTTATATGATGTAAAAAATAATTTTGAAGGTACTGATTTCAAAGCTAACTTAGAATCTAGTCAACAAGCAAAAAAAATAGTAAAAAGAGAAACTGAGATTCATCAAAAAAAATCTAATTTTGTGAAAGATTCAGAATTGGCAACACCAATTACGAAGGTGACCGCTTTTTATATAAATAATTCGGATAAGAATACATTTATTTGATCAAAAAAATTACCAACAGGAACAAAATATAATTTTTTTAAGGTAGAAATTAAAGAAAATAGTAATTATTGAGTTGAAGGGTATGAATTTAATTATTTTAATCGAAGGGTTTATTCACCGCTAGGTTATGTAGTTAATATGTCATTAATAAATAATAAAGAAGATGAAAAAACATTAGCAGAAGAAACTTATAGTAGCTAGCTATGTATGAGGGAATAAGAGTTGAAGAAAGATTGATGTAGTAAACGTAAAGTTAATTTTAAATTTGCAATATTCTGATAATGTCATAACTGCGAAATTTACCGCTAAAGCTACTGTCAAAAATACTAGTTTATTTAGTTGAGTGAAAACTCAAGCCAAATTTTATTTTAAAATTATAGTTTCTTAAAACAAATGATTATAATAATGTTGAATAAAATTCATGAACTATTTTTTTAAACTAACTTTATTTTAAATATGATTATAATTTTTATATTACCTATTTTATTTAAAAATACTAAATCTCTTTATCAATATGATATATTTTAATTAATAACATTATTTTATTTATCTTTAATTATTAAGGACTATAAAATAATGTTTTTTTATTTAAAAATTAACTTAAAAAAGTTAATTTATTTTAGTTTGTATTTTAGGTTATAAATTATAAACCTGATTTTTGCATTTTATAGACTTGTTTTAAAACCATTTTACGAGGTAAGTGCTTTGCGAAAAAAACATTAATTTTATTTTTACTGCCAATTAAAACAACGTCTCTTTTTGTTTGATTAATTTTTTTTAAAAGCAATTTTAGTAAATTTAGTAACATTCATACTACCAGGTGGTAGTTTTTTACTTTGATATTGGGCTCTATTTCAAAAGTCTGTTTTGATTGGACCGGGACATAACGCAATTACTTTTAATTTAGATTTTTGTTGTTGCAATTCAAAATTTATTGCACAACTAAAATTTAAAACATAACTTTTTGAGGCAAAATAAGTGGCATGTAATGGTCCTGGTTGGAAGGCGGCGATGGAAGCGAGGTTAATAATTCTTTTTTCGGTGTTAGTTTTATGATATTTTAAATAGAAGTATTTAGTCATAAATTGGAGACTTTTAATATTCAAATCAATTAAATTTAGTTCATCATCAATGTTAGTATTCTCAAACATTCCGAAAACACTAAAACCAGCATTATTGATCATAATATCAAAATCAATTTTATTAAGTTCAGAAATTAGTTTTCTGTTGGTTGCAATTTGACTTAAATCACAATTAAATGTTTGTAAATAACTGGTTAGATTTTGTTCTTTTGCTCAGATTGTAATTGGTGTTGTATTTCTTGCCACACAAAAAACATTAATATGGTTGGTTAAGTATTGTTTTGCTAATTCAAAGCCAATTCCTTTGCTTGCTCCTGAAATAAAGACACTTTTAATGTTATTTAATTTCATTTTAGTCCCCCCTTTATTGTTATTTTTTTAGTTGTTCAATTTGTTTTAAAAAGGTTGAAGAAATTTCCGTTAAGCCATAATCAGCAACAAAGAAGATTGTCTCAAGATTTTCATTTAATTTTTTATTAGCAAAAGCTAATTCCATTTCATATTTTAAATCATTATTATTTCGTAATCCTCGAATAATATAGTTAACTTTTAATTCTTTTGCAAAATCGCTGGTTAACATTTTATCATTAATGACAACTTCAATGTGTGGATTAATTTGTTGACAAACAGCAATAACTTTTGCTGCCCGGATTTTAATTTCAGTTTGTCCTGTTTTTTCTAAGTTATTAGTAACAACAACATACAATTTTGAAAAGAGAGCACTAGCTTTTTTAATAATATTAAGATGTCCATCATGAATTGGGTCAAAACTACCCGGAAATATTGCTTTCAATGTTATTTCACATCCTTTTGATTGCTTTTATTATTTTAACCTTTAATTTTGTCGAAAACTCTTGATGAAATAAAAAAAATCATCAATATGACAATTTGAAAACTAATTTTGTGTAAGATTATGATTTTGCTTTAAATTTTTTAAACGTTAAAATATAATACCGTTGATTGTTGGTTTGGTGTTAAACCTTTGTGTTGGTATTTTCATTTTCAGAGCTTTAAATAATTTTGAATATTAGTGAAACCCAAACCATGATAATGAATTAAGGCTTCTTTAAGACTGGATTGTAATTTACTAATCTTATTTAACTTTTGATAACTAGTATCAGGGTTTGTACTAGTTTTGGTGGAATATAGAGTAGAATTTGTTTGTTTTGCTACTAATAAATATAGTGGTTGCATATCAGAAATAATTATTGATTTTTCTTTAATTAGTTGCTTATTCATATTTTCAATAATCCATTGTTTTTGTAATCTTTTGGTATTGGTGGATTGAACAAAAATATTATTATTGCTATCAACTGCCATTTGAATACAGCATTTGGTATCAGTTGAAAATGGATCGAGATGAGTTTTTCGTTTATCAAATTTATCTTTAAAATTGCCTTTATGAATTTCTTTAATAAATGTTTCATCCATTTGGATTTGACCATTTAATTTTTTAAATTTTAACTGTGTATTTTCTAATTGTTTTGATTGCATTAATTTTTGTCGATTATATCAAGCGGTTTTTGGGGTTGTTTTAATAAAACGAGAAATTATTTTACTAGATTGTCCTAACAATGAAATTTGAATTAATAAATTTCACTGTTCATAATTTAAATGACTTCAATAAGTAAAATGATGACGAAATGCATCAAAACTAGCACGACATTTTTTACATAAATATTTTTGTTTTCCTTCGGAATTATGACCATTTTTAACACAATGAAAAGATTTGCAATTAGGACATATAATGCCTTTATCTCTAAATTTTTGATCAATTTCATTTAAACGTTTTTGTTTTTTAATTAAGTCTGCTTGTTGTTTTATTTTTTCATAAAATTCTAAAAATTGATCATCTGTTAAGCTATTTATTAATTCTGTAATTATTTTTTTCATCATTTATTTACCTCCATATATTAAAAATATACCTAATTTTAGGTATATTTTATAAATATCAAGAGTTTTCGACAAAATTAAAGATTTTAACTGAAAAAATGTGGTATTATAATGGTAATAAGATATTTTTTTAATTATTTGTATATTTTTTTAATACTAATGTATAATAATTAAGATTACATTTATTTAATTTAAGAAAACAATGTAAAAAGCATTTAAATAATGAAATGTAAATGAGTACTAAACAAAAAAGAATAGAAAGAAGTAGATTTTAATTATGGCAAAAATTAGTTTTTTCGCTCTTGGTGGCCTAGATGAGAGAGGTAAGAATTTATACTGTATCGAAGTAGAACAAGATATTTTTATTTTTGATGCAGGAACAAAAAACCCTGAACGAGGGATTTTAGGGATTGATGTAGTAATATCAAATTTTGATTATTTAAAAGAAAATCGTGCCCGTATTAAAGGGATTTTTATTACAAAACCTTCTGATGAATGTTCAGAAGCATTAACTTATATGTTAAAAGAATTAGCGGTACCAGTTTATGGTAGTGATTTAACATGCAATGTTTTAAAATTCCATTTACAACGTTTTAAAGTACGTGGTAAAGAAGAATGTTTTAATGTTATTAATGCAAAGGATGTTCTTGATTTTGGAACATGTCAAGTTGAAGTTTTTTCAACAACAACAAATATGCCAAATAGTTTTGGATTTGCATTACACACACCAGATGGAACAATTATTTACACGGGGGATTATATTTTTGATGCCAAAGCTGATCCAAACTTTGCAACTGATTTACAACACTTAAATCAAATTGTTGCTAAAAATAAGGTGTTATTATTTTTATCTGAAGCTTCAACAGCATCACGACGCGATTATACAGCACCAAATCATAAAATTAAAAATTATATTGAACGAGCAGTCAAAGAAGCAGAAGGACGGATTATTTTAGCTTGTTTTGATCAAGATTTACATAAAATTAGTGAACTTTTTGACTTAGTACGAGAAAATAATATTTCAGTTGGAATTTACGGTCAAACCTTATTAGAATCATTAAAAGTGTTATCAGATAGTAATAAATTAAACTTTAACGGGATTAATATTAAAGGTTTACAAGAAGTGGTTAAAGAAGAAAAATCATTAATTATTGTAACTGGTAGTGGTGAACGTTTATATAGTCGTTTAATTAAAATTGCTTCTGGGAATGATGATATTTTAGATATTAAAGAAAGCGATATGATTATTTTAGCAACCCCACCAAATCCAGGAAGTGAATTAAACTATGCTAATGTTTTAGATGAATTAGCACGAACAGTGGCAAAAACAATTGCTTTATCGGATAAAAAAGTTTGAACAATGACAGCAAGTTATGAAGATGTTAAATTAATGAGCTCAATTATTAAACCAAAATACTTTATTCCCGTCAAAGGATTATACAAAGACTTTGTCCAAGAAAAAACTGCGGCAATTGAAGCCGGTATTAACCCAAACCATATTTTTATTGTTGATAATGGTGATGGTGTTGAATTTGTTGATGGTGAATACACAAAAACAACAAATAAAGTAAAAACAGCCGATTTATATGTTGATGGAATTGGTGTTGGTGATATTGGGGCTGTTGTTTTAAATGAGCGAAAACAATTAGCAACCGATGGAGTTGTTATTATTGGTGTCTCAATTGATGGTAAAACAAAAGAATTAGTTTCCTTAATTGATACACAAATGCGAGGAGTAATTTATATTCAAGAAAATAATGATATTTTTCGGAAAATGCAAAAGGTAATTATTGACATTATTGAAAAACATTATAAAAAAGCTGTTGCTGGTGAAATGTATGATGTTAATGAAGTTAAAAATGAAATTAGATTAACAATTAGTTCATTTGTTAAAACGGAAACAGGGAAAACACCAATTATTTTAGCAATTGTGAATGAAATTTAATTTTATGATATATTTATAGTATATAAATATTTGAAACTTTTTAAATGTATGGTCATATTTAAAGTAATTCTTAAATATTTAGGATTTTAGGAGGGCTGCACCATGAAAAAGAAATCTTATGATGATCACCTTTTAAATGATCATAATGAGAACACTGCAATCTTAAAAGTCGAAAAAAAGCAACGTCGTAATGATTCAATCGGGTGAGTAATCGGTGCGTTGTTAGTTACTTTTTTTACGATTCTTGCGGTGGGCCGAATTACTTTAATTGGGCAATTTTTAGATGATGTTTTATTTACATTTGCTTTTGGTTGATTTAAGTATTTACTATATTTAGTATGCTTAGTGCTTGGAGTTACAATTTTTATCGGTGTACGGATTAAATTAAAGAGTCGGGTATGCTGAATGATTATTAGCTTTGTTATTTTATCTTGTTGATTAGTAAGTAGTTTTTTACTAATTTATCAATATGCTAATGGTCAAATTGCCTTTTTTAATAAAACCGTTTTTTTAGATGTTATTAATAATTATTTAGCACATTGACAGGATGCTTCAATTTTTAATGCTAATCCAAGTCATCCGATTACTTTTATTGGATTTAATGGAGCTTGAATTACCTTATATGCTGGTGGCGGAATTATTGGAAATTTCCTGGCGGTAATTTTTAGTTATACCACAATTTTTGGTTCACTAATTTTTTGTTTATTAACTTTTTTATTATGAGGAAGTTGAGTAACAACCGGAACAGTTTGAGGACTGTTTTTACCAAAAGCACAACGCCAACAACAGGGGTTGCGTGTGTTAAGATTATCAGCTAATCGCCGCCAAAAACAAAATATTTATCAATCATTTAATATTCCTGATGAGGAATTATTTTCAGCTCGCCAAGTAATGCATACAACGGAAGCATCAGATATTACTATTCAAATGCCGTCTTATACCGCTTTACATGATAAACGGTTAATTGATGATTTAATTGCGGATGATTTTGTTGGGAAGAAAAAAGGGAAACAAAATTATGTTCGTTTTGATGAACAAGAAACAATGCAATCGAGAATGCCTGCTGATAAATTTAATGATTATAATCCAACGCCACCGCAACGAACACCAAAAGTTTCGCCAACACCAGACCAATATATTCAACCACGTAATCGTCAAAATAATAATTATCTTAATAAGAATATTGATGACTTACCAGTATATAGTTCCGCTTATGGCAAAGATGTTAATATTGATGCTGCTCGTGATAAACTGAATTCAGAGACAAATATTACGCCATTTGGGAAAATTAATCGTAATCTTAATCCAACCAAGGTTAAACAAACATCATTTTATGATGATCATGTTCAGGTTGATGATTTTAATGCTGCAGAACCACAAGACTATGATCAATTTGATTCAAATGTGCTTAATGATGATGGGATTTATCATCGTCAAAGTAATCAACCAATTTTTAATGAACCTGACCCTTATCAAACAGAATATTATCCTTCATATGAACCGCCCTTAATGAGTGGGAATAATTTTAATATGCCACCGCAACAACGCCGTGCTTCAAAGCCAAAAACAATTGAAGTTAATAAAAAACTTAGCCAAGCTGCACCGCGTCGTAGTAGTTTTAATAATCCACATTATAAATTACCAAATTTAGGATTATTAAATCCAAAAGAAGATAATCGGCGAAATAATGAACGTAATAAAATTTCTGCGCAAAAGAAAGCGGTTAAAATTAATGAGGTCTTTCATCAATTTAATATTGCCGCTAGTGTTCAAGGTGTTAATATTGGACCAACAATTACAAAATTTGAAGTTCAAATGCAACCTGGTGTGAAAGTTAATAAAATTATGAATTTAGAAAATGATCTAAAATATGCTTTAGCAACCCAAAATGTTCGAATTGAAGCACCAATTCAAGGTAAGTCAGCGGTTGGAATTGAGATAGCAAATGAAATTAGTAGCAAAGTAACCTTACGTGAAATTATGGAACGAGTACCCTTAGAAAAACAAAATAAGAAGTTGTTAGTTGGAATTGGGCGTAGTGTTAATGGTGAAATTATTTTTGTTGAATTAGATAAAATGCCCCATTTACTAGTTGCCGGGTCAACGGGAAGTGGAAAATCAGTATGTATTAATACGATTTTATCATCGTTATTATTACGAACAAAACCATCAGAAGTTAAATTATTGCTAATTGATCCAAAACAAGTTGAGTTAGCAGTTTATAATAATTTACCGCATTTATTAGCACAAGTGATTTCTGATACAAAATTTGCAAATGCTGCTTTAAAAAAAGTTATTGAAGAAATGGAACGCCGTTATAGTATGTTATCAGAACGTGGAGTTAGAAACATTGAAACATTTAATAATAAAGTTTCCCCAAAAGAACGCTTACCATACATTGTTGTTGTAATTGATGAGTTAGCAGATTTGATGATGACAGCGGGAAAAGATATTGAAGATTCAATTATGCGAATTACTCAATTGGCGCGAGCAGCAGGAATTCATATGGTAATTGCAACCCAACGTCCTTCAACTGACGTTATTACGGGGGTTATTAAAACAAATATTCCATCACGAGTTTCCTTTTCTGTTGCTTCTTCGATTGATTCACGCACAATTTTAGATCAAGGTGGTGCTGAAAAATTAATTGGTTATGGTGATATGTTATATGCCCCAGCTGGTCAAAATATTCCAACCCGTGCGCAAGGAGCATTTATTTCCGATGACGAAATTCAACGATTAGTTGATTTTTGTCATGCGCAACAAGAACCTGATTTTGATGAAGAATTTATTAATATTGAGAATTCGAATGAAGTTGGTGGTGGGAATGAAGGTGAAGATATTGACCCAATGTATAATGAAATTAAGCGTTTTGTAATTTTAAATCAAAAAGCATCAACATCGTTAATTCAACGTAAATTTTCAATTGGTTATAATCGGGCAAGTCGGTTAATTGATGCTTTAGAGGACAACGGAGTTATTGGGCCACAAAAGGGGGCTAAACCACGTGATGTTTATATTCAAAGCATTGACTTAGATGATAATGATTTTAGTAGTGGTGGTCAATGATAAGTGGCTTGTTGAAAAATAAATTTTTTATTGTGTATTTATAATATTTATATATAATTAAATATGAAATTGGAAAGAAAAAATTTCAATTAATATTTAAAAATATTAAGATATAATTAAACTATTATGTAATTAACATTAAGGATGAGAAGAAATGGCAAAAAAAACAAAAAAACCAAATTCAAAATTAGAGAAACTAAATGATGTTTCATTAAAATTAACTGATGTTGAATTTCGCTACCGTGAAAATCATCCTAATGCCGTTGATGGAGTTAGTTTTGAAATTAAACATGGTGAATATGTAACAATTATTGGTCATAATGGGAGTGGAAAATCAACAATTAGCAAAATTATTATTGGTGTTTTACGCCCCCAAAAAGGAAGAATTGAAGTTTTTGGGAATGAAGTTCATTCATTAACACTAACTGGAATTCGTAAATTTTTAGGAATTGTCTTTCAAAATCCAGATAACCAATTTATTGGTTCAACTGTTCGTGATGATATTGCTTTTGGATTAGAAAATCGCCAAGTACCACAAAAAGATATGCAAGCAATTATTGACAAAGCCGCTGCAAAAGTAGGAATTAGTAATTTTCTTGACCACGAACCATTAATGCTATCAGGAGGACAAAAACAACGTGTTGCGATTGCTTCGGCGTTAGCATTACAACCTGATATCATTATTTTTGATGAGGCAACAAGTATGTTAGACCCCAAAGGACGTAAAGAAATTAAACAAATTATGGTTGATTTAAAAGAATCGCGCGAAAAAACAATTATTTCAATCACGCATGATATGGATGAAATCTTAAATGCGGATAAAGTTATTGTTATGAACAAGGGTCAAATGGTTAAATGTGGAAAACCACACGAAATTTTGTATGATGAAGAATTTTTAAAATCAATTCATTTAGACGTGCCGTTTGTTTCGCGAGTAATTGATAGCTTACGTTTAAATGGGTTGAATGTTAAAAATACGCTGGATCTTAGAGAGTTGGTGGATGAACTATGTCAAAAGTAAAAAAGAAAACTAAAGTTGAGGCCTTACAAAACACTGATATTACATTTACCGATGTCTCTTATGTTTATGCACCAAAAACACCGTATGAATATAAGTCATTGCAAGATATTAATTTAGTTATTAAACCAGGGAAAATTACTGCTATTATTGGTTCCACGGGGAGTGGAAAATCAACTTTGATTCAACATATTAATGGATTATTAATTCCAACAACAGGAGTTGTTGATGCAAATGGTTTCATTATTAAGGCAAAGCAAAAGCGGATTATAAATATTAAACAACTACGAAAATCAATTGGTTTAGTATTCCAATTTCCGGAATATCAGTTATTTGAAGAAACAATTGAAAAAGACATTATGTTTGGTCCAATTCATTTAGGTGAGAGTAAAGAAATTGCTCGTGAAAATGCTAAGAAATATTTAACAATGGTTGGTTTACCGTTAAATTATTTAGAACGTTCACCATTTGATTTATCAGGAGGACAAAAACGAAGGGTTGCAATTGCGGGAATTTTAGCAATGGAAGGAAATACTTTAATTTTAGATGAACCAACCGCAGGATTAGACCCGGAAGGAGAAGAAGACTTTATTAAGTTATTTCACCGGATTAATCAAGAACAAAACAAACGAATTATTTTAGTTACTCATAATATGGATCATGTTTTAGAAATTGCTGATGAAGTTGTTGCTTTAAAAGATGGGAAAATTATTAAAATTGGAACACCTTTTGAAATTTTTAAAAACAAAGATTTATTACAAACACTTTTAATTGAACCACCAAAGATTTATAATTTAATTTATCAATTAAAAGAAAAAGGATTTGATTTAACAGATGCTGACATTCGGAATATTGATGAATTAGCAAAAGAAATCATCCAACGTAAAGGCCTAAAAAGAAAGGGGTAAAAAGATGCGCTTATCATTTGGACGTTATATTGCCTACAATTCCGCTGTTCATCGGATGGACCCACGGGTAAAACTATTTATGTTGTTATCATTAATGGTATCAATCTTTTTTTCGACTGGTTTTACCGGTTATGCTATTCTGGGGGTAACCATTTTTACGTTGTTCTTTTTAGCAAAATTACCACCACGATTGCTAGTAGCATTATTAAAACCAATCTTATTTATGTTTGTTGTTTTACTATTAATTAACTGTTTTTTAGTAACCGATGGTTATATTGGTTGACACTGAGGTGGCAAAGCAACAGCAACTGGTCCTTTCGCTCGGGGCGGGAAAAGTTGATTTGCTTTTTCCGAAAAAGCTGTTTTTAATGCGCTGTATATGGCTTGCCGGATTTATTTAATGATTTTAATTACAACCATTTTAACAGCAACAACACAACCATTAGATCTAACATTAGCATTAGAGGATTTATTGAGTCCTTTAAAATTAGTTCGTTTTCCAGTTCATATTTTATCAACAATAATTTCAATTGCCTTACGAATGATTCCAACGTTAATTGAAGAGGCTGGTCGGATTATGAAGGCTCAAGCTTCGCGGGGGGGTGATTTTCGTAATGGTCATTTTAAAGATAAAATTAAATCAACAACGGCTTTAATTATTCCATTATTAGTATCGGCTTTTCAAAAAGCCGAAGATTTAGCTTATGCAATGGATGCACGTGGTTATGACCCGTATGCAAAAAGAACACGTTATCGTCATTATCGTATTCATTTCCCAGATATTTTGTTGTTTATTTTTGGGGTTGGGGTTGCAAGTATTATTATTGCGCAATCAGTTACGATGGGTCAATATCAAACTTTCTATGAAGTTTGATATTGAGGAACAAATGGATGAGCATTTGGGAAAATTCCAACTGGATTTTTACAAATTCGTATTCCTCACATTGATGATTTTGTTTTAGGATGATAATGTCATTGTTATTATTAACCCTTGAATATGATGGTTATGATTATAATGGTTGAGTTAAACAAAAAAATGCACGAACAATTCAAAACGAATTAGAAAGAGCATTTTTTCGTGTTTGTCAGCAGCCAGTTTGAACATTGGGTGCTAGTAAGACTGATGCTGGTGTTCATGCTTGTGATCAAAAAGTGTTAGTTAAGATTCCGTTTCAACCACGCAATGTCGATTTTTTTATTAAAACAATTAGCAAAATTTTACCAATTAATATGAATATTAAAGATTATAAAGTAGTTGCTGATAACTTTAGTGTTCGGACAACAAAATTAAAAGAATATGTTTATACGATTAATGATCATAGTTATGATTTTACTAATCACCGTTATGAATTAAAAGTTGATGAATTATTGGATCTTAAAAAATTACGGCAAGTTAGTCAAGTGTTTGTTGGTGACCACGATTTTGCTTATTTTTCAGGAGTAAAACAAGGCGAAGCAATTAAGACCCAGCGTAAAATTAATAAAATTTATGTTAAGAGAAACAAAGCAAAAAAAATTGAGATACATTTTATTGCAAAGGGTTTTATTCGTTATCAAATTCGGATGATAACACAAAACATTTTAGCGTGTTATTGGGATAGAATTAGTTTAGAACAGTTGAAGGAAGTTTTGGATCATCCTCCAGTTGGTCAAACAACAAAATATTGTGCAAAACCACATGGTTTATGTCTAAAAAAGATTAAATATTAACGAAAGATAAAAACTATCTTTTTATTTTATTTTATTTTGTAAACTGTAATATGAAGTGCAACAAATCAACTTTGAAAGGAGTTGATTTTTTTAATGGAAAGAAAACATTATTTTATTTTACGGTCCTTAGTAACTAAGTATGGAAAAGATAATGTTATTAATACGTTAAATAATATTGTAATTAATAATGAAAAAGAAGATGAATAAATTATCCGCCTAATTTATTCAATATAGTTTATTTTGAGCGTAGCGAACACGCGAAGCGTGCCGCGAAAATTAGATTTTTAGGAGGAATAAGTTATGCCAGTTTGATTAACGACAATTTTTAGTGTTGTTATTATATTAGGTATTTTTGCTTGAATTGGTTTATCAATTTATCAAAAAATTCGCCAAATTCGAGGAAAGAAAAAAGATAAAAAAGAAATTGAAAATAAGGAGGATAAAAAATAATTTTAGGTATGTATTTAACAACAGCAATTAATTTTTTAGCAGTTGGTGATAAACCTACTATTTCAGATGGAATGGGTTCTATTTGAAGTGGTTTAGGGCAAGCAATGATGAAAGTTAAAGAAGCAATTTATGCTGTATTACCAGAATTAATGACCTTTTTAGGTGATGCGTGAATTATTTTAATTCCATTTGGTATTTTTGTTATCATTAAGATTTTAAACTTTTTCCGTGTTATGGTTAAAGTATTTTAATATTTATTATTACTGATCATATATCTTAGCTATGGCACACTAGCTTTTATGTGAGTTGATTAAATAATTTTGTTGTTTATTTTTGTATTACACACTGTCTATAAGTTATTATTGAAATTATTAGTAATGAAATAATTGTTTTAAAGTAGGATTTAATAAAAATAAGAATATTTTTATTAAGGGTCATATTAATAGTAGTTTTGGAATATAAATTTTTATAATATTCTTTATAAATATATCTACTTTCTTTTTAAAATTTGTAGGCGGTGTGTAGTGCAAAAATATCAATTTAATTATAAATGATTAATTTTATATTTTAATAACTATTATCTTTAATTTTGTCGAAAACTCTTGATGAAATAAAAAAAATCATCAATATGACAATTTGAAAACTAATTTTGTGTAAGATTATGATTTTGCTTTAAATTTTTTAAACGTTAAAATATAATACCGTTGATTGTTGGTTTGGTGTTAAACCTTTGTGTTGGTATTTTCATTTTCAGAGCTTTAAATAATTTTGAATATTAGTGAAACCCAAACCATGATAATGAATTAAGGCTTCTTTAAGACTGGATTGTAATTTACTAATCTTATTTAACTTTTGATAACTAGTATCAGGGTTTGTACTAGTTTTGGTGGAATATAGAGTAGAATTTGTTTGTTTTGCTACTAATAAATATAGTGGTTGCATATCAGAAATAATTATTGATTTTTCTTTAATTAGTTGCTTATTCATATTTTCAATAATCCATTGTTTTTGTAATCTTTTGGTATTGGTGGATTGAACAAAAATATTATTATTGCTATCAACTGCCATTTGAATACAGCATTTGGTATCAGTTGAAAATGGATCGAGATGAGTTTTTCGTTTATCAAATTTATCTTTAAAATTGCCTTTATGAATTTCTTTAATAAATGTTTCATCCATTTGGATTTGACCATTTAATTTTTTAAATTTTAACTGTGTATTTTCTAATTGTTTTGATTGCATTAATTTTTGTCGATTATATCAAGCGGTTTTTGGGGTTGTTTTAATAAAACGAGAAATTATTTTACTAGATTGTCCTAACAATGAAATTTGAATTAATAAATTTCACTGTTCATAATTTAAATGACTTCAATAAGTAAAATGATGACGAAATGCATCAAAACTAGCACGACATTTTTTACATAAATATTTTTGTTTTCCTTCGGAATTATGACCATTTTTAACACAATGAAAAGATTTGCAATTAGGACATATAATGCCTTTATCTCTAAATTTTTGATCAATTTCATTTAAACGTTTTTGTTTTTTAATTAAGTCTGCTTGTTGTTTTATTTTTTCATAAAATTCTAAAAATTGATCATCTGTTAAGCTATTTATTAATTCTGTAATTATTTTTTTCATCATTTATTTACCTCCATATATTAAAAATATACCTAATTTTAGGTATATTTTATAAATATCAAGAGTTTTCGACAAAATTAAAGACTATTATTAAAAATTAAATAGTATTTTTCAGTGTGTCAATTTTTATTATTTTATATATTTAACATTGTTAATAACATTGTTTATTAAACATTAAATAAACAATATATAGCATTATGTATAACATTGTTAATAATCAGTGTTTTTATCAATAAGTAAACAATATATAAACATTAAATATAACATTGTTTATTAAATAAATATTTAGTTAGGAGTTGATAAAATTGAGTAATTTTGTTAAGAAAAATCAAAATATAGAAAATTATTTTATTCGTAAAGAGTTGATAGTTTTTGAAACAGAAAAAGCAATTTTTATAAATTTACCTAATCATAATCGTCATATTGGTTTTTGGTTGAGTAATAAATTTATTTATCCGAGTGAAAAACACTCAGAACAAGTAGCAATCGGTTTGATTTATGATAATTCTTATCCTATTGTAAAATATGATGAAAATTTAAAACGTCATGTGTGAAAATATTTAACTGGAGCAGAACTAATCAATTTGTATAATCAATACAAATAAAATTATTTTACACAAATGAAAAAAGCAATATTTCCTGGTGAACCTCAAAAAGTAAAAACAACTAACAATAATTTAACAAATTGAAGTGATGAAAAAGTAGATAAATTAATTAATGACTTGAAGGACTTAAATTAATGGGTTTATATGATTATTGAGTTCAATTTGTTAGTTATATTATTGGTTCAAATGCTCCTGAATTTTTATATGTCATATCATTTGTATTATTTATCGTTTTATTTTTGGGGATGTTTTTTAAACTTATTCAGAAAATGTGGAGTTTTTAAATATGCAAAATGATTGAGAAAAATTAAAAGAGTTTTTTATTTATGTATTTTTGTTTATAGATAAAACGAATGTTGAAATTATTACAACTTGAAATTTAACTCAAAATGAATATTTAACTCTTATGATTGGTATTTGAATTGTGATTTTATTTTTAACGTGGTTTTTATTGTGAATGGTTTTTAAAATAGTTGGGTATTTTAAGTAATGAAAAAATTTATATTTTTCTTAAAAAATTATTGTTATATTGGTGGTTCAATGATTTTGTTTAGTTTAATTGATTTATTACTTTGAATAATTTCATTAAATTATACCGGTTTAGTATTTTGATTATTGTTTGCTTTGCAATGTGTTTATTTTGTCTGATGAGTTTGAAAAAACATATTTTATCAGTTGAGTGCTTTTCGTTTAGTTAATTTTGTTTGAGATAATCCGTTATCAGTAATTATTGGTAAGTTAGGGACGGGAAAAACTTTACTTTTAACTTATTTATCACAAACTATGAAACTATTAACAGATAAGATTTATAGTAATTATCCGTTAGAAGATGATAAAGTTAAAGTTTTAACATTTAAAAATTTAGATTTTACAGATAGAACAAAACCAGTTCCCCCAGATGATAGTGTTATTTTATTTGATGAAAGTTATTTATATATTGATGGAACTAGTCCCCACGATGAGAAAAAAGTTCATAGTGGTAAAATTCCGTGAATTGTATTAGCAAGACATTTTGGTAATCGTGCTTTATTTACTG
The DNA here is from genome assembly GCF_964019595.1 of Spiroplasma endosymbiont of Sarcophaga carnaria. NCBI lineage: Bacteria > Bacillati > Mycoplasmatota > Mollicutes > Entomoplasmatales > Spiroplasmataceae > Spiroplasma > Spiroplasma endosymbiont of Sarcophaga carnaria. The sequence continues at coordinate 1,118,531 of NZ_OZ026456.1, forward strand.
CTCAGCGTGAGGGTATGATTTGAAATAATATTCGACAATTAGCAAGTGGTATTATTATTCCAATTTCATTGAAAAAACCTATTGCTAAAAAAGGATTTAATTTTTTTAATCGTTTCTTTATTATGCGAATTGGTATTTTTCAAGATATTACAGATTATGAAATTTGAAAAACAAAATCAGTAGAACGAACAGCCGAAGGTAAACGAGCAAAACATAAGTCGGATGTTGGGTTAGGAATTCGGTTTTTTAAAATAATTATTCCATTAGAATTTGCACAGAAATATGATAGTCAATGATTAAAGTTTGTTCGTGATTTAAAAAATGATGAAATAGTTAATTATAAAGAATATTATTGGTCAGAAATTACTAAATTAAGTGTTAAAGAGCGTTTAGCATTGTTTGATATTGATATTTTGAAAAAAAAATTTAAAACCTAAAAAAGAAAAAGGAAGTGATAAAGATGATTAATTTATTATCAGAAAGTAATAATTGAGATAAGATTTTTAGTTTTATTTTTGATGTATTTTTGTTTATTTTTGATGTAATTTGAAATACTAAATTACCAATGACAAATACAACTATTGCTTATTTTATTATCTTTTTTATGGTTGTTAAGTTATCAATTTATGCTATCCACGGAACAAGAACACAATATAATGAATTAGGTTCAACTGTTAAAAACAATACATCAAAATTGTATGCTTCAACAGTACGTGGTGTTAAAAAAGCACATAAGGCTAATAAAAATGGTCGGTGAAAGGAAACAGATTAATGATTAGATTAGTTTTATTAGTTGCTGCAATTGCTATTTTTGGTACTAGTTTTATTACGGTGATTATAAATCAATTAACATTAGCAAAAAATATCATTATGGATTTATATAACTCAGATACTTTTTTACTTTCTTTGTTTGGTAAAATGGCAATTTTGTTTAGTCATCCATTAATGTTAACAATATCAAGTTTATATATTGTTGGGTTTATTGTTTCAAAAACATTGTATAGTTAGGGGTTGAATTATAAATATGAAAAAATCATTATCTTTATTTGCCATATCTATTTTAGGTATTTTAGGTTTAATTATTCCATTTATTACTTTAACAGCATTTAAACCCTTAAATCAGCAGAATTATACTGTTAATTAACAAACAATGGGAATGAATGAAACTGATTTTATTAATACAATGTTTTTACGCAGTAGTTTTTTTGAAAACTGGTCTGAAACAAATTACTTTATTAATCCAACTCTAAAAACATCACAAACATTAACTTATAATGATAAATGATATTTAGACTTTTTAAAGGATAGTTATTCAACGGGAATTTCATTTGATAAGCCTAGTGATGAGTTTATGGATTTATATAAAAATTGAGATACTTATGCTAAACAATATAATATTGATAAATTCTATGATGTTGATAAAAAACAATTTTTAAAAGAATTAACTAATTTTTCTTATTCTTTTGCTAAGTATTTTAATACTGTGGAAGTTATTAATAAATTAGAAAGAGGTATTGATAATTTACAATTAGTTAAAATGATTAATGAGTTTTGAATACAAATTCCTAGAACACAGGCGCCTAATAAAGAATTTTTAACTGCTACTAATAAATGATATTTTTATATAAATAAATATGAAAATAATTATATAACGACAAAATTTTATTTTGATAATAATTTTATTAATAATCAAAACACTTGATGACAACACTTAAAAAATGATTCAGATTTTATTTGAAACTATAATTTAGTATATCGTTGAGATGGAAACGGTGAACCAGAATTACCCGTTGTTGATAATGATGGCAAATTAAAATGATATACTGAATATTATCAAAATGTTCGTTCTTTTTTGCTTAAATATATTGATGTTATTGTACAAGAAAATATCCGAATTCAGCAAGGTGGTAATCCAAACTATGATGACCCAAATTTGGGTAGTGAAAGAATAATTTTTGATTTTGAAATTATTAATAATATGGAAAAATTAGATTGAAAACCTGATGTTATTTTAACTAGAAAATCAATTTATCGGATGATTTTAACAATTGATGAAAATAAAAATATTATTGCTGGTAGTTTAGAATTAACACATTTTAAACAATATTGGGATGGTAATAATGCAAATAGTTATTGGTATACTGATGATTTAGGTTTTTTATTTTCTTTCATAAAAGAAAAAGAAGATACTTTTAATTTTAGTGCTGAAACTTATAATTATTATCAAGGTAATTCTCCTAATATTGGTAAAATGGTTTTTGAACAGATGAAAGGTCAAATTGATATTAATAAATTTTTAAAAGCCTTTTTTACCCATGCTTTGGTACCCGTATTTCAAAATCGCAGTAATTTTATTGAAAGTGGTTATATTGATAATTTACAGTATGATACTGTTTTAATTAATTTTTTTGGTTTAAAATTGATTAATTTTAGAGATGTTTTAATTGATGAAACTAATACTAATAAAAATCAATTTGAAAAACTATTAAATAGTATGTTTACGGTTTCCCAAAATTTTTATAAAGATTATTTACGTACCATTTTTGATTTAGAAAATGATACTTATGTACAAGGATATAATAAAAAATATGGTTTATTAGCAAATAATGGTTTTAAAATTTATCCTCGTTATTTTTATTTTTCTGATAAATACAATCAATTAGACATTAAATTGTATTCAGCATTTAAAAATCGTTTTTATAATACTAATTATGGTAATGTATTTAATTATGATTTTTCAGTTGCAAATAATTATAATATTAATCAAAATGAAGGTTATATTTTTTAAGGTGCTTTAAAAGATAAATACGGTTTAAAATACAAAAAAATTGAAGAACAAAAAATCGGTTATAATGTTTTTGAATTACAAGCCCAAAAAGAAAATGATATGTACCGTTATTATGATTTTAATTTTGGAATTTATAACTGACAAGAAATAAATAATGGCGGGTTGTTTCCTGATGGACAATGATGACAAGCCCAATATGAAAGTTGTAGTTGATATAATTTAGCGTGTCATATAAAAAATGCTGCAATTTGAATTGTAAATAATATTCCCGGTGTTAAACAAGTAAACGAATTAGCAAGCGGTGTTGGTAAAATATTTCAAACAATATATAGTTTTTTTAGTCAAACATTTGAGGTATGAAAATTTAGTCCAGCATTATATAATACAATAACAAATATATTCCTATTAATTATCTTTATGAAGTTTGTTCGATTAATTTAAAAAAGGACTTGTTAGTCCTTTTATTCTTTTCAATCAATTATTAGTCCTGTGTCTTTATTAATTTCTGGTATTTGTGGTTCATTGTTTTTATTTCAACGATATACTAAATTATAGTTTCAAATAAAATCTGAATCATTTTTTAAGTGTTGTCATCAAGTGTTTTGATTATTAATAAAATTATTATCAAAATAAAATTTTGTCGTTATATAATTATTTTCATATTTATTTATATAAAAATATCATTTATTAGTAGCAGTTAAAAATTTTTTATTAGGCGCCTGTGTTCTAGGAATATTAGTTCATTTGCTATTTTCTGGTAGTTGTTGTGGTTCTGGTGTAGGTTTATTACCCCCCGTTTTCATTATTATTTGGTTTTTCACAACTAATTAATGTTGTTGTACTTGTTGCTGTTAATCCGATTACTCCTAAAATACTTAGTAACTTTTTCATATTTTACTTCTCCTTTATTAAAATTACTTGAATGCTATAATTGATTTTATCATATATCAATAATGTATTAAATAATTTTAATATTAAATTTATAAATTAATGAAAGGTATATAAATGTTATGTATAGTCATTTAAGTTTTATTGATAAGGTTAAATTGGAAAAATTATTATTATCAAAATTATTTTTAAAAAAGAATGGTGAAATAAATATTTCACAAATTGCTAAATGTTTGAACAGAAATCGTAGTACTATTTTGCGAGAAATTAAGCGTTTTAAAACTATTGATGAATATAGTGCTTATAAGTCAGATAAAATGTATTATGAGAAAAGAAAAAAGAATAATAAAAGATATAAGTTTACAGAAGAACAATTAAATTTTATTAATATAAGATTTAATGTTTATCGTGATTCTCCATCACAACTTATTCATCGTTATTTTCTAAAGTTTGGTATTAAATTTCCTGTTTGTGTTAAAACATTGTATAAATGAATTCGTTTGGGTTTTTATGGTTTTTTAAAACAGAATTTACGTCATCGTGGTAAAAAATATAAAACAAAAGGAAAATTTGATAATCGTGGTAAATTAATTAATTTTAAATCAATATGAGATATTGAGAATAAAGAGACTGATGTTGGTTGATTTGAAATGGATACCATAGTTGGAAAAGAGCATCAATCTAGTAATTTGGTTTTAGTTGAACAAAATAGTAAAAGTTATTTTGTTATGAAATTAAAAAATCATACCGCTAATGAAGTTGTGGAAAAGTTTAAAGATATTGTTATAAGTAATAATTTATTTGGGAAAATTAAAGGAATAATAACTGATAGAGGAAAAGAATTTAGTAAATGAAGAGAATTAGAAATATTTGCTGAAACACAAGTTTATTTTTGTGACCCCGGTAAACCACAACAAAAACCATTAATTGAATATATGAATTCTGAACTTAGACAATGATTTCCTAAGGGAACTGATTTTAATAATGTTAGTCAACAAAAAATAAATTGAGTAGTTAATGTTATAAATGATAAATTAAGGCCTGTTCTTAATTGAAAAACAGCAAAAGAGGTATTTTCAGATAATTTTAAATAGGTTTATTTGAAGTAATTTAATAAATTATTTTTTAGTGTGCTTAATTTTCCTTAAAATAAAATAAAAACTATAAATATTTTGATTTTTAAAAATTTATAATTGATTTTTTATGATTTTTATTGTATTATTTGACTAATAAGATTTGTTGCACTTCATTTTACATAATTCCTTAAGTTATATTTTTTATGTTATTATTAAATTAATAGATTTGTTGCACTTGCATTTACAATTTACATTTAATAATTTTCAATTTATGAAATAATAAAATTAATCAGTTGCAAATTTATTTAAATGGAGGTTATAAATGAATATACGGGAAATTAAAGAACGTGTTATAGCAAGAAGTAAAAATAGTTTAGCAAATTTTGTGGATTTAAAACGCCAATCATTTCGAGTTATTGATTTATTTGAAATTGGCAATTATTTAGGAAATCAAAACTTGTTTCAAGAGTTATTAATAAAAGGAAAAATATCATTAGATTTTTTAAATAACAAAACGGTTTTAAAACCCACTTTATCAATCTTAACAGATTATGAAACAGATAGAATTTATGAAAAAAATAATGAAATAGATGTTAATGATAATATAAATGAGTATATTTTATGAAGAAAAAATGAAATATATCAGAAATTACTTAAATTAAATAAAACGGATGCAGAGTCTCGTCGAGAAACAGGGATTTCACATTTGAAAATTGGATTTCCTTTTGTTTCTGGTGCATATTATGATGAAAATAATAAAATAGATTATTATCGAGGACCATTATTCTTTTTTAACGTTACGTTTGAGCAAGCAAACAATAAATTTAGTATTAATTGAGATCAAAATATTAATCCAAACATTAATTTATTAAGTCGATCGGGATATTTTTTAAAGACAGATTTAGCGAATGAAATTGAACAACTGGAAAATGATGAAAATGATAATAATTCAATTTTTGAAATTATTAAAAATAAATATGATTTAATGCTCAACATTTTTTGTGAGAAATTAAATATCAATATTCCAAATTTAGAATTTGTAAAAGAATTTAATCTTGTAAAATTTCCATTTAAGTTTTAGTCATTAGCAACATTAAGAAAAAAAGCAGAAATTATTGATTCATCTTTAGTTTATAGTGCTTTAATTGGGTTTTATAAAACCGAAAGTGCAGAATTAATTCATGATTTAGATAATTGGGAAAATTCAGAAGAATATTTTACTGAATTAGAAAATCAATTAAGTAACAAGGATGTTGTTGATAAGAATTATAATCCTATTAAATCAATGGGAAAAATTGTGCAAATTTCAGAATTAGATTTTTCACAAAAATTAGCTATTTCATCAGCATTACAAAAAAATCTTGTTATTAATGGTCCACCGGGGACGGGTAAATCACAAACAATTGTTAATTTGTTAATTAATATTTTGAATAATAATAAAAAAGCGCTTTTTTGTGCTGAAAAAAGAGTTGCAACAGAAGTCGTTTATAATAGACTAAAACATTTTCAAACCTTTGCTTTATTAATTTATGATTTAAAAAATGATAAAAAATTGTTTATTAATCAGTTACGTAAAAGTTTTTCTTCTTTAAGAATGTGAAGTTCACAGCCGGTGCAATCAACAGAAGATATTTCAACTAAAATTAATGAATTATTAAATCAAATTAGTAATTTTCATGATGCTTTAGCAACCGAAGATGCTCAAACATATATTAATGATTTAACAAAATATAGAGGCAAAGTTGCTGATGAGATTATTAGTAAAGTCAAAGATTACGAAATTTTTAATAATATTTTATTAAATAATTTTGATGAACAATGTCAGCAAATTAAAACATATTTACAGGCTAGTGATTATTATGATTATATTTTAGCAAAAAGTAATATTATTAAAAATTTTACAGCTTTCAAAAAGGTAGTAAATTTTAATTGAAATGCTACTACAGAAAAAGAATTAGTTATTGTTCAATACTATTTAACAGATAAATTAAAGCATAAGATTAGTTTTTGGCTTTAATTTTGTCGAAAACTCTTGATATTTATAAAATATACCTAAAATTAGGTATATTTTTAATATATAGAGGTAAATAAATGATGAAAAAAATAATTACAGAATTAATAAATAGCTTAACAGATGATCAATTTTTAGAATTTTATGAAAAAATAAAACAACAAGCAGACTTAATTAAAAAACAAAAACGTTTAAATGAAATTGATCAAAAATTTAGAGATAAAGGCATTATATGTCCTAATTGCAAATCTTTTCATTGTGTTAAAAATGGTCATAATTCCGAAGGAAAACAAAAATATTTATGTAAAAAATGTCGTGCTAGTTTTGATGCATTTCGTCATCATTTTACTTATTGAAGTCATTTAAATTATGAACAGTGAAATTTATTAATTCAAATTTCATTGTTAGGACAATCTAGTAAAATAATTTCTCGTTTTATTAAAACAACCCCAAAAACCGCTTGATATAATCGACAAAAATTAATGCAATCAAAACAATTAGAAAATACACAGTTAAAATTTAAAAAATTAAATGGTCAAATCCAAATGGATGAAACATTTATTAAAGAAATTCATAAAGGCAATTTTAAAGATAAATTTGATAAACGAAAAACTCATCTCGATCCATTTTCAACTGATACCAAATGCTGTATTCAAATGGCAGTTGATAGCAATAATAATATTTTTGTTCAATCCACCAATACCAAAAGATTACAAAAACAATGGATTATTGAAAATATGAATAAGCAACTAATTAAAGAAAAATCAATAATTATTTCTGATATGCAACCACTATATTTATTAGTAGCAAAACAAACAAATTCTACTCTATATTCCACCAAAACTAGTACAAACCCTGATACTAGTTATCAAAAGTTAAATAAGATTAGTAAATTACAATCCAGTCTTAAAGAAGCCTTAATTCATTATCATGGTTTGGGTTTCACTAATATTCAAAATTATTTAAAGCTCTGAAAATGAAAATACCAACACAAAGGTTTAACACCAAACCAACAATCAACGGTATTATATTTTAACGTTTAAAAAATTTAAAGCAAAATCATAATCTTACACAAAATTAGTTTTCAAATTGTCATATTGATGATTTTTTTTATTTCATCAAGAGTTTTCGACAAAATTAAAGGTTTTTGGAATAAAAGAAAAGTAAAAAAATATTATACTAGTAATATTTTAAATTCAGAGTTTGAATTGTTTGATGAACTTATAAATGAATATCAATATTTAGGAACAAAATGAAGTAATAATTATTCTGTAAGTTTTAATAACGAAATAAAAGATATTCTTAGTATTTTAAAAGATAATAAACTTAGTTTAGAGTATTTAATAAAATGTATTAGTATTAGTTTAAAAAAATTTGAAGATAAGTATTTGGATGTTTTCAAATTAGAAGAAATTGATTGAAAATCTGAATATAAAAAATTAATTAAGAAAAAGCAAAAAATAGATTTAAAAAATTTGCATATTAAATTTGCAAAACATATAATGTTCAAAATTGAAGTATTACAGCAAGAACAACCGAAATTATATGTAAAATTTGAGCGCTTAATGGATGGAAAACGATTGCCAACTCTTAAAAAAATGATGGAATCATACAGAGTCTTTATTTCTGAAATTTTTCCAATTATTATTTCTTCAATTGAAGGCGGGATAACATTGTTTCCAAATAAAAGAGGGAGTATTGATTATATGATTTTTGATGAGGCTTCACAAATTTTTTTAGAGCGAGGTATTAGTTTAATGAATCGTGGTCAAAAAGTTATTGTTGCAGGAGATGGAAAACAACTTCAACCATCGAATTTTTTTGCAAAAAATCTTGATGATTATGATGAAGAAGATGATATTGATGAATTTAAAGCAAGCGAGTATTCATCACTACTAGAATTTGCAACCACTTTCTTTTCAAAGGAAATGTTAAATTATCACTATAGTTCAGAGAATCGTGAATTAATTGAATTCTCTAATAAAATATTTTATGAAGGAAAACTCTTAGTTTGTGAAAAACCATATAAAAAACAGAAGGCAATTGAAGTTCGCAATGTTGATGGAAAATGAATTAATCAAAGAAATGAAATTGAGGCAAATACTGTTGTGCAAGAAATTCTGAATATTTTAGACAATAGAAAAAATAATGAAACAATTGGGGTTGTTGCATTTAATAAGAACCAAGCAAATTTAATTTTAGAAAAATTGGAAAAACTAAATGATCCGATAGTTGAATGAGAAATGAATGGTAAGTCTGATGTTAATAAATTTTTATTTGTAAAAAATCTTGAAGAAGTACAAGGAGATGAAAGAGATATTATTATTTTTTCAGTTTCATTTGCAAGAGATAGTGTTACAAATCGTTTAAAACGAAATTTTGGTCCTATTAATAATAGAAATGGTGAAAATCGAATTAATGTTGCGGTTTCCCGAGCTATTAAAAAAATTATTGTTGTAAAATCAATCAAGGGTCATGATTTTGGTTATGATATTTCAGCACTAAAATCTGAAGGAGCAAAAGTATTTGCTGACTATATTAATTATGTTGATCACTTGCAATCATGCAATTTAGATAATGAGGTTTTTCAATCAATTTGAAGTAAATATCTTATAGAATATAGTGATGAGAATCCTTATCAACAAATGGATAGTATTTTAGAAGAAGAAATTTATACTCAATTGAAAAAACATTTAAATGGAGAAAGATTTGAAATTATTCCGCAAGTAAAACAATCTGGTTTTCGGATTGATTTAGGAATTAAAGATAAAACAACAGGTAATTTTGTGTTAGCAATTGAGTGTGATGGTCATACATATCATTCTAAGCCAATGGACCGAGCTCGAGATATTTGGCGACAATCAATTTTAGAAAGTAATGGTTGAAAATTTGAACGAATTTCATCGTTGCAGTGATGAAAAGGAAACCAAAATAAAGTAATTGAGCGAGTTTTAAAGAAAATAGAAACTTTAAGTTAGAGTTTAAAGGAATAATTATTTTTTATTTTTTAAAGAAATAACCTATTAATTAAAAAATAGATATAATATTATATATTATTTCCTTTTTTTATGCTATAATATATATAGTAAAGTATGGGTAGAAGATAGGGTAAATGAGGTGTAGTAATGAATAATGGCTTTTATATCTTACCAAATGAAGAAGGATATTTAGTGAAGTCACATGATACCAATAGTGAAATAGCGTTATTTAGAAGTCGCCGTGATGCTGAAGTGTTTATTAGTACACTAACGTTGTCACCATCAATTTCACCTACAAATAATTATTCAGCAGTATCAGCAATCCCACAATATTCGACACCACCACAACAACAAGTTATTACTCCGTATCCTGCGGCTAGTGGTGCTTCGCCACAAGTCTTTTTTATTCAACAACCAGCGCTAGCGCCATATCCGTATTATCCAATGATGCCGCCAATGCCACCAATGGGAATGCACCCAGGAATGTATCACGGCATGTATCCTAACCATTGATCGCAAAATGGCTGTGGTGGTGGATGCACTTGTGGCCATGGGGGTTATCATGAACATTCAGAAGAAGATTACCATCGAAAAGATTCTACAGAAAAAAATCATCAGGGCAGTAAAAGGGATGATGATTTAAGAAAGAATGCTGATGAAGATAATGATCGCCAACAAAGCGGTCGTGGTTTTAATTCTGAAAATGTGGCTGTTTCAAATGTTACTGATATTAAATCAGAACCTCTACAAACAGCCCAAGTTGAACCAATAGCACCCGTTACTGCACAAGAACAATATAATAGTACACAACCAATTGGTACAAATGAATTGCCTTTAGAACAACAAGGAGCAGAGAGTGGCCCATTAGGATCACAAGGATTTGGGCAACAAGGAACATCTGGTGAGCAACAACAAAATCAAGCGGGGGCAGGAATGCCAGATTACTACGAACAAGCTTTTGTTGCAAACCCAGTTTATGTTAACCAAGATTTATCACAACCGCAAGCGACAACGAAACCAACTGATTTAAATGATGATGATTTCTTTAGTTTTATTAATGATAATGATTTTAATCATAATTCAGAAATGTCAAAGAAAGAAACAAAACGTTTAGCAAAAGAAGAATTAAAAGCGGCAAAATTGCAAGCAAAGTTAGAAAAACAAAGTCGTAAAAAATCAAATCGTGAGAATGTTAACGATATTGAAGACTTAAATCCGATTGTAAAATAAAAAGTAATTTAAATACTTTTGCAATGTTTCTTTTAACTAAGAGAATATTAATAAAAACCTTTCTAGGTTTTTATTAATATCTAAAGTTAGGAGAAACATTTTTATATGGTTAAAAATTATATTAATTATTATTTAATTTAATTATTTTTTACTGATAGTTACTATAAATAATTAGATTAGGGTTCTAAAAATTATTTTCTTATTTTTTTAAAATATTTTGGGTTTATAGCTTTAATTTTGTCGAAAACTCTTGATATTTATAAAATATACCTAAAATTAGGTATATTTTTAATATATAGAGGTAAATAAATGATGAAAAAAATAATTACAGAATTAATAAATAGCTTAACAGATGATCAATTTTTAGAATTTTATGAAAAAATAAAACAACAAGCAGACTTAATTAAAAAACAAAAACGTTTAAATGAAATTGATCAAAAATTTAGAGATAAAGGCATTATATGTCCTAATTGCAAATCTTTTCATTGTGTTAAAAATGGTCATAATTCCGAAGGAAAACAAAAATATTTATGTAAAAAATGTCGTGCTAGTTTTGATGCATTTCGTCATCATTTTACTTATTGAAGTCATTTAAATTATGAACAGTGAAATTTATTAATTCAAATTTCATTGTTAGGACAATCTAGTAAAATAATTTCTCGTTTTATTAAAACAACCCCAAAAACCGCTTGATATAATCGACAAAAATTAATGCAATCAAAACAATTAGAAAATACACAGTTAAAATTTAAAAAATTAAATGGTCAAATCCAAATGGATGAAACATTTATTAAAGAAATTCATAAAGGCAATTTTAAAGATAAATTTGATAAACGAAAAACTCATCTCGATCCATTTTCAACTGATACCAAATGCTGTATTCAAATGGCAGTTGATAGCAATAATAATATTTTTGTTCAATCCACCAATACCAAAAGATTACAAAAACAATGGATTATTGAAAATATGAATAAGCAACTAATTAAAGAAAAATCAATAATTATTTCTGATATGCAACCACTATATTTATTAGTAGCAAAACAAACAAATTCTACTCTATATTCCACCAAAACTAGTACAAACCCTGATACTAGTTATCAAAAGTTAAATAAGATTAGTAAATTACAATCCAGTCTTAAAGAAGCCTTAATTCATTATCATGGTTTGGGTTTCACTAATATTCAAAATTATTTAAAGCTCTGAAAATGAAAATACCAACACAAAGGTTTAACACCAAACCAACAATCAACGGTATTATATTTTAACGTTTAAAAAATTTAAAGCAAAATCATAATCTTACACAAAATTAGTTTTCAAATTGTCATATTGATGATTTTTTTTATTTCATCAAGAGTTTTCGACAAAATTAAAGGTTTATAGTTGTTTTTTAAATAAAATTAATGTTATAATGATTTAGGTTTTCGGGCTATAGCTCAGTTGGTTAGAGCGCACCCCTGATAAGGGTGAGGTCGATGGTTCAAGTCCATTTAGCCCGACCATTTTTTATCTAATTTTGGGCCCGTAGCTCAGCTGGGAGAGCACCTGCCTTGCACGCAGGGGGTCGACGGTTCGATCCCGTTCGGGTCCACCATTTCAAATATATTTAATTTAAACAGTAAACAATAAACAAAACATATCAAATTCCCATTGGTATGTTTTTTTAATTGTTTAGAAAAGATAATTGGTTAAGAAAATAGAATGCAATAAAAAAGCGATGATTATTAAAATTATTTTATTTATCATCAAATATAAATCCAAAGTTATTGCTTTAATTAATCTTGTTTTTTTGGTATAATATATATAATGTAGAAATAAAAAATATAATCAGGGGTGAAGTATGTCAATTTTTGATAAAAATGAAAATAAAAGATATGCGTATTTTTTAACAAATTTTAAAGAAATTTTATCTGATTGGTCAGTGATGGTCAATGACCAATTTATTAAAACATCGTTAGATAATTCGTCAACTAAATTATTTGGAATGAATGTTGATAAAGCAATTATTTTTTTTAATATTAATTTAGAAGTAAATAATACTTTACAAGAATTAGGAATTATAAAAGAAAGTTATAGTATTGATTTGATTAATGACTTGGAATTAGATTTAAATAAAAAATCAGTTCAAAAAAAAGATCAAAAAAATTATGATGTAATTTATAATCAAATTGATACCTTTTTTGTTGAAGATTCAGAACTATTAAAGTTTTGTGAGTATAGTTTAAATGTTGTTAATTTATCAACAGAAACAGATGGACCAACTATTAATGCTTTAAATAATTATAAGTCAATTGCTTTTAATAGTTTCCCAACTAAAATTTATGAATTGTTAGATTGATTTGGCATTGATGTTGTTGAGACAATTAGTAACAGTTGCAAGGTTAAACGTTTTGGTGTAAAAGAAAATCATTTTGGTAGTAACAGAAAGTTAAGACGAAAACCGGGGTTTACATCAAAGCGCTCATTTGATAATGATAATGATGATGAAGAAAAAATTAATAAGGAATCAATCTTTACGGAGTATTTTGCTAATAATGGTGATATTAATGCTAAGTTAACAGTATTAAATAAATTATTGCCGTTGTTAGAAGAAAAACGCACAGACATCAAAGAATTTAATCCTAAGTTAGAATATGATATTTTTAGTTTCTTACAACATACAAAATATCGTAATTCATTAACATACCAAGAAGATCCTGATGCAGAAAAACGCTTAGACAAGGTTTTTAAGAAAGCTGTCTTATGTTTGTACTTATTAGATATTGGTTAAAAACGAATAGTATCATTCGTTTTTTATTATCCTTCTTAAAATGATAAAAGAAGTATTTTTTTAAGATAGTTTTCCTATATAATTGATAATAGGTGATTATGATGAAAGTTATTTTAATTAAATATGTTAAGGGCAAAGGCAAAATTAATGATGTGATTGAAGTTTCAGATGGTTATGCGAAAAATTATTTAATTAAAGAAGGATTTGGGATTCCAACAACCCCAGCTAATTTAGCAAAACTCAATGTTGTTCTATCCGAACAAGCAGCCCAAGCAGCAGCAAATAAAGCGACATTAGAAGAACTAAAGACAGCTTTAGAACAATTAACCTTAAATTTTAAATTAAAAGTTCATGATAATAAAACTTTTGGTTCAATTTCATTAACCCAAATTGAAGATCGTTTGGCAAAAGAATTTAATTTAAAAGTTGATAAAAAGAAATTTCTTGATAATAATAATTTAACAAGTTTTGGGTTGCACTATTTAAAAATTAAATTAGCCCCTAATTTAATTGCAACTTTGAAGGTGATGATTGATAAAAAGGAGAGTTAGGTAATGGATAACTTAAGTAAAAAAGAGTTAAATAAGATTAATGTTATTAATGAAGCGGAAAAAAATGTTTTAGCAATTATTGCTCATTCAATTGCTGCTGCAGAAGAAGTGTTTTCAATTTTAACAGAAGAAGATTTTACCGTAATGAATTATAAAGTTATCTTTAAAGCCTTACAAGAACAGTTTTTGGCAAAAGTAGCCATTAACATTACGACATTAAGTAATTATATGTTAAAAAATAATATGTTAAATAAAATTGGGGGAATTGAATTTTTAACAGATTTATTTCAATCATATACAACTGATGCAAATTTAACAGAGTATTTAGATATTATTATTAAAAACACCACTTCACGCCGTTTAAAAGCGGTGCTTGAAAATATCCATCGTGAAATTGAAACTCATCAGCCAATTGATGAAGTTGTTAGCAAAGCCGAAAAAGAGATTTTAGATGTTAAAAAAGAACGAAAAGGAAATTTATTTAAAACATTATTTGATGAAGTTGACAAAGTTTTACAAAAAATTGAATTGTTAGAAAATTCTGGTGAAATGTTAACAGGTAGTCCAAGTGGTTTTCGTGATTTAGACCGAATGACATCAGGTTTTCAAAAAGGGGATTTTATTATTCTAGCAGCACGACCATCAATGGGGAAAACGGCATTAGCTCTAAATTTTGCTGTTAAATCTGCAGCACAATCAAAAAAAGCTGTTGCGATTTTTTCAGTTGAAATGCCCGCAGAACAATTGATTCAACGGATGATTGGGAGTTATTCAACAGTGGATTCAGCAAAAGTTCGTACTGGAAAAGGTTTACAAACTCGTGATTGAGAAAATATTACAAAGGCTGCGGACTTTTTAAAACAAACCAAGTTATTTATTGATGATACACCAGGATTAAAAGTTATTGAATTACAATCAAAACTTCGAAAACTGTGTCGTGAAAATGAAGTTGGATTAGTTGTTATTGATTATTTACAATTATTGAGTACGGGAACGCATTTTAGTGATTCTCGTCAACAAGAGGTTTCAACTATTTCGCGCCAATTAAAAGCTTTAGCGCGGGAATTAGAAGTACCAATTATTTGTTTATCTCAGCTATCACGGTCAGTTGAAAAACGAGAAGATAAACGTCCAATTATGTCAGACTTACGTGATTCAGGGGCAATTGAACAAGATGCTGATATTATTATGTTTTTATTTCGTGAAGACTATTATGAAACCTATGATCCAAATAACTTATATGCTCCATTGGAAACTGAAAAAGCACAGTTAATTTTATCGAAGCATCGGAATGGCCCAACTGGTAGTGTCGAATTATTATTTGTAAAAAAACATGGTTCATTTGCTGATTATGGTTTGCAAAATGCTAAAATTTAGGTTAACATTTTAGTTAGTAGCAGAGATGCAATTATATTAAATAAACGCTTAGGAAAAGGGGTCTAAAATGCGTAAATTATTATCACTTTTTACAGCAACAACTTTAATTACAACATCAACAACTTCACTTGTTGCTTGTAATACAACACCGCAAGGAAATCCGGTGCCTGTTTTTGTATATAATGGGAATCAAAAATTTAGTCATGCGCCGACTGTAACTGGAAAATCAGTTAATGGAATCGATAACGCTGCTGAATCAGGGAAAGATGAAACGGGAGCTCCTTATGAATATAGTTTACAAGGGAGAAGAATGGGATTAATTAGTAATGTCGTTGTTCCATTTTTAACTGGAATAAATTTAACAAAAGACAATAGTAAGACAACTGTAAAAGGAGCAAATTGAACACCAGAACAAATTGCTGCCGGATTACAAGAACAAAAAGATAATATTATTTCAAATGCAAAAATTGATGGAACTGACCCTTTTGATAATGCAAAAAAAATTAATCAAAAAACCTTATGAGAAGAATTTTTTACTAATTATTCAACTAGTTATGATTCATATTATACCCAAGTTGGTTTAACGGCAAATGAAAACCCAACTGTTGTTGATCCTAATAATCAAAATTTAGTAACAATGAGTGGTAATGCAGAAAAAACATCAAATAAAGATTGGGTGAAAGAACATACGTGAGGTAGTAAAAAATGACCTTATACACCACCATCATTAAAAACTTTATCGCCAGTTGCGACAATTTTAGATTGATTAAATGATCCAAATAACAATTATAATAAAGGATTTGACCAGATTAATGAGAACCGTGGTTATCAATCAGCTCGTTATCTTGCGATAACAATTCCAAATGTAACAATTCGGTTTGAATTCCAAGGCGAACATAAACGTTTTACTTTTTCAGCAATAATTGATAAATTAGTTGCTTACGCTAATTACTTGGTTTATAAAAATCCAAATAGTAGTACGGATAAACCAACATACGCTCATCAATGGTTTTTTCTTAGTTATGGTTTTTATGATTTTAGTAAATTAACAAATGATGATTATCATGACTATAATTTTAAGATTCCAGTTCCTAATATCGATCCAAGTGTTAGTATTGCATTAGGATATGTTAAAAAAGGTGACAAAGATGGAATTTTAACAGCTGATGAAGATAAAAAAGTTGATAAAAATGGACAATTTCCATCGTTATCACCAGATTATGCTTTTCCTGATTTAAAATGAAAAATTAATGTTGATTCAATGACAGATCAATACAAGTAATGGATATTAAAATTTTAACAGTTGGTTCATTAGATAAAAGTTTCTTAATATCGGGTTGTGCTTTGTTTTTAGAGCGAATTAAACATTATGCTAAAATCGAAATCATTGAAATAAAAGAAATTGTAAATAAAAATGAACAAGTAGCAGTTAATAAACAAACAGTATTAGTAATAAAAAAAGCTTTAGATTATCCCGATTATTATAAAGTATTATTAGCTCTGGATGGTAAATCATTAACAAGTGAAAAAATTGCTGCTTTAATAGCAGATGTTAAGGATTTTAAAAAAGCAAAATTAATGTTTATTATTGGTGGTAGTCATGGTTTTAATTTAACAATCCAAGGACAGGTTGCTTTTCAATTAAACTTTGGAGCAATAACATTACCGCATCAATTATGTCGATTAATTTTACTAGAACAAATTTATCGGGGATTTAAAATTATTAATAATGAAGTTTATCACAAATAAATTAACAGTATAAAAGAGTTTTTCTTTAATTTTGTCGAAAACTCTTGATATTTATAAAATATACCTAAAATTAGGTATATTTTTAATATATAGAGGTAAATAAATGATGAAAAAAATAATTACAGAATTAATAAATAGCTTAACAGATGATCAATTTTTAGAATTTTATGAAAAAATAAAACAACAAGCAGACTTAATTAAAAAACAAAAACGTTTAAATGAAATTGATCAAAAATTTAGAGATAAAGGCATTATATGTCCTAATTGCAAATCTTTTCATTGTGTTAAAAATGGTCATAATTCCGAAGGAAAACAAAAATATTTATGTAAAAAATGTCGTGCTAGTTTTGATGCATTTCGTCATCATTTTACTTATTGAAGTCATTTAAATTATGAACAGTGAAATTTATTAATTCAAATTTCATTGTTAGGACAATCTAGTAAAATAATTTCTCGTTTTATTAAAACAACCCCAAAAACCGCTTGATATAATCGACAAAAATTAATGCAATCAAAACAATTAGAAAATACACAGTTAAAATTTAAAAAATTAAATGGTCAAATCCAAATGGATGAAACATTTATTAAAGAAATTCATAAAGGCAATTTTAAAGATAAATTTGATAAACGAAAAACTCATCTCGATCCATTTTCAACTGATACCAAATGCTGTATTCAAATGGCAGTTGATAGCAATAATAATATTTTTGTTCAATCCACCAATACCAAAAGATTACAAAAACAATGGATTATTGAAAATATGAATAAGCAACTAATTAAAGAAAAATCAATAATTATTTCTGATATGCAACCACTATATTTATTAGTAGCAAAACAAACAAATTCTACTCTATATTCCACCAAAACTAGTACAAACCCTGATACTAGTTATCAAAAGTTAAATAAGATTAGTAAATTACAATCCAGTCTTAAAGAAGCCTTAATTCATTATCATGGTTTGGGTTTCACTAATATTCAAAATTATTTAAAGCTCTGAAAATGAAAATACCAACACAAAGGTTTAACACCAAACCAACAATCAACGGTATTATATTTTAACGTTTAAAAAATTTAAAGCAAAATCATAATCTTACACAAAATTAGTTTTCAAATTGTCATATTGATGATTTTTTTTATTTCATCAAGAGTTTTCGACAAAATTAAAGGAGTTTTTTATACTTTTTTTATTTTTTTGATCTTTTTTTTGATTGAGCTGCTTGTGTCATCATTTCAATTTTTCGTTTTCGGGCTAATTCAGAAAGTCCAGTTGTGTTTTTTTCTAATAATAGTTGGCGATAATATGGATTATTTTTTTTCGCTAATTTAACAATTTTAACACGATCAGCAACAGTCATATTATTAACATCAATATAATTAGGGTCATTAGTTTTAAAAGCTTGTTTTCTTAACTGGTTATTCTTTTTTTGGGCATTTAATAAAATTTTATACATTGGATTATTTTTATCAATTATTTTTTTCTTATCAAGTTTTGGTTTTTTCTTTGTTTTACGGTATACTTCATGGGCTCGTGATGTTTTACGTGCTAAATTATCAAGCTCAATTTTAACTACTTGTGCTTTAAACTCTTGGATTTTTTCATAACGTAAATCATGTTCAACAATTTTTGACTTTTTTCATATGATAGTTTTATCATCCTTTTTGTTTGCCATTTTTCTCCTCACCCTTTGTTACTTTTATACAATAATAATTATAACGAGATTAAAAAAATAATAAAAGATAAGATAATATTTTTCTGTTACTGACGATTATGAATGTGATAATAATTGCTAATTTTATCCCCTTTAAAATATTATTTTTTTTATTTTTTTTTAAAAAAGTACTTGCATTATTGGATGTTATCCAATAAAATAAATTAGCATGTATATTTTGTGGAAACGTCTTTTATGGTCTATCTTTGATACACTGATAGGCGTTGTCAATGTTTACACAAAAAATATAAATAAATTAGGAGGAAAAGTAATGGCTCAAACTAAAATGAGAATAAAATTAAAGGGTTATGATCACCGTGTGGTTGATCAATCAATTCAAAAAATCATTGAAGCAGCTCAAGCCGCAGGAGTAAAAGTTAAAGGACCAATTCCTTTACCAACTGATCGTGAAATCATTACTATTTTACGTGCAACTCATAAATACAAAGATTCAAGAGAACAATTTGAAATGAGAACACATAAAAGAATTATTGATATCATTAATCCTGATGGTCCAAAAGTAATTGATACTCTAAAACGTGTTCAATTACCAAGTGGTGTTGAAATTGAAATGAAATAAATAACCGCTCTTAAATTTAATTTATCAGCAAGATATACATGACGTATTTTCAAGGAGGAAAGAAATGAAAGGAATCTTAGGACGCAAAATTGGTATGACACAAGTTTTTGCTACCGATGGTAGACTAATACCAGTTACAGTAGTTGAAGTACAACCTAATGTTGTTTTACAAGTGTTAAGTAAAGAAAAAAATGGTTATCAAGCGCTTCAATTAGCTGTCGAAGATAAAAGAATTAACTTGGTTTCAAAACCAGACCAAGGACAATTTAAAAAAGCGAATACAACACCTAAGCGCTTCGTTAAAGAAATCAGAAACATGGATGGCTATAATTCTGGCGATATTATTAAAGCTGATATCTTTACTGCTGGGGAATTCGTTGATGTAACCGGAACTTCAAAAGGGAAAGGATTTACAGGGTCAATTAAACGACACAACTATTCACGTGGACCAATGGGTCATGGATCAGGATATCACCGTGGAGTTGGGTCAATGGGACCAATTGCTCCAAACCGCATTTTAAAATCAAAAAAAATGCCGGGGCATATGGGAGCTGAAAAAGTAACAATTCAAAATTTAGAAGTAGTTGCAATTGACACTGTAAAAAACGCCTTGTTAGTAAAAGGTTCAATTCCGGGACCAAACAAACAGTTTGTAGTTATTAAAGAAACAATTAAAGGTTTAAACCCAAAGACACCAACAGAACTAATTAAAAGAACTGTTGAATCAAAAACACCAGAACCCGAAATTAAAACAGAAAAACCAGTTGAGGTAGTTGCTGAAACACCAGTTGAAGCAGCACCAGCAACCGATGCACCAGCATCAGTTGAAGAATAGTTTTGTAGAAAGGAATTTTAAAATGAAATTACAAGTACTTGATGCGAAGGGAAGTAGCATTAAAGAAATTAGTGTAAATAAGACAATTTGAGGGATTGAACCACACCAACAAGCAATGTTTGATGCTGTTGTTGCGCAACAATCGGCAATGCGTCAAGGTACACACAAAACTAAAACAAGAACTGAAGTATCTGGTGGGGGAAGAAAACCTTGAAGACAAAAAGGTACTGGTCGTGCTCGCCAGGGTTCAATTAGAGCACCACAATGAAAAGGAGGAGGCATCGTATTTGGTCCAACTCCAGAAAAAAATTACTTAAAACATGTTAATAAAAAAGTAAGAAGATTAGCAATTAAATCAGCATTATCATTAAAAACACAAGACAAAAATTTAGTGATAATTGATCAATTTGGAATTGAACAACCTTCAACAAAAGCAATGGTTGGGGTTTTAAATAATTTAAAAGTTAATAATGAAAAATTATTAATCATTACAACCGATGGTGATGAAGTTAACTTTAAATCATCACGTAATATTGAAAAAGTAAATATAATTACATCTGCTGGAATTAATATTTATGATTTACTAAATGCTGACAAACTACTAATAACAGAACAAGCGGTTAAAGCAATTGAGGAGGTGTACGCATAATGCATATTACAAATGTCATTAAAAAACCAATTTTATCAGAAAAAACATATCGTAATATGGCTGATGGGGTTTACACTTTTGAAGTGGCACGTACTGCTAATAAAGTTCAAATTAAAAAAGCTTTTGAAAAAATCTTTGAAGTAAAGGTTGAAAAAGTTAATGTTATTAATTATGACCCAAAAGAAAAGAAAATGGGAAAATTTGTTGGAGAAACAACGTATACAAAACGTGCAATCATTAAATTAAAACCAGGAGAAAAATTAGATTTATTAGGAGAAGATAAATAATTCCAGGATACAACTATCTGGGACTGTTTATTGGCGAAATAGGAGGATAAATAAAAATGCCAATTAAGAGTTTTAAACCAGTTACACCGAGTCGTCGTAATATGACAACATTAGATTATTCCGTTCTAACAACTGATCGTCCGGAAAAATCATTAATTGAAACTCGGAAAAGACATGCTGGTCGTAATAACCAAGGGGTTATTACCACAAGACATAAAGGTGCCGGTCATAAAGTTAAATATCGAATTATTGACTTTAAGCGAAATAAGGATGATGTTGTTGGTAAAATTGCCACAATTGAATATGATCCAAATCGTAATGCCTTTATTTCTTTAGTTAATTATGTTGATGGTGAAAAAAGATATATTTTAGCACCAAAAACAATTAAAGTTGGAATGCAAATTATTAGTGGGGAAAAAAATGATATTAAAGTTGGAAACTGCATGAAATTAAAAAACATTCCAGAAGGGACAGTATTTCATAATTTAGAATTACGTCCTGGTAAAGGTGGACAATTAGCGCGTTCAGCGGGTTCATCAGTTCAATTACTAGGGAAAGATGAAGATGGTAAATATGTTACAATTCGGCTAACTTCTGGTGAAGTTCGTAAGGTTCTAGCTGAATGTCGTGCAACTATCGGAGAAGTTGGAAATGAAGACTATGGCTTAGTAAATTGAGGAAAAGCAGGACGTAACCGTTGACGCGGAATTCGGCCAACTGTTCGTGGGTCAGTTATGAACCCAAATGATCACCCGCATGGTGGGGGAGAAGGAAAAGCTCCTGTTGGGCGTAAAGCACCAATGACACCATGAGGTAAAAAAGCATTAGGAGTAAAAACTCGTAATAAGAAAAAAGCTTCAACTAAACTAATTGTTAGAAGACGCACTAAATAATCTTACTAATTAGCAGTCAAATATGACGAATAGTAGTTGAAAGTAAAGATTGAAATTAGAGAGATTATTTAAAAGGAGGTACAACAATGTCACGAAGTCTAAAAAAAGGACCATTTGTTGATAAACATTTACAAAAAAAAGTTGAAGCATTAAATGCAATAAATAAAAAAGAAGTTGTTAAGACTTGATCAAGAAGAAGCGTTATTTTCCCTGAATTTATTAGTCATACCTTTGCTGTACATAACGGAAAAGAACATATTCCGGTTTATGTTACTGAAGATATGGTTGGTCATAAATTAGGAGAATTCTCACCAACGAGAAAATTTGGTGGCCATGGCGATGATAAGAAAAAGAAAAAATAATTAAATTCAGAAAGTGAGTATTATATAAATGAATGTAAGAGCAAACTTAAGAAGTATTCGAATATCGCCACGAAAAGTTAGATTGGTTATCGATTTAATTCGAAATAAAAAAGTGGGAGACGCAATAGTTATTCTTAACAACACAAACAAAAAATCATCAGTACCAGTTCAAAAATTAGTAAAGTCAGCAGTGGCAAACGCTGTTAACAATAATGGCTTGGATGCTGATCGCTTATTTATTAAAGAAATCTTCGTTAACGAAGGACCAACATTAAAACGATTCCGTCCTCGTGCCCACGGACGCGCATATGAAATTTTAAAGAGAACAAGTCACATCACAGTTACTGTTAGTGATGGGCAGCAATAAGAAAGGAAGATAACAAGATATGGGTCAAAAAGTTAGTCCAACGGGATTACGTGTTGGAGTTATTAAAACACGAGATTCAAGATGATATGCTGAAAAGCAAGATTATGTGAATTGATTGCATCAAGATATCAAAATTAGAAAAGCTCTAATGAAAAAATTAAAAGGAGCTAGTGTTTCTAAAATTGAAATTGAGCGAACAAAAAAAGAAATTGTTATCTTTATTAGAACTGCTCGTGTTGGTGTTGTCTTGGGGCAAGAAGGAAAAAACATCGTCGAATTAGTAAAACTAGTAAGAGTTACAATTGGTGATCGTAAAATGGAAGTAAAAATTAATGTTGTTGAAATTAAAAACCCCGATACTGATGCACAATTAGTTGCAAATACAATTGCAGAACAAATTGTTAATCGTGCATCATTCAGAACTGTGCAAAAGTTAGCAATTAAAAAAGCAATGAAAGCTGGTGCACAAGGAATTAAAACTGCTGTATCAGGACGTTTAGGTGGCGTTGATATGGCTCGTACCGAAGGATATACCGAAGGAACAGTACCATTAGCCACTTTACGTAGTGATATTGATTATGCTTTGGCTGAAGCTTTGACAACTTATGGTCAAATCGGTGTTAAGGTTTGAATTTGTAAAGGTGAAATCTTAAGTAAAGATCTAGTCACAACTAGCGATGAAAAACCAAAGTTTGAACGAAGAGATTATGATCGTTCGAACAATAATCGTCGTGAATATCCACCAAAATCACGTTCTGCTCCTAAGGAGGCAAAATAATGTTATTACCAAAAAGAACGAAATATCGTCGTCCACATCGGATTAAATACGAAGGAAAAGCAAAAGGGAATACTAAAGTTGATTTTGGAGAATTTGGATTACAGTCACTAGATGGAGCACGAATTACAAACCGTCAAATCGAAGCAGCGCGGATTGCTATGACACGTTATATGAAACGTTGAGGAAAAGTTTGAATTAGAATTTTTCCCCATATGGCAAAAACTAAAAAACCATTAGAAGTACGGATGGGATCAGGGAAAGGTTCACCAGAAGAATGAGTAGCAGTAGTTAAAACGGGAACTGTTATGTTTGAAGTAGCAGGAGTTTCAGAAGAAACAGCCCGTGAAGCGTTACGTTTAGCAATGCATAAATTACCAGTGAGATGTAAGATTATAAAAAAAGGAGAAGAGTAAGGATGAATGATTTAAACAAAAAATCAGTTGAAGAGTTAAAAAGACTGGAAGAAGAATCACGCGCTGAATTATTTGCTTTAAGATTTCAATCAGCAATGGGGAACTTAGAAAAACCACATCGCATTGGGGAATTGAAAAAACAAATTGCTCGCATTTTAACAATCTTATCTTCTCGTAAAAAAGCTGGTGAAAACACAGCAATTAATGTCAAAATTAATTTAAGTGAAACATACGCTAAAATTGAAAAAGAATCACAAGAATTTGCAAAGCAACGCAAAGCCAAAATTGATCAAATTATGGCAGAACAAGAAGGTCCCGAAGACAACATGGCAAGTTTAATGGATTTACCATTAACTGATGCGATGGAAATGACGGCGGAAGGACCAAATCTTGAACCAGTTGCTAAAGCAGATGACAAAAAACCAGCAGCGGTAAAAGCAGCAACAACAAAAGAAGTTTCAGCAGCCCCCGCGAAAAAACCAGCAGCACAGTTGCAAGAAAGCAAACCAGCTGCTAATAAAACAACTAAGTCAGCACCAAAAAAAGAAGCTGACAAAAAACCAACTACCCCTGCGGTAAAGAAAGAACCTGCTAAAGCAACGCCAAAAGCAGCCCCAGCAGCGTCTTCTAAAACTCCAGTGGTAAAGAAAGAACCTGCTAAACCAGCAGGAGCAAATGATGCTGCTTTAAAATCTTTAATTAAAAAGAACGAAGCAGCAAAAGCAGTTAGTAAACCAGCTGCACCAACAACAAGTAGCAAATCAACAGTAACCGTTAAATCAGTTACTTCGGCAAAAGCAGAAATCGAAATGCCAAAAGTAACAAAAAAATCAACGGGAACTAATACTGCAAAAAAAGATGTTGAACTTAATGCAAAAGAAAAATTAGCAGCAATGAAAAGTTCAATTTCAATCGGAACAGAAAAAGGTCGCGGAACAGGTGTTAAAATCAATCTAGATTTAAAAGCAAAAGATCCAAAAGCATCAGAGTATACTTATGGAACAAATTGAAAAGAAAATCGTGATAAAATTTTAACTGCTGGAAAAACAACAAAAAAAGCCGATGATAAAACAACTACCAAGAAAGGGACAGGGAAAAAATAATGGAAAGAAATAGTCGAAAAGTGCTACAAGGCCGTGTTATTTCGGATCGAAGCAATAAAACAATTACTGTTTTAGTTGAAACATACAAAAACCACCCATTATATAAAAAACGTGTTGAGTATTCAAAAAAATATTTAGCTCACGACGAATATGAACAAGCACATACCGGGGATAAGGTAAGTATTATGGAAACACGCCCCTTATCAAAAACTAAACACTTTCGTTTAATTGAAGTTATTGAAAAAGCAATTGGTTAATTAAGAAGAGGAAAAATAAATGATCCAACAAGAAACAAGATTAAGAGTTGCCGATAACTCTGGAGCAAAAGAAGTGTTAGTAATTAAAAACTTAGGTGGTTCATGACGTAAGTTTACTAATATTGGGGATATTGTTGTATGTACCATTAAAAAAGCCACTCCCGGTGGGATTGTTAAAAAAGGGCAAGTTGTTAAAGCGGTTATTGTTCGCACAAAACGCGGATTAAAAAGAACCGATGGAACACAAATTCAATTTTCAGAAAATGCAGTAGTTTTAATTAAAGAAGATAAGACGCCACGGGGAACACGTATTTTTGGTCCAATTGCCCGTGAAGTTAGGGATGCTGGATTTGGAAAAATCGCATCATTAGCGCCAGAAGTATTATAGGAGGCTAAGTTATGAGTAAAGTTAAATTTAAAAAAGGTGACTTAGTCAAAGTTGTAACGGGAAAACACAAGGGAACTAAAGGACCAATCATCTGTGTTTTACGTGAAAAAAGTCGTGTTGTCATTGAAGGAATTACTAATATTAAACATGTTAAACCGTCACAAGACAACACCGAAGGAGGAATTCAACAAGTTCCTGCTTCAATTCATATTTCAAATGTTGCATTAATTGATCCAAAGAACAAAAAAGAAATTACTAAAATTAGCTATCAAGTTGCTGATAATGGTAAAAAAGTTCGCATTGCTCGTAAGTCAAAAGCGCATTTAGCGTAAAGAAAGGAATAATTATTAATAATGAATGTTAGTTTAGAAAAAAAATATAAAGATGTAATTGTTAAAGAATTATTCAAAGAGCAAGGTTATCAGTCAATTATGCAAGTTCCTGCCGTTAAAAAAATTGTTGTTAATATGGGAGCTGGTGATGCAGCACAAAATAGTAAAGTAATCGAAGATATTACAAATGAATTAGCGTTAATTACAGGATTACATCCAGTTGTTACCAAAGCAAAAGGTTCAATTGCGGCCTTCAAATTACGAGAAGGAATGCCAATTGGAGCAAAAGTTACTTTACGTGGTAAAAAGATGTATCAGTTTTTAGATAAACTAATTAACATTGCTTTACCACGAGTAAGAGATTTCCGTGGGGTTAGTCTCGACGCTTTTGATGGGCGCGGGAATTACACGCTAGGAATCAAAGAACAAATTATTTTTCCCGAAATTGACTATGATAAAGTTAAAAAAATTCGTGGAATGGATATCACAATTGTCACAAGTGCAAGTAATAATGGCGATGCTCACGCCTTATTAGGTAAAATGGGAATGCCATTTAAAAAATAGGAGGAAAGAAATATGGCCAAAAAATCATTAAAAGTTAAACAACAACGCCATCCAAAATTCAAGGTAAGAGGTTATACTCGCTGTGGAAACTGTGGACGACCTCATGCTGTGTTACGTAAATTTAATTTATGTCGTTTATGCTTTAGAAATTTAGCATACAAAGGACAAATTCCTGGGGTTAGAAAAGCTTCATGATAGAAAGAGAGACTAATTAATTATGATGATTGATACAATTGCTGATATGTTAACAAGAATTCGAAATGCTAACCAACGTTTACACAAAAGTGTGATTATGCCTTCAAGTAAAATGAAAGTAAGAATTGCTGAGATTTTGAAAGAAGAAGGTTATGTTGAAGATTTTAAAATATCAGGAGATGTGAAAAAAGAATTAAGTTTAACTTTGAAGTACAAAGGAAAAACAAAAGTTATTTCAGGATTAAAAAGAATCTCAAAACCAGGATTAAGAGTTTATGTAACCGTTGAAAAAGTACCTCAAGTTTTAAATGGGATGGGAATTGCAATTATTTCAACAAGCCAAGGAATTATGACAGATAAAGCAGCAAAATATGCTCACTTAGGTGGGGAAGTTATTGCTTATGTTTGATAGAAAACTTTAAAGGAGAACAGAAAAATGTCTCGTATTGGTAATAGAGAGTTAAAAATTCCAACAGGTGTCGAAGTAACAATTCAACCAAACAATGTTATTGTCAAAAGCACAAAAGGACAATTAGAACAAGCAATCCCAAGTGTTATTACCGTTAACGCAAAAGATGGCATTGTGACAACAGAAAGAGCAAATGACGTGAAACATAGTAAGCAATTACACGGAACCATCAATTCTTTAATTCAAGGAATGTTGGAAGGTGTTAGCAAAGGTTTCAAAAAAGAATTAGAAATTAATGGGGTTGGTTATCGTGCTGCTTTAGCAGGTGATAAATTAACCTTAAACTTAGGATATTCCCATCCAGTTGAGTATCATATTCCAAAAGGAATTACCATTACCCTTCCCAAACCAACACAAATTGTTGTGGAAGGAATTTCAAAACAATTAGTTGGGGAAGTAGCAGCTAACATTAGAAATTATCGTAAACCCGAACCTTACAAAGGAAAAGGGGTTAAATACAAAGATGAACATATTATTCGTAAAGAAGGGAAATCTGCTGGTAAATAGCAGAAGAGAGGAAGAACAACAATGGCAAATTTACAAAGTCAAAGTCGAAGCGCAAAACGTAAAAAAAGACATTTTCGTGTTCGTGCAAAAATCAATGGTACTTCTGCAATTCCCCGTTTGAATGTGTTCAAGTCGAATGGGCATTTCTATGCCCAATTAATTGATGATGTTAAGCAAACAACAATTGTTGCTGCCTCAACATTAAAAATGGCAGATTTAAAAACAACAAGTAATGTTGGGGCGGCAGAAAAAGTCGGAACTGATATTGCAAAAAAAGCACTTGATAAAAAAGTTACAACAGTAGTATTTGATCGTGGTGGGTACTTATACCATGGAAAAGTAAAAGCATTTGCAGAAGCTGCGCGTAAAGCAGGATTAAAATTTTAAAAGGAGCAATAAGAAAATATGGCAGAGAATAAAACAGATTTAACACCAAATACTGGTGGACCATCAACACCATCACAACCACCAAAAGGTGATTTTTCACGAAACAATCCCCGTCAACCACATCAACGTTCAGAACGAAACTTTGATCGTCGTGGTGAGGATAATATGTTTGAAGAAAAAGTAGTAACAATTCGTCGTGTGACAAAAGTTACAAAAGGAGGACGTCACTTCCGTTTTGCGGCAGTTGTCGTTATTGGTGATAAAAAAGGTCGTGTTGGGTTTGGAACTGGAAAAGCAAATGAAGTTCCTGATGCAATTAAAAAAGCAATTAAAGAAGCAAAAAAACAATTAGTAAAAGTGCCTTTAGTTGGAACAACAGTTCCCCATCAAATTATTGGTCATTTTGGAGCCGGTGAGGTTTTAATTAAACCAGCGCGCAAGGGAACCGGAGTTATTGCCGGGGGGCCAGCGCGAGCAGTAATTGAGCTAGCGGGCTTAGCAGATGTTTATACAAAATCATTAGGATCAAATACGCCAATCAATATGATTAGAGCAACATTAGATGGTTTACGCAATTTACGAACAGTTGAGCAAATTGCGAAATTACGTGGTAAAACCCCAGAAGAATTACAAGGAAAGAGGTAAGGAAGATGAAATTAAACGAATTACAATACACCGAAGGGGCTCGTCATAGTAAAAAACGTTTAGGACGAGGAACTTCTTCTGGTCTTGGAAAAACTTCGGGGAAAGGTCATAAGGGGCAAAATGCTCGTACTGGGGGTGGCGTTCGTCCTGGTTTTGAAGGGGGACAAACGTCAATCTTTCGCCGCTTACCAAAAGTTGGGTTTACTAATATTTCAACAAAAACTTATGTGTTATTAAACTTAAGTGATTTAGAAAAACTTAGTTTAAATGACGTTAACCATCAAACATTAGTTGCAAAAAAAGTGCTAAAAAATGAAAAAGAATTAATTAAAATCTTAGGGAATGGTACAATATCTAAGAGTGTTAATGTTAAAGTTAACAAAATTTCACAAACTGCAAAAGCAGCAATTGAAAAAGCCGGAGGAAAAGTGGAGGTAATATAGTGAAAACTAAGACAAAAAAAAGAAAAACAACCCGCAAAAATGGTGATATTGATATTGTTAAATCATCAAATTTCTTTGTTAAAAATAAAGATTTGATGAAACGAATTGGTTTTACCTTATTAGTTTTAGTTTTAATCCGCTTGGGAAGTTATTTAACAGTCCCAGGTGTTACAATTTCACAGAACTTCCAAGATCTATCAAACAATGACCAGTTCTTTAGTTTGATTTCGATGTTGGGAGGAGGAACATTAGGGAAGTTTTCTATTTTAGCGTTAGGAGTTTCACCATATATTACTGCTTCAATTATTGTGCAGTTATTATCAACTGACGTTATTCCCCCACTATCGCGCTGAGCGAAGAGTGGGGAACGCGGTCGAAAAAAATTAGATCGTTTAACAAAATGATTAACAATTCCGTTTGCAATTATGCAAGGAATTGCAACAATTTTTACAATGGCAAATCAAGGAATTATTTCGCCAAAATGAGATTCATCTGATTTTGGAACTGGAAGTCCAATTTTCTATTATCTGTTAGTACCAACGGCTTTAATTGCTGGAACAATGTTAATGTTATGATTAGCAGATCAAATGACAATTAAAGGAATCGGAAATGGGGTTTCGTTAATTATTTTTGCTGGAATTGTTGCGCAATTACCAAACAATTTACAAACAACATTTAAGTTTTGAATTTCAGGACAAGAGGATATTAACTTATTGTTTGATGGAATTTTAAAATTCTTAGTTTATGTTGTAATGTTTTTATTGGTAGTGTTGTTTGTTGTAATGTTAAATGAATCAGAACGTAAATTACCAATTCAACAAACCGGAAGTGGGTTAGCGTCAGGTGATGAAAATAATCGTCCCTTCCTACCCTTAAAAATTAATTCCGCGGGAGTTATTCCAGTAATTTTTGCTTCAGCATTAATTTCAGCGCCAATTACTGTCGCTCAAATTATTAGCGTTAGCAACCCAGCTAATGGCTTTGTCCAATTTACGAATAATTATTTATCGTTTAGTACTTGGCCAGGAATTATTATTTATGCCGTGTTAATAATTTTATTTACGTTCTTATATTCACAAGTTCAAATGAATCCAGAAAAGATTGCGGAAAACTTTCAAAAGGCCGGAACTTTTATTCCAGGGGTCCGTCCCGGAAAAGAAACCGAAAAATACATTAAAGGAACAATTAACCGTTTAAGTATTTTAGGATCAGTCTTTTTAGCAGCAATTGCGATTTTACCATATGTAATTAGTAAGTTAACATCATTACCAAGTGCGTTAGCAATTGGAGGAACAGGATTAATTATTATGGTGTCAGTTGCGTTAGAAACAATGCGTCAAGTTAAAGGTCGTATTACTCAACAAG
The DNA here is from genome assembly GCF_964019595.1 of Spiroplasma endosymbiont of Sarcophaga carnaria. Lineage (NCBI taxonomy): Bacteria > Bacillati > Mycoplasmatota > Mollicutes > Entomoplasmatales > Spiroplasmataceae > Spiroplasma > Spiroplasma endosymbiont of Sarcophaga carnaria. The sequence continues at coordinate 1,149,474 of NZ_OZ026456.1, forward strand.
CTTTTATTGACAAAAAGTCACAAAAATTAGAAGATGAAACAAAAGATTCATACTTATGATAGAAAGCCAGAGGACAAACAATGCGAAACATTATTTTGTTAGGAGCGCCAGGTAGTGGGAAAGGAACCCAATCTGAGCATTTAGTCAAACAATTTGGCTTTACGCATCTTTCAACCGGAAATATTATTCGTGATAATATTAACCAGAAAACACCGTCAGGATTGTTGTGTCAACAATATTCTGAACAAGGAAAGTTAGTTCCTGATGATCTTATGATTGAAATGGTTGAACAACATTTACAAACAATCAGTGGTGATTTAATTTGAGATGGTTTTCCGCGGACAATTACGCAAGCAGCAAAATTAGACCAGTTACTACAAAAGTTGAATAGTAAAATTGATCATACTTTATATTTTGAAATTGATGAAAGAAAATTATTTGATCGGATTGTTGGACGGTTAACTTGTCCAACTTGTGGACGTACGTATCATCGCACAGCGTTTCCACCAAAAGTCGAATGAGTTTGTGATGATGATCAAACACCATTGGTTCAACGAAAAGATGATAGTGAAGAAAAAATTAAAATTAGGTTAGCAGCTTATCAAAATGATACAGCACCCTTAGTGCAGTATTATTTAAATCAGCAAGTACTAACCGTTATTGATGCTGATATGGAAGGATATGCTGTATGGGACCAAATTATGGCAGTTCTAAAATAACGGGGATTGGAGGTAATAAATAAAATGGCCAAAACTGATTTATTAGAGGTACAAGGAACAATTTTAGAAGTATTACCAAATACAATGTTTAAGGTGAAACTAGAAAATGGGGCAGTTATTTTAGCTCACGTTTCGGGTAAAATCCGGATGAATTACATTCGCATTTTACCCGGGGATGCAGTAGTTGTCGAAATGTCACCTTATGACTTAGAACGTGGGCGAATTATTTTTAGACATAAATAAAAAAGAATAACAAAAATAAAATTTGGTAAAGGAGAATACACGATGAAAGTAAGATCATCAGTTAAAAAAATCTGCGACAAATGTCGTGTAATTAGAAGAAAAGGGCGTGTGATGATAATTTGTTCACAACCAAAACATAAACAACGACAAGGTTAAGAAAGGACGGGAAGAAGATAGATGGCACGTATTGGCGGAGTGGATATTCCAAATGATAAGCGCGTTGTAATTGCATTAACTTACATTTATGGAATTGGAAAACCACAGTCACAAAAAATTTTAAAAGAAGCAAAAATATCAGAAGATATTCGAGTAAAAGATTTATCAGAAGATGAATTAACAACAATTAGGAATGAAATTGCAAAAATAAAAACCGAAGGTGACTTACGACGTGAAGTTGCTTTAAACATTAAACGATTAATGGAAATTGGGAGTTATCGTGGGATGCGTCACCGTAAAAGTTTACCAGCGCGCGGACAATCTTCAAAGCAAAACGCTCGTACGGTTAAAGGACCGCGTAAAACGGTTGCTAATAAGAAAAAATAATAGATAAGGAGAAGAATTATGGCTGTTAAGAAGACAACGAATAAGAAAAAAGTTAAGAAAAATGTCCTAAAGGGAATTGCACATATTCATTCAACTTTCAATAATACAATCGTTACCATTTCCGATGAAGCGGGTAATGTAATTTCATGATCATCAGCAGGGGCAATGGGTTTTAAAGGAAGTAAAAAATCAACCCCATATGCAGCACAAATGGTTGCTGAAGCTGCTGGGAAAGCAAGTCAAGAACACGGAATGAATAGTGTTCAAGTTGAAGTAAAAGGACCAGGTCCGGGGCGAGATGCTGCAGTCCGTAGTATTCAAGCAATTGGATTAGAAATTACTTCAATTAAAGATGTAACGCCAATTCCCCATAATGGGGCACGACCACCAAAAAGACCAAGAGGATAGGAGAAGGATCAGGCGATGAAACAATTTATTAGACCAGAATTTAAATTACAAGCAGAAGATAAAGCAAATAATTATGGAAAGTTTTTAGTGGAACCTTTAGAACGAGGGTTTGGGGTAACATTGGGGAATGCTTTACGCCGAACATTGTTATCAGCAACACCAGGGGCTGCTGTTTTTGCAGTTCGTATTAAAGGGGCTTCACACGAATTTACTGCTATTCCCGGGGTTGTTGAACATGTTACAAAAATAATTTTAAATATTAAAAATTTAGTATTGAAAATTAACCAAGATATTATTCCTGATGGTGAATCAGTTATCTTGAAGGTAGTTTCTTTAAAAGAAGGAGAAGTTTACGCGAAAGATTTAGTGGTGCCAACGGGAGTTGAAATTATTAATGGAACCTTATTATTAGCAACAATTGCTAAAGGTGGGGAATTAGAACTAGAATTACACGCTCGTAATTCGCGTGGTTATAAATCATTTACAGATAACAAGAAAGAAAAAAAATATGCTGATTTAATCGTGATTGATTCAAATTATTGTCCAATTCAACGAGTAGCATATAATGTTGAACCAACAAAAGTTGGGAAAAATGCGGACTTAGAAAAATTGGAGTTAGAAATTCAAACTGATAGTTCAATTACACCAGTTAATGCTGTTGCAATGGCGGCAAAAGTTATTACTGAACACTTAGAGTTCTTCGTTAATTTAAACGAAGCAATTAAATTAACCCAAATTATTTTATCAGAAACTGAAACAGAAGAAGATGAATTAGATCGTAGTATTGATGAATTAGAATTTACCCAACGTTCACAAAACTGTTTAAAACGAGCAAAAATTGATACGTTACGGGACTTAGTTTCAAAAACAGAAGATGAAATTCAAGATATTCGAAACTTAGGAAAAAAATCACTAACAGAAATCAAGGACAAAGTGGCCCAATTAGGTTTACACTTTCGTCGCGATTAGGAAAGGAGGAATGTTATCATGTCATATCAACAAAAAAGAGGAAAAAATACAGCTTGACGAAATGGCTTAATGCGTAATTTAGCAACAGAATTAATTATTAATGAACGTTTAGAAATTACTGAAACCCGAGCAAAAGAACTACGTCGTCATGTTGATAAATTAATTACCTTAGGGAAACGACAAGATTTACATGCTCGTCGTCGTGCTGCTAGTTTTTTACGCGATATTGATGCGAATGAAAAAGAAACAGCATTACAAAAATTATTTAATGGTGTTGCAAAAAAATATCAAAATCGTAATGGGGGTTATACTCGCATTTTAAAATTAGATAATCGTAAAGGGGACAATGCCCCAATGGTGATTATTGAATTAGTATAAAGGAAAACTAACAGGATCGTTAGTTTTTTTCTTTTTATGATACTGTAAATTGTAAATGCCAAATCATAAAAAGTTAACTATTAATTTAGTTAACTTTTTTAAGTTAATTATAGGAGGTTGAAATTATGCAAACAAAGCAATATTTAATTTTGCGGTCATTAGTGAAAAAGTATGGTAAAGATATTGTTATTAATACTGTCAATAAGATTGTAAAAGATATTGAAATTAAAAAGTAAAAGAATAAATTATTCCGCGTAATTTATTAGCGGATAATTTATTCAATAATGTTTTTTAAGTGGAGCAAAGCGACAACGAGCGGAGCGAGTTTGCAAATTTCAATTTTTTAATTTATTGAAAGGAGATATATTATGCCAGTTTGATTAACGACAATATTTAGTGTTGTTATTATATTAGGTATTTTTGCGTGAATTGGTTTATCAATTTATCAGAAAATTCGCCAAATTCGAGGTAAGAAAAAAGATAAAAAAGAAATTGAAAACAAGGAGGATAAAAAATAATGTTAGGGATGTATTTAACAACAGCAATTAATTTTTTAGCAGCAGATACGCCACCTACTATTTCAGATGGAATGGGTTCTATTTGAAGTGGATTAGGGCAAGCGATGATGAAAGTTAAAGAAGCAATTTATGCTGTATTACCACAATTAATGACTTTTTTAGGTGATGCGTGAATTATTTTAATTCCATTTGGTATTTTTGTTATTGTTAAAATATTAAACTTTTTCCGTGTTATGGTCAAAGGATTTTAGTAATAAGAAACTAAGGCACACTAGTTTATTTATTTTTTATTAATTTATTTTGTATAACTATTATTTTAAAACTTAATAGTATTTTTCAGTGTGCCAATTTTCTTTAATTTTGTCGAAAACTCTTGATATTTATAAAATATACCTAAAATTAGGTATATTTTTAATATATAGAGGTAAATAAATGATGAAAAAAATAATTACAGAATTAATAAATAGCTTAACAGATGATCAATTTTTAGAATTTTATGAAAAAATAAAACAACAAGCAGACTTAATTAAAAAACAAAAACGTTTAAATGAAATTGATCAAAAATTTAGAGATAAAGGCATTATATGTCCTAATTGCAAATCTTTTCATTGTGTTAAAAATGGTCATAATTCCGAAGGAAAACAAAAATATTTATGTAAAAAATGTCGTGCTAGTTTTGATGCATTTCGTCATCATTTTACTTATTGAAGTCATTTAAATTATGAACAGTGAAATTTATTAATTCAAATTTCATTGTTAGGACAATCTAGTAAAATAATTTCTCGTTTTATTAAAACAACCCCAAAAACCGCTTGATATAATCGACAAAAATTAATGCAATCAAAACAATTAGAAAATACACAGTTAAAATTTAAAAAATTAAATGGTCAAATCCAAATGGATGAAACATTTATTAAAGAAATTCATAAAGGCAATTTTAAAGATAAATTTGATAAACGAAAAACTCATCTCGATCCATTTTCAACTGATACCAAATGCTGTATTCAAATGGCAGTTGATAGCAATAATAATATTTTTGTTCAATCCACCAATACCAAAAGATTACAAAAACAATGGATTATTGAAAATATGAATAAGCAACTAATTAAAGAAAAATCAATAATTATTTCTGATATGCAACCACTATATTTATTAGTAGCAAAACAAACAAATTCTACTCTATATTCCACCAAAACTAGTACAAACCCTGATACTAGTTATCAAAAGTTAAATAAGATTAGTAAATTACAATCCAGTCTTAAAGAAGCCTTAATTCATTATCATGGTTTGGGTTTCACTAATATTCAAAATTATTTAAAGCTCTGAAAATGAAAATACCAACACAAAGGTTTAACACCAAACCAACAATCAACGGTATTATATTTTAACGTTTAAAAAATTTAAAGCAAAATCATAATCTTACACAAAATTAGTTTTCAAATTGTCATATTGATGATTTTTTTTATTTCATCAAGAGTTTTCGACAAAATTAAAGCCAATTTTTATTATTTTTATATTTAACAATGTTTATTAAACAATAGATAAACAATATTTTAACATTATTTATAACATTGTTAATTAAAAAAAATGTTTATTAAGGAGTTGATAAAATTGAGTAATTTTGTTAAGAAAAATCAAAATATAGAGAATTATTTTATTCGTAAAGAATTCATAGTTTTTCAGACTGATAAAGCTTCATTTATAAATTTACCTAATCATAATCGCCATATTGGTTTTTGATTAAGTAATAAATTTATTTATCCGAGTGAAAAACATTCAGAACAAGTAGCAATTGGTTTGATTTATGATAATTCTTATCCTATTGTAAAATATGATGAAAATTTAAAACGTCATATTTGAAAGTATTTAACTGGAACAGAATTAATTAATTTGTATAATCAATATAAACAAAATTATTTTAATCGTATGCACAAAGCATTATTTTCAAATGAACCTAAAAAAGTAAAAGTAAATAATAACAATAATAATTTAACAAATTGAAGTGTTGAAAAAGAGCAAGAATTAATTAATGATTTAGAAAGTTTAAATTAAATGAGTTTATATGACTATTGAGTTCAATTTGTTAGTTATATTTTTGGTTCAAATGCCCCTGAATTTTTATATGTTATATCGTTTGTATTATTTATCGTTTTATTTTTTGGGATGTTTTTTAAACTTATTCAAAAAATGTGGAGTTTTTAAAAATGCAAAATGATTGAGAAAAATTAAAAGAGTTTTTTATTCATGTCTTTTTGTTTATAAATAAAACAAATGTTGAAAGTATTACAACTTGGACTTTGACACAGAATGAATATTTAACTTTGATGGTTGGTGTTTGAATTGTTATTTTATTTTTAACTTGGTTTTTGTTATGAATGATTTTTAAAATAGTTGGGTATTTTAAATAATGAAAAAGTTTGTATTTTTCTTAAAAAATTATTGTTATATTAGTAGTTCAATGATTTTGTTTAGTTTAATTGATTTGTTATTTTGAATAATTTCATTAAATTATACTGGTTTAGTATTTTGATTATTATTTGCTTTGCAATGTGTTTATTTTGTATGATGAGTTTGAAAAAACATATTTTATCAGTTAAATGCTTTTCGGTTAGTAAGTTTTGTTTGAGATAATCCGTTATCAGTTATTATTGGTAAATTAGGAACCGGAAAAACTTTACTTTTAACTTATTTATCACAAACTATGAAATTATTAACAGATAAAATTTATAGTAATTATCCGTTAGAAGATGAGAAAGTTAAAGTTTTAACATTTAAAAATTTAGATTTTACAGATAGAACAAAACCAGTTCCCCCTGATGATAGTGTTATTTTATTTGATGAAAGTTATTTATATATTGATGGAACTAGTCCTCACGATGAGAAAAAAGTCCATAGTGGTAAAATTCCGTGAATTGTTTTAGCAAGACATTTTGGTAATCGTGCTTTGTTTACAGCACAGCGTGAGGGTATGATTTGAAATAATATCCGACAATTAGCAAGTGGTATTATTATTCCAATTTCACTTAAAAAACCGATTGCTAAAAAAGGATTTAATTTTTTTAATCGTTTCTTTATTATGCGAATTGGTATTTTTCAAGATATTACGGATTATGAAATTTGAAAAACAAAATCAGTAGAACGAACAGCAGAAGGTAAACGAGTAAAACATAAGTCAGATGTTTGTTTAGGAATTCGGTTTTTTAAAATAATTATTCCGTTAGAATTTGCACAGAAATATGATAGTCAATGATTAAAGTTTGTTCGTGATTTAAAAAATGATGAAATAATTAATAACAAAGAATACTATTGGTCAGAAATTACTAAATTGAGTGTTAAAGAGCGGTTAGAATTGTTTGATATTGATATTTTTAAAAAGAATTTAAAACCTAAAAAAGAAAAAGGAAGTGATAAAAATGATTAATTTGTTGTCAGAAAGTAGTAATTGAGATAAGATTTTTAGTTTTATTTTTGATGTTTTTTTGTTTATTTTTGATGTAATTTGAAATACTAAATTACCAATGACAAATACAACAATTGCTTATTTTATTATTTTTTTTATGGTTGTTAAGTTATCAATTTATGCAATTCACGGCACAAGAACACAATATAACGAATTAGGTTCAATAGTACAAACGGGGGTATCAAATATTTATTCTGCGACTGCTCGTGGAGTTTCAGATACTAAACAAGGTATGCAAAAACATATTACAGAGCGTAAACAGTTTAAAATTAATCGTAATAAACAACAATTATCAAGTTTAGCAAAACAAGCAAAAACAAGAGAACAAGGATATCGGAGAGTGCATAAATAATGATTAGACTAGTTTTATTGGTTGCGGCAATTGCTATATTTGGTACTGGTTTTATTACAGTTATTATTAATCAATTAACATCAGCAAAAAATATTATTATGGATTTATATAACTCAGATACTTTTTTACTTTCTTTATTTGGTAAGATGGCAATTTTGTTTAGTCATCCGTTAATGTTAACAATATCAAGTTTATATATTGTTGGGTTTATTGTTTCAAAAACATTATATAGTTAGGAGTTATTTATGAAAAAATTATTTTCTTTATTTTCAATAGGACTTTTAGGGCTTTTAGGTTTAATTATTCCTTTTATTACTTTAACAGCATTTAAACCGTTAAATCAACAAAATTATACTGTTAATCAACAAACAACAGGAATGAATGAAACTGATTTTATTAATACAATGTTTTTACGCAGTAGTTTTTTTGAAAATTGGTCTGAAACCAATTATTTTATTAATCCAACTTTAAAAACATCGCAATCATTAACTTATAATGATAAATGATATTTAGATTTTTTAAAGGATAGTTATTCAACGGGGATTTCATTTGATAAACCCAGTAATGAATTTATGGATTTATACAAAAATTGAGATAGTTATGTTAAACAATATAACATTGATAAATTTTATGATGTTGATAAAAAACAATTTCTAAAAGAATTAACAAATTTTTCTTATTCTTTTGCTAAGTATTTTAATACTGTTGAAATAATTAATAAATTAGAAAAAAGTATTGACAATTTGCAACAAGTTAATTTAAAATTTCAGAATTGAAAATGATATTCAGGAGATGAATTGAACCATGGACCAACTAATAAATGATATATATTAATATCTAAATCAACTAATTCAACTGATGCAGTATATGCAATAGATTTAATTCATTTTACAACAAGTACAAGTATTAAAACAACATATCCATTTTTAAAGTCAATATACAGATGAGAAAATACAAGTATTCCAACTGATAAACAAGTTCCTGAAATAGATAATCAAGGTAATCTTCTTTTTTATACTGATAATGATTATCAAAAGGTTCGTTCTTTTTTATTAAAGTATATTGATGTAATTGTTCAAGAAAATATTAGAATACAGCAAGGTGGTAATCCTGATTATGATGATTCAAATTTAGGCAGTCAAAGAATAATCTTTGATTTTGAAATTATTAATAATATGGAAAAATTGGACTGAAAACCTAGTATTATTTTAACTAGAAAATCAATTTATCGAATGATTTTAACGATTGATGAACATAAAAATATTGTTGCTGGTAGTTTAGAATTAACACATCTTAAACAATATTGGGATGGTAATAATGCAAATAGTTATCGATATACTGATGATTTAGGTTTTTTGTTTACTTTTATGAAAGAAAAAGATAGTATCTTTAATTTTAGTGTTGAAACATATAATTATAATCAAGATAATACTCCTAATACTGGTAAAGATATTTTTGAACAGATGAAAGGCCAAATTGATATTAATAAGTTTTTAAAAGCATTTTTTGCTCATGCTTTAGTTCCAGTATTCCAAAATCGTAGTAATTTTATTGAAAGTGGTTATATTGATAATTTAGAATATAATACTGTTTTAATTAATTTTTTTGGTTTGAAATTAGTTAATTTTAGAGATGTTTTAATTGATGAAAATAATACGAATAAAAATCAATTTGAAAAATTGTTAAATAGTATGTTTACAGTTTCGCAAAACTTTTATAAAGATTATTTACGAACAATTTTTGACTTAGAAAACAATACTTATGTGCAAGGTTATAATAAAAAATATGGTTTATTAGCAAATAATGGTTTTAAGATTTATCCTCGTTATTTTTATTTTTCTGATAAATATAAGCAACTAGATATTAAATTGTATTCAGCATTTAAAAAACGATTTTATAACATTAACTATGGTAATGTATTTAATTATGATTTTTCTGTTGCAAATGATTATAATATTAATCAAAATGAAGGTTATATTTTTGAAGGTGCTTTAAAAGATAAATATGGTTTAAAATATAAAAAGATTGAAGAACAAAAAATTGGTTATAATGTTTTTGAATTACAAGCACAAAAAGAAAATGATATGTATCGTTATTATGATTTTAATTTTGGTATTTATAACTGACAAGAAATAAATAATGGTGGATTATTTCCTGATGGGCAATGATGACAAGCACAATATGAAAGTTGTAGTTGATATAATTTAGCGTGTCATATTAGAAATGCGGCAATTTGAATTGTAAATAATATTCCTGGTGTTAAGCAAGTGAATGAATTAGCAAGCGGAGTTGGTAAAATATTTCAAACAATATATAGTTTTTTTAATCAAACATTCGAAGTATGAAAATTTAGTCCAGCATTATATAACACAATAACAAATATATTCCTATTAATTATTTTTATGAAATTTGTTCGATTAATATAAAAAAGGACTTATAGGTCCTTTTATTCTTTTCAATCAGTAATTTTACCTGTTTTATTATCAATTATTGGTAGAGCTGGTTTATTTAGTTCTTCTCATCTGTATATTGACTTTAAAAGTGGATATGTTGTTTTAATACTTGTACTTGTTGTAAAATGAATTAAATCTATTGCATATACTGCATCAGTTTAATTAGTTGATTTAGATATTAATATATATCATTTATTAGTTGGTCCATGGTTCAATTCATCTCCTGAATATCATTTTCAATTACTTCCAATTGGTGGTTCTTGTGGTTGTTGTGGTTCAGGTGTAGGTTTCGGTTTATTACCCCCTCCGTTTTCATTGTTATTTGGTTTTTCACAACTAATTAATGTTGTTGTACTTGTTGCTGTTAATCCGATTGCTCCTAAAATGCTAAGTCATTTTTTCATATATTTAACTCCTTACTTAAAATGCTATAATTATTTTAAGTAAATTATAACATATTTTAATATTTTAGGAGGTAAAGTGTGAAAAAATATGAAAGATTAGATATTAATGAAAGAGTAAATTTGGAAAAATTAAAAAACAATGAATTATTTAAAAAGAAAAATGGAACAATTAATATTCGAAAAATTGCTAAGCAAATGAATAGAGATTATAGAACTATTTGGCAAGAATTAAATATGTTTGATAATATTGGTGATTATAATGCTGCAAAAGCACAAAAAATACATGATAAAAACAAAAAACAATGTCGTAAATATTCAATGTTAAATTCACAAGAATTAAGTCATTTTTCTAATGAATATAATAATTTTGGTCGTTCGCCACAAAATATTATTATGTCGTATGAATTACAATATAATGTAAAATTTAGTGTATGTTTTAAAACAATGTATAAATATATTAGATTAGGTTATTTTAATTTATCAAAAAATAATTTGTATTTTAAAAATAAAAAGCGAAAAACTAAAAATGGTGAAAAAAATGATAATCGTGGTGTATTGCTTAATATTAGAGATTATAAGCAATTTTTAAATGATTATGGAGATGATTTAAGTTTTAGTGGAATTTGAGAAATGGATACCCTTGATTGTGGTAATTTTCATTTGTTAGTTTTAGTAAATCGGAAATCTAAAATAGTTTTTTATGATATTTTATTTACTAAAAAAGCAAGTATTGTGTTAATGGTTTTAATGAAAATGATTAGACAAATTGGTATTAATAAATTTAGTTGTATTTTAACAGATAGAGGAAAAGAATTTTATAAATGAAAACTAATAGAAAAATATTTAAAAATAAGAGTTTATTTTTGTGACCCTGGAAAACCAAAACAAAAAGCATTAGTTGAAAGGATAAATAGAGATATAAGGCGTTGGTTTTTACGAAATGAGCCTATAATTAATATTCGCAGTAGATTAAAATCTGTTTTAGATATATTAAATACTACAATAAGACCTTGTTTAGGGGATTTTACATCAAAACAATATTTTAAAAAAATATTTGTTCATTAATTAGTTAATGTATATAATAAAAATAATAAAATCTATTAATTATTTTTGTGTTTAACAAATTTTTTTCAGCATTTTAATAATATAATTAGATTTTAGTAAAGGAGAAAAAATATATGTATGATAAAAATAACAAAATTATTGTAAAAATAACAAATATTATTCCCTATGGTGCTTTTTGTCGAGCAGAAAAGGCTGATGGTTTAATCCATATTAGTGAAGTTTCAGATTATTTTGTTAAAGATATTAAATATTTTTTTGATATTGGTGATGAAATTGAAGTTGAGGTGCTTGATTTTAATATAGTTAAAAAACATCTTAAATTAAGTTATAAAAATTGTCACCCTGAATTATTAAAAAATGATGATAAAGAAATTCAGGAAATAAAAACAGCATTCCAAAACTTAAATAAAAGACAAAATAAAACAGACAATATTGAAAATATTAGTAAAACAAACGAAAATAAATAAATTAATAAAAATATAAAAAAGTAAAAAATAGTTTTATTACTACTTTTTACTTTTTTACTTTAATTTTGTCGAAAACTCTTGATGAAATAAAAAAAATCATCAATATGACAATTTGAAAACTAATTTTGTGTAAGATTATGATTTTGCTTTAAATTTTTTAAACGTTAAAATATAATACCGTTGATTGTTGGTTTGGTGTTAAACCTTTGTGTTGGTATTTTCATTTTCAGAGCTTTAAATAATTTTGAATATTAGTGAAACCCAAACCATGATAATGAATTAAGGCTTCTTTAAGACTGGATTGTAATTTACTAATCTTATTTAACTTTTGATAACTAGTATCAGGGTTTGTACTAGTTTTGGTGGAATATAGAGTAGAATTTGTTTGTTTTGCTACTAATAAATATAGTGGTTGCATATCAGAAATAATTATTGATTTTTCTTTAATTAGTTGCTTATTCATATTTTCAATAATCCATTGTTTTTGTAATCTTTTGGTATTGGTGGATTGAACAAAAATATTATTATTGCTATCAACTGCCATTTGAATACAGCATTTGGTATCAGTTGAAAATGGATCGAGATGAGTTTTTCGTTTATCAAATTTATCTTTAAAATTGCCTTTATGAATTTCTTTAATAAATGTTTCATCCATTTGGATTTGACCATTTAATTTTTTAAATTTTAACTGTGTATTTTCTAATTGTTTTGATTGCATTAATTTTTGTCGATTATATCAAGCGGTTTTTGGGGTTGTTTTAATAAAACGAGAAATTATTTTACTAGATTGTCCTAACAATGAAATTTGAATTAATAAATTTCACTGTTCATAATTTAAATGACTTCAATAAGTAAAATGATGACGAAATGCATCAAAACTAGCACGACATTTTTTACATAAATATTTTTGTTTTCCTTCGGAATTATGACCATTTTTAACACAATGAAAAGATTTGCAATTAGGACATATAATGCCTTTATCTCTAAATTTTTGATCAATTTCATTTAAACGTTTTTGTTTTTTAATTAAGTCTGCTTGTTGTTTTATTTTTTCATAAAATTCTAAAAATTGATCATCTGTTAAGCTATTTATTAATTCTGTAATTATTTTTTTCATCATTTATTTACCTCCATATATTAAAAATATACCTAATTTTAGGTATATTTTATAAATATCAAGAGTTTTCGACAAAATTAAAGTTCAAATTTAAAAATTATAAAAATAATAAAAAACGTTATGTTAAAACCTCATAACCAGTTTCAGTAATTAATATCGTATGCTCAAAGTGGGCACTCGCTAATCCTAATGCCGAAACAGGTGTTCACCCATCATCTAACATTTTAATCGCTTTAGTTCCAATTTGGACCATTGGTTCAATACAAATTGTCATCCCTGCTTGCAACCGCAGCCCCGTTCCCGCACTTCCAACATTCGGAATTATTGGGTCTTCATGTAAACTGCGCCCAATTCCGTGACCAGTAAATTCAGTTGGTAAGTAAAAGCCTTCCCCTTCAACATATGTTTGGATTACAGCACCAATATCACCAATCCGAACGCCTGGTTTTAAAATTGCCATTGCTTTTGTTAACGCTGTTTCTGTAACAGTTAGTAACTTAACATGCTCTGGATTTTGATCAGCATCAACAATAACAGTAAAAGCACCATCACTATTATAGCCCTTATAAGCACATCCTGCATCAATTGAAACAAGATCACCCACTTGGAATGGAACATCATTAGGAATCCCATGCACTAAGACAGTATTTAAAGAAACACAAATTGATGCAGGAAAACCATATAATCCTTTAAAATTGGGTTGACAATCATTTGCGGCAATAATTTCTTCTGCGCGATGATTAAGCATTATTCCTGTTACGCCCGGTTTAATCATTGCTCGTAATTCTTGATGAATTTGTTTTAAAACAACACCAGCTTTCTGCATATATTCAATTTCTTGCCCAGTTTTAATTGTAATCATGTTTTGACTCCATTTATTTTTTTATTGTATTGTATACTGTAAAACTAAATCATAAAAAGTTATAATTATATTAACATATTAATCATGAAATACAATAAAAAAGCTTTAATTTTGTCGAAAACTCTTGATATTTATAAAATATACCTAAAATTAGGTATATTTTTAATATATGGAGGTAAATAAATGATGAAAAAAATAATTACAGAATTAATAAATAGCTTAACAGATGATCAATTTTTAGAATTTTATGAAAAAATAAAACAACAAGCAGACTTAATTAAAAAACAAAAACGTTTAAATGAAATTGATCAAAAATTTAGAGATAAAGGCATTATATGTCCTAATTGCAAATCTTTTCATTGTGTTAAAAATGGTCATAATTCCGAAGGAAAACAAAAATATTTATGTAAAAAATGTCGTGCTAGTTTTGATGCATTTCGTCATCATTTTACTTATTGAAGTCATTTAAATTATGAACAGTGAAATTTATTAATTCAAATTTCATTGTTAGGACAATCTAGTAAAATAATTTCTCGTTTTATTAAAACAACCCCAAAAACCGCTTGATATAATCGACAAAAATTAATGCAATCAAAACAATTAGAAAATACACAGTTAAAATTTAAAAAATTAAATGGTCAAATCCAAATGGATGAAACATTTATTAAAGAAATTCATAAAGGCAATTTTAAAGATAAATTTGATAAACGAAAAACTCATCTCGATCCATTTTCAACTGATACCAAATGCTGTATTCAAATGGCAGTTGATAGCAATAATAATATTTTTGTTCAATCCACCAATACCAAAAGATTACAAAAACAATGGATTATTGAAAATATGAATAAGCAACTAATTAAAGAAAAATCAATAATTATTTCTGATATGCAACCACTATATTTATTAGTAGCAAAACAAACAAATTCTACTCTATATTCCACCAAAACTAGTACAAACCCTGATACTAGTTATCAAAAGTTAAATAAGATTAGTAAATTACAATCCAGTCTTAAAGAAGCCTTAATTCATTATCATGGTTTGGGTTTCACTAATATTCAAAATTATTTAAAGCTCTGAAAATGAAAATACCAACACAAAGGTTTAACACCAAACCAACAATCAACGGTATTATATTTTAACGTTTAAAAAATTTAAAGCAAAATCATAATCTTACACAAAATTAGTTTTCAAATTGTCATATTGATGATTTTTTTTATTTCATCAAGAGTTTTCGACAAAATTAAAGAATTTGAAATTGAAAAATATTCTAATATCGTGTATTATAAACAAATAGGGCTTGATAATTTATTATAGGGGGAGATAATGATGAGATTCAAAGAAAGAAATTGAACTTGAAAGATTAATATTTTTGGTAAGCATATTAAAGCGGGAACAGGAAAATATGACCCGTTTGATTATGGCCGTGTAAAACGAATGGCGCGCGAAGAAGCAAAACAACAACGATTAGAAGCAAAACAAAATCGTAATAATAATTATAATTTTTAAAACCATACTTAGAATTAAGTATGGTTTTTGTTTTTTGTGTTGGAAATTATTTTATAGGTGGTAAGTGATAAGAATTAGCAATTTTTTTATAAATCATTGTTTGACAATCTTCATCGGTATAACAATTAAACCGAAAAACACCAACAAAGTGATAACCAATGCCTTTTTCTTTTTCATTTAATTTTGCAAAAGTGACAAATTCAGTTTGCTGTTGGCTTTGTTGTTCACCAAGTTTTTTTCGTTTACTAAGCGGTTTGGTGCTATCAAATTGATAAAGATATGTTCCATCAGGAGCAATGTAATTGGCATAACCCTTTTCAATTCCCCCAGCAAGGCGATGGGGTGGTGGGATATTTACTAGTCACACTTGTTGGTGATCATTAATAGTATAACCACTTTTCAATGTTGAAAGATGATTTTCATCGGTAAAAAGGGCACTTAAAACATCAAAGATGGTACGAAAGATAATATCATCGGTTGTTTTAATTTCTCTTTGTTGTAAAATTTTTTGTAATGTTTCATTTGGCATTTTAAAACCTCTATTTTCAAAGCATTTAAGTTCAATGATTTTCTTTTCTAGTGTAATATAATAATTATACTAAAAAATAAATTAAAATGTTATAATTATTACAAGTATAAATAGGGGGGATACTAGTATGTTTTTATCATTTCTTATTGTAACACAGAATAACCCCGTCAAACTAATGAAAACATTAATGTCAATTAAAGAGCAAACCAATGGTGATTATGAAATTGTTTTAGTTGATGATACTGGTTTTCAACCTAAATCACAAACATTAGAGGTTATGAGTGAGCATTTTTATAATGTTGGTAAAAAAATGCAAGTCGTTACAAATTTACGAAGTCAAGGTTTTTCTTATGGTCTTAATAGTGCTATTTGTGTTGCGCGTGGGGATTATTTTATGATTGTTGATGAAGGCGAAGTTATTCATAAAACAGCTGTTGCTGTGCTAAAAGAAAATGTTACAAAACACCAAGTTGAGCATAAAAAAATTGATATTGTTGAATTTCGGTTACATTATCCGCATTCAAAAGGAAATAGTGAGATTCGTAATAAAGCTAATGTTTTATTATCTCCAAAAACAGATAAGGAAGTGTTAGCTTACACCCATTCTTTGGTTTTTACTAAAATTTTTCGGCGTAAATTAGTATTGCAAAAAAATATTATGTTACTTAATTATCGCCGGACTGATGCCTTCTTCATTTATAATATCTTAGCATATGCCAACGGTTTTTTAGCAATTGAAGATATTTTAGCTGATTATGAATTAGGGCTTGTCAATTATAGCGTTTTTGATTTACTAAAACAATGAATTTATATTTTTAATTTATATCGTGATTTAAATTTATATCGTGAGTATCAAGAAGAATTAGAATATGCCTTTATTCGTTTTTGTCTTGTGACATTTTTACGTCTGGTACGGTTGCAAAACAATAAAGCCTTATCAATTAAAGCGATTCATAGCACCGAAAATAAATTAGAACGACGATATAAAAGTTTTCTTAAAAATAAATACATTAAAGATATTCAAGAACCAAAGTTTAAAGTAATTGTTAGTGATATTAAAGGATTTATTAAAAATTGAAAACTAGAAAATGCTAAATAAGATTTTATGACAGAATTAAATGATAAAACTAAGCATTCGATGCAAAACAACGATACGGAGGATATGACAATAGCAACAACAACGAAAGGCGAAGATTATAACTTGCACCAATTAGCGCGACCAGCACGCATTATTTTCGTGCGTTTTCTTGATATTATTTTAGCTAGTTTAATTCCATTAATTTTAACTTTGACAATGAATTACTGATATGGTCAGCGTACTGTTTGACCACCAATTGTTGTGATTGGCATAACATTTTTGTTGTTCTTTTGTTATTTTGTCCTTTTACCGTATTTTTGAGATGGTAAAACGATTGGTAAGTTTTTGTTTCAAATTAAATTAGTTAACACAGAACAAAAGTTAAAATTAGGAGTTATTTTTACGCGAGAATTATTTATTATATTTTTGCCGTGGTTTATTGTATTATTAACAAATTTAAGTTTAAATTTAATTTTTCATGTTAATTTAGGTGATTTATTTCGAACAACTAACAAAAATCCCGTGGCAATTATTGTGATTCGAATTGTAACAACAACTTATTTTTTATGATATTTAGGGTTAATTTTTGCGGTTGTTTTAAATCCAAATCATCAAATTTTATTTGATCGTCATTTTAATTTATTTAATGTTAAAACAAAACCAATTGTTAAAAAACAAAAAAAGGCGTCAAAAAAACCAATAACAAGAGAGCATCAACATGTTCATTTACAAAAAGATCAACCGGGGAATATTTCTGATGAAATTTTAAAAGAAATTGATGAATTATAAGGTAAAATGTAATTGTTTGAAAAGAAAGGCAGAAGCACATGAGGAATGAATTTATTGAACATTTAAATCCAAATCAACGAGAGGCTGTCTTAGCAATTAATGGTTCTGTTCGAATTATTGCTGGCGCTGGTAGTGGAAAAACACGAGTAATTATTAATAAGATTGCTTATTTAATTAAATACGCTGATTTACAACCATGACGAATTTGTGCGGTGACTTTTACGAATAAAGCAGCGAATGAAATGAAAGAACGGATTGTTGACTTAATTGGTGTTAATGGCAAACGTTGTATGATTTCAACTTATCATGCTTTGTGTGTACGCATCTTACGCGAAGATATTGTTGCGCTAAATTATGAGCGTAATTTTAATATTATTGATATGGCTGATCAAGATAGTATTTTACGTAATATTTATAAAACATTTAATGCTAAGTATGATGCCCAAGAAAGCCGGATGGTAAAGAATTATATTAGTAATCAAAAGAATGATTTTATTAGTCCGGCCAGTGCAAAGGATAATGCAATTGGGGATGAAAAACGTTGAGCGGAAGTGTATGGACATTATGAGACACGGTTAAAAGAATTAAATAGTCTTGATTTTAACGATTTAATCTTGCTAACATATAAGTTATTTAAACACCATCCAGAAGTTTTAGAAAAATGACAAAATCGTTTTGATTATTTTTTAGTTGATGAATTTCAAGATACAAATGAAATTCAATTTGATATTATTAAATGATTAGTTGGTGACGCACATAATATTATGGTTGTTGGGGATCCTGATCAAACAATTTATTCATGACGGGGAGCAAAAGTTAGGTTAATTTTAAATCTTGAGCAATATTTTCCGGGAACAGAAACAATTATTCTGAATGAAAATTATCGATCAAGTCAAAGTATTTTGTCATTAGCTAATAATTTAATTGCAAATAATAAAGACCGAATTGAAAAGGATTTATTTACAAACCAAACATTAGGACAGTTACCAATTTTATATCATGCTGTAAATAGTGCTGATGAAAGTGACTTTGTGGCACGAAAAGTTAAGGAATTGATTAAACAAGAAAGTTATGATTATAAAGATGTTTTAATTTTATATCGGGCAAATTACTTATCGCGTGATTTAGAAGTTGCTTTAGCAGACTATGGAATTTCTTATCGTATTTTTGGAGCGTTCAAATTTTATGAACGAAAGGAAATTAAAGATGCGCTTGCCTTTTTAAAAATAATTATGAATAATGACCAGTTAGCAGTGGAACGAGTATTATTATTAACGCCAAAAATTGGTCCAAAAGCATTTGAACAAATTCTCACAGTTTTAAAAGAACGAGAATTAACTTTTACGGCATTGTTAGAACATCATTTTGATTTATTACCAACAAGTTTACAACATAATCTAGCTGCTTTACGCACAGCAATGTTAGCTGCTTTAACAGAATTACCAAAAACAGCAACAATTGAAAATCTGGTAATATTATTGTTAAATAAAACAGGATATCAACAACGTTTGCGTGATAATTTTGAAGAAGAACGTGAAGAAAATATTTTAGAATTAATTAACTCAATAAAAAAATTTGACCAGCAAAATGATAATCTAACTGGAGTTGAATTATTAAGTGAATACTTACAATTAGTTTCATTACAAACCGATAGTGATAGTGATAATTTAACTGATAATACTGTTTCTTTAATGACAATTCATAATGCGAAAGGATTAGAAAAAAAGATTGTTTTTATTGTTGGTTTAAATGAAGGAATTTTTCCATCAAGTCAGGCAATTAAAATGGGCTATGATCAGATTGAAGAGGAACGACGAACATTATATGTTGCGATTACAAGAGCACAAGAAATGTTATTTTTAAGTCATCCAGAAGGTTATTCATATATTACTGGAAACGAACGTTTTCCTTCGCGTTTTATTAAAGAATTAGATAGTGATTTTCATCAAAAGGTTAATAGTGAATTAATATTTAGTAAACCAAAACCTTTTTCAAACCGTAATGGGATGAAGTTAAGTGGTGAAACAACAGTTTTTCATTTGAACAAAAATGTTGAACCATCTTTTAAACCTAACTTATGAAAATTAAATGATACTGTTAGTCATGATTTGTTTGGCATTGGGGTGGTTGTAAAAATTATTGCTCAAAATGTACAAATTGTTTTTCCAGACCCGTACAAAGTTAAAATCATTTCAGCAGATAGTCAGGCAATTAAGAAAGTAGAATAAGGGAGGTTGAACTAGATGAAAATTAAAAATTATAAAGAATTAGCAAAAATTGCTGGTTGTGGTGTTGGCACAATTTCGCGCTATTTTAGTGGCGGTTCAATTAGTGATGATATGCGAGAGCGGATTAACGCAATTTTACAACAAAATGATTTTTTATTTAAAAAGAATCAGGTGCAAACAAATGTTACATTATTAATTTTTGATAAAACATCAAAATGGACTTGCCAAATTATTCAATTTTTAGCAAATAAATTAGCCAATGAAAATATTATGATTAATATCGTGTTGGTTAATGAAGATGAAAACCTCTTTGACTTAAAGCTACAAGCCTTACAACAACAATGAAATATGAAAATAATTATTTTTACTAGTTATTATGAAACAGTTTCAAAACTATTAAAAAAATATGAAAATAATATCAATGTTCTTCTGTTTGGACAACAAAATAACAAGTTCCAAGCATTATATTTTAACTTTGAAAAAATAATGTATCAATTAGTAACAAAAATTGCTTTGCAAACAAAAGCAATCTTGTATTTATCATTAGGAACAGAGTGAAAAACATTATATCGAGGATATTTTAAGGCTAGTAATGATTTAAACTTATTGACAAATTATCTTGTTTTAACTGTTGATGATTATGAAACTGATGTAACATTATTGACAAATAAGATAATTGACAAACATATTGAAACAGTAATTTGTGTTGATGAAGAAAGTTATTTTCTTGTTAAAAGTATTAAAAAATTAGATTGCAAAATTATTAATGTTATTTTTGAACCCAATTTAGTGACTAATTATTTGATATCAAATCAAGCAATTAAAATTAATTTTAATTGAATTATTGAACAGATAATGATATTTCTAAATTCAAGAACAATTTCTGATGAACAACAAGAAATTCCCGTTGAAATTATTGGTTAAAAAGGTAAAATTGTTGAATGATAATATAGTTATTTTTATTTTTTTGATATAATAAGTGAGTATATTTTAAAGGAGGAAATTTAATGGCATCATTTAAAGCTGTTATCGCTGATCCTGTTGGGATGCATGCTCGCCCAGCTGCATTAATTGTAGGAGAAGCAGGAAAGTACCAGTCAGATATTACTATTTTCTCAGGAGGAAAAACTGGTAATCTGAAATCAATTATGACTATTATTGCGTTAGGAATTCACCAAGGTGCAGAAGTGGAAATTGTTGCATCAGGTGCTGACGAAAAATCTGCAATTGCAGGAATCGAAAAAGTAATGAAAGACAACAAGGTTATTTAGATTGGATTTTTATTGAATATACAAAACAAAAATAAATACTACAATTTTGTAGTATTTTTTATTATTTTTGATAGTAATCGGTTTCTTATCATTTTATTAAAAATTATTATATAATATTTTAGAGGTGTATGTAATGGTAATTCTTGCAATTGAAACAAGTTGTGATGAAACTAGTGTTGCGATTTATAAAAATGGAAAAATTTTAGCAAATGTTATTTCGTCCCAAATTAATGAACACACAAAATGTGGTGGTGTTGTTCCAGAGCTTGCGTCCCGCTTGCATTTAAAAAATTTTCCATATGTTTTATTAGAAGCTTTACAAACAGCAAAAATAAAAATCACAGATTTACAATACATTGCTTACACAGCAAAACCAGGTTTAATTGGTGCGTTACATATTGGTAAAATAATTGCTGAAACTTTAGCCAGCTATTTAGCAATTCCAATTCTGCCATTAAATCATTTATATGGTCATATTTACGCTAGTGCAATTGATAATAATTTTTTATTTCCCTTGTTAGCGGTCCTTGTTAGTGGTGGCCATACCCAACTAATATTAATGAAAAAACATTTAGATTTTGAAATTTTAGGTTCAACATTAGATGATGCAGTTGGTGAATGTTATGATAAAGTTGCACGCATGCTAGAACTAGGATATCCTGGCGGGCCAATCATTGATAAAATAGCAGGAACTGGGACACCAACCGCTTATCATTTACCATTGCCTTTGAATGACCAAAGTTATAATTTTTCTTTTAGTGGTTTAAAATCAGCGGCAGCTAATTTAATTGCAAAAGAACACGGTAAGGAAAATCTTAACCTCCCTAATTTTTGTGCCACCTTTCAGAAAACTTGTGTTGATATTATTATGCGAAAAACAAAGTTGGCAATTAAAAATTTTCAACCAAAGATGGTTACGTTAGTTGGCGGCGTTTCTGCCAATAGTGCATTGCGGACAGCAATATTAGATCTAGCAACATCAAATTTAAAAGTAATCATTCCAAAATTAGAATATTGTACTGATAATGCTGCAATGATTGCCCGCTTGGCGGAACAAGAATTAATGGAAAATAGAATAAAAGGAGATTAGATACAATGGCATCGTTTTTATCAAAATTAGAGACATTTGATTCAAAGAATTTTACCAAAAAGGAAAATGAAATAATTAAATATATTAAAGAAAATATGAAAGAAGTAACAACAATGAATATTGAAATTTTAGCACAACGAGTTAATACTGGTTATAGTGCAATTTATGGTTTGTTACGAAAAGTGCAAATTAAAGGTTATCGTGATTTTCTAATTGCAATTGCTGCTGATGTTGAAATTAAATCATTAGATTTTGAAAACATGGAAAGTTTAATGAAAAAAACATACTTTGATATTCTTAATCAAAATGATACGATGATTAATAATGATGTAATGAATCAAACGATTAATGCTATTAAGGTAGCATATCGAATTTTTGTGATTGGAATGGGTTCAACTAATGCGTTATCACAAACTTTAGCATTAGAATTATATCACTTTGGTTTTAATGCCTTTAATTTAAATGAAAATGAAGAGGATCTAATGGTTCGTTCTCGTTTTATGAATAAAAATGATTTAATTTTAGCTTATTCATTATTTGGTGATAATGAATCAGTCAACAAAGCTTTAACAATTGCGAAAGAAAAAGGAGTTACAATTATTGCTATTTCTGGAAAAGATATGTCAAAAGCGGTTCAATTATCAAATTGATCACATATTATTTCTACCCCTAATCAACGCGCTAATGACCATAAAATTTATGTCAATAAACTATTACCTTGAATGTATTTTACTGATCATTTAATTAATAAGATTTGATCATCAGATATCGTTGATAAAGAGTTTGTCATGGCACAACAAGATAATCGTTGGGATTATTAACAAATGGAAAATATTTCAATCCTTTCTAAGTTATCAATGATTCAAGGAAGTTGTACTAAAAAAGAAGTTAAAATTGCTAATTATATTCGCGATAATGTTCGCAATATTCGTAATATCAAGATTGAAGAATTATCAAAAGCAACGGGCATTGGTTATTCGCCAATTTATTCTTTAATTGATAAATTAGGTTTTAAAGGTTATCGTGATTTTATTATTGCAATTGTTGCTGAACAAGAACGATTAGAAACTAATAATTTAAATTTAGATGCAACAGAGAATATTTTTTATATTATCAAGATATTTTACAACGTAACAATCAAATTTTTCATAGTGATAAATTGTTAGAAACAGTGACACTACTAAAAAAAGCAAAAGCAATTTATTTAGTTGGTGTTGGTAATACCGGTTTATCAGTAAAAGAGTTAGCTAATCGTTTATTTAGTTTTGGTTTTGCTTGTAGTATTTTAGTTGAAGATGAAAATAATACTATTATGCGGGCAAGTTTAATGCAACCAGATGATTTACTAATTTGTATGAGTTTAGAGGGAAAAACACAATCTGTTGTTGCGGCTGCAAAAGAAGCAAAAAACAATGGTGCAAATGTTGTTGCCGTTACTTCAAAATATAATTCTGATTTATCAAAATATGCTGATGTTAACCATATTGTTGTTTCATCATCATTATATGAAAAAAGTGAAATTTTTATTTCAGTGCTATTACCATTAATATATTGAAACGATAATTTAATTCAGGTGTTATTATCAATGGATAAAGATCGCCAATATTTAGAAAATAAGGTTAAAAGTAATAAAATTTTAAAAAAGTATCGTTAAATTGCAAGGAACTAATGTTTCTTTTTGTTTTCTATAGTACAATATAAATTAAACATAGAATATTAAGAGGAGATTACAATGACACCACATATTAATGCCAAAAAAGAAGATATTGCTAAGACAGTTTTGATGCCCGGTGATCCATTACGAGCTAAATTTATTACGGAAACTTTTTTAGAAAATGTAAAATTAGTAAATGAAATTAGAAATATGTATATGTATACAGGGACTTATCAGAATAAACCAATTACAATTGCTGGAAACGGAATGGGTTGTCCAAGTATTGGGATTTATTCGTATGAATTATTTAAATTTTATTATGTTGATAATATTATTCGGGTTGGTTCAGCTGGAAGTTATGATGCAGCATTAAAAGTTTATGATATTGTTAATGTAACGGGAGCTTATGGCGAAAATAATTTTGCTGAAATTGTTGCTGGAGTTAATGATAAAGTTCTTCAAGCTTCACAAGATATTTTTGAAACAATTGAAGAAGTTGCTCAAGCAGCTAAGATTAAGACCTATCCTGGCATTGTCCATTCTTCTGATGTTTTTTATCGTAAAAATGCAGATGATTGAAAGAAGATTAAAGCTGAATATAATGCGGTTTGTGTTGAAATGGAATCATTTGCTTTGTTTGCTAATGCGTTAGCATTAAATAAAAAAGCAGCAACATTATTAACGATTTCAGATTCGTTTATTTCAGGTGAAGTTACCTCCTCTGCTACTGAACGCCAAAATAATTTTCACCAGATGGTTGAATTAGCATTACAAAGTGCAATTAAATTATAAAAACAAAAAGGAGATAAATAATGACGACAGTTTTACAATTATATCAAGATCAGATTCAAGATCAAAGTGAAATTACGATTTTAGGATGAGTGCGTTCAAATCGTAGTAGTGGAAAATTAGGGTTTCTAGTTGTTAATGATGGAACTATTTTTGACAATGTTCAAATTGTTTATAAGGCGGAACAATTAACTAATTTTTTAGAACTTAGTGGCGTACGTGTTTCATCGGTAGTAAAAGTTACCGGAAAGTTTTGTTTAACGCCAACTGCAAAGCAACAATTTGAAATTCAAGCAAGTAACATTGAAATTCTTGACCAAGCAAGTGAAGATTACCCGTTACAAAAAAAAGAACACACTTATGAATATTTACGTGAAATTGCACATTTACGAGCAAAAACTAATACTTTTAATGCAATTTTTCGAATTCGTAGCAGCAGTGCTTTTGCAATTCACGAATTCTTTAACAAAAATAATTTTATTTATGTTCATACTCCAATTATTACAGGGAATGATGCTGAAGGAGCTGGTGAATCATTTGTTGTTACAACAAGAACCGATGATCATTATGCCGAAGATTTCTTTGGCAAAAAAGCTAGTTTAACCGTTTCTGGCCAACTTCATGCTGAAGGGTTTGCGCAAGCCTTTCGTCAAGTTTATACTTTTGGCCCAACCTTTCGGGCAGAAAATTCTAACACAACAAAACATGCTGCCGAATTTTGAATGATTGAACCAGAAGTTGCGTTTATTGATTTAACCGAGAATATGGACTTAATTGAAACAATGGTGAAATATATTATTAATTATTTATTCAATAATAATCATCGTGAACTTGCGTTCTTAAATGATAATGGTGATGATCAGTTACTAACAAGATTACAAAATGTTGTTAATAATCAATTTGTGCGACTTTCATATACCGAAGCAATTACAATTTTACAAACAGCAGTAAAGAATGGTCATAAATTTGATAATGCTGATATTTTTTGGGGAATGGATTTACAAACTGAACATGAAAGATATTTATGTGAACAAGAAACTAAGAAACCAACGTTTTTATTTAACTATCCAAAAGAGATTAAAGCTTTTTATATGAAAGTTAATGATAATAAAACAGTCGCTGCTTGTGATTTACTGGTGCCAGGAATTGGAGAATTAGTAGGAGGAAGTGTTCGGGAAAATAGTTATGATAAGATTATTGCTCGTTGTCACGAATTAAAAATTCCAACAACAGATTTACAATGGTACTTAGATTTACGAAAATATGGTTATTATAAAAGTGCTGGGTTTGGACTTGGATTTGAACGTTTGGTAATGTATGTGACCGGAGCGTTGAATATTCGTGATGTGATTCCTTTCCCGCGTACTCCTCGTAATTTATTATTTTAATCTGATGCATACAAAAATTTTATTTAACAATAAAATTTTTTTTCTGCTATAATTTTTGCATTGCATAGATAAAGAAATATATTATTTAACTTAGTTATTTTTTATATGAAAGGAATATATAAATGAACGAAGTTATTAAGCAATTACGGATTCATAAGGGTTTGACCCAGCGTGAATTAGCAAAGATATCTGGCTTACAACAATCAACAATTTGTCGAATTGAAAAAGATTGTTCAAAAACTAGTTGAAATAAAATTTTAAAATTACTAGTTGCATTAAAATTAAATGTTAAAAAATTTATTGATAAACTGTCGACATATAATGAAAGTAAAGTATATGAATTTTTATCCTTAATTATTGATAATCCCAAAATTCGTAAAGAACTTGATCAAAGCCCACGAGTATTAGCATTAAAGGTTTTACGAATTTTTACTAATTAATTTAAAATAGTTAGATAATATTGTCTTACCGTGCAGTTGAATCAACTATGAAGAAAAAAGAAGACCATAAGGGTCTTTTATGTTTTTCCTTTAATTTTGTCGAAAACTCTTGATATTTATAAAATATACCTAAAATTAGGTATATTTTTAATATATAGAGGTAAATAAATGATGAAAAAAATAATTACAGAATTAATAAATAGCTTAACAGATGATCAATTTTTAGAATTTTATGAAAAAATAAAACAACAAGCAGACTTAATTAAAAAACAAAAACGTTTAAATGAAATTGATCAAAAATTTAGAGATAAAGGCATTATATGTCCTAATTGCAAATCTTTTCATTGTGTTAAAAATGGTCATAATTCCGAAGGAAAACAAAAATATTTATGTAAAAAATGTCGTGCTAGTTTTGATGCATTTCGTCATCATTTTACTTATTGAAGTCATTTAAATTATGAACAGTGAAATTTATTAATTCAAATTTCATTGTTAGGACAATCTAGTAAAATAATTTCTCGTTTTATTAAAACAACCCCAAAAACCGCTTGATATAATCGACAAAAATTAATGCAATCAAAACAATTAGAAAATACACAGTTAAAATTTAAAAAATTAAATGGTCAAATCCAAATGGATGAAACATTTATTAAAGAAATTCATAAAGGCAATTTTAAAGATAAATTTGATAAACGAAAAACTCATCTCGATCCATTTTCAACTGATACCAAATGCTGTATTCAAATGGCAGTTGATAGCAATAATAATATTTTTGTTCAATCCACCAATACCAAAAGATTACAAAAACAATGGATTATTGAAAATATGAATAAGCAACTAATTAAAGAAAAATCAATAATTATTTCTGATATGCAACCACTATATTTATTAGTAGCAAAACAAACAAATTCTACTCTATATTCCACCAAAACTAGTACAAACCCTGATACTAGTTATCAAAAGTTAAATAAGATTAGTAAATTACAATCCAGTCTTAAAGAAGCCTTAATTCATTATCATGGTTTGGGTTTCACTAATATTCAAAATTATTTAAAGCTCTGAAAATGAAAATACCAACACAAAGGTTTAACACCAAACCAACAATCAACGGTATTATATTTTAACGTTTAAAAAATTTAAAGCAAAATCATAATCTTACACAAAATTAGTTTTCAAATTGTCATATTGATGATTTTTTTTATTTCATCAAGAGTTTTCGACAAAATTAAAGTGTTTTTCTGTTTTGTTTTTGTAAATTAGTGATATAATAATAAAGAATAGCTATTAATGTCGTAGAATGAGGAATAATACAGTGAATTGGGATTATTATTTTATTTTTGATGGAAATGGAACAACACAAACATTGCGTTGCATTTGCAAAACAGCTGTTGATGCAAAGGAAGCTTTGGAAGATTGTTATTTAGATAATAAATATAATACTGATATTGTTAATCAAATTTCATTTTGTTTAATCTTTACCTTTGATAATACAACGGATAATTATGAATTGAATAAACGGGCAACAGAAGAATTTATTAAAGAATTATCGGTTTGTCAACAATGTAATCGGGTAAAAAGTAAATTAGATCGTAATCAACTTTGTTCAGAATGTGAAAGCGAATTAGCAGGAATTGAAACCTTTCAATGTGACTTGTGTAAAAAACATCGTCTTGTTCGTGATGATTTTAACCGTGAATTATTCGGAAAATTATTAGTTAATAATAAAGAATATCTTATTTGTTTTAAATGTGCAGCGCAAAATTATCCGCTTCCAAGACAACAAGAAAGGATGGAAACATAGTGAATAAGACAAAAAATTTGTATATAGTGTTTTACACTGAAAATGCACTTTATCCAGATCAAGCTAAAGTTGTTAAAATTTTTACAAATCAAATAGAAGCTAACAAATATTTACTAACAAAAGTAACTTTAAATGGCAAGAAAGTTTCAAAAGATAATAAATGAATTTTAAAAGTTTATGCTTATGTTGGTTCAAATGATCGTTATGAATATTCAAAATGAGAAACAGGGCAGTTTAAAAATGACATTGGTAATTGTATTCATTGTCATGAATATTTTTTACGAGAAAATAATGCCAATATGTGTGAAAAGTGTTTGGGTCAAGTCAAACAAGGACTGAAGGAATGTGAAGTTTGTCATAATTTCTTTAATCCTGTTGGAATTAAATTTGTTTCAAATGGGGATGTTTTTCCATCGTTAGCTTGTCCTGATTGTTCTAAAACATTAATTAAAAATTTGCAAATTACAATTAAATAATGAGAGGTATTTTAAAACCAAGAGATATTGTTATGACTGATTATTTTGATAAATTTTAATTAGTCACATCAGAGGTTTATGATTGATCTTAATAAATAATATAGCTTGGAAATACAGTTGAATTTTATTAAAAAAGGAACTATAAAAGTAATATCAATTAAAAAATAACATCGTAACAAAAATATTATAAAATATTAAGTAAAAATTAATTAATTTAATATCGGAGGTTTTTGTATGTTTAAATGAAATAATAAAATTTTATTTTATGTTCTCTTAGGAGTTTTGTTATTAGTATTATCTTTTTTAATTGTTGATTTAGTTTTCACAATTATTGCTCCATTACCACAATTTAGTGCGTTAGGTTATGCAGAACGAGTATCAAATTATTATGCTTTTTTTACAACGCAAACAAATTATATTGTTGCAATGTATTTCTTTGTTTACTTATTTGAAAGTAAGTTTGCAAATCGTAGCCCGAGTTATTTAATAAAATTAGCAGTTACGACATATATTACAATTACAATGTTAGTTTTTTGGTTAGGAATTTTTATCAATACCCAAGATGCTAACCAATATGATGCTTATTCATGAATATCAACAATTGTGTTACATTTAGTGATCCCAGTTAGTATGATTATTAGTTATATTTTAACATCAGGGAATTTTCAATATAATCTTAAAAAACATCATAAATTAACATTATGATTAATTTTAATTTACCCAGTTTTGTATTTTATTATTATTTTAATTCGGGGAACATTATGTTATTTAGACCATAGACCATCAAATACATGATATCCATATTTTTTCCTAAATGTTTATCAAGAATGAGGATGATTAATTTTAATCTTTTCTTTCATTTGCATTTTGGCACGTTTGTTGGTTTACAATATTTATATTTTTTTTTAAATAACAAATTATATCGTAAGTATCATGGTGAAACATTAAATAAACGTGTTAATGAAAAAGTATTCGGAATTAAAGAAGAAAGTGTAACATTACAAAACAAAGATGTTTTCATACCACAAACATTATTAAATATTTTTTATCACTAAAATGGGTTTTAAAAAATATTTTTATTTTGAACTAATATATTTAATTTTTTAACAAATTATCTTATTTATTTTTTATTATTAAAGTTTATTAGTTTTGGTAGGGTGGTTGGGTTGTATAGAATAGAATGAATATTAAATTATATATGTAAAAGTTGTTAGTGTTATTGGGTACAATAACAATTGTTGGAAGCGGAATCATAAATCTGACCGCAAATAGTAATTTGATAGCAAACAATGAAGGAATTATTAACAAGAATTTATCAGTTTTACAAAGTCCTGAATCTGAAACGGATGAAGTTGATTGAGATCAAGTTAATAAATACTTTAAAGATTTAAATAAAAACTCTTCGAATAAAACTTCACGTGAAAAAGAGATGTTTAAATCAGTTAGTGAATTTGGTAAAAAAAGTGTAAAAAAATATCAAAAAATGGGAGGACAATTATTTACGAATTTATTTGATATTATGATAAATGATTTTCGAACTGAATTTCCAGATTTTAAAAATTTGTATGACAAAGAAATCCAAAAAAATGAAGGAACTATGGCTTTTAGTTCAAATTCAGGGTTAAATTTTAATAATGATATTAATGTTGCAACCTATAGTATCAGCAAAGATAAACAAGCTGCATTAGAATATTGAGATAAACTAAATGATATAAATTTGGGGTTTAAAACAGCAACTACTATTGTCGCAATTGCAGCCGCTGGTTTTTGAGCAGCGGCCTGATTTTTTGGGATTAGTGTACCGTGAGCCATTGCGGCTACTGTTGTTGCGGCATCACCGGGTGTTACAACGGCGGGAATATCGTATTATTTAAATATAAATAATGAGTACCAGAATAATCTTATTAAAAGTATTCGTGTTACTTTATCAATAAAATAGGAGCTATTAGTACGGGGGGGGGGTACAACTGATCATTTTAATATTAAGTTATTTAAATGAACTGATTATGCAACTTCATGAGAAGAGTTTCTGAAATATTATGATTATATTAATTTAAATAATTCAGTTGTTGCGGCTGGTGGTCAAGGAGCAACTATTCAGCGAAAAAATATTAAAGTATCAACAAAATTAATTGGTTCTTCAAAAATTGATAAGAATAATTGATCTAGTCGGCAACCCATTTACCTTAAACAAGAACTAATAAATTATGAATATAGATTTATTGTCGCTCATCACACATCACGAATTGATATGTATTTATATCGTAGTGGCAAAGAAATTCATGCTCTTTTATGCATTATAACACAAAGTGTGAATGCTATTTATCGAGTATGAAATTCGTTGAAAGTTTCATCATTTGATGTTACAAATAAAGATTTTTATGAGCCAAATGACATAAATGATTGATGAAAAAATATAATTAAAGGAATACTAGGATAAAATTAGAAATTTAATATTATTAAATATTTATTAAAATTAAAACTTTGCTTTATAAAGCAAAGTTTTTTTATTTAAATAATTTAGTTGCTGAGGTTGGAAGACAAGGGAAAACAATTAAACGAAAAAATATTAAATTACCAACTATTTTTGTTCAATTTTTATTAATTGAAAATGGGATAATTTATAATTATTCCAAATAAAATTTACCTTTAAAAGTTCCAATTATTTCTCTCTATCATTGAAAAAGTGTTAAGTTGAAAAACTTGACTCTTTTTTTATTTAAGGTATGATATATAGGATGTTAAGTTTCATAGTTTAACAGGAAAATAGAATTAGAAAGGAAAAAATTGATGGTAAAATTACGTTTAAAAAGAACAGGTAAAAAGAAAGCGGCTTTTTATCGGATTGTTGCAACAGATGCTCGTGTCAAACGTGATGGAGAATATATTGAATTAATTGGAACATATAATCCTTTAAATGGTGATGTAAAAATTGATCAAGATATTGCTTATAAATGATTATCAACAGGAGCGCAACCAACCGATACAGTTCGTAATTTATTAAGTAAAGAAGGTTTAATGACTAAGTTACATAATGAAAGACAAGTTTCAAAACCCAAAAAAAGCACAAAAAAATAGCTGTTGTTTAAAGTTACAACAATAAACAATATGTATATTACAGAACTTAAAAATTTAATTGAACCGTTAATTTCTCAAGACAATAACGAATTATATTATGAGATTCGACAATTGCCAGAAACAAAAACAGGTGAAATTAATTTATTAGTAATGTGTAGTGAAGAAGTTTTTGGGTATGTTGTTGGTAAATCAGGTTTAATTGCTAATAGTTTACGAACATTATTAAATATTAGAGGGCAATTTGATCAACATAAAGTTAATATTAAATTTGAGGTTTTTTAAATGAAAGATTTATTAAAAATTTTTAAGATTAATAAACCGCATGCAATTAAGGGAGAAGTTAAGGCAACTTTATTAATTAACATTAAGGATGTAGAACAGTTAGTTAATAAGGTAATGTTTCTTCAGTTGCCGCTGCTTTATCAACCAGTAACATTAATTAAAATTACACTTACTAATCATGGTTATATTCTTAAATTTAAAGAATTTAATAATATTAACGAAGTGTTAGATTTTAAAGAATGTTATTTGTTATGCCAAAAGGCGGATTTGGAATTAGCAACAGTTATTAGTCAAGAGGATTTAACTAATTTTAAAGTTTTTTATCAGGATGTTGTAATTGGAACATTATCACATCAATTTGAAACAAAAGCACATGTTGTTTTTGAAATTCAAAAAACTGATCAAACAAAGATGATGATTCCATATGTTGATGAATATGTTGAACAAATTGATTTGATTCAGCAAAAAGTAATTTTAAAAAAGGTTATTTAAATGAAACAGTTTACAGTATTGACTTTGTTCCCGGAAATGTTTAATAATTTTTTAACAACATCAATTATTGAAAAAGCTTTAGCAAAGAAACTAATTGCAATTAATATTGTCAATCTTCGGGATTATAGTGTTGGTAAACATCACCAAGTTGATGATTATCAATATGGCGGTGGTGAAGGAATGGTCCTAATGATTGAACCATTAGTTAAAGCCATTAAAGCGCACCAAACTAAAAATAGTATTACTATTTTATTATCACCTCAGGGAAAACAATATCGTCAACAGCAAGCTCAACAGTTGGCAAAACAAGAGCAGGATTTAATCTTGGTTTGTGGTCATTATGAAGGTTTTGATGAAAGAATTTTACATTATGTTGATTATGAATTATCAATTGGAGATTATGTTTTAACTGGTGGTGAATTAGCAAGTATGATTGTGATTGATAGTGTTGCAAGACTATGCAGTGATGTTATTAATGCACAGTCACATCTCAATGATTCTTTTACAAATAATCTCTTAGATTATCCCGTTTATACAAAGCCAGTTGCATATGATGGACATCTTGTGCCTGAGGTTTTGTTAAGCGGTCATCATCAAAACATTGCACAGTGACGAGAATATGAGGCATTAAAAAAAACTTGATTAAAACGACCAGATTTATTATCAAAAATAACTTTAACACCACAACAAGAAATTTTATTAACAAAAATTAAAAATGAAAAATAAAATAGGTTTATTAACCATAGAAAGGAAGAACAGTTATGAATATGCGTTTAACAGAAGAAATTACAAGGGATCAACTTCGTGCTGATTTACCTGAGTTTTCTTCAGGAGATACTATCAAGGTTCACTATAAAATTCAGGAAGGAAATAAATTTAGAATCCAAGTTTTTGAAGGAGTAGTAATTAAGTTACAAGGTAGTGTCATTACTAAATCAGTTACAATTCGTAAAATTAGTAATGGTGCTGGGGTTGAAAGAAATTTTCCACTACATTCACCTTTAATTGATAAAATTGAAGTTGTAAAATATGGGCGTGTTCGTCGTGCTCGTATTTACTATATGCGAAATCGTGTTGGTAAAGCTGCACGGATTAAGGAAATCATTAAAACTAAATAAATTAAAAAGGCTGTTAAAGTCTTTTTAATTTCTACTAAAATTATAAAACAAGGAGGAAACACAATTATGTGTGACAAGACAATTGCAATCCCAAGTGAATTTATTAAAAATAATAAAAGAGTTGATAAACTAGCAGCAACAGCAGATGTTATTATTGAAGTTGTTGATGCAAGAGTTGCGTACTCCGGTGCTAATCTTTTAAATTATGCAAAATTAGAACATGTAAAAAGAATAATCCTTTTTTCAAATACGCAAAAAGCTGATGTGGAACAAACAAAAAAATGAATGGAATATTATTATGGGCAAGGAATTTACTGTCAAATGTTATTAAGTCCTGACCAGCAAAGCGAAGAACAATATCAACAGTGTTTAAAAGGGTTTCATGCCTTTTTAAAAGATTATGTTGATAAAAAAATATTAATTATTAGTTTACCGCATAGTAATAAAGAAATTTTATTAGCAAAACTATTTAGCAATAGTGAAAGCTTTGAAAAAGCAAAATTAGCATTATTTGGTCGTGAGAAAGTTCATCGTTATAATAATGTTGAATTCATTGACACAGCACCGATTACCGGTGTTAATTTCAAAACACCTAATGTTTATTGAAATATCCAAATTTTAGGAATTTTTAATATTGAAGAAAACACAGAAGTTGTGGCCATTAAAGCCTTTAAATTATTATTAACAAAATATCAAGCAAAATTAGAAACAGCATATAGTGTTAATGTTCAATTAAAATCTTCGGTTGATGAACTTGTGAAAGAATTTATTAAATTAAAGTCAGCTAATGTTTCATTGCCAGAAGGCGAAACAACCGATAATTTATTACTTTGTGCTGATTTTTTAGCAGATCTTCAAAATGGGAAAAAAATCCCAGCAATTTCGTTAGAATGAGTTGAGGACTATTTTAAATAATAATTATATAAAGGAAAACATTAAGAAGGGAGAAAAAGAAGATGTCAACGAACATTCATTGATTTCCTGGCCATATGGCAAAGGCGATTAAGCAAATTGATGAACAAAGTAAATTAATGGATTTGATTATTGAAATTGTTGATAGTCGGATTCCTTTTTCTTCTGCCAATCCTTTAATTGATAAATTACGAGGTTCAAAGCCAAAACTAATTATTTTAAATAAAAAAGATTTGGCAGATCCAATCGTAAGCAAAGTATGACTTAATTATTATGAACAACAACAAATTGCTGTCTTACCATTAGATAGTAAACATACTAAAATTAATAAAATTATTGTTGAGAAAATTTATGCTGTTTTAAGTTCTAAAATTACTCGGGATAAAGCACGAGGTATTAAAACGCCAAAGTTAAAAGTATTAGTAACGGGGATTCCTAATGTTGGTAAATCAACTTTTATTAATGCTTTGGTAAACCGTAATTCAGCACGAGTTGGTAATAAACCTGGTGTAACAAAGGGCCAACAATGATTAAAATTAAATGAACAAATTGATTTAATTGATACCCCCGGGATTTTATGACCAAAAATTGAACAGCACCAAGTGGCTCTTAATTTAGCATTTACCCGGGCAATTAAAGAAGATATTTTACCAAAAGAAGATGTTTGTTTAGCAGCTATTAAATGAATGTATCAACATTACTTTTCATTATTAGCAAAACAATATCATTTATTACCAATTGATCAGTTTGATGTGACCAATGAAGTTGAATTATTTCATTTATTATTAAGAATGCAACAAAATCGTTTTCACAAAGTTGATGAAGACAATGTCATAAATATTGTAACTGACTTTTTAAATAAATTATGAAATAATGGATTTGGATTAGTTTCATTTGAGTTTCCGCCACAAAAGGAAATGTAAATTATGAATAGTTTTGAACAAAAAATTTTAGCATCATATTCATCCACGACAATAATGGCAGGAACAGATGAAGCAGGACGAGGTTGTTTAGTGGGTCCATTAGTTGTTGGTGCTGTTATTTTACCAGCTGATTACTTTAATCCAGCAATTAAAGATAGTAAAAAGTTAACGGTAAAACAACGAACAATGTTAGCAACAGAAATTATGAATGTTGCCATCAGTTATGCAATTGAAACAATGTCAGTGACAATGGTTGAAACACTTAATCCAAAACAAGCAAGTATTGTTGGGATGCAAAATGCAATTGATAAGTTAACAGTTAAACCAGATTTAATTTTAACTGATGCTGAAAAATTAGCGCCATCTTATCATTATCAAGCAATTATTGATGGTGATAATCTTTCACAATCAATTGCGGCAGCTTCAATTTTAGCAAAAGTAACACGGGATAATCTAATTTTAGAATATGATCAAACATATCCGCAATATGATTTTAAAAATAATAAAGGTTATGGGACTAAAAAACATTTATCTGCTTTACAAAAATATGGAATAACAGCAATTCATCGGAAAACTTATCGACCGGTTCGTGATCTTATTTTAAAAAATAATGTTACTGATAAATAAAAATTAAAAAAGTAAAATTCTTCGTGTTATATTCTTTATGTTAATAAGATACTTATTTATTAATAGAAAGGAAGCAAGATGCGTCGAGTTCTACTTTTTTTTGCATTAAAATATGAAGGGGATTGACTTAAAATTTATCAAGCGTTAGAGACAAAAGAAAAAATTGCTTATGAAGATTTAATTGATATTGAAACAAAAATTACTTGTCAGTATGTCACAATTATTGATCAAGATTATCCAAAGGCTTTTTGCAATATTTACCGACCACCTTTTGTGTTGTTTTATGATGGTGATTTAACGATAGTTAATAATAAATGCCATAAATTAGCAATTTGTGGTATAACAAAACCAGATGAAACAGGATTATTGATTACTAAAATGTTAACAAAAAAAATTATTAGACGAAAATTAATTTTAATTGTAATGCTAGAAAAAGGAATTAATCAATGTGTTATTGAAAATCTTGGGTTCGGTAATGGTGTTCTAATAATTAAAAAATGACAAGATTATGCGCACATTTGCAAAAAATATCCAGATGTTAAATTTCAAATTGTTATTTCTGAATCATATGATGGAAATTTAAAGAAAACAAAATATGAAATTTATCGAATTATGTCTGGTCTAATGGACGGTGTTATTATTGTTCAATCAAAACCTGATGATGATACGCATCGGCTTGTTACGTTAGCAAATCATGATGGCAAAGAAGTTTTTTGCTTTCCCGAACGAGTTACAATTGCTAATAAGAACAATAGTTTTATTAAAAATGGTGCACAACCAATCGAAAGTGTTAATGATATTTTTTGTAAGTTATAATGTTTTGCTATATTTATTAAAATATTTTTAGAATTAAAGATAAAAATTAATTATAAATGAATTGGACAACATATAATTTTAAAATTATCTTGCATTACTAGCAATAATAAGTTATAGTTGTTGTGTGATAAAAATAAAATGCTTATATATGTTAGTGTTATGGACTAACGTTTCTACATCTTACCGTTATTAAGATACTATAGGTCATGAAGATTCTTTTGTTTTATTTTCTTGATTTAACAAAAATAATTTGCATAACCTATTTAGAATTAACTATAGTAGTTTATGCTTTTATTTTTTTATTTTTGTAAAGGAGAATTATTAATTGTGCAAATGGAAAAACTAGAATTATACCTTTCTGAAGCTAATATTCAAGAAGGAATCAAAACTTATGCGGAAAAAATTAATACCTTATATGCGGGAAAAAAATTATATTGTATTGGTTTAATGAACGGAGCCCTCTTTTTTATGAGTGATTTATTAAAACGACTTAAAAATTATATTGTTGTTGATACAATGAGTGTTTCAAGTTATGAAAAAACAAATTCTACCAACAATATTACAATTCATAAAGATATTTCAAAAGATATTACCGGGCAAGATGTTTTGTTAATTGAAGACTTAATTGATACTGGGCAAACATTATCGGTTGTGATTGAAAAATTACAAGCAAAAAAACCAAATAGTTTACGAGTGGTTTGTTTAGCAGATAAAATTGAAATGCATCCTGACTTTAAATATGATTATGATGCTTTATTTAATTTCCCAAATGAATTTATGGTTGGTTATGGGTTTGACTATGATGATCAATATCGTCAGTTACCCGATGTATATATATTTAGAGGTGAATAAATGAAAACAGAAAATAAAATTATTATCTTAGATTTTGGATCACAATATACGCAACTAATTGCTCGTCGTATTCGTGACTTAGAAGTATATTGTGAGGTGTGACCATACAATACACCGTTAGAAAAAATTAAAACAACCCCAATGAAAGGAATTATTTTATCCGGTGGTCCTGCTTCAGTTTATGCAGAGGATGCTTTTTTAATTGATTCAGAGTTACTTCAATTAGATTTACCAATTTTAGGAATTTGTTATGGAATGCAGTTAATTAGTCATTTATCTGGTGGAAAAGTGCAACGAGCAGCGAAAAAAGAATTTGGTTTTTCAGAATTAGTTATTGATGATCACCACGATTTATTTGCTAATGTTCCAGTTAAATCACAAGTCTGGATGAGTCATGCTGATCACATTGAAGTGATGCCAAAAGATTTTGTTCAAATTGCGCATAGCGCAAATTCAATTAGTGCAATTAGACATACAACGAAAAAAATTTATGGGTTACAATTTCATCCTGAAGTAACACATACTTTAATTGGTGAACAATTATTAAAAAATTTTGTTTTTAAAATTTGCCAATGTGAAGCAGATTGAAAAATTTCAGAATTTATTACTATGTCAA
Organism: Spiroplasma endosymbiont of Sarcophaga carnaria; assembly: GCF_964019595.1. Lineage (NCBI taxonomy): Bacteria > Bacillati > Mycoplasmatota > Mollicutes > Entomoplasmatales > Spiroplasmataceae > Spiroplasma > Spiroplasma endosymbiont of Sarcophaga carnaria. Next base: position 1,188,187 of record NZ_OZ026456.1, read on the forward strand.
CAAGGGAAATTAAAACTAAAGTTGGTAGTGACAATGTTGTTTTAGCATTATCGGGGGGAGTTGATTCTAGTGTTTGTGCAGTCTTATTACATCAAGCAATTGGTCAACAGCTAACTTGTATTTTTGTTGATACGGGGTTATTGCGTCAAGATAGTGGTTGATATGATTTACAAAAATTTCAAAAACAATTTGGTTTAAGCATTCTAAAAATTGATGCTAAAGAAAGATTTTTAACAGCATTAAAAGGAGTTACTAATCCAGAACAAAAACGAAAAATTATTGGAAACTTATTTATTGAAATTTTTAATGAAGAAGCACAAAAAATTAAAAATGTTAAATGATTGGGGCAAGGAACGATTTATCCTGATGTGATTGAATCGGTATCAGTAAAAGGGCCTTCAGCAAAAATTAAATCGCATCATAATGTGGGGGGATTGCCAAAAGATTTACCCTTTCAATTAATTGAACCATTACGCGTGTTATTTAAAGATGAAGTTCGTAAGACTGGTGAAGCGTTAGGAATTGATCATCAATTTGTTTACAAGCATCCTTTTCCAGGACCAGGTTTAGCAGTTCGAATTATTGGTGATATTACATCCGAAAAAGTAACATTACTACAAGCAGCTGATCAAATTTTCATTGATGAATTATATAATTTTGACTTATATGATCAAGTTGCTCAAGCTTTTGTTGTTTTATTGCCCGTTCAATCAGTTGGGGTAATGGGTGATGTTCGGACATATGGTTATACTGCTGTTGTTCGTAGTGTTGATACAACTGATTTTATGACAGCGAATTGAAGTCGGTTACCGTTTGAACTATTAGATAAAGTTTCATCACGGATTGTTAGTGAGGTTCACGGTATTAATCGTGTGACTTATGATATTACTTCAAAACCACCTGGCACAATTGAGTGAGAGTAGCAACCATAACAGTGTTTAATAAAATAAAAAAAGGGAGAATTAATCTCACTGCGCTTGATTGTTCTCATAACTGTTAGGGCAAAAAAGAGTGAAAGTAGAAAAATAGGGAATTTCTTCATATAATTGGTTTATTTTGAAAAAAGCTTTATGAAGGATATTACAAGACAATTAAGAAGAAGATATTTACAAATCATTTTAAAAATGATATTATTTATGTTAAGAATGTTGAGGTATAAAATGCAAATTAAGATGCTACAAGAATTAAAAATTTTTTTACAAAAAAATAAGTTAATTCTTTTTGATATCTTTAATATTCTACAAATTAACAATATAATGAAAATTAATAATGCAAAATTTACTAGTTGATAATGTTTATAAACTAGTTTTTAATGCAATTTTAAGAATGAAAGGAGAAAAAATGGAAAAAGAACAAATTACGAGCATCGATAATAATGTTAAATTATTATTAGCTCCCCATGAACGCCCAAAAACTTTTTTACAATGATCAATTTTATCCTTGCAATATGTTTTTGCAATGTTTGGTTCCACAGTGTTAGTGCCGTTGATTATTAATCAAACAGCTGGTGTTGAAGTTATGAATATTTCAATGGCTTTATTTTGTTCGGGTGTTGGAACATTAATTTACATTGCCATTACGGCAGCAAAAGTGCCAATGTATTTAGGAAGTTCATTTGCCTATATGGGAGCAATGGGGGTTTGTTATCCTTTGTATGGAAATGCTATTTTTATTGCCGTAATGATGGTTGGAGTTATTTATATTACATTTGGAGTTTTAGTATATTTTATTGGTAATAAATTTTTAGAACGACTATTGCCAGCAGTTATTGTTGGACCATTAATTATTATTATTGGAATGTCAGTTGCTCCGAGTGCTATTAATAATGCTGGATTAAATCCAGCAGCTTGAAAAGAAAGTTATTCACATTTAATTGGAATTGGGATTGCAGTTTTTACTTTTTTGGTAAAGGCAATTATTGCTTTAAAATGTAAGGGATTTGCAAAAGTAGTACCAGTTATTATTGGGGTTGTAATGTGTTATTTATTATGTGTTATTTTGCATTTTGCAATTGGAACTCAATATCATATTTTAGACACTTCAAAAATTAGTGACCCAAGTCAATGACAGTGATATCCTTATTTTAAAAAATTTGAGATTTAAAAGCAAGTAATATTGTCCCAGCAATTTTAGCAATTAGTCCCTTGGCAATTATTGCCATTGCTGAACATATTGGTTATCATATTAGTATGGGACAAATGACAGGTAAGAATTTTGTTAAAGATCCTGGAATGCATCGAACATTAGTTGCAGATGGGGTTTCAATTATTTTTGATGGCTTAATAGGAGGTCCTGCAAACACAACTTATGGTGAAAATACCTCGGTTGTTGGAATGACAAGAATTGCTTCAGTGTGAGTAACGGGATTAGCTGCCCTGTTTGCGATTGTGTTATCTTTTATTGCCCCGGTTAACCAGTTGGTTCAAATGCTACCAGGTCCAGTTATTGGTGGTATTAGTATGATTATGTTTGGTTTAATTGCAACAAATGGAATTCGTGTTTTAATTAATAATCGGATTGATTATACCAATATGAAAAATGTCTTTGTAACAGCAATTATGTTATTCTTAGGATTGGGGGGAGCAATTTTTAACTTTAATATTGGTAGTGGTAATTTACAATTTATGGGAGTTGCTTTAGCTGCTTTTGTTGGAATTTTCTTAAACTTACTTCTACTAGATCATCAAAATAATGGTTTTATATGGTGAGAAAAAATCAAGCTAATTATTAAAAAGAAAAAAGACCGCCCAAAAAAAGTAAAAGATAAAAATGAACAAAAAGAAGAAGTAAGTCAAAACCAAAAAAATAATAAAAATAAGAAACCTAATAACGAAGATGATTAAATTATAATAAAAGAAAAAAAGCAATAAATATTGCTTTTTTAATATATTTTTTGAATATTAATGTGTAGGTTAATTATTTTTAATAATATTTTGAATTCAATTACTAAAAGCTCCAACAGCAGTAAAAACAGTTGGTAATGGTGTTGTTCAATCATAAACACCGTGGCTAACAATTCCTTCTGTTACTCATTGGTTATTAATTTTTTGAATTACAGGACCACCACTATCACCAAGGGCAGAGCTTATTCTTTTGCCAGTAATTGTTCCACCTAAAAAATCATAATTTTGATCAAAATCAGAAATTTGGTATTTTGGGCCTTTCGTAATTGCGTGGTCTTGAATTGGCATTAATGCTTTTTTCATATGTGTTGGTCAAATTGGTTGTCCTTGTGAATCAAGACCACTAATTCCAAAACCAGTTACAATTGCATTTTGTCTTGCTTGGGGGATTTGTGATTTATTTGCAACTTGAATTGGTGTAATATCAGTAACGGGATGATCTAATTTAACTAGAGCAATATCTTTTTTCATATCATAATGACTGCCACCATAGACAAAATATTGGTTAGCATATACTGTTTCTGGTTGATAAGGTGTTACTTTATCATAAAGGCCAAATGTAACTTGCATTGGTAACTGTGCAAATTGAAAATCACTAGCAACATGCGCTGCTGTTAAAAGTCAATTTGGAGAAATTAAAACACCACCACCAATTCCGGTGGTTGTAATTGGTGCTCCCTTATTACTTATAAGACCATATCATGGAAATTCACCATTTTTAACATCAACACCATTGGTAACTTCAACATTATTATTTTTATTATTGATAACGATTGTACTAATTGTACTTGTGCTAGCCATTGCTAGACTAGTAAAAAGAACCAGTATTTTTTTCATAGTTACATCTTCTTTCTTAAATTATTGGTTCTGAGATGAGGGTGGTTAATTCTCACTTATTTTATAACCGGCTTCATTATATCCTTAATAATCTGCAAAAAAATTGCTTTAACTTTTTTTATTGTAAAAATTATTTCCCTAATTTTGTTATTTATCAATGATTTTAAAAAATTTAATTGCAAATAGTTAACTTTTATAGAATAATTAATAAGGAATAATTCGGTTTGTTATTAGGTTAAATTTTAAGGAAGTGAAAATCAGTGCTATTTTTGAAAAAACTGGAGGCGTTTGGATTTAAGTCATTTGCTGACCCATTAACTGTCAATTTTGATCATAAAATGATTGGAATTGTTGGACCTAATGGGAGTGGAAAATCAAATATTAATGATGCAATTCGTTGATGTTTAGGTGAACAATCAATTAAATCACTGCGTGGAAATAATAGTGAAGATGTTATCTTTAATGGTTCTGAAACAAAATCAGCTTTAAATATGGCAGAAGTAAAATTAACTTTTGATAATACAAAACGAATTTTTGCAATGGATTATGATGAGATTGAAATTGTTCGTCGTGTTTTTCGAGGAACAGGAGAAAATGAATATTTTATTAACAAACAACGGGTACGTTTAAAAGATGTGCAAGATTTTGCGATGGATAGTGGTTTAACAAAATCATCACTAGCTATTATTTCACAAGGCAATATTAATGCTTTTGCAGAAGCAAAACCATTAGATCGTCGTGCTTTATTTGAAGAAGCGGCGGGGGTTTCAAAATACAAACGACGAAAATTAGAATCATTAAAAAAATTAGAACGTTCAAATGAAAATTTAGCTCGTCTAAAAGATATTTTAAATGAAATTGAACGAAAGTTACCAAGTTTAAAACGGCAAAGTGAAAAAGCTTTAAAATATACTACCTTAAAGGATAAATTAAATGAAATTGAATTATCGGTTTTGGTTAAGGATATTACTTTTTTTAATGATAAATTATTTGAATTACGTGAACAACAAAAAACAATTACAAGTACAAAACAAGAAGCAGATCGTGAATTAAAAAATAAAGAAATTGAATATAATGAATTGAATAAAGAAAATTTTAACTTAGATACAAAAATTAGTACTTTAAGTAGAGAATTTCAGAGTTTAGTTTCAGAAATTAGTGATTTAAAAGTTCATAAAATTGAATTAGATAATAAAGAAGCTGCTTTAAAAATGTCAAATAATGATATCACAATTACTAATATGCTTAGTGATTACAATGAACTAACTTTTAATCTCCAAAATGAACAAGAAAAATTAGAAATTTTGGAAAAACAACAACTTGAATATCGTAATCAGCGCAATGATTTTAATGCAATTCAAGCTAAATTAAATGAGAATCTAGGGGCAATTAATAAAACAATCGTTCGTTTAGAAAGCGATTTAGAACGAGCACAACATAAGTTTGAAAATCAAGATAATTTGCATGAAGGGGTTAAAAATATTATCAACAATAAAAATGTTTTACCCGGTATTATTGGGTTAGTACAAGAAATAATTAATGTTGATAATAAGTATGAACAAGCAATTGTGACAGCTTTAACGGGACGGTTACAAGATATTTTAGTTAAAAATGTTGATAGTGCAAAACGAGCAATTTTATATTTAAAACAAAATCGCGCTGGACGGGCAACTTTTATTCCATTGGATGTTATTTCGCCGCGTTTTCTTAGCGGTGATGAAGAATTTGTGATTAAGTCAGTACCCGGATATTTAGGTTTAGGAAATAATTTAGTTAAAACAAGCAAAGAATATCGCATTGCAATTGATTATTTATTAAGCCGTTATATTATTTGTGCCGATTTTGATGTTGCCCAAGAAGTTGGAAGATTAACAAAATATCGTTACAATATTGTTACTTTGGATGGGGAGGTAATTCGCCCACAAGGAGCTGTTTCGGGTGGTTCGCGCCGTAATAAAATGACAATTGTAAATCCAGAAAAAGAGCTTAATGAAATTAATGGGCATTTAGAAGTTAAGGGTGATGAACAACAAGGAATTATCCAACAGTTAAGTACAATTCGCCATCAATTAGATGAAGTTAATGAAATTATTGCTGAAAATCAGGCTTCAATTGGTGCGGCAAAGCGGCAAATTGAAATTATTAAGCATGATCAGATGAAATTGCAAAGTGAATACCATTTGTTAACAGCAAAAAATATTGATGAAACAAAATTAGAAGAAAATCAAGAGGTTCTTAATATTGTTGATAAAATTAAGCAAAAAGAACTTTTAAAAACAAAATTAGAACAACAATTAAATGTTGCCCACAGTTTGAAAGATAAACAATCATTCACCATTAATGAATTGAATAATTATATTTCAGAAAAACGTTATTATATTTCCGCTTTACAAGACCAAATTAGTAAAATCAACACTGATTTATCGATTATTAATGTTAAAATTCAACAAAATTTAACACGATTAACAGAAGAGTATCAAATGACATATGATCATGCCAAAACATTAGAATTAAAAGTAATTGATAATGAAGACTTGATTCGTGATGAAATTAAACAATTACGAAGTGATTTAGCGCAAATTGGTAGTGTTAATTTAGAAGCAATTGATGAGTATAAGGAAGAATATGAACGTTTCCAGTTTATGAATAATGAATATAATGATTTAAATGATTCAGTTAAAAATTTATTAAAGTTGATTGATGAAATGGATGCTATTATGGAAGAACAATTTGATAAAACAATCAAAGAGGTTAATAAAAATTTACCATCAACTTTTGAAGTTTTATTTGGTGGTGGGTCAGCAAAAATTATTTATACTGAACCAGAAAATTTATTAGAAACTGGTGTTGATATTAAAGTATCACCACAAGGAAAAAATATTACTAATTTAAATTTATTATCTGGTGGTGAAAAATCATTGGTTGCGTTATCAGTTCTATTTGCGATTTTAAAAGTTCGCCCAATCCCGTTAGTTATTTTAGATGAAGCAGAAGCACCGTTAGATCCAGCAAATGTTGAGCGTTTTGCTAAATACATTCGTACGTTTGTTGAGGCAACCCAGTTTATTGTTGTTACTCATCGAGTTGGAACAATGGAAAATTGTGATGTCTTATATGGGGCAACAATGCAACAAAAAGGGGTAACAAAGATTGTGGGAATTAAATTGCAACAAGCTGAGGAAATGATTCAAGATTTTGAAAATAAAAAAGCATAAGATATTTTATGATTTTTTATTTTTTTGATACAATTAATGTAAATAAATGAGCAAAGTTAAAAATATATTACAGCGGGAGGAAACTTAACGGATGAAGCCAAACGAATCTACTAAAGCTTTTTCAAAGAAACAAGAAAAGAAAAATTTCTTTAAAACTTTAGTAGGAGAGATTAGCAACCATAAAATGATTACTTTAATTGGTTTTGTTTTAGTGTTAGTAATATCAATTGTTATTTGAACAGTTGCTTCGGCGAGTAATGTTATTGTCGCGGGGGGAAGTACTTCTGTTGCACAAGTGATGGCAAATATTACCGAGCAGTATAAACGTGATAAAAAAGAAGACATTCTATATAATTCATTAGGAAGTGCAGCTGCTTTAGTTGGCGTTAAAAATGGGAGTTATGCTTCTGGGTTTTTATCAAAAGATTTTAATTCTACGCCAACTCAAGGTGATAATCGTGCTAATGCCCAACAATTATGAGAAGATTATCAAACATCTCGTTTTGTGTTTGCCCGTGATTATATTGTACTGTTTTATCATTTACCAGCTGGTTGTCAAATTAATCCTACGCAAGATTCATTACATTTTGAAAGTTTTTATGGTGGAAAAGGAACAGAATTGATCCGTCGAATTTATACGGATACTAATTTTACTTGACAACAAGCTTTTGGTTCACAACTAACTTGTAGTGGTGGGAGCAATAAGTTTTATACTTTAACCCGAGAAGCAGGAAGTGGAACAAGAGATTTCTTTGAATCAGCAGTAATTAAAACCAAAAACTATGATACAAATCAAGTTGCAGCATCAAATGGTGCGATGTATCAAGCTGTTTCAACTACGCCAGGATCAATTGGCTTTATTTCGTTTTCGTATCTTAAAACAATTATTGATGATAGTCGTTTAGGAATACAATCAATTGCGAGTGTGATTGGCCAAAGCACAACGACACCAGAATTACCATATAAAATTATTGATAAAAATTTAGAATTTAATCCAAAGTATTCTTTAACCCGACCATTTACCGGAATTATTAATTATCGTGGTTCACAATTTGATAAGGCATTAGCTTTTATTGCTTTAATGTTAGACCCGTTGCCATATGCAAAAACAAAGCAGTATTTGCGTAATGGTCAGATTAATCCGTATTATGACTCGAATTTTAAATTAAGTGTTCATGATGCAGCATATTGATATATTGAAGAAGGAGAAGAACCCTTAACATTTGATGATATTTTCTTCCGAAAATATAATAATAATACAGAATTTGCAAAAAGCGGCAAAGCAACACCTAATGAAAAAGTTCCATGGAATTTTAGCGCAAATTATAGTAGTATTTGAGATACTATTTTACAAAAATTCCCTGGTAAATATCAGGCGTATCCTGGTTATGAATATAATGGATCGGAGAATTAACGATGGCAAATAAAGATGTTAAAGAAGTTATGACAGCAGATAGAAAACCAGTGCGGGAAAAAATGCGCATGTGACGTATTCGCTTTGCCAATAATTTTCGTGGTCGAAAACAATTAACTGATTTTGGATCTAAAATTATTATTTATAGTTTTGCGATTTTAACAATTTTAATTTTATTAACTTTAGTTGGTTTTATTATTTATAAATCAATTTATTTTTTCCAACATTATCCAGGTGGTTTTTGAGGATTTTTATCTGGTCAAACCTGAAATGCTAATAATAATCAATTTGGAATTTGACGAATTGTTATTGCTACTTTCTTTGTTTTATTAATTGCGTTACTTTTTGCAATTCCGTTAACAATTTTTTCTTCATTATATATTTCAGAATATTTAAGTCCAACGATTAAACGTCGTGTGATAGGAATTATTCAATTGCTAGCAGGAATTCCTTCTGTTGTTTTTGGGTTATTTGCCTTAGCTATTTTAGGACCGTTATTTATGTTAATGGGAGCACCATCAACATCAAACTTATTGGTAACATCAATTACGTTAGCATTTATGGGTTTACCAATTATGATTTCTTTATCAATAAATGCGTTAGAAAACGTTCCCGATTCATATCGGTTTGGATCATTAGCATTAGGTTTGAGTAAAACACATACCACTTATCGCATTGTGTTACGATCAGCATGGTTTAAAATTATTACAGCCATTATGATGGGGGTTGCTCGAATTATTGGGGAAACAATGGCTGTTATGATGATTGCCGGGAATGCACCTGATGGATTAAAAGTTGGGAATGGTTTTCTTAATTTTATTTTTTCATCAATTGCGACAGTAGCTTCAACAATTGGGTTAGAAATGTTAGAAAACTCGGGACCAATGCATGAGTCAGCTTTATATGCTATTGGTTTGGTTTTATTTATAATTGTTTGTATTATTAATATTTTTATTATTTCATCGCAAGCTTTTAATAAGCGTAAACGAAATTATCATACTCGTAAAACAACAAAAAGTTTACGTTTAAGTAAATCATATAATGGTAATAAAATTAATAAATTATTTTATGAACGAATTGAAAAAACACGGGGAATTAAAAAATTTAAAGATGGTTTAGGAATGTTCTTCCTAATTTCATCAACAGTGATTGTGGTGTCTTTTACCTTAATTATTTTAATTACTATAATTTGAAAAGGTTTATTTGGAATGGTTTGGCACGACTTAATTTCGACTTCAACATTTGATGGCGGTGCGGGAATTCTTTCAACCTTTTTTGTCACCTTGTTATTAGTTATTTGTTCAATGATCTTTGCAGTGCCATTAGGTTTAATGGTTGCGATTTATTTAAATGAATATGCTCGTCAAAGTAGTATTTTTGCCAAAGCAGTTCGCTTTGCAATTGATGTTTTATCATCAACACCAAGTATTATTTATGGAACATTTGGATTAGCATTCTTTATTGGTGTTTGTCGGTTGCCCCTATCAGTTTTAGCATCAGGATTAACTTTAACAATTGTTATTTTGCCAATTATGATTCGTAGTATTGAAGAAGCTTTAGCGGGAGTCGAAAATTCAATGCGAAATGCTTCGTTAGCTTTAGGGGCAAATAAAACATCAACAACCTTAAAAGTTGTTTTACCAAACGCAATGCCAGGAATTGTAACAGCAATTATCTTAGCAATTGGGCGAGTAATTGGGGAGTCAGCCCCAGTTTATTTAACATTGGGAACCGCTGTCCGGTTGCCAATTGCTGGGTTTATGTCCCCAGGAGCAAGTATGACAACGCAAATTTTAATGTTATCAAAGGAAGGCGCAACAGCTGATGCGATGCGGATTATGTTTGAATTAGCTTTTGCCATTATGGTGTTAATTTGGTTATCAAATAGTTTTGCCCATATTTTAGGGAAAAAATTTGCTCCAAATTATGTTAAAATTGGATTTAAGCAGAAGTGAAAAATGCGAATTAATAGTTTAAAATTTTTCTTTTCAAAAGAAAACTATCTTCATCAAAAAGAAAACGTTACTAATTTTTGAAGAAAAATTGGACCTAAGAAAAAACAAACAGCAAAAGAAGACAAAGATGATAAGAAGGGAGAACAATAATGGATCCGAAAGTAATCATTAATAATCCAACATTTGATTCATCAGACAATAATCCAGATTTAATTGAAGTAAAACATGTTGATTTTTTCTATAAAGGAAATAAACAAGCCCTTTTTAACATTTCAATGAAAATTAAAGAAAATACGGTAACTTCTTTTATTGGTTCATCAGGGTCGGGGAAATCAACATTATTACGATTATTTAATCGAATGAATGATGTTGAGCTAAAATCCGTTGTTAAAGGTGAAATTCTAATTAATGGAAAAAATATTTATAGTCCTGAAACAGATATTGTCAAATTAAGAACTGATATTGGTATGGTTTTTCAAAAACCTTCACCATTTCCAATGTCCATTTATGATAATGTTGCTTATGGACCACGAAACCAAGGGATTCGTGATCGAAAACTTATTAATAGTATTGTTGTTGAAAGTTTAAAACGAGCAGCATTGTGAGATGAAGTAAAAGATAATTTAAGAGATTCTGCTTTTGCTTTGTCGGGTGGTCAACAACAACGACTTTGTATTGCTCGTGCCATTGCGATGAAACCAAAAATTTTATTAATGGATGAGCCAACAAGTGCGTTAGATCCAATATCAACATCAAAGATTGAAGAATTAATTACACAATTGAAAAAAGATTTTACAATTATTTTAGTAACCCACCATATGCAACAAGCAGCACGTGTTGCTGATTATACTGCTTTTTTTGCAAAAGGGAAATTAATTGAATATAATAAAACTAAGATTATTTTTTCACGTCCGGCTAATAAAAAAACGGAAGATTATATTACTGGTCGTTTTGAATAATGACAGAAAGGAGAAGGAAGGAAACGATGAGCGTTAAAATTGAAAATGATCTAGCCCAAACAAAACAAATGATTATTGATATGATTGCGATGACAAAAAATCAATATGATGATATGGTTAAGTGTCTTGAGGAAAATGATATTGAACTTGGGAAAAATGTGATTTCTTCTGATGAGACAATTAATAAAATGCAAGAAGCTTTTATTGAAGTTTCATTATGAAAAATTGCAAAACAACAAATGGTAGCAAAAGATTTGCGACGAGCAGTTGGTTTTATCTTAATTGTTAAAGAGGTTGAACGGATTGCTGACTATGCAAAAAGTATTTGTCGCTACTATATTAAATATAAACCCTCAACTAAATTAATTAATTTTTTAAAAAAATTAGTTGCTAAAGTTATTGAAATGCTAACTGAAGTATCAAATATTTTTGAAGAAGAACGAATTGAATCGGCATATAATATTTTAAAATATGATACTGAATTAGATAAAATTTATAAAGTTGAAAATGATGCATTAATTGAAAAAATCCGAGAAGCAAAAACTAAAGAAGAAATTAAAGTTATTACACTAACAATGCAACAATTACGTTCAATTGAACGAGCAGGAACACACATTATTAACATTGCAGAAACTTTAATTTATATTATTGAGGGAAAAATCTATGACTTTGAATTACCAATTTAAAATAATCTTCTTTATGAAGATTATTTTTTATTAATAACATTATTGAAAATAAATAGTGATTTACTAGTAATTTGTTATAAATATTATAAAATAAAATTGTTAAAAAGGTGATTTTAAAGGAGAATTGATATGTCATATTTAGATAATTTAAAGTTATGGAAAAATGCTAAAAACTTAGATCCAACATTAGAAACTGAATTTCAACAAATGTCTGAGGTTGAATTAATTGCTGCTTTTTCGAATGATCTGGAATTTGGAACAGCTGGGTTACGAGGATTACTTGGTCCTGGAACGGGCAAAATGAATTTATATACAATTAGAAGAGCAACATTGGCATTTATGCAATATTTAAAGAAAATTTATTCAGAAACTGATTTAAAAACAAAGGGTGTTGTAATTGGCCATGATAATCGTCATTTTTCTACTGAGTTTGCACAAGAGGTTGCTGATATTTTTGCTAATAATAATATTAAAGCAATTTTATTTAATAATAATGATTTACGACCAACACCAGTTGTTTCCTATACTGTTCGTAAAATAAAAGCTGCTGCCGGTGTCATTATTACAGCTAGTCATAATTCACGTGAGTACAATGGTTATAAGATTTATGATCATAATGGTTGCCAATTTTTACCTGTGGCAACCGATATTATTGGAGCAAATTATTTGAAAATTAAAGAAGAAGTTTTTAATTTAACATTAAAACCAGATCCAAGTTTAATTACTAATGTTCCTTTAACAATTGAAGAAAATTATATTGCCGATGTTAAAGTAATGCAGTTTTATCCAAATCAAAAACGTAATATTAAAATTGTTTTTTCTAATTTACATGGCACAAGTAAAGACTGAACACCACGAATTTTACAAGACTGTGGATATGAAGTTATTATTGTTGAAGAACAATTTGCCAATGACCTTAATTTTACTTTTGCGCCCAATCCAAATCCAGAATTAACTGAATGTTATGATTTAGCATTAAAATATGCCAAAAAGGTTGATGCAGATGTTATTATTTTAAATGATCCAGATGCTGATCGTTTGGGAATTGGGGTTAAGATTGCGGATAAGGAATACTACTTAATGACAGGGAATGAAACTGCCCCAGTTTTAATTGAATATTTATTTTCACATTATAAAAAGAACAACACACTACCTCAAAATGGTGTATTATATAATACTTTTGTCACCGGTAATTTATCAGATAAAGTTGCTGAAAGTTATGGTGTTAAGGTTATTAAAACATTAACTGGTTTTAAATGAATTGGTGATCAAATGAGTAAAGCAGATAGCAACGGAGTTCAGTTTTTATTTGGTTTTGAAGAAGCATATGGTTATGTTTTAAAAGATATTACTCGTGATAAAGATGGAATTCAATCATCGGTGGTATTAGCTGAAGCTTGTTGATATTATCACCAACAAGGAAAAACACTTTTTGATGTCTTAGTTGAACAATATGATAAATTTGGATATTTTTACTGTAATACCGTTAATTTAGTTCGTGATAGTGTTGATGGAAAGACAATTATTAAGAGGATGTTGCAAAAATTGCGACAAGAAGAGATTGCTAGTTTAAACGGAATTAAATGTATTAAAAAGGAAGATTATCTAAATGGGTTATATAATATGCCAGGACAAGATTTACTAAAATTTTATTTTGAAGACGGTAGTTGATTTGCTGTTCGGGCAAGTGGGACAGAACCAAAAATTAAGTTTTACTTTGTTTGTGTTGATAAAACAAATGAACAAGCAAAAGCAAAAATGGAAGCAATGTATCAAGAATTAGAAACTAATTATTTAAATACTTAAAAGTATGCTAAGATATATTTTAGGGGGTTACTAAATGGCAAAGATTATATTTGAAGCTGATGACAATCGTAAAGGTATTATCGATAAACTTTTTGTTAAAAATCAACAAAAGGTGCAAGCAGGAGATAAAATCGTTAATGTCATCACTCAAAATAAAGTATATGAAATAAAAACGCCAGAAGCTGGTGAAGTACAAAATCTTATTGCTTATGAAAATAAAGTTATTAATAGTGGCGATGTTTTATTAGAAATTGTGCCACCAGAACCCGCTCTTAATGACCAAAAATATGAAACTAGTCAAGATTATAATACTAGTTCTTTTCGTGGTTCATCAAGATATAATGCAGCTAATAATCCATCAATTGATATTAAAAAATCAGAAACTGAAATTTTTCGTGAAGAATTAATTGAAACATTATTAGCTCGTGAAGTTACCGGTGAAAACCCTAAAAATGATTTTGAACCAACAATTGAGCTAAACTCAAAAGGAACAACACCGCAACAAGAGAAACAAAATTTATTTCAAGATAATGTTAGTACAACATCATTTTTATTAAAAGATAAAGTTGAAAATGTTATTGAAAATATTCCAAATGAAAATAATATTGAAACCTTGAAAAAGGATCTTGGCCAATTAAAAGAAAATTTAACAACAGTTAAAGATGATTTAGAAACAATTAATATTAAAGAAGAAATTATTGAAGATATTGCACATTTAGAACGAGACTTAGCATTATCAGCAGAAATGAAAGAAAAAACGCAAAACTATGATGAAATATCAAATACGTTGATTCACCGTATGTATACAGATATTCAAGAAGAGTTAAATCAAGAAAGTAATGAAAAAGAATTAATTTTAGATGATGATAATCCCGAAACAATTTATTTTAGTGAAGATTTAACATTAGAAGAGTTGGGAGAAGATATTGCTTTATCTGCCTCAAATATTGATGAAATGAAGACTGATTCAAAGTTAGGACATAATGTTTTAAGGGTAACAGACGTAGTTTCAACAAAACAACATAATAATGGACCTTCCGAATCCCATCCTCATCATTCAGAATCTGTTGTTCATCATAGAGAACCAAAACCTCATGCAGAATATCACACAATGTCTATAATCAATCATAAAGAAGTAAAACATGATGAGCCAGTAAAAACACATCATTCTGTTTCGGATCCAAAGACCCACAGTAGTCATAGTGAATCTGCTCCAGATCGAACAGAAGTAAAAGGACATTATGCTCATTCTGAAACGCACCCGGTTTTGCATTCTGACACCTCTGAAGGTTTAAAAACACATGTTTCGCATTCAAAACCAGTAACTCATTTGAGCTATCATGTTGATGAAGATGCTAGTTCTGGTTCAGAAACTGTTTCGCACCCAAAACCACATGCTGGGTCTCATTCAACATCTACGGTTCACCATAAAGAAGTAAAACATGATGAAGAAGTAAAAACACATCATGCTGCTTCACATTCAAAGGTACATAGTGGTCATAGTGAATCTGCTTCGCATTCTGTTGAAACAAAAGCACATTCGGCAGGACATTCAAAATCACATGTTGAAACATCAGAACATATGCCAGACAAAGCAGTTCTTGACAATAATGGTAAAGTATTACAAGCTGATCAAGTTAAATTAAATCATCAAGCAATCACCCGGGCAAAAGTAATTATGGAAAGCAGAAAGAATATTGCTCATAGTTTTATTGATGTTGAGGTTGATGTTAGTGAATTAGTTAGTTTATTATCAATCATGCGAGAAGCATATTTATCAAATGAGCTTGAATTAACATTATTACCATTTTATATTAAGGCAGTTTATGAGGGTTTAAAAAAATTCCCAATTTTAAATGCATCATTTATTAGTAAAGAACATGCCCTTTTATTAAAATGATTTTATAATATTGCTTTTAGTGTTGATATTGATGCGGGGATTAAAATGCCTGTTTTATCTAATTTAAAAAATGAATCAATTAAAGAAATTGCGGTAAAAGCAACAAAATTAATTGAACAAACTATTAATGATAAATTAACCGACAAAGATTATCAAGATGCATCATTTTCAATTGTAAATTATGGTGAATATGGAATTACGCGGGGAACTTTTACCATTCCAGAAGACAATGTTGCTGGAATTGCAATGGGAATTATCTTTAAAAAACCAGTTGTTGTTGAAAAAAACGATATTACAATTCGTGATATTATGATAATTACCCTTGGTTATAATGAAGCTGTGATTTATATTACTGAAGCAAGTAAGTTTGTACATTATGTTGCATATTTATTATCAAATCCAGGATTATTGTTATAAAACAAGAAAGTGATGTTTTTCTTCATTATGCATTTCTTTATTTTTAGAAAGGAAAAAAGACAATGAATATTAGGGACTTAACGAAAGGGACCAATAATATTGAATTAGTGGTCATTGCTGATAAGGTAACACAAGGAACTGCTTCAAATGGGAGTACTTATTTGTCAATAACATTAAAAGACCGCACAGGAACAATTGAAGCACGATTATGAGATGCTCGTCCTGCTGATATTGAATGTTGAATTAAAGGAAATTGTTATAAAGTAAATATTAATATTATTGAATATCGAAAAGTGTTACAATCAAAAATTAATACTTATGACATTATTGATAATGATAGTATTAACTTAGAAGATTTTATTGAAGTAGCACCACTTCCACCTGATGTAATGTATGATGAAATTATTACTACAGTGCAAGCAATGCAGACAACAGAATATCGTGAAATTATGACTTTAATTTTATCAAAATATGGGGAACAATTTAAAATTTGACCAGCAGCAGTTCGCAACCACCATGAAATTAAATCAGGATTAATTTGACATAGTTTAACAATGTTAAAAATGGCAAAGAATGTTGCTAATGTATATTCTGATCGGTTAATTGATTCTGAACTTTTATATTGTGGTGTTATTTTACATGATTTGGGAAAAGTTATTGAAATTACAAGTGGAGCAACTAATGATTTTTCATTAGAAGGAAAATTAATTGGTCATATTTCAATTATGGCAAATGAATTAAACCATATGGCTAAAATTAATGATTTAAATTCTGAGAAGATTATTTTATTAGAACATATGATTTTAGCTAGTCATGGTCGTTTAGAATATGGGTCACCAGTTGAACCACATTTACTAGAAGCTGAAATTTTATCATTTTTAGATAATTTAGATGCGCGAATTTATCGAATTGATAAAGAATTAGAAAAAACGTCAGTTAATGAGCAAACACAACGTTTATTAGCGGTTGAAGGACGTTGATTCTTAAAACACTTTGAAAAATAAGCGATATCCTAGTCAAAAAATACCAAAATTTTTGAAAAATTTTGGTATTTTTTCAGTTTTCTTACCTTTTTCGTGTGTTTTTCTTTTCTATTTTTTATGGCAGGTATATAATAAAGGTACGGTATGATTTAATTTTCAGGAATATATGCCGCATTTTTAAATATAACTATGGGCATTTTTTTAGTTAGTTATATCGAAAAAACCAAAAATACTGTGAGAACAGAGAAGGAGAATATAAATGAAAGTTATTGTAGTCGGAACTAATCATGCGGGGACAACTGCTGTTAGAACCCTAAGAAGATTAGATCCTAAAGCAGAAATTGTTACTTATGATAAAAACAACAATATTTCGTTTTTGGGATGTGGAATTGCATTATGAGTTTCAGGAGAGGTAAAGGATCCAAAAGGCTTATTTTATGCTTCACCAGAGATTTTACAAAGTGAAGGTATTAAAGTAAATATGGAACATGAATTATTATCAGTTGATAATAAAAGTAAAAAAATTCGTGTTAAAGATTTAAAAACTGGCAAAGAATTTGATGACAATTATGACAAATTGATTTTAGCAATTGGTTCATGACCAATTATTCCAAACATTGAGGGTATTAACCAAGAAGGTGTTCATATTGTTAAATGATACCAACACGGGGAATTGGTAAAAAAAGCAAATGATGATAAAAATATTAAAAATGTGGTTGTGTGTGGAGCAGGATACATTGGCGTTGAATTAGTTGATGCTTTTCACCAAAAAGGAAAAAATGTGACCCTAGTTGATATTTCAGATCGTATTATGCCACGTTACTACGATAAACCATTTACTGATAAAGTTGAAAACGCAATGCGGGAAGCGGGCGTTAATTTACGTGGTGGCGAAAAAGTTATTAAATTCGAAGGAAACAATAACAAGGTAACAAAAGTAGTAACCGATAAAGGTTCATATGATGCTGATTTAGTAATTTGATCAGTTGGATTTAAACCTGCCACAGAAATTATAAATGGTGTTATTGATTTAGATAAAAATGCCGCAATTATGGTTGATAAATATATGAGAACTTCAGATCCAAATATTTTTGCAATTGGAGATTGTGTTGAAGTTTATGATAACGCTAAAAAAGCACCAGCATATATTGCTTTAGCAACAAATGCTGTTCGAACAGGAGTTATTGCTGCTGTTAACGCTTTAAAACCAGAAGGTTTAGCATCACCAGGATTCCAAGGTTCAAATGCAATTAATGTTTTTGGTTGAGCATTAGCTTCAACAGGAGTAACAGAAACAGTTGCAAAAGATCTTGGTTTTGATTATGAACAAATTACTTTTACCGATAATGATCGTCCAGAGTTTATGGAATCTTATCAAGAAGTTTTAATTAAGATTCTTTGAGATAAAAAAACAAGAAAAATTATTGGAGCACAAGTTGGTTCAGTAGCTAATCATACAGAAGTTATGTATATGTTTTCATTGGCTATTATGAAAGGAGTTACAATTGATGAATTACCATTAGTTGATATTTTTTTCTTGCCACACTTTAATAAACCATATAACTTTATTACTTTGCCAGCATTAGGGGTACTAGGTTTAAATTACTTTAAAAAATAACTATGATCTGTTTTAAAAATCCTTCTACGGATGTCTATTTTAATTTGGCTTTAGATGAATATCTCTTAAAAAGTGAAATTAAGGACAATATTTTCTTTTTGTGAAAAAACTCGAATACAATTGTAATTGGTCGTAACCAAAATACAATTGAAGAAATTAATTTACAAGCAGTTGAGACTGATAAAGTAAATGTTGTTAGACGTATTACTGGGGGAGGATCTGTTTATCAAGATGATGGAAATCTATGTTTTTCCATCATTGTTGATAAAGATGATGAAATCGCGAAAAATTATGAAAGTATTTTGCAACCTATTATCAATGTTTTACAAAAGCTTGGTTTAAATGCTAAGTTTGCTGGTAAAAATGATATTGAAATTAATGGTAAAAAAATTTCTGGAAATGCTCAAATAAAATATAAAAATCGCTTATTACATCATGGAACATTTTTGTTTGATGTTGATTTAAGCAAGATGCAAAAATATTTGAATGTTGATCAGAGTAAAATTGTTTCAAAAGGAATTAAATCAATTCCAGCGCGAGTAACAAATATTCGCCCATTGTTAGAAACAGATATTACAATTGATCAGTTTATGGATTTTATTACAAAAGAACTATTAGCCCAAGGAAAAACAGTGGTTGATTTACCGCCCGATATTATTGCTGCTGCTAATAAATTAGCGGATGAAAAATATCGAACATGAAACTGAAATTTTGGTAATTCACCAGAATTTAGTTATCAAAATAAAATCCGTTATGAAGGAAAAGGAACTGTTGATGTTCGTTTAAGTGTTAATGAAGGAAAAATCACAAATATTAAATTTTATGGTGACTTTTTAGGTTCAGGTGGAACAGATCACCTTGAAACGCTTCTAACAGGTTGCGAATATAGTCCGGACAAAATTACAAAAGAATTATTAAAAATTAATATTAAAGAAATTTTTGGAGAGAAATTTGAAACACAAGAAATCTTAGATGTTATTTTTAATTAAAAACTTATAGAGAAACAGAAAGGATGGAATTAAAAATGTATTTTGACAAGTTTAATTCGTTAAAAAATGAAATGCTTCAAATTATGGATGAAACAGGAAAAATTGTTAAACCAGACTTGATGCCAAAAATTAGCGATGATGAAGTTTTAACCGCGTATAAATTAATGTGTTTATCTCGTCGCCAAGATGATTTTCAAAATAAAATTCAACGTCAAGGGCGAATGTTATCATTTTTATCTTCGACGGGGCAAGAAGCAACTGAAGTAGCATATGGAATGCAAATCATTAAAGGAAAAGATTGATTTTCTTCAGCTTACCGAAATAATGCTGCTTGATTAGCAAGTGGTGTGCCAATGCGAAACATTATGTTATATTGATGTGGAAATGAAATGGGGAGTAAAATGCCAGAAGGAATCAATACTTTGCCAGTAAATATTCCAATTGCAACACAATATTCCCATGCAACTGGTTTAGCATTTGCCGAAAAGTATAATAAACGTGATGGTGTTGCTATTACAACCACTGGTGATGGAGGTACATCAGAAGGAGAATTCTATGAGGCAATTAACTTTGCGCAATTATATGAAGTTCCAGCGATCTTTATTGTTGAAAATAACCAATATGCTATTTCAACACCACGCCGAAAAGCAACAAAAGCAATTAACTTTGCTGTTAAAGGAGTTGGTGTTGGAATGCGTAATATTTTAGTTGATGGAAATGATTTTTTTGCTGTTTATGGTGCCGTTCAAGAAGCAATTAGTCTTGCTCGTAAGGGCGAAGGACCATCATTAATTGAATGTAATACATATCGTTTAGGAGCTCACTCATCAGCTGATGACCCAAAAGTTTATCGTGATGAAAAATTACACGAAGAAGCCTTAAAAAAAGATCCTCTAATTCGTTTAAAAGCATACTTAATTGCAAAGAAAAAATGATCAGAAAAAGAACAAGAAGCATTAGATGCTGAGCAGGATAAATTTATTAAAGGTGAATTTGCTTGAGTTGAAGAAAACAATAATGTTTCAATCCGTGATATTTTTGCTTACACATATGCTGAAATGCCAAAATTTTTAGAAGAACAATATCAAGAAGCAGAGGCATTCTTTGCAAAATATTCAATTAAAGGAGGACATCACTAATGCCAGTTGTAAATAATATTCAAGCATTAACACATGCTTTAGATCTAGCAATGGAAAAACATCAAAATGTTGTTTTGTATGGAGAAGACGCTGGTTTTGAAGGCGGAGTTTTTCGAGCAACAGTTGGATTACAAGAAAAATATGGTGAAGACCGTTGTTTTGATGCGCCAATTGCTGAGGCAACTTTAGTTGGAAGTGCGGTTGGAATGGCAATTAATGGGATGAAACCAATTGTTGAAATGCAATTTGAAGGATTTTCATATCCTGCTTTACAACAACTTTTCACTCATGTTGCTCGTATGCGTAATCGTTCACGTGGGCGTTTCACTTGTCCCCTAATTGTTCGTATGCCAATGGGGGGAGGAATTCGTGCGTTAGAACACCACTCTGAAGCAATGGAAGCAATGTTTTCACATAATCCAGGATTAAAAGTGATTATTCCTTCAAGTCCATATGATATGAAAGGATTATTATTAGCGGCTGTTGAATCACCAGATCCAGTAATCTTTTTAGAACCAACAAAAATTTATCGTGCCTTTAAACAAGAAATTCCTGATGAATATTATACTTTACCAATTGGTGAAGGTTATAAAATTCAAGAAGGTGATGATTTAACAATTGTTACTTATGGGGCACAGGTTGGTGACTGTGAAAAAGCATTGGCCCAACTAAAAGAAGAAGGAGTCAATGTTAATGTTGATCTAATTGATTTACGAACAATTCAACCATGAGATTGTGATATGGTTATTGAATCAGTTAAAAAAACTGGTCGTATTTTAGTTGTTCATGAAGCAGTTCGTTCATTTTCAGTTGCCTCAGAAGTAATTACAATCGTTAATGAAAATTGTTTTGAATATTTAAGAGCCCCCGCTGGACGGGTAACAGGTTATGATATTATTATTCCGTTTGATCGTGGAGAACATTATCATCAACCATCAGTACAAAAAATTGCTGTTAAAATTAAAGAATTAATTAACTACCAATTTTAGAGAGGAGTTGTAAGAAAAATGGTTAAATTTAAATTTGCAGATATCGGAGAAGGATTAACTGAAGGAAAAGTTGCTAATATTATGATTAAAGTTGGCGACAAAATTAAAGATGGAGATGAAATGTTTGCTGTTGAAACAGATAAAGTTAATACAGAAATTTATTCTCCATGTGATGGCGTTGTTAGCAAGATTAATATGAATGTTGGTGACACAATTTACGTTGGTGATGTTGTGGTTGAAATTGATGATGGTGGTGCAGATAGCACTGATACCGCCCCAGCACAACCAGCCTCAGCCCCAGTAGAAGAAGAAAAAGCAGCCGGGGTAGTTGGTGCTGTGCCAATTTCAAATACTGTTTTAGCTCCCCGTCATTTACCAAATAGTAATAATATTAATAGTGGTAATAACAGCAATGTTTTATCAACACCGCTTGTGCGAAAAATGGCGGCTGATTTAAAAATTGATTTAACAAAAATTCAAGGATCAGGGTCAAATGGTAAAATTATGAAAGCTGATTTAGCACAGGGTAATAGCGCCTCACCAACTGGTCCATCATTATCAGCAATGCCAATTGAAATTCCAAAAATTACGGCAACGGGAGCTGTTCGTCGTGAACCAATGTCACCAATTCGTAAGGCAATTGCTAAACAAATGACATTATCAAAAACAGTTATTGCAGAAACAACATTAATGAAAAATATTGATGTTACAAAATTAATTGAAATTAGAACGCAATTAAAAGGACAAGCAGAAAAGCAAGGCGTTAAATTAACTTATATGCCCTTCTTTATGAAGGCATGTGCCGTTGCGTTAAAAGATTTTCCAATTTTAAATTCGTCATACGATCAAGAACAACAAGAAATTATTTTTAAAGATTACTATAATATTGGGATGGCAACTGATACCCCAACAGGATTAATGGTTCCCGTTGTGAAAGGTGTTGATCAATTAAATGTTATGCAAATTGCAAAAATGGTTAATGATTTAGCATCAAAAACACGTGAACGTAAATTAAAACCAGATGAAATGAAAGATGGAACTTTCACAATTACAAATTTTGGGTCAGCTGGAATTGAACTAGCAACACCAGTTATTAACTTCCCAGAAGTTGCAATTTTAGGAGTTGGAATTATTAAAAAAACACCAGTTATTAATAGCAACAATGAAGTTGAAGTTAGTTCAATCTTACCATTGTCATTAACAATTGATCATCGTTTAATTGATGGTGCTGATGGTGGACGCTTTTTAGCACGAGTAACTGAATTATTAGAATCACCAGCTTTATTATTATTGTAAGAGAAGAGGTTATGAGATGGAAAATAAATATGATGTAATTGTTGTCGGAGCTGGTCCAGGTGGATATGTTGCGGCAATTAAAGCAGCCCAAGAAGGTTTAAAAACATTAATTATTGAAAAAGAATATTATGGTGGTGTTTGTCTAAATGTTGGTTGTATTCCAACAAAAGCGTTATTAAAAAGTAGTAAAGTTTACGATTTAATTGGTCATGCTGATACTTATGGAATTGATATTTCAAAAATGACAGAAGTTGCCCCAAATTGAGTAAAAATGCAAGAACGCAAAGCAAAAGTAGTAACACAATTAACAAAAGGGGTTGAATTCTTATTGAAAAAAAATAAGGTTGACCTAGTTAAGGGTGAAGCGAAAGCAATTGATAAAAACACAATTGAAGTAGCAGGAAAACGCTATACATGTACAAATTTAATTATTGCAACAGGAAGTGTTTCACGTAATTTACCATTACCAGGCTTTGAACAAGCAGAAAAAGATGGTTATGTTATTTCATCAACCGAAGCTTTATCATTACCAAAAATTCCAAAAAAATTGGCAATTATTGGTGGTGGTGTTATTGGAATTGAATTTGCTTGTTTATACCGTCGTTTAGGAACAGAAGTAACAATTTTACAAGGTTTAGATACAATTTTAGAAATGTTAGATAAAGATATTCGTGAAGAATTAACAAAACTATTAATTAAAAATAAAGTTAAAATTGAAACATCTGTTAAAATTAAAGAAATTAAAGGTAAAACCGTCATTTATGATAATAGTGAAGGAAAAGAAGTTAAGTTAGCAACTGATTATTGTTTAGTATCGGTTGGTCGTGTCCCTGTTACAACCGGTTTTGAAAATATCGGGTTAAAAATTGGTGAACGAAAAAATATTGAAGTTGATGATCAATGTCGTACTAATTTACCAGGCGTTTATGCAATTGGGGATGTTGTTGGAAGAGCAATGTTAGCCCATGTTGCTTCATCACAAGGTCTTTTAGTAATTGATAATATTAAGGGAAAAAATGAAAAAATGAATTATAATCGCATTCCATCATGTATTTATTCATTTCCAGAAGTTGCAACCGTTGGAATCACCGAAGAACAAGCAATTAAAGATAAAATCGCTTATAAAGCTTTTAAATTTCCGTTATCAGCGAATGGAAAAGCACTAGCAGATGGTGAAACCGATGGGTTTGTTAAAATTTTATGTGAACCTAAATACGGTGAAATTTTAGGGGCCCATATTATTGCGGCAACAGCAACGGATATGATTTCAGAAATTACTGTTTGTATGGAAACAGAAGGAACAATCCATGAATTTGGAAAAGCGATTCATCCGCACCCAACTTTATCAGAAGTTTTAATGGAAGTTGCGCACTGTTTAGAAGGACATGCCATTCATATTTAAAGTTACAAAAAGTAACTTTTTTTATATTAATTAATTGTAAAAAATCTAATCTAATCTTTAATTGCATTTATTCTTAATTTTGCTATAATGAGTCCATATTAGAGAGCACGTAGGTTATATAAAGGGGAATTAAGGAAGAAACTAATGGCAAAAAAACCAGGAAGTTGAGATAAACTTAATAAATTAACGAAAAACGTTACTGTTGCTTCGCGAAAAAGAGGGTGAATTGCGGCAATTTGTGCATTGTTATATATCGCAGTTTTAATTCCGTCGGCTTATTTTGCGGTGTCATTTTTAGCGAAAATCTTAAGTTATGGGGGAATTCAAACGGATGGTCCTTTACCAGACTTTGAGGCAGGGGATTATTTTCAAGTTAATTTTGCTAAAACTGAACTACGGGATAATACTAAAAAAACTCCTGTTTTTGCAACATATGAACTGCCACCTGATCCAACAACTGGCTGTGTTGCACAAACACGAGTTCAAGCGACATCATTACGATTAGAATATGCTTATAATTATATTTTTGCAAATGCCCCAAAAATGTATATTGCGAATAATATCTTTTTTAAAGGAAAATATGGTGATGTTAACCAAATTCAAATTTTAAATATTTACGCTAATCCGCAAGGAACAAAATCATTAGGACTTGCTGATGTTCAACAAAATAAGTTAAATTTAATGGAAAATATGTTGTATTTAAAAATTAAATATAAAGGTGAAGAACAATCAACATTAATTTGAATGCCAACGCTTTTTGTTGGAATTGAAGGATTTTTATCAAACTTTTTAAATTTTAAAACAGCAGAAACAATGAACAAGGATAAACCTGACCCAACAATTTGAGAAAATCAGACAAAAATTCTTGGTAGTCAAGCAAATAATATTATGTTAAATGGAAGCAATAATAGTTTAACTTTAGATGATGAAGTTTATGCGGCTTATAAAACAAAATTTGCTGCTTTTTACAACGAAAATAAAGGGACAGATAAAGAATTTATTGGTGATTATAATCCATACAGTAATTTTGCCATTTCAAGTGTTAATCCACAAGATCAAATTTTACCAGGGGTATTTTTTGATAGTGTTGGCTATATGTTTGATATGAATCGAGTGATTCAATCAGCACAACAAAATAATCCTGATTTTAGCGGATCACTAGCAAAAAAAGACATTAATATTGGAGGTCAATACATTCCGCAATTATTAATTTTCTTAATTAATGTTTTAGAAACATCAGAAAACCGGGGGTTAGTTTTACCCGAAGATTTAGTACCAAATGATTGAAAAGATTGATATCAATTAATTCAACCGAAACGATTAGACGTCACTAAACCAGAACAATTTTATTTTATGTTCTTGCCAAAAGATGAAACAATTCAAAATATCATTGGTAATCGTTTACGCAATCAGGTAACAGATGTCTTAAGCGGGAAAGAGACACTAGCAACTGCTGTTAAAGATTTACAACGTGATGTTTTGAGCAATCCTAATGATTCAAAATATAAATGGGTTTATGATTGAAATATTTTACCATTTCAATCATATGGTTTTATTGAAAAAAGTGATTATACTGTCATTAAACGAACAATTCAAGAAAATAAAAATTTAGTAATTTATTTTCTTGGTAATTCTTTGCCAGGAACAGAATTTGTCACAATTGACCAACCATCATTACACTCAGTCACTAATTTAGTTCATCCAGGAAATGTTGATGCGTATACCATTGATGATCCTCAAAAACGAAATACATTATTTACAAAATATTGAAGTGCTAACTTATATGGAGCAACAACAACACTAAATCAAATTAATATTGATGTAAGAAATATTAGTCTTGATCAAAAGGCATTTGAAACAATGTTGATGAATCAAATTATTGACCAAACATGAGCGTTTATCAAAAATATTGCCCAAGTAGCAGGAAATAAATTAAATATTATTAATGGTATTTCAAAAGCACAATATGAAACAACTTTCAAAAAGGATTATCAAACAACATTTACCCCAGTTAATAATTATCATAGTAGTGTTGGCACATTCCTTGAATGATTTAATACCATTCTTGCTAATGATGAAACTCGTTATAGTCTTTTTACGGTCCTTGATATTAAATTAGCATTACAAGTAGGTGGGAATATCCCAGAGAGTTTAAAGGCGGTCACTTTCCGCTTTAACATTAATTATCAATAAGATAATAAACAGTGTATAATTATACTAGTAAATACTTAGGGAAGGAGAGATGTTCTCAATGCGAAAAATTTTAGCACTTTTAATAGCAACTGTTTTGGTAAGTAGTTCAACAGCCAGTGCAATAGAATGTGGAACACCTTCACCTTCAAAAATTAATGGAAAAGAAAATCTTGCGACAGAATTTACTTTGACAAATAATGTCATTGTTACTGATGACAATATTCCTGTTCTTGATTCAATTTTTGAGCAAGCAAAAACAGAACAACGAATTGCTTCAACTTTGACAGTAGATATTTTTACTGTTACTGATTCTGCAAATTTGGAAAAACCGGTTAATGATAACACTCCACAAGAGGGTTATGTTGTTTTAACAGTTCGTGATGATAATGATATTCCGTATATTGGTTCAATTATTATTCATTTTACTGTTATTAAAACAGCATCAATTGACCTTAGCCAAACGATTCAGTTAAAAGATCTTTGGGATATTACAAAATATGATTCAATTAATGATTTATACCAAGATATTTGAAAAGTAGCAGTTAATGATTTGCAACCAGATACACCAAAGAGTTACGATACGTACGATATGTCAGGGTTTAATATACCACCGGTAACTTTTAACCAAAAATTAGATGTTGAAATGCAGGCCGCTTATAATGGTAAAGCGAATACACCAACTGCAATGTATAGTGGAACAATTGTTATTAAGTTAGCGGTCATTAGTTATCGTGCGCAAGTTAACTTAAAATTACAACAAAATAACTTACCACCAGATGCACTATATGATTTAGTTTGAACAGAAGTTAAAAAATATTTTGCCACTGATGCAAGAGTTTCAAATGATCGAAATGACTATTTAATTGACTGAAATAGTGTGACAGAACCCCCAGTTGGAGAAGCTGTTTATTTATACTTTTTAGCAACGCCAAAAGATGAGAATGCACACCATTATATTCGTGTTGTTGGAGGTGTTACTAAAGATCCAATATTGTTACCACCAACAATAAAACTAACGGTGCCAGTTGTTGTAACGCAAAGAGAACGTCCAAATGTTAATAAAGATTACATCTGGGCGATGGCAATGCAAGAAGCAAACTTAGTAAATGGACCAGAACTAAAAGACTTTGATGTAACGAGTTGAACGACAACTTTAAATCAAAATTGACCTAGCATTGGTGGGTCAAGAGTTGTGACATTAAATGCAATTAACCTTAATACAAATCCAATGTTTAAAGGTGATGTTGCAATTGAAGTTGAGTTAATTAATCAAGGAACGGCTATTAGTTTATTACCAGTTGATTCAATTTTATTAGTTCGTCAAGATCATCATACTGTTGATTCGGTGCTAAATTTAGTTTGAAATAATGTTATTAATACCCCAGAATGAGGTCCTAGTTTATCAAACCAATTAAGTAATTTTAGAATTGAACGAAAAGACGATTTAAAACGAGCATTAGAAGCAACCGAGCGTAATGGTGATTGAGCAACTTATGTTATTTCAATTCTTGGTAATCAAGAAGATGGATCAGGGCGTGATGTTGATGTTCTTGTTCAAGGAAAAATTAAAATGATTGATAATCCAATAACAGTTGATTTACCAATTGATTTAACAAGTAAAAATTATCGTTTTAATGCAACAAAATTAGAGACATGAAAAGAACGGGGATCTTATTTTAAACATCAAATTTGAAAAGACGTTATTAAACAACCACCATTTGTTGATCAGAACGAACTTACTTTTGGGATTTCCAAAAATGAAGCTGATTGAAATGTAACAGAATTAGGAACACTGATTGGTGAAGCGATTAAAAATTATGACCCTAATACAGCAAAAGACATTTCTTTACAATTCGATCTGATGTTATTAAATCCAACAAATTATGGTGGTAAAATAACACTTGATTTTAAATTAACACCAGGAATACCAACTGCTTTTGGAGATATTGATTTAACTAATAAAGTAGAACCAATTTTTGTTCGTAAGTTACCAGCAACTGAAGACGAGAAAACTGCTTTGTTGGTAAAAATTATGGAAACATTATTAGATCAAAGCATTACAAAAAATCCTGCTTTACATAATAAGTATCCAAATGTACCATTAGATTTAAATGTGTATAATGCCTTTACAAATGAAGTTTTAAACCAACTAGTCTTGCCGATAGCAACAGATTCTATTAAGGAATCAATTATTACAATTCAGCTAAATATTCCGGTATTTGAAGGAACAGTTAAACTTAAAGTAAAACTTATTTATCAACCATAAAAAATTCTTCTAAGCTAGAAGAATTTTTTTATTTTTAGGGGATAGTATTTTTTGAAGAAAATGCTATAATCATTGTAAATAAAAGGGAAAGTAGTAATTTTGGGTGATATTGATGAGCAAACAGGACAAATGAACGATAAAAGCAAGTTCGCAAGAACAAGATATTCGTTTAACACGAATGTATTTTAATAATGCAATGGAAATTGTTGGCCGTATTTTGATTTTACTTGGTCAAGGAATTATGCTGGGGGTGATTATCATTGTGTCAGCCTCATTAGCAATGATTGCAACTAGTAAGATTCCAATTCCAGCTGTTTTTAATAATTTTGGTGTTGCTGATGGTGTTTTTCGTGGGATGACAATTATGCTTGCTTTGTTAGGCATTATCTTTTCGTTAGTTTTTGTTATTCCAACGTTAATTGTTCGTAATATTAAAACAATAAAATTAACAGGAATTATTTTTATTACCTTAGGGTCTTTCTTTACTTTATTAATGTTAGCAATAAGTGTTGTTGCTTATCTTTATATTCCAGTGCGCTTAAATTTCCCGGGTGTTATTATGGCTGGAGTTTGTGCATTAGTTTTGTTTTGAGGGAGTTTTTTATTATGACTTTCAGCATGACAACAACAAAAACGGATTAATATTGCAATGGCGGAAAGTTTAGATTTTAGATCACAGTTAAAAGTGGTTGAGTAGGAAGGTGTCAAATGAAAAAAGAGAAAACAATATTGTCAAAAGGTGAGACCGCATCAGAAATGGTTCAGACAATTCAATTTGTGGAAGATAATCGCCCAGCGTCATTAAAAAGTTTGGACAAAACGGTGGTGGATAAAACAGTTAAATCATTAGGTGAGTATGAATTAAAACGCAAAAAACAAAATAAACCTTTGCCTTATCATTATAACGTTGATGCAACTAAATATTATTTTGCAACAAAAGGAGAAACTTTAGCCCGCATAATGATTATTTTTGGGCAATTAATGTTAATTGTTGTTTCATTGGTATATATTCCAACTTTAAGTCAAGTTATTGCCCAATTTCTGATGTCTTTGGTTTCAAAATTAAACACTTCTTTTACGGGGCCAATTGTGGCAATTGGACAACCAATTGTTATTGCCTTAATTATTTTCTTATCAATTGCCTGAGTATCAACATTCTTTTTCTTAACAATTCCAATTTTAACGGCTCAGACCTTACGAACTGTTCACATTTGAACAATTATCGTAAGCATTGTTGGCAACATTAATTTTATAATTGTTTTTTTAATTGCGGTCCTACAAGTGCTTTATATTAAAGGTTCGGTTGCTGGATTAAATATTAACCCATTTATTTTACGAGGAATCATTCTTGCTGCTTTTGTTTGTTTTGCAATTGGATGTATGGCTTTACAAAATAACTGTAAGAAATATCAACGAAAAGTTGAAAATGAATTAGCAAATCAAATTCGTGCAACAAGAGGATAAGGAGAGATTAGGATGTTAACAAAAATTAGTTCAAAACGCGATGAATTAGCATTACAATGAAACACTCGAGTTGAAGTTGCAACACGGTTATTAATCATTGGTTTTTCTATTTTAGGTACTTTTATGGGTTATTTTATTAGTGCTGGTTGTGCGATGGCTTACAATAATATCAAAAATTTAACGGGAGTTATTTTACATCGAACTTATGAAATTCATTATATTATTGCTGTTGTAATTGGCCTTGTTTGTGCCTTCTTTTTCTTTTGTTTTATTGGTTTGCCCTATCTTAAATTAAAAAGAGCGGCAAGTTTTAAAAGTTGAATTATTATTTCCACTGTTTTTGCCATCATATATTATACAGTTTGTTTTATTTTAACAGTTACTTATATTCTTTAATTTTGTCGAAAACTCTTGATGAAATAAAAAAAATCATCAATATGACAATTTGAAAACTAATTTTGTGTAAGATTATGATTTTGCTTTAAATTTTTTAAACGTTAAAATATAATACCGTTGATTGTTGGTTTGGTGTTAAACCTTTGTGTTGGTATTTTCATTTTCAGAGCTTTAAATAATTTTGAATATTAGTGAAACCCAAACCATGATAATGAATTAAGGCTTCTTTAAGACTGGATTGTAATTTACTAATCTTATTTAACTTTTGATAACTAGTATCAGGGTTTGTACTAGTTTTGGTGGAATATAGAGTAGAATTTGTTTGTTTTGCTACTAATAAATATAGTGGTTGCATATCAGAAATAATTATTGATTTTTCTTTAATTAGTTGCTTATTCATATTTTCAATAATCCATTGTTTTTGTAATCTTTTGGTATTGGTGGATTGAACAAAAATATTATTATTGCTATCAACCGCCATTTGAATACAGCATTTGGTATCAGTTGAAAATGGATCGAGATGAGTTTTTCGTTTATCAAATTTATCTTTAAAATTGCCTTTATGAATTTCTTTAATAAATGTTTCATCCATTTGGATTTGACCATTTAATTTTTTAAATTTTAACTGTGTATTTTCTAATTGTTTTGATTGCATTAATTTTTGTCGATTATATCAAGCGGTTTTTGGGGTTGTTTTAATAAAACGAGAAATTATTTTACTAGATTGTCCTAACAATGAAATTTGAATTAATAAATTTCACTGTTCATAATTTAAATGACTTCAATAAGTAAAATGATGACGAAATGCATCAAAACTAGCACGACATTTTTTACATAAATATTTTTGTTTTCCTTCGGAATTATGACCATTTTTAACACAATGAAAAGATTTGCAATTAGGACATATAATGCCTTTATCTCTAAATTTTTGATCAATTTCATTTAAACGTTTTTGTTTTTTAATTAAGTCTGCTTGTTGTTTTATTTTTTCATAAAATTCTAAAAATTGATCATCTGTTAAGCTATTTATTAATTCTGTAATTATTTTTTTCATCATTTATTTACCTCTATATATTAAAAATATACCTAATTTTAGGTATATTTTATAAATATCAAGAGTTTTCGACAAAATTAAAGCTTATATTGGAATGTTTAATACAATTAATAATTATTTTATTGTTGCTTTTACTTTAATTAGTGTTTGTATTCTAGTGATTTTTCCTTCCTATGTTTTATTGTGACGAGAAGTTAAAAAACAATGAATTTTACGAAAAAAATTTGAATATTTAACAGATGAAACAAAAATTAAAAAAGTTGAAACAAAGTTAGTGACATTAGAACAAGAACGACAACATCTTGTTGAATTAGAAACAATTAAGTATAATAAAGAAAAATATAATTTAAATAATTTAAAAGAAAAAAAACAGCGGGTGTATGTTCAAAAACCAGTTTTAGAACAACAAGAAAAAAAGCAAGCAGGAAGAAAAAAAGAGTTTAAAGCAGATTTAAAAAATGATTAATGTGCATGGAAGGAAAGGCTATTAATGGTAAAATAAGATAAGACTAATAATATTTTAGAATCACCAGTACCAATGCGTCGAAAATTATCGCGAAAAACTAATTTAAAGATTTTTGCCATTATTGGAACAGTTGCGATTGCAGCTGGTCTAGGTGGTGTTATTTATTCTGTTGTTGCACCCTCTTCTTATCATAATAAAAATCCATGAGCTAATGCTACTTTGTTGGATGATAAAATTACTAGAATGATAAATCAACAATTATCAAAACCATTACTTGATCTTAATGGTGATCCAAGGCCAGAACATTTAGCGAGTTATGTTTCTTTTAATACTGGTGAAAAAGATGGGATTGATATTTATCCTAATTTAGATAATATTAAAATTATTCAAGAAATTTTTGCAAAAAACGATTGAATTAAAAATAATTTAAGTACTGTTGAAACAATGTTAAAAGGAACAGGGGCCACTTTGTCAGGAACTCGAATAATTTATCAAGGAAATCGATTGAATTTAATTTTACGACCAAAAATTTTAACTTATCCCTATAATAATGGTGATGATAAATACGGGTTAGTAACAGTTACTCCTGTTGATAAAGACCGCGGATTATTTACTTATAAAATTAGATTTGCTTTGTAACTAATTGGAACTGATAATGCTGGTTATTATGTTGATTTAGAGAAAACTTTTGATTATACATATGATACAACACAAGCGGCAGTACCAACATTATTAACTTTAAGTTAAATGTTAAATTTAATGAGTAATAGCAAAATTGTGACATTAGTTCAGAAATATGGCCTTGCGTTAGACACTAATAATGAAATAATTTTAAATGCACTTTTAACAGAATATTATCCAATCGCAAAGGCTGATAATAGTATTATTATTAATGAGCAAGTTGTTAATAAAAATGGAACTCCATTTGCAGCAATTACAGATAACCCTTCTGCAAGTAATTTAACATTAAATATTAAGTATAATGTTAAAAAATTTAATTCCTTACAACAATTTGGTGCTAGTCTTTTTGATTATCACAGTAATAATTACGGGGCAATTGCCAATATTTTTACCAAAATTGGAATTAAAATGCCAACCTTTGTTAATGTTAAAATAGTTATGATTTATATGATCGAAATACTGATCAAACATTTTTAAATGGCGTAATGCAAGATCAACGGGTTTATTCTTATCAAGGTTATATTAAAGAAATGGGATTAAGTTCTGATAATGTCTCTGATAATGTTAACTATGAAAATAATGATTTTAGTTCATATGTATGAGGTTCTGAACACCAAATTTTTTATAATGAAGTATTAATTCAGTTTTTAAATATTAATAATAATGGTTTGCCAGATAAAATTAACCGCGGGATCCAACAAAAATGTATTATGATCAACAAAGTTATACTGCTCGTTCCATTAATTATCAAGAATTTAACTTAGTTGCTAATGTTAAAGATGTGATTGAAAATATTAAATATGATGATTCAGAACAAGCAATTGATCTTCGTTTAACAAATAAGATTGATGCTATTAAATCAAGTTTAAAAAGTTATTTGTTAGAAAATTTAAATAATCAATATATTGATATTAACAAGATTGTTAAGGACATTACCGTTGGTGTTGGGATAAATCCCACAACAATTGTGGGAACAACTTTTACTAAACAACCGCCAATCAATGGAATGTTACGAGGAAATAATAATAATGTGTATCAAGATAAACTTTTAAGTTTTCCAAGCATTGTTATTAATGTGCAATTTTCATATGATGGAACGTTTAATAAACTTTATGATTTATCTTATGAATATGAACTTCCAACTAAAGTTGTGAAAGATCCATGGGGCGTTGATAAAAACAATCTTAATGTTTTACAATCAACTTTTGCTTTATCGAAAACATACACAACCTTGGATAGGGTGAAAGACCTATATAATGATTATCAACAAGCAATTTTTCAAGCTGCCAATGATTGAGATTATCGTAATCAAACGGGTAGTGGACAACCAGGTAATAATTATCCCGTTGAAAGTTCGCATAGTAATGCTTTTAATATTGCGGTAAATGAACTTAATGTTGGACGCTATAATAATACTAATTTGCGGGTAGGAACATATAATGCAATAATTACGGCAACGAAAGACTCATTAAATTATCAAGGCAGTTTTAAAACAGGGGTTATTCGGATTACAGCAGCACCAATTAGTGCCATTTCCTTGTCACAATTAGTGGTGGATAGTTCTTGGACCCAACAGCGTGCCTATCGTGAAATTAAAGCACAAATTCTAGCACGAGCACAAAGTAGGGGGTTAAATTTAAATTACTCTGATTTTAGCATTAGTGGTATTACAGAAAATAGTTTAATAAAATTAACAACCGGTCAAAAGACAATTACAATTACTGCCCTTGGCAATGATAATGTTGTAACGGGCATAACAACCTTTAATTTAACTGTGGAGCCTGTTTCAATTAATAAATATTACAATAAGATTAATCCTGGGCAGCAAAAATTTGGTAATTCGGTTCGAAATGTCGTAAGCACCATTATGAATCAACTAAAAGCAGCTATTAATAGGGGTGGTTATAATATTAATAATATTACTAATTATTTTACAATTGTTATTACGGATGGAAATGGCCGCCGATTAAATGATAGTAGTATTTTTCAAGTGTCAGGAAGATATTGGTATGATGCAGTAACAGCAACGGATGGTTCAAAATATTTTGATGGGATAATATCACGTGATTTTATTGTTGAAAAGTAGGAAAAATGTAATTTAACTTTAATTTTGTCGAAAACTCTTGATATTTATAAAATATACCTAAAATTAGGTATATTTTTAATATATAGAGGTAAATAAATGATGAAAAAAATAATTACAGAATTAATAAATAGCTTAACAGATGATCAATTTTTAGAATTTTATGAAAAAATAAAACAACAAGCAGACTTAATTAAAAAACAAAAACGTTTAAATGAAATTGATCAAAAATTTAGAGATAAAGGCATTATATGTCCTAATTGCAAATCTTTTCATTGTGTTAAAAATGGTCATAATTCCGAAGGAAAACAAAAATATTTATGTAAAAAATGTCGTGCTAGTTTTGATGCATTTCGTCATCATTTTACTTATTGAAGTCATTTAAATTATGAACAGTGAAATTTATTAATTCAAATTTCATTGTTAGGACAATCTAGTAAAATAATTTCTCGTTTTATTAAAACAACCCCAAAAACCGCTTGATATAATCGACAAAAATTAATGCAATCAAAACAATTAGAAAATACACAGTTAAAATTTAAAAAATTAAATGGTCAAATCCAAATGGATGAAACATTTATTAAAGAAATTCATAAAGGCAATTTTAAAGATAAATTTGATAAACGAAAAACTCATCTCGATCCATTTTCAACTGATACCAAATGCTGTATTCAAATGGCGGTTGATAGCAATAATAATATTTTTGTTCAATCCACCAATACCAAAAGATTACAAAAACAATGGATTATTGAAAATATGAATAAGCAACTAATTAAAGAAAAATCAATAATTATTTCTGATATGCAACCACTATATTTATTAGTAGCAAAACAAACAAATTCTACTCTATATTCCACCAAAACTAGTACAAACCCTGATACTAGTTATCAAAAGTTAAATAAGATTAGTAAATTACAATCCAGTCTTAAAGAAGCCTTAATTCATTATCATGGTTTGGGTTTCACTAATATTCAAAATTATTTAAAGCTCTGAAAATGAAAATACCAACACAAAGGTTTAACACCAAACCAACAATCAACGGTATTATATTTTAACGTTTAAAAAATTTAAAGCAAAATCATAATCTTACACAAAATTAGTTTTCAAATTGTCATATTGATGATTTTTTTTATTTCATCAAGAGTTTTCGACAAAATTAAAGTAATTTAATTGTTTAAATTTATGAAAAAATGCTAAAATAATAACAATATGGTTCATATGTAGCAAAAGGGGGTTCAAGATGAATAAAAATAAGCCAACATATGGAAATAAATTTCCTGATTTAGAACTGCTTGATACAGAGGAAGAACGACGAAAATACGAAGAAGAAGTTAAAGAATTATCAAAACAAGAACAAAAACGTTTTAGTTATATTTCACCAACCCAAAATAATGATTTTTCTCAACGTCGAATGTTTTGAGATAGTCCGTTAGAACGAGTTGGGCGTAGTTTTATTATTCTTGGGCAAGTGTTCGCAATTACTTTGGCATATTTTATTGGTAAAAAAGCAATATTAATTGCTTTAAGTAACTATGTTGATCCCAGTATTAAAGTTTTTGCCAATATTTATGTTAAGGATTTTTTAAGTTATGGATTTTTATTTATCACATTGTTATTTAGTTTATTATATTTTATTCCAATGGGAATGGCACGAACCGCGGGGGCGGTTTATGGGTGGGCAATTGCCTACATTATGTTAGTAATTTTGTACTTTTTATTTGTTGAAATTCTATGTGCGGCTTTATTAATTTTAGGTAGTATTAAAGCAAATACCTCAGAACCAGTTAGTCAATGATTATTAATATTTATTGTGTTAGTTTTAGTAATTACCTCAATTTGAATTGTTGGGGCATGTCTGTTAATTGTTAAATCAGATGATGTCAAACGAAAAATTAATTTAGAAGTTTAAGGAGTAAAGAAAAATGATGACGCTTACAGAAAGATTAGAAGAATTAACAAAACAATTACAGCAAAATGTTTATGAAAAAGAAGAAATTTTTAATTTAGCAATGTTAGCAATGCTAAGTGGAGAATCTATTTTTCTTTTAGGAAAACCAGGAATTGCAAAATCATTAGTTTCACGACGTTTAAAACATGCTTTTAAAAATGGGACTATTTTTGAGTATTTAATGAATCGTTTTTCAACACCAGAAGAAATTTTTGGACCAATTTCAATTGAGGATTTACAAAAGGGAGTATATAAACGGTTGATTGATAAATATTTACCAACTGCGGAAATTGTCTTTTTAGATGAAATTTGAAAGGCAGGACCTTCAATTCAAAATACATTATTAACAATTATTAATGAAAAGATTTTTCGTAATGCGGGGGTTGATATTAAAGTTCCAATGAAATTATTGATTTCTGCGTCAAATGAGTTACCAGCAGGGGGCCAAGGTTTATAAGCCTTATATGATCGTTTTATTATTCGTTATATTGCCCATGGCTTAAAAGATGAAACAAATTTTAATGATATGATTGCTGGAGTAACAGAATTAGATGTTAAAGTTGATGAAGCTTTACAGATTACCCATGAAGAATATGATGTGTGACGAAAAAAAATTAATAAAGTTAAAATGACCCAATCAACATTTGATTTTATTTCACGGTTTCGAAAAGCAATGTATATTGCAACTGATGGGGAATATTATATTTCTGATCGCCGATGAAAAAAGATTGCCCATTTAATGAAAGCATCAGCTTTTTATAATGGTCTTGATACGGTTGATAAAGCTGATTGATTAGTTATTCCCTATTGTATTTGAGATGACGAACAACAAGAAGAAGAATATAATGCTATTTTTAACGAGTTTTATCTAGATGCGTTAACTTATGATGTTCGTGAAAAAAAGATTCGTTTAAGTAAAGAATTAGAAGAATTATCAGCACAGTATGAAGATATTCAAGAAGTTAATAGTCGTAAAAGTGAGTATTTGGATGTTTTTGATGGAAAATTACAAGGAACTTTTCATCGTATTCTTTGAAAAAATCAACAATATCCGATTTGTTTTATTCGCGTTGAAGATTTGATTGATGCTCGTCATAATAAAACACAACCAACATTAGTTGAATTATATTATGGCGAAGACTTAGATAATATGGTTGATGTGTTACAAACTGAAATTAGTTATGTCAATGATAGTACTTTTAAAATTATTAAAACATATGAGGAAATTAGAGTTGAAATTAAAAATTCAAAAGTTGAAGATAATAATTCTAAACTTGAAAAAAGAATTTTAGCAGTTGAACGTGAAATTGATAAGTTAGCAACTGCTTTTCCTGATGAAAAAGAACGTTTATTAGAATTAAATTGTATCTTTTTTAGAGACCGTTTTATCTTAGCTGTTAATAATGCTTTTAATGATGACAAACTGAATTTTAATGAGGATATTATTGAAGTTGATTATCGTTCAAAAGATAATACCGAACCTAATTCTGGCAGTTTATCAAATTTAGTTAAAAATTAATTTTGTAAAACAAAGGAGTATTCATTATGAATCCATATTTAGAGCAAAAAGCAGGGGTTAAATTAGCGGAAAAATTAATAGAATTAAAAAAGACTTATTTAGCTAGTCCAAATTTTGCTCTGGTTAAAAAATCAAATCGATGATTAAGTGATATTTTTGATCAAGAAATTAATAATTTTTATGATAAAAAAATTGAAGATGAAATTATGAAAATTAAATTGAGTCCAAATATTGAAAAAGAAATTTATTTATTTCATTGAATTAAAGTTAATGGGTATGAAGGATTAAAAAAGAATTATGCTTCAACACAGGATTTTTTATTTAAAGTCAATTCACCGTTTTATGATCGGTTAAACTATTATCGTTATGAATTTAATAAGAAAAATAATAATCCTAATATGTTATTTCGAGATTTTGTTGGGATGTGAGAATCCATTTTAATTAAAAGAATTAATGATTATCGGTTCACTAAAATTGAAGAGTTACGCAGTAAATTTATGCAAGATTTGTACAATAAGATTGCAATTTATCATCAAGCAAATAGTTTATTAAAGACAGTATGAAATTTTTTTGGAAAAATGTGAGATCCAGCAGAACTATTAAAACCAGGTGTTGATATGACAGCAATTGATAAGTTTGCTAAATTTTTAGAAAGTAACCCCGCAATTATGGAAATTGCAACTTTATTAGGACGTTATCAGGGTGAAAGTAATTTAATTGAACAACGAATTTTAGAAGAAATTGTAATGGATTTTGAGTGAAAACCAGTTGGTTCATCGCCAGAAGAAATCATTGGGGCGACTGAATCAAAAGATTTAGAACATATGTTTCCTGCTGAATTATTTTTATTACGTGATCCTATTTTAAAATATATTTTTTATAAAAAATATATTGAAGGAAAATTAACAACATTTGAATTTTTATCACAAGATAAAGGTTCCAAAAGAACAAATTAAATTAACGACAGTTGAATCATATGTTCTTGAAGAGAAAGGGCCAATTGTGTTGTCAATTGATACATCTTCTTCAATGCGTGGTAGTCCGGAACAAATTGCTAAAGCATTGGCGTTGGCGATTGCTAAAATTGCTTTATCAGAACATCGTCCGTGTTATATGATTAATTTTTCAAAAAGTTTAGATGTTTATAACTTATCCCAACTAAAAGATTCTGTTCCAAAGTTAATTGATTTTTTATCAAAAAGCTTTGGTGGTGATACGGATTTTGAGCCAGCATTGCAACATACTTTAACGGTAATGGATAGTAATGAATATTTTAATGCGGATTTATTATTAATTAGTGATTTTATGACATCAGATTTATCATCTGATATTATTGAAAAAATTAATATATTAAGAAAAAGACGTAATCGTTTCCACGCCATTATTATTGGGACAATGGGAGAAGAAAAGGCGACAACAGTTTTTGACAACGCATAAATTTATGATCCTCGTGATCCGTTTGCTTCAGAACGGATTATTGCTTCATTAACGGGGGAAGTTGTTAAGAAATATGATAAAATTCCAGGAGCAAAAACTATTTTAAACAAAATTAGAACAGAACAGGGGGTCAATAACAATGTTAAGTAACGCAACTTTTGCATATTTACTTGAAAATCAAAAAAAGATAGATCATCATATTTTAACAAAATTTAAGTTAAATGATGAACAAACCTTAGATAAACGAATTTTGGCTTTTCTAGTTGAACTAGCCGAATTTATTAATGAACAACGTGATTTTAAATATTGAAGTATCAAACCAGCTTCAGAACAAGATGTTTTGTTAGAAGAATATATTGATGGAATTCATTTTTTAATTAGTATTGGTAGTAGTTTACAAGTTGATTTTAATAAATTTCATTATCAAAATAAATACTTTGGTAAAGTAGTTAGTTTAACAAAACTCTATTTAGAATGTTTTGCTGCTTGTGCTAAATTAATTAAAAAACAAACAACTAAAATTTATTTTCAAGTTTTAAACCAATATTTAATTATTGCTGCGCAGTTAAAGTTTACGGAAACTGATTTAATTACAGCATATAATAAGAAAAATGAAATTAACTTTGCTCGTCAAGAAAATAATTATTAAAAAATGTTTTATAAATATTTATAAAACATTTTTTAATCAGTATCAAGACTACTTTTTCGATTTTCTTTAAATTCTTCTAATGTTTTAATAAAAATGGCAGCCGTTGGACAAACCATTTGTGCTTCAACTAGTTCTTGAACATTTTCAGTTGTATTTGCAAAACCATC
Organism: Spiroplasma endosymbiont of Sarcophaga carnaria; assembly: GCF_964019595.1. Lineage (NCBI taxonomy): Bacteria > Bacillati > Mycoplasmatota > Mollicutes > Entomoplasmatales > Spiroplasmataceae > Spiroplasma > Spiroplasma endosymbiont of Sarcophaga carnaria. The sequence goes on from NZ_OZ026456.1 coordinate 1,229,018, forward strand.
ATCATCCATAAAGAATGTTTCGGTTTCATCAATCATAATACAGCTTCCACAAGAAATACACAAGTCAGTGTTAACATATGTTCTTTTCTTTGAAATATCGCGGTCTGCCATCGAGATCCCCCCACTATCTTATTTATTACTATAATGATAACAAAAATTTTAATAATAATATATAATTTTAATGTAGTTTGAAAAAGTTGGAGGAGTACAATGGAAACTAGAATGGAAAAATTTGCCCAACTACGTGAGATGATCAAGAAGGAAATTGAATTAGATCAAGAAATTAATCAGGCAAATCAAGTAATTAATAGTTATATGGCAAAATTAAATGTCATTGATGCTACTTTCTTTAACAATGTTAAATCAGATTTTGAACAAGAATTTAGCTGAGAAAAAGTATATTTGGATAAAAATCCAGATGAACAACCATATCCATCTGATTTTAAATATGATTTACAGCAATTATTAGAACAAGTTGTTAGTACAACAAATATATCCGCTCAAGTTAATTTAAAAAATGATCAAGATGCTGGTGATATTATGCATAATATTTTAATTGCTGAAACATTGTTAAATAAACCAACTTATCAAAAATATCAGACAATTTTAGAAAGTATTCTAGCTGAAAAAATTACATATCACCGTTTAAGTGATAAAATCCAAGAAGAAAATAGTGATTTTAAAATTAATTCAACAAACATTGAATTTAGTACAATTGCTCATATGCGCAAAAATGACAATCGTAGTACAGCAGAAATGTTAAAGGAATCAAGTATTTTATTAGAAGAAAAGCATAATAATGTTCTAGTTACTTATCGTAAAATAAAACTAAACTATAAAATGTTATTATTAACAATACTTTTGCTTGTTATTTTATTAGGTGCTTGTTTGGCACTAATCTTTGTGTTATAGAAAATGGGAGAAGATGATGAAATTAAATATAGCTATTGATGGTCCAGCTGGTAGTGGTAAGTCTTCTGCCGGTTATGAATTGGCCAAAAAATTAAACTATCAATTTATTGACACCGGATTAACTTACCGTGCTTTTACTTATTTTTGTGCAAAGGCACAGATTGATTTTAGTAATAATCAGCAGTTACAAGTTCTATTAACAAAGTTTAATTATCAAGTGTTAAACAATAAAATTTATGTTAATAATGAAGATGTCACAGCAATGCTTCAAACAAGTTTAGTTTTGGATAATATTAATAAAATTACCGGTCTTGAGTTTATTCGAACAGCAATGGTAGCATTACAACGCCAATTAGTTACTAAGAAGGGTAATGTTGTTGTTGGTCGTGATATTACAACTGTTGTTTTGCCGGATGCAGAAATAAAAATTTATTTAACAGCTAGTATTGCTGCTCGCGCTAAACGAAGATGAAGTCAAAATAATGAAAATGATATTACACCAAATAATTTAACAGAAATTACTACAAAGTTAAGAGAACGTGATCATGTTGATACAAGTCGGACAGTTGGAACATTAAAAATTGCTGCTGATGCAATTGTAATAGATACTAGTAGTTTAACCTTTGAACAAACAGTCGCTGCAATTTATCAAGTTGTAATGGAATATAAGAAAGTAGGAAAATAAATGGCACAAAAAGGAACCGTAGCAATTGTAGGACGACCAAATGTTGGGAAATCAACATTATTTAATCGTATTATTAAAAACCGTCTTGCAATTGTTGAAGATACTCCTGGTGTTACACGGGATCGAATTTATGCCTTTTCGGAATGATTAACGCGTGAATTTTTAATGATTGACACCGGAGGAATTACTTTAGATAATGAAGCAATGTTTGCCCAAGAAATTAAAATGCAAGCAGAAATTGCGATTGCGGAAGCTGATGTTATTATTTTTGTTTTATCATATAAAGAAGGAATTACCCCAGATGATGAAATGATTGCAAAAATATTATATCGGGCAAAGAAACCGGTTTTATTAGTTATTAATAAATATGATAAACAAGAAAAAGAAAGTGAATTATATGAATATATGACATTAGGATTTGGTGAACCAATTGCCGTTTCAGCAACGCATGGGATTGGGATTGGTGATTTATTGGACAAAGTCATTTCTTATTTAGACCAAATTCCAATTCAACCAAAAACGGAAGGAATTCATTTTTCTTTAATTGGAAAACCAAATGTTGGGAAATCATCATTAACAAATGCGATTTTAGGAGAAGAACGAGTAATTGTCTCACCAATTGCAGGAACAACAACTGATTCAATTGACACAACCTTTAAACGAAATGATCACCTTTATACGGTTATTGATACAGCGGGGATTAGACGGAAGGGGAAGGTTTATGAAAAATTAGAAAAATATAGTGTTCTTCGTGCCGTTAGTGCCATTGAAAGAAGTGATCTTGTTCTATTAATCATTGATGGGACAGTAACAATTACTGATCAAGACACTAATATTGCTGGAATTGCTTTTGAACAAAACAAGCCAATTATTTTAGCTGTTAATAAATGGGATGCTGTTGTCGAAAAAAACGACCGTTCAATGCAGACAATTGAAAGTCAAATTCGTGGTTATTTTAAATATTTAAGTTATGCAAAAATGGTTTTTGTTTCAGCATTAGAAAAAAAACGTTTGCATATATTATTTCAAACAATTGACGAGGTTTATACTGGTTTAACGCAACGCATCAAAACAAGCGTTTTAAATGAAATTTTAGTTAAAGCACAATTGTTAAATCCACCGCCAGATTTTAATGGTGGTCGAATAAAAATTTATTATGCAACACAACCCGAAAGTATGATTCCAACTTTTATTATGTTTTGTAACAACCCTAAATATATTCATTTTTCTTATAAACGGTTTCTTGAAAATCAAATTCGTGAACATTTTGGGTTTGATGGTGTACCAATTAAAATATTATTTAGAGAAAGAAAGTAATGAGGTAAGTAATAATGAGAAAAGAACAAAAGAATATTACTATTATCGGAACGGGAGCATATGGTACTGTTTTGGCTAATGTTTTAACAGATAATGATCATAATGTTATAATGTATGGCATTGATAGCAAAGAAGTTAATGATATTAACGATGAACATTTAAATATTCATTTTTTTGGTGATTTAAAAATTAATCGGGAAATTAAAGCAACAACTAATTTTACCGAAGCTGTTGAAGACGCTGAATATATTATTTTGGGAATTCCAGTTATTGCTATTAAACCAATTATTGAAAGAATTAATCAAACAGTAACAAAACCAGTTGTTATTATTAATGTTTCAAAAGGATTAGATCCTGAAACACATGAAGTATTATCACGTTCAATTGGAAAATTAATTAATAATCAAATTTTAAAAGCATATGTTGGAATTTATGGTCCAAGTATTGCTAAAGAAGTTTTACAACGAAAACCAACGTGCATTATGGCAGTTTCAAATGAAATTGCAATGGCCCAAGAAGTTCGTAATTTATTTAATAATGAGTATTTTGTTACCTTCGCAAATACCGATGTTGTTGGTGCTGAATATGCTGTTGCCCTAAAAAATGCTGTTGCAATTGCATCGGGGATTTTTAACGGTCTTTATGCATCAGATAACGCTAAAGCAGCATTAATTACGATGGGATTAAATGAAATTCAACTTTTTGCAAAAGCAAAAGGTGCTCGGATTGAAACTTTTTTAAATTTTGCCGGATTAGCAGATTTAATTTTAACTGCAACTTCAAGCAAATCACGAAATTACTCACTTGGTTTTGAAATTGCACAAGCAGATGATGCTAAAAAAGTCTTAGCAAGTCATGCTAAGACAGTTGAAGGTGTTTTAACTTGTAAAACAATTGTTTTAGATGCTCGTGCTAATAAAATCGTATTACCATTGTTTGAAGCGTTATATGATATTTTATATAACAATAAGCGTCCAAGTGCGATTATCAATAGTGTTTTTACAAAAGCAATATTGGCATAGCAAAAATCCTCATTTTATGGTATAATTTTTATACAATAGTGTATGGCAATATATAGTGAGAGGGCATAAAATGAGTTTACATCATACTTGAAATAATAATGGTTTAGAAAATAAACCTGACAATAATCAACAACAGCTTTCCCCTAATCAAGGGAATAATTTTAGTGCTGCACCGCAACAATATCAGCAGAATGTTGCACCACAGCAGTATCAACAACAACCATTAGCACAGCAATATTCACAACAACAAAACTTGATGCAACAACCACCACAAAGTGTTGCCCCGCAGCAATATTCACAGGCGCCGCAGCAATATTCGCAGTCACAGCAGCAAACAGCTAGTGCGCCGTCGCAATATCAGCAGAATGTTGCGCAGCAACAATATCAACAACAACCATCAGCACAGGAATATTCACAGGCACAGCAATCGGGACAAAATACAGCGCCGCAACAATATCAGCAACAACAGCATCAACAATATCAGCAACCAATTATGAATCAGCAACGTGCTAATTTTGCACCAACAGTGCAACAGAATTCACAAGGGATAAATCCAACGCCTAATGTGCAACAATCAGCGGCAGCTCCAACACAGAATCAAACATTAGCGGAGCGAATTGCTAATTTACAAAGTTGTGGTTTAAATCAAAATGAAAATTATTATGGGCAAAAAAACATTAAACCATCCGATTTGTTAAATGTTCCAATTGATCATAATATTAAGGTGGGTCTTGGTAAAAATATGAATATTGCAGCATCTTTACCAACCGATTTATTTGAAGATGAAAATAGCAAAGGAAGTCGTAAAAAAAATCGAAAATTAAATACTAATATTGAAAATGATGGAACACAATGTCAATGTAAAAATTGTACAAAAAAATCACGTCCTTGATTAACAGTCTTCGTTAGTGTTTTAATAATGTTAGCAATTTTAGGTGGTTGTGTTGGCGCTATTTATGGTTTTCGCACCGAAATTAAAGATTGATTATTAGGAACAAACCTAACTGTTAGTAAAAGCGCGGGAGCATTAATGTCAGATAATAAATCAATATCACCAACTACTTATTATTTAAATTCATAAACCATATTTAAAAATATGGTTTTTTCTTTTACAATATAATTATGGAATTTTTAATAGAAAGTAGGAAATTATGAGAAATATTAAATTAATCGCATTAGATATGGATGGAACTGTATGTCGTTTTCATCAAGGGATTGAAACGGATAATATTATGCCAATTATTAAAGCCCAAGAAATGGGAGTGCGAGTTATCTTTGCAACGGGACGACCAGTTTTAACATCCTTGCCAGAAGCTTTAAAAGTAAAAATGGATTATTTTCAGCAGTATTTTATTGGTTTTAATAGTGCTTGTATTTATGATATTAAAACAAACAAGATTGTGCATCAATAAACGTTGTCTATCCTGCAAGTTAACTTTTTATTTCAATTAGCAACAAAATATCACAAAAAAATATGATGTTATATTGATGATTTAACAAAAGTAGTTGTTAATTTTGATCCTATTGCCGAAAATAACCCAGAATTAACTTTCTTTCATGGTGAATTTATTCAATATGATAGTTTATCGGAAGTGAAAAATACTGATTACAAATGTATTATAATGGATGTCCAGGAAACGGATGAATTTATTACTTTAGCACGTGCTGAAAACATTGAAATTGCAATTGATGCTTCCCATACCGCTGAAGTAAATGCTCCTGGAATTAGTAAATTAGCAGGTTTAAAATGAATTTCACAACAGTGGGGGATTGCCCTATCAGAAATGATGGCAATTTGTGACAGTATGAACGATTATTGAATGATAAAAAATGTTGGGTTAGGAATTGCAATGAATAATGGGCAGGATCAAATTAAAGCAATCGCAAAAGATATTACTAGTAATATTGAATAAGGCGGCGTTGCAAAAATGATTGAAAAATATATTCTCAATAGTAAAAAATAATTATATAATTGTTGAGGAAAAAGAAAAAGAGGAGAAATATTAAGATGAAAGCTAAACAACCAATTTTATTAGCAATTCTTGATGGATGAGGAATTGCCCCTGATTCAAAAGGAAACGCTGTTACACAAGCACATATGACAAATGTTGAAATGTTAAAAGCAAAATACCCTTGAGTAGCTGCTCATGCATCGGGAGAATGAGTTGGGTTACCAGCTGGGCAAATTGGAAATTCAGAAGTTGGTCATATTAATTTGGGCGCTGGTAGAATTAAATATGAGTCATTAACATTAATTAATAAAGCTATTAAGGATGGAACTTTTAATCAAAATCCAGAAATCTTAGCCGCAATTAATTTTGCAAAACAAAATAATAGTGCTTTTCATATCATGGGATTGTTTTCTGATGGTGGTGTTCATTCCCATCTTAATCATATCTTTGTCGCGTATCAATTAGCAGCAAAAGAAGGTGTTAAGGAAATTTATTTACATTTATTTGGTGATGGTCGTGATACTAAACCAGAATGTATTAAAACATATATTGAACAATTTAACGCTTTACAAGCAGTTTTAAAAGTAGGGGTGATTGCTACAATTGGGGGTCGTTATTATGCAATGGATCGTGATAAAAAATATGACCGGGTGCAAGTTGCATATGATGTTTTAGTTTCACGAAAAGGAGCTGAGTTTAGTGACCCGTTAGCCTATATTGATCAAGAATATGCGGCTGGTCGTAATGATGAGTTTTTAATGCCAGCTTATAATATCAATACCCCACAAGGCTACATTAAAGCGGGCGACGGCGTATTTTTTGCTAACTTTCGTCCTGACCGGGCAATTGCGATTGCTTCAGCATTAACAAATGCTAATTTTCCTGTTAATGAAGCAGAAAGTTATTTTGTGCCAAAATTAAATGACATTTATTTTGTGTCAATGATGGAATATGCTGAAACAGTTGGGTCAAAACATGTTGCTTTTCAACCAATTGAAGTTGTTAATGGCTTGGGAGAATGGTTAAGCAAAAAGGGTTATCGTCAGTTGCGAATTGCTGAAACAGAAAAAATTGCGCATGTGACGTTTTTCTTTGACGGAGGAAAAGACTATTTTAAAAATGGGTTAGCAACTCAAGCTGAAATTACATTGCCATGTGCTTCAGCTGATTTGATTCCATCACCAAAAATTGCAACATATGATTTAAAACCAGAAATGTCAGCATATGAGATTACTAATAAATTGATTGCTGAAATTGAACGTAATGAATTTGATGTTATTATTTTAAATTTTGCCAATTGTGATATGGTTGGTCATACTGGAATTTTACCAGCAGCGATTGCAGCAGTAAAAACAATTGATGATTGTCTTGGCAAAATTTATCAAGCAATGCAGAAAGTTACTGGAATTATGATTATTACAGCTGATCATGGTAATGCTGAAGTTATGATTGATGAAACTGGGGGACCAAATAAAAAACATACTTCCCAATTAGTTCCAATTATTATCACTAAAGCAGGATTAAAATTACGTGATAAAGACCCAGCGATTGCTGATATTGCACCAACCATTTTAGAATTGTTGGATGAGGAAATTCCGGTTGAAATGACACAACCATCATTAATTGTTAAATCAGAAGATATTATCTAATATCTTTTTTTATGAAAGAATTCGTAATTTTAACAATATTTTAGTTATAATCGGTATATAATTAACAAATAGGGTTTAAAGGAGTATTAAAGATGAATGATAATGAAAATGTTTATAATAATTTTAAAAGACCATGATATGAATTAAAACCAACCGTAGTTGACCGTGCAGAACCATTTGATTTTAAACTGGTGAATGTTCGTAATACTGGTTATATTTTTATCGGAACAGCAATCTTTGCTCCATTTTTTATTAGTATTTTAATTTCTTATTTATTTGCGCATGATCAATATTCATTAGTTGGGATGAATTTTGTTAGTTGAATTATTGTTGCTGTTGGTTCTTATTTTGTTATTAGTCGTGCTCAAAACGAAATTATGCTTTCTGGGGCAATTGTATTTTATTATTTTTATTTTATTCCTAATATGGTTGGTTTAATAATTGGTATTATTGCTAATTTATTTCAACCATCTGCTGCTGCGTTAACAACAATTAATTTATTAACAAGTTTAATTGCTGCGTTGGTGACGATTTTTATTACTTACAAAACTTCGCCATTTATTTTTAAAAAAATTAAATTAACTTTTAAACAAGACTATAAACGTTTATTGCTAGTTAGTGCAATTGCAATTGTTGTGGTTTTTCTTTTTAATCTTACTTTTGGTTATTTACAATCATTAATAACTCCAACTGCATCAAATAATCAAAATAGTTTAATTAAAGGGCTTGATAAGTGGTGAAATATTGTTATTTTATCGATTTATACGGTTTTTGTTGCCCCAATTATTGAAGAGTTAGCTTGTCGGCATGGAATTTTTAGTTTAACGGGAAATAAATGAATTGCTTTTGCTGCTTCAACAATTTTTTTTGCTGGAATGCATGTTACGGCAACTGGTGATTGAGAACACCTTCTTGGTTATTTAGGCGCAGCACTAGCATTAGGGATGTTGTTCATTGTTGTTAATGGCAATGTAACTTATAATATTATTGCTCATAGTGGTTTAAATTGTATTAGTACTATTTTAATTATTGCCGCACCAAGTTTTCTAACTAGATAAAATAAAAAGACCTTCTTGGTCTTTTTATTTTTTAGAGTAGTTAATAATTGTTCTAAAAATAAATTAATTTCATTTTGATATGTAAAACTAATAAAGAATGGGGTTCCACCACCGGTAACTTTAAATTGTTCTTTATTTGTTTGTAAGAAATTATTAAGATTAAATTCAGTTTGATTTTTTTTCGTAAAACTAATAAAACCATACTTTAACCTTGTATTAACAAAAATAATTAGGGTATTTTGATGTTCTTGTAAGTATTTATTTAATTTATTACGAACTAATTCAAGGGTTATTTTTTCATCATTAATAATAATTTCTTGCACTGTTAAATTATCGTTAATAGGAATTGTTTTAAATGGAAAAGTGGTTTCTTCAATAATTTGTAATAGTTGTTTATATTTAACTTTTGCTGTTTCATTTAAGTCTTTTTCTAATTTTTCAATATTAAGGTTTAAATTATTTTTTTCAATCAAAGTTGTTGGAACCGAAAAATTAGGAATGATAAAAGTAAAAGTTGGATCATAACCACTAATTTTTTTGACGCTTTGTTCTAATGCTGTTCTTTTTTGGTTAATTCAGTTCGTAAAATATGCTTGTGTTGTTGCTTTATTGGTTGAAAATTGAATTCTAACTTTCTTTTTATCAACTCAACAATCTCAAATTTCAAAAAAATCAATTTCTTGTAAATTATTAACATGGGTTCCACCACATAAATCAATTGTTGCTGTAGGGAATTCAACAACGCGGACAATTGGGTCATATTCAAAATTTGGATGAGCAATTTTTAATTTTATTGCTTCGGCAATTGGCATTTGATGTTCAATTTTAGCAATATCATGTTTAATTAAATCATTAATAATTTTTTCTCGCGCTGTTAAAATAATATCTAATCAATTATAAACTTTATTCATTGCCAATAAAGCATAATCCGTTTTAATTTGAACTGAATATGTCATTTCACCATCATTTAAAATTTGCTCAATAATATATGACAGAAGATGCTGTGCTGTATGGTTTTTAGTAAGTTTAATGCGCCGTTCTTGGTCAATTTTTTGTTCTAAAGTATCATTAAGCTTAATTGTTGTTCCTTGTGTATCAACAAGATGAAGATATACTTTTTTATAAATTTGTTTATTAAGATCAAAAACGCTAATTGTATGTGTATCTTTCATTAAAATAGCAGTATCGGAGATTTGACCCCCACCAAGGGCATAAAAAACAGTATGATCAAAGGCGACAAAACCAATTCCATTTATAATTTGTTCAATAGGGTGGCCAGCTTCGTTAAAAAGCGCTAAAATAGTTCCTTTATCAGTTGTTTGTTGATACCCATGAAATTTTGTTAAGGGAATTATCACTTTGTTGTCTTGTTTTTTTAAGTTAGTTCATAATAATTCAATTTGTTCATTATTCATAGTTAATAATATCCTTTCTTAGTATTAATTAAAATTATATGTCATTTTATAAAATAAAAAAGAATAATTAAAATATTCTTTTATTTTTTATTTAAAATGACAGGAATAATTAGCGGATTACGACGTTTATAACGGTAAATAAACGGCGATAATGATTGTTTGATTGCATTTTTAAGAGCACCAAAGGTTGGTTTTTGTGTTTTTAAAACTTCATTAACTGCTTCGGTTGCTAAGCGAATTGATTCATTAATAATATTTCCTGATTCTTTAACATAGAAACTTCCTCGTGAAATAATACGAGGAGGGGTTAATAACTGGTTATTTTGTGAATCAATTGAAATAACAACAGCAATTAAACCATCTTTTGACAAAATCTCACGATCACGAACAACGGCAGTTGTTTGTCCAGATAAGTCTTTTCCATCCACATACACCGCTTCAGCTTCAATTCGTTTTCCGATGGCAGCTGTCCCATTCAACATTTCAATTTGATCACCATTGGCACAAATAAAGACGTTTTCTTTTGGGACATTAACACTACTTGCGGTTTCACCGTGTTGACGTAACATACGATAATCCCCATGCATTGGCATAAAATATTTTGGTTTTAATAATGTAAATAATAGTTTTTGTTCTTCTTGTGAAGCATGTCCTGAGGTATGGATTTGATTTAACGGACTATTTTCTTGAACAATTGCGCCAGCACGAACTAGTTTATTAATAACACGTTCAACATCAGCTTGGTTACCAGGAATTGGCGATGATGAGAAAATAACAGTATCACCAGGAACAATTGAAATATGTTGATGTTGATTATTTGCAATTCGTGATAAAGCAGCCATTGGTTCTCCTTGGCTTCCAGTACAAATAATTAAAATTTCGTTATCCTTATAGTTTTTAGCATCATTAGCTTTAATAAAGGCTTTATCAGAAATTTTTAAGTGTCCCATTTGTCGGATAATTTTAATAATTCGATCTAAACTTCTCCCGAAAACTAAAATTTTACGACCATATTTATTCGCAATTTCAACAATGTGTTGAATCCGGTGAACATTTGAAGCAAATGTTGAAATTAGGATTCGTCCTTTTGCTTTTACGAATAATTCTGCAATATTTTTAATAATTTTTGTTTCAGTTTGAGTATATCCCTCAACTTCGGCATTTGTACTGTCAGCCATTAGTAACATAACACCTTCTTGGCCCACATTTGCCATTCGTTCAATATCTGAACGATGTCCTAATGGTGTTCAGTCAAATTTATAGTCTCCTGTTGATACGACTTTTCCATTTGGTGTCATAACTGACATGCCAAAAGCATCAGGAATACTATGGTTAACAGCAAAAAAGTTAATCTTAAAGTTTTTTGTTTTAATAACACTCATATTGTCAACTTCTTTGACAATAGTAGTTTGTTCTAACTTTGCTTCTTTTAATCGGTCACGAATTAAAGCAGCAGCTAGTCGAGGAGCATAAATGATTGGAATTGTTACTTCTCTTAATAAGTATGGAATTCCCCCAATATGGTCTTCATGCCCGTGGGTAATAAATAGGGCTTTTATTTTTCGTTGATTTTCTTTCAAATAATTGTAATTTGGAATAACAGCATCTACTCCAAGCATTGTTGAACTAGGAAATTTAACTCCTGCATCAAGCATAATTAGTTCTTCATCATGTTCAATACAGTATGTATTTTTACCAACTTCTTCTAACCCTCCTAGGGCAAAGACTTTTGTTGGAAACTTATTTTTAATAATATTTTGTGTTGTTGTTTTTGGTACTATACTAGCTGGTTTTGTAGTTGCTGGTTTACTAATTTTATTTATTTCTTTGTTTTCTTCATTCATTGAAATTATCACCTCATAATTCTAAAAATTCATAGTTTTTTCTTTATTAAATTTATTATTTAATAAAGAAAAAAAGTTAATCTCCCAGTATGCAAAAAATTATAACACAAAGATTAATAAGTTTACAAAAAAATACTTTTTCTTAAAAAAGTTAAAAGTTATTAAATTTATAAAATAATCCAATCAGAATTTTTTAATCAAGGATTCTTTTTATTAATTAAGTCATAATATAATTTACCTTCTAAATGTTCTTGTTCATGTTGAAAAACAATTGCTTCATAACTTCGAACGGTAATTGTTACCTTTTGTTGTTTTAGATAGTCATATCCTTCAATGATAATCCGAAAACTACGGGGAACAAAACCTTCTTTATCACCATCAACACTTAAACAACCTTCTCCTTCTTCAATACAAGCTAATTGGCTACTTTTGCCACTAATTTTTGGATTAATCATGGCATGCTCATTTATTTTTTTGGTTCCAGTTTCATCATCAGTATCTTCGATTCTAATATAATACATCTTAATATTATGACCAATTTGTGGGGCGGCAAGGCCAACGGCAGGTCTAATGGTTTGTTTATCATTTTTTTGTGGATCTTGTGAATATCGGACAAAATCAATTAGTTTTTGCATAACAAGTTCATTTTCAGGCAATAATGGGAATGAAACATCACTTGATGATTGTCGAATTGATGGTGTATCATCAAATACTAATCAGTCTTTACTTGGAATTTCATTTTGCAACACTAAAAATCACCTCTTAAAAAATTATAACATATCCCATAATTATTAAAGAAATTTAGTATAATTTAAAAAAGATAGAAAAGGGACTAAAACGATGCGTGTAATTAGGGGAAAATATAAGGGTTATCAAATTAAGACATTAGGGGGGATGAATACACGACCCATGACAGCCCGGGTAAAAGAGGATATGTTTAATATTTTAGATAATTATTTTATTTATGAAAATAAAACTGGTTTAGATATTTTTGCTGGTAGTGGTCAACTAGGAATTGAAGGGTTATCACGTGGTTTACAGCAATGTTATTTTAATGATTTTCATCAAGGTGCTTACCAAATAATTACAACTAATCTTCAAAACTTAAAAATTACGAATGGAAAAGTGTTAAATTATGATTATAATGTGTTATTAAATTGAATAATTCAAAACCATAGCACAATTGATATTTTATTTTTGGATCCACCTTTTAAACAAATTGAATATTATTATGATATTATTACTATAATATTGAAAAACAATATTATAAATAACTATGGAATAATAGTTTGTGAATCAAATCAAGAACTATCATTTGTTCAATTTGACTTAGTAATGTTACGTTACAAAAAATATAAAAAAAAGTATTTATATATACTACGTTTAGAAAAAGGAGAAAATTAGTGTGCAAAAAAAAGGTTTTTTAATTATCTTCTCTGGTCCATCAGGCGTTGGCAAAGGAACAATTTGTCAGGAGTTGTTCAAGTATGAAGAATTAAATTTAGCTTATTCAGTTTCAATGACAACAAGGGAAAAGAGGTCAGATGAAATTGAGGGCTTAAATTATTTCTTTGTTGATCGGCCAACCTTTGAAAATGCAATTAAAAATGATGAGTTATTAGAATATGCAGAATTTGTTGGGAATTATTATGGGACCCCAAAATCATATTGTATTGAACAAATTGAAAAGGGAAATAATGTTTTATTAGAAATTGAAGTTCAAGGAGCAACACAAGTATTAGAAAAAATTACTGATGCAGTTTCAATTTTTTTAATTCCACCAAGTTTAGAAGAATTAGAGAGCCGAATTCGGGGTCGAAAAAGTGAACCGGAATCTGTTCTTCAAGCCCGGTTAGCAAAAGCAGCTGATGAACTTCCGTTACAAAGTAACTATAATTATGTTGTTGTGAATAATACCGTTGAACAAGCAGTGGCAGAAATTAAAACAATTTTAGAGCAAGAAATTGCTAATCGTATATAAGTTAACTAAAGGTGGTTAAGGTATGCGAGCAAGAGAATTAGCCTGAGATATTCTGTGAAAAGTTTTTGCAAAGAATAAATTTAGTAATCATTTATTAGCAAAAACAATTGAACTAAATGCCAGTTTTACTGACCAGGATAAAACCTTAGTTTATCGAATTGTTTATGGCACTCTTAAGAACAAATTATATTTAGAATATATTGCTAATCAATTTATTGATAATAGAAAAACTAATCAAAAACTCCAAGTAATTTTATGAATGAGCATTTATCAATTTCGTTTTTTAGACCGAATTCCAAATTATGCTATTGTTAACGAAGCAGTTAATATTGGCAAAAAACTTAATCCAAAATATGCCGGGTTTGTTAATGCTACTTTAAAAAAGATTTTTGAAAGTAAGGAAGATATTTTTGAAATTAAACTTACTGATGAAACAAAAAAGTTAAGTATTAAATATAGTTTTCCTTTGTCATTATATTTAATTCTTCGGAATGAATATAACGAAGAAGTTGCCCGAAAAGTAATGGAAGATAATTTAACAATTCCAAAGATTGCTTTTCGTGTCAATACTTTAAAAATTACACAGGATGAATTATTAACAAAGTATGCTGGTTATAATTTAACAAAAAGTGTCGTTTCTCCGGTTGGTGTTATTGCCGAAAAACCAGTTATTAATTAAGAAATGTTTGAAGAGGGCTTAATTTTTATTCAAGATGAAATGAGTATGCGAATTGCCGAAGTATTAGATCCGCAAGAAACTGATCGTGTTTTAGATATGTGTAGTGCTCCTGGTGGTAAAACAACCCATTTAAGTCAGTTAATGAATAATAAGGGTATTATCGATGCATGTGATATTAGTGAAAGAAAACTTAATTTAATTAAGACTAATGCAAAACGACTGGGAATTACAAATATTTATCCCCATTTATTAGATGCTAGAAAAATTACTGCATCAGTTAAATATGATAAAATTTTATGTGACGCACCATGTGGTGGTCTTGGTGTCATTAAACGAAAACCGGAAATCAAATATCATTCTTTTACAAATGAGAAGTTAGCTAATTTGGTCGAAATCCAAGAACAATTGTTAGAGAAAGCCTATGAATTATTAAAGCCAGGAGGTATTTTAGTTTACTCTACTTGTACATTTGAAGTATATGAAAACAACCTCCAAATTAGGAATTTTTTAGCAAAATATAATGATCTTGAAATAATTGCAACTGAGCAAACTTTTGGGTATGAAAACAATACTGATGGATTTTATTATTGTAAAATTCGAAAAAAAGATAAGTAATTATAAAAAGTATGTAAAATATATATAAGAATAAGAAAGGAAGCGGAGTTATGAATACGAACGTTAAACTGATTGAAGAACTTTTACAACAATATTTAAAGGTCCACAATTTAACAAAAGAAGTGATGGTTGAAAAACCACGGCAAGAAGGGTTTGGGCACTTATCAACAAATCTAACTTTATTATTAGCTAAGGATTTAAAAAAAGCGCCAAACAAAATTGCCGCAGAAATTATTGCCTTTATTGAAAAAAATAATAAACCGTATTTTAAAAAAATTGAAATTGCTGGGGCAGGATTTATTAATTTTACATTAGCTGATGAACAATTACAGCACGTTATTAGTGATGTTTTAAAATTACAAACAAAATATGGTCATTCAGCCCCCAAAAACTTTATTTATAATTTAGAAATTGTATCAGCAAATCCTACTGGTTTTTTACATATTGGGCATGCCCGAAACGGTGCAATTGGTGATAGTGTTGCTCGGATTTTACGTGCCGCTGGGTATAAAGTGCAAACTGAATATTATGTTAATGATGCAGGTAATCAAATTAATAATCTTGCAGTAACTGTTTTTGTAAGTTATCTAAATTTATTAGGGAAAAAAACAGAACTACCACCAGAAGCATATCGCGGGGATATGTGTGATGGGGTAGCACAATATTTTGTTGATAAGTATCAAGATAAATTTATTGATGTAACTTTTGATGAGGATTATAAACTTAGTGATCCAGAAGTGCACGAAATGTTTCGTAAGAAGTCAGTTGATTTATTTTTAGATATTATTAAGGAACAATTAAAATTATTTTGTGTTGAAATCGAACACTATTCTTCAGAAGCATCAATGTATGAAGGTGGTAAAATTCAAAGTACATTAGCACAATATTCGAAACTAAATAAAACATATCAGCTTGATGGTGCATTATGATTAAAAACAACTGATTTTGGTGATGATAAAGATCGTGTTTTAGTTAAATCAAATGGCGATTTAACATATATTACACCAGATTTAGCTTCCCATAATGAACGCTTAATGCGGTCAAAAGCTGATAAATTAGTTAATTTTTGAGGTGGTGATCACCATGGGTACATTATCCGAATGCTAGCTGGTTTACAGTTATTAGGTTATAAAAAAGATATTTTAGATATTGATATGATTCAAATGGTCCGTTTAATTAAAGATGGTGCTGAATATAAAATGAGTAAACGAAAAGGAACAGCAGTTTGATTAATTGATTTAATTGAAGAAATTGGGGTTGACCCGATTCGTTACATGTTAGTTTCAAAGAGTGCCCAAAGTCATATGGATTTAGATATTGGTGTTTTAAAAGAGCATTCATCAAAAAACCCAGTTTATTATGCCCAATATGCAACAGCACGTTGCAATAGTGTTTTACAACAAGCTAAAGTTAATGATATTAAGGTTGATGATGTCAAAACCTTTGAGTTATTAACTTCCCAAAAAGAATTAGATCTTTTAAATGATATTGATTTGTTTAATCGTTGTATTGAAGGAGCCGCAAAGTTACGTCAACCGCATCTAATTTGTGATTATTTACAAAATATTGCACGGCAATTCCATTCGTATTATAATGAATCAAAAGTTATTAATTTAGATAACTTAGAATTAACAAAACAACGTTTAGTTTTTATTAAAGTAATTTATCAAATCTTAGCAAATGCCTTTAACTTATTAGGGGTTAATGTTATTGAACAGATGTAAATTAAGTTGTGCTATAATTTATCATAGAAGAAAGAGGGGCCAAGCATGTTAAAGAATAATTGAGATGTTTTTCTATTTAATCCATTAATGTTATTATTGTTATTTGTTCTTTATATTTTAATTTTAGCGAAAAACATTAAAATTAAACATGCTAGTCAAAAGACATTTTTCGTTCAAACTTTTTTATATTGATTTGCGTTATCAGCAATTATTGGTGATAATTTAGAATTTAGAAATTTATTTTTTGCTGCTTCAATCAATAATTTTGAGGGGGTTGCGTTAATTGCCGTTACATCGCTTTCATTTTATGCATTTTTAGCAATGATTCCTTATGTTTTCTTACATAAGGTTTTTTATCGTGTTGGGTGACATTTTGCGCAATATGGGATTTTCGCTGGTTCCGCACTAGGGATTATTATTTTAATGGCTTATCCGTCGCTACCAACTTTAATTATTGCGGCGATTTTTTTAGGGTTTGGAATCATTAGTAAAGCTAGTTATTTTCTGTCATATAATGAAGTCTATGGTCGTAAGTTTTTTCCTTTTAAAACGGTTAGTTTAATTGCCCCATTAATGACTTTTGCCCTTATTTTTGGTGGTGAATTTAATAATTTGGTGACAACAAGAGGGAGCGATTTATCCAATCATTTACAAGTTGTAATAATTGGGGCAATTGTGGTTTGTGCGATTGGGATTGCCGCAATGTTATATTCGTTCTTTTCACATAAAGAATTTACTTTGCAGCCGTTTACCGTTGAACAACAAAAAATGTTTGAACCATTTAAATGAAAAAAAGTTTTAATTATCTTTTTTATGTTTATTTTAATTATTGCCTTAAAAGAAATCTCCCAATCAAATATTTATATTTGATTATTGGGACAGCGGACTTGGGAAAAATACCATAATGTTTGAAAAGTTAACCAATTTGTTCGTTTGAATGAACAGTTATTTTTAATTCCGCAATTTTTTGGGGCTTATTTAGTATGTCATTTACTTTATAATAAAATCGGTGTTAAATATTGTTTTAGTTTAGGGTTGTTATTATGATTCTTGTTCTTTAGTGTTGCTGCTTTTAACCATTCTCCTGATGTATACTTATTTTTACAAATAATTAATGGTTTAGCTTATTCAATGTGTTTTAGTATTTTATTTGCAATGACTTGTGAGTGAAAATATCGTTCACCAACTAATCGTCCCGTTGTTGCTCAATTCCAATTATTGTGATTTGGTGTTGAATTTATTACAAAATTCTTTGATGACTTTGTTCGTGACAAACAAATTTGAATATTTAGTAATTATGTTGTTCCCGGGCAAAACTATATTCCAGTTGATAATTTTGCTGGTCAAATTGATAACATTACAACAATAATTTTTACAATTTGTGCATCAATTGTATTAATTATTCTGTTAATATTTTATTATACCTCAGACCTAATTTTAGCGGAATATCGCAATCATTTACGATTATTAGTTCCTAAAATTAACTTATTGCTACGTGAAAGCTTTATTAGTCGGGTAAAGTCAAATATGGCAATTGGGGCAGATGAAAAAAATAAAAGTTAACATAATAATTAATTATTCCTTGGTTTAAGAAGCAATGCTTTTTATTATTTTTAACTTATTTAAAAAGGAGTGTATAATGAAAAAACTAATGAAGTTTATAATGGCGTTACAAATAGTTATTCCTTTAACTAGTTTTTTAACAGCTTGTTTAAAAAAATACCAATATATGAGTAATATTTGAGTTATTAGTAGTAGTACTATTAATGATAAGTCTTTTAATCAATCAGCGTGAGAAGGAGCTAGTCGATATCTTGTCACACATTCCGAACAGTCAGTTTTATCAAATTGACAAGATAGTAACATCCGTGCCAGTTACTTTGAACCAGTAGGATTAACCCCAGCAGAGTTTAAAGCAGCTTATATTACAGCAAGTATTGCTGGTGCAAAAACATTAATTTTACCAGGTTTTATTCATGGTAATACCATTGGTTGAGCGGCGACATTAGCAAATAATATCATTTTTATTGATGGTAGTGGCAAAAATATTCATAAGAATATGGATCAAAAAGAATCGTGAGTAGATAATGTTGTTGGAATTTTATTTCAAAAAGAAATTGCTGGTTTTTTAGCGGGACTTGTAACAGCAATGTGACTTAATTTGCATCAAACACAATTTAATGGTCAATTAGGGATTGGAACTTATGGTTGGATGGATAATCCAATTGGGGTTTCAAATTACTTATGAGGCTTTTTATTATCAGCGGATATTTTTAATGAAATAATTAATAACAATAGCCTTTATCCTAACTTACATCACTTAAAACAAGATATTTTAACTCTCTTACAAGGAATTAGTCCAACATTGAAGGGATTACAACCGATTAATAAAGTACAAACAGTATTAAATAAAAACGAATCATAGTTTTCGCAATCATTTAATCAGGGGGATGGTAAAGTTATCTCAGACTACTTAATTAGTAAACAGGCGAATGTTATTTTTCCGGTTGCAGGATCATAAACGCAAGATACAATTGATCGAATTAAATATAATGAAGCAAAGGCAAAAGTAGTTGGTGTTGATACAGCCCAGGCATAGATTTATGGTGATCAATATATTATTACGAGTGGCTTATTAAATATTGCTCAAGCAACAGAAGATGCTTTAATAAATATTTATTCACCAACATGTGGTTATCAAGCAGATAGTAAAATATGAGATGCTAAGAAAGCAACTAATAAATGTTGAATTAATACTGATCAATCATCAAGCACAAACGCTAATTGATTGGGTGTTGAAAAAACAAAATGAATTGATAGCAAAATTATTAATTACATTGATAAAGATCCAAAGTTACTAAAATTAGCGACAACGGTTGGAAAAATTTATCGTAAAATAAATCAATTACATTTTGTTGATACCTTAGCTTTAACATATGAGAACCAAAAAACACTTAAAAAAGCGATTCTAACGTCGTTAGAAGATGGATTAAAATAAAAAAATATTTTTTGTAAAAATTTAAAAATTATAGTATAATGCTTTTAGATAGTGTGGTGTTTATATGGGAGGAATCTTGGCTATTAGTATCAAAATCTTAGATTTAGAAATTCCAATAATCGGGTTAGTTGGATTTCTACTAGGGTTCGCAACGCTATTATTATTTATTTATTTTATTATTACTTTTTCTTTATTTCGAAGTAAAAAGAATAATCAAAATTGAACAAATATGATGAAATTAAAAGAAGAAACAAGTTTTAAGGAAAAAATTGAGTATTTTGAACAAGAAATTATGCTAGCTAGAAAAACGGGTGATAAAAACTAGATAATTCTTTTTTTAAATAAATTAATTTTCACAAGTAGGGTAGGTGAAACAAAGTATGGGTTTTTTTAATACAGTAAAATCTTTTATGACTAAAGATAAAGAACATAATAAACAGTCACAAATGCAACCAGGTAATGGTTATGGTGATAATTTTAATCCTGAATTATTGAACCAAAATGACCCAAATTTTTCTCATCAACAAATAAATAATAATGGTATTGCGCAAAATCAATGGCCACAAGATCAGTACTTCCGTCCCAATGAAACATATAAACAAAATCAATTAAATAATACCGAAATGTTATATCAAAATCACAATACAATTCGTCCGGCACGAATGAATTTAAATAACCAATATAATTATTATACAAATAATGAAAGACAGTATATTGATGAAGAACGTGAGTTAATTACAGCACCAGTAGCACCATCAACACCGCCAGGTTATGTTGAACCTTATTATAATCATGATGCCGCTAATAATTATTCTCGTCCAGTGCAACCACAAATTTTACCACGGCGAATTCATCAACCAACATCAAATTCAATGCAAGATCAATATTTAGCAGGTCAACAGAATTATGGTGGGTATTCGTATCCAGAAGCAATGAATTATCAAAATAATCGTGATGGTTATTTTAATGATGATCATGTTTATGTAAATCAATATCGTCGTCCTTACCAACGTCGTGTTGTTAATCCATATAGTCAGTTACAGTTTAACGAACAATTTAACCAGTCCGAATTATCTTATGATGGCAAAAACTATTATCCTAATGTAAATCCACAACCATATTTTGATGGAAACCAAATGATGGCAAATGCAATGCCAGCTCCACCTGCCTTTTATCAAAATAATAATTATTTACCACCAGCCCAGTTGGAAGGTCAACCTTTTCAAAATGGTTTTGAAAATAATCGTTATGCTTATCAGCCACAATTACCAGCAAAACATCGTCGTCGTCATTTTAATCGTGAATATGCTAATAAATTAATTCCGTTAGAAATTGCGCGTGAAATTCGTTCGGAAAAAGTTCGAACACTAATTATGATTACATTTGGTCTTTTTGGCACAATGTCAACAAGTTTATTTATTGCCTTATATTTCATTTCACATCAACAAGGTTTATCATCAATTATGGAAATTCAAGCGAAATATATTCCCCATCCATTTTTAACAATTACCTTTTTATTAATTTCATTAGGATTATTATTTGCCGGAATTTTTGATTTATCACGGGTTCGCATTGAAACAAACAATTATATCTCGCATTTAATGCGTGGTAATCATACGATTCCACACTTCTTGATTGATAATTATAAAAAAATGACTGTTCGTAGTATTATTTTAAATTGATTAGCATTTCCAACATATTTCTTTGGCGGAATTGTGTTAGGAATCCTTTATGGTTTTCAACAACATTCTGGCGAAGAATTCCGATTTGGATTTTGAAGTTGGGGAATTGTTGATGATTTAACAGCAGCAATTACAATTACAATTACGATTTTAATTGCAACATTAGGAATTCATATTGCTAATATTGTTTTAACAAAAAAACGTAAAGCAAATATTATTGGTTATTATGGTTATGAAATTGTTAAACCAGAAGAATTAGCGGCGTTGAAGAAGAAAACCAATCGCATTTGCTTAGTTATTTTTATTATTTTTCTAATTATCTTAACGCTAGTAATTTCAATTCCATGGTTAATTGCTCGTCGTCGTAAACGTCGTGGTGAACCAATCCTTGGTCGTTGATTTAACCGTAATTAAGAATTGTGTTGAAAACAATTCTTTTTTATTTGAAATTATCTTATAATTATTAATAAAGAAGTGAGGATTAATAATGATTGAACATTTATATGTACATATTCCTTTTTGTGACCATATTTGTTTTTATTGTGATTTTTTTAAAATCAAAAAATCACGAAATGAAATGGTTGACGAATATTTATTGTCGTTAGAAGCAGAAATTTCACAGCCCCAACCACGATTCAACTTAAAAACAATTTATTTAGGAGGCGGAACACCCAACAGTTTGGATGATAGCCAATTAGAAAAATTATTACAATTGTTGCAAAAGATTGATCAAACAGCAGTTGTTGAATATACTATTGAATTAAATCCTGAAAGAATTACGAAAAGTCAATTGCAACTTTTAAAAAAATATCATGTTAATCGGTTATCAATTGGGGTGCAAACATTTAGTGATCAGTTATTAAAAAAAATTAATCGTCATCATAGTGTTGCAGATATTGTTACTAGTTATAATTTAGCGCGCAGGGAGGGTTTTAATAATATTTCTTTTGATTTAATTTATAACTTATTTGACCAAACAACAGCTGATATTGAACAAGACTTAATAATGGTTAAACAATTACAACCTGATCATATTAGTTGATATTCATTAATTTTAAAAGAAAATTCTTACTGAGGAAAAACGAAAGTTAAATTGCCTGATTATGATATTGCCTTTGATGAAATTATTAATGCGGCTCTTAAAAAAATGGGGTATGTTCGTTATGAAATTTCAAATTACACTAATAACAATAAAAAATCACAGCATAATTTAGGATATTGAACTAATAAATCATTTTGATTGCTTGGACCAGGAGCAGCTGGTTTTATTAATGATGATGGTTATTATTTATTAGAAAATAGTCGAAAATATGCCAATTGAACGCAGCAGAAAACAGAAATATCATTAGCAGATTATTATTTTCAAATTTTAATGATGGGATTACGAATTTTGGAGGGCATTAATTTAGGAACAGTCAAAGATGCACAAGCAGCAGTAAATTATTATGAAGCTAAAATTACCGCTGAAGTTGCAAAAAATAATTTGGTTTTTGAAAATAATCATTTACGTTGTACAAAACAAGGATTAAATATCTTAAATGATATTTTAGTTAATATTATGGAATAATTTTTATGTTATAATATGAGTATCAAGGCCCTTAAAAGGGAAAGGAAAATAAAATGGAAATAGATGTTATTAAATTACAAGAAAAATATTTTTCAGAAGCACTAGTAAAAATTCAAGATGTTATTAAAATTCCATCTGTTCGTAGTGCAGCACAACCAAATGCCCCATCTGGAGCAGGAACAAAAGCTGTCTTAGATTATGCTGTTAATTTATAGCAAAAGAATTAGGTTTTAAAACTTATCAGGACCCTGAAAATCGTTATGGGTATGTAGAATATGGAACGGGTGCTGAAATCTTTGCAATTTTAGGGCATTTAGATGTTGTTCCGGCGGGTGATCTTAAAAAATGAGATTTTGAACCATTTCAACCTCAAATTAGCGATGGAAAGTTATTAGGTCGTGGTGCATTTGATGATAAAGGACCAACCATTATTAATTTGTATGCTTTAAAATATTTAAAAGATCATAATTATCAACCAGATTATTGTATTCGTTTAATTTTTGGTTTAACAGAAGAAACCGATTGAGCATCAATTAAAGCATATATGGCAGTTGAAGGAACTCCAGCATTAGGTTATAACCCCAGATGGTGAGTTTCCAGTTGTTTATGCCGAGAAAGGAATTATTAATGCCGATATTATTGGTTAGGGACAAAAATTTGTTTTATTAGGTGGCGAAGCGTACAATTGTGTGGCTGATGTTGTTCGTTATCAAGGACCTTATCTTACAGACATTAAAACTAAGTTAGACCAAAAACAAATTGAAACAGATCTTGAAGATGATTGATTAATCGTGAAAGGAAAAGCATCCCATGGTAGTTTACCTGAACGAGGAATTAATGCTGCTTTAGTAACATTAGCAACGTATGCTGAATTTACAACTGACTCGCCAATTGCTAATTTTGTGAAAAAACATCTATACAATGATTTTAATTTTAAACAAATTTTTTCAACAATGAAAGATGATACCGGTTTATTGATTGTTAATAATGGCATTGTTGAGATTAATGCTGAAAAAACCCGTTTGACATTAAACATGCGAGTACCAATTTCATATCATTTAAAAGATGTTGAAGCACCATTAACAGCGGAACTATCAAAATATCATTTACAATTAGCGATTATTTCTTCAGAAAAACCAATTCATATGCCACTTGATAGTCCAATGATTAAGAATATTATGCAAGTTTATCGTGATGTTACTGGTGATCATTATGCAAAACCAGTCGCAATTGGTGGTGGAACTTATGCAAAAGCAATGCCAAACTGTGTTGCTTTTGGGGATGAATTTGATATTAATGAGTCAACAATGCATGCATATAATGAGTATGTTAAAATCAGCGACTTACAAAAAATGTTAGAAATTTATACAAAAGCAATTCCGTTGTTAACAACAAAGTAATATTGTTGTAATTAAAAAAGTTTTAACAAAGATCTTTATAAGGATATTTATTAAAACTTTTTATTTTTTATTATTACACTAATTTAGCAAGACGTTGAGCAATTGATGGTTCTCCTTTTGCTCAGAAAATAATGACGAAGATTGTTCCAATAATTGTTGCCATTAAAATTCATTGTAACAAAGAACATAATCCATAAACAAATTTTCCTTTGCGCGTATTTGGACAATCAGTTCCAAAAAGCAGGGTCCCAACAGGATTCACATTAAAAATTCATAAAATTACGTTTAATCAACAAAACAAGATGTTGAAAAGTGATGATAACATTCTTTTAGCCATAAATTTGACTCCTTTCATCTTAAAGATAGTTATTTCATATAAGAATTATACTATGAATTTTTAGAAATTTTTCAGTTAAATTGTTTGGTCATTGTTACCTCATTTAACATTATTTAACAGATAAGTTCTTTAATTTTGTCGAAAACTCTTGATGAAATAAAAAAAATCATCAATATGACAATTTGAAAACTAATTTTGTGTAAGATTATGATTTTGCTTTAAATTTTTTAAACGTTAAAATATAATACCGTTGATTGTTGGTTTGGTGTTAAACCTTTGTGTTGGTATTTTCATTTTCAGAGCTTTAAATAATTTTGAATATTAGTGAAACCCAAACCATGATAATGAATTAAGGCTTCTTTAAGACTGGATTGTAATTTACTAATCTTATTTAACTTTTGATAACTAGTATCAGGGTTTGTACTAGTTTTGGTGGAATATAGAGTAGAATTTGTTTGTTTTGCTACTAATAAATATAGTGGTTGCATATCAGAAATAATTATTGATTTTTCTTTAATTAGTTGCTTATTCATATTTTCAATAATCCATTGTTTTTGTAATCTTTTGGTATTGGTGGATTGAACAAAAATATTATTATTGCTATCAACTGCCATTTGAATACAGCATTTGGTATCAGTTGAAAATGGATCGAGATGAGTTTTTCGTTTATCAAATTTATCTTTAAAATTGCCTTTATGAATTTCTTTAATAAATGTTTCATCCATTTGGATTTGACCATTTAATTTTTTAAATTTTAACTGTGTATTTTCTAATTGTTTTGATTGCATTAATTTTTGTCGATTATATCAAGCGGTTTTTGGGGTTGTTTTAATAAAACGAGAAATTATTTTACTAGATTGTCCTAACAATGAAATTTGAATTAATAAATTTCACTGTTCATAATTTAAATGACTTCAATAAGTAAAATGATGACGAAATGCATCAAAACTAGCACGACATTTTTTACATAAATATTTTTGTTTTCCTTCGGAATTATGACCATTTTTAACACAATGAAAAGATTTGCAATTAGGACATATAATGCCTTTATCTCTAAATTTTTGATCAATTTCATTTAAACGTTTTTGTTTTTTAATTAAGTCTGCTTGTTGTTTTATTTTTTCATAAAATTCTAAAAATTGATCATCTGTTAAGCTATTTATTAATTCTGTAATTATTTTTTTCATCATTTATTTACCTCTATATATTAAAAATATACCTAATTTTAGGTATATTTTATAAATATCAAGAGTTTTCGACAAAATTAAAGGATAAGTTCATCATTGTTTCCGTTTAATTTGTGATATAATTAATCCATTGAATTCTTTGGAGGATATAATAATGAAATTAGAAAACTTGCAAGATCATGATAAACCAACTGTTGAAAATAATGAGCAAAATAATTAAAATATTGTTAAACGTCATTATGAATATTGAATTAAGTTTAAAGATGAATTATTTGGGTATTTATGTGAAATAATTAAACTTGGTAAAACTACTTCGTTTTATTGTAATAACTGTAATCAGGAGAAAGATATTGATGATTTAAATATTTATGATCTTTTTTTGGTTTTAGTTTTGATAAAGTTAATGTAAAAAAAGAAACAATTGATCAATTTAATGTTGATTTATGTAATGAATGTAATGAAATGAATTATGTCACTAATTCATATATTAAAGTTTTACGTAATAATGTTGCTTGTGTTTATTGCAAAAAATTGCTTTACCCAGATGATGAACACTTAGTTCTTGATAATAATTATTGTTCACGAGAATGCTTACGCAAATATCTTAATAAAACAATTAAGTGGGGGGATTAAAAAGATGAATAATAAAGTTTTAAGTAATAATAAATGATTAGATAAATTTGCTGATTTAGTAGCAAAAATCCAACATTTAACTAATATTCCATATTTTGATTGTGAAACTTGTAATTATGAAAATCAAATGTCAAATTTAGTTTTTGCTAATTCTTCATATGAAATTTTATCTGTTTTAATTAAATCAGCTTGTGGTCATGATGTTGCGCAAGGAGTTAGTTTTTCACGAATGGTCAATGACAATGGTAGTGATTTTGAACTATTAGGAGAAGGGATTACGGAGTGTTGAGTGCATAAAGCAAAACCATGTACCCATCATTTAGATGAATCAAAAGCGTTTGTTTGTTATCAATGTGATAACCTTAAATCAAAAATTATGCGAATTGATAATGTTAATGTTTGTTCATTAAAATGTTTAAAAGATTATTTAAATGCACAAGTAAAATAAACTTTAAGAATAAGTTTAAACTATTATTTTTAAGAAAAAAAGAAAGAAGAATTTAAATTGTCAAAATAATTAAATTAAGTTCTTTCTTTTTTAAATTGTAATATTTATTTATGTTTAAAATTTTTAAAAAGTATCTTTGAAGTAAAGATTAATTAATAATTATCCTTTACTTAACGAATGATAAAAGTTAAAATTATAATTAGTTAATTACTAAGGTTTAAAGAAAGAGGTTTATACTTATTATGCCATCATATTATGCAGAACATATTCTAAAATCAAAACAACCAAAATTAAAAGCCCCTTTAACTGCAACTGAAATTGATGCAATTGTTAAAAGCTTTAAACATTTAGTATGCAAAATTAAGAAAGATGCCGTAATTATAAAGCATGAAAAATTTGGATATGAACTTTTTCGTAGTAAAGCTGATGATAAATATTGGTCATATGCTGTTACTTTTACTGAACCAATTGATCCCATCAAACCAATTTATAAACATCATTGAATTGGTAATGCTTTTATTGGTTACGGGTATGATACTCTATCAGAAACAATTGATCGAACTTTTAAAATGATGGAACAAGGGCCAACCTCACAAACAAATTTTCGTGATTACTTAGATAGTTGAGATGAAGAAAAAGATCGTATTTTCTTAACATGAGAAGAAAAGGAATGAACTTTTGAAAAATACTTGCAATTTCAACGTTGATATAAAAAAAATAAAATTAAAATTATGGCAAAACAAGTTGGTGTTAAAGATGCCGAAGATTATAACAAAGAAAATAATCACGAAAATAAACGCACCGGATTATCGGTTTTATTAGGAAAAATGCAAGACCCACCAAAACGGCCACGAGCAATGGCTGTGGCAATTCGGGAAACAGGAGAAACTAAAAAACAATGAGATGATCCTAAAACAAAAAAATATCTTGTTGGTTTTATGTATGTTAATTAAGAGAGAAAGAAAACAAGCAAATGCAGTATCGTGAAATTAATTCAACTCAAAATGAACATGTTAAATTATTAGTGAAGTTAAAAGACAGAAAATATCGTGACGAATTAAATTTAGCATTAATTGAAGGTTGAAATATTATTGAAGAAGCTTTACAACAAGAATTACTAGTTGAGGTTTTAACAACCGCAGCAAATAGGTCAAAATTAAAAAATATTGCTAATGTTTTAATAACAATTTGTTCAGAACCTATTTTAGCAAAATTAAGTCAGAGCAAAAATAGTCAGAATATTGTTGGTGTTATTGACTTAAATAAAATGAATAGTAACAATGATTTTAAGGCCAATCAAAATATTTTATTATTAGAAAATATTCAAGACCCCGGGAATTTAGGGACATTAATTAGAACCAGTTTAGGTTTTAATTTTACTAATATTATTTTATATAATCACCCGGTTGATATTTTTAATGATAAAGTATTGCGAGCCAGCCAAGGGGCAGTTTTTCGTACTATTATTAAAGAACTTAGTTTGTCAGAAATTAAAGCGTTACAAGCAAAACACTATAAACTTGTGACAACTGCTTTAAAACAAAAAAGTGTTTTCTTGAAAGAATGACAGGTTAACAAAACAGAAAAATATATTTTAGCATTAGGAAACGAAGGGCATGGTCTTTCTGCTGATTTACAAAAAATTAGTGACTATAATGTTCAAATTAAGATTAGTTCAAAGTTAGAATCATTAAATGTTGCTCAAGCAGGAACAATTTTAATGTATGAAATTAATCGCCAATTGGAGGGAAAATAATGTTTAAGTTTAAAAATGCCAATTATCTTACTTCGGCTGTAAATAAAATGGGATGAATTAATGATGATTTATTTGAAATTGCTTTTTTAGGAAAAAGTAATGTTGGAAAATCAAGTTTTTTAAATATGTTAACAAATCAACGGCAATTAGCAAAAGTTTCACAAACTCCAGGAAAAACAAGAATGCTAAATTTTTTTACAATTAATAATAATCAATTTCGAATTGTGGATGCCCCAGGTTATGGTTTTGCCAGAGTGAACGATGAACATAAAGTTGCTTTTGCAAAAATGATGGAACAATATTTAACTGAACGAAATAATTTAAAATTTGTTTGTCTCTTAGTTGATTTACGTCATTCTCCAACCCAAGATGATTATGAGATGTACCAATATTTAAAGCACTTTAAAATTCTAACAGTTGTTATTGGAACAAAGTTAGATAAGTTGAAAAAAAACGACATTCAGAAACAAGAAAAAATTATTAAAACAAAATTAAATTTTGCCGATGGCGATTATTTTATTAAAACATCAAGTAGTAAAAACATTGGTCGTGATGAATGCTGAACATTATTTGCAAAATTATTAGGATTTAATGTATAATCTAAACCATAGTTTATTTTAAAAATAAAGGGGAAAACAATGAAAAATACTATTAAAATAGTGCAATATCAAAATGAAATTGATAAGTTAGCAAAAGTTGATGTATCAGTTTTAGAAGGCCATTTATCTTATTCTGAACAAGCAATTATTGGTGCTTTTGAATCGTCTGATCGTAAAATTAAGGCAGGAATTATTAATACATTATTAAATGGTTTTTTGGGAGGACTATTTATTTCTGTTGGGTATATTGCTGCATTATATGCTATTCAAGGAATTACAACAACAGGAATTAAACAAGTAATTTTTGGAATTGTCTTTCCGGTTGGTTTGTTATTAGTAACATTTTTAGGTGCAATTATTGGTTCAGCGAGTGGTTCCTTATTATTAACAGTTGCTGGTGTGACTTCAAACGGAATTGGAAACGGTGCCTGACTAGGTGTCTTATCAATTCAACCTTTTAGCCAGGTTAATGGCGTTAACACATTTATTGGAACCGGCTTTATATGATTTATTATTAGTGGATTATTAACAATGGGAGTAAGTATGACGCTAACTTGGTTTTTAGAAAAAATTCCACGTTTTACTAAATTACGAAATGAATTATTAAACATTAAAGGAAAAAGTTTACTTAATTTTAGAAAACAACCAAACGTAGTGGAAAATACTTAGTAAATAAGAAATTAAACGGTAAAGGAGAACATAATGAGTAAAATTAATTTTCAAGAAGCGATTGTGTATAAAATTCATACACAATCGTTTTATGATACTAACAATGATGGGGTTGGTGACATCCCAGGTATTATTCAAAAGTTAGATTATTTAGCAATGTTAGGTGTTAATTATTTATGGCTAAATCCAATTTATTTTTCCCCACAAAAAGATAATGGCTATGATGTTGCTGATTATAAAAAAATAAATCCCTTGTTTGGAACAATGGATGATTTTGAACAATTAATTAGTGAAGCAAAAAAACGAAACATTTATATTATGATGGATATGATTTTTAATCATTGTTCAATTGAACACCAGTGGTTTCAAAAAGCACTTGCAGGGTATAAAGATTATCAAAAGCGTTTTTTCTTTTTACCGGGAAATAAAACAGTGCTACCAAATAATTGACATAGTAAGTTTGGTGGTTCAGCTTGAGCGTATCTTGATAAATTACAAAAGTTTTATTTACACTTATTTGATAAAACTCAGATTGACTTAAATTGGCGTGATGATTAATTACGCCAAGATATTTATGAAATTATTAATTATTGATTGCAAAAAGGGGTACAAGGGCTCCGCTTCGATGTTATTAATTTAATTGGAAAACCAGAAGTCTTTGTTGATGATTTAACGGGTGATGGGCGAAAATATTATACTGATTCACCACAAGTTCATACTTATTTACAAGAAATGGGGCAAAAAACATATCATATGAAAGAAAATGTTGTCACAGTTGGGGAATTATCTTCAACTTCAATTGAACAAGACATTTTATATACTAAACCAGCATCAAAAGAATTAAATATGGCTTTTACTTTTCACCATTTAAAAATTGATTATTTAAATAATGAAAAGTGAGCATTAGCTCCTTATGACCCCGCAAAATTAGTAGCAAATCTTAAAGAATGACAGAGATTAGTTCAAATAGAAGGTGGCTGGTTAGCAACCTTTTTAAATAACCATAACCAACCACGAGCGTTGTCTCGTTTTGGTGACCCACAACGTTATCGTTTTGAATCAGCAATTGCGCTTGCTGCGGTTGTTTTATTGTTAAGGGGAACACCATATCTTTATCAAGGGGAAGAATTTGGGATGGAAAATAATGATTATCAAAATATTAATCAACTGAAAGATATTGAATCAATCAATTATTATCAAATTTTGCAACAAAAGGGTTATGAAAGATCTGCAATTTTAAAGGTTCTTAGTGCACGTTAACGGGATAATGCTCGAACACCAATGCAATAAAATGATCAGCAGTTTAGTGGATTTAGTTCTCATCAACCATGAATTAATGTAAATACAAATTATTTAAAAGTTAACTGGGAAAAAGATTATCACAGTCCCCAATCAATTTTTAAAGCATATCAATTTTTAATTCAGTTCCGCAAAAAAAATTTAGCCTTTAGTTATGGCCAAATTGATTTTATTGAGCTTAATCCCGTTGTACTAAGTTTTTATCGTTTTTATCAGGATCAAAAATTTTTAGTAATTATTAATTTGTCAAACCAAGAAATTATGCTTGATGATAAGGCACCTAATTTTAAAATTGTTTATAACAATTATCAAACTTTTGATAAAAAAATTAAACCATATCAAGTAATAATTTTTGATTATTTAATGTCAAACCCAGTTAAATAATCTAATCCCTTTTTTAAATGACTTAAATCTAATTCAATTTTAGCAATTAAATCATCAATACAGTCTTGAATATTTTTGTTCCTTGCAATAATTGGTTTTCAAATTTGATCTTGATGATGTGCTTTTTTACTATAATAATATTTATCAAGCAGTAAAGTAAACTTATTATTAACAAAAGACATTGATAAAACTTCTTGATATTTATTACTATTATCAATTAAATTAGCCATTACTTTTGGTGTTAAAATCTTTCGTAATTCAACTGGATCAGTTGTATTAGTATCAAATAAGTTCGGAAATTCTGTTCCTTCTAGTTGAATTTCTTTGTTATTTAAAATAAACTTTTTAAATTTGTTTTGATGAGGAACAATATTTGCTTCAATTTCAAAGTTTTTTGGTAATGTTGCAGTAAAGAAAAAGTAGTTTTCTGATCGCTTCATTTCAATTCATAATAATAATTAAGTCATATTAATACCATTAGCAATGCTATTTGATGTTTTTGCATCTTTGCCTTTACTATTAGAAAGACTAGCCAAAATAATTAGACCAATAAGAAGACAAAAAATTAATGTTTTTAAGAAAACCATTGTTTTTCGAACAGTAATAACACCTAATGAAAAGGTGTTATTTTTTGTTGTTCCGTTAATAATTTTATTATCTAGTTTTTCTTCTAAACTACTTACTCGAATTAAACTTTGTTGTAAAAGATTATTTTTTTTGGTATTTACTAAAACTAGTAAAATTTGGTTCGGGGATAATTTTAAAGTTGTTGCTTACTTCATCAAGGTTAATTTCATCTTTTCAAAGATCTTCAATTGCAATTCGGTAATATGCATTATAATCTAAGCGGTTAAGAAAGAGACTAATGCTAACAGCGCCAGCTTTGATTAAAATATAAATAATAATTGTTACCACCAATAGTGGTAAGGTAAGATAGATAAGATAAAATTGTAATTGATTATTATTAGTATTGACAATTTTAAGGATAATTCCTACTAGCAAAGATGTTGCTAAAATTGTAATTAAGATACAAAAAATAATGTCGATTATAATTGATTTTCGTCAAAAACTAGTAATTTTTTTATAGTGTTGTTGAAGATGTTATTGATGAAGAGTTTTAATTTTATTAACTGCTGCTCCTGATAACGCAGTATTGTTCATTTCTAATTTCACTTCGCTTTCTAATGTTTATATTAATTTGGGTAAATTATAATTTAAAAAGAAGAGAATTACAAATATGTTGTAAAAATAAGCTTTAATTTTGTCGAAAACTCTTGATATTTATAAAATATACCTAAAATTAGGTATATTTTTAATATATAGAGGTAAATAAATGATGAAAAAAATAATTACAGAATTAATAAATAGCTTAACAGATGATCAATTTTTAGAATTTTATGAAAAAATAAAACAACAAGCAGACTTAATTAAAAAACAAAAACGTTTAAATGAAATTGATCAAAAATTTAGAGATAAAGGCATTATATGTCCTAATTGCAAATCTTTTCATTGTGTTAAAAATGGTCATAATTCCGAAGGAAAACAAAAATATTTATGTAAAAAATGTCGTGCTAGTTTTGATGCATTTCGTCATCATTTTACTTATTGAAGTCATTTAAATTATGAACAGTGAAATTTATTAATTCAAATTTCATTGTTAGGACAATCTAGTAAAATAATTTCTCGTTTTATTAAAACAACCCCAAAAACCGCTTGATATAATCGACAAAAATTAATGCAATCAAAACAATTAGAAAATACACAGTTAAAATTTAAAAAATTAAATGGTCAAATCCAAATGGATGAAACATTTATTAAAGAAATTCATAAAGGCAATTTTAAAGATAAATTTGATAAACGAAAAACTCATCTCGATCCATTTTCAACTGATACCAAATGCTGTATTCAAATGGCAGTTGATAGCAATAATAATATTTTTGTTCAATCCACCAATACCAAAAGATTACAAAAACAATGGATTATTGAAAATATGAATAAGCAACTAATTAAAGAAAAATCAATAATTATTTCTGATATGCAACCACTATATTTATTAGTAGCAAAACAAACAAATTCCTTTAATTTTGTCGAAAACTCTTGATGAAATAAAAAAAATCATCAATATGACAATTTGAAAACTAATTTTGTGTAAGATTATGATTTTGCTTTAAATTTTTTAAACGTTAAAATATAATACCGTTGATTGTTGGTTTGGTGTTAAACCTTTGTGTTGGTATTTTCATTTTCAGAGCTTTAAATAATTTTGAATATTAGTGAAACCCAAACCATGATAATGAATTAAGGCTTCTTTAAGACTGGATTGTAATTTACTAATCTTATTTAACTTTTGATAACTAGTATCAGGGTTTGTACTAGTTTTGGTGGAATATAGAGTAGAATTTGTTTGTTTTGCTACTAATAAATATAGTGGTTGCATATCAGAAATAATTATTGATTTTTCTTTAATTAGTTGCTTATTCATATTTTCAATAATCCATTGTTTTTGTAATCTTTTGGTATTGGTGGATTGAACAAAAATATTATTATTGCTATCAACTGCCATTTGAATACAGCATTTGGTATCAGTTGAAAATGGATCGAGATGAGTTTTTCGTTTATCAAATTTATCTTTAAAATTGCCTTTATGAATTTCTTTAATAAATGTTTCATCCATTTGGATTTGACCATTTAATTTTTTAAATTTTAACTGTGTATTTTCTAATTGTTTTGATTGCATTAATTTTTGTCGATTATATCAAGCGGTTTTTGGGGTTGTTTTAATAAAACGAGAAATTATTTTACTAGATTGTCCTAACAATGAAATTTGAATTAATAAATTTCACTGTTCATAATTTAAATGACTTCAATAAGTAAAATGATGACGAAATGCATCAAAACTAGCACGACATTTTTTACATAAATATTTTTGTTTTCCTTCGGAATTATGACCATTTTTAACACAATGAAAAGATTTGCAATTAGGACATATAATGCCTTTATCTCTAAATTTTTGATCAATTTCATTTAAACGTTTTTGTTTTTTAATTAAGTCTGCTTGTTGTTTTATTTTTTCATAAAATTCTAAAAATTGATCATCTGTTAAGCTATTTATTAATTCTGTAATTATTTTTTTCATCATTTATTTACCTCTATATATTAAAAATATACCTAATTTTAGGTATATTTTATAAATATCAAGAGTTTTCGACAAAATTAAAGACAAATTCTACTCTATATTCCACCAAAACTAGTACAAACCCTGATACTAGTTATCAAAAGTTAAATAAGATTAGTAAATTACAATCCAGTCTTAAAGAAGCCTTAATTCATTATCATGGTTTGGGTTTCACTAATATTCAAAATTATTTAAAGCTCTGAAAATGAAAATACCAACACAAAGGTTTAACACCAAACCAACAATCAACGGTATTATATTTTAACGTTTAAAAAATTTAAAGCAAAATCATAATCTTACACAAAATTAGTTTTCAAATTGTCATATTGATGATTTTTTTTATTTCATCAAGAGTTTTCGACAAAATTAAAGAAAATAAGTGTACTTTTTTATTAGAACTTGGTATATAATTGTTATGCATTGATTATTAGTAATTAATTATTAATAAAAGGAGTGAAAAATTAAATGAGTAACATCTTATTAACAAGTGGTCCACCTTCTCCGGATTGAATTACCCCAACGAATACGCCGCATGATATTTTAGCAACATATGATGGTTGAGTTCATATGTATGCTGTATTTATTACAACGGGAATGATTTTATCTGTTTTAGCCTGTTTTATTCGGTTAAAAATTAAGAAGATTCCAATTGAACCTTTAATTTGGTCAATTTTTGTTATTATTCCTTTTTCATTATTTGGTGCTAGTTTTTTTGGAAAAGTTAATAATGATATTCATAATCCATGAGTAACAGAACCAGGAGCCGTACCATTTTGATCATTATTTGCCTTTTGAAAAGCAGGAATGAGTATTCATAGTGGTGTTCTGTTTGGAACTATTGCTGGTTTAATTGTCTTTGGGATTGTTGGACGAAAAGCAAAAGTTTCTCTTTGAGTTTACACTGATGCTATTATTCCAAATATTTTATTGGGACAAGTATTAGGGCGTTGAGGTAATTTCTTTAATCACGAATTATTGGGGAGTGTTACTTCTTATGATTCATTACGTTGATTACCAGCATTTATTCGTGATAACTTATGACAATGAGATGGTTTATCACCAGAAACAGTTGCAGTTGGCGGACAAATTGTCTTTCGTCAACCAATCTTCTTATATGAATCGTTCTTCAACTTTTTAGTGTGATTATTCATTACTTTCTTTATTCCGTTTGCTGGTCAATTATTTAGTAAAAAACCGTGGAAAAAAGATTCAAAAGAATATCCTTTTGATTTAAAATATAATTTTATTCATTTTTTTAATCGGAAATATATTAAAAAAGATAAAATGACATGAAAAGAAGTTTGGGATAAAGCGTATTTTAATTATGTGCCAACGCAAAAACAATTAGATGAAATGCCAAAAGTATCAATTACTAAATCGAAATCAGAACTAAGTAATACTTTTAAAAGATGGTGACACAATGATAGTGCCCAATTAACAAAATTAAATAATCCTGGTCGTTATTCAATAACACGTAGTGGAGTGCAAACTGGTTTTTATTTCTTTTTATGAAATTTAATTCGTTTTGTTCTTGAAACACAACGTGATGATGTCTCAACATTATTTATTAAAAATTATCGGGAATTAGATTATGCTGTTTTAATTTTAATTGCAGTATTGGGATTAGTATTAGCAGTTTATGCGCAATGAAGAGCTCCAAGAAAATTCCGTAAAAATGGTTTTATTTATGAAAAAGAATATGTTGATTTTGAAAGTTTACAAACTTGAAAATTTGATAAATATTTAACTAATAATATCGTTATTGGAGAAGACAACTATGTTGATAAATTACCAACGATTATTAAAATAAAAGTAATGGAATTCCTAGGTTATCAAGATGAAACTTTTGATAAATATTTTGAATTAAAATATTTTAAAGCCAATGATCAAACTTTAACTAATAATGAAATTACTAATTATAGCTTTAAAATTGTCGCGTTACCAACCAAAAACAATAAGTTTATTGATGATTTAGTTGTTAATCAAACATATAAAGTTGATTTAAGCAAAGTTTTAAAACATGCAACGTTAAAATTAACTAAACCAAATAATAATCAATATTTAACATTATCAAATCAACAATTTGGAACATTATTAAATGATCTTGCTCATCATAATGAACCAGCAACGCAAATTAAAGCAATTTGGAATAAGTTTTATCCAAATATTAATGAGAAGAAAACAACTATTTTTAACCTTAATCTTAATGAATTAATTAATTTTGATGAATTAAAAATTAGCCCAGATGCTAAAAAAATTGAAGTATCAAAATTCAAATTTAAAGAAAACCAATTTTATTATTTTAATAAAAAAGTTTGTTTTAAATTAAACTGACAATAAAAGGTGTACAATGGAAGTAGAAAGAGGGGGAGAGTTATGTTAACAAAAGAGATGGAAAAAGACTTACAACAATATATTAATGAACATCTTAAAATGCAATTTTTTTGTTATAATTTAAGTTCAGCCGCTGAAAAATTAGGTTTTCCTGGTTTTAGTCATTATTTTCAAGTTCAAGCCCAAGACGAAGTTTTACATCAACGTCGAATTATGAACTTTGTATTAGATCGTGATGGTCATTATGAAGTAAAAAATATTACTGAAGAATATCATAATGTTAAAAATATTACTGAACTAATGGAAACCTATCAAACAAAACGGGCATATTTTGCTGATTTAACCAATAAATTAGCACATTATGCGCAAGAAGTTGGTGATTTAGTAACTTATAAATTTTATGATTGATTTATAATTGATTTTTATGAAGAATTAGCGGAAATAAAAGATATTAT
Source organism: Spiroplasma endosymbiont of Sarcophaga carnaria (assembly GCF_964019595.1). Classification (NCBI taxonomy): domain Bacteria; kingdom Bacillati; phylum Mycoplasmatota; class Mollicutes; order Entomoplasmatales; family Spiroplasmataceae; genus Spiroplasma; species Spiroplasma endosymbiont of Sarcophaga carnaria. Next base: position 1,266,794 of record NZ_OZ026456.1, read on the forward strand.
TGATTGAATTAAAATGTCAGATAATAGATATTATAATATTGATGATAAAATGGGAGCAAAAGAAGAACCAGATACTTTAGCAGTTATTGATCCATTTAGTCCACATGCATAATAATACTTTTTCTTTTAAAATTGGAATTATGTAAAATGAATTGCAACAAATCTTATTAGTCAAATAATACAATAAAAATCATAAAAAATCAATTATAAATTTTTAAAAATCAAAATATTTATAGTTTTTATTTTATTTTAAGGAAAATTAAGCACACTAAAAAATAATTTATTAAATTACTTCAAATAAACCTATTTAAAATTATCTGAAAATACCTCTTTTGCTGTTTTTCAATTAAGAACAGGCCTTAATTTATCATTTATAACATTAACTACTCAATTTATTTTTTGTTGACTAACATTATTAAAATCACAGTTCCCTTAGGAAATCATTTTCTAAGTTCAGAATTCATATATTCAATTAATGGTTTTTGTTGTGGTTTACCAGGGTCACAAAAATAAACTTGTGTTTCAGCAAATATTTCTAATTCTCTTCATTTACTAAATTCTTTTCCTCTATCAGTTATTATTCCTTTAATTTTCCCAAATAAATTATTACTTATAACAATATCTTTAAACTTTTCCACAACTTCATTAGCAGTATGATTTTTTAATTTCATAACAAAATAACTTTTACTATTTTGTTCAAATAAAACCAAATTACTAGATCGATGCTCTTTTCCAACTATGGTATCCATTTCAAATCAACCAACATCAGTCTCTTTATTCTCAATATCTCATATTGATTTAAAATTAATTAATTTACCACCATTATCAAATTTTCCTTTTGTTTTATATTTTTTACCACGATGACGTAAATTCTGTTTTAAAAAACCATAAAAACCCAAACGAATTCATTTATACAATGTTTTAACACAAACAGGAAATTTAATACCAAACTTTAGAAAATAACGATGAATAAGTTGTGATGGAGAATCACGATAAACATTAAATCTTATATTAATAAAATTTAATTGTTCTTCTGTAAACTTATATCTTTTATTATTCTTTTTTCTTTTCTCATAATACATTTTATCTGACTTATAAGCACTATATTCATCAATAGTTTTAAAACGCTTAATTTCTCGCAAAATAGTACTACGATTTCTGTTCAAACATTTAGCAATTTGTGAAATATTTATTTCACCATTCTTTTTTAAAAATAATTTTGATAATAATAATTTTTCCAATTTAACCTTATCAATAAAACTTAAATGACTATACATAACATTTATATACCTTTCATTAATTTATAAATTTAATATTAAAATTATTTAATACATTATTGATATATGATAAAATCAATTATAGCATTCAAGTAATTTTAATAAAGGAGAAGTAAAATATGAAAAAGTTACTAAGTATTTTAGGAGTAATCGGATTAACAGCAACAAGTACAACAACATTAATTAGTTGTGAAAAACCAAATAATAATGAAAACGCGGGGGGGGGGTAATAAACCTACACCAGAACCACAACAACTACCAGAAAATAGCAAATGAACTAATATTCCTAGAACACAGGCGCCTAATAAATAATTTTTAACTGCTACTAATAAATGATATTTTTATATAAATAAATATGAAAATAATTATATAACGACAAAATTTTATTTTGATAATAATTTTATTAATAATCAAAACACTTGATGACAACACTTAAAAAATGATTCAGATTTTATTTGAAACTATAATTTAGTATATCGTTGAAATAAAAACAATGAACCACAAATACCAGAAATTAATAAAGACACAGGACTAATAATTGATTGAAAAGAATAAAAGGACTAACAAGTCCTTTTTTAAATTAATCGAACAAACTTCATAAAGATAATTAATAGGAATATATTTGTTATTGTATTATATAATGCTGGACTAAATTTTCATACCTCAAATGTTTGACTAAAAAAACTATATATTGTTTGAAATATTTTACCAACACCGCTTGCTAATTCGTTTACTTGTTTAACACCGGGAATATTATTTACAATTCAAATTGCAGCATTTCTGATATGACACGCTAAATTATATCAACTACAACTTTCATATTAGGCTTGTCATCATTGTCCACCAGGAAACAACCCGCCATTATTTATTTCTTGTCAGTTATAAATTCCAAAATTAAAATCATAATAACGGTACATATCATTTTCTTTTTGGGCTTGTAATTCAAAAACATTATAACCGATTTTTTGTTCTTCAATTTTTTTGTATTTTAAACCGTATTTATCTTTTAAAGCACCTTCAAAAATATAACCTTCATTTTGATTAATATTATAATTATTTGCAACTGAAAAATCATAATTAAATACATTACCATAATTAGTACTATAAAAACGATTTTTAAATGCTGAATACAATTTAATGTCTAATTGATTGTATTTATCAGAAAAATAAAAATAACGAGGATAAATTTTAAAACCATTATTTGCTAATAAACCATATTTTTTATTATATCCTTGTACATAAGTATCATTTTCTAAATCAAAAATTGTTCGTAAATAATCTTTATAAAAATTTTGGGAAACCGTAAACATACTATTTAATAGTTTTTCAAATTGATTTTTATTAGTATTAGTTTCATCAATTAAAACATCTCTAAAATTAATCAATTTTAAACCAAAAAAATTAATTAAAACAGTATCATACTGTAAATTATCAATATAACCACTTTCAATAAAATTACTGCGATTTTGAAATACAGGTACCAAAGCATGGGTAAAAAAGGCTTTTAAAAATTTATTAATATCAATTTGACCTTTCATCTGTTCAAAAACCATTTTACCAATATTAGGAGAATTACCTTGATAATAATTATAAGTTTCAGCACTAAAATTAAAAGTATCTTCTTTTTCTTTTGTGAAAGAAAATAAAAAACCTAAATCATCAGTATACCAATAACTATTTGCATTATTACCATCCCAATATTGTTTAAAATGTGTTAATTCTAAACTACCAGCAATAATATTTTTATTTTCATCAATTGTTAAAATCATCCGATAAATTGATTTTCTAGTTAAAATAACATCAGGTTTTCAATCTAATTTTTCCATATTATTAATAATTTCAAAATCAAAAATTATTCTTTCACTACCCAAATTTGGGTCATCATAGTTTGGATTACCACCTTGCTGAATTCGGATATTTTCTTGTACAATAACATCAATATATTTAAGCAAAAAAGAACGAACATTTTGATAATATTCAGTATATCATTTTAATTTGCCATCATTATCAACAACGGGTAATTCTGGTTCACCGTTTCCATCTCAACGATATACTAAATTATAGTTTCAAATAAAATCTGAATCATTTTTTAAGTGTTGTCATAACAAATTTTGATTTTTAATAAAATTATTATCAAAATAAAATTTTGTAAGCAAATATTGACCATTTCTTTTTTCTCCATAAAAATATCATTTATTAGTAGCAGTTAAAAATTCTTTATTAGGTGCCTGTGTTCTAGGAATTTGTATTCAAAACTCATTAATCATTTTAACTAATTGTAAATTATCAATACCTCTTTCTAATTTATTAATAACTTCCACAGTATTAAAATACTTAGAAAAAGAATAAGAAAAATTAGTTAATTATTTTAAAAATTGTTTTTTATCAACATCATATAATTTATCAATATTATATTGTTTAGCATAAGTATCTCAATTTTTATATAAATCCATAAACTCATCACTAGGCTTATCAAATGAAATTCCCGTTGAATAACTATCCTTTAAAAAGTCTAAATATCATTTATCATTATAAGTTAATGTTTGTGATGTTTTTAGAGTTGGATTAATAAAGTAATTTGTTTCAGACCAGTTTTCAAAAAAACCACTGCGTAAAAACATTGTATTAATAAAATCAGTTTCATTCATTCCCATTGTTTGTTAATTAACAGTATAATTCTGCTGATTTAAGGGTTTAAATGCTGTTAAAGTAATAAATGGAATAATTAAACCTAAAATACCTAAAATAGATATGGCAAATAAAGATAATGATTTTTTCATATTTATAATTCAACCCCTAACTATACAATGTTTTTGAAACAATAAACCCAACAATATATAAACTTGATATTGTTAACATTAATGGATGACTAAACAAAATTGCCATTTTACCAAACAAAGAAAGTAAAAAAGTATCTGAGTTATATAAATCCATAATGATATTTTTTGCTGATGTTAATTGATTTATAATCACCGTAATAAAACTAGTACCAAAAATAGCAATTGCAGCAACTAATAAAACTAATCTAATCATTAATCTGTTTCCTTTCACCGACCATTTTTATTAGCCTTATGTGCTTTTTTAACACCACGTACTGTTGAAGCATACAATTTTGATGTATTGTTTTTAACAGTTGAACCTAATTCATTATATTGTGTTCTTGTTCCGTGGATAGCATAAATTGATAACTTAACAACCATAAAAAAGATAATAAAATAAGCAATAGTTGTATTTGTCATTGGTAATTTAGTATTTCAAATTACATCAAAAATAAACAAAAATACATCAAAAATAAAACTAAAAATCTTATCTCAATTATTACTTTCTGATAATAAATTAATCATCTTTATCACTTCCTTTTTCTTTTTTAGGTTTTAAATTTTTTTTCAAAATATCAATATCAAACAATGCTAAACGCTCTTTAACACTTAATTTAGTAATTTCTGACCAATAATATTCTTTATAATTAACTATTTCATCATTTTTTAAATCACGAACAAACTTTAATCATTTACTATCATATTTCTGTGCAAATTATAATGGAATAATTATTTTAAAAAACCGAATTCCTAACCCAACATCCGACTTATACTTATGTTTTGCTCGTTTACCTTCGGCTGTTCGTTCTACTGATTTTGTTTTTCAAATTTCATAATCTGTAATATCTTGAAAAATACCAATTCGCATAATAAAGAAACGATTAAAAAAATTAAATCCTTTTTTAGCAATAGGTTTTTTCAATGAAATTGGAATAATAATACCACTTGCTAATTGTCGAATATTATTTCAAATCATACCCTCACGCTGAGCAGTAAATAAAGCACGATTACCAAAATGTCTTGCTAATACAATTCACGGAATTTTACCACTATGAACTTTTTTCTCATCGTGGGGACTAGTTCCATCAATATATAAATAACTTTCATCAAATAAAATAACACTATCATCTGGGGGAACTGGTTTTGTTCTATCTGTAAAATCTAAATTTTTAAATGTTAAAACTTTAACTTTATCATCTTCTAACGGATAATTACTATAAATCTTATCTGTTAATAGTTTCATAGTTTGTGATAAATAAGTTAAAAGTAAAGTTTTTCCCGTCCCTAACTTACCAATAATTACTGATAACGGATTATCTCAAACAAAATTAACTAAACGAAAAGCACTCAACTGATAAAATATGTTTTTTCAAACTCATCAGACAAAATAAACACATTGCAAAGCAAACAATAATCAAAATACTAAACCGGTATAATTTAATGAAATTATTCAAAGTAATAAATCAATTAAACTAAACAAAATCATTGAACCACTAATATAACAATAATTTTTTAAGAAAAATATAAATTTTTTCATTACTTAAAATACCCAACTATTTTAAAAACCATTCACAATAAAAACCACGTTAAAAATAAAATCACAATTCAAATACCAATCATAAGAGTTAAATATTCATTTTGAGTTAAATTTCAAGTTGTAATAATTTCAACATTCGTTTTATCTATAAACAAAAATACATAAATAAAAAACTCTTTTAATTTTTCTCAATCATTTTGCATATTTAAAAACTCCACATTTTCTGAATAAGTTTAAAAAACATCCCCAAAAATAAAACGATAAATAATACAAATGATATGACATATAAAAATTCAGGAGCATTTGAACCAATAATATAACTAACAAATTGAACTCAATAATCATATAAACCCATTAATTTAAGTCCTTCAAGTCATTAATTAATTTATCTACTTTTTCATCACTTCAATTTGTTAAATTATTGTTAGTTGTTTTTACTTTTTGAGGTTCACCAGGAAATATTGCTTTTTTCATTTGTGTAAAATAATTTTATTTGTATTGATTATACAAATTGATTAGTTCTGCCCCAGTTAAATATTTTCACACATGACGTTTTAAATTTTCATCATATTTTACAATAGGATAAGAATTATCATAAATCAAACCGATTGCTACTTGTTCTGAGTGTTTTTCACTCGGATAAATAAATTTATTACTCAACCAAAAACCAATATGACGATTATGATTAGGTAAATTTATAAAAATTGCTTTTTCTGTTTCAAAAACTATCAACTCTTTACGAATAAAATAATTTTCTATATTTTGATTTTTCTTAACAAAATTACTCAATTTTATCAACTCCTAACTAAATATTTATTTAATAAACAATGTTATATTTAATGTTTATATATTGTTTACTTATTGATAAAAACACTGATTATTAACAATGTTATACATAATGCTATATATTGTTTATTTAATGTTTAATAAACAATGTTATTAACAATGTTAAATATATAAAATAATAAAAATTGACACACTGAAAAATACTATTTAATTTTTAATAATAGTCTTTAATTTTGTCGAAAACTCTTGATGAAATAAAAAAAATCATCAATATGACAATTTGAAAACTAATTTTGTGTAAGATTATGATTTTGCTTTAAATTTTTTAAACGTTAAAATATAATACCGTTGATTGTTGGTTTGGTGTTAAACCTTTGTGTTGGTATTTTCATTTTCAGAGCTTTAAATAATTTTGAATATTAGTGAAACCCAAACCATGATAATGAATTAAGGCTTCTTTAAGACTGGATTGTAATTTACTAATCTTATTTAACTTTTGATAACTAGTATCAGGGTTTGTACTAGTTTTGGTGGAATATAGAGTAGAATTTGTTTGTTTTGCTACTAATAAATATAGTGGTTGCATATCAGAAATAATTATTGATTTTTCTTTAATTAGTTGCTTATTCATATTTTCAATAATCCATTGTTTTTGTAATCTTTTGGTATTGGTGGATTGAACAAAAATATTATTATTGCTATCAACTGCCATTTGAATACAGCATTTGGTATCAGTTGAAAATGGATCGAGATGAGTTTTTCGTTTATCAAATTTATCTTTAAAATTGCCTTTATGAATTTCTTTAATAAATGTTTCATCCATTTGGATTTGACCATTTAATTTTTTAAATTTTAACTGTGTATTTTCTAATTGTTTTGATTGCATTAATTTTTGTCGATTATATCAAGCGGTTTTTGGGGTTGTTTTAATAAAACGAGAAATTATTTTACTAGATTGTCCTAACAATGAAATTTGAATTAATAAATTTCACTGTTCATAATTTAAATGACTTCAATAAGTAAAATGATGACGAAATGCATCAAAACTAGCACGACATTTTTTACATAAATATTTTTGTTTTCCTTCGGAATTATGACCATTTTTAACACAATGAAAAGATTTGCAATTAGGACATATAATGCCTTTATCTCTAAATTTTTGATCAATTTCATTTAAACGTTTTTGTTTTTTAATTAAGTCTGCTTGTTGTTTTATTTTTTCATAAAATTCTAAAAATTGATCATCTGTTAAGCTATTTATTAATTCTGTAATTATTTTTTTCATCATTTATTTACCTCTATATATTAAAAATATACCTAATTTTAGGTATATTTTATAAATATCAAGAGTTTTCGACAAAATTAAAGATAATAGTTATTAAAATATAAAATTAATCATTTATAATTAAATTGATATTTTTGCACCACACACTGCCTACAAATTTTAAAAAGAAAGTAGATATATTTATAAAGAATATTATAAAAATTTATATTCCAAAACTACTATTAATATGACCCTTAATAAAAATATTCTTATTTTTATTAAATCCTACTTTAAAACAATTATTTCATTACTAATAATTTCAATAATAACTTATAGACAGTGTGTAATACAAAAATAAACAACAAAATTATTTAATCAACTCACATAAAAGCTAGTGTGCCATAGCTAAGATATATGATCAGTAATAATAAATATTAAAATACTTTAACCATAACACGGAAAAAGTTTAAAATCTTAATGATAACAAAAATACCAAATGGAATTAAAATAATTCACGCATCACCTAAAAAGGTCATTAATTGTGGTAATACAGCATAAATTGCTTCTTTAACTTTCATCATTGCTTGCCCTAAACCACTTCAAATAGAACCCATTCCATCTGAAATAGTAGGTTTATCACCAACTGCTAAAAAATTAATTGCTGTTGTTAAATACATACCTAACATTATTTTTTATCCTCCTTATTTTCAATTTCTTTTTTATCTTTTTTCTTTCCTCGAATTTGGCGAATTTTTTGATAAATTGATAAACCAATTCACGCAAAAATACCTAATATAATAACAACACTAAAAATTGTCGTTAATCAAACTGGCATAACTTATTCCTCCTAAAAATCTAATTTTCGCGGCACGCTTCGCGTGTTAGCTACGCTCAAAATAAACTATATTGAATAAATTACCGCTAATAAATTACGCGGATAATTTATTCATCTTCTTTTTCATTATTAATTACAATATTATTTACCGTATTAATAACATTATCTTTTCCATACTTAGTTACTAAGGACCGTAAAATAAAATAATGTTTTCTTTCCATTAAAAAATCAACTCCTTTCTGAGTTGATTTGTTGCACTTCACTTACACGATGCCATTCAAAAGGAACCCTTTCAAATAACATTACTTGATTGCAATGCTGTTGTTAAATTTAAAACCAATACTCGTAAAGGATATGAAATGTTTGAAAATTATCGTACGCCCCCATTAGGTTGAAAAATTGGTAAAAGTAATGAATGACAACCATTTATGTCGTTTTGGTTAATGAATGATGAAAAAATATATGGGTTGGGGGAAAAATTCCGTTTTTTAGTTAAAAATGGAATTGAGACAACGATTTGAAATAGTGATAATTCTTGTGTTGCAAATCATGATTTAGCATATAACGGATTGCCGTTATTTTATTCAACAAAAAAATGAGGAGTATTAGTTAATACTGGTGAACAAACTAGTTTTGAAATTGGTTCGCCAGTAACTGATGCTATTAGTTTCCTTAGTTTTGAATCCTGTTTAGACCTTTATTTTTTTACGGGGTCAACAATGAAGGAACTGATTAGTCAGTATACCGACTTAACTGGTAAACCAACAGAAATCCCTGATTTGAGTTATTGGATATGATGTAATCGCTTGTATTATCATAATAAAGCTGAATTGTGAGCAGAAATTGAAAAAAGAAACAAAGTTAATTTCCCATTAGATGTTATTTGTTTAGACCCAAAATGATTAGAAAACCGCTATACAAAAAGTTGTAACTTTGAGTATAACGAAAATGCTTTTGGTTCTTTTCAAGAATTATTTGCTCAATTAAAAGCAAAAAACATTGCCGTTTGTTTTTGAATTAACCCTTATTTACAAGCTGATAATAGTGTGAATTGACAAATTGCTTTGAAAAATAATTATTTAGTAAAAACAACAAATGATAATTCATATGCCCATCCGCTAACAGGAACCGAAACTTATCAAACAAATTGTGGTATTGTTGATTTTACTAATCCAGCTGCTGTTAAGTGGTATCAAGATGAATTGCAAAAATTATTTAAATTATGATTACGATTTGTTAAACCAGATTATGGGGATGGTATCCCACCCAATGCTTATTTTAATAACGGTTTAACGGGAGAAGAATTTCGCCAATATTATCATTTTTTATATTGTAAAACAGCATATGATGCTAGTGTTAAGTATTTTGGGCCAAACAAAACATTATCTTTTTGCTGGCCAGGATATATTGGCACACAACGCTTCTCAGGAAAATGATCTGGTGATAGTTATTCAAATTTTACAGAATTAAAGATTCATTTAAATGCGGGGTTATCGTTAGGGATGAGTGGGAAAATGGCATGAGGAACTGACATTGGTGGTTTTTATAGTGAAGAACCATTTGATGAATACCTTTATATGCGTTGAACACAAGTGGGAATGTTATGTCCTTTATCACGTTTTCATGGAATTGGCCCGCGTGAACCATGAAACTTTTCAGCAAGGGTGTTAGATAACGCAATAAAATATGCAAAATTAAAACGAAAACTATTACCATATTTTAAAATGTGTGAATTAGAGGCAGCAACAACAGGGGTTCCAATTTTGCGAGCAATGGTGTTGGAAAATGAAGATGATTCAATTGTACAATTAATTGATGATCAGTTTTATTTAGGAAGTAATTTATTAGTGGCACCTGTTTTAACACCACAAACAACAAAGCGGGAAGTTTACTTGCCAGCTGGAGAATGGTTTTTGTTCGGGCAAAAAGAAAAAAAATATCTTGGAAAGCAATCTTATTTATTGGTTTGTCCGGTTGATGAAATGCTAATTTTTGTAAAAGGAAACAATATTATTCCAACTATTAAAGAAGATAATTATCATTTTGAACAATTAGATACTGTTTCATTGGAATTAAATCTTTATGGAACATTACCAGCACAATACGACTTAAAGTTTAAACTTAACGAAAAATTAATTATAATTACTTATCAAAATAAAAAGTTTGATGTTTCATCAAATCATAATTATCTTGTAAAATAGGTACTATCTTTAATTTTGTCGAAAACTCTTGATATTTATAAAATATACCTAAAATTAGGTATATTTTTAATATATGGAGGTAAATAAATGATGAAAAAAATAATTACAGAATTAATAAATAGCTTAACAGATGATCAATTTTTAGAATTTTATGAAAAAATAAAACAACAAGCAGACTTAATTAAAAAACAAAAACGTTTAAATGAAATTGATCAAAAATTTAGAGATAAAGGCATTATATGTCCTAATTGCAAATCTTTTTATTGTGTTAAAAATGGTCATAATTCCGAAGGAAAACAAAAATATTTATGTAAAAAATGTCGTGCTAGTTTTGATGCATTTCGTCATCATTTTACTTATTGAAGTCATTTAAATTATGAACAGTGAAATTTATTAATTCAAATTTCATTGTTAGGACAATCTAGTAAAATAATTTCTCGTTTTATTAAAACAACCCCAAAAACCGCTTGATATAATCGACAAAAATTAATGCAATCAAAACAATTAGAAAATACACAGTTAAAATTTAAAAAATTAAATGGTCAAATCCAAATGGATGAAACATTTATTAAAGAAATTCATAAAGGCAATTTTAAAGATAAATTTGATAAACGAAAAACTCATCTCGATCCATTTTCAACTGATACCAAATGCTGTATTCAAATGGCAGTTGATAGCAATAATAATATTTTTGTTCAATCCACCAATACCAAAAGATTACAAAAACAATGGATTATTGAAAATATGAATAAGCAACTAATTAAAGAAAAATCAATAATTATTTCTGATATGCAACCACTATATTTATTAGTAGCAAAACAAACAAATTCTACTCTATATTCCACCAAAACTAGTACAAACCCTGATACTAGTTATCAAAAGTTAAATAAGATTAGTAAATTACAATCCAGTCTTAAAGAAGCCTTAATTCATTATCATGGTTTGGGTTTCACTAATATTCAAAATTATTTAAAGCTCTGAAAATGAAAATACCAACACAAAGGTTTAACACCAAACCAACAATCAACGGTATTATATTTTAACGTTTAAAAAATTTAAAGCAAAATCATAATCTTACACAAAATTAGTTTTCAAATTGTCATATTGATGATTTTTTTTATTTCATCAAGAGTTTTCGACAAAATTAAAGGGTACTATTTACATTTTCTCCTTAAAAAAGAGTATAATATATATGGTAATTATTTATTGCCGTTATTCCACTTATACATTTAAAATTAATACTTCTTGCTTAATACTTTAAGTAGAGGAGACATAATTATGGAAATATCTATATGAGTAATAACCATTATTGCTGTTGCAATTGGTTTTTACTTTCTTGGGTTTTTATGTGAAAAATATCTAAGATTTAAATTAATTAAAAAAACGAAGTTAAAAATAAAACAAGCTGAAGAAAAGGCAAAAAAAATTATTAATGTTGCAAAAGCCGATGGAAAAGTTGAAGCAGCACAAATTCGACAAGAAATGAATAATGAATTAGCTTGTAAACGAGAAGAATTTTTAGAAACAGAAAAGTTCTTAACAAATAGAGAGCGTTTAATTATTGAACGTGAAGAAGTATTACATAGTAAAGAGCAAGAAACGTTTCGTAAAAAAGAAGAATTACAGGGAAAGATTAATTATTACCAAGAACTAGTTGAACATAATCTTCAACAACTTGAAAAAGTTGCAGGTTATTCTCTTGAAGAAGCGAAAGATGTACTTTTTAAAGAAATAAGTGACCGTTACCAAAAAGAAATTGGTGAATTTTTAAAAAATGCTGAGAATACAGCAAAAATTAATGCTAAAGAAACAGCGATTAGTATTGTTACTAGTGCAATTGAACGGTATGCTGTTAATATTGTGGTAGAGAAAACAACCACTTCTGTTTATTTAGAAGATGATAATATGAAAGGCCGAATTATTGGGAAAGATGGTCGTAATATTCGAAATTTTGAAGTTGCTGCTGGAGTTGATCTAATCATTGATGATACTCCAAATGTTGTTCAAATTTCATCTTTTAATCCTATTCGTCGTGAAATTGCCAAAAAAACATTAGAAAAATTATTAATTGATGGGCGGATTCAGCCAAATCGGATTGAAGAAACAATCAAATTAGAACAAGAAGAAATTGAAATGACAATTTTAGAAACAGGAAAAGAAGTTGTTGCGGAATTAGAATTAGATAATATGGACATTGAATTGATTCGTCATTTAGGAATCTTAAAATATCGAACTAGTTATGGCCAAAATGTTTTATTACATTCAATCGAAGTTGCTAAATTAGCAGCAACAATGGCTAGTGAATTAGGTTTAGATGCAACGATTGCAATGCGAGCTGGTTTATTACATGATATCGGAAAAGCAGTTGATTTTGACAACGAAGGAAGCCATGTTACCTTAGGAGTTAAATTAGCAACAAAATGTGGTGAAAATTCAATTGTTATTAATGCAATTGCTTCACACCATGGTGAGGTTCCTGCTAATAATACATATTCAGTTTTAATTTCTGCAGCTGATACATTATCAGCAGCACGCCCAGGGAGTCGTAATAATAATCTTGAAAATTATATTGCCCGAATGTCTGAATTAGAAAAAATCTGTCAAACAGTAGTTGGCGTTCAGTCAGTTCATGCTTTACAAGCAGGTCGTCAAATCCGTGTTATTGTTAATCCAGTTATTAGCGATGATGACCGTACCCATAAAATTGCAATTGATATTAAAGAAAAAATTAAAAAAGCAAAGGCAATCCCAGGAGATATTGTTATTACAGTAATTAGAGAATTACGAATCACAGAGACTGTTATTTAAAAGAATAATTTTTTATTCTTTTTTTATGGAAGTTTTCGTATTATAATTAAGAGGAAAGATTTTGTTATAAAAAATAAAGGAGAATTAGTAATGATTGGAGATTTTTTAGCAAACCGATTAAAAAAATCAATTGAAAAAAATATGAAAAAATCAACCCTAACTAGTGATGCTATTAGTGAAACAATGCGTGAAATTAGGTTAGCATTATTAGAAGCGGATGTTAATAATGAAGTGGTAAAAGATTTTATTAAAGCAGTAGAAGCAAAAGCCTGTGGCGAATACATTTTAGATGGTTTGAATTCATCACAAATGATGGTTAAAATCGTTCATGAAGAATTAGTTAATATTTTTGGGAAAACAGCAAAGGAATTATCTTTTGCTTCAAAACCAACAATTGTGATGATGGTCGGATTACAAGGGAGTGGGAAGACAACAACAACTGGTAAAATTGCTAAGTTTGTGGAAAAGAAATATCAAAAAAAACCATTGTTGGTAGCTTGTGATATTTATCGTCCCGCTGCAATTGATCAGTTAAAAACAATTGGAAAAAATTTAAATATTGAAGTATTTGAACGGGGAACACAAAACCCTGTTAAAACAGCCCAAGAAGCAATTAAATATGCGAAAGAAAATAAAAATGATGTTATTTTAATTGATACGGCGGGACGTTTACATATTGATGCAGAATTAATGCAAGAATTAAAAGAAATTAAAAATAATATTACCCCTGATGAAATCTTACTTGTCGTTGATGGGATGACGGGACAAGATATTATTAATGTTACAACAGAATTTAATCAGTTGTTAAAATTAACTGGCGTTGTTGTTACTAAGTTAGATGGTGATGCTCGTGGGGGAGCGGCATTATCAATTACGCACCTAACCAAATTACCAATTACCTTTATCGGAACTGGAGAAGGAATGAGTAATTTACAAATTTTCTATCCTGACCGAATGGCAGATCGAATTTTGGGGATGGGAGATGTTCAAACCTTAGTTGAAAAAGCAAAAGATGTTTTAGATGAACGTGATATTAAAAAAACAATGAATCGAATGATGATGGGACAGTTTGATTTACAAGACTTGCTAAATCAAATGCGACAAATCTCAAAAGTGGGGAAAATGGGGGGAATTATGAAATTACTACCCGGGATGCCAAAAATGAGTGATGAAAAAATTGCTGATGCAGAACGTAAATTAAAAGCAACAGAAGTCTTGTTATCTTCAATGACAGTTAAAGAACGTCGTGAACCACGGTTGTTGAAACACCTATCACGAAAAAACCGTATTTTAAAAGGTTCAGGACGAACAGAAAAAGAATATAATGAGTTAATTAATCAATTTGAAAAAACAAAAAAACAAGTAGATGAAATTGCCCGTCAAATTAAATCTGGTCGTATGCCAAACATTCCTGGTGTGGGTGGTTTAAGCGGAATGGGCTTTAATTAAAATAATATTTCAAAGATTTATTATAAAAAATTGGAACTCAAATGAAAAAAAGTTTAAGAACAATTAAAGATTGTAACTTAAACTTTTTTTCATTATTTAGTTCTTATTTTGTTTTTTAATTTATTGGTGATATATATAGATCAACACCATCTCTATAATCTCCAACAACTTGTTTTGATGCAAATGAATAGTATAAACCATTATCAAAACTTTCGCCAAACGTAAACATCACTGCTCATTTTGTCCAAACTTCAGCAGTCCAAGTTAGATCATTATTTCAATTTTGTTCTCCTTTAGGGTTCCCTAATGCTGAATGTAATTTAATGTTAAATAAATCAAGGTCTTCCAAATCATTGGCTTCTTCAGAAACTTTAAAATCCTTTACTAAGAAAGCAATAACACTTTTAAGACCATCTTTGCGGTTTTGTTCTAATACTTTTTTAAATGTTTTATTAGGAACTCTTAATTCAACCATTCGCCCAGAAAAAGTACCACCGCGGGCATATTTTAATAAATTGAATAATAATTTTTCCTCAACTTGCTAATTTTTTATTATTGCTACATTGATGTGGTATAACTGACAATCTTTCTTTAGAATAAACTGCTTCATAACATTTTCTTTCATTCAATTTATAATAATGTTTTAATATTGGTCTATAATCTGGCATTTAATCGTATTCCCTTCTAACAATATTTATCTGTACAACTTTCACACACATATCTTAATTTTGCTTTAAAGTTTTACCTTAATTCTCTTGAAGAACATTCATGAATAATAAATTTAATTTCTTCTAGTGTATATCTATCATCAGGAAATATTCAAACAGTAGTATCATAAAGAATTTTTTCATAATTGTCTTCTTGACAATCTTCACAATATTTTCTATTTGCCATTAGTATTATGCCTTTCTAAAATCTATACCCTAATTTAATTAATGGTACAAAATATTCTGCACTTGTAATTACTGCAAATATTTCACATTCGTAAGTATGGTAAACATAAATAATATTATTATCCACTGTTGAGCTTGCTTTTATTATTCTTAGTTCCATTAAGTCATAAGTAAAAATTATTTCATAATTATTTTTTTTCTTCTTGTTCCTCAATAAAATCATACATTTCTTCATTTATATATTCATATTTTTTCATTATCTTATCTCCATTTTTCTTTTATTTGCTTTAACCTTATTTTTACGAATTTTTATTTTATGTTGTTGTATTTTTTATTTCTTTGCTGTCATTATTTATCACACTCCTCTAATAAATTAAAATATCTTTCATAAATATGCATTGAACCCACATTATGAAAATAACTCCCTATTTTTATTTTTAATGCATTAGCTATATAAATTTGTATTTGAGTAAAAAATACAACATCATACATAAAGCCATAAACTATATCATTACTGCGCATAGTTGTAATACAAATTAAATTTTTATTTCTTACAAAGAATTGCAGTGCAATTGTGCATGGTATATCATTTATTCCCTGTCTTTCTTCCATATTTTGAGGAAGTTTTATATTAATTACTGCTCTACGAGAATTATTGTCATTTTTTAATTCATTAATTACTCATTCTAGTTGGTTAAATGAACCTTTATTTGTAAAATATGAATTGTCCATTATTCGATACCCATAAGAGCACTATTAACATATTCTTCATTTGGATTAGAATATAATTTATTTCAAAATTTTGAATATTTAGCGACTGATGGCAAGTCTGACTTACCAGATCAATATCAATCCAATTCTCCATTTAAATAATTCAAATTAGGTCTTTAATTTTGTCGAAAACTCTTGATGAAATAAAAAAAATCATCAATATGACAATTTGAAAACTAATTTTGTGTAAGATTATGATTTTGCTTTAAATTTTTTAAACGTTAAAATATAATACCGTTGATTGTTGGTTTGGTGTTAAACCTTTGTGTTGGTATTTTCATTTTCAGAGCTTTAAATAATTTTGAATATTAGTGAAACCCAAACCATGATAATGAATTAAGGCTTCTTTAAGACTGGATTGTAATTTACTAATCTTATTTAACTTTTGATAACTAGTATCAGGGTTTGTACTAGTTTTGGTGGAATATAGAGTAGAATTTGTTTGTTTTGCTACTAATAAATATAGTGGTTGCATATCAGAAATAATTATTGATTTTTCTTTAATTAGTTGCTTATTCATATTTTCAATAATCCATTGTTTTTGTAATCTTTTGGTATTGGTGGATTGAACAAAAATATTATTATTGCTATCAACTGCCATTTGAATACAGCATTTGGTATCAGTTGAAAATGGATCGAGATGAGTTTTTCGTTTATCAAATTTATCTTTAAAATTGCCTTTATGAATTTCTTTAATAAATGTTTCATCCATTTGGATTTGACCATTTAATTTTTTAAATTTTAACTGTGTATTTTCTAATTGTTTTGATTGCATTAATTTTTGTCGATTATATCAAGCGGTTTTTGGGGTTGTTTTAATAAAACGAGAAATTATTTTACTAGATTGTCCTAACAATGAAATTTGAATTAATAAATTTCACTGTTCATAATTTAAATGACTTCAATAAGTAAAATGATGACGAAATGCATCAAAACTAGCACGACATTTTTTACATAAATATTTTTGTTTTCCTTCGGAATTATGACCATTTTTAACACAATGAAAAGATTTGCAATTAGGACATATAATGCCTTTATCTCTAAATTTTTGATCAATTTCATTTAAACGTTTTTGTTTTTTAATTAAGTCTGCTTGTTGTTTTATTTTTTCATAAAATTCTAAAAATTGATCATCTGTTAAGCTATTTATTAATTCTGTAATTATTTTTTTCATCATTTATTTACCTCCATATATTAAAAATATACCTAATTTTAGGTATATTTTATAAATATCAAGAGTTTTCGACAAAATTAAAGTACTTTTTTGAATAACTTTATATTCATTTCTACCTCATTAAATGTGCTACGTAAAATAAGAAAATTACTGATTCAGTAAAATGTCATCTTATTCAGTCATCTTATTAAATAAATAATATAAAGATAACAAACTGACTAAAATTTGATAATAATGAAAAATAGTATCTAACTTTTAAAATACCTGAAAAAATCCTTATTTTATCGCACGATTGCAAATAAAAAACCGCCCGTTAAGCGGTTTAATGATTAACTATTTTTAAAAATAGTTTAAAATTATTGTTAAACTGGTACCTAAAATAATATTCGAACTTACTTTTATTTTGCTTATTTTTTTAAAACAATTTATAATATATTAGGAATAAACAAGAAAAAGAAAGGAATGTTATAATGGCATTACAATATAAGCGTGTTTTATTAAAATTGTCTGGTGAAGCATTAGGAAATCCTGCTGATTTGTATGATTCAAAGAGAATTCATGATATTGCTAGACAAATTGTTAAACTACAAAAAGAAGGACTGCAAATTGCAATTGTTGTTGGTGGTGGCAATATTTGGCGCGGTAATCGTGCTGATAGTATCAATATGAATCCGATTAGTGCGGATTATATGGGAATGTTAGCAACGGTAATGAATGCATTAGCATTAGAAGCAGTTTTAAAATATGAGGGAAGTGAGAATGTTGTTGTAACTTCAAAAATTCAGGTTCCAGAAGTAGCATCGCCATATTTATTTAAAAAAGCAAAAGCTGGTTTAGAAAAAGGGGCAATTGTTATTATGGCTGGTGGAACTGGTCAACCAAAATTTACAACTGATACTGCAGCAACAATTCGAGCAATTGAGATTGATGCCGATGTTATGTTAATGGCAAAGAATGGTGTTGATGGCATTTATGACAAAGATCCGCGTGAAAATTCTGATGCAATTCGATTTGATAATATTAGTTTAAATGAACTACAAGAAAAACAATTAAAAGTGATGGATTTAACAGCATCAAGTTTAGCAATGGAAGATAATGTTAAAATTGTTGTTTTTGATATTAATGAACCAGATAATATTTATAAAGCAGCACACGGAAGTGCTCGTTCAACAGTTGTTACAGGAGGGAAAAAATAAATGTCACAAGAAATTATTAACCAAACAAAAGAGAAGATGACAAAAGTATTAGAGTCATTTGAAAATGAATTAGTAAAGATTCGGACAGGTCGTGCTAATCCAAATATGTTAGCTCATATTATGATTGATTATTATGGAACACTAACTCCAATTCAACAATTGGCAAACATTATGGTTCCTGAGGCGCGCCAGTTAGTAATTAAACCTTATGATCGAGGAACAATTAGTTTAATTGTTACAGCAATTAATAAGTCGGATTTGGGATTATCACCAAATTCAGAAGCAGATTTAATTCGTTTAAATATCCCTGCTTTAACAGAAGAACGTCGTAAAATGTTAGTAAAAGATATGTGAAAAGAAGTTGAACATTTTAAAATTGCGGTTCGTAATGAACGTCGTGATAGTAATGAACAAATTAAAAAAGATGCTAATTTAACTGATGATGACAAAAAATATTACGAAGGTGAAATTCAAAAATTAACAGATAATTTTATTAAAAAGCTTGATGAAAAAGGGACATTAAAAGAAAAAGAACTAATGGAAGTATAAACTTTCATTTTTTATTATGCTAGATATAATAAATAAGACAAGAAAGAAGGAACAAAGAATATGAATGTGCCACAACATATTGCAATTATTTTAGATGGAAATGGTCGTTGAGCAACAAAACAAGGTTTAAAGCGAACAGCTGGCCATGAAGAAGGAGCAAAACGAATTAAAGAAGTTGCTTTAAAAGCAAATATGTTAGGAGTTAAATATTTAACACTTTATTGTTTTTCAACAGAAAATTGAAAGCGTAGTAAAAGTGAGGTTGCGTATTTAATGGAAATGCCAGAGCGGTTATTAAATAATAAAGAAGTAAATAATTTTAAAAATGAAAATATTGTTTTAAACCATATTGGTCGTAAAACCAAAATGCCAGCAAAAACGTTAGCAGCAATTAATGAAGCTATTAATCAGACAAAGCATAATAGCGGTTTAGTATTAACCTTTGCCTTTGATTATGGGGCGGTTGAAGAAATTGTTACTGCTATTAACGAAATGTTAACAGCACAATTATCTGAAATTGATGAAAAAACCTTGTTTAATTATTTATATATTTTACTGATAAATTTTGACCAGAATTTGATGAAAATGCTTTGTTAACAGCAATATTAGATTATAATAATAGAAATAGAAGATTTGGAGGGGTAAAAAGTGATGAATAATAAGCAAGATAATGTTCTTGTTGATGAAACAAACGTACCGTTGGATAAAAATGGTAATAATATTACCGAAACAAGCAAAACGGAACAAAAAAAAGGAATGTTTCAAAAAAAATATGTTGCACGCCATATTACCTTTTATGTTTTATTAATTTTTTTGGTATTATATTTATTTACTGGTGCAATTGCTACAGAATGACAAGGCAAAGTTGCTCATATTGAAGTTGCCAATTATGTTTTTATTAGTATTAACGCTGTGATTTTGGGATTAGTTAACTACGAAATTCTGCGGTTAGTAGGGGGAACAAAGTGACCAATTTATACCCAAGTTATTACTTACTTATTTATGCTGTTTTTATTTTTATTTCCAGTTGAATCTGTTACGGACAATTATGGTGGGATTGGGGCCATTAATTATCCGTTTTATACTTTATTAAATTTAAATTGATTAAAACCATGAATTATTTTTGTCATTTATTTATGTGCAATTTTAGTATATTATTGTTTAGTTTTTAGTTCAAAAGAAATTACTTTTGGTAAAATGACGTTAGTTTTAATTTTTACATTATATTTAATTTTTGCTTTTAAAGCAATGAATAAATTTATGTTAAATCCTAATTATGGTTGAAGTAGCGTTGTTTGATTAGTGTTAATTATTATTTTAACTGATACTTTTGCATTTGTGGGTGGGGTTAGTTATGGAAAACACAAACTAGCACCAAATGTTTCGCTAAACAAAACTTGAGAAGGGGCTGCAACAGGAACAATTATGGCGGCTGGAATTGCGATTGCCTATGCTGTTTTAATGTTTAATTTTGGAAATGAAAAAAATTGAGTTTTTAATTTCTTTTCAAATGATAATGCCAAAAATGTAATGCGTTATGTTATTTATGTTTTATTAGCTTTTATGTTAAGTATTCTATCACAATTAGGTGATTTATCATTTTCATGAATTAAACGGCGTTATGATATTAAAGATTTTAGTAATTTATTACCTGGTCATGGTGGTGTTCTTGATCGTTTGGATTCATTTTCATTAGTCTTTTTTATAATGTTTATTATTTCAAATGTGGCATTACAACGTTAATTAATGATGCGAGAACTTATTATTTTTGGGGCTTCAGGAAGTATTGGCCAACAAGCCTTACAAATTATAAAAACTAATCCAAATGATTTTACCTTAAGAGTAGTTAGTGTTTATCACAATGTTGCTGTTCTTGATGAAATGCTAGAAACATTTCCAACAATCACGATGGTTCATGTTGCTAATGCAACAGAACAAACAGTTTTTGCTGTTAAGTATCCAACAATTACTTTTGTTATAGGAGAAGCAGGTTTTGACCAAATCTTAACAACATTTCCAACAGCAATGGTTCTTAATGCCATTGGGGGGTTTGCTGGGTTATACCCAACTTTACAAACATTACAAGGATATAATCGCACCTTATTATTGGCAAATAAAGAATCATTAGTTTTAGCGGGCGATTTAATTAATAAATTATTGGAAGAACATCAAAACCAATTGTTTCCAATTGATTCTGAACATTGTGCGATTTTTCAATGTTTAGAACAAAAGAATCCAGTGCAAGAAATTATTTTAACTGCTTCGGGAGGAATGTTTGCGGAAAAAACATTAACGGAATTAACAATGATTGATGAAAGCCAAGCGTTGTGTCATCCGAATTGGCAAATGGGTCAAAACATTACAATTGATTCTTCAACAATGGTTAATAAAGCTTTTGAAATTATTGAAGCATATCATTTATTTAAAACAAAAAACATTACCGTTGTGATACACCCTCAATCAATCTTACATTCAGCTGTGCAATATGAAGATTATTCAATTCTAGCGCAATTATCACCGCCATCAATGATTCAAGTTTTAAATTATTTTTTTTATTATCCGCTGCGGAAAAAAAATAATTTATTAAAACCACTGGATTTTAACGATTTAATTACTTTGACATTTCAAAAAGCAGATTTATCACGGTGAAAAGCTTTAACATTGGCTTATCGTTGTTTAAATGAAAATAATGCTTTGGCTGTTGCTTTTCATACTGCAAATGAACAGTTGCGGTTGTTATTTTTAGCTGGAAAAATTAAATTTTATCAAATTGTTGATTATATTGAATTTTTTATGGATAAAATTAAGCCACAAAAACTATCTAATTATCAACAAATAAAACAATTAAATGATACTATTAAAAGAGAAATTATTAATTATTTTTCCAAAAAATAATGTTATGAAAAGGTACAGTTAGGAGTTAGTCAGTAAATGTCGGCGGGAATGATAGTTTTAGGATTTGTAATTGGAATTATAATTTTATTAATGCTAGTTACAGTTCATGAATTTGCTCATTTTGTTATTGCAAAATTATCAGGAGCATATGTTTATGAATTTGCAATTGGATTTGGTCCAAAGATTTTTTCTTGAGGGAAAAAAGAAACGCGTTATTCAATTCGAATTTTTCCTTTTGGTGGCTATGTGTATATTGCTAGTGAATTAGTTGATGCTCCGAAAGGGCGTGAAGAAGAGGAAGTTCCAAAAGAACGAAAAATGGAAAACATTGCGAAATGAAAACGGTTAATTTTTATTGTGGCGGGAGCTTTAATGAATTTTTTTATTGCTGTTTTCATTTTTACAACAACTTTTGCCGCTTTAAATCTCAAACCATCAGATATGACATATTGGGGGGCAAAATATGATGTTGGAGGAGCAGCATATAATGCGTTATCAACAAGAAAAGTTCCGATTAGCCAGGATATTGTTATTTTAAATTATTGATTAGGTCCAGACCAAGCTACTCTTAAAGTGGCCCAAAATTATTATCGTGATAATGGTACAGATGATGAAGGATATAATAAAACACATAAGATTTTAGTTAGTCATATTGGAACTGTTCATAATATTCCAAATTATCAAACAACGGTTTATAATTTTATTAATAATTTAAAAAAACAATATGATCAAAGTGATGCCCAACAACGTACCAATTTTATTACGTTAGATTTTGTTCGGGTAAATAATAAAAAAGAAGTGACAACTGATCAAAACAATCATTTGTTTCAAACTGAACCAGCTGAATTAAAAATAACGGGTAATACTTATACGGTTGGAATTCGGGCACCGGATCGTCAGTTTGTTTCAACAGCACAGGCTTATGGCTATGGTTGACGTGAAACGTTTACTGAATCAGTGACAATTTTAAAGTCATTTGGGTTATTATTTACTGGTCAATGAGAGCAGTTATCAGGACTAGTTGGTATTGCTAAAACAGTTTCTTCAATTTTAACGGAAGGACCAGCATTATTTTTTATGTATGTTGCAATGTTATCAGCAAACTTATTTGTTTTAAATTTAATTTCAATTCCACCATTGGATGGATACAAATTCTTAGAAACCCTAGTTGAAGGAATTGTTGGTGGGGGGAAACGGCTTAAAGGGCGTTTTCAAATTTGAAAACATCGTCACAATCCAGAACAGCAAAAGTTATTATTAGAAGAATATCAAACAAAAGAACAAAATTGACAACTCCCACATAAGGCAAAGATTATTATTAATGTCACGGGGGCAGTACTCTTTATTTTATTATTTATTGGAATAACAATTAAAGATGTCTTTTTTTAGAAATGAAGAATAGATGAGGGATGGCAAATGGATCAACAATTGATAAAACTATTTACAACTAATAATTTAGAATTTACGGATAATTATTTTGCTGATGCAAAAATCATTAAAAGTGAGTATAGTACAAGCGAGTCGTTTTTTCGTGTTATTATTGAAATCAATGATTTCTTACCAACTGATGTCTTATTAAAATTAGAAACAACTTTATTAGCAAATGCAACGTTGCCAACAAAAGTTTCATTTCGCGTACGAAATGAAAATTATCAATTAGAAACAATTTTTTCTTATTTAGAATATATTCGTTTTAATAAATCAGAATTAAAAAATAGTTTTTTTAGTAAATTACCACCATCTCGGTTTACTTTAGCAGATAATATTTTAAAAATTATTGTTCATTCCGATAGTGAAAAAAAACTTGTTAGTGAACATTGTCATTATTATGAAAACAAATTACGTCGTTATGGTTTTAATAATTTACGATTAGATTTAATTGTTGATTTACAAGAAAATAATATTTTAGAGCTTAATGAACAAGAATTGATAAAATACCAAGAAAATCAACAAAAAAATGAAAGTTTAACATTAAAACCAGCAATTTCAACAAAACAATTGCGAAATGGGACTAGTAATTATGTTAAAGGGAAAATCGGGCAAGTAAGTTATGAACGAATCGCTGATATTGACCAAGATGCTCCTAATATAACAATTTATGGAAAAATTGTTAATAAAGATCGCCAATTCATTTCAACTAAAAAATTTATTTATACAATCACAGTAACCGATTATAGTGATACTATTGCTGGGAAGTTTTTTACGCGAACTGAACAAGCAGATGATTTTTTTGAAGAATTAAAAATTAATGAATGAGTTAGTATTTTTGGGGACATTCGTTATGATACTTATGCTAATGAACAAATGCTTTTTATTAAAAAAATTGCCCGTTTAGATCGCGAAGACTTATATCGGGAAGACAATGCTGCTGAAAAGCGCGTTGAATTACATTTACATACTAAAATGAGTACAATGGATGGGGTGATTGATCTTCCAGCGCTTTTTAAAACCTTACAACATTGGGATCATTCGGCAATTGCTTTCACTGATCATTTAAATGTGCAAGCGTATCCTGAAATTTATAATCTTAATAAGAAATATCCAAATATTAAAGTTATTTATGGAGTCGAAACAGATGTACTTGATGACAAAGTTTGGTACGTTAAAAATCCTCATCATCATGATTTACGGACAGCAAAATATGTTATTTTTGACTTAGAGACAACTGGTCTAAGTAGTAGTTATGATGAGATTATTGAGTTTGGAGCAGTTATTATGGATGGGATTAGTGGGGAACGTAAAATTATTAACCACTTATTTAAACCAACAATTAAGTTATCTTCTTTTACAACAGATCTAACAGGAATTACGGATGAATTATTGGCGGATAAACCAACTTTTACGGAATCAATTGAACAAATTTTAGAGTATTTTAAAGATGCGATTTTAATTGCCCATAATGCTGAATTTGACTTAGGTTTTATTCAATCATGGTTAGAAAAAGCCGGACGTTCTAAGATCAATAATACTGTTATTGATACTTTACAAATCTCAAGGATTTTAGAACCACATTTAAAAAACTATCGTTTGGGAACAATTGCTCGGTGCTATAATGTTATTTATAATGAAGAAGTAGCGCACCGTGGGGATTATGATGCTATTGTTTTAACCGATGTTTATGAACATCAATTACGAAAAATGATTAATGTTTATGGGGTTGAATTTGATGATGATATTGATCAAATTCATGATGCTGCTGTTTATAAAAAGCTCCGTCCAAAACATATGACAATTCTTGCTAAAAATCAACCGGGATTATTGGATTTATTTAAATTAATTACCGCCGCACATACAACTTATTTCTATTCGTCACCAAAATTATTACGTAGTGTAATTAATGAACATCGTGCTAATTTATTAATTGGTTCATCATGTGTTAATGGTGATGTTTTTGAAGTAGCTCGGAATAAAGATCTTAGTGAGTTAACCGAAGTGATTAGTTTTTATGATTATATTGAAATTCAACCACCAAGTGTTTATAAACATTTAGTTCAAATGGGTGATTTATCAGAAGAACGATTATTAACAGTTATTAAGGACATTATTTATACCGCGAAAAAATTAAATAAACTAGTTGTTGCCACAGGTGATGTTCATTATCTTAATCCAGAAGATAAAATTTTTCGTGAGGTTTATATTAATGCAAAAGGAATTGGGGGGCGACCACATCCATTGTATGATTATAAACAACGGGTAACTGATTATCCGGACCAATTTTTACGAACAACACCTGAAATGTTAAATGAATTTAAATTTTTAAATGATGACGAATTAATTCAAGAAATTATTGTTACAAATCCAAGTCTTATTGCCAATCAAATTGAAAAAGTTGAAATTATTAAAGATAAATTATATACTCCCAAAATTGATGGTAGTGATGAACTTTTAGAAGCGTTGTGTTATCAGAATGCTTATAAGATTTATGGTAATCCATTACCCGAAATTGTGGCAAAACGATTAGAACGAGAATTAAGTGCGATTATTAAGCATGGTTTTGCTGTTATTTATTGAATTGCCCATAAATTAGTTGACAAGTCATTACAAGATGGTTATTTAGTTGGTTCACGAGGAAGTGTTGGAAGTAGTTTTGTTGCCACGATGAGTAATATTACAGAAGTTAATCCATTACAACCACATTATTTGTGTTCAAATTGTACTTATAGCGAGTTCATTGTTGATGGGTCTGTAAAATGTGGTTATGATTTGTCACCACGTAATTGTCCAAAATGTCAACATCCATTAAAAGGTGATGGTCATGATATTCCTTTTGAAACATTCTTAGGATTTGAAGCAGACAAAGTTCCGGACATTGATTTAAACTTTTCGGGTGAATATCAACCAAATGCCCATGATTTTACGAAAGAAATGTTTGGAGAGCGAAATGTTTATCGTGCCGGAACAATTTCAACGGTGGCAGAAAAGACTGCCTATGGATATGTGAAGGGTTATTTTGAAAATAAGAATACCTTACATTTAAAACGACGTGCTGAGTTAGAACGAATTGCAAAAGGCTGTGAAGGTGTGAAACGAACAACGGGACAACACCCAGGAGGGATTGTTGTTATCCCAAAAGAATATCAAGTCGAAGAATTTACGCCGGTTAATTTTCCTGCTGATGATATTAAGTCAAATTGATTAACAACACACTTTGATTTCCATGCGATTCATGATAATGTTTTAAAATTAGATATTTTAGGACATGTTGATCCGACCGCTTTACGAATGTTAGAGGATTTAACGGGAATTGACCCAAAAACAATTCCAACTAATGATGAAAAAGTGTTAAGTCTTTTTCGTAGTTTAGATGTTTTAAACATTAAACCAGAAGATATTAATGGTGAGAAAATGGGGGCTATTGGGATTCCAGAGTTTGGAACTTTTTTTGTTCGGAAAATGTTATTAGATACTAAACCAACATCTTTTGCTGATTTAGTCCAAATTTCAGGGTTATCACATGGAACTGATGTTTGAATTGGGAATGCCCAAGATTTAATTCGAAACCAGAATATTCGAATTTCTGATGTTATTGGGTGTCGTGATGATATTATGGTTAATTTAATTTATAAGGGCTTACCAGCGCAAAGTGCTTTTAAAATTATGGAAGATGTCCGAAAAGGAAAGGGCTTAACCCCAGAACATGAACAATTAATGCGTGAAAATAATGTTGAACAATGATACATTGATTCATGTAATAAGATTAAATATATGTTTCCAAAAGCGCATGCGACAGCGTATGTTTTAATGGCATGACGCGTGGCATGGTTTAAAATAAATTATCCAGTTGAATATTACGCAACATTCTTTTCAACGAGAACTGATGTTTTTGATATTAAAACAATTTTAAAAGGAGCAGAAACAATTAAACAAGTTTTACGTGATATTCAAGTTCGTTTAGATAATAAGGATTTTAATGCGCCAAATAAACCATCACAAAAAGAAAAGGATTTAATACCGGTTTATGAAATTGCTTTAGAAATGTATGCCCGCGGGATTAAAATGAGTAATATTGATTTAAAAACAAGTATGAATAAAAATTTTACCGTTGTTGAAAATGATAATCATGAAAAAATTATTCTACCACCATTTTCAGCGATTGATGGTTTGGGAGGCGCTGTTGGTGATAGCATTATTAATGCTCGGAAAGAAAAACCATTTTTATCAATTGCTGATTTACAAAAACGAACAAATATTACAAAAGCACATTTAGAGTCTTTTGAAGAACTTGGAATTTTAAAAGGCTTATCATTAGATGATCAAATTGCATTTGAATTTTAAAATAATGAGCTTTTATCTTATTTTCCTTTATAATTAAGTTAATTACGAGGTGATAAAAATGACAATTAAATCAGGGTTTGTGGCAATTATTGGCCGTCCAAATGTTGGAAAGTCAACATTATTAAACACAATTTTAAATAATAAAGTAGCAATTGTTACAGCAAAAGCCCAAACAACGCGTAATCGAATTCAAGGAATTTATAATGACAATGAAGCGCAAATTGTGTTTATGGATACGCCAGGAATTCATAAAGCACATCATGAAATGGGTAAATTTATGAATAAAGTTGCTTTATCAACAACAAAAGCAGCTGATGTTATTTTATTTTTAGCGCCTGTAAATGAACATATTGGTGATAATGATCGTTATATTATTAAAGCACTCCAAGAACGAGGTGTTCCAATTGTTTTAGTTGTTACTAAGATTGATTTAGTTTCAAAAGGGGATTTAATGGTTAAAATTGCTGAATGAGAAAAAGTTCACAATTTTACTGCTGTAATCCCAATTTCAGCATTAAAACACGAAAATGTTCCGCAGTTATTAACATTATTAAAAGATCATCTAACAGAAGGACCACAATATTATCCTGATGATATGTTAACTGACCAACCAGAAAAGTTCTTAATTCGTGAAATTATTCGCGAAAAAATTTTACTTTTAACAGAAGATGAAATTCCACATAGTGTGGCAATTTTAATTGACAAGATTGAAGAACAACCAACATTATTAAAAATTATGGCTTCAATTTGTGTTGAGCGCAATTCACAAAAAGGCATTGTGATTGGTAAAAATGGACGGTTAATCAAAGAAATTGGGACGCAAGCTCGTTTAGAGTTAGAACAAATTTTAGGAACAAAAATATTTTTAGAGTTATTTGTTAAAGTGGTTGAAAAATGACGTGATAAACCATCAATGATTGCTCGTTTAGGATATAACAAAGAAAGTTATTAAGCAATAATGACAACAAAAGTTACTGGAATTGTTATTAATAAGCAAAGTTACGATGATGACAGTGAAATTATAACGGTTTTTACCAAAGAATTAGGTAAGTTAGCTTTTTTTGCTCCGGGTGTTCGAAAAATTACTTCGAAAAATCAATATGCGGTGCAATGGTTAGCAACTAGTACATTTGAAATATTTTTATCATATCAAGCAAATAAATTAAGTAAGTTAAAAACAGGAAATTTGTTAATAACACGAATTAAATTAACACAAAACTATGATGATTATTTACTAGTGACATTGCTTTGTGAAATTACCGAACAAGCTGTTGAAGAACGTTCTGCTGATTTAAAACTATATGATTTATTAGCAACAGCATTAGATAATTTAGTTGCTTGAGAAGATAACTTAAGTGTTGTGATTGTTTTTATGTTACAAGTTTTAAAATGGTATGGATTACAATGAAATCTAACGATGTGTAAACGTTGTGGGGGAAAACATAATATTAAAACAATTAGTTTTATTGAAGAAGGATATATTTGTAAAAATTGTTATTTACCAACAGATTATCTTTTTTCAATTGAATTAGTAAAAATGTTTAGTACAACGTCATTAGATAATTTTTATTTTCATAACAAAATTAATGTTAAAGAAATGATTATTTTATTTAAAATGCTATGTGAGTATTATTTAATGAAAGTTGGGATTTTTTCTTATAGTATTTATGAAATGCAGAAAAAATCTTTAATTTTGTCGAAAACTCTTGATATTTATAAAATATACCTAAAATTAGGTATATTTTTAATATATAGAGGTAAATAAATGATGAAAAAAATAATTACAGAATTAATAAATAGCTTAACAGATGATCAATTTTTAGAATTTTATGAAAAAATAAAACAACAAGCAGACTTAATTAAAAAACAAAAACGTTTAAATGAAATTGATCAAAAATTTAGAGATAAAGGCATTATATGTCCTAATTGCAAATCTTTTCATTGTGTTAAAAATGGTCATAATTCCGAAGGAAAACAAAAATATTTATGTAAAAAATGTCGTGCTAGTTTTGATGCATTTCGTCATCATTTTACTTATTGAAGTCATTTAAATTATGAACAGTGAAATTTATTAATTCAAATTTCATTGTTAGGACAATCTAGTAAAATAATTTCTCGTTTTATTAAAACAACCCCAAAAACCGCTTGATATAATCGACAAAAATTAATGCAATCAAAACAATTAGAAAATACACAGTTAAAATTTAAAAAATTAAATGGTCAAATCCAAATGGATGAAACATTTATTAAAGAAATTCATAAAGGCAATTTTAAAGATAAATTTGATAAACGAAAAACTCATCTCGATCCATTTTCAACTGATACCAAATGCTGTATTCAAATGGCAGTTGATAGCAATAATAATATTTTTGTTCAATCCACCAATACCAAAAGATTACAAAAACAATGGATTATTGAAAATATGAATAAGCAACTAATTAAAGAAAAATCAATAATTATTTCTGATATGCAACCACTATATTTATTAGTAGCAAAACAAACAAATTCTACTCTATATTCCACCAAAACTAGTACAAACCCTGATACTAGTTATCAAAAGTTAAATAAGATTAGTAAATTACAATCCAGTCTTAAAGAAGCCTTAATTCATTATCATGGTTTGGGTTTCACTAATATTCAAAATTATTTAAAGCTCTGAAAATGAAAATACCAACACAAAGGTTTAACACCAAACCAACAATCAACGGTATTATATTTTAACGTTTAAAAAATTTAAAGCAAAATCATAATCTTACACAAAATTAGTTTTCAAATTGTCATATTGATGATTTTTTTTATTTCATCAAGAGTTTTCGACAAAATTAAAGGAAAAAATCAATTTATTTTAAATAATAACATAGTATAATTGAGGGTAGAGAAATAAAAAGGAGTTATATTTAATGCAATATACATTAGAAGAAGTTGTTAATCATTTAAAAGCACAAGGCTTTGTTTTTCAAGGAAGTGAAATTTATGGGGGTTTAGCAAATAGTTGAGATTTTGGTCCATTAGGTGTTGAATTAGAACGAAATTTAAAAAGTTTATGATGGCAACATTTTATTACAAAATCAAAATATAATGTTGGTCTTGATAGTGCAATTTTAATGAACAATAATGTGTGAAAGGCTTCGGGTCATTTAGGGAATTTTGCTGATCCATTATTAGATTGTAGAAAATGTAAAACCCGTATGCGAGCAGATAAACTAATTGAAGATAATTATCCTGACCTTAATTGTGGGGGATGAAGTAATGAACAATTAAAAACATTTATTGAAGAAAAGAATTTGGTGTGCCCAAATTGTGGAGCGCATGATTTTACTGATATTCGTCAGTTTGAATTAATGTTTAAGACGAATCACGGTGTGTTAGAAGATGAAAAATCAATTGTTTATTTACGACCAGAAACAGCACAAGGAATTTTTGTTAATTTTAAAAATGTTCAACGTTCATTGCGAAAAAAACTGCCATTTGGAATTGGCCAAATTGGAAAGTCATTTCGAAATGAAATTACACCGGGAAATTTTATTTTTCGAACACGTGAATTTGAACAAATGGAGTTAGAATTTTTTTATGATCCAAATGAAGAAACAGATTGATTTGAATATTGAGTTAAAGAAGTTACTAAGTTTTTAAATTTGATTAATTTAAATCCTAAGAATTATCTTTTTCGTAACCATGAAGCCAATGAATTAGCCCATTATGCTAAACGTACAATTGATGTTGAATATAAGTTTTTATTTGGAACAGGTGAATTATGAGGGATTGCTGATCGTGGTGATTTTGATTTGCGTCAACATAGCATAACGAGTAAACAAGATTTAAGTTATTTAAACCAAGAAACAAACGAAAAAATTTTAC
Source organism: Spiroplasma endosymbiont of Sarcophaga carnaria (assembly GCF_964019595.1). Lineage (NCBI taxonomy): Bacteria > Bacillati > Mycoplasmatota > Mollicutes > Entomoplasmatales > Spiroplasmataceae > Spiroplasma > Spiroplasma endosymbiont of Sarcophaga carnaria. The sequence goes on from NZ_OZ026456.1 coordinate 1,298,881, forward strand.
CCCATGTTATTGAACCATCAGTTGGGGTTGGGCGTTTAATGTTAGCAATCTTATATGATGCTTATCATGTTGAACAAGTTGGTGATAATGATTCACGAATTGTTTTAAAATTAAGTCCGTTGTTAGCACCATATCAACTTGCTGTTATTCCATTAAGTAAACAATTAAATGCAGCAGCTTATCAATTGTATGAAAAATTATTAAATCAATTCCAATGTACCTATGATGAAACGGGAAACATTGGAAAACGTTATCGTCGCCAAGATGCAATTGGAACACCATTTTGTGTTACTTTTGACTTTGAATCATTAGAAGACCAAAAGGTTACTGTTCGTAATCGTGATACAATGGTGCAAGAACGAATTGCTATTGCTAATTTAGAAGAGCATTTTCAAGCATTATTAAAATAAATAATTAAAAGGAGGAGGAAGGTATGGCATTAATTAGTAATGAAAAGATTGATTTAATTCGGTCAAAAGTAAATATTGTTACAGTAATGTCAGAGTATTTATCGTTGGAAAAACGGGGACGAAATTATTGAGCTGTTTGTCCTTTCCATCAAGATTCACATCCTTCAATGAGCATTTCACCAGAAAAACAAATTTATCGTTGTTTTGCTTGTTCAGCTGGTGGCAATGTTTTTACTTTTTTACAAGAATATGAAAATATTAGTTTTATTGAAGCTTTAAAAAAAGTTGCAGGAATGGCTAATATTTCCTTAGATGAGTTAACAACTTATCAAGAAAAAGCAAAATATGATGAAACTGATAAATTAATTTTTGAAATTAATGCTTTAGCACAAGCTTATTTTAGCAATAACTTAGCAACAAAAAAGGCTCATGCGGCAAAAGAATATTTAGCAACAAGAAAAATTGATGAACAAGAGATTGAGTTATTTAATATTGGTTATGCTGAAAGTGGTTTTGATCATTTATATCATTTTTTAATTAAAAAAGGCTATAGCATTAATGATATTCAACAAACCGGATTAATTACGATTAAAAATGAGAAAGTTTATGATTATTTTAATAATCGAGTTATGTTTCCAATTAAAAATGAGGATAGTTATATTATTGGATTTTCGGGGCGTGTGATTGGGCAAGATGACAACGTTGCGAAGTATTTAAATACCCCAGAAACAAAAGTCTTTAAAAAAGAACAATTAATGTATAATATTCAACGAGCAAAACCATTTATTCGCCAACAAAATAATTTAATTTTGTTAGAAGGATATATGGATGTTATTAGTTTAGATAAATTAGATCTTAAAAATACCGTTGCATTAATGGGGACAAATTTAAGTGATTATTATATTAAGGAAATTAAGAAGTTAACAGGTGAATGCTTAGTCTTTTTAGATGGTGATCAAGCAGGAATTAATGCTAGTTTAAAAGTTGCAGCAAAATTATTAGTTAATAATTTAAAAGTAAAAATTGTTTTAAACGAAACACAGCAAGACCCCGATGAATTGGTCAATAGTGGTCAGGGAGAATTAATTCAGACAATGTTAACCCATGCAATGCATCCAATTAATTTTGCACTGGATTATTTTAAAAATAAATTTAATTTAGAAGAAGCAAATGAATTAGAAGAATTCATCAATGTTGTTGGAACTTTAATTAAAGCAAGCCCCAATCCCTTAGAACAAGAACTAGCAATTAATAATTTGGTAAAAATTACGGGAATTTCAAGTGAAACAATTCAAACAAAAATTACCCAAATTAAAGTGTATTATAAACCAATTACAAATGCTTCAACATTAGACTCACCTTCACCAGTTGTTGTCCCCGAAGTTGCAAAGGCCGCACAAAAGTCAACATCCGGAATTGTTAAAGATTCTAAGGCCATTAAAAAAACAAAATATAAAATTAAAAGTTTAAAACGTTATATGTTAGCAGAGCAAAACATGTTATTACAATTACTTGTGTCGCGAAAGGCCGTTGATTTTTATCAGACAAAAATCGTATATTTGAATTTTAATAGTTATCGACTGCTAGCAAATGATATAATTATGTATTATAATAGACATTTAGGGGCAGAAAATGTTAATATTAATATGTTGTGTGAAGAAATAAATGATCCGGATTTAAAGAAGATGTTAATGGACATTATTGATAAATCAACGATTAAAATTAAATATAATAAGAAAGAATTAGAAGACTATGCGCTGCTAATTGATGATTTTGCCAATGAAAAAGAGATTGCAATGCTATGAAATAAACTAGAAAAAGCAAATAATCTGATTGAACAACAAACCATTTCAATGGAAATTGATAAGATGAACCAACGTTTAAAGTTTAAAAAGGGGTAGAGAGAATGGGATTATCAAAAAAAGACATCAGAGAAATAAAAACTTTTGATGAATTTAAAGATTATATTAATAAATTTTTAGAAGAAAATAACAATGAAATTGAACAAGAAAAATTAATTACTTTAATTAATGATCATTTTGAAATTGATGATAATGATGTTGACGAGTACTTTGAAGAATTAGTTGCTAATGGGGTTGAATTTAGCGATGTAAATTTAGAAGAAGTTGAAGAAGTTGAAGAAGTTGAAGAAGTCGAAGAAGTAATTAAACCAGGAAAAAAACAAAGTGAGGATAAGTTGCGCTACAAAGTTGGCGGAATTTCAAATGAAACTAAAATTCAAGATATTATTAAAGCATACTTTAATGTTTTAGGAACAAGTAAAATTCTTACCCGTGAAGAAGAAATTAAATATGCTAAAATACTGGAGGCAACAGATCCCGAAGAAAAACGTTATGGACGTGAAAAGTTGATTACTTCAAACTTAAAGTTAGTTGTATCGGTTGCTCGTAAGCATTTAAACCGGGGGTTAGATTTTTCTGATTTAATTGAAGAAGGAAATATTGGTTTAATGAAAGCGGTTGATAAATTTGACTATACACGTGGATTTAAGTTTTCAACATATGCAACATGATGAATTCGACAAGCAATTACACGAGCAATTGCTGATCAGGCACGAACAATTCGAATTCCAGTGCATATGGTTGAAACAATTAATAAATTAACAAGAATTGAGCGTCAGTTAACGCAAGAATTAGGTCGTGAACCAAGTTTTAATGAGATTGCTGAAAGAATGGGGCAGGGAATGACTGGTGAAAAAGTGCGTGAAATTAAGCGCTTATCAATTGAACCAGTTTCATTAGAAAAGCCAATTGGAGATGAAGATGACACTCATTTTGGTGACTTTGTTAATGACAAAGATATTTTTACTCCTGATGAATATGCTGAGAAAGAATCATTACGAGAAGTAATTGATGAAGTTTTTCATGAGATTTTATCAGCACGTGAAGAGAAAGTAATTAGAATGAGATTTGGAATTTTACCAACAAAATTAAGAACTGTTTTAAGATTGGCAAAGGAATGTGAAGATGAAACTTTTCCAGAATTGGTGCAAACAGTAAAAGCGTTAGATATTCATTATGACACACCAATTGAAAAGGTTCAAAGTCGAAAAAATAAACTAATTGATAAACATTTGTCGAAATACGATTCGCCAAAAACCTTAGAAGAAGTGGGAAAAGAGTTTAAGGTTACTCGTGAGCGTATTCGTCAAATTGAGGCAAAAACAATTCGTAAATTTAAACCAAACCAAGCTAATTCAAAAGCAAAAGTATTAAAAGACTTTTTTAAATGATAGGTGTTTAAACCATGGATAGATTATCAGAACGCCTATTATTAATTGCAAAGCAAGTTAATGATAAAGACGTTATTTGTGATATTGGAACTGATCATGCAATGATTCCAATTTATTTGGCAAAAGGAAATTTAATTACCAAAGCCTATGCTTGTGACATTGCAGAAAAACCATTAGCACAAGCAAAAAAAAATATTGCTAAATATCAAGTTGGTGAAATTATTACCCCAATTTTAGCAAATGGTTTGTATGGACTTGCCAATATTAAAATTGATTCATGTATTATTTCGGGATTAGGTAGTGCTAGTATCCTTGAAATTTTACAAAATGATTCAGATCTAATTGATCGTTATATTTTGTGTTCAAATGATGACCCAACTATTTTACGACAATGAGTTAAAGCAAAAAAATATTTTATTGAAAAAGAACTTTTAATTAAAGAAAATGAAATTATTTATGAAATTATTGTTATCAATAAAGTTGCTGGGCAAAAAGTTAAAAACAAAAGAGACATTCTGTTCGGGCCAGTATTGCGAAAAGAACAAACTAAACTTTTTCAAGAAAAATGATTATTAAAAAACGATTATTATCAAACATTATTAAATAAAATTCCAGTCAAAACAAAACGTTATAAAGAAATTAGAGCAAAATTAAAAATGATAAATAAGGTGATTTAATGTTAATTAAAAAATTATATCAAGAAATTGAAACTGATTTTCCGTTAAAAACAGCAGCGAAGTGAGATTATAGCGGTTTTCAATGGGGATTTAAACATAATGAAATAACGCAAGTTTTTGTTAGTTTAGATTTAACAACAGAAGTGATTGATGAAGTCATTGCCCAAAAAGCAAATGTGATTATTACGCATCATCCGTTTTGTTTTAATAAGAAAAAAGTATGAGCACAAATTAAGTATAAACAAGAAATTTTAAAACGGTTAAAAGAACATCAAATTTCGGTTTATGCGGTTCATACTAACTATGATGGTTTAATGAATGAATTAATTTTGCAAGAACTAGATGCGCAAAAAATTATTTCATTTGCAAAAGATTCTTTTACTAAAATTGGTTATGTGACATTAACTGTTGATGAAGTTATTACAAAGTTGAAAACAATTTTTAACATTGCAGTAGTGCAACATAATTTAACAAATTATCACCAACCAATAACAACAATTGCTTTAGCTGCTGGTGCTGGTGGGGATGTTATTGCTAAATTAGATAATGAAGTTGATCTTTTTATTACTGGAGAAATAAAATGAGACCAGTGAGTGTTAGCAAATGAGAAGCAACTTTCCGTTGTTTGTTTTAACCACTATATGGAAGACTTTTTTAGTATTGCTTTTGCGGGTTATTTAAAACGGAAATTTCCAACTTTGCCAGTTACTGTTTATCATATTAAAAATATTATTAACTATCGTTAGTAATATTTTTTAATTTTTCAAAATATTGCAACATTTGGCAAGTTTTAGCGATATTTTTTATTAATTTTAACTTTTTTAGGTTAGAATTAATGTGGCAATTTTAAAAAAGGAGATGTCTATTAAATATGAAAAAACTATTAGCATTGCTAGAAATTTCTGCTTTGACAACAACAAGTGTTAGTACAATTGTTGGATGTCAACATTTGCAACCAGCAGAAGAAGACCCAAATATTGGAACTGCGAAAGATGCAGAGATTTTAAACAAAATTTCACAACGTGCTTCAAATGCTTTTTTAGATTATATTTGCGCTAAAAACATTATTGATAGTACGGAATATCAAAACCAATTTAGTAATTTATACACAATGGTCTATAAAAACAACCAAAAGGTCCCATTGTCTCCAACCTATGAAAACGTTAAACCAGCTTTATCAATTCTAATGGCTGGTTTTATGGCAAGTTTTAATAACATTAATAATGCAATTATTAGTGATTATTAAAATTATTATTTAAAAACAACCCCATTAGAGATAGTTCCTAATAGCTCAACATATAGTTTGAGTTTTATTGATGTTAACCAATTAGTAGCTATTTCTGATCCAGCGATTGAAGATGTGCATGCTGTTCGCATTGATTTGAATTTTAAATTTGAAGTTAATTTTAAAACATTAACATCATCTTCTGAGTATTCAATGCAATATATTATTACTGATAATCCAATTGTAATGAAAAAAGTTTTAACGGGAGTTATTAGTAAAATTTCAAAAGTAATCGTTGATTTCTTTAATAAAGAAGGAACATTTCAAATTGACAACAATAATGATTTTAAATAAATTTATGATGATTTTAATGTTAATTATACAACTAATTTTACGGACTTAGATAATATTATTTCTTTAATTTTGTCGAAAACTCTTGATGAAATAAAAAAAATCATCAATATGACAATTTGAAAACTAATTTTGTGTAAGATTATGATTTTGCTTTAAATTTTTTAAACGTTAAAATATAATACCGTTGATTGTTGGTTTGGTGTTAAACCTTTGTGTTGGTATTTTCATTTTCAGAGCTTTAAATAATTTTGAATATTAGTGAAACCCAAACCATGATAATGAATTAAGGCTTCTTTAAGACTGGATTGTAATTTACTAATCTTATTTAACTTTTGATAACTAGTATCAGGGTTTGTACTAGTTTTGGTGGAATATAGAGTAGAATTTGTTTGTTTTGCTACTAATAAATATAGTGGTTGCATATCAGAAATAATTATTGATTTTTCTTTAATTAGTTGCTTATTCATATTTTCAATAATCCATTGTTTTTGTAATCTTTTGGTATTGGTGGATTGAACAAAAATATTATTATTGCTATCAACCGCCATTTGAATACAGCATTTGGTATCAGTTGAAAATGGATCGAGATGAGTTTTTCGTTTATCAAATTTATCTTTAAAATTGCCTTTATGAATTTCTTTAATAAATGTTTCATCCATTTGGATTTGACCATTTAATTTTTTAAATTTTAACTGTGTATTTTCTAATTGTTTTGATTGCATTAATTTTTGTCGATTATATCAAGCGGTTTTTGGGGTTGTTTTAATAAAACGAGAAATTATTTTACTAGATTGTCCTAACAATGAAATTTGAATTAATAAATTTCACTGTTCATAATTTAAATGACTTCAATAAGTAAAATGATGACGAAATGCATCAAAACTAGCACGACATTTTTTACATAAATATTTTTGTTTTCCTTCGGAATTATGACCATTTTTAACACAATGAAAAGATTTGCAATTAGGACATATAATGCCTTTATCTCTAAATTTTTGATCAATTTCATTTAAACGTTTTTGTTTTTTAATTAAGTCTGCTTGTTGTTTTATTTTTTCATAAAATTCTAAAAATTGATCATCTGTTAAGCTATTTATTAATTCTGTAATTATTTTTTTCATCATTTATTTACCTCCATATATTAAAAATATACCTAATTTTAGGTATATTTTATAAATATCAAGAGTTTTCGACAAAATTAAAGTATTATTTTTACAAAATTAAAAAAAGTTCTGACAGATGATGCGACTTTAAAAGATTTTGTTGATAATATTAAATATAATTCAGCAATTCCATTATTAACTTTATTAACTAGTGCAATTAATGATAAAACAAATGGCGAAGCTGTTGTCAGAGCAGATACAGCGACGTATAATTGAACTGGTGAAGGTTATCAACCAGCGCAAATTACCCCAGAACATTTTGTTCAATTTTATCGTTCATTTGTTAATGTTTTTAATACTGGTCATAATAATTTAAACTTAGCAACTTTTAATATTGATTTAGGAAAAATAATTGTTGCTGGTTTACCATTATCGGGCGCTGTTATTAGTGGTGACCATCCGTTAAAAGTCCAAGTTGAAATTACAGAGGAAGGTTTAACAAATAAATTAACCCAATTTGGAAATTTAATAGCTGCTTTTTTTAAATATTTTCAAATTGAATCAAATAAAAATTCAGCGGTGCTTCATCTTAACGATACAACGTTTGCTAAAATTTTAGCTTTATCACAGTATGATTATATAAAGATTTTACACATTTTATCTAATGATTTTAAAGCATCGGATGAAGCAAAGGATTTACCAGGTTTGAATATTTTTTCTTTAGGAGATTTAAGTCAAAATCATAATTTAGAATTGAATGCTGCTAAAACTCGTTTTACTTTAGGGCGATATTGGATTTGAAATTTTGATTTTCATTTTGGAACAAATAATGCAATTTTTTATACCGGTTGAACTTTATGAAATTTTGCTTTAATTTTGTCGAAAACTCTTGATATTTATAAAATATACCTAAAATTAGGTATATTTTTAATATATAGAGGTAAATAAATGATGAAAAAAATAATTACAGAATTAATAAATAGCTTAACAGATGATCAATTTTTAGAATTTTATGAAAAAATAAAACAACAAGCAGACTTAATTAAAAAACAAAAACGTTTAAATGAAATTGATCAAAAATTTAGAGATAAAGGCATTATATGTCCTAATTGCAAATCTTTTCATTGTGTTAAAAATGGTCATAATTCCGAAGGAAAACAAAAATATTTATGTAAAAAATGTCGTGCTAGTTTTGATGCATTTCGTCATCATTTTACTTATTGAAGTCATTTAAATTATGAACAGTGAAATTTATTAATTCAAATTTCATTGTTAGGACAATCTAGTAAAATAATTTCTCGTTTTATTAAAACAACCCCAAAAACCGCTTGATATAATCGACAAAAATTAATGCAATCAAAACAATTAGAAAATACACAGTTAAAATTTAAAAAATTAAATGGTCAAATCCAAATGGATGAAACATTTATTAAAGAAATTCATAAAGGCAATTTTAAAGATAAATTTGATAAACGAAAAACTCATCTCGATCCATTTTCAACTGATACCAAATGCTGTATTCAAATGGCGGTTGATAGCAATAATAATATTTTTGTTCAATCCACCAATACCAAAAGATTACAAAAACAATGGATTATTGAAAATATGAATAAGCAACTAATTAAAGAAAAATCAATAATTATTTCTGATATGCAACCACTATATTTATTAGTAGCAAAACAAACAAATTCTACTCTATATTCCACCAAAACTAGTACAAACCCTGATACTAGTTATCAAAAGTTAAATAAGATTAGTAAATTACAATCCAGTCTTAAAGAAGCCTTAATTCATTATCATGGTTTGGGTTTCACTAATATTCAAAATTATTTAAAGCTCTGAAAATGAAAATACCAACACAAAGGTTTAACACCAAACCAACAATCAACGGTATTATATTTTAACGTTTAAAAAATTTAAAGCAAAATCATAATCTTACACAAAATTAGTTTTCAAATTGTCATATTGATGATTTTTTTTATTTCATCAAGAGTTTTCGACAAAATTAAAGAAATTTTGAACTTCAGTTTGAGAAATTTAATATATAATTTTAAGATAATAAAAATAAAGCGAATTTCGCTTTATTTTTTAGATGTTTTCTAAAAAACGAATTACTTCTAATTGAATAATACTTGGTGTTGAAGCACCAGCAGTAACAGCAACATCGCTTTTGTTTGTTAATCAATCACGGTTAATATCATTTTTATCATTAATACGATATGATTTAATGCCAATTTGTTCTCCCATTTCAACTAATTTTAAAGTGTTACTACTGCGTTCATCACCAACCACTAATAAAAGATCAATATTGGTTGGATCTAAACTTAAAACTGCATTTTGGCGCTCCAATGTCGCGTTACATAAATAATTTTTAAAAGTAATTTCATTCGGAACTAACCTTTTAATTTTTTCAACAATTGCTTCAATATCAATTTTTGATAAGGTGGTTTGGTTAGTAATTAAGATTTTTTTATTTGGATCAAGGTCAAGCAGAATTGTATCAGCTTCTTCTTCGGTTGTGACAAGTTTAATGGTGGGACTAATTGCTAACATTGCATTTGTTTCTGGATGAAAGTGTTTTCCGATAAAGATAATTTGATAATCGTCTTTTTGTAAATATTCTTTAATTAAATCTTTCGTTACTGTCACTCATTCACATTCGGTATCAACAAGCGTAATGTTTTTCGCTGCCGCAATATCTTTAATTCGATCATCACTGCTATGAGCACTTAAAATGATAACAGCATTATCTGGTATTGTTTTAATTAATTCTAAGCGGTTGAGTTTAAAGTCATTAACGGGGATGACACCTAAGTTAACAATTTCTTCAATAACATGGCGGTTATGGACTAAGTAACCTAACATATAAATTTCCCGCCCGGCATACTTTACTGCCGCTTCTTTTGCTCATTTAATTGATTTAACAACACCAAGGCAGTATCCGCGTGGTGTTACTTTGACAACTTTCATTTTTTCACCACCCATTTTATCTATTTATATGATAACACAACTAAAAAATGTTAGTCTCATCATTTTAAAATAATCTGTTAAAGGTATTTATTAATTAACTTAAATTTGATACAATTATATGGTATATTTTAAGGTAAAGAGTATGATTTTCCTTAAAATATTACATTTATTTTAAAATAGTAATACTTTAGGATAAAAATAATTTAATTAAATATATAGCGCTAAAAGCATTATACGAAAGGAGATTGAGTATGACAACTTCAAAAACTGTGAAAACTACTAGCAAGGCATCAACGCCTAAAAAGCCTGTATTAAAAAATGGTGTGGAAGAAAAATGAATATTTATTAAAGAACAAGCAGTAGTAGATTCAACTCCAGCGATGAAAAGATCAATCGATCGTTCAGTTGGATATGTTTATACTAAAACTGTTGCAGATTATCGTGCCAAAGATGGTTCGGCAATTACAACCGCAATTACTGCAGAAAGATTAATTGCAGAGAGATTAGGGAAATCAACAGCACAGCGAAAAGCAATTGAAGCAAAAAATCGTAAAGTGGCAAATGAAAAATTAGAAGCAATTGGAAATGGGAATCCCGCAAAAAAAGCAGCAGCAAAAAGCAAGGGTGCTAAAAAAACAAGTGCAAAAAAAAACAACAGGGAAAAAAATGGCATTAAAAAAATAAGAGAAAATAAAGAGAGATAGGAACAATAACTAGTTTTACTAGTTATTGTTTTATTTAAATTTTTTATTAATATTTTTACTGTTTTATTAAAAAATAGAAAAATAAAATTAAGAATTTTTGATAATTAGGACTATAATAAACTTAAATAAGGGGAAAGAGGTTGAATTATGAAAACATTTGCAAAATGAAGTATTGCTTTAATTTGAACTATTGTTTTACTTATTTTAGTTTTAGCATTAGCTTTTTTAGCTGTTCATTATAATGGTTATTATTGAGAAGGGAAAGAACTACCTATTAATATTAATGATATTAAATCATTTGATGGGAATGGTTATCAATTAATTACTGAATTAGGTCTTGGGGAAGTAATGCGATTAGCATCAAGTGGGACTTTTACTTGAGGGTATTCTAATTATGTTACTGTTAATGGTCAAGCGATAGACTTAATGGAATGATTAAAACAACCAGTAAGTGTTGTAAATGGTATTATTCAGTGACCAGCAGATTATGAACTTGAAATTGGAACAAATTTTGCAACAGTAACGGGAAGTATTGTTGTTGTCTTATTAGTTGCCATCCCAGTTTTAAGTCTTGTTGGTTTTTATGTAACTGCAAAAATGACTAAAGCAATTACTCGCCCCTATTCAATTGAATATTTAGATGCTCGAAAAAATATTAAAAAAACAAAAACTCATGCTAAAAAAGCATTAACAAAAATGGGGAAAGCTGTTAAAAAAGGAAAAGAACAATCAACCACGTTAGCTAAAACAAAAGAATATTGAACTAATTCATTAGATCAAGCGCAATCTGCTTTTAATAAAGAAAAAGAACTTTTTAAAACCAAATATAATAAAAAACCTCCAGCCAAAAAATTAAATATTGCTGTTGGAAAATAGCAGATTAAATAATTAAATTAGCAATAATTTCATTTTTTATTTATGTTATAATTTTGATATTAAGAGGGTGCTGACAATGAGTAATTTTAATAAACTAGGTTTAAAACGCTTTTTAAATTTAGGGTTAGAACAATTAAATTTTACAGAACCAACAATGGTCCAAGAAAAAGTTATTCCATTGTTATTAAAACATCAAAATGTTATTTGTAAAGCCCATACGGGGACGGGTAAAACTTTTGCTTTTTGTTTACCAATTTTAAATAATTTAAATTATGACCAACCAAGCATTCAAGCAATCATTGTGACACCAACGCGGGAGTTAGCAAAACAAATTTATGATAACATTCGTTTTTTTAAAACGTTTCAACCAGCATTACAAGTTAATTGTTTTGTTGGTGGAGAAGATATTAACCGCCAAGTAGAACAGTTAACGCGAAGTCAACCACACATTATGGTTGTGACACCAACACGGTTAAAGGATTTGTTTGATCAGCAAAGTTTAAAATTAGGAAAGTTAACAACATTTATTGTTGATGAATGTGATATGATTTTTGATTTAGGTTTTATTGAAAATGTTGATTATTTGTTAAGCAAGGTTAATTCTAATGTTCAAGTTTCTGTTTTTTCAGCAACAATTCCAGAAGAACTAAAACCATTTTTAATTAAATATTTAAATAATCCGCATTACTTAGATTTAAATGCAAATCAAACAACAAACCAAAATATTACGCATATTTTAATTCCAACGAAGCACCAAGAACGAAGCACTGTTTTATTAAAACTTTTAAATACGTTTGATCCCTATTTATGTTTAATTTTTGTTAATAAAAAAGAAGAAATTAATAAATATTATGATTTATTATTAGAACATAATTATTCGGTAACTCAATTGCATGCTGGGTTAGAACCACGTTTGCGAACTCAAATTGTAAAACGAATTCGGAATTTAGAATATAAATATATTATTGCAAGTGATATTGCTGCGCGTGGAATTGATTTTGTTGGCGTAAGCCATGTTATTTCAATCGACTTACCAACTGACCTCGAATATTATATTCATCGTAGTGGTCGAACCGGACGGGCGAATTATACTGGTTATAGTTATACTTTGTATGATACAAAAAATTTAACGCTAGTTCAACAACTAATTGCAAAGGGAATTACTTTCAAGTATCAAAAATGAAATCAGCAGAACGAATTAGTCGATGTTGATTTAGCAATTAGTAAACCAAAAAAACAAAATTCAGAACAAGTCAATAATGAAATTAACAAAATTATTCATCGTTATAAAACAAAAGAGAATAATAAAAAGGTTAAACCTGGTTATAAAAAGAAACGAAAAGAAGAGATTGCTGCGTTAAAAAAACAAATTCGTCGTGATCATATAAAAGCATCAATTAAAAAAATTAAAAAAGAAAAAGCAAAAGAACGGGGAATGAAATTATTTGATAAAGAATAACAAAGCAAGATTGAAAAATTTAATATAAAAAAGAAACAAAAACCTTTTTATTATAATTATTCTATAATTTCTAAAATTAGAAATTATTTATAAAAACAAATAGGAGGAAAAATATGACTCATAATGAGGCAACAAAAACAACAAGCACTAAGAAAAAAACAGATCTAAATAAAAAAATTAGTTCATTTTTTTCAATAAAAATGTTTCGTTATACTTTAATTAAAATGTTAAAATCACCATCAACATATGTTATGTTTGTGTTGACATTTGTTGTAGGATTAATTATTACTATTTCAATGTCGACAACAATGATGGATAATCCTAGTGGTGAATATAGTGAGACAGCAAAATCAGTATTTAGTATTTATTCATAAATTTGATATATGTTGTATTTTGGTTTAACATCAATGTTTATTGGATTTAAAGCTGTACAATTAGTGCGTGATGAAATTGATGATGGAACATTATTAATTTTTTCATCAATTCCAATTTTACGAACAAGAATGATTATTGAAAAATGATTAGCACTACAATTTTTGTGTTTAGTATATTCAGTAATAATTTTATTAGTACCACCTTTAATTTCATTAGGAATGGGTCCAAAAGGAGCGGCACTAGGAAAAGTAATTTTAAGTAAAATTAATTTTATGATTTTAACAAGTTTTATTTTACAATTATTTTTGACAACAATTGGAATTTTAATCTCATTAGGATTAAATTCAAAAGGAGTTATTGGAATCTTATTTACAGTTGGTTTTTTAACTGTAATTGGGGCGATGATTCCCTTCATTTATAATTCAACAAAATTTTCTGATAAGTCTTCAGCATATTTAATGCAAACAACGGACTTAGCAAAAAGTCCCGTCAAGTTTAATGATTCTGAACTTATTAAAACATATCATAATATCCTTGACCCGGTTGGATGGCCAGCTTGAAGTTATTATAATAACAAACTTCAACTTAATATTAATTCTAGTTTAGATGTTAACACAGCTGGTTCATTTAATGTTACTAGTTTAGTTAATAATATTGATACTGCAATTCAAAATGCTTTAACAGCAAATCCGGGGGCAACAGAAATTAATTGAGAACAGTTTGTAGCAGAAGTCAAGAAAGATTCAACCAGTTATCCAAAATTAGCAAAATTAATTAACAATAATTTTTTAGAATTCGATGGTTATAATCCAAAACCATTTACTGAAATGGAAAGAGGAAATGATAAAGTTAAATTTTCTAATAATACGGATAAAGGAATTAATATTTTAGGACAATTTTATCAAGAATTAGCTTCTGGAACACCATTGATTGTTTCATCAGCAAAACCTTCATCAACAAAACTTAATTTAAATGAAATAGATGAAAGTAAATTAACAAGTAATACTTCAAAACAAATTTATAAAATTATGAAAACAATGTATGATAAAGGGGTATTTTTACCAACAATTATTGGTTATGATTATAATTCATATCGTTCTAATTCATATAGCGATCTTCTTGGACCAAATGTTATTACAAATTTTATTGTTGCAGGATTATCAAACGATAGTCACAAACATTTTCGTGATTTTAGTGGTAATTTAACAAACTTTTTAACAAAAAATTTATATTTGCAAAATGTTTATCTTAATGACCCCGTAATGTCAATCTATTATCAATTTGTTTCACAAATGTATTATTGGTTGAATCAAGGAGCATATACAAGAATGTCAGATACTGCTATTTTTGATGATAAAACTAAAGCCACATCAGAATTACAAAGTATTGCCAGTGCTGAAAAACAATATAAATTAATGGCTTATTTAAATATTTGACAACAATTAGTTATTATGTGAACAGGTGATGCTCGCGCAAGTCTTGCCGCACAAGATAATATTGTATCATCAATGTTATTACCATTAAATAATTATTTAGAACCAAAAGTTAATAATGTTGAATACAAAGTTAATAACAATGCTGCACAAACAGGTTATTTCTTAATGGCTGATTTTAATAGACCAGTAACATTAACTAGTTTAACAGGAATGTATGCCGGTTATTTATTAGTAACTGTCGGATTAGCAGCGATAACATTATGATGAATTACAAGAAAGGATTTTGTATAGTTATGAAAACAAAGAAAAATGATTTTACACCAGATCCTAATTTAGCAATTGAAATTCATGGATTTACAAAAAAATTTAAAAAATTTGTTGCTGTTGATAATATTGATATGAAAATTGCAAAAGGGAAAATTCATGGTTTCATTGGTCCTAATGGTAGTGGTAAAACAACAACAATTAAATCGTTAGTTGGAGCAATTATTCCAACCGTTGGTAATTTTAGTATTGATGGTTTGAAAGCTAATTCACCCGCTGCAAAAAAAATTATTGTATATATTCCAGAAAATGCTCGTTTTCCAAAGCATTTAAATGTTTATCAGTACTTAGTTGAAATGAGTTATTTACGTGATATTCCTTTTAAAGATGCAAAAGTAAAGGTAAAGAAAATTTTAGAAAATTTAAATTTATGAAAATTCCGCAGTAAAAATCCGAATACTTTTTCATCAGGAATGAAGAAAAAAGTCTTATTAGCGCAAGCGTTAATTGCTGATCCAAAAGTATTAATTTTAGATGAACCTGCTGCTAATTTAGATCCAACAGCACGTCAAGAATTATTTAATGATTTAATTTATGTTAAAAACCAAGGTAAAACAATTTTAATCTGTTCACACATTTTAACAGAATTACAAGATCTTGCCCATGAAATTACCATTTTAAATTATGGAAAAGTTGTTTTTTCCGGAGCAGTTATTAATTCTAATCAAAATTATTATCAGTTTACAGTAATGGAACAACCAATGTTAAATGATTTTTAAGCAGTAATTAAAAAATTAGATATTCCAATTATTGAAAAATTAGAGGATTCTTTAATTTTACATTTAGAAAAAGATAGTGAGCAAATCAAACAAATTGCCCATCATACTTTTGAAAAAAAAGTAATTTTAATTACAATTAAACCATTTGTAACAAACATTACAGAAATTTATGATCTTGTTGTTTTTTCAGTTAATAAAAACTTTGGGAAAGCAAGTGCGTTAACTAATTAAAGATATCTTTAAAAAACCTTAATAAATTAATTTTTTTGAGCTATAATTTAAGAAGGATTATAAATATAGTTTTACAAATTACTTTACTTAGTAAGGTTTTTTTGCTTTTTAAATAGGGGGGATTAAGTTGTCGGAAGTTTTAACGGTTCGTGAGAAAAAATTACGGTTTGAACAGCCATGAAAAACAATTGCATACTTTTGTATTCCAACCGTTTTTTTAATGATCGTCCAAGGATTATATAATATTATTGACAAAAAATTAGCTTTAGCATTTGTTGCGCCTGATGCAATTTATGATCGGTTTTATATTGATGCTTATAATCAAATAACAGGAAGTGCTGTTTCAATTGTGCCATTAGCTGATATGCGGTCATATATTAATGTAGCAACACAATATGCTTCACAAACGTATAATTTACAATGATCATTTAGTATTATGATTGGAATGGGTTGTGCAATGAATTTTTCAATTGCCTATGGACAGCGCGACATTCCGAGAATGCGTCGGATTGCTGGAAATGGTTTTTCAACAACGGTGCTTTTTTCGATTATCATCGCGTTTGCAATTTTTTGTATTGTGTATCCCGGGTGAAATGCTGTTTTCATCACTTCGCAAATGGGGAAAAATTATAATCCAATTACTGAACGTTTATGTTGAGAATATTCTTTCCCAATGTTAGCAGCAGCGCCAATGATGTTTTTGAGTTATTATTTTATGTCATTGCTTCGTAGTGAAGGACGAATGAAATGAGTAACAATAATGATTTTAAGTTCAATTATTATTAATTCTGTTGCAGCAATTTTCTTTATGAAAGTTTGTCATTTGGGAATGTCTGGGGCAATGTTGGGGACAGTTTTTTCGTGAACAGTGCAAGTAATATGAGGATTAATTATTGTTTTTAAAACAAAAAATAGTTATTCAAAATTTTATTGAAGTGATTTATTTCACATTGAAGGGACAAATGTTGCTGATTTTAGTAAAGCGGGATTACCAAATTTTATTAACAATGCCGCTTTAGTTGTTACGTCATATGTTGCAACATCTCTAGTTGGTCAGTTACCAAATCAAGTCATTCATAATGGCGTCCCGGTTTTACAAGATCTTTATTCTTCCATTGTGCCATGAATGACATTAGTTTTATCTGCCGGAATTGGTGTCACCCAAGGAGCACGGAGTATTATTGCCTATAATTTTGTGGCGAAGAAAAACGCCCGGATTTGAGAAGTTTTAAAACGAGTTAGTTTATTAATCATTATTTGATTTAGTTTAATGTTAATTGTTTTCATTATGTTTGGAAAAGATATGATGATTTTGTTTGCTTTCTCACTAGAGTATGCGGCTCAATATCGTTGATGAATTGTTTTAAACTTTATGACATATCCATTTTGTTCATTAACTTACATTGCGTTAACATTATTCCAAGGAATTAATCGTTCAATTTTAGCAACTTTTACAAGTAGTTTACGTTCAATTGTTGTAATTTTACCTTTAATTGGAATTGGATATGGCGTTAGTCAAGCAACGGGTAATCCAATTTTCTATTATGTTTTTATCGGTTTAAATGATTTAATTTCTGCAGCAATTATTATTCCAATTTTAGTTTATTATTGAAAAAAATATCATACTAAATTGGTTGATGAACCAGATCCATATTTTAATGAATATCAAGAAGATTTACAATTAAAAAAAGGCTTAAAGTTAAGTCATAAAAAAAATAAGAATTAGGTAATTTCCTAATTCTTATTTTTTTGTTGTTTCATCATTAGTTTTCTCAACAAGGAGCACTCATTTATCCTTTGAAGAAAAACTATAACAATTCTGATGATAATTATTAATAACAAAATTATTTAACGGTGTTATTGCCATTAGATATTTTTGATCAAGAATTTCACTATTACATTTTTTACAAGTTAAATTATTAACCATATAGGTAATTGTTGTTTGCTGCATAGTTTGAAGATTCTTAATTTTACCTTTACTAATTTTTGTGGCAATTTGGCTTAAATCATTTCCTTTTGCTTTTGTGACATATTCGCTTAAATATAAATTAATTGGTCGAAACCCTAATTTGCGATAAACATTATATCCTTCTGGTGTGGCAATTAAACCAACTAAATCATAATCTTGATTATAAACACGGTTAATTAAATGATTCATCATTAGTTTTGCCAATCCTTGGCGGCGAAAATTTTGATGTGTTGAAATATCATCAATAATTGCGATGTCTTTTTCAAAATAAATATTTCCAGTTGCTGCGGGAAGATCATTTTTATATAATAAATCAATTTCAGCAACGTCTTTATCCTTGTTTAGTTTTAATAATGTTTTATAAAAGGCATAATCTCAACTTTTTGGTCCCATAGCACTTTCTAAAATTTTACTAAAATCAGTTAATCGTTTGTTATCATTAACTCGTCGAAACTTAATACTTTTATCAGTTTTTGTTTTATATTTTTTTCATTTGGTTAAATCAAGGACCATCCCCACTAAAATTTCATTTTGAACAAAACCTAATGATTCAAAAAAAGCTTGTTCTTTTTCATCAATTTTTTCACCAATGGTATATCATAAAAAATCTAAATCATTGTCAACATAGTCTTTTACTAACTCTTTAACACGTTCAGCATCTTCTTGGTAATCTAGTTGGGTACTAATAGCAATAGTATAAGTTTTATCAACATCATTGCTAATATCAGTCATATATATTTCGTTTTCAGTATCAATTAGTTCATTTCGGATTCGTTTATCTTGGAAAGGGTTAGTCATATAACGAACAAAATTTTGTGCTAATTTTGTTGCTTCATATTCCCCTTTAATCCGAAACATTCGTTTAATTTTCGGGTTCTGTCGATACTTTCTTCGTTTCATCTTTTCATCCACCTTAAATTACATATATTATATCGTGTTTTTATCAAACTTGCATTAAATTATTAGTTTTCATTAAAATTAATAGTACTTAGAGAATTAAAGATCATAACTAGCCTTATTTATTATAATTTAAATAAACTAGAAAATATTTTTGATGCGGGAAAGAATAAAATTAGAATGGAACTAAATATTAAGGATATAATAATATCAAAAAATAATGCAATCAATAATTAATAATACTAATTTCATTTAAATATTATAAGGACAAAAAACATTAATATTATGGGATTCTTTAGTAACCATAGTAATTTTAGAGAAACTTGTTACAAATAAGGAGGTAAATTAATTGATATAATACAGAGATAAGTACCGATGAAGTTATATTAGTGAAGCAGATGTATCGTTTTTTGATACTGCTTTTTGAAGAACACCTAATTTAATATGCAATAGTAAAGATGATAATGTTATATGTAAGAAATATTTACATTCTATGCATAAACTTTGAACTATAAAAAATGATGAAATTGAATTAATTCACGCTACTAGTAAAGGTGATCATAAAATAAAAGTAATTTTACAAGAAACAGTTTTAGATAAAAACTTTTCTGATTATTTAGTTAAGGTTATTAATGAGGCACATTTAATTGCGCAGGAGATAAAATTCGAAGGCAAATATGGTGAAGTTTCTCAAGGAGCAATAGAAGCAACCGTTGCCTTGTTAGTTCAAAAATGATCATATAACACAAATATAACAATTAAAAAAATGTCTGCAGATTTATTATTTGCCTTTGCTTGTCGACATAAATTTAAAAATGGCAATAAAAGAACGGCATTAGTATCTTGTGTATTATTTTTAAAATTTTGTGTATTATTTTTTAGAAATACAAACTATGATGAAACAGGATATATGGGTTATTGAGAACCATTTATGGAAAGGATAGTTGAAACTTGTTCAAATAATACATTTACTGAAGAAGAATCATTAGAATGTATAAAGATCGTAATTGACAGAAATGTAACTATATCACATACTAGATATAATTAAAAAAGATAGGAAATATGTTATGAAAAAAAAATAATAGGCAAATAGATTATAAAGTAATGGAATCTAAATTTAATGAATGAAAAGAAGATATAAAAGCTAATCCAGTTTTAATGGTAATAATAAAAATTAAGTTAAGAAATATTAAAAAATAAATATGTAAGGTACCATACACATTTAAGAATTTAGCATAATACCGCGTAAAAGCGGTTTTTTACGTTTAAGAAGGAGAAATGTGGTATGGAAAAAATTAACAGTATTATTAAACAAATAGAACAAGTAAAACAAATATGTGGTGATGATTTTAAAAAATGACCTAACAAAATGGCACATGAGACATTAAAAATGGTTTATGAAGAATTAAAAGAGGCAATTGATAATGGCAAAATATTGTAAAAAATGTCAATGTCCAGTAAATACGATTGATAGCGATTTATGTTTATTTTGTAAGGGAGGATACTAATAATGGCAAAAACAGTTATACAAATAAGCCAAGAGCAACAAATATATTTACAAGAAAGTTTAAGCAATAAAACATATAAAGATGTTTGTGATGAATTTATTGAATTATGTAAAAAATTAAGTTTAGATGATTATGAAAAAGGTAAATCAATGATGGAACATTTTAATAATTTTATCAATGCACAAATAGTAGGAAAACAAGAACTTTTAACTTGTCAACATTTTATTAATGCAAAAGGTAAAATTAGTGAATTACCTTGAAATAAAGAAATTCAAAATGAGAATATAAAATAATGACAATAAAAGAATTTAATTATAAATATAAAAATGGATATATAGTTAAAAAATTACCTAACTCAGAGAAATATTTATTCCTATATGTTATAGGCAATGACGATTGAGATTGAATTGCATGAATTACTGAAGATTATTTTAATTCTACAGGACATTTAATTGAACCTGAAGTAGTTAAAGACTTTATATCAATTAAATTAAAAGGAGAAAAAAATAAATTACAAACAATTATTGAATTATAAATTTACTAAAATAAAAAAGCTAGGAAAAAATTATGAAGAAACTATGAAAAAAAATAAAACAACTAAAAGAAATTAAAAAAATACATCAATATGCTGTTAAGTGAGCAGCAGATATTCCACATATTAAATTTAAAAAAAGTGCAACATAACTGTTGAAAAATTAATTATTTTTAATTAGAAAGGGGTTAGCTACAATGGAAAACATAAAAATTTGTGAATCTGGTTGCCATGATCGAAGTAGGAATTTTGCTAAAGACTTTGATTTTATAAAAGAGTTTAGCACTAATTCTGAAACTAAAGAAATTTATAAACCTTACAAGCAAAAAGATAAAAATAAAAATATATCTAATTATCGAATTCATAAAAGTTCTATGCAAAAATATAATAATTGTGGCCAAAAAATAATTAGTTACATTGTTAAAACTCCTGAGCGTTGAATTATTGTTCCTGGTTCTTTTGTTCATAAGGATAAATTTAAAGATGATTTTTTAATAGTTGGAATTGTTCCACAATTTATTTATTATACTCGAACAAATAGAGAAGCTGCACATAGAATTCCAAGTATTAAGAAAAAAGGATTTAATATTTTTGTTGATTTAATTGAATTAGAACAATATGATCATAAAACACAAATTGAGGCTAATAATCAATTAACAAAAATATGAAATAACAATCAAGAATGAATTAATAAGCGTATCGAAAATAATGAAAGAATAAAAAAACTTGCTGAAGTGCAAGAAAAACAATTAGCAAACCAACCTGTAACCTACCGTGGTGCAGAATATAAAATTAATGATAACCCTGACAGTAATAATGATCCTCCAACCATTGTTTTTGATAATGACGACAATATTTTATGAGATTAATGATAGGAGAGGGAATTTAATAGAAACATACGTCTATGTGTAAATTATAACACAATAGACTATTTTTGCGTAAATTGTTATTTTTGCTTTGGCAAAATATTCTGATATTCTTGTTCATATAAAATATACAAAAGAAATCACAGAAAGGTACACATAAAAGTCACGAATATTGATATGGAGGTTTTTATGAAACAACAAAGTTATTTTCCTATTTTCTCAGTTGGGATAGATCCAGCTGGAATTGGAACTACTGGTATTTTTATTAAGACAATTGGAACACGATTCCCCCACTATAAATATGTCCAAGTAAGGTGCAGTAATCCAACGGATTCAGCAAATGAAATTTTAACTATTATCAATAATTTTAAAAATAAACATCATGATTTATCTTTAAATGTGGTAGTAGTTGAGAATTTGCACATAGGTCCTGAAAAAATGCGTGAGGTGCGTGCAACCCGTGAGTTAATTGGAATTTTAAGATATGAATTGCAAAATAAAATGCAATTACATTACCCAGCTGATAAAAAAAAGGAAATGATTAAAAAAGAACTTAAAGAACGAACTACTAAAAATGAGCATTCAATTCATGCAAAAGCAATTTTAGAGGCACATTTTAGGGAAAAAGAATTTGGGGATATAAATGTGAAAAATACAATTGGGAGGTAATTGATTATGGCACAAAGAAAAATTGATAATAAGATGTTGCTATCAGTATTTGATGGCATTGTTGCAGTTTATAAAAAAGATTTATTAAAAGAAAAAATTAATGTTGTTGAAGTTGATGTGATGAGTATGCAAATTCGTTGAGGTTCCAGTTATGGCTGAATTAAAGAAACTATTTCAAAAAATATAACTCAGTTAAAGAAATTTGAAGTTAATGATGTAATTCACATTAAAGGCTCTTTAACTAATATTTTTAGTAGATATTATAAAAATAATTTGTTAGTTATTAATAATTTAATTGAAATTGATAAAGTAGGTAGGTTGGATCGTGCATATCATAAAAAATAAGTAAACCTTGACAAATTAAGAAAAATAGTGCATCTATATGTACCAGGAGGAATTATTATGGCCAATATAATTAAAAAATTAAAATTAGATGATAAAGGTAATCCAATTTTAAATGATAAAAAAGAATTTGAAATTGAAGAAGTTGATTTATACTCTTTAATGGCAGATGAAATAAAAAAACAAGTTAATGAACAAGGTGAAAAATTAGCAGAAGAAAAAGCTAAAGAAATACTCACTAAACAATTAGAAGATCAAACTACTAAAACGAAAACTGAAAAAGAAGATCGTCTTGCAGTTCTTGAAAAACAATTTGCAGAAATTCAACAAGGAATTAAAGGAAATCAAGGTGTAGGAGTTACTCAAGAAAATAAACAGTCTGATAACTTAAATGTTAATAATAATCAAGAATCAAATTCTTCAATGGGAATTGATTTACAATCATTCAAAATAGTGGGAGGTAGTGAATAATGGCAATTACATTAAATAATATTCAAACTTATTTTAAGGATAATTTTAAATTAAGTAATTTATATGGAAGATCTAAATATGCTGTTTTATTCCCTAATGAGTTGCAACAAGATGGTGGGGGATGAAAAGCCGAAGTTTACTTACCAATTATAAATGAATCAATAACACAAAAATATTGAGATCCTAATTTAGGTTTTACGGAAACTTATGTTACAGAAGACTTTAAAAAAGTACAATTAGATCAAAATTTTACTGTTTATAATCGAATTGCTAATCAAGATAAATTGGCATCAAATTGACCAGCTAATAAATTAACAATTACTGATTCACAAAAAGCTAAAATTTTAGATAAATATATTATTAAAGTTTTATGCACAAACGTAGCAAATAAAATTACAAGTCCAATTAAAATTACAAAAGATAATTTTGTAACTGAATTAAAACGTTTACAAGCATTTGTTTTAGAAAATGATATTCATTTAGAAGATTGTATTATTTTTATTGATCCTGAAGTCGTAAGTGCAATGATTAATGCTAAAATTCAATATTCAAAAGCAACAATTGAAGGAACTTTGGCAACAATTACTTCCGCATTAGGATTTAATTTTGTTGAGGCTCCAATTAAACAGTATGGTCATTTAATGGTACCAATTTCACCACAAGCAATGGCATAAGTTCTTGCTGTTGATGTGCCACTACAAGCGGGACAGTATACTCAAGGAAGATATTTGGGTCAGTTATTTATTGCCAATAATGAATTTTATCATGGTGAAGTTGTTCAAAATAAATTTTGATTTTCATATCCAGACCCCGATTATGTGCCACCATCATCAACAAGAGTAACAAGAAGTATTGAAAATGTTGAACAATTAGAAAATGCAAAAAGATTAGCCTTAGATTTAGTTCTTGAAGCTTATGATGGTGTCCCTTACACTAAAGAACGTAGTGAATATGTTAAAAAAATTAATGATGCAAATAAATTAGATGATGTATATAAAACTAAAGAAGAAGCATTTAAGTTTTTAGACACTAAAAATGCCTCGTAAGATTTTAGATCAAAACTTAATAACGTATAAAAAACGGATTGTTTATCAAACGCCTCAAAAAGCAAAATAATTTTGAGAACTATTATTAGCGATGATTGGTCTACAAGTATTAGCAACGGTTTTAGGGTTTTTAACTGCTGGAATTGGGGCAGGAATAATTGAGGGTTTAGGTGCATCTCAGTTGTTTATTACAACAGGAAAAGTTTTTATTAGTGGGGTTACGAATTTTTTAGTAATGGAAACAAATGATGTTATCAATAACAATGTGAGTTTAAAAAATACGTTATTAAATTTGGCTTTTTCATTTAATGATTTTGGTAAATTAGGACGAGGTTTAAAAGCTCAAAAAATTATTAAAATTGCTAATGAACAAGGAATTTTCAAGCAATTGAGGATTAGTGCTAAAGTTAAAAACTTTATGCAAATTAGAAATAAAGTTGCTTTATCCGAAATTATTACTAAAAATAAAGTTGTAATTCGTTTTAATAAAACTGTAACAGATGAACAATTACTGCAAACAATCGCTAGCATTGCTGATGCTGAATTACGAAAACAGTTAAAAAATCTTTCTGCTGATTCAATTCGCGATTTATTGGCACTTCAAAAAACGATTTATAAATTAAATCCTAGCTTAATTCCAAAATATACTAATTTAGATCTTAAAAAATATGATAGTTATTTACAAAAGTCGGCTTTAATTTTGTCGAAAACTCTTGATATTTATAAAATATACCTAAAATTAGGTATATTTTTAATATATAGAGGTAAATAAATGATGAAAAAAATAATTACAGAATTAATAAATAGCTTAACAGATGATCAATTTTTAGAATTTTATGAAAAAATAAAACAACAAGCAGACTTAATTAAAAAACAAAAACGTTTAAATGAAATTGATCAAAAATTTAGAGATAAAGGCATTATATGTCCTAATTGCAAATCTTTTCATTGTGTTAAAAATGGTCATAATTCCGAAGGAAAACAAAAATATTTATGTAAAAAATGTCGTGCTAGTTTTGATGCATTTCGTCATCATTTTACTTATTGAAGTCATTTAAATTATGAACAGTGAAATTTATTAATTCAAATTTCATTGTTAGGACAATCTAGTAAAATAATTTCTCGTTTTATTAAAACAACCCCAAAAACCGCTTGATATAATCGACAAAAATTAATGCAATCAAAACAATTAGAAAATACACAGTTAAAATTTAAAAAATTAAATGGTCAAATCCAAATGGATGAAACATTTATTAAAGAAATTCATAAAGGCAATTTTAAAGATAAATTTGATAAACGAAAAACTCATCTCGATCCATTTTCAACTGATACCAAATGCTGTATTCAAATGGCAGTTGATAGCAATAATAATATTTTTGTTCAATCCACCAATACCAAAAGATTACAAAAACAATGGATTATTGAAAATATGAATAAGCAACTAATTAAAGAAAAATCAATAATTATTTCTGATATGCAACCACTATATTTATTAGTAGCAAAACAAACAAATTCTACTCTATATTCCACCAAAACTAGTACAAACCCTGATACTAGTTATCAAAAGTTAAATAAGATTAGTAAATTACAATCCAGTCTTAAAGAAGCCTTAATTCATTATCATGGTTTGGGTTTCACTAATATTCAAAATTATTTAAAGCTCTGAAAATGAAAATACCAACACAAAGGTTTAACACCAAACCAACAATCAACGGTATTATATTTTAACGTTTAAAAAATTTAAAGCAAAATCATAATCTTACACAAAATTAGTTTTCAAATTGTCATATTGATGATTTTTTTTATTTCATCAAGAGTTTTCGACAAAATTAAAGAAAGTCGGCAGGTATTTCATTAAAAGATTTTGTTAGAATGAATTATTATGATTCGATTGCAATCATTACCGACTTAGCTACTAAAACAAAAATTGGAAATACTACCTTGATGAAGATTAATCAATATCGATTAGAAAATCAATTTTGAAATCAGCTTTATAAAAGATTTATTAAAGTTAAGGGAAAAGTTAATTCATCAATTAAAAAAGCAAATCCATTTTATTGAATTGAAAAAGCTTTAAATACTGTTTTTGAACCAATTAAGAAAAAAATAACCCAATTATCTGAAAAAGTTTCACAGACCATTACAAAAATTTTTAAAGTTGATCCAAAAAAATTATTGTATCAATCATTAATTTCATATCAGCCTGATTCATTTTTATTAGGTTTTAAGTTTGAACCTTTAGGAATTAGTGGAGAAGGAATTATTGAAATTCATAAAAAAGATTATATTTCTAAAAAAACAGGCATTGTTTCAAAATATCGTCCAATTAGAGCTTACACAACTTTACTTGAAGTTGAACAATTCGCTGTTTCACAACATCAAAACACTTTTTATCGTGAAAATTGACAATTAGGATTTGGTTATTCACAAAATGAGTTTCAATTATTATCTTTTTTAAGTCCAAAAATTGCTTCAATTTTTCAACAAAATATTAATTTTTTCAATTGGAATTATGTAAAATGAAGTGCAACAAATCTTATTAGTCAAATAATACAATAAAAATCATAAAAAATCAATTATAAATTTTTAAAAATCAAAATATTTATAGTTTTTATTTTATTTTAAGGAAAATTAAGCACACTAAAAAATAATTTATTAAATTACTTCAAATAAACCTATTTAAAATTATCTGAAAATACCTCTTTTGCTGTTTTTCAATTAAGAACAGGCCTTAATTTATCATTTATAACATTAACTACTCAATTTATTTTTTGTTGACTAACATTATTAAAATCAGTTCCCTTAGGAAATCATTGTCTAAGTTCAGAATTCATATATTGGCATCGTGTACGATGAAGCGGCAAAAAACAACTCTTGTTAGGGTTGTTTTTTTATTTGAAATAAAACAATCTTCCAAAGGAGGTAATAATAATTAAACAACAAAAAATATGTGATGTTAATGATTGTTATAAAACAATATCATTCATTACCGAAGAATTTTTATCAAATAAAGTTTTATGAACTTGTGAAAAACATAAATATTTATTGAATAAAGTAAAAGATAAAAAACAAAAGCAATTTTATCAAAAACTAGAAAATTCAAAAATTATTTTTGATGATAAAACTGGTTCTTTTAAACTTTGATTTTATAAAACAACTTAATGCAGGGTGGAACAGTTATTTTAAATAACTAAGTGTTTTTTTCCACATAGGCGGTCTAGCCCAGCGGTAATCAGTCCGTAAATAATAGACGCTTTAACAAGCGATAGTCGTGATAAGTGCGAGGTCAACATCAAACGACAATAAATATTGAGATGGCCACTTTATAAATAAATTTGCGATAGATATTACTTCTTAGAAGTGACGGCGGTTTAAAAACCACAAAGTCAGCATTGGGCTCTTCAAGGTGCAAGTGAATTTATTTTAAAAACTGAACGTTTTGACCTGAAATGGTGCGGATGAAGAGAGAGAATTCTCTGGCACTAACTTATAAAAACAACTTTCTATTATTAAACATTAAACAATAAAATATACGGCCACCGCTCACCCGCAGTGAAGCGGATGGTGTAGTAAATAAATACTTAATTATATAACTAACTCTCGCTTTGACACTTTCACTTGGGAGTGAGTGCCAGCGAGTTAAAAATAGGAGGAATTAAATTATGAATAAAAAATATTTATTAGTAATAAAAAGTAAATATGGTGATTTAAAAACAGAATTCTTTTATACATTAAAAGAAGCAAAAATTACCGCTAATGTTGAAAATCAACAAGAATGATTAACAACTATTATTGATTTAGAAGATAACGGTATTACATAACAAGGAGATAAATAATATGTGAAAAGATGAATATGGTAAAGTTTATACTGAAGAAGATTTATTTAATTTAGCACTAGAAGAATGTCATTCAGAAGAAAGTGCTTATGAATATATTGATAATTTAATTAATGAAATGGAATTAGAGGAAATTTAAGTAATGGCAGATTTAATTAAAAATATTACTTATCCGTTTTATTTAAAAGGAAATGATTTTAAAGAATTAAGTTTAAAAGCATTACCAATTAAAAAATTAATTGATGAAAATGGACAAGAATTAGCAGAATTTATATATCGACAACAAGCTTGATTAATAAATGGAGGATATAAATCACAATCACTAAAAGATTTAAAATTATTAGTTTCAAAAATTGATTATATTTTTAGAGAACCATTAGAATTAATAAAATCTTTTAAAGATGAATTAAATTTTATTAGAAAAGATATTTTGAATTTAGAAAATAATATTAAGAATAATCATGATTCTTTAAAAAATAATGTTATTAATATTCAATTTCAAAAACAAAATGAAATTATTGAAACTCATAAAAAAGAACAATTTTTAGAAATTAAAAGTGTAGCAAAACAAGAGCAAGAATTAAAAATTATTACTAGTAATTTTCGGAAAGAAAAATTATTAATTAAAGATATTGAGGTTATTGGTATTAATGATTATTTTTTACAAAATGCTGATAAATTAGAACTTATTAATCTTATTAAAAATTATTTAGTTGTTGATGAACAAATTGTTAAAAATGAAATTAAAGATCGGTGAGATAGTAATAAAGATATTAATTTAATTGGGTTTAAAGGTATTAATTTTAAAATAAATAAAGGAGAAAAATAATATGGCAAATATTGTTGAATTTTTAAGAACAGATAAAGCAACAGAATGAATAAAAAGTAATTTTTCAGATGAAAATGAAATTAGAAGATTTAAAAGTAATATAGTTGCAATATCAAATAGTAATGAATTATTACAAAAAGCAGATCCAAAAACAATTATGACTGCTTGTTATCAAGGTGTTTTATTAAATTTACCAATGGAAAAACAATTCGGGTATGCTTATGTAGTGCCATATAACACAAAAATAACAAGAATTATTAATGGTCGTGAAGTGCAAGAGTGAATTAATCAAGCACAATTTCAAATGGGTTATAAAGGTTATATACAATTAGCACAGCGTAGTGGT
Organism: Spiroplasma endosymbiont of Sarcophaga carnaria; assembly: GCF_964019595.1. Classification (NCBI taxonomy): domain Bacteria; kingdom Bacillati; phylum Mycoplasmatota; class Mollicutes; order Entomoplasmatales; family Spiroplasmataceae; genus Spiroplasma; species Spiroplasma endosymbiont of Sarcophaga carnaria. The sequence continues at coordinate 1,328,308 of NZ_OZ026456.1, forward strand.
CAATATTTAGATATGTCAGTATCAGATGTTAGAGAAAATGAATTAGTAAATTATGATCGTTTAAAAGGTACTACTTTTAATTGAATTCAAAATGAAGATGAAAGAGAAAAATTACCAATTATAGGTTATGTATCATATTTTAAAATGGTTAATGGTTTTGAAAAAACTTTATATATGAAAAAAGAACAAATGGAAAATCATTTTATGAAATATTATAAAACTTATGCTAAAAATAAATCATTTTATATTGCTACTTTTGATGAAATGGCATTAAAAACAGTATTAACATCTTTATTAAGAAAATGAGGTATTATGTCTGTTGAATTACAACAAGCTTATAAATCAGATCAGGCAGTTATTACAACTAATGATGAAAAGATTTATATTGATAATGATAGCAATATAAGCATAAATAAGGGTCAAATTAGTAATGAAAATATATCAAGTGAAGAAGTGACAGATAATAATTTAGTTAAAGAAGAAGATATATCAAATGTAGTGCCAACAATTAATAATAACAACGATGAGGAATGAGCCACTTGATAAAAATAGGTATTGACCCATCAGGAACAGGTACTACTGCTATTGTTATTTATGAAGATAATAAATTAATTGAAAAATTAGAATTTACAAATAAAAATTGAAAAGAACAATATGAATTTATTAATGATAAATTGTTTGATTATGAAGAAAAAATTAATATTGAAGATTGTTTATATACATCTGCTAATGCAAGTAAAGATAGAGATGATTTATTAAGATTATTAGGAGCATTATCTGTTTATAAATATTTTATTAATTGAGTATCACCAAAAAATACTAAATCAGTTGTTAAAAATATGGAAAATTTAAGTAAATATAATGATAGTTGTATATGAAAATTTGATAAAGATACTAATTTAACTTATCAATATGGTAAAGGTTGATTTTATAATAATGAAAAAATAAGTAATCATTTACGAGATGCAATTATTATTGCTAATTATGAAAGTTAATATTATGAAACATTCATATAATCAAAAAACAGGAAAGTATTATTCTTGTCAAATTCGTAATGTTAATATTTACTTAAATAAAAATGAAGAAAAAGTTTGAAATGAATTTAATAACTTTACTTATTCGCAACGAATTGAATATCTTATTAACTTTTATATAACACATTATAAAGGAAATAAAGAATATGAATAATTATATTTTATGTTATCGATCTGAACAAGGTAATCGCCCTTGTAAAAACCCTCGTGGTGAATATATAATTGGGATTGATAAACAAGATGTAGATATTAATTCAACTGAATACTGAGAATATTATAAAAATAATTATGGAAAAAATAATTTAGTTATTTGTAAAGTTAAAAATTTAGACTTAATATTAGAAAATAAAAAATAACCAATTAAGGTTATTTTTTTTAAATACTATTTGTTAGTTTTTTAATAGCATCTTTTTGTGCTTGTTTTTTGTCATTTACTTTAACTTGTTTTTTAACATTTTTAATTTGACCTGTTTTTAATTCTAATTCTGTTGCATAATCAGGTCCTCGTAAATGTTTTTCGTGAGCAATAACAGCAGTTCTTAATTCTCTAATTTCTGCTTTATATTTTTTAATTTTTTTAGCACATAATCCAAGAATACCAAGACTACCCATTCCACCAGCACCCGCTAACACAAGTAAAGCAATTACTATTTCATTACTAATTTCCATTTCTTTATTTCCTTTCTTATCCTTACTCAAACAGTGGCCATCCATTCTTTCAGAACAAAATAATTTATAAATTAAACTATATAACCACCCAAAAATATCAACCGCCCCTATATATAGTTTATTTTAAATTTAATTCTTTGTTATTTTCTTCTTGTTTTTTAGTATATTCATCTTGCATATTTTTAAATATTTCTTCTGTTATACCATCCAAATTATTTCATTGTTTTGCTATTCTTGGTTGAATAACACGAGAATTAATTCGACAATCTAAGCAATGTCTTAAATGGTCTTTTTTTCATTTTGATTTATCAATTCAAATAATAATTAAAGAAATTATTAAAGTAATTAAAGGTAAAATTGTAAATACTAATCCCATTTTAGATATTTTTAATCGTGGAATATCAATTTTCATATCTACTTTGGGTTTACTACTAGCAACAAATATACCCTGAATTCCGTGTGTAAATAAAGGTGTTAATAAAATAGCAATTCCATTACCTCAATATTGACCATAATTATATCAATTAATATTATCTTTTATTGCATTGATCATGCCATATTCTAATCAACAATTTAATGCTAAAAATATCAATGTATAAAAACTAACTACTCAACTACGAATTTTATATTTTCTTTCTCATTCTCTAATATCTTTATGAGTTCAATTATAAGTCGGAATAGGGTCTTTTTTAAATCAATTTCAAGGTAAGGCACCTTTTAATCAAGTTGTTTTATCTTGTTTCATTATTAACTCACCAATTTTCTTTTAATTTTTAAATTACCTATTTTTATATTTTCAAAAGAACTAATAAGACCATTTGTGTCAATATACCAACCTGAAACACCTTTACTAGATGATACAACAATTCCACAACCAATATCAAAATCTTCTTTAATTTTGTCGAAAACTCTTGATATTTATAAAATATACCTAAAATTAGGTATATTTTTAATATATAGAGGTAAATAAATGATGAAAAAAATAATTACAGAATTAATAAATAGCTTAACAGATGATCAATTTTTAGAATTTTATGAAAAAATAAAACAACAAGCAGACTTAATTAAAAAACAAAAACGTTTAAATGAAATTGATCAAAAATTTAGAGATAAAGGCATTATATGTCCTAATTGCAAATCTTTTCATTGTGTTAAAAATGGTCATAATTCCGAAGGAAAACAAAAATATTTATGTAAAAAATGTCGTGCTAGTTTTGATGCATTTCGTCATCATTTTACTTATTGAAGTCATTTAAATTATGAACAGTGAAATTTATTAATTCAAATTTCATTGTTAGGACAATCTAGTAAAATAATTTCTCGTTTTATTAAAACAACCCCAAAAACCGCTTGATATAATCGACAAAAATTAATGCAATCAAAACAATTAGAAAATACACAGTTAAAATTTAAAAAATTAAATGGTCAAATCCAAATGGATGAAACATTTATTAAAGAAATTCATAAAGGCAATTTTAAAGATAAATTTGATAAACGAAAAACTCATCTCGATCCATTTTCAACTGATACCAAATGCTGTATTCAAATGGCGGTTGATAGCAATAATAATATTTTTGTTCAATCCACCAATACCAAAAGATTACAAAAACAATGGATTATTGAAAATATGAATAAGCAACTAATTAAAGAAAAATCAATAATTATTTCTGATATGCAACCACTATATTTATTAGTAGCAAAACAAACAAATTCTACTCTATATTCCACCAAAACTAGTACAAACCCTGATACTAGTTATCAAAAGTTAAATAAGATTAGTAAATTACAATCCAGTCTTAAAGAAGCCTTAATTCATTATCATGGTTTGGGTTTCACTAATATTCAAAATTATTTAAAGCTCTGAAAATGAAAATACCAACACAAAGGTTTAACACCAAACCAACAATCAACGGTATTATATTTTAACGTTTAAAAAATTTAAAGCAAAATCATAATCTTACACAAAATTAGTTTTCAAATTGTCATATTGATGATTTTTTTTATTTCATCAAGAGTTTTCGACAAAATTAAAGCAATACTTTTTATAAATAATAAATACTAAACTTAATGTATTTTGTTGCTAATTTAACCCTTAAAACGTGTCATAAGATTTATTTTTCAAGATAAAATTTTAAAATAATTTATAATTTTGCTTGTATATATATATATATATATATATAATTTTATAAGTTAATAAACATTAGAGAGGGTGGTTAATTAAAATGAAAAGATTATTAAGTATTTTATGTATAGTTAGTTTAAATGCAAGCGAATCAAACATTGTAATTGCTTGCGATGGAGGAAATATAAAACAAAAAATTAATTTAAATACAATAAATAAATTAACTGTAAATATTATTTATGAAAAAAATAAAAAACTATCTGATTTAAATACAAAAATTATTAATGCACAAGAATTTATAAATAAACCTTTAAATGAAGGTTATACTATTAATTATTATTCTAGTGAAGATTTAAGTAATAAAAATGATATTTCTGATTTTCCTCAAAGTGAAAACACTGCTATTTATGTTGTTATAATTGCTTCTAAAAATGATAAAAATTGAGAAGGACAAACTTCAAGATTAAAAGTAGTAATGAAATAAAAAATATATGAAAAGATTATTAAGTATTATTGGAGCAATATCATTATTAGTAGGAACCAATACAACCAGTTTAGTTGCTTGTAATAACATAGTAGAATACATACCCGATGAATTAGCAAAATTAAAAGCAGAAAACAAAATTAAAACAAACAACCAAGAAATTAGAGACAATTTAGAATGAATAGCACCACAAGAAAAACCATTTAATAACGTTGATAATAAATATTATTATGTTGTTTGGCGTGGTGATAAAAATGATAATTGAAGAATTGTTAATTTTAAAAATAACCAACAAGATAAATTAAAAAATAAAGATAAATATGATAAATATAAACTTGCACTAGTCCAAGATTTAGACTGGCATAGTATATTTGATTTAACTATTCAAAAAGGTAATTTAACATGAATATTTTGACATAATGATAATCAACATTTTAAATATGTTTATCGTTGAAATGGTGATGAAAAAAAATTACCCAATCTAGTTGTTTATAATGATGATAATGTAAAAGTTAAGGGAGAATAGAAAAAGAGATTATTAATAGACTGCACCCCAAAAAGTAAGTAAAATAAAAAAAGATTTTACTAAACTTTTATAGGAGGTGCATTTTTATATGGCAAGAAAAGGACAAAAATATAACAAATATACATCAGAATTTAGAACAAAAATTATTGAGGAAATTAAACAATCCTAAAGTACCTAAAATTTCTTTTGGCAAAAGAGATTTAGAATATTATAAAACAAGGTATGAATTGCTAAAAAAGCTCCATGACTTTTACAATTAAGCAAACTAAAAATCGTCTCTTTTATTAAACAAAATTGTCGTGAATATTCAATAAAATTATTATTAGAAGTAACGGGACTAAAGCATAGTTATTGAGATAAATATAAAAATTATGACAGTAGCAAAAAAGATAAAAAATCAATAAATGATATTGTAAAAGTCTATGAAGAAAATTTAAAACAATTTGGATATCGAAGAATTACTAAATACTTAAGGGAAGATTATGATATAAAATATAATTCAAAAAAAGTTTTAAGGATTATGCGCGATAATCAAATACAGCCCGAATATGTAAGAAAAATGAGAAAAAAAATAAAATATCAACAGAATAAAGAAAAAAGTTTATTGCAATATCCTGATTTAATTAATCGCAAATTCAATGATATAAAAACAAGATTATCAGTGCTATATACTGATGTAACATATTTAATTTGAAAAGGAGAAAGATATTATCAATCAACAATTATTGATGGATATACTAAAGAAATAGTTGATGTAAGGTGGTCTAAATATAATGACAATAAATTAGTAATAGATAATTTAAATGGTGCAATTAATAAAATAAAATTAATAAAAAAAGATCTGAGTGGAATAATAATTCACTCAGATCACGGATATCAACACACATCCACTGTTTATCGTGATAAATGTATATTTAACGGTATTATAATCTCAATGGGGAAAAATTACCATTGTGCAGATAATATTGTTATAGAAAGTTTTCACTCACTACTTAAGAAAGCTACAATACATAACAAAACATATAATTCGCATGAAGAATATATACAAGATGTTATAAAATGAAATACATGATATTCAAACCGCAAAGAAAAGGATATAATTAAAAGATATTAAGTACTTTTTATTAGTACTTACTAAAATGGGTGCAGTCTATTAATAATCTCTTTTTCTATTCTCCCTTAACTTTTACATTATCATCATTATAAACAACTAGATTGGGTAATTTTTTTTCATCACCATTTCAACGATAAACATATTTAAAATGTTGATTATCATTATGTCAAAATATTCATGTTAAATTACCTTTTTGAATAGTTAAATCAAATATACTATGCCAGTCTAAATCTTGGACTAGTGCAAGTTTATATTTATCATATTTATCTTTATTTTTTAATTTATCTTGTTGGTTATTTTTAAAATTAACAATTCTTCAATTATCATTTTTATCACCACGCCAAACAACATAATAATATTTATTATCAACGTTATTAAATGGTTTTTCTTGTGGTGCTATTCATTCTAAATTGTCTCTAATTTCTTGGTTGTTTGTTTTAATTTTGTTTTCTGCTTTTAATTTTGCTAATTCATCGGGTATGTATTCTACTATGTTATTACAAGCAACTAAACTGGTTGTATTGGTTCCTACTAATAATGATATTGCTCCAATAATACTTAATAATCTTTTCATATATTTTTTATTTCATTACTACTTTTAATCTTGAAGTTTGTCCTTCTCAATTTTTATCATTTTTAGAAGCAATTATAACAACATAAATAGCAGTGTTTTCACTTTGAGGAAAATCAGAAATATCATTTTTATTACTTAAATCTTCACTAGAATAATAATTAATAGTATAACCTTCATTTAAAGGTTTATTTATAAATTCTTGTGCATTAATAATTTTTGTATTTAAATCAGATAGTTTTTTATTTTTTTCATAAATAATATTTACAGTTAATTTATTTATTGTATTTAAATTAATTTTTTGTTTTATATTTCCTCCATCGCAAGCAATTACAATGTTTGATTCGCTTGCATTTAAACTAACTATACATAAAATACTTAATAATCTTTTCATTTTAATTAACCATCCTCTCTAATGTTTATTAACTTATAAAATTATATATATATATATATATATATATATATATATATATATATATATATACAAGCAAAATTATAAATTATTTTAAAATTTTATCTTGAAAAATAAATCTTATGACACGTTTTAAGGGTTAAATTAGCAACAAAATACATTAAGTTTAGTATTTATATTATTTATAAAAAGTATCTTTAATTTTGTCGAAAACTCTTGATGAAATAAAAAAAATCATCAATATGACAATTTGAAAACTAATTTTGTGTAAGATTATGATTTTGCTTTAAATTTTTTAAACGTTAAAATATAATACCGTTGATTGTTGGTTTGGTGTTAAACCTTTGTGTTGGTATTTTCATTTTCAGAGCTTTAAATAATTTTGAATATTAGTGAAACCCAAACCATGATAATGAATTAAGGCTTCTTTAAGACTGGATTGTAATTTACTAATCTTATTTAACTTTTGATAACTAGTATCAGGGTTTGTACTAGTTTTGGTGGAATATAGAGTAGAATTTGTTTGTTTTGCTACTAATAAATATAGTGGTTGCATATCAGAAATAATTATTGATTTTTCTTTAATTAGTTGCTTATTCATATTTTCAATAATCCATTGTTTTTGTAATCTTTTGGTATTGGTGGATTGAACAAAAATATTATTATTGCTATCAACTGCCATTTGAATACAGCATTTGGTATCAGTTGAAAATGGATCGAGATGAGTTTTTCGTTTATCAAATTTATCTTTAAAATTGCCTTTATGAATTTCTTTAATAAATGTTTCATCCATTTGGATTTGACCATTTAATTTTTTAAATTTTAACTGTGTATTTTCTAATTGTTTTGATTGCATTAATTTTTGTCGATTATATCAAGCGGTTTTTGGGGTTGTTTTAATAAAACGAGAAATTATTTTACTAGATTGTCCTAACAATGAAATTTGAATTAATAAATTTCACTGTTCATAATTTAAATGACTTCAATAAGTAAAATGATGACGAAATGCATCAAAACTAGCACGACATTTTTTACATAAATATTTTTGTTTTCCTTCGGAATTATGACCATTTTTAACACAATGAAAAGATTTGCAATTAGGACATATAATGCCTTTATCTCTAAATTTTTGATCAATTTCATTTAAACGTTTTTGTTTTTTAATTAAGTCTGCTTGTTGTTTTATTTTTTCATAAAATTCTAAAAATTGATCATCTGTTAAGCTATTTATTAATTCTGTAATTATTTTTTTCATCATTTATTTACCTCTATATATTAAAAATATACCTAATTTTAGGTATATTTTATAAATATCAAGAGTTTTCGACAAAATTAAAGAAGATTTTGATATTGGTTGTGGAATTGTTGTATCATCTAGTAAAGGTGTTTCAGGTTGGTATATTGACACAAATGGTCTTATTAGTTCTTTTGAAAATATAAAAATAGGTAATTTAAAAATTAAAAGAAAATTGGTGAGTTAATAATGAAACAAGATAAAACAACTTGATTAAAAGGTGCCTTACCTTGAAATTGATTTAAAAAAGACCCTATTCCGACTTATAATTGAACTCATAAAGATATTAGAGAATGAGAAAGAAAATATAAAATTCGTAGTTGAGTAGTTAGTTTTTATACATTGATATTTTTAGCATTAAATTGTTGATTAGAATATGGCATGATCAATGCAATAAAAGATAATATTAATTGATATAATTATGGTCAATATTGAGGTAATGGAATTGCTATTTTATTAACACCTTTATTTACACACGGAATTCAGGGTATATTTGTTGCTAGTAGTAAACCCAAAGTAGATATGAAAATTGATATTCCACGATTAAAAATATCTAAAATGGGATTAGTATTTACAATTTTACCTTTAATTACTTTAATAATTTCTTTAATTATTATTTGAATTGATAAATCAAAATGAAAAAAAGACCATTTAAGACATTGCTTAGATTGTCGAATTAATTCTCGTGTTATTCAACCAAGAATAGCAAAACAATGAAATAATTTGGATGGTATAACAGAAGAAATATTTAAAAATATGCAAGATGAATATACTAAAAAACAAGAAGAAAATAACAAAGAATTAAATTTAAAATAAACTATATATAGGGGCGGTTGATATTTTTGGGTGGTTATATAGTTTAATTTATAAATTATTTTGTTCTGAAAGAATGGATGGCCACTGTTTGAGTAAGGATAAGAAAGGAAATAAAGAAATGGAAATTAGTAATGAAATAGTAATTGCTTTACTTGTGTTAGCGGGTGCTGGTGGAATGGGTAGTCTTGGTATTCTTGGATTATGTGCTAAAAAAATTAAAAAATATAAAGCAGAAATTAGAGAATTAAGAACTGCTGTTATTGCTCACGAAAAACATTTACGAGGACCTGATTATGCAACAGAATTAGCATTAAAAACAGGTCAAATTAAAAATGTTAAAAAACAAGTTAAAGTAAATGACAAAAAACAAGCACAAAAAGATGCTATTAAAAAACTAACAAATAGTATTTAAAAAAAATAACCTTAATTGGTTATTTTTTATTTTCTAATATTAAGTCTAAATTTTTAACTTTACAAATAACTAAATTATTTTTTCCATAATTATTTTTATAATATTCTCAGTATTCAGTTGAATTAATATCTACATCTTGTTTATCAATCCCAATTATATATTCACCACGAGGGTTTTTACAAGGGCGATTACCTTGTTCAGATCGATAACATAAAATATAATTATTCATATTCTTTATTTCCTTTATAATGTGTTATATAAAAGTTAATAAGATATTCAATTCGTTGCGAATAAGTAAAGTTATTAAATTCATTTCAAACTTTTTCTTCATTTTTATTTAAGTAAATATTAACATTACGAATTTGACAAGAATAATACTTTCCTGTTTTTTGATTATATGAATGTTTCATAATATTAACTTTCATAATTAGCAATAATAATTGCATCTCGTAAATGATTACTTATTTTTTCATTATTATAAAATCAACCTTTACCATATTGATAAGTTAAATTAGTATCTTTATCAAATTTTCATATACAACTATCATTATATTTACTTAAATTTTCCATATTTTTAACAACTGATTTAGTATTTTTTGGTGATACTCAATTAATAAAATATTTATAAACAGATAATGCTCCTAATAATCTTAATAAATCATCTCTATCTTTACTTGCATTAGCAGATGTATATAAACAATCTTCAATATTAATTTTTTCTTCATAATCAAACAATTTATCATTAATAAATTCATATTGTTCTTTTCAATTTTTATTTGTAAATTCTAATTTTTCAATTAATTTATTATCTTCATAAATAACAATAGCAGTAGTACCTGTTCCTGATGGGTCAATACCTATTTTTATCAAGTGGCTCATTCCTCATCGTTGTTATTATTAATTGTTGGCACTACATTTGATATATCTTCTTCTTTAACTAAATTATTATCTGTCACTTCTTCACTTGATATATTTTCATTACTAATTTGACCCTTATTTATGCTTATATTGCTATCATTATCAATATAAATCTTTTCATCATTAGTTGTAATAACTGCCTGATCTGATTTATAAGCTTGTTGTAATTCAACAGACATAATACCTCATTTTTTTAATAAAGATGTTAATACTGTTTTTAATGCCATTTCATCAAAAGTAGCAATATAAAATGATTTATTTTTAGCATAAGTTTTAGAATATTTCATAAAATGATTTTCCATTTGTTCTTTTTTCATATATAAAGTTTTTTCAAAACCATTAACCATTTTAAAATATGATACATAACCTATAATTGGTAATTTTTCTCTTTCATCTTCATTTTGAATTCAATTAAAAGTAGTACCTTTTAAACGATCATAATTTACTAATTCATTTTCTCTAACATCTGATACTGACATATCTAAATATTGACCACTACGCTGTGCTAATTGTATATAACCTTTATAACCCATTTGAAATTGTGCTTGATTAATTCACTCTTGCACTTCACGACCATTAATAATTCTTGTTATTTTTGTGTTATATGGCACTACATAAGCATACCCGAATTGTTTTTCCATTGGTAAATTTAATAAAACACCTTGATAACAAGCAGTCATAATTGTTTTTGGATCTGCTTTTTGTAATAATTCATTACTATTTGATATTGCAACTATATTACTTTTAAATCTTCTAATTTCATTTTCATCTGAAAAATTACTTTTTATTCATTCTGTTGCTTTATCTGTTCTTAAAAATTCAACAATATTTGCCATATTATTTTTCTCCTTTATTTATTTTAAAATTAATACCTTTAAACCCAATTAAATTAATATCTTTATTACTATCTCACCGATCTTTAATTTCATTTTTAACAATTTGTTCATCAACAACTAAATAATTTTTAATAAGATTAATAAGTTCTAATTTATCAGCATTTTGTAAAAAATAATCATTAATACCAATAACCTCAATATCTTTAATTAATAATTTTTCTTTCCGAAAATTACTAGTAATAATTTTTAATTCTTGCTCTTGTTTTGCTACACTTTTAATTTCTAAAAATTGTTCTTTTTTATGAGTTTCAATAATTTCATTTTGTTTTTGAAATTGAATATTAATAACATTATTTTTTAAAGAATCATGATTATTCTTAATATTATTTTCTAAATTCAAAATATCTTTTCTAATAAAATTTAATTCATCTTTAAAAGATTTTATTAATTCTAATGGTTCTCTAAAAATATAATCAATTTTTGAAACTAATAATTTTAAATCTTTTAGTGATTGTGATTTATATCCTCCATTTATTAATCAAGCTTGTTGTCGATATATAAATTCTGCTAATTCTTGTCCATTTTCATCAATTAATTTTTTAATTGGTAATGCTTTTAAACTTAATTCTTTAAAATCATTTCCTTTTAAATAAAACGGATAAGTAATATTTTTAATTAAATCTGCCATTACTTAAATTTCCTCTAATTCCATTTCATTAATTAAATTATCAATATATTCATAAGCACTTTCTTCTGAATGACATTCTTCTAGTGCTAAATTAAATAAATCTTCTTCAGTATAAACTTTACCATATTCATCTTTTCACATATTATCTTTAATTTTGTCGAAAACTCTTGATGAAATAAAAAAAATCATCAATATGACAATTTGAAAACTAATTTTGTGTAAGATTATGATTTTGCTTTAAATTTTTTAAACGTTAAAATATAATACCGTTGATTGTTGGTTTGGTGTTAAACCTTTGTGTTGGTATTTTCATTTTCAGAGCTTTAAATAATTTTGAATATTAGTGAAACCCAAACCATGATAATGAATTAAGGCTTCTTTAAGACTGGATTGTAATTTACTAATCTTATTTAACTTTTGATAACTAGTATCAGGGTTTGTACTAGTTTTGGTGGAATATAGAGTAGAATTTGTTTGTTTTGCTACTAATAAATATAGTGGTTGCATATCAGAAATAATTATTGATTTTTCTTTAATTAGTTGCTTATTCATATTTTCAATAATCCATTGTTTTTGTAATCTTTTGGTATTGGTGGATTGAACAAAAATATTATTATTGCTATCAACTGCCATTTGAATACAGCATTTGGTATCAGTTGAAAATGGATCGAGATGAGTTTTTCGTTTATCAAATTTATCTTTAAAATTGCCTTTATGAATTTCTTTAATAAATGTTTCATCCATTTGGATTTGACCATTTAATTTTTTAAATTTTAACTGTGTATTTTCTAATTGTTTTGATTGCATTAATTTTTGTCGATTATATCAAGCGGTTTTTGGGGTTGTTTTAATAAAACGAGAAATTATTTTACTAGATTGTCCTAACAATGAAATTTGAATTAATAAATTTCACTGTTCATAATTTAAATGACTTCAATAAGTAAAATGATGACGAAATGCATCAAAACTAGCACGACATTTTTTACATAAATATTTTTGTTTTCCTTCGGAATTATGACCATTTTTAACACAATGAAAAGATTTGCAATTAGGACATATAATGCCTTTATCTCTAAATTTTTGATCAATTTCATTTAAACGTTTTTGTTTTTTAATTAAGTCTGCTTGTTGTTTTATTTTTTCATAAAATTCTAAAAATTGATCATCTGTTAAGCTATTTATTAATTCTGTAATTATTTTTTTCATCATTTATTTACCTCTATATATTAAAAATATACCTAATTTTAGGTATATTTTATAAATATCAAGAGTTTTCGACAAAATTAAAGCATATTATTTATCTCCTTGTTATGTAATACCGTTATCTTCTAAATCAATAATAGTTGTTAATCATTCTTGTTGATTTTCAACATTAGCGGTAATTTTTGCTTCTTTTAATGTATAAAAGAATTCTGTTTTTAAATCACCATATTTACTTTTTATTACTAATAAATATTTTTTATTCATAATTTAATTCCTCCTATTTTTAACTCGCTGGCACTCACTCCCAAGTGAAAGTGTCAAAGCGAGAGTTAGTTATATAATTAAGTATTTATTTACTACACCATCCGCTTCACTGCGGGTGAGCGGTGGCGGTATGTTTTATTGTTTAATGTTTAATAATAGACAGTTGTTTTTATAAGTTAGTGCCAGAGAATTCTCTCTCTTCATCCGCACCATTTCAGGTCAAAACGTTCAGTTTTTAAAATAAATTCACTTGCACCTTGAAGAGCCCAATGCTGACTTTGTGGTTTTTAAACCGCCGTCACTTCTAAGAAGTAATATCTATCGCAAATTTATTTATAAAGTGGCCATCTCAATATTTATTGTCGTTTGATGTTGACCTCGCACTTATCACGACTATCGCTTGTTAAAGCGTCTATTATTTACGGACTGATTACCGCTGGGCTAGACCGCCTATGTGGAAAAAAACACTTAGTTATTTAAAATAACTGTTCCACCCTGCATTAAGTTGTTTTATAAAATCAAAGTTTAAAAGAACCAGTTTTATCATCAAAAATAATTTTTGAATTTTCTAGTTTTTGATAAAACTGTTTTTGTTTTTTATCTTTTACTTTATTCAATAAATATTTATGTTTTTCACAAGTTCATAAAACTTTATTTGATAAAAATTCTTCGGTAATGAATGATACTGCTTTATAGCAATCATTAACATCACATATTTTTTGTTGTTTAATTATTATTACCTCCTTTGGAAGATTGTTTTATTTCAAATAAAAAAACAACCCTAACAAGAGTTGTTTTTTGCCGCTTCATCGTACACGATGCCAATATATGAATTCTGAACTTAGACAATGATTTCCTAAGGGAACTGATTTTAATAATGTTAGTCAACAAAAAATAAATTGAGTAGTTAATGTTATAAATGATAAATTAAGGCCTGTTCTTAATTGAAAAACAGCAAAAGAGGTATTTTCAGATAATTTTAAATAGGTTTATTTGAAGTAATTTAATAAATTATTTTTTAGTGTGCTTAATTTTCCTTAAAATAAAATAAAAACTATAAATATTTTGATTTTTAAAAATTTATAATTGATTTTTTATGATTTTTATTGTATTATTTGACTAATAAGATTTGTTGCACTTCATTTTACATAATTCCTTTAGTTATTAATAAAGTGCAAACTGAAAGTGTTGATAAAAATGGTATTGCTATTACTGAACCAATTATTTTACCAGCCTTTGTTAATTATAAAAATACTCGAAATGGTGAAATATTTGAGGTTTCAGTTAATTATCAAGATAATATTATTCATGGTTTATCATTATATACTTTAACTGAAGTTTATTCAGTTAATAATAATAAAGTTAGTGTTACACTTAGTGTCTGGGACATTCAAAAGACCCGCGAAATTAAAAAACCAAAAAAAGAATTATCGCCAGCAACTTATGCAAATTATCGTTTTGATCGAATTGAATCATTATCACAAAGTTTTTTGCCCGTTGCAATAATGCCAGTTGATTTACATGAAAAACCACGTTGTCATAAAATTAAGTCAAAGTTAGAAATGATGGAAAAATACGAAGAGATTAGTGCTATTTTACCTCATTGAGAAAAGGGGGGGATTATGACTACTAGTGATCAAGTAGATAATCCTAATGAAGAAAAAAATAATAATGATTTTATTAATTATTTGTTATTAAAAGGAATGGTTCGAATGAAACCGATTGTTGGTGATGGCCAAGTTTTTTTACCTTTTAACCAATAAGTTGTTACATGGCAACCAAACTCTTTAATTCAAACAATGCGTAACACACGGAATGATATTTGAAATGAAATTAAAACAGATTTAGGAATACCAAATATTGATGAAATTAAGTCTGCGCAACAAACAACTGCTGAAATTCAAGCCAATCAATTTTTAGTATCGCCAGCTATTGAACGCGAAAAAATGTTATATGTTAATTTTTTACAAAATTTTGGAAAAAAATTTTTGATGATGCTAAAGGAATGTAATTTAAAAGAAGGGAGTTTATTACAAGGTTATGATTTTAGCGATGGAACAGTTGATTTAGACATTGATTTAACAACCCAAAAAAATATTTTACAAACAATGAATATGATCACAAATACCCCAACAATTAATAATAATCAGGAGGATACTAATAATGGAAAATAAACAATTTGATGATTTAAACGATGATTTTGTCGAAAGTATTAAAGCAAAATTAAATCGTCGTGAAAAAGCAGATAATTCGCAATTTTATACAGAAGATGAAGTCAAAGATTATTGAATTTATCCGCTTTATTCATTAACAGGTAATAATATTAAAAATGGAATTAAAGCTTCAACAAATAAAATAACCATATGTGCAACACAAATTGAACTTGGTCAAAAAATTCGTGGATATTTAACCCAAAATAATGTCTTTAGTTTAAATGAATTGGCAGATCCAACTAATCCTTCTGAGTCAATTTTAAAAAATACAGTTAGTTTAGTTTTTTCCACTCAAAATGATGAACAACAATTTGATACGTATTACTTATATTTATTGACAAAAGAAGTGATTACAACTGAAAATTTTGAAAACATTGAAAAATTTGTAAATCAAGAAATGGAAATTCCTAATATTGAAAATAATAATGATTCAACATCATTTATTTTTCGTGAAATTAAGGATTTAACGAGTTCTTATAAAATATCGCCAATTAAAATAATTTTATCAAAGCCATTTACTAATAAAATTACTGAATTAAGTTTTACGTCTCCCAATGGTTGTTATGTTGGTAATTTAAAATTAAAAAATAAACAGGGGAAAGTTCCTAATTTGATTGCAAAAGATGGAACAGTCCTTTTTCCGAAATTAGTTTTTCCATGGCAATTGGAACCAAATATTTCGATGACAGATTTTTGAAATGGTAATCAAATTATCCCTTTAAAAGATATTTTCACTTTTTTGGATTCAAAAGGTATTAAATACAATCAAGAGTTTTCATTACAAGATTTTTTACAACTTGGTGGTTCACAACCACCCTCGTCAATTCAAATTGCTAAAGCAAAAAGAATTAAATTTAATGCCGTTTATGATGGAAATGATCAAGTTCCGGCTTTTGATAGTGGAACTGGAACAGCTTATTATCAAAAAAATCCTTTTACTAGTCGAAATAAAGTTTTTGAATTAAACTTAGATCAAGTTACAATTTTTCCTAATTCAGATTTTTCAAATTCTGATAGTACTGCTAAAAGTTTATATCAATCAATTGCATCATATGGATTAGTACCATATCAAGAAACAACAAAATTGAATTCAATTATTAATCTTGAAATTATTCCCGATGGTGCAACTCCTTCTTCAGATGCTTTTGAGTTACTTAAAACAATGTTAACATACAGTTACTGAAAAGATAGAGAATTTGAACACGCAGTTAAACTTATAAAAAATGATAATCAATGAGTAGAAGTAATAGATAATGAAAAAATTTATAAAATTAGAACTTTATTTGAAGGTCAAGATAGATATGCAGTAGTAACAAATTTATGAATAGCATGAAAAAAAAGAAATCCTACAGTAGTTTTAGAAAATAAAAGTATGGTTAATCGAATTGAAAATGCATTAGCTATGTTATCAAGTAATTTAAAATCAAATTATTGTATTAATAAAGGAGATAATGACGATTACAAAATTTTATTACCATATTATTTTGAGGTTACTAATCCATTAGAAAGTCCAGATGCAACTGACTATTATGAATATAAAGATATAGTTGTTAAATTAAAATCAAATTATGGTATTTTTACTGAAAATAGCTTTGAATTTAACCAATATATAATTTCAAAAAACTATATTTATCAATTAGACTATAATAACTTTTCATTTCCGGAAATTAATAATTCGTTAGAAACTAGTTCGATTCCTTCCACAATGCCTTTAGATCAACAGTTAGCTAATGGTAGCTATTCAAAATACTTAGCTCATCGAATTACTAATTTAGATGAAGAAGTCAAACAATTATACTCTAGCTATGGTAGTGGCAAAATTGAATTTGATTATTACAATGATAGTCTTACTAACAAAGGCGAATTCAAGTTACAATCTCCATCTTATATCACTGAATTATTAGTTAGTTCAATCTCGGGTTATGGATTATGAGAGTTTAAATTAACTGATGAATATAATGAGACAGTTAAATTTGCAATTGGTTTATTTGATAGCACTGATCAATCTAGATCATTAATATCCCTTATATTATAAGGGTTTTTATTTGCCAAAATCCACGAGCGCTCGCGCACATGTTTTCTAAAAAAAGATTTTCCTTGACTCCAATTTAAAAATAGTGGAGAATTATGTATATCTGTAAATCAGAATGGAATGAAGATTTAAAGATTTGAATAATTGTAGAGTACTCCATACTTTTAGAATTCGCCGCAAGAAAAATTTTTTTTGAAAACATAGTGCGCTCGCGCGTAATTTTATTGACTTTTTAAGAAAAATAGTGCATCTATATTGGCATGGAAACAAAAGAAATAATTAACTTAAATTGAGATGAACAAAACTGTAATTTTAACATTGACGCATTAGCTAAAATTTTTATTGCTAAATTTTGTGAGCCAATATCGAAATCAGCAATATTTAAAATTTTAACTGGGGCAAAAGGGTTTGGAAAATCTTATCTTATTTGTTTATTAGCGTTATTTTATACATGCAATTTTTTAGATTGAAATTGTCTACTGGCAAGATATACTTACATATCAGCCAAAGATAACTACGATAAGAAAATGACAAGAGTTATTAATGATTTAGAAGAATATGGAGTCACAATCAAAGAAGCTATTTCAGAAAAAATAATAAAGAAAAAAGTTAGTGACACTAGATTTGAATATATTTGACCGAATGGCAGAATAATTAAAGTTGTTGGTTTTGACAACGGAAGTACTTGAGAAGGACAAGATGCATCAGTAGGGGAATATGCCTTTTTTGGTTTAGAAGAGGTAATTCCGCTAGATGCAACAATTTTAGATGAAAACGAATACATGTATCGATTATTCAATATGATAATTCAAATTTCACGTGGGAAAAATATTGCAACTACAAGAGAAGTAGTTCCACAATTATGTTATTCAGATGATGATGTAACAATGGAATTACGAAAAGAACAGATTATTATTTTTGGCTTTAACAATCATAATGCTGATCATATTATTTATGAAACATTCGTCCAATCTATTTTTCCATTAACAGAGGAAGTCCAAAAATAACTAGATGATAATGATATATCATATTTTAATGATCAAACTTTTATGAATGATATTGGTGTGACAGTTGTCAGAGGTACTACAAAAGTAAATAACAAAAATCTTAATCAAAGAGTATTTGATTTAGGAAATTGATTAAATGAAAATAAACCAGAAGTATATGATTCACTATTTCGTGGGGGAGAGCGTCAATTTAATCCTGAACGTTATAGTTACAAAAAAGACTTAATTACTGGTGCCAAATTTTTTAATCCAAAAGAATTTTATTGAAAAGATATGAACAAATATTGATTTACTAAAATTAAAATTGGTGCAGATTATGCTGATAGTATAAAAGGGCAAGATGATGCCACTCAAATTTTAATAGGATTTGAATTTGATAAGGAAGAATTTATTGAAGGAATTTATATTCTTGAAGAACAATCAATATCAAGTACAGAATTTAAGGATATGACTGAAAAAGTTGATAGTATGGTTAATAAAATTAATAGTTGATCACAAATTTATCATAATTTAAAAGAATAATTTAACTATCGGATTGGACATGATGCTCGTACAGTTGGCCATTTTGTTAGAAAAACACTACTTGAAAATAATGATTGAAAAAATATGGATTTAGATATTACAAGATTTTCTACTATTTTAGTTACTGGAACAAAAGGATGAAGTGTACAAGACCGACATTATAAATGAAAAAGATTATTAGCCGAAGGAAAAATTTATTTTAGTGAGAATTTAGATGTTTTTAAAACATTTAATGACAAAGAAATATTAGTAAAAAAGAATGGTTATTTATATCAAGAATTATTTAACTGTATTAATAATGAGAAAACTAATATTCGCGATGAAAAACCTGGTGTAAATAAATTGGATATGATAAATGCAGCTGAATGTTGTTTTAGCTATTTTAGGTTTAAATCTTTAATTTTGTCGAAAACTCTTGATGAAATAAAAAAAATCATCAATATGACAATTTGAAAACTAATTTTGTGTAAGATTATGATTTTGCTTTAAATTTTTTAAACGTTAAAATATAATACCGTTGATTGTTGGTTTGGTGTTAAACCTTTGTGTTGGTATTTTCATTTTCAGAGCTTTAAATAATTTTGAATATTAGTGAAACCCAAACCATGATAATGAATTAAGGCTTCTTTAAGACTGGATTGTAATTTACTAATCTTATTTAACTTTTGATAACTAGTATCAGGGTTTGTACTAGTTTTGGTGGAATATAGAGTAGAATTTGTTTGTTTTGCTACTAATAAATATAGTGGTTGCATATCAGAAATAATTATTGATTTTTCTTTAATTAGTTGCTTATTCATATTTTCAATAATCCATTGTTTTTGTAATCTTTTGGTATTGGTGGATTGAACAAAAATATTATTATTGCTATCAACTGCCATTTGAATACAGCATTTGGTATCAGTTGAAAATGGATCGAGATGAGTTTTTCGTTTATCAAATTTATCTTTAAAATTGCCTTTATGAATTTCTTTAATAAATGTTTCATCCATTTGGATTTGACCATTTAATTTTTTAAATTTTAACTGTGTATTTTCTAATTGTTTTGATTGCATTAATTTTTGTCGATTATATCAAGCGGTTTTTGGGGTTGTTTTAATAAAACGAGAAATTATTTTACTAGATTGTCCTAACAATGAAATTTGAATTAATAAATTTCACTGTTCATAATTTAAATGACTTCAATAAGTAAAATGATGACGAAATGCATCAAAACTAGCACGACATTTTTTACATAAATATTTTTGTTTTCCTTCGGAATTATGACCATTTTTAACACAATGAAAAGATTTGCAATTAGGACATATAATGCCTTTATCTCTAAATTTTTGATCAATTTCATTTAAACGTTTTTGTTTTTTAATTAAGTCTGCTTGTTGTTTTATTTTTTCATAAAATTCTAAAAATTGATCATCTGTTAAGCTATTTATTAATTCTGTAATTATTTTTTTCATCATTTATTTACCTCTATATATTAAAAATATACCTAATTTTAGGTATATTTTATAAATATCAAGAGTTTTCGACAAAATTAAAGGTTTAAATTATTTAAAAATTAAAAAAATAAGTTATAATTAATATGTAATAGGAGTTGATGTGAAATGAGTAAAAGTGAAAATAAGAATTATATTGACGAAAATTTTAAATGATTTAATGATAATAAAAATGAATTAATTAAAAAATATAATTTAAAAAATGAGGATATTGTTATAATTTCGGATAAAAAATTTGTAGCAAAATTTTCTAATTATGATGAAGCTAATATTTATTCATTAGAAAATTTAAGTGATAAAAAATTCATCGTTCAAAAAATTAGTGATTTAGATCCAAAAATGAATAATTTTGGATATGTGGGATTAAGTTTTTATGCCTAAAATTTGAACGTCACTTAAAAATAGAAGATTCGAAGTTGATTTAGTCGTTACTTCCATTTCCAACAAAGAAATTAATTTAAAGGATGGTTTTTTTTGTAAAGCTTTAATAGATACCTGGTGCAACAAATTCTGTTATATCAACTAAAATTGTTGAAAAATTAAAACTTGAGTCAAGAGGAAAAATGAAAGTTTCTACTGGTTCTAATTCAGAAGATGAATTTTATACATATATGGTTGCTTTACATTTACCAACTGACCTTCAACAAGGAATAGTATCAACACCTGAGGGATTAAAATCTCGAGTATTCCCAAGTTCATTTGTAACTAAGATTACAATGGTTCACGGAAATGAACATATTTCCAGCCAAGGATTTGACGCAATAATTGGACTGGATGTACTTGAAAGTGGCCATTGTACTATTGCTGGCCCAAATATGGTATTATCATTCTAATTTAATTTATAACTGCCAAAAATTAATGGCAGTTTTTTATTTTAATGTTATAATTTTATTAACGGTATGAACTAAATTCTTAAATGTCTGTGGTTTTCACAATTAAAAAATAAAATATTTATTGAATTTTTTCAAGATAACGATATAATTAATTATGGTTGTTTCAGTTTCAACCGCTCTTTGACTTTTAAGTACCTAAAGGATATGTAATACTTATCTACTTACAAGGCGAGTATAAACTGGAGGTGTAAAAATGTTTGCAATAATTAAAACTGGG
This sequence comes from Spiroplasma endosymbiont of Sarcophaga carnaria, assembly GCF_964019595.1. Lineage (NCBI taxonomy): Bacteria > Bacillati > Mycoplasmatota > Mollicutes > Entomoplasmatales > Spiroplasmataceae > Spiroplasma > Spiroplasma endosymbiont of Sarcophaga carnaria. The sequence continues at coordinate 1,350,048 of NZ_OZ026456.1, forward strand.
GGGAAACAATTACGTGTTTCTCAAGGTGATGAAATATTTGTTGAAATGTTAAACGGTAACGAAGGTGAAAAAGTTAATTTTACCGAAGTTTTAATGGTTGATGGAAAAGTGGGAACTCCCTTTTTAAAAGGGGCATCAGTAACCGGGACAATTTTAAAACAAGGAAAACAAAAGAAAATTGTTGTGTTTCATTATAAACCAAAGAAAACACAACATAAGAAGTATGGTCATCGTCAGCCATACACAAAAATTAAAATTGACCAAATTTTATTGTCAGGGACAGCAAAACCAGCTGTAGCAGCAGAAACTAAACCAGCAGCAGTTAAACCAGCATTTAAACCAGCAGCATTAGCAAAACCTGCAACGAGTGCTGAACCAAAACCGGTTGTGAAACCTGTGGTAAGTAAACCAGCACCAGCAGCAAAACCAGCAACAGTAAAATCAACAACTGCGGCGAAACCTGCTGCAAAAACTTCAACAACAACATCACCAAAAAAACCAGTAACAAAAACAGAAAAAAATGATAAATAATTATGATTAAAATTATAATTAATAAAACTGAACAAAAATTTACAAAAATTGAAATTACTGGTCATACACAGGCAGGTGAATATGGTAAAGACCTTGTTTGTGCAGCAATAACAGGAATTGCAACAGGTGGTTTAAATGCAATTGATCAAATTAAACCAAATAGTTGTGAATTTGTTATTAATGAAGGATTAATTACTATCATCGTAAAAGAAAATAGTTCTGATTTACAAGTTATTTTACAAACGATGTATTATCAATTTTTAACAATTTATCAGCAATACCAAGAATTTATTAGTGTAAAGGAGGTTGAAGAATAATGATGAAGTTCTTATTAGGCTTACAGTTATTTGCTTCAAAAAAAGGAGTAGGGTCGACTAAAAATGGTCGTGATTCACATTCAAAACGTTTAGGCGCAAAAAGAGCTGATGGCCAAGGAATTCGAGCTGGATCAATAATTTATCGTCAACGCGGAACAAAAGTTCACCCAGGAGTAAATGTTGGGCGTGGTGGGGATGATACCTTATTTGCTTTAATCGATGGGATTGTTAAGTTTGAAAAATTTGGACGAAACAAAACAAAAGCATCAGTTTATCAAAAACCAGCAAAATAAACAAAAATAAAAATACTAATTTACCCCAAAAGGTAGCATTAGTATTTTTTTAATTATCGTATAATGTACGATGAAGCTCCAAAAAACAACTCTTGTTAGGGTTGTTTTTTTATTTGAAATAAAAAATCCCTAAAAGGAGGTAATGATAATTAAACAACAAAAAATATGTGATGTTAATGATTGCTATAAAGCAGTATCATTCATTACCGAAGAATTTTTATCAAATAAAGTTTTATGAACTTGTGAAAAACATAAATATTTATTAAATAAAATAAAAGATAAAACACAAAAACAGTTTTATCAAAAACTAGAAAATTCAAAAATTATCTTTGATTATGAAACTGGTTCTTTTAAACTTTGATTTTATAAAACAACTTAATGCAGTGTGGGACGGTTATTTTAAATAACTAAGTGTTTTTATTCCACATGAGGCGGTCTAGCCCAGCGGTAATCAGTCCGTAAATAATAGACGCTTTAACAAGCGATAGTCGTGATAAGTGCGAGGTCAACATCAAACGACAATAAATATTGAGATGGCCACTTTATAAATAAATTTGCGATAGATATTATCCCATTAGAGGATGACAGAGGTTTTAAAAACCACAAAGCCAGCATTAGGCTCTTCAAGGTGCAAGTGAATTTATTTTAAAAACTGAACGCTTTGACCTGAAATGGTGCGGATGAAGAGAGAGAATTCTCTGGCATTATCTTATAAAAACAACTGTCGATTATTAAACATTAAACAATAAAACATACCGCCACCGCTCACCCGCAGTGAAGCGGATGGCGTAGTAAATAAATAGATAAATACTTAATTATATAACTAACTCTCGCTTTGGCACTTTCACTTGGGAGTGAGTGCCAGCGAGTTAAAAATAGGAGGTAAATATGACAATCAAAAATCTAATATCAATATATATGTACAATGATTTTTGTATTAATATATTTGATAATAAAACAGGGCAAAAAGAAAATATTAATGATGATATTAATTTAATTAAAAATGAAGAAGCACATTTATTAAATCAAGAAATAACTTATTTTGATATTAAATAACAAAAAGGAAGAAAATTAATAGAAATATTAATAGCAAAGAACGAGGTAAATTAGTATGTGAAAAGATGAAAATGGTTATGTTTATACTGAAGAAGATTTATTTAATATGGCATTAGAAGAATGTCATTCAGAAGAAAGTGCTTATGAATATATTGATAATTTAATTAATGAAATGGAATTAGAGGAAATTTAATTATGGCAGATTTAAAATTAAATAATGAAGTTAAAAATATTACGTATCCATTTTATTTAAAAGGAAATAATTTTAAAGAATTAAGTTTAAAAGCATTAACAATTAAAAAATGAATTGATGAAAATGGACAAGAATTAGCAGAATTTATATATCGACAACAAGCTTGATTAATAAATGGAGAATATAAATCACAATCACTAAAAGATTTAAAATTAGTAGTTTCAAAAATTGATTATATTTTTAGAGAACCATTAGAATTAATAAAATCTTTTAAAGATGAATTAAATTTTATTAGAAAAGATATTTTGAATTTAGAAAATAATATTAAGAATAATCATGATTCTTTAAAAAATAATGTTATTAATATTCAATTTCAAAAACAAAATGAAATTATTGAAACTCATAAAAAAGAACAATTTTTAGAAATTAAAAGTGTAGCAAAACAAGAGCAAGAATTAAAAATTATTACTAGTAATTTTCGGAAAGAAAAATTATTAATTAAAGATATTGAGGTTATTGGTATTAATGATGATTTTTTACAAAATGCTGATAAATTAGAACTTATTAATCTTATTAAAAATTATTTAGTTGTTGATGAACAAATTGTTAAAAATGAAATTAAAGATCAGTGAGATAGTAATAAAGATATTAATTTAATTGAGGTTAAAGGTATTAATTTTAAAATAAATAAAGGAGAAAAATAATATGGCAAATATTGTTGAATTTTTAAGAACAGATAAAGCAACAGAATGAATAAAAAGTAAATTTTCTAATGAAAATGAAATTGCAAGATTTAAAAGTAATATAGTTGCAATATCAAATAGTAATGAATTATTACAAAAAGCAGATCCAAAAACAATTATGACTGCTTGTTATCAAGGAGTTTTATTAAATTTACCAATGGAAAAACAATTTGGTTATGCTTATGTAGTGCCATATAACACAAAAATAACAAGAATTATTAACGGTCGCGAAATCCAAGAATGAATTAATCAAGCTCAATTTCAAATGGGTTATAAAGGTTATATTCAATTAGCACAAAGAAGTGGTCAATATTTAGATATGTCAGTATCAGATGTTAGAGAAAATGAATTAGTAAATTATGATCGTTTAAAAGGAACTAGTTTTAATTGAATTCAAAATGAAGATGAAAGAGAAAAATTACCAATTATTGGTTATGTAGCATACTTTAAAATGGTTAATGGTTTTGGAAAAACTTTATATATGACCAAAGAACAAATGGAAAATCATTTTATGAAATATTCTAAAACTTATGCTAAAAATAAATCATTTTATATTGCTAGTTTTGATGAAATGGCCCTTAAAACCGTATTAACATCATTATTAAGAAAATGAGGTATTATGTCAGTTGAATTACAACAAGCATATAAATCAGATCAAGCAGTTATTACAACTAATGATGAAAAGATTTATATTGATAATGATGCTACTTTCACCCAAAATAAGAGGCATATTAACGATGAAACTTTATCAAATAATATAAATTATAATACCCCACCTAATGATGAAATAGTGGAAATAAACGATAATGTAGTTAAAGAAGAAGATATTTCAAATTTAGTAAAAGCAGTTAATAATAATAACGATGAGGAATGAGCCACTTGATAAAAATAGGTATTGACCCATCAGGAACTGGTACTACTGCTATTGTTATATATGAAAATAATAAATTAATTAAACAAAATGAATTTACTAGTAAATATTGAAAAGAACATTATAAATTTATTGATGAATTTATAGATGAATATTTATATTCAGATTATTATGTAAAAAATAAAGGTGAACTTTTTCCAAAAGGATTAAATATTGAAGATTGTTTATATACATCTGCTAATGCTAGTAAAGATAGAGATGATTTATTAAGATTACTGGGTGCGATTGAAAATACTTGAGTTAGTTATAATTGGGTATCACCTAAACATACTAAATCAGTTGTTAAAAATATGGAAAATTTAAGTAAATATAATGATAGTTGTATATGAAAATTTGATAAAGATACTAATTTAACTTATCAATATGGTAAAGGTTGAAAATATAATAATGATAAAATAAGTAATCATTTACGAGATGCAATTATTATTGCTAATTATGAAAGTTAATATTATGAAACATTCATATAATCAAAAAACTGGAAAATATTATTCTTGCAAAATTAGGAATGTTAATATTTACTTAAATAAAAACGAAGAAAAAGTTTGAAATGAATTAAATTTTAATACTTATTATCAAAAAATAGAATATCTTATTAACTTTTATATAACACATTATAAAGGAAATAAAGAATATGAATAATTATATTTTATGTTATCGATCTGAACAAGGTAATCGCCCTTGTAAAAACCCTCGTGGTGAATATATAATTGGGATTGATAAACAAGATGTAGATATTAATTCAACTGAATACTGAGAATATTATAAAAATAATTATGGAAAAAATAATTTAGTTATTTGTAAAGTTAAAAATTTAGACTTAATATTAGAAAATAAAAAATAACCAATTAAGGTTATTTTTTTTAAATACTATTTGTTAGTTTTTTAATAGCATCTTTTTGTGCTTGTTTTTTGTCATTTACTTTAACTTGTTTTTTAACATTTTTAATTTGACCTGTTTTTAATGCTAATTCTGTTGCATAATCAGGTCCTCGTAAATGTTTTTCGTGAGCAATAACAGCAGTTCTTAATTCTCTAATTTCTGCTTTATATTTTTTAATTTTTTTAGCAGATAATCCAAGAATACCAAGACTACCCATTCCACCAGCACCCGCTAACACAAGTAAAGCAATTACTATTTCATTACTAATTTCCATTTCTTTATTTCCTTTCTTATCCTTACTCAAACAGTGGCCATCCATTCTTTCAGAACAAAATAATTTATAAATTAAACTATATAACCACCCAAAAATATCAACCGCCCCTATATATAGTTTATTTTAAATTTAATTCTTTGTTATTTTCTTCTTGTTTTTTAGTATATTCATCTTGCATATTTTTAAATATTTCTTCTGTTATACCATCCAAATTATTTCATTGTTTTGCTATTCTTGGTTGAATAACACGAGAATTAATTCGACAATCTAAGCAATGTCTTAAATGGTCTTTTTTTCATTTTGATTTATCAATTCAAATAATAATTAAAGAAATTATTAAAGTAATTAAAGGTAAAATTGTAAATACTAATCCCATTTTAGATATTTTTAATCGTGGAATATCAATTTTCATATCTACTTTGGGTTTACTACTAGCAACAAATATACCCTGAATTCCGTGTGTAAATAAAGGTGTTAATAAAATAGCAATTACATTACCTCAATATTGACCATAATTATATCAATTAATATTATCTTTTATTGCATTGATCATGCCATATTCTAATCAACAATTTAATGCTAAAAATATCAATGTATAAAAACTAACTACTCAACTACGAATTTTATATTTTCTTTCTAATTATCTAATATCTTTATGAGTTCAATTATAAGTCGGAATAAGGTCTTTTTTAAATCAATTTCAAGGTAAGGCACCCTTTAATCAAGTTGTTTTATCTTGTTTCATTATTAACTCACCAATTTTCTTTTAATTTTTAAATTACCTATTTTTATATTTTCAAAAGAACTAATAAGACCATTTGTGTCAATATACCAACCTGAAACACCTTTACTAGATGATACAACAATTCCACAACCAATATCAAAATCTTCTTTAATTTTGTCGAAAACTCTTGATGAAATAAAAAAAATCATCAATATGACAATTTGAAAACTAATTTTGTGTAAGATTATGATTTTGCTTTAAATTTTTTAAACGTTAAAATATAATACCGTTGATTGTTGGTTTGGTGTTAAACCTTTGTGTTGGTATTTTCATTTTCAGAGCTTTAAATAATTTTGAATATTAGTGAAACCCAAACCATGATAATGAATTAAGGCTTCTTTAAGACTGGATTGTAATTTACTAATCTTATTTAACTTTTGATAACTAGTATCAGGGTTTGTACTAGTTTTGGTGGAATATAGAGTAGAATTTGTTTGTTTTGCTACTAATAAATATAGTGGTTGCATATCAGAAATAATTATTGATTTTTCTTTAATTAGTTGCTTATTCATATTTTCAATAATCCATTGTTTTTGTAATCTTTTGGTATTGGTGGATTGAACAAAAATATTATTATTGCTATCAACCGCCATTTGAATACAGCATTTGGTATCAGTTGAAAATGGATCGAGATGAGTTTTTCGTTTATCAAATTTATCTTTAAAATTGCCTTTATGAATTTCTTTAATAAATGTTTCATCCATTTGGATTTGACCATTTAATTTTTTAAATTTTAACTGTGTATTTTCTAATTGTTTTGATTGCATTAATTTTTGTCGATTATATCAAGCGGTTTTTGGGGTTGTTTTAATAAAACGAGAAATTATTTTACTAGATTGTCCTAACAATGAAATTTGAATTAATAAATTTCACTGTTCATAATTTAAATGACTTCAATAAGTAAAATGATGACGAAATGCATCAAAACTAGCACGACATTTTTTACATAAATATTTTTGTTTTCCTTCGGAATTATGACCATTTTTAACACAATGAAAAGATTTGCAATTAGGACATATAATGCCTTTATCTCTAAATTTTTGATCAATTTCATTTAAACGTTTTTGTTTTTTAATTAAGTCTGCTTGTTGTTTTATTTTTTCATAAAATTCTAAAAATTGATCATCTGTTAAGCTATTTATTAATTCTGTAATTATTTTTTTCATCATTTATTTACCTCTATATATTAAAAATATACCTAATTTTAGGTATATTTTATAAATATCAAGAGTTTTCGACAAAATTAAAGATACTTTTTATATATTATATATAACTAAACTTAATATATTTCATTGCTAATTTATCCCTTAAAACGCGTCATAAGAGCTATTTTTCAAGATAAATTTTTAAAATAATTCATAATATTTTGCTTGCTTATATATATATATATATATATAATGCAATTATATCTTGATAAAAAGTTTCAAGATTAAAGAAAGGAAATTATACAAAATGAAAAAACTTTTAAGTTTATTAAGTGTATTAACTATTAGTGGAACTGCTGTACCAACAACAATTGCCGCTAGTCCTTATCAAAAAGAAGAACATAATACAGAAACTGATAGTGGTGTTAGTGTTTTCTATCAAATTATAGAAAATGGTAAACGTAAATCAATTATTGAAAAAATATATGGAGTTAATGAAAATGAAAGTTATATTAGATTTTTAGGTTTTGATAATAGAAATAATAAATATTATATAAATGATAAAAATATTTACTTTGTAAATAATAAAAATAATAATAATAATGCTATATCGATTAAATTACTAAGCTTTAAACCAGCATCAGTTATTGATTTTAGTAGTACTGATAATTTTGTTAGGTTTAATTGAAAAGATTTAAATAACACTATTCATGTTTATAGAATAAAAATTATAGATTTAGAAAATAACAATTTAAATAAAATAAATGAATTATCTAAAATTATTTCAAATCCTATTTTAGGAACAGTTAAAATTAATAATGAAAAAGGATTACTAACCGAACAACAAATTAAAGATTTTTTAAAAGATAAAAATCCTCAATTAGATATAACTAAGATAGGAATTAAAAATATTATTGATGATTTATACAATAATAATAAAAAAAGGATTACAGTATTTTCAAGTGACTCAACAATTTATACTGGTGAAGCAACTGTTTTTTAGATATTGAAAAATAGTTAAGATTTAAAATAAATGAAAAAAATATTAAGTCTTTTATCAACAATAACCTTAATTGGAACAAGTACAACCAGTTTAGTTGCTTGTAATAAACAATATAGCGAGGATGAATTAAAAGAACAAAAAGAAAAACATAAAATAAATACTACTAACCAAGAAATAAGAAACAATTTAGAATGAATAGCACCACAAGAAAAACCATTTAATGAGGTTGATAATAAATGATATTATGTAGTATGGCGTGTTGATAAAAATGAAAAATGATATGTAAGTAAATTTAATAATAATACAAAATTAGAGGGTGGAAAAGAAAAAAATATTGATAAATTAAATAATTTTTTCTTATCTTTATATTTTTATATTGGTGCTAGTTTTCCAGTTTTAACAACATGTATTTCTTCAAAAGATATAAAAATTCCCTGAGGTAGTAAAAATAATTATATTAAATCAGTTTATCGTTGAAATGGTGAAGAACAAAATTTACCCAACTTAATTGCCGGTAATAACGGTAATGTAAAAATTAATGGAGAATAAAAAAACAAAGTGCATTGAGCACTTTTTCTATTTATCTTGGATTTATTGTAATTTTAACAGGACTATTACTATCATTTCTAATATCTAAAACATTTTGATTATTAATATTTATTGTAATATTTTTATTATTACCTGCATAACTTAAATTAATTTGAGCCAACAATCATAACTGAGCAAATAATACTTTTGAAAATCTAATTTTTAATTTAACATCATTAGTATAATATGCTTGTAAATATGTTTCTTTAATTTTATCATTATCATTATTAGATAATTTTGTTGTTTGAAGTAAAAAATTAATTGCTCCACTTTTTTCTGTATAATAAATGCTTTTATAATTTCCACTAGATAAACCATTAGTATAGGCAGTAGCGAATTTTTGAATAACATTTGCTTTTATATTATCAGTATATAAAGTTATTGTATTATCAAAATTAATATTATCAGTTTGTGATAATCCTTCTCTTTTTAAAGTTATATTAGACAATAAACCACTATTAAAATCGCAACCATAACGACCACCCAATAGATTAATATCTCTATTAGGAATAAAATTTTCTATATTTGGTGGAGAACATTCAACTTGTAAATTACTTAGATTACTTATTTCAATAGTTTTATAAACACTAATAAATTTATCTATACTTTGAATTGTTGGGTCAATTTGTTTTAAATCAATTTCAGTTTCATAATAACCCTCATTAAATTCATCAGAAAATAAATTAACAGGAATTCCATAATTTTGTGCTTTCTTACATTGTACTGGTGCTGTAATTTTGGTTTTTAATGGTAGTACTGCATCAGAAGGCATAATATCTTTTGTATAAGGTTTATAGTTATATGGTACTGGTGGAAGAACATATTCTGGATAATTAAATGTTGGTATTTCATAATCGTGTGGGAGTAAGAAGCTAGTTTTATAATTAGTTGTCATATCGCGTAAATAATTATTTAATGTACTTTTTGTTTTACCTCTAAAACTTCATACTGATAAGCGTAAATAATCTTCTTCATTATTTGTATATGGGTTGTCAGCATAAAAGATAATTTCAAAATTACCTTTATATAATGCTTGAATTGAAAACATATCAATAATATAACTACAATTTGTTCCATCGGGTGTTTGTAAGAATTCGCAATTATTATCTTTTTCACTATCACTAACTGGTGTTTGAGCATCAATTGCTTTGGTTTGTTCATTAATTAAATAAACTCTATTTGTTTTTTCATTTAATTGTTTTAAATTATATGTTGAATAAACTAATTCTTCTGTTGGTTTACCATCCTTAGTTAAAATAGTACCTTGTATTTTATCTGTTAATAAAGTTGTAAAACCTAAGCTAGTAGCATTTGCTCCAAAAATAGCACCAACTTTATCATTTCCTTGTTCTCTAAATATTTCAAATGGTAAATAACCTTTACCTTTTGATTTTTCAGACCAAAAAGCATCATTATAGAAACTATAAATATTTGCACTCATAAAGCCATTAAGTCATTGAAAATTAGGTCAAGTTTTTTCATCTTGGTTAATTACTCATCCTCAGGGAATACCAAATGAAATAAAGTTTAAGAACTTACCAACTCCACCTGGTATCGTAAAAGGGTTAAAAACTAATTTTTGCGTATAGTTTAAAGGTAATACTGTAATTTGGCGATTAATAAAATTATTCATATTTAAAATATCTCAAACATTACAAACACCCATTTTATTATATTCAATTTGAACTTGTCCGACAGTATTACCAAATTCATCTTTTCTTCTAAAATATGATGATGCTTGGGTACTAATAATATTATTAACATCTTAATTATTTACTTTTACTTTATCAGGTGGAGTAATCATTCAATTTTTAGACCAATAAAATTTAGAGTTATTATCTTCTTTATGAATAGTTGTGCCAACCTTAGGATTAGTTGCTGTTGAACTCGCTTTATCGGTTATTACAATTCCCTCACTATTTTTTTGATTTCAAAAGTCGTATCTACTTTCCATATCTTGCTTTCAATCTTTAAAACCAGTTATCATTGTTGGTTGAATACCTTGAAAGTTATATCAACTTACTTCTGGAGCAGCATAAGTATTTACTTTGTCAGGTGGGCAAGGATATATGTTATACATTAATAAATCACGGGAATTCATAACTTTTTGATTAAATTGACCTTTAATAATTTTCCGACCAATAACTGGCATATCAAAAAAGATAGGATTACCATAAAATTTAACTGCCATTGCTCTAACACCTGGGTCTTTTAATAAAATATCATCTAATTCAATAATTCCTTTATTTAATTTTCCATCATAAGTTATTTTAGGAAAACAATAACCTTCACCGGGTGCTGATGTTTGAATAAATTGTCGCACTGATAAACCACTATTACTAATTTTGTCATTAATACTTGAAAAGGTAATTTCTTGTCATAAAAAACTACCATCATAAGGTGAATAATAATTAATAACATTTGATGGATATAATCATTGTCTATCTTGTGGTGCAGAATTAATATCACCACCACCAATATTTAAACCACGATCATTAAATACAGTATAAAAATTATAATAATCATTAATATTTAATTTATTTACATCTTCATCTAAAATTAATAAAGTATATTGTCTTTCAGTTGATTGTTGAGTAAATACTTTTTCAAATTTTGCTTCACCAAATTGAATTGAACTTCTATCATCAATCATATAAGCATCTCAATATTTACCAACTTTAACTTCTTTTGTATAAAAATTATCGGCTTTATTATCATTATTAATAAAATAACTTAATTTATATTGATTTGAGTATTCTAACATTCTATTAATATCATAAATATTTTCACCATCAATTAATTTTCAATAAATATTATTATTTTCATCTTTTAATTTTATAGCAAAAGGTGTTTCATTATTTACTCATATAGTTGAGTTAATTGGTTGTTTATTAAAATCATCAATCGTTAAAATATTAATTTCTTCACCTTTATATTTTTGGACTATTTTTAAACTATCTTGTCATTGAGCTATAGTACTTTCCATATTATCAAATATTCTTGAATAACTACCATAATCACTGGGTTTGGCATTATTAGGTTTTCATCCTGTTTCAGTATCAGGGATATATGAACTATAAACATTAAAAGGAAAGACCATTCAATGACGATTGTCTTTTATGTTTTCTCTGATATCTATTAAAGTATCATGGGATTGTCTTCTTAATTCTTCGATAACTGCTGGGTTAATTCTACTCATTTTTTAATTCTCCTTAATTTCTGTTCTACCTTGTAAGGCATTTTGATTATTACCAGTTTCATCATATTCTAGTAATTTATTATTATGTTTTATTTCTTTGGCTTGCATTTTGTCTTGTCATGCTTCTACTTTTTCAAAATATTTGGTTGCTTCTAATTCATCAATATTATCATATTCAGTAATTGCTCTTATTGGTTCCATTGTGCCATTATCTAATCTAGCAGTAATTAGTTCATTTTGTCGCATTTGGTCAACTAAACTAGCACTAACAAAATCAAAACCATATTCTCGTTCACCAACACCATCTCATAAACCATAATATTTTAAAACAGTATCAAACATTTTAGTATAGTATTGCTTACGATATGCTTGTAAATATGCTTGTTTTTCTAAGTCTTTTGTTTTAGTTAATAATGACTGTGTTTTATTTTGGTCATTATCTGATTTATCACCAAAAGGACTATAAAAATGACATACTAAGTATACTTGTTCAATAATTGCTTTTTGGTCTTCAGTATATGTTTCTAATGTTGGTGTACCTTGTACTACTTGTAAAGATTGGGATAATTGACCATCTACTGCTGATTGACCTGATTGAATAAAAATATCATCAAAAGCATCTTGTAATACTTTTTTATTACCTTTGTTATAAGCAGTCATTAAATCATCATCTAATATTCCATATCAATGAGTACGATTTGCTCATCTTTCTTTTGATTTAATATTAAAACTATCTTCTAAATCAAATTGTAATTTATAACAATTTGCCATTGTAGGTCATAGGTTTAATGTAGTTGATGTAGATAAAAATAAGGGGTTAGGTTCATTAATCATTTCTCAAAAAGGAACTATGCCTAATTTATTTTTAAATTCTTGTACTAAAACAGGTTTAACATCATCTTTAATTTGTGTTTTACTTTGTCCAACAACTACTTCATTATTTTTAGGTCAACCTTTTATACCTATTTTATCTTTGGTACAAATTAAATTTAAAATAAAACCACTATCTGATTGATGATAATTTAATCAAATATCAGCACCTTGTTCAATTTCGTTTATTTTACTTACACGAGATGTAAAGTTAAAAGGATTAATTCATAAATAAATATTTCCATCACTAGTTTCTAATAAACCAAAAATAGTTTTGCCCATTAAACTTGCTGTTAATTCATTTTTATCTAATTTTTCTTTTATTTTATAAGTTTCATATCATCAATTTAATTTTTCTAAAATGTCTTTACGATGAGACTTAAATAAAATATCTTTACCATTTACTAATCGCATTTGATGACGAGCAATAATATTGGCTAAATTAATAGTTCAATCATAATTATAAAATTTTAAAACACTATTAATATCATTTAAGTTTGGTAAACTATGGAAAGTATTATTCATTGTTATTTTGCTCCTTTAATTTTAAAATAAGTGCATAATTAATAATATTTACTGTTAATAAATTTGGTTCATTTGCTAAAACTTGTACACATACTTTAACTTTTTGATATTTATTAATATATTCGTTATATAAATTTAAATTACATATTGCGATATTATCTTTATTTAATTCTTGACAAAGTCTTTTTTTAACTTGTCCACAAACAGACATATATGGTCTTTTTGCATTTATTACACGTTCATCATGTATTACATAAATATCTTTTTTTATTAAGTTATTCACTTCCTTTGTTGTCATAATTTATAATCTGCTGAACTATTATGTTTAACCATCGGTACTAATTCAAAGTGTAAAGCATAAAAATCACTATCAAATGTGTCATCATATAAATCTAACATTCGTTCTTCTCTTGCATCGGGCTTATCTTCTCATTGAATTAATTCATATTGGGTTTTACTTACAGGACATTTTTCTCATAATCATTTTAATTGATTAGTATTTATTAACATTGTAAATGCTTCTACACGATGTTTTATTTTAAACTTCTGCTTTTGTGCTGGTTTAAAATTCATGTATTGACCAAAAGTATAATTATATTTCTCTCGGTTTAAACTTTCTAATGTTGCATAAGCACTATCATCAACATTAATTGATATACCTTGCTGAATTAAATTAAAATATTGATTTAATTGATTGTTGTAAAACTCTAAAATATCTTTAACTTGTTCTAATGGTCCTTTAAATTGTTGCGTAGCATTTGAGTGTGCATATTCTGCTACTTTATAGGCTTTTTTATCAAATGAATTATATATTCAAAAACTCGCTGCTGTTGTATGCCCTTTGGGGCTAGTAGAGTTTGCTAAGTCAACACCACCTAATAATTTAGTTGGTTGAATAATATCTGTTGCTTGCATAATATCAATATATCTTGCAAAAATTGAACCACTAGTATTACCAGGCAATCCTCAACTCCATACTCTTGCTCTTTCAATATCTAATTGTTCTAATCTTAATTGTTCATTAACTTTATTTTGTGTTAATTCATAATTAAGTCTTCAACTAGAATAATGAATAATAATTTTCATATTTCATTTTTCGATATAATTAATTTGTTCATATTTACTACGCATTATTTCTTCATTAAAAGGCATTAATTCATTACAATAACCAACAATATATCTTTTTAAGCTTTCGGGGTTACATATATTAATTGTTATTTTATTTTGATAACCACGAATAGCAAATTCTAAATCACTTAAATCTTTTTGTTGAAATTGGTCACATTCTTCTCTTCAATCAATTACTAATTTATATTTATTCAAATCAGCAAAAGCTTTTAATTTTTCTTTCCGGCTTGGTGAATGTAAACCTTTACAATATATTTTGCTACCATTTGATAAAGTAAAAGTAAAATTTGATAAGTTAATAGTATAAGGAATATGATTTTCATCTAACATATTTCATATATTTTGAAATACACTATCTTTTAAATCCTTACTTCAATACATACTAGCAATGATACAAATTGGTTCTTTAATTAATAAACTAATTTTTAATAATTCACCAAACATTTTAATATTTGAAATAGTCTTACCACTATATCGTGTTCCAATTTGATTAATTTCATTAACTAACTCATATTTTTTAGCAAAGGGATATTTATTACCAATACTACTATTTTGTAATAATCAATAAGGAGTTTCTAACAAATAAGTAAAATGATTAAGCATTATTATCACTTTCTTTTTTAATATCTCTAATATCCGTTTGTAAATTAACAATTATTGGTTGTTGATTATTTAAGTTTAATTCTTGTTCTAACTGTTTTTCTTGCAGTGAATATTTATAATTAAATGCTCGTTGTCAATATAATTTAGCACCATCATGTGATTTCATCATAAAGTTAATTATTTCACTTTCAATTCTATCAACTTGTTTTTCAAGTAAAGGAACTATCTTTTCGCTCTTGTAAGTTTCGTGCTTTCATCTGTTAGAAAGATTGAATTCATTGGTTAAATCATTCAAAGTATATGGTTTATTGGGTGATTTATTTTCTCAAAATTGCTCTATTTTACGATAAAAAGTTGCCAAACTTGCTTTATTTGGATTAAATTCTTTCATTTTTTACTCCTTTTTGCATATTAAAATTGCTATTATTTAATGAATATGATTAAATAAAAGAGTAAATAAAAACTATGAAAGAACCATCGCGGTTCTTTTTATTATTTATATTTTACATCAAAATAAAAAAAAGTAAATTACTTTACTTTTTATTTTAGTATACAAGCATATAGAGATAAATTGGAGCTTGTTACAATATAATTATATAATTAATAATATATTTGTCAATAATTTTAATTTAAAAAAATGTGAAAATTTATCTTTTTTATAAATTTAATGTATAACTATTTTTATAAAAGAATTGGAGGAAATATAGAGTAATGAAAGATTATACACATGTAAAATATGATGAACGAAGATTTTTTAAGGATTTATTTTTATCTGATAGTTGCAAAAAGAAAAATGGCACACTTAATTTATCTGAAATATCAAGACAAACAGGAAGAGATATTAATACTGTTAAAAGAGAAATTAATAGATTTACAAATATAGAAGATTATAATGCCCGTGAGGCACATGATGATTATTATAAAAAACGACAAAAGTGTATTAAAAAAATACCTACATTTACAGAAGAACAACAAGAATTTTTAAATTTACGATTTAATATTTTGGGTGATTCACCAGCAGAAATTATTCAGCGATTTTTAATAAAATTTGGTATCAAATTTCCTGCCTGTCTTAAAACATTTTATAAATGAATTTTTTTAGGTCTTTTGGGTTTGTTAAAGAAAAATTTATTAAATGGTGGTAGAAGAAATAGAACAAAGAAAAGACCTGATAATCGTGGGAAATTAGATGAAAGATTTAAATCAATATGAGATATTGAAAATAAAGAAACAGATGTTGGTTGATTTGAAATGGATACCGTAGTTGGAAAAGAACATCAATCTAGTTGTTTAGTTTTGACAGAGAAATCAAGTAAAAAATACTTTGCTATGAAATTAGAAGAACATACTGCTAATGAAGTTTTAGAAAAACTTAAACATATAGTTAGAATTAATGGTTTAGTTGGAAAAATTAAAGGAATAATAACCGATAGAGGAAAAGAATTTAGTAAGTTTGAAGAAATGGAAAAGATTACTGGTTCTAATGTTTATTTTTGTGACCATGCTTCGCCTAATCAAAAACCATTAATTGAAAGACTAAACCGTGAATTTAGAAAACGATATGGTAGGGGGACAGATTTTAATCTTGTTACGCAACAAGAAATAGATTTAGTAGTTGATATTATAAATGAAAAATTAAGGCCCGCTCTTAATTGAAGAACTTCAAAAGAAGTATTTTTAGAGAATTTTAGATAAGTTTATTTGAAGTAATTTAATAAATTATTTTTCAGTGTGTTTAAATATGCCAAAAATAGGGTAAATTTAAAAATAATTTATTTTTTTAAAAAAATAGTTGCACTTCTTTTAAAAAGTGTTGTTATTAAAATAACAAGAGATAAATTTGCTTTAATTTTGTCGAAAACTCTTGATATTTATAAAATATACCTAAAATTAGGTATATTTTTAATATATGGAGGTAAATAAATGATGAAAAAAATAATTACAGAATTAATAAATAGCTTAACAGATGATCAATTTTTAGAATTTTATGAAAAAATAAAACAACAAGCAGACTTAATTAAAAAACAAAAACGTTTAAATGAAATTGATCAAAAATTTAGAGATAAAGGCATTATATGTCCTAATTGCAAATCTTTTCATTGTGTTAAAAATGGTCATAATTCCGAAGGAAAACAAAAATATTTATGTAAAAAATGTCGTGCTAGTTTTGATGCATTTCGTCATCATTTTACTTATTGAAGTCATTTAAATTATGAACAGTGAAATTTATTAATTCAAATTTCATTGTTAGGACAATCTAGTAAAATAATTTCTCGTTTTATTAAAACAACCCCAAAAACCGCTTGATATAATCGACAAAAATTAATGCAATCAAAACAATTAGAAAATACACAGTTAAAATTTAAAAAATTAAATGGTCAAATCCAAATGGATGAAACATTTATTAAAGAAATTCATAAAGGCAATTTTAAAGATAAATTTGATAAACGAAAAACTCATCTCGATCCATTTTCAACTGATACCAAATGCTGTATTCAAATGGCAGTTGATAGCAATAATAATATTTTTGTTCAATCCACCAATACCAAAAGATTACAAAAACAATGGATTATTGAAAATATGAATAAGCAACTAATTAAAGAAAAATCAATAATTATTTCTGATATGCAACCACTATATTTATTAGTAGCAAAACAAACAAATTCTACTCTATATTCCACCAAAACTAGTACAAACCCTGATACTAGTTATCAAAAGTTAAATAAGATTAGTAAATTACAATCCAGTCTTAAAGAAGCCTTAATTCATTATCATGGTTTGGGTTTCACTAATATTCAAAATTATTTAAAGCTCTGAAAATGAAAATACCAACACAAAGGTTTAACACCAAACCAACAATCAACGGTATTATATTTTAACGTTTAAAAAATTTAAAGCAAAATCATAATCTTACACAAAATTAGTTTTCAAATTGTCATATTGATGATTTTTTTTATTTCATCAAGAGTTTTCGACAAAATTAAAGTAAATTTGGAGCTTAGATTTACATAATACGTATATAATAATTGAAATATTTAAAAGGAAGATTAAAATGTTTTACAAGAAGGAGATATGAAGAGACTGACGAGTTTACTACAAATTACTCTTTGCAGTTTTAATTGGGTACGGTATTTTTGCGGCATTGATTGAAAGTTATGTTCATGGAATTCCTATTACTGTGAAAAATCCGACATGATCAGAGGAAGCAACAAAAAACTTTATCAATGATAAAGGTGATTATACTTTTAATTATTTTAATTATTTTACAATTCAAACAAATCTGTTAGTATTTGCCTTATTACTTGGAGCAGGGTTATTTCCTAAATATGAAGGAAAAAACAAGTGATTAGGTTACAATATGACTTTAGCAATTACAATTTATATTAGTATTACTTTTTTAATTTTTAATTTAATGTTATTACCAGTTGAACAACCACAAACTTGAAGAGCTTGGTTGTATTCAACAATTCAACACGTTATTTGTCCAATAGTCATGATTGTTTATTTTTTATTCTTTATGGAACGAGAAAATAATATTAAAACAACAAAAGTTTATTGAAGACAAGATCTTTGAAAATTTTATTTTTATCCAATTGTATGAACAATTGTGAATATGATTCGTGGTGAATTTCGTTGACAAGCGCGGAAAGCATTTCCCTATCAATATTTTTTCTTAAATGTTCATAAATCATTAGCTGGAATTCCTGGGGTGGTATGGTTTATCATCGCTGTGATTGCTATTGCAGGGTTAGTTTTTTGGCTAGGAACCCTGTATAATTTTTGTTCATATAAGTTTGTTAATAAGAAAAAAATTGTGAAATAATTTTATGTGATTTTTTATTAATTAAAAAAGAAACACCAAAAAGAACGATTGTTAATTTTATTAATAATTGTTTTTTATTATATTAATTATTATCTTGAAAAGAAAGGAAAAAATTATGAAAAAGAAGAGGCATGTTAGTAAGTTTGGTTTTATTGTTTCCACATTAGGTGCAGCAATTGGACTTGGTAATGTTTGAGGGTTCCCCACCTTATCGAAAGCAAATTGGGGTTTAGCTTTTTTTGTCTTATATATTTTAGCAATTGTGACTTGTGCTATTCCGTTATTGATTTTAGAGTTTAATATTGGGAATATGCGCCGAAAGTCGTTAATTAATATTTTTGAAGAAGAAAATCCAACAGCAAGTCGTTTTATTGGTTTATTTCAATCAGCATTTATGTTTGTTGTTGCTAATTATTATACGGTTTTAATTGACTATGTTTTAATTTTGTTGTTATTAAATTTTACAAATTTAATTAATACACCGTTATGATTTAACAATAATATTTTAAATGCTGGTGGTGTTGGAGTAACGGGGACTGCTAATTTTCAATGAATAGCATACTTAGCGTTTATTGCAATTGTGATTATGGCTGGTACTATTATAATGTTTCGGGCAAAAGGGATTGCAAAAGCAAATGTTATTTTTATTCCGGTCTTATTTGTTATTTTATTAGTGTTGGCAATTTATGTTTTAACAATTCCTGGTGCTTTAGCAGGACTAAGGACAGTTCTAATGCCAACAGAAAAAACCTTGGCGTCATTTGGTAATGTCCAAGTTTGAAGTGATGCTTTTGGATTGGGAGTATTTACCGTTTGTGTTGGATCAGGGTTTATGTTATTATTTGCTGGTGCTGCTTCAAAACGACAAGATAACGCTAATAAAGCATATATTTTATCATTTGGAGTGTTGGCAATTTCGTTATTAACATTAATATTAGTGTTTGGGTCATCGGGGGGGGGTATTAGTTCATGAAACAAATCCTGGTTTAACATCAATTGATGATTATGCCAAAGCAATTGACCGCGTGTTTCCGAATAATGATGGTGCTAGTTTTATCTTTAATGTTTTTCCACAAACCGTTAGTGTTATTAATCATCACACAATCGTTGGTTTTGGGAACTTCTTAGGAATTTTATTCTTTACGGCCTTATTATTTGCTGGGTTAAGTAGTATTATTGCAATGCTGGAAGTTGTTGTTAATGGTATTTTTTCAAATTATAAAGTTAATGAAAAGAAAGTTATCTTTATTTTAATATTATTAATGGCAACAATTGGGTTAGTTATAATGTTCAAAGATACTAATCAGTGGATTTATTCATTCCAAGCTTTAGCGGGGAGTGTTAATATGTTGTTAATGGCTTTAACAGAAATAATTTTATTTATTCATATTTATAAAAAATTAAAACTTGTGCTTGCTTACAACAATGAACATTCATGAATTAAACTTGGGAAAACATATTGATTTACTATTTCATATGTTACCGCTTTCTTATTAGCGGTTAATATTATCTTTATGTTTTATGCCTTTATTAGTTCTGGTTTATCAAAACCATGATGATTATCGGTTTTAGCAGTTTTACTTGGAATTATAATTCCACTGTTAGTTAGTCTATTATCAGTTACCGTTTTGCGAAAATATCAAACAAAAGTAATCCCAAATTATGGGCATAAAGGAGAAAAATAACAAATGGCTAGTTGATTAATTATTACTTTAGTAATTATTATTGTTTTATTCATTATTTTATTTGGTGGATTTATCTTTTTTATTTATAAAGATTGAAACAATAATTTAAAAGGGGCAGAAGAAGTAAACGCAGAAAATGAAACAAATAAAAGTTAGAAATAACTTTTATTTTTATTTTTAAGCGGTAAAATTAAAAAGAATGCTAAATGGAGGACATAATGCAGTTATTATTGGTTGAAAATAAAGTTAGCAAGGCAATTATTGACACATTAACAGTATGAGGGTTTTGAAGTGCCATTATTGCTACAATTTTTGTGATATTTTTAGGATGACTTTTAACAAAAAAAGGAACATTAAAACAAGAATGAGATGTTGTTTTTATTAAAATATTAGTTGTAATTGGTTTACCAGCTTTAGTTTTTGAAGGATTTATTTCTGATGCTACTGTTGAAAATGTTAAACAAGAAGCGGCTGTTTTATTAAGCGGTTTTTTATTTTATATTATTTTAGGGATTATTGCAAAATACTTTTATATTAAATATGATCGTGATGTCCAAGATGCGTTATCAATGAGTATGACTTTTGCAGCAACTTCTTTTTTTGGTATTCCAATTGTAACGGCGTTGTTTCCGGGACCTGATGCAAAAATTGCTTCAAATATTTTTAATGTTCCGTACCATGTCTTTTTATATTCATTAGGATTTATTATTATGGGCAAAGATAATAAGGGTTATTTACAAGATAAGGTTGTTATTAGAAATAGTTTTAAGAATCGATATGCTTATGGCCGAAAAATGTTTAAAACTAATTCTAAGAAGATTTTATTAAATCCAATTTTATTAGCGACAATTATTGGATTTACCTTTTGAGTAACACAGTTGATTCCGGGAATTGCTGTTGTTCCTGATCAAAATGTGCTTGGTAGTGGCAAATAATTTTCACCATTACGATTAGATAATACTTTTCCTCCAATTAAAAAAATTTTAGTAACATTACAAGCAATTTGCACGCCGTTAGCATGATTAGCAATTGGAATTAATTTAACAAAAGGGACGTTAAAAGATAGTTTAAAAAGTTTTAAAATATGATATGGGACAATTATGAAGGTTTTAGTAGCGCCAGTTATTGGCTTAGTAATAACCTTGATTGTAACAGCAATTGGAAAAGAAACTGGGGCTTGAACAATGAGTAGTATGGGCTTAACAATTATTATAATTATGTTAGCAGCTCCACCAGCTTCGGTAATTGTTGCATATTCAATTAACTTCAAGAAAGAAACCTTGTTAACAAGTAATGTAACATTATTATCAACTTTAATGTCAATTATTATTTTGCCATTTTGAATTATTGTTACAACAGCCATTGGATCAACTAGTTTATTTACTTAGTTAAACAATTAAGAATAAAGATAAAACTGGTAAAATTGTTGCAATTAATCAAAAAAGAATTATAATAAAACCATAAATATTAGAGGAGTAATTAAACAAAATAGTTCAGAGAGTTAATTGGTGGTGTGAAATTAATCTATTTGTTTAATGAAGGTTACTAATATTTCAACTTGATATTTTAATTAAGATAATAAGTTTGTACTTATTAAAAAAGGATGGTACCGTAATTATTAAATAATAATTGCCCCTATTATTTTGTTAAAATAATAGGAGTTTTTATTTAGATAGGAGATTTAATGGCAAAGGAATTAAGTAAAAAGTATAATCATAATCTTGTTGAAGAAGGAAAGTATCAATTTTGAAAAGATGCTGGGTATTTTACCGCTGATTTAAAGAGCAATAAACCAAGTTTTAGTATTGTGATTCCTCCGCCAAATGTCACTGGAAAGCTACATTTAGGGCATGCATGAGATACAACTTTACAAGATTTAATTATTCGTTATAAAAAGTTAATGGGGTTTGATACGTTATATTTACCAGGAATGGATCATGCCGGGATTGCGACGCAAGCAAAAGTTGAAGAACGGTTACGAATAACAAAAAATGTTTTACGGCATGATTTAGGCCGTAAAAAATTTGTTGAACAAGTTTGAGCATGAAAAGAAGAGTATGCGGAGGTAATCCGTGAGCAATGAGCCAAGTTGGGGTTAGCGTTAGATTATTCGCGTGAACAATTTACTCTAAATGATAATTTGTCAGCAGCGGTTCAAAAAGTTTTTATTGATTTATATCAAAAAGGATTAATTTATCGTGGAAAACGAATTATTTTATGAGATCCAGTGCAAAAAACAGCCTTATCAAATATTGAAGTTTTATATCAAGAACAAAAAGGTAAAATGTATTATTTTAAATATTTTCTAGAAAATAGTACTAGTGAATATCTAACTATTGCCACAACCCGCCCAGAAACAATGTTTGCTGATCAATGCGTGGTTGTTAATCCAAATGATGAACGTTATCGGCAATATTGAAATAAAAAGGTTATTAATCCAGCAAATGGTGAGTTAATTCCTGTTCTTTGTGATGACTATGTTGACCAAGAATTTGGTACGGGAGCAATGAAATGTACACCAGCCCATGATGCTAATGACTTTGAAATTGCGTTGCGTCATAATTTAGCAATGCCGATTTGTATGAATACTGATGGAACAATGAATGAAATGGCGGGGGAATATTTTAATCAAGATCGATTTATTGCCCGACAAAATTTAGTTACTGCTTTAACAAAACAAAATTTAGTTGTTGAAATCAAAGACCATTTTCATCAAGTTGGTTTTTCTGAACGAAGTGGAGCAATTGTTGAACCATATTTATCTGACCAATGATTTGTTAAAATGGATTCTTTTGCGGAAAAAATTATTAAATTTCAAGAAACAAAAGATCAAATTAAATTTTATCCATCACGGTTTAACACAACATTAATTAATTGAATGGAAAAAATTCAAGATTGATGTATTTCCCGTCAACTATGATGAGGACATCAAATTCCAACGTGATATGTGAAAGACGACCCGACTAAAATCTATGTTGGATTAACACCACCAGATGATACAAATAATTGATTACAAGATGAAGATGTTTTAGATACATGATTTTCATCAGCATTGTGACCAATGACAACATTAGGGTGAACTTGAAATGAAACATTATTTCAACGTTATTTTCCAACTAATGTTTTGGTAACTGGTTATGATATTATTTTCTTTTGAGTTTCAAGAATGATGTTTGATTCATTAGAATTTACTAATGAAAAACCATTTAATGATGTTTTAATCCATGGTTTAATTCGTGATGAAGAAGGTCGCAAAATGAGTAAATCATTAGGAAATGGGATTAATCCAATGGATGTTATTAATGATTATGGAACTGATACATTACGTTATTTTTTAGTAACAAATAGTGCGCCAGGCCAAGATTTACGATATTCGCAAGAAAAAATTAATGGGGCTTGAAATTTTATTAACAAGTTATGGAATGCGGCACGTTATGTTGAAATGAATTTAGCAAGTGATTTTAAACCATTGCTAAAGTTTGACCAAGAAATTGTAGCACTATTAACTAAACATCAAGAAAATGCGATTGACCAATGAATTTTAACAGAGTTAACAAAAACAATTAATAAAGTTAAGGTTAATATGGAAAGATACGAGTTTGTTTTAGTTGGTAAGGATTTATATGATTTTGTATGAAATAAGTTTTGTTCATGATATATTGAATTAACAAAAGTTAATTTACAAAGTGATAATCAAACAATCAAAGCTGTAACAACACAAACATTATTTTATGTTTTAACACAAATTTTAGTGATGTTACATCCCTTTATTCCATTTGTAACAGAAGAAATTTATCAAAAATTAAATTTAAAAGCATCAATTATGTTAGAAACATATCCAACAACTAATTTTAATTATGATGTAGAATATTTAAATTTAGTAACTGAAATTATTGCTGCAATGCGGGAATTACGTAGTAATTATCAAATTAAAAAACAACAAGTAATTGAAATTTGATTAGATGCGACAAATAATAAAATAAAAATTAATGGGGAAATAATTCCATTAATTAATGATTTCATTTTTAAAATGGTAAATAGTGAAATTAAAGGTATTTTAAAAGAAAAAGATCTGAAACAAACATATATCACAGTTCCATTAACAGATGTGATTTTAGAAGTGGTTGCTAATGATATTATTGATTTAGCAGCAGAACAAAGGAAAGTAGCCGCTGAATTAAAACGCTTAGAACAAGAGCTTATCCGTAGTAAGAATATTTTAGATAATCAAAACTTTTTGGCAAAGGCAACCCCAGAGAAAATTAAAGTTGAACAAGAGAAATATGCGAAATATTTGGAACAATATGACCAATTAAAAGAAAAGGTAAACTATGGCAAAACTAAAAATTAATATTATTGGTGCTGGTTTAGCTGGAACTGAAGCAGCCTATCAGTTGGCAAGAAGAGGGTTTCAAATTAATTTATATGAAAGTAAACGAATTAATAAAAACCCAGTGCAAAAGCAAGATAGTTTTGCGGAATTAGTTTGTTCAAATTCATTACGAAATGATAGTTTAACAAATGGTGTTGGGCTCTTAAAACAAGAAATGCTAGCTTTTGATTCATTGATTATTAAAGCTGCTTATGCTAGTCGTGTCCCGGCTGGTGGTGCTTTAGCGGTTGATCGCCAACAGTTTTCAAATTATGTTACAACTTGGTTAACAAAACATCCTAATGTAACTTTAATTGATCAAGAAGTTGCAACAATTGATTTAACAGCAATTACTCTAATTGCATCAGGACCATTAACAACACCAAGTTTACAAAAAGAGATTCAACAGTTATTAGGAAAAGAATACTTTTATTTTTATGATGCAGCAGCACCAATTATTACAAAGGAAAGTATTGATTTTCAAAAGGTTTATTATAAGTCACGCTATGATAAAGGTGAAAGTAAAGATTATATTAATTGTCCAATGACAAGAGCAGAGTTTGAAAGATGAGTACAAGAATTGATTACAGCTGAAACAGTTGCTTTACGTGAATTTGAAAAAGAAATTTATTTTGAAGGATGTATGCCAATCGAAGTAATGGCCAAGCGTGGAGTTAAATCATTATTATTTGGACCATTAAAACCAGTTGGGTTAGAAAAACCAAATGGTGAACGACCATATGCTGTTATTCAATTACGCCAAGATGATGCGATTGACACGTTGTATAATGTTGTAGGATTTCAAACTAATTTAAAATTCCCAGAGCAAAAACGTCTTCTGACAATGATACCGGGGTTAGAAAATGCTAATATTGTTCGTTATGGTGTTATTCATAAAAATAATTTTATTAATTCACCAGTGTTGTTAAATCAATTTTTACAATTAAAATCACAACAAAATGTTTTCTTTGCTGGTCAAATTACAGGTGTTGAAGGTTATGTTGAATCAGCAGCAACCGGGATTATTAGTGCGCTTAATATTGCAAACTTTTTAAATAACAAGGCAATGTTAATTTTTCCTCCTGAAACAATGATGGGAGCATTAATTAACTATATTATTAATGCTTCATCAACTAATTTTCAACCAATGAAGGCTAACTTTGGGATTGTCCCTAATCTTGATCAACATTTTAAAGCAAAAGTCGACAAATACTTAGCATATAGTGACCGTGCCTTAACAAAATTAACCAATTTTATTAAAAACAATAAGTTAAATGATGAAATTAACTTTTAATAATTTTAAAAAAGCATAGAATAGAAGTAGAATGAATATGAAGAGAAAAGAGGCAGTGAAAAATGAGCTTAGAATTAAACGCATTAATTAATGGCAAATTAATGAATAATGGCGATTGATTAGAAATTATATCACCAATTGATAATAAACCTTATGGACGTGTTCCAGCTTTAAAAGAAAAAGAAATTAAGCAAGCTTTTCAAACAGCACGCCAAGCCCAAAAACCTTGAGCAAAATTAACCGTGTTTGAACGGATTAGTTATTTACGAAAATGAGCAGATTTATTGTTAGTTCATAAAACGGGGTTGGCAAAAACTATGGCTTATGAAGTTGGCAAAAGTTTAAAAGATGGCCAAGTTGAAGTTGAACGAAGCATTGAATATATTGATTACACAATTGAAGAAGCAAAACGAGTTTTTCCAGAAACTTTAACAGGCGATGGTTGAAATGTTCAAAATAAACTTGGTATTTTTTCCCGTGTTCCGAAAGGCGTTGTATTAGCAATTTCACCATTTAATTATCCGGTTAACCTAAGTATTGCTAAAATTGTTCCAAGTTTAGTTGTTGGAAATAGTGTTGTTTTTAAACCAGCAACAAATGGGAGTTTAACGGGATTATATATGGCAAAATTAGCGCATGAAGTTGGTTTTCCGAAAGGTGTCTTTAATGTTGTAACAGGTCGTGGTCGCGATATTGGTGATTTACTAGTTTTAAATCCAGAAATTGATGTAATCTCTTTTACTGGTTCTGTTGCCGTTGGAAATCACATTCGTAAATTAGGCCATGGCAAAGATTTAGTTTTAGAATTAGGTGGAAAAGATCCAGCATTAGTGTTAAAAAATGCTGATTTAGCAAAAGCTGTGAAAGAAATTATTGGTGGAGCTTATTCTTATTCAGGACAACGTTGTACAGCAATTAAACGTGTTTTAGTTGATGAAACAATTGCTGATGAATTAGTTGCACGATTAAAAACAGAAGTTAGCAAGTTAGAGATGGGTTCACCGTTAGAAAACAAAGCAATTATTCCAGTAATTGATATTAAGGCTGCTGAATTTGTCCAAGAATTAATTGATGATGCTTTGGCAAAAAAAGCAACTTTAGTTATTGGAAATCAACGGAAAGATAATTTACTTAGTGCAACTTTAATTGACCATGTTACAGCAGATATGCGATTAGCCTGAGAAGAACCATTTGGACCTGTTTTACCAATTATTCGTTGTAAAAATGTTGAAGAAATGATTATGTTAGCAAATAAATCGAATTTTAAGTTACAAGCATGTATTTTTACTAATGATATTAATGCTGCTTTCAAAATTGCTGGTGAATTAGAAACAGGAACTGTTAATATTAATGGTCGTACGCAACGTGGTCCTGATTCATTTCCATTTTTAGGAATTCATGATTCAGGGCAAGGAGTGCAAGGAATTTGTGAAACCATTAATTCAGTTACTCGTTTTAAAGGTTTAGTAATTAATTACTAAAGTAATTTTAAAGAACCTTTTTTCATTTTATTCTTATTTTATGATATATTATATTTGTAAAGTAGGGGGAAAATAATATGGAACAAAAAGAGGAACAAATGTCCTTACGCGAAGAAAAATTGAACAATCGTTAAATGAACTAATGTTAACAGTTCAGGATGTCAATTTAGATCTTAGTGAATTGCAAGAACGAGCAAGTTTAAATAATAGCACCGTTGTTGATGATTATGAAAATATTACCGGCCAAATAAAAAATATTGAAAAAGAGATCTGTGAATTAGAATATAAGTTTGATATTACTGAAATTTCATTATATTTAATATTTTTAGATTTAAAACTATCATTTAACATTTTAAAAAATAAATTAGAAGTAACAAAGTATTTAATAAAACTTTTTAAAAGACAGTAATCAATTATTATTGTCTTTTCTATTATTGCAATAGCGGGGGAGGACATTTCAGATGAATTTAAAGCAAGAAAAATTTTTATTTACTGATGGAGAAGAACATCTAATTTCTGATTTTCAAAAAGAAAAGGGTTATATTTTTTATTTTTTTCCAAAGGCAGCAACAGCAGGTTGCACGCTAGAAACGGTTGCTTATAATCGTTATTATCAAAAATTTTTAACGGCAGGTTATAATGTTATTGGTATTAGTAGAGATAATTTAAAAAAACAAACTAAATTTCAACAAGATCATGCTGTTGAATTTCCAATGCTTTGTGATGTTGATGAAAGATTATGTAAAATGTTTGATGTGTTAAAACAAAAGAAAATGTTTAATAATGTTTATATGGGAATTGAACGCAGTACTTTTTTATTAAATAATGATTTTGAAATTATTGAAGTATGACGAAAAGTAGCCCCAGTTGAACACATTAAAACTGTTTTATCAGCCGTATTGTAACTAATTAGTTATTATAATTAACAAGTATAATAAATAATAGTTTTAACAACAAATGAATGGTCCGCTTACTAGAATCTAATTTATTATTGCTAATTAAATTAGATTTTGTTTATAAACATAGAAAGAATAATGAGGAAACATAATGGAAGAAAAATTAATAATGACAAAACGCGAACATAAGTTGCGTTATGCTAAACAGTGATCTGCAATTTGGTATTTTTGTGGTCCAATGGTGTTAATCATGGTTATTCAATGGTTATATAATATTATTGATAAAAATATGGCCCAGAGTTTTACAAGTGTAGATATTATGAAACGATTTAATATTGATGAAAATACCGCAAATAATTTAGTAAATATTACAACCGGTTATACAATGACGGCATTTTATACGTTATTTGCCTTTGCATCATTATTTGGTGTTGGAGCATCAATTGTTTTTTCAATGGAATATGGACGGCGTAATATTGCACAAATGCGACGAATTGTTGGGAACATGGTTGGCTTACAAATTGTTTTATCAATTCTGGTTGCCATAGTCTTATTCTTTTTAATGAATGAACATTTTGGAGCATTATTGGTCAAAGCTCAAATGAATGGTGGAATGTCAGGACTGGCGCAAAGTCGTTATATTACTTTATCGTGAGAATATTCCCGCGTGTTTATTTTTTGTTCACAACTATTGTTTTTATCGTTTGCGTTACCAACTTTTCTACGAACAGAAGGGAAAGTATTTATTGTTTTAATAATGCAAATTATTTCAATCCCAGTTAATGTTTTATTTTCGTTTATTTTTTCAAAATTAGCACATTTGCAAATGTCGGGAGTAATTATGGGAAGTATGATGGCTTGAATTTTTAACATTGTGTTTTCTGCTTGTGTTATTATTTTTTCAAAAAATTCATATTGTAAATTTAATTGAAGGGAAATGATATGATCACGATAAATTATCAAACGATCATTTCCAATTGGAATTGGAGCCTTTTTTCTTAATTTTGCAATGGCAATTCAAGTTTTAATTTCAACAATTTTAGTTGTCCATTTGCCAGGTCAAGATGATGTCTTAATTACTGTTAATGGTCAAAAAGTATTAGCAACTTCGGTTGGAATTTATATTTGTCAGTTAGTTTATTCTACCGTTTCCCCGTTTATTGTCATTTTTACTTCTGCTGGTGTAGGTTTAGCACAAGGAGCAACTGCGATTTGTGCTTATGCTTTTGGAGCGAAAAAATATAAACGAATTGAACGAATTATTTTCCGAGTTGCAATTTTAGAGGTAGCATGATTTACATTTGTTTTTCTGCTAATTTTAGCATTTGCGGATAAGATGATGTTAATTTATAACTTTCCGCAAGAACTCGTTGGTCACTATCGTTGATACACTGTTTTAGCATTTTCAACTTATATTTTTGCACCAGTAACTTATACTTCAATGGCGCTATATTCAGCAATTGGAAAATCAACCCAAACGCTAATATGTTCAATGCTTCGTTCTTTAATTGTAATGGTCCCATTATCATTCATTGGTTATGGAGTTAGTTTGTTAACTGGCAATAATATTGATTACTTTATTTTGATTGGCTTAAATGATTTAATTTGTGCCTTCATTATTGGTCCAATGTTAATTTCAACTTGACGAAAAAATAAAGCGAAATTAATTGACCATCCAGATGATTTTGAGCAACAAAACCGTAATAATTTACAAGCTAATGTTGTTGATGCAATTTCATTGGAAAGTGATATTAAATAAAAAATAATGCAATATTACTTTTTATTCTAGTAATGTTTTTGAAAATACGATAAAATTAATAAGAAAGGGATTTACAGAAGGGACGGACTGTTAGTGCACAAAAGTGTTTTTTCAAAAACTGAGATTAAGTTGCGTTATGATAATTTATGAAAAATAATTTTTGTTTTTTCATTACCAACTGTTTTTGTGATGGCAATTTCAGCTTCCTATCCGATTTTGGACAAACTAATTGCTTTAACATTTGTAACTCCCAATGTTTATCATTATCAACCATACTTAGATTGATATCGAGAAAATATTAATAACAATAATGGTGTTTTAAGTTATCAAGGAGCAAAAATCTTTGTTAATTTAGCAACTCATTTTTCAGGTCAAATTTACAACCTTCTTTTAGCATTTGCTGTTTTAATTGCAATTGGGACTTCAATTACTTTTGCGATTAAATATGGACAAAATAATAAACAACAAACACAATCCTTAGCTGGGAATGCCCTAACAATTACAATTTTATTTTCAATTGTTGCGGCTTTTTTTGTTTTTTGTTTAGTTTTTCCTAAATGAGATAATATTATGATTTTTATTCAGTTAAGTAAAAAAGGGTCATGAATTACACAAGATTTAACTTGGCGTTATGTTTTTCCAATGTTGTTGGCGAGTCCGTTAATGTTTGTTAGTTACTTATTATTAACGTTATTACGTACTGATGGAAAAGGGCGGATTGTAGTTTATATTACGGTTGGATCAATTTTAGTTAATGTTTGTTTTTCAATCATATTAGTTAAGTATGCTAATTTGTTATTAGAAGGAACAATGTTTGGTACTATTATCTCATGAGTTTTTATTATTGTTGTTTCATTAATTTGCATTTATCGTAACAAAGATTCATACTTACGATTTCATTGAAAAGATTTATTTTATTTTCGTAAATCAACTGTAAAAGAATTTTTTCGATTAGGATTTTCATCATTTCTTAATAATTTAGGAATTGTTTTAGTTTCCATTTTATCATCAACAATTATGTCATATTTGCCAGGTCAATTTGATGAAAAACAAAGAAGTGGTTTATCAGCGTTTCAATTATTTAATAGTGCAATGACACCTTGAGTTGCCTTTTTTACCGCAATTGCGTTAGGGTTTGCACAAGGAATTAAATCGATTATTGGATATAATTATGGGGCAAAAAAATATTTACGGATGTATCAAACTTGCTGATATGGCTTAATTATTATTGGAAGTTGATTATTTTTTGTCCTCTTATTATTTATTGGTCTTGGTCCACAATTATTAATGACTTTTGCTTTTCCATCATCATTAGTTGATCAATATCGGTGAACACCAGTCTTAATGCTAATGAGTTACCCGTGTGCGGCGATTTCTTTTATGGGTGTTACACTATTTCAGGGGATGAATAATGCCCGAAAGGCAGCGTTGTGTTCTTCATTTCGAACACTTATTGTATTACCAGTCTTGATGTTAGCGGGAGCCTTTATTGTTCGTGGTTTATCAGATGGAACACCAAAAAATAACATTTATTATTTCATTATGATAGGTTTTAATGACTTAATTTCGGGAATTATTGTGGGTATTATTCTATATTCATTCTGATATAAACACCGTCATAGTATTTTTAATGAAGTAAGTAAAATGGATCAAGAGTATTTACGTATTAAAACCAGCCATAATAAAAATAAAATACAACAATTATATACTTTTCTTTTATTTTTGACAATAATTTTATTTATTTTTTTGCAATTTTATAGTATAATATACTTATCAAACAAAATGGCATATTAAAGTGGGGGGTATCACATGAATAATAGTGGAGTAAAAACTACCGAAGGAATAGACAATAGTTCGATTTCTTTTAATACTAACAATACTACAGGTAGTGGTAGTTTATTTAATCAAAATCCTCCGTTAACACCATTGTCAAAGCCAATTAAGGTTCCGTTAGACAATGATGGTTTTAAAGCAGGACCCAATCCGGCTTTTAATCCATCATATATTTCACAAGCATTAGGAATTAATGGAACAACATTACAAGCACAATACAACAAACCAATTTATCAACCAATTATATATCAACCATATCTAATACCAGTTGTAAATAACGCGCCTAATATGGGAATGAATCAGTATGGGATGATGCCACAATTTCCAGGAATGATGATGGGATATCCACAATTTCCAGGAATGATGATGGGATATCCACAATTTCCAGGAATGATGATGGGATATCCGCCGTTGGCGGGACCAGATTTAACACAACAATATCAACCGATGCCACAACAAACACCTCAAGAAGCTAACCATTCAGGACAAGAAAAACAAGCACATGATGATGGTAGTCATTTTGCAATTATGAATCCAGATTTAATGAAACATCAACATAAAGATGATGGTTATTTTGGTGGCTTTAATGATGATTTTGATGATGATATTGCTCCATTTTCAAATCCTAATTCAGGTGGTAATGATTTTGGTTCAGATTTTAATACGGGAAGTAATTTTGGACAACTAAATCCAAATTTTGGTCCAGCAAATAACTTTAATGATCAAGGGCCAAGTTTTGGACCAACACCAGACTTTAATGCTGCCCCTAGTTTTAACACTCCAAGTGATTTTAATTCAACTTCAGAATTTAATCCAAATGGTGCAGGCTTGGGACAAATGGAACCAGTTAAAATGCCATTTGCACAAGGTAATAATCTTAATCAAAGAATGAATAATGCAAACCTTTGGGGCTATGCCGAAGATTCAGAAAAACGAAGATTACCAATATGAGCAATCGTATTAATTGTTGTCTTGGCGGTCTTAATTGTTGCAGTAGTAGCGATTGTTATGTTGTACTTTAACTTACAAGCAGTTCATGATTTAATTAATGGTTGATTTGGTCTTGATGTTCCGTTTGACCCCTGATTTTAAAAAATATAAAAACAAGGAATCATTCCTTGTTTTTATATTTTTTTATTATTAATAAAAAAAGTCTAGATAAGGGTTAAATCTAGACTTCTTATACATTATTTATATTTGAAAGGTTATATTTGAAAAAATTATTTTGTTATATATTTTAGGTCGTTAATTTATTTTGCTTGTATTATTTTATCATACTTGTGGTGGTAAAGTGCTCTTTTTAACCTTTAATTTTGTCGAAAACTCTTGATGAAATAAAAAAAATCATCAATATGACAATTTGAAAACTAATTTTGTGTAAGATTATGATTTTGCTTTAAATTTTTTAAACGTTAAAATATAATACCGTTGATTGTTGGTTTGGTGTTAAACCTTTGTGTTGGTATTTTCATTTTCAGAGCTTTAAATAATTTTGAATATTAGTGAAACCCAAACCATGATAATGAATTAAGGCTTCTTTAAGACTGGATTGTAATTTACTAATCTTATTTAACTTTTGATAACTAGTATCAGGGTTTGTACTAGTTTTGGTGGAATATAGAGTAGAATTTGTTTGTTTTGCTACTAATAAATATAGTGGTTGCATATCAGAAATAATTATTGATTTTTCTTTAATTAGTTGCTTATTCATATTTTCAATAATCCATTGTTTTTGTAATCTTTTGGTATTGGTGGATTGAACAAAAATATTATTATTGCTATCAACTGCCATTTGAATACAGCATTTGGTATCAGTTGAAAATGGATCGAGATGAGTTTTTCGTTTATCAAATTTATCTTTAAAATTGCCTTTATGAATTTCTTTAATAAATGTTTCATCCATTTGGATTTGACCATTTAATTTTTTAAATTTTAACTGTGTATTTTCTAATTGTTTTGATTGCATTAATTTTTGTCGATTATATCAAGCGGTTTTTGGGGTTGTTTTAATAAAACGAGAAATTATTTTACTAGATTGTCCTAACAATGAAATTTGAATTAATAAATTTCACTGTTCATAATTTAAATGACTTCAATAAGTAAAATGATGACGAAATGCATCAAAACTAGCACGACATTTTTTACATAAATATTTTTGTTTTCCTTCGGAATTATGACCATTTTTAACACAATGAAAAGATTTGCAATTAGGACATATAATGCCTTTATCTCTAAATTTTTGATCAATTTCATTTAAACGTTTTTGTTTTTTAATTAAGTCTGCTTGTTGTTTTATTTTTTCATAAAATTCTAAAAATTGATCATCTGTTAAGCTATTTATTAATTCTGTAATTATTTTTTTCATCATTTATTTACCTCTATATATTAAAAATATACCTAATTTTAGGTATATTTTATAAATATCAAGAGTTTTCGACAAAATTAAAGTTTTTAACTTTAAAAAATCAAACGACAAAACCTAAGCATACTAATAGAACATTTTGATTTGGTTTTGAAAACCGATTAATTTTGCGAATAATTTGTTTATTATATTGGCAATTATTTTCTTCGTTGATTAAAGTAACTTCTGTTTCATTAATAACATTTTCTTGATGAATTGAATTAGTTAAAATATAAGCATAATCAAATTCTGTTTTATTTTCATATTTACTACGAAGAGGATTAAAAGTTCCAGGAATAAATAAACTTAATGAAAACTTAATTTTTTAATGATATGTTTTAAAAATTTATTCATTGCTATTCACCTCTTATGATTATTCATATGATAACATAAAAAAATAATATTGTTAATATTTTTTTTATTTTTTCTGATGATTTTATTTTGAAATAAGGTAAGATTTAAGTATGGAAAAATAGAAAACAAGGTGAAAATTAATGGAACAATATCTTAAGATGGCACGGTTTATTTTAGATCACGGTCAAGACAAAGATGATCGAACAAATACTGGTACAATTTCTTATTTTGGTTATCAAATGCGTTTTAATTTACAAAAAGGTTTTCCGTTATTAACAACAAAAAAGGTTCATTTTAAATCAGTTGTCTATGAATTATTATGGTTTATTAAAGGTGATACGAATATTAAGTATTTAGTTGATAACAATGTTCGAATTTGAAATGAGTGACCATATGAAAAATATAAAGCATCATCACAATATCAGAATGAGTCATTACCTGAATTTGTGGAAAAGATTAAAACCGATGCTGCTTTTGCAACTGCTTTTGGTGATTTAGGACCGGTATATGGAAAACAATGACGAAACTTTAATGGTGTTGATCAGTTAGTGACTTTGCTAGATAATTTAAAAACAAATCCATATTCACGTCGCCATATTATTAGTGCTTGAAATCCAGCCGAGGTTGAGGAAATGGCGTTACCGCCATGTCATACTTTAATGCAATTTTATGTTTCAAAAGATAATAAATTAAGTTGTCAATTATATCAACGTAGTGCTGATGTGTTTTTAGGTGTTCCTTTTAATATTGCAAGTTATTCATTGTTAACGCATTTAATTGCACAAGTTTCAGGATTAGAAGTTGGTGATTTTGTTTATACGTTGGGAGATTGCCATATTTACAAAAATCATCTTGCGCAAATTAATGTGCAGTTAACAAGAACACCACACAAATTACCGACATTGAAATTAAACCCAACAATTAATTCTTTATTTGATTTTTGTTATGAAGATATTACCCTTGAAAATTATAATCCAGATTCATTAATTAAAGGAGATGTTGCTGTTTAATGATTAAGTTATTATGAGCAATGGATGAAAATAATTTAATTGGAAAAAATAATCATTTACCATGACATTTAAAAGAAGAGTTACAACATTTTAAAAGAACAACAGTTGGGCAAACAATATTGCTTGGTCGTTTAACTTACGAAGGAATTGGTGGACCATTACCAAATCGAAAAACATTAGTTTTAACAACTAATCAAAATTATGTTATTAATCATCCTGATGTTAAAGTAGTAACAAATTTGAATGATATTATCAATATTTATCAGTACAATCCAACAGATGATATTTACATTTGTGGTGGGAAAAAAATTTATGAAGCAACCTTACCGTATGCTGATGAATTAATTATTAGTTATATTAAAGGCAAATATGAAGGAGACACTTATTTTCCAACATTTGATTTAGCACAATTTATTTTAATTAAAACCGTTGAATCAGAGCAATTTGTAATAAAATATTATAAGAGAAAGGAACAAAGTTAGTATGTTAAATATTTGAAAAATTATCCTTACATGGCCACGGTTTTTACGAACAATTACGAAGGCAAAAAGTATTAGTAAAAAAATTAAGCGTGATCCCAATATTATTTCTGAAGAATATCGTTACCATTGATTGCAAAAACGGACACGTTATATGTTGTGGGTGTATGATGTTAAAATAATTGTTCATGATCGTGACAATTGAGTTGATAAAGGTTGCTTAATGGTGGCTAATCATCAATCAAATGTTGATTCAGCTTTATTATTTGTTTTAAATGATTTTAACAAAACAGCACCGTGTGCTTTTATTGCTAAAAAAGAATTAGCAAATGATAAAACATTTAAAAATTTTTTAACATTAATTGATGTTTTATTTTTAGACCGTGATAATCCTCGTCAAGCTTTAGAGTTAATGAAAGAAGCTAATGATTTAATTCGAGTGCCAAGAACAATGGTTGTTTTTCCGGAAGGAACTCGTAGTCGTAATCAAGAAATGGGGGAATTTCATGCCGGTAGTTTTAAAATTGCTCAGAAAGCACATGCGCCAATTATTCCAGTTTCAATAATTAATTCTTATCCAATCTTTAATAAGGAATATAAAAAAAAGGGAAAAAAATATGTTCATATTGTTTTCCATAAACCAATTAAACCAGATACCTTTATGACAAAACCAACAGAGTTAATTGCGAATAATGTTAAACAAATTATTCAAAAGGGAATCGAACAATACCATGATGTCGATCACAAAAAAGCTTATTTAGAATATAAAGCTTCATTAAAGAAAAAAAACACATAACGTAAAAGGAACTAGTAACTATGAATATTTTAGCTTTAATTGATAAAAAGAAATATGGTCAAGAATTAACTCGTGAAGAAATTAATTTTATTGTGGAAGGTTACACAACGGGGTTAATTCCCGATTATCAAATGTCAGCCTTTTTAATGGCAATTTATTTTCAAGCAATGTCTATTTCTGAAATTTCATTTTTAACCGAAGCGATGATTAATTCAGGTGAAATTTATGATTTATCATCAATTCCCGGATTTAAAGTTGATAAACATTCTTCTGGCGGAATTGGGGATAAGGTTAGTTTAATTTATGCACCATTAGTTGCTGCTTTTGGTTTGAAAGTTGCAAAAATGTCTGGCCGTGGTTTAGGGCAAACGGGTGGTACAATTGATAAATTAGAGAGCATTCCTGGATTTAAAGTTGAAATTCCCTTTTCTGAATTTGTTAAAATTATTAATCAAACAAATTTATCAATTATGTCACAATCGAATAATATTGTTCCAGCTGATAAGAAAATCTATGCGTTACGAGATGTAACAGCAACTGTTGATTCTTTACCATTAGTTGCTGCCAGTATTATGTGTAAAAAAATTGCAACAGGAAGTGATGGCATTGTTTTAGATGTTAAGTGCGGAAGTGGTGCTTTTATGAAAACAATTTCAGAAGCACGAAAATTAGCTCAAATTATGGTTGAATTAGGAATTAAATTTAATAAGAAAATTGCGGCGGAAATTACTAATATGTCCCAACCATTAGGACGTGCAATTGGTAATGTAATTGAAATTTATGAAGTTTTGCAAACATTAAAAGGAACAGGACCAGATGATTTAAACTATATTGTGGCTGAATCAGCAGCGTTAAGTTTATTCCAAGCTGGTTTATTTACCGATTTAGCATCAGCTGTTGTTGCTTGTCAAGAAAAATTACAAACGGAAGAACCTTTAAGCTATTTCCGTGCTTTTATCAAGGCTCAAGGTGGCGATTTAAGTTTTATTGATAATAATTTACCGCTAAAAGATATTTTAAAGGTAAAAAATATTATTGAAATTAAAGCAGAGCAAGCTGGATATATGGAAATTACTGATACAAATGAATTAGGCTTATTAGCTGTTCGCTTGGGAGCAGGCCGAACAACAAAAGATGAAGTGATTGATTATCATACTGGAATTTATCTTAATAAAAAAACAGGTGAAAAAGTTGCTGTTGGTGATGTGGTAATGACTTTATATACTAATCGTTATGTTACTGAACCAGTTTATGAATGAGTAAAACAAACTTTTAAAATTACTAGTACAAAACCACGTGAACAAGAATTAATTTATGAAATAATTCAGTAAAAAAGTGATTCATTTAAAATCACTTTTTTACTTATAACATCTTTAATTTTTTTAAAATATCGTTATTATTAATTAAGAGTATAAAAAACAGGAGAAAGAGAATGCTAAATTTGTCGCGTTATGAAGTAAAACTTGATAATTTTTCAGGACCATTAGATTTACTTTTACACTTAGTAAAGGAAAAGGAAATTGATCTTTTTGATATTAAACTAACAGAAATTACTGATCAGTTTTTAGCTTATATTCGGGAAATGGAACAATTAAACATTGAAATTGCATCAGAATATTTAACTATGGCAAGTTATTTAGTTGAAACAAAAACAAAGTTAGTCTTGCCAAAAGAAGAAGTTGAGATTGACGATAACTATGAAAAAGATTCACGTGATGAATTAATTAATCGTTTGTTAGAATACAAAAAAATTAAGGAAGTTAGCCAATATTTTAAAGACCAACATCAAGAAGGAATTCAATATTTATCAAAACCACGAACAATTATTAAGGGTGATGTCGTTAGAGAAGAAGAATTACCATTGTCATCAAAAATTAATATTGATAAATTAACAAATAGTTTTTTAAAGATGTTAGAACGAATTAATGCAACAAAACCATTAGAATCAAATGTTGTTATTACTGAAATTTCACCAGAGG
Organism: Spiroplasma endosymbiont of Sarcophaga carnaria; assembly: GCF_964019595.1. Lineage (NCBI taxonomy): Bacteria > Bacillati > Mycoplasmatota > Mollicutes > Entomoplasmatales > Spiroplasmataceae > Spiroplasma > Spiroplasma endosymbiont of Sarcophaga carnaria. Next base: position 1,389,273 of record NZ_OZ026456.1, read on the forward strand.
AAATGGCAGATCGAATTATGTTTTTCTTATTAAATGAAGACAAAGAGTGATTATTAGAAGATTTATTAAGTAATTTTGATCTATCATTACAAGTTTTTGTTGCTTGTTTTATTGCTTTATTAGATTTAGCTCGTCATCAAAAAATTGAGATTGAACAATATCAACATTTAGAAGCAATTTATATTCGAAAATATATGAAAAAAGAAGGGAATTAAACTAAATGAAGTTAGATGAAAAAATAGCCTTATTGGAGGGTTTACTATTTATTAGTGGTGATGAAGGAATTAGTTTAAAAGAAATTGCCCATATTCTTGAAATTTCAGAAGTAGAGAGTAATGAATTGTTACTAAAATTAAAAACAGAATATCAAACAAATAAGATGCGGGGATTAACAATTACAACATTTGCTGATAAATATCGGTTAACAACCAAAAAAGAATACCATAGTTTCTATTTAAAATTAGCAAACAATAAAATTGAAGCACGGTTATCACAAGCAGCATTAGAAACATTAGCAATTATTGCTTATCGGGGTCCAATTAGTAAGCCAGAAATTGAAGAATTACGGGGAGTTAATTCTGACAATGTAATTCAAAAATTACGAGCACGGGAGTTAATTGAAGAAGCTGGGAAAAGTGAACTGCCTGGAAAACCAATGACTTATCAAATTACAAATGAGTTTTTAAAAGTTTTTAATTTAACTTCATTAGCAGATCTCCCACAAATTAAAGAAGCAACTGTTGATAATGATCAGGAATTATTTAAATAATGGAGCGATTACAAAAAGTTATTGCTGCACGGGGTTATTGTTCTCGGCGTAAAGCAGAAGAGTTAATTGTTCAGGGACGAGTAAAGGTTAACAATATTGTTGTGACAACGTTAGGAACAAAAGTTGGTAAGGATGATCAAATTTATATTGATAGTAAACTTCTTATTGATAAAAATAATGAAAAAGTTTATTTAATGTTAAATAAACCACGAAATTGTGTTTCAACAATGTATGATCCCCAACACCGTAAAACGGTTTTAAATTATGTTAAAGGTGTTCCACAACGAATTTATCCAGTTGGTCGCTTAGACTATGATACGAGTGGTTTATTACTATTGACTAATGATGGTGAATTTACTAATATTATTACACACCCAAGTCATATTATTAATAAGACCTATCGTGTTTTAGTTTCTGGTTGTCTTGTAAAACACCAGTTGCACCAATTAGCAACATGGGTAGAAATTGAACCAGGTATTGTTACAAGTTCTGCACAGGCAAAATTAGTAAAATACCAAGAAGATAAAGATGTTTCTATTTTGTTATTAACAATTCATGAAGGAAGAAAACATCAAGTTAAAAAAATGATTCAAGCAGTTGGCCATGAAGTTCTTAAATTAAAACGAATTGCAATTGGTTTTTTAGAATTAGATGAAGCTTTAAAACCGGGCGAGTGGCGCTTTTTAAAACCGAAGGAAATTAAACGTTTTTTTGGGATAGCATCACAATTAAAAACAAAATAAAGGAGAGAAAACACAATGCGAATTACATTAGCTGGAGTTGTTGGAGTTGGGAAATCAACTGTTAGTAAAATGCTAGGAGAAAAACATCAATATATGGTGATGGATGAACCAGTTGAAGAAAATCCATATTTAGATCAATATTATGCCGACCCTAAGGATATGGCTTTTAAAATGCAAGTGTATATGATAATGGCGCGAAGCAAGCAATTAAAACAAGCAAAAATAACATCAAATATTATTTTTGATCGAAGCATCCTTGAAGATCCAATTTTTGTTGATGTTTTATATGAATTGGGATACATGAATAATACGGATTATAAAGTTTATAAAGAATTTTATGATGTTGTTGTTTTACAAAGTCTATACTTAGATGAAAATATTAAACCAGAATTAGTGGTTTATCTACGAGTTGATCCTGAAATAGCAATGGAACGAATTATTAAAAGGGGACGAGCTAGTGAACAAAACGTTGGCAATGCTTATTGAATTTTGTTGAACCGTAAATATGAAGAATGATATGAACGGGTAAAAGATAAGTTTAATTTTTTAGTAATTGATGCAAACGATAAAACACCAGAAGAAATTGTAGCAATAATTTCAGAGAAGTTAACTGACTAATCCAATAATAAAAAAATACTATTGTTAACAATAGTATTTTTTATTAGGCTTGTCCTAATCATTTTTCTTTTCAAATTTGCATTACAGCATCTTTTCCTTTTGTTTCTAAAAGGTCTTTATATTCAATATAACGTTCTTGACATTCTTTAATTTCTTTTAAAGCTTGGTCTAAACCACTTCATCCGTTAATTTTAACTTCTTTTTTTTGCAATGCTTTATATTGTAAGAAGAAGTTTTCAATTTCATCACGAAGATGTTGTGGAACATCTTCTAATTTTTGAATATGATTAAAACGAGGATCATCAGCAGCAACTGCCATTAATTTAGTATCAATTTCACCATTATCAATCATATTAATTGTTCCTAAAACGCGAACATTAATTTGACACCCGGGCATTGTTGGATATGAAATTAGTGAAATAACATCTAGGGGATCACCATCTCAATCTAAAGTATTTTCAATAAAACCATATTCACCAGGATAAAAATTAGCACCATATAAAACACGATCTAAGATAATACGACCAGTTTTAAGGTCGTATTCATATTTATTACTACTTCCTTTTGGAATTTCAACTATAATTGGTAAAACATTATTTTTACTCATTGTTTTCTTCCTTTCATTAATTTCCTAATTATTAATATAACATAGAAAAAATAATAATGTTATTATTTTCTTTTTTACTTGCTTTTTTTATAATAAATATGAAAAATATATTATTTTTCGGAGGAAAAAATAAATGAAAAAATTATTAACTATTTTAGGAAGTTTAACATTAACTACTATTGGAACGGTTAATATTGTTAGTTGTACGGTAAAACCAAATGACAATAGTAATGATGCAAACGGTAGTATGCAAAACGATATGGCAATTTTAACTAAAATTGCCAGCACAGTACCATTGAAGAAGTTACAAAAGTTTTAGTTAATTATTTTAAAAATTATGTGAATGTTGTTGTTGATAAAACTAATGAATTTAAATCAATTTATGATAATTTTCAAGTAAATTATGTTGGGGATGTTAAATCGTTAGATGATATTTTTGTGACTAAATTACGTCAGAACATTAGAGATGATAAAACAATTTCCCTACAATTAAAAGAAGGAATTGCTTTTGATGATACTTGTTATAAACGATTAATGAAAGTAGTATCCTCAACAATTACAGCTGAAAATTCTGGACAAATTCCAAAAAATCTTGATTTAGGAAATTATCAGTCAGCATTATGAGCGGGAGAAGGGTTAATCCCGGTGGATTAACAACTGAAAATTTTGTTAAAGCTTACAAAGAAAGTTTACCAGTTTTCAATGTCGATAAAGAAAATATGATGTTAGCAAAATTAAATGTCAATTTAAATTATATTAGTGTTTATGGTTTACCATTATCAGGAGCATTAATGATTAATAATCAAATTTATGAAAGTAATATTTTAATTAGTAGTCAAGGATTAACAACAAAATTAACTAATTTTGGAAAAATTATTGTTGCTTTTCATAATTATTATAATATTGATATTCGGAAACGAAAATGTGAAAACACTTGGAACAATGTAATTAGCAATTCTAGTGTTTTTCATGTCAAAGATGTATTATCGGATTTAAAAGATAACATTAGTAGTAAAAATAAAATCTTGAAAAAATTATTAGCTAATTTTAAGAAAAGTGAAATAGCACAGGGAAGGGATTAGTTGACCTTAACTTATTTAATATTTATAATTTAATTGACAATACTTCAACAAGGGTTGGAACTAGTGGTTATACGAAAGGCAAAATTATTTTTGATGTTTCTAATGGTTCATTATGTTTAGCATTTTCTTTTGGAATAACAAGAATGGATTCAATTTTCTATGGGGCATATGGCGCTAATAATGGGCAAGCATCTAATCATCTTTGAAATGCATGGCTTTTAATTGACCAATAATTATGAAAAATTGTTTTAATAATTACTTGAATTATTAAATAAATAACTATTTTTATTAAAATATTATAAATAATTTTAAAAAGAAAATGATTTTCTTTTTTTCATTATATAATATCATCATCTTAGTTTAAGCTAAGAAAAGAAAGGTGAAATGAAAATGAAAAAACTACTAAGTTTATTAACTATACTAACGATTAGTACTAGTTCAATGACAACATTAGTTGGAATGACACCAAATGAAACTACGAATGATTCTATTAATTATAATCATTTACAACAAAATAATATTTTACAAAATAATACTAATACTACTACTAATAATCCAAATACTAAAGGAATAATATCTTAAACAAATTAAATTATGAGGATTAGGTCAAAAGGGCTTAGCTGGGGATACATAATATAAAGGAGAAATTGGAATTGATATTTTAAACAAAAAAATCATCTTTTTGGGAAATGATGTTCCTTTTCATGTCTATTATAATGGAAAACGATTAAGTCGAAACCACATAACTTATAAAGTAATTAATATTAAAGATGAAAAAAATAAAATGGTTAAACAGATTTATATTAATGGTATGGACAGTATGAAAACTATTATTAAACGAAATAAGTTAGAAGATGGAATACCTTATAAAGAAAACTATTCAATTAGTATGTGATCTGCTGAACCAAACCGCACCGGGATATGACAAAATCAATTAATAAGACAAAAATCAACTAGTCACAGTGTTAAATTAGTGAAAACTGAATTAGATAATTTTATTCTGGCACTTAAAGCAAATGACATAAAATCATCTGCAGCAAATCAAGAATTAGAAGCGTTAAATAAAAAATTAGCGGCTTTGGAACAAGAAAAAAATAAACTATAACAAGAAAAAACAGAGCTTAAAAATAAGTTGGATTCAACTACGCAAGAAAAAACAGACTTAGCAAATAAATTTGCTGAAAAAACTGCAGAGAATGATAAGCTTAAAACAGACTTAGAAAAAGCAAAAGAGGTATTTTCAGATAATTTTAAATAGGTTTATTTGAAGTAATTTAATAAATTATTTTTTAGTGTGCTTAATTTTCCTTAAAATAAAATAAAAACTATAAATATTTTGATTTTTAAAAATTTATAATTGATTTTTTATGATTTTTATTGTATTATTTGACTAATAAGATTTGTTGCACTTCATTTTACATAATTCCTTTCATAAAAGTAAACAAAAAACCTAAATCATCAGTATACCAATAACTATTTGCATTATTACCATCCCAATATTGTTTAAAATGTGTTAATTCTAAACTACCAGCAATAATATTTTTATTTTCATCAATTGTTAAAATCATCCGATAAATTGATTTTCTAGTTAAAATAACATCAGGTTTTCAATCTAATTTTTCCATATTATTAATAATTTCAAAATCAAAAATTATTCTTTCACTACCCAAATTTGGGTCATCATAGTTTGGATTACCACCTTGCTGTATTCTAATATTTTCTTGAACAATTACATCAATATACTTTAATAAAAAAGAACGAACCTTTTGATAATCATTATCAGTATAAAAAAGAAGATTACCTTGATTATCTATTTCAGGAACTTGTTTATCAGTTGGAATACTTGTATTTTCTCATCTGTATATTGACTTTAAAAATGGATATGTTGTTTTAATACTTGTACTTGTTGTAAAATGAATTAAATCTATTGCATATACTGCATCAGTTGAATTAGTTGATTTAGATATTAATATATATCATTTATTAGTTGGTCCATGGTTCAATTCATCTCCTGAATATCATTTTCAATTCTGAAATTTTAAATTAACTTGTTGCAAATTGTCAATACTTTTTTCTAATTTATTAATTATTTCAACAGTATTAAAATACTTAGCAAAAGAATAAGAAAAATTTGTTAATTCTTTTAGAAATTGTTTTTTATCAACATCATAAAATTTATCAATGTTATATTGTTTAACATAACTATCTCAATTTTTGTATAAATCCATAAATTCATTACTGGGTTTATCAAATGAAATCCCCGTTGAATAACTATCCTTTAAAAAATCTAAATATCATTTATCATTATAAGTTAATGATTGCGATGTTTTTAAAGTTGGATTAATAAAATAATTGGTTTCAGACCAATTTTCAAAAAAACTACTGCGTAAAAACATTGTATTAATAAAATCAGTTTCATTCATTCCTGTTGTTTGTTGATTAACAGTATAATTTTGTTGATTTAACGGTTTAAATGCTGTGTTAAAGTAATAAAAGGAATAATTAAACCTAAAAGCCCTAAAAGTCCTATTGAAAATAAAGAAAATAATTTTTTCATAAATAACTCCTAACTATATAATGTTTTTGAAACAATAAACCCAACAATATATAAACTTGATATTGTTAACATTAACGGATGACTAAACAAAATTGCCATCTTACCAAATAAAGAAAGTAAAAAAGTATCTGAGTTATATAAATCCATAATAATATTTTTTGCTGATGTTAATTGATTAATAATAACTGTAATAAAACAAGTACCAAATATAGCAATTGCCGCAACCAATAAAACTAGTCTAATCATTATTTATGCACTCTCCGATATCCTTGTTCTCTTGTTTTTGCTTGTTTTGCTAAACTTGATAATTGTTGTTTATTACGATTAATTTTAAACTGTTTACGCTCTGTAATATGTTTTTGCATACCTTGTTTAGTATCTGAAACTCCACGAGCAGTCGCAGAATAAATATTTGATACCCCCGTTTGTACTATTGAACCTAATTCGTTATATTGCGTTCTTGTTCCGTGAATCGCATAAATTGATAATTTAATAACCATAAAAAAGATTAAAAAATAAGCAATCGTTATATTTGTCATTGGTAATTTAGTATTTCAAATAACATCAAAAACAAATAAAAAAGTATCAAAAATAAAACTAAAAATCTTATTTCAATTATCGTTATTAACGCTTTCACTTAATAAATTACTCATTTTTTATCTTTCCTTTCCCTTTTTTTGCTTTTAAATTTTCTTTCAAAATATCAATATCAAACAATTCTAAGCGTTGTTTATTGTTTAATTTTGATATATCTTTTCAAAAGTATTCTTTTTTATTAATAACTTCATCATTTTTTAAATCACGAACAAAACTTAATCAATGACTATCATATTTCTGTGCAAATTCTAATGGAATAATTATTTTAAAAAACCGAATTCCTAACCCAACATCCGACTTATGTTTTGCTCGTTTACCTTCGGCTGTTCGTTCTACTGATTTTGTTTTTCAAATTTCATAATCCGTAATATCTTGAAAAATACCAATTCGCATAATAAAGAAACGATTAAAAAAATTAAATCCTTTTTAGCAATAGGTTTTTTCAATGAAATTGGAATAATAATACCGCTTGCTAATTGTCGGATATTATTTCAAATCATACCCTCACGCTGAGCTGTAAATAAAGCACGATTACCAAAATGTCTTGCTAATACAATTCACGGAATTTTACCACTATGAACTTTTTTAACTTCGTGGGGACTAGTTCCATCAATATATAAAAAACTCTCATCAAATAAAATTAAAATATCATCTGGTGGTACTAATTTGGTTCTATCAGTAAAATCTAAATTATTAAAAGTTAAAAGTTTTATTGCATCATCTTCAATTGGAAAATTACTATAAATTTTCTTCGTTAAAAGTTTCATAACTTGTGATAAAAAAGTTAAAAGTAATGTTTTTCCCGTCCCTAACTTACCAATAATTACTGATAACGGATTATCTCAAATAAAGTAAACTAAACGAAAAACATTTAACTGATAAAATATATTTTTTCAAACTCATCATACAAAATAAACACATTGCAAAGCAAATAATAATCAAAATACTAAACCAGTAAAATTTAAAGAAACTATCCAAAGTAATAAATCAATTAGACTAAACAAAACCATTGAACCACTAATATAACAAAATTTTATTAAAAAAAATGCAAACTTTTTCATTACTTAAAATACCCAATTATTTTAAAAATCATTCACAATAAGAACCAAGTTAAAAATAAAATAACAATTCAAACACCAACCATCAAAGTTAAATATTCATTCTGTGTCAAAGTCCAAGTTGTAATACTTTCAACATTTGTTTTATTTATAAACAAAAAGACATGAATAAAAAACTCTTTTAATTTTTCTCAATCATTTTGCATATTTAAAAACTCCACATTTTCTGAATAAGTTTAAAAAACATTCCAAAAAATAAAATGATAAATAACACAAACGATATAACATATAAAAATTCAGGGGCATTTGAGCCAATAATATAACTAACAAATTGAACTCAATAATTATATAAACTCATTATCTAATTCTTCTAAATCGCGAATTAATTGTTCTACTTTTTCATCATTTCAATTTATTAAATTATTATTGTTATTTGTTTTTACTTTTTTAGGTTCATTTTGAAATAATGTTTTATGCATACGCGTAAAATAGTTTTGTTTATATTGATTATACAAATCAATTATTTCTGTTCCAGTTAAAAATTTTCAATCATGTTGTTTTAAATTTTCATCATATTTTACAATACGATAAGAATTATCATAAATCAAACCGATTGCTACTTGTTCTGAATGTTTTTCACTCGGATAAATAAATTTATTACTTAATCAAAAACCAATATGGCGATTATGATTAGGTAAATTTATAAATGAAGCTTTATCAGTCTGAAAAACTATGAATTCTTTACGAATAAAATAATTCTCTATATTTTGATTTTTCTTAACAAAATTACTCAATTTTATCAACTCCTTAATAAACATTTTTTTTCTTTAATTTTGTCGAAAACTCTTGATATTTATAAAATATACCTAAAATTAGGTATATTTTTAATATATGGAGGTAAATAAATGATGAAAAAAATAATTACAGAATTAATAAATAGCTTAACAGATGATCAATTTTTAGAATTTTATGAAAAAATAAAACAACAAGCAGACTTAATTAAAAAACAAAAACGTTTAAATGAAATTGATCAAAAATTTAGAGATAAAGGCATTATATGTCCTAATTGCAAATCTTTTCATTGTGTTAAAAATGGTCATAATTCCGAAGGAAAACAAAAATATTTATGTAAAAAATGTCGTGCTAGTTTTGATGCATTTCGTCATCATTTTACTTATTGAAGTCATTTAAATTATGAACAGTGAAATTTATTAATTCAAATTTCATTGTTAGGACAATCTAGTAAAATAATTTCTCGTTTTATTAAAACAACACCAAAAACCGCTTGATATAATCGACAAAAATTAATGCAATCAAAACAATTAGAAAATACACAGTTAAAATTTAAAAAATTAAATGGTCAAATCCAAATGGATGAAACATTTATTAAAGAAATTCATAAAGGCAATTTTAAAGATAAATTTGATAAACGAAAAACTCATCTCGATCCATTTTCAACTGATACCAAATGCTGTATTCAAATGGCAGTTGATAGCAATAATAATATTTTTGTTCAATCCACCAATACCAAAAGATTACAAAAACAATGGATTATTGAAAATATGAATAAGCAACTAATTAAAGAAAAATCAATAATTATTTCTGATATGCAACCACTATATTTATTAGTAGCAAAACAAACAAATTCTACTCTATATTCCACCAAAACTAGTACAAACCCTGATACTAGTTATCAAAAGTTAAATAAGATTAGTAAATTACAATCCAGTCTTAAAGAAGCCTTAATTCATTATCATGGTTTGGGTTTCACTAATATTCAAAATTATTTAAAGCTCTGAAAATGAAAATACCAACACAAAGGTTTAACACCAAACCAACAATCAACGGTATTATATTTTAACGTTTAAAAAATTTAAAGCAAAATCATAATCTTACACAAAATTAGTTTTCAAATTGTCATATTGATGATTTTTTTTATTTCATCAAGAGTTTTCGACAAAATTAAAGGAATTAAATAATAAAAATATAGGTGGCACTTGATATACTAATGATAAAAAAACATATGCTACTGCATATGGTGAATTATTTTTAGATTTTAAATTTATTAATAATACAATTAATGCTAAACTTAGAGCGAAGGCTACTGCTTTTAATCCAACTTTTTTAGGATGAACTAAAACACAAACAAAATTTAAATTTAAAATTATGGTTATTTAATTTTATAAATACAAGCATAATAAAATTATTAAATTAAATGGTGTAAAATTAGTTTTACACCATTTTTATTTTAAAATTTGGTATATTTTTAAAAATAATTTATAATTATAAAGGGTGATAAAATGCAAACCAAAGCAAAAAGATTATTCTGTTTAGATACAAAAAAAGTGGCAGCAACGGCAATTATTATTGCCCTATATGTTCTGTTATCATGACTAAGTAAAATATTAAACTTAGCAGTTTTTCCTGTTGCGCCGTTTTTAAAAATAGAATTAACTGATTTTTTGATGTTATGGGCTGTACGGTTAGTTGGAATTATTTATGCCAGTCTTTTAACAATTAGTGTTAGTTGATTACGAATAGCTTATTTAGGTGACGGGCCAATTGATGTTTTTGCTTTAATGTTAGCTGATTTAATTTTTTTAATTGTGTTTTGATTAGGCGATGTTTTTCTTCGAAAAGGAATTAATCGTTTAATTAAAAACAAAACTTCAAAAAAGACAGAATATTTAATCACAACAAGCAACGTTATTTTAGCAATTATAGCTGTTTCATTTTTAATGACTTTGTTTAATTGATTGTTTATTTATGATATGTATGCGCGCTTTTTAAATTATACGCCAGAAGCAATTCAATGATTTAAAAGTATTTTAGTTCCGGTGATAATTTCATTTAATTTATTGAAATTTACAATTAATGGGGCAATTTTTATTGCAATTTATCGTGTTATTATTCATTTAGAAAAACAATTTGGTATTGTAAACATAAGTTCAAAGCAAAAAGAACCACTCTATGATTTTGATATTTTTGATGAAATTTATTTTTAAAAAGCAAACTTATTTTATTGAAAATAACTTTAATTTTGTCGAAAACTCTTGATGAAATAAAAAAAATCATCAATATGACAATTTGAAAACTAATTTTGTGTAAGATTATGATTTTGCTTTAAATTTTTTAAACGTTAAAATATAATACCGTTGATTGTTGGTTTGGTGTTAAACCTTTGTGTTGGTATTTTCATTTTCAGAGCTTTAAATAATTTTGAATATTAGTGAAACCCAAACCACGATAATGAATTAAGGCTTCTTTAAGACTGGATTGTAATTTACTAATCTTATTTAACTTTTGATAACTAGTATCAGGGTTTGTACTAGTTTTGGTGGAATATAGAGTAGAATTTGTTTGTTTTGCTACTAATAAATATAGTGGTTGCATATCAGAAATAATTATTGATTTTTCTTTAATTAGTTGCTTATTCATATTTTCAATAATCCATTGTTTTTGTAATCTTTTGGTATTGGTGGATTGAACAAAAATATTATTATTGCTATCAACTGCCATTTGAATACAGCATTTGGTATCAGTTGAAAATGGATCGAGATGAGTTTTTCGTTTATCAAATTTATCTTTAAAATTGCCTTTATGAATTTCTTTAATAAATGTTTCATCCATTTGGATTTGACCATTTAATTTTTTAAATTTTAACTGTGTATTTTCTAATTGTTTTGATTGCATTAATTTTTGTCGATTATATCAAGCGGTTTTTGGGGTTGTTTTAATAAAACGAGAAATTATTTTACTAGATTGTCCTAACAATGAAATTTGAATTAATAAATTTCACTGTTCATAATTTAAATGACTTCAATAAGTAAAATGATGACGAAATGCATCAAAACTAGCACGACATTTTTTACATAAATATTTTTGTTTTCCTTCGGAATTATGACCATTTTTAACACAATGAAAAGATTTGCAATTAGGACATATAATGCCTTTATCTCTAAATTTTTGATCAATTTCATTTAAACGTTTTTGTTTTTTAATTAAGTCTGCTTGTTGTTTTATTTTTTCATAAAATTCTAAAAATTGATCATCTGTTAAGCTATTTATTAATTCTGTAATTATTTTTTTCATCATTTATTTACCTCCATATATTAAAAATATACCTAATTTTAGGTATATTTTATAAATATCAAGAGTTTTCGACAAAATTAAAGCAAAATTAAAGGAAAATAATCTTTAATGTATGTTATGATTTCTATGGTATGCCCACGTAGCTCAGTAGGATAGAGCATGCGCCTTCTAAGCGTAGGGTCGTGAGTTCGAATCTCTCCGTGGGCGCCATTTAATTTGCAATAAAAAATACCTTATTTAATAATTTAAATAAGGTTTTATTTTTTCTAAAATTGTTATAATGATATTACAAAATAATTAACAATATGAGGAGGAGTTATTAAATGTCAACATCATTAAATTATTACGATGAATTAATTAATGAAATTGAAGAATTAATTGATAATAGTAATTATAATGACGCACTAACAAAGCTTAAAACCGAGTTAACAATGCCCTATATTCCTCAAAATATCGAAAAGAAGTTAGAAACATTATTAAAAGAAGTTAATGCTAAAATGCTTGAACAACAACCAAATCCTAATTCCGTTTGAACCCTTGCAAAAATTAGTGAAATTTTAACAAATCCAACGGATGAAGAAACTCAATTATTAGCCTTTCATTATTTGAAGGATCAAAATTTGCGTAAAATTTTACCAGTAATTCGTAAATACCTTGTTAATAAAAAGGTTTCTAATTTTGCTAAAATTTATTTATTATATTTATTAAAAGAACAAGAAATCAACAAAGTTTTTCAGGTTCAAAAAACAAATGGGTTTTTTAAATTAAATCCGCAGGAAATGACCCCATATCAAGAAGAAGAGCAAGTTAAGTTAGTGCTACAATTATTAGACCAATGAGTTTATAACGATAATCCTAGTTTATATCATACTTGTTTATATTTATTAGAAACATATTATTATGATTTATATCCGCACTTTATTGTTAACAATGAAATTGAAGCGTTAGCGGTTGCGATTATTTATCAGGGCCAAGTAATGTATAATGAAAAAATTACCATTAAAGTATTAGCAGAACAATTTGATGTTGCATTACCAATTGTCCAAAAATATTTATTATCCTTAAATAATAAGACTTTATAGGCTAAATATCGCAACAAAACAACTAAAAATAAAAGAAAAATAATAAAAAAACTATTTTAAATCATTCTTTTTGTTATAATGATTTATGTGAAAAATAGTTAGGTAAGGAGTAAAATATGAAATTTAAAGCAGAAAAAATTCAAGATAAAGGAATCGGAAAATGATATGTAACGATTGATGGAACAGAATGAACAGATTATGTTAAAAAAGCAGAAACGAAAGCAGCAAATGAGTTAGAAATTCCTGGTTTTCGAAAAGGAAAAGTTCCAGCTGATTTATTAAAAAAACATTTAACAGAAGCAAAGATTTTAGATGCCGCGCATCATATGGTTGTTAATAAAGCTTATCAGTTTGCTTTTGACGAAAAATCAGAGATTGAACCATTTTCTTCACCAACACCAAGTGTTAAAAAAATTACTTGAACAGAATACATTTTAGAATTAGAATTTGATTTGAAACCAGAAGTTAAAATTAATAAATATACTGGGTTTAAACATGACCACTTAAAAAAAGAAGAGATTGAAGTTAAAAAAGAAGAGATTGAAAATAACATTGATCAATTACGTAACCGTTTTGCAATTTTTAAACCAAAAACAACTTCAATTACAACAGGAGATACTGTTATTTTTGATTTTGAAGGATTTGTTGATGATAAACCATTTAAAGGAGGAAAAGCGACTGATTTTACCTTGGAAATTGGTAGTAATCAATTTATTCCAGGTTTTGAAGAAGCAATGATTGGGTTAAAAACAGGAGATCAAAAAGATATTAATGTTACTTTTCCTGCCGATTATCAAGTTGAAGAATTGAGATCAGCTCCTGCAGTTTTTAAGTTAAATATTAAAGAAATAAAAGCAAAAGAGTTACCAGAATTAAATGATGAATTAGCAAAAGATATTAATTTAAAGGGAATTGATACTTTAGCTAAATTAGAAGAATATGTTAAAAATAATATTAAAGAACAATTAGTAAAACAAGAATATGATCATTTTATTGGGCACTTATTCCGTTTAATTGCTGAAGATTCAGAAATTGCATTACCAGAATCAATCATCCGGAAAGAAGCTAATCAATTGAAACATGAGTTTGAACAAAAGCTACAAGCACAACAAATGGATATGAAAACTTACAAAAAACGAACAGGAATGTCTGAAGAAGATATTTTTGAAGAATTATTTAAAGATGCTAAAAATCGTTTAGAAAATGGGGTTATTGTTGACGCCGTTGTCCAAGCGGAAAAAATTGTTGCAACCACCGAAGAATGTGAAACACAATATGAAAAATTAGGTAAACAATTTGGGATTGATGCAAAAACATTAAAAGAAACAAAATTAGTATCAGAACAACAAGTAAAAGACCAAGTAATTCATGATAAAGTATTTGCTTTTTTATATGATAATAACGGTGAATAAAATAAAACTAACATTTGTTAGTTTTATTTTATTAAAGGGATATATGCTTCATAACCAGCATTTGTCATCTCTGATAAGGGAATAAAACGTAATGCAGCAGAGTTAATACAATAACGGAACTCACCATCAGCTTGCGGACCGTCATTAAAACGATGCCCTAAATGAATCTTTGTTTTGTTAGTACGAACTTCTGTTTGTGTCATTCCGAAGGAATGATCTACTTTTTCTTGGAGTAAAGTTTTATCAATTGGTTTGGTAAAACTGGGTCAACCACAGCCAGCACCATATTGATTAGAAGAAACAAATAAGGGTTCTCCTGACAGAATATCAACATAAATCCCTTTTTCGTGATTATTTCAGTATTTATTTTGAAAAGGTGGTTCGGTCGCATTTTCTTGCGTTACTTCATATTCTAATGGTGTTAAATCAGTAATGTTTAAGGTTGTTCAAGGTTTTTTCATGGTAATCCTTCTTTCTTTGATTAGAATAATCTTATCATTATAAAAAATAAAAGCTTAAAACTTTAATCTTTTTAAGGATAGGCATCGTGTAAGTGAAGTGCAACAAATCAACTCAGAAAGGAGTTGATTTTTTAATGGAAAGAAAACATTATTTTATTTTACGGTCCTTAGTAACTAAGTGTTGAAAAGATAATGTTATTAATACGGTAAATAATATTGTAATTAATAATGAAAAAGAAGATGAATAAATTATCCGCATAATTTATTAGCGGTAATTTATTCAATATAGTTTATTTTGAGCGTAGCGAACACGCGAAGCGTGCCGCGAAAATTAGATTTTTAGGAGGAATAAGTTATGCCAGTTTGATTAACGACAATTTTTAGTGTTGTTATTATATTAGGTATTTTTGCGTGAATTGGTTTATCAATTTATCAAAAAATTCGCCAAATTCGAGGAAAGAAAAAAGATAAAAAAGAAATTGAAAATAAGGAGGATAAAAAATAATGTTAGGTATGTATTTAACAACAGCAATTAATTTTTTAGCAGTTGGTGATAAACCTACTATTTCAGATGTAATGGGTTCTATTTGAAGTGGTTTAGGGCAAGCAATGATGAAAGTTAAAGAAGCAATTTATGCTGTATTACCACAATTAATGACCTTTTTAGGTGATGCGTGAATTATTTTAATTCCATTTGGTATTTTTGTTATCATTAAGATTTTAAACTTTTTCCGTGTTATGGTTAAAGGATTTTAATATTTATTATTATTGATCATATATCTTAGCTATGGCACACTAGCTTTTATGTGAGTTGATTAAATAATTTTGTTGTTTATTTTTGTATTACACACTGTCTATAAGTTATTATTGAAATTATTAGTAATGAAATAATTGTTTTAAAGTAGGATTTAATAAAAATAAGAATATTTTTATTAAGGGTCATATTAATAGTAGTTTTGGAATATAAATTTTTATAATATTCTTTATAAATATATCTACTTTCTTTTTAAAATTTGTAGGCAGTGTGTAGTGCAAAAATATCAATTTAATTATAAATGATTAATTTTATATTTTAATAACTATTATCTTTAATTTTGTCGAAAACTCTTGATGAAATAAAAAAAATCATCAATATGACAATTTGAAAACTAATTTTGTGTAAGATTATGATTTTGCTTTAAATTTTTTAAACGTTAAAATATAATACCGTTGATTGTTGGTTTGGTGTTAAACCTTTGTGTTGGTATTTTCATTTTCAGAGCTTTAAATAATTTTGAATATTAGTGAAACCCAAACCATGATAATGAATTAAGGCTTCTTTAAGACTGGATTGTAATTTACTAATCTTATTTAACTTTTGATAACTAGTATCAGGGTTTGTACTAGTTTTGGTGGAATATAGAGTAGAATTTGTTTGTTTTGCTACTAATAAATATAGTGGTTGCATATCAGAAATAATTATTGATTTTTCTTTAATTAGTTGCTTATTCATATTTTCAATAATCCATTGTTTTTGTAATCTTTTGGTATTGGTGGATTGAACAAAAATATTATTATTGCTATCAACTGCCATTTGAATACAGCATTTGGTATCAGTTGAAAATGGATCGAGATGAGTTTTTCGTTTATCAAATTTATCTTTAAAATTGCCTTTATGAATTTCTTTAATAAATGTTTCATCCATTTGGATTTGACCATTTAATTTTTTAAATTTTAACTGTGTATTTTCTAATTGTTTTGATTGCATTAATTTTTGTCGATTATATCAAGCGGTTTTTGGGGTTGTTTTAATAAAACGAGAAATTATTTTACTAGATTGTCCTAACAATGAAATTTGAATTAATAAATTTCACTGTTCATAATTTAAATGACTTCAATAAGTAAAATGATGACGAAATGCATCAAAACTAGCACGACATTTTTTACATAAATATTTTTGTTTTCCTTCGGAATTATGACCATTTTTAACACAATGAAAAGATTTGCAATTAGGACATATAATGCCTTTATCTCTAAATTTTTGATCAATTTCATTTAAACGTTTTTGTTTTTTAATTAAGTCTGCTTGTTGTTTTATTTTTTCATAAAATTCTAAAAATTGATCATCTGTTAAGCTATTTATTAATTCTGTAATTATTTTTTTCATCATTTATTTACCTCTATATATTAAAAATATACCTAATTTTAGGTATATTTTATAAATATCAAGAGTTTTCGACAAAATTAAAGACTATTATTAAAAATTAAATAGTATTTTTCAGTGTGTCAATTTTTATTATTTTATATATTTAACATTGTTAATAACATTGTTTATTAAACATTAAATAAAAAATATATAGCATTATGTATAACATTGTTAATAATCAGTGTTTTTATCAATAAGTAAACAATATATAAACATTAAATATAACATTGTTTATTAAATAAATATTTAGTTAGGAGTTGATAAAATTGAGTAATTTTGTTAAGAAAAATCAAAATATAGAAAATTATTTTATTCGTAAAGAGTTGATAGTTTTTGAAACAGAAAAAGCAAGTTTTATAAATTTACCTAATCATAATCGTCATATTGGTTTTTGGTTGAGTAATAAATTTATTTATCCGAGTGAAAAACACTCAGAACAAGTAGCAATCGGTTTGATTTATGATAATTCTTATCCTATTGTAAAATATGATGAAAATTTAAAACGTCATATGTGAAAATATTTAACTGGAGCAGAACTAATCAATTTGTATAATCAATACAAATAAAATTATTTTACACAAATGAAAAAAGCAATATTTCCTGGTGAACCTCAAAAAGTAAAAACAACTAACAATAATTTAACAAATTGAAGTGATGAAAAAGTAGATAAATTAATTAATGACTTGAAGGACTTAAATTAATGGGTTTATATGATTATTGAGTTCAATTTGTTAGTTATATTATTGGTTCAAATGCTCCTGAATTTTTATATGTCATATCATTTGTATTATTTATCGTTTTATTTTTGGGGATGTTTTTTAAACTTATTCAGAAAATGTGGAGTTTTTAAATATGCAAAATGATTGAGAAAAATTAAAATAGTTTTTTATTTATGTATTTTTGTTTATAGATAAAACGAATGTTGAAATTATTACAACTTGAAATTTAACTCAAAATGAATATTTAACTCTTATGATTGGTATTTGAATTGTGATTTTATTTTTAACGTGGTTTTTATTGTGAATGGTTTTTAAAATAGTTGGGTATTTTAAGTAATGAAAAAATTTATATTTTTCTTAAAAAATTATTGTTATATTAGTGGTTCAATGATTTTGTTTAGTTTAATTGATTTATTACTTTTAATAATTTCATTAAATTATACTGGTTTAGTATTTTGATTATTGTTTGCTTTGCAATGTGTTTATTTTGTATGATGAGTTTGAAAAAACATATTTTATCAGTTGAGTGCTTTTCGTTTAGTTAATTTTGTTTGAGATAATCCGTTATCAGTAATTATTGGTAAGTTAGGGACGGGAAAAACTTTACTTTTAACTTATTTATCACAAACTATGAAACTATTAACAGATAAGATTCTTTAATTTTGTCGAAAACTCTTGATATTTATAAAATATACCTAAAATTAGGTATATTTTTAATATATGGAGGTAAATAAATGATGAAAAAAATAATTACAGAATTAATAAATAGCTTAACAGATGATCAATTTTTAGAATTTTATGAAAAAATAAAACAACAAGCAGACTTAATTAAAAAACAAAAACGTTTAAATGAAATTGATCAAAAATTTAGAGATAAAGGCATTATATGTCCTAATTGCAAATCTTTTCATTGTGTTAAAAATGGTCATAATTCCGAAGGAAAACAAAAATATTTATGTAAAAAATGTCGTGCTAGTTTTGATGCATTTCGTCATCATTTTACTTATTGAAGTCATTTAAATTATGAACAGTGAAATTTATTAATTCAAATTTCATTGTTAGGACAATCTAGTAAAATAATTTCTCGTTTTATTAAAACAACCCCAAAAACCGCTTGATATAATCGACAAAAATTAATGCAATCAAAACAATTAGAAAATACACAGTTAAAATTTAAAAAATTAAATGGTCAAATCCAAATGGATGAAACATTTATTAAAGAAATTCATAAAGGCAATTTTAAAGATAAATTTGATAAACGAAAAACTCATCTCGATCCATTTTCAACTGATACCAAATGCTGTATTCAAATGGCAGTTGATAGCAATAATAATATTTTTGTTCAATCCACCAATACCAAAAGATTACAAAAACAATGGATTATTGAAAATATGAATAAGCAACTAATTAAAGAAAAATCAATAATTATTTCTGATATGCAACCACTATATTTATTAGTAGCAAAACAAACAAATTCTACTCTATATTCCACCAAAACTAGTACAAACCCTGATACTAGTTATCAAAAGTTAAATAAGATTAGTAAATTACAATCCAGTCTTAAAGAAGCCTTAATTCATTATCATGGTTTGGGTTTCACTAATATTCAAAATTATTTAAAGCTCTGAAAATGAAAATACCAACACAAAGGTTTAACACCAAACCAACAATCAACGGTATTATATTTTAACGTTTAAAAAATTTAAAGCAAAATCATAATCTTACACAAAATTAGTTTTCAAATTGTCATATTGATGATTTTTTTTTATTTCATCAAGAGTTTTCGACAAAATTAAAGATAAGATTTATAGTAATTATCCGTTAGAAGATGATAAAGTTAAAGTTTTAACATTTAAAAATTTAGATTTTACAGATAGAACAAAACCAGTTCCCCCAGATGATAGTGTTATTTTATTTGATGAAAGTTATTTATATATTGATGGAACTAGTCCCCACGAAGTTAAAAAAGTTCATAGTGGTAAAATTCCGTGAATTGTATTAGCAAGACATTTTGGTAATCGTGCTTTATTTACTGCTCAGCGTGAGGGTATGATTTGAAATAATATTCGACAATTAGCAAGTGGTATTATTATTCCAATTTCATTGAAAAAACCTATTGCTAAAAAATGATTTAATTTTTTTAATCGTTTCTTTATTATGCGAATTGGTATTTTTCAAGATATTACAGATTATGAAATTTGAAAAACAAAATCAGTAGAACGAACAGCCGAAGGTAAACGAGAAAAACATAAGTCGGATGTTGGGTTAGGAATTCAGTTTTTTAAAATAATTATTCCATTAGAATTTGCACAGAAATATGATAGTAAATGATTAAAGTTTGTTCGTGATTTAAAAAATGATGAAATAGTTAATTATAAAGAATATTATTGGTCAGAAATTACTAAATTAAGTGTTAAAGAGCGTTTAGCATTGTTTGATATTGATATTTTGAAAAAAAATTTAAAACCTAAAAAAGAAAAAGGAAGTGATAAAGATGATTAATTTATTATCAGAAAGTAATAATTGAGATAAGATTTTTAGTTTTATTTTTGATGTATTTTTGTTTATTTTTGATGTAATTTGAAATACTAAATTACCAATGACAAATACAACTATTGCTTATTTTATTATCTTTTTTATGGTTGTTAAGTTATCAATTTATGCAATTCACGGAACAAGAACACAATATAATGAATTAGGTTCAACTGTTAAAAACAATACATCAAAATTGTATGCTTCAACAGTACGTGGTGTTAAAAAAGCACATAAGGCTAATAAAAATGGTCGGTGAAAGGAAACAGATTAATGATTAGATTAGTTTTATTAGTTGCTGCAATTGCTATTTTTGGTACTAGTTTTATTACGGTGATTATAAATCAATTAACATCAGCAAAAAATATCATTATGGATTTATATAACTCAGATACTTTTTTACTTTCTTTGTTTGGTAAAATGGCAATTTTGTTTAGTCATCCATTAATGTTAACAATATCAAGTTTATATATTGTTGGGTTTATTGTTTCAAAAACATTGTATAGTTAGGGGTTGAATTATAAATATGAAAAAATCATTATCTTTATTTGCCATATCTATTTTAGGTATTTTAGGTTTAATTATTCCATTTATTACTTTAACAGCATTTAACCCTTAAATCAGCAGAATTATACTGTTAATTAACAAACAATGGGAATGAATGAAACTGATTTTATTAATACAATGTTTTTACGCAGTAGTTTTTTTGAAAACTGGTCTGAAACAAATTACTTTATTAATCCAACTCTAAAAACATCACAAACATTAACTTATAATGATAAATGATATTTAGACTTTTTAAAGGATAGTTATTCAACGGGAATTTCATTTGATAAGCCTAGTGATGAGTTTATGGATTTATATAAAAATTGAGATACTTATGCTAAACAATATAATATTGATAAATTCTATGATGTTGATAAAAAACAATTTTTAAAAGAATTAACTAATTTTTCTTATTCTTTTGCTAAGTATTTTAATACTGTGGAAGTTATTAATAAATTAGAAAGAGGTATTGATAATTTACAATTAGTTAAAATGATTAATGAGTTTTGAATACAAATTCCTAGAACACAGGCACCTAATAAAGAATTTTAACTGCTACTAATAAATGATATTTTTATGGAGAAAAAAGAAATGGTCAATATTTGCTTACAAAATTTTATTTTGATAATAATTTTATTAAAAATCAAAACACTTGATGACAACACTTAAAAAATGATTCAGATTTTATTTGAAACTATAATTTAGTATATCGTTGAGATGGAAACGGTGAACCAGAATTACCCGTTGTTGATAATGATGGCAAATTAAAATGATATACTGAATATTATCAAAATGTTCGTTCTTTTTTGCTTAAATATATTGATGTTATTGTACAAGAAAATATCCGAATTCAGCAAGGTGGTAATCCAAACTATGATGACCCAAATTTGGGTAGTGAAAGAATAATTTTTGATTTTGAAATTATTAATAATATGGAAAAATTAGATTGAAAACCTGATGTTATTTTAACTAGAAAATCAATTTATCGGATGATTTTAACAATTGATGAAAATAAAAATATTATTGCTGGTAGTTTAGAATTAACACATTTTAAACAATATTGGGATGGTAATAATGCAAATAGTTATTGGTATACTGATGATTTAGGTTTTTTATTTTCTTTCATAAAAGAAAAAGAAGATACTTTTAATTTTAGTGCTGAAACTTATAATTATTATCAAGGTAATTCTCCTAATATTGGTAAAATGGTTTTTGAACAGATGAAAGGTCAAATTGATATTAATAAATTTTTAAAAGCCTTTTTTACCCATGCTTTGGTACCCGTATTTCAAAATCGCAGTAATTTTATTGAAAGTGGTTATATTGATAATTTACAGTATGATACTGTTTTAATTAATTTTTTTGGTTTAAAATTGATTAATTTTAGAGATATTTTAATTGATGAAACTAATACTAATAAAAATCAATTTGAAAAACTATTAAATAGTATGTTTACGGTTTCCCAAAATTTTTATAAAGATTATTTACGTACCATTTTTGATTTAGAAAATGATACTTATGTACAAGGATATAATAAAAAATATGGTTTATTAGCAAATAATGGTTTTAAAATTTATCCCCGTTATTTTTATTTTTCTGATAAATACAATCAATTAGACATTAAATTGTATTCAGCATTTAAAAATCGTTTTTATAATACTAATTATGGTAATGTATTTAATTATGATTTTTCAGTTGCAAATAATTATAATATTAATCAAAATGAAGGTTATTTTTTTGAAGGTGCTTTAAAAGATAAATACGGTTTAAAATACAAAAAAATTGAAGAACAAAAAATCGGTTATAATGTTTTTGAATTACAAGCCCAAAAAGAAAATGATATGTACCGTTATTATGATTTTAATTTTGGAATTTATAACTGACAAGAAATAAATAATGGCGGGTTGTTTCCTGATGGACAATGATGACAAGCCCAATATGAAAGTTGTAGTTGATATAATTTAGCGTGTCATATAAAAAATGCTGCAATTTGAATTGTAAATAATATTCCCGGTGTTAAACAAGTAAACGAATTAGCAAGCGGTGTTGGTAAAATATTTCAAACAATATATAGTTTTTTTAGTCAAACATTTGAGGTATGAAAATTTAGTCCAGCATTATATAATACAATAACAAATATATTCCTATTAATTATCTTTATGAAGTTTGTTCGATTAATTTAAAAAAGGACTTGTTAGTCCTTTTATTCTTTTCAATCAATTATTAGTCCTGTGTCTTTATTAATTTCTGGTATTTGTGGTTCATTGTTTTTATTTCAACGATATACTAAATTATAGTTTCAAATAAAATCCTTTAATTTTGTCGAAAACTCTTGATATTTATAAAATATACCTAAAATTAGGTATATTTTTAATATATAGAGGTAAATAAATGATGAAAAAAATAATTACAGAATTAATAAATAGCTTAACAGATGATCAATTTTTAGAATTTTATGAAAAAATAAAACAACAAGCAGACTTAATTAAAAAACAAAAACGTTTAAATGAAATTGATCAAAAATTTAGAGATAAAGGCATTATATGTCCTAATTGCAAATCTTTTCATTGTGTTAAAAATGGTCATAATTCCGAAGGAAAACAAAAATATTTATGTAAAAAATGTCGTGCTAGTTTTGATGCATTTCGTCATCATTTTACTTATTGAAGTCATTTAAATTATGAACAGTGAAATTTATTAATTCAAATTTCATTGTTAGGACAATCTAGTAAAATAATTTCTCGTTTTATTAAAACAACCCCAAAAACCGCTTGATATAATCGACAAAAATTAATGCAATCAAAACAATTAGAAAATACACAGTTAAAATTTAAAAAATTAAATGGTCAAATCCAAATGGATGAAACATTTATTAAAGAAATTCATAAAGGCAATTTTAAAGATAAATTTGATAAACGAAAAACTCATCTCGATCCATTTTCAACTGATACCAAATGCTGTATTCAAATGGCGGTTGATAGCAATAATAATATTTTTGTTCAATCCACCAATACCAAAAGATTACAAAAACAATGGATTATTGAAAATATGAATAAGCAACTAATTAAAGAAAAATCAATAATTATTTCTGATATGCAACCACTATATTTATTAGTAGCAAAACAAACAAATTCTACTCTATATTCCACCAAAACTAGTACAAACCCTGATACTAGTTATCAAAAGTTAAATAAGATTAGTAAATTACAATCCAGTCTTAAAGAAGCCTTAATTCATTATCATGGTTTGGGTTTCACTAATATTCAAAATTATTTAAAGCTCTGAAAATGAAAATACCAACACAAAGGTTTAACACCAAACCAACAATCAACGGTATTATATTTTAACGTTTAAAAAATTTAAAGCAAAATCATAATCTTACACAAAATTAGTTTTCAAATTGTCATATTGATGATTTTTTTTATTTCATCAAGAGTTTTCGACAAAATTAAAGATAAAATCTGAATCATTTTTTAAGTGTTGTCATCAAGTGTTTTTATTTTTAATAAAATTATTATCAAAATAAAATTTTGTCGTTATATAATTATTTTCATATTTATTTATATAAAAATATCATTTATTAGTAGCAGTTAAAAACTCTTTATTAGGCGCCTGTGTTCTAGGAATATTAGTTCATTTGCTATTTTCTGGTAGTTGTTGTGGTTCTGGTGTAGGTTTATTACCCCCCCGTTTTCATTATTATTTGGTTTTTCACAACTAATTAATGTTGTTGTACTTGTTGTAGTTAATCCGATTGCTATTAAAATACTTAGTAACTTTTTCATATTTTACTTCTCCTTTATTAAAATTACTTGAATTCTATAATTGATTTTATCATATATCAATAATGCATTAAATAATTTTAATATTAAATTTATAAATTAATGAAAGGTATATAAATGTTATGTATAGTCATTTAAGTTTTATTGATAGGGTTAAATTGGAAAAATTATTATTATCAAAATTATTTTTAAAAAAGAATGGTGAAATAAATATTGCACAAATTGCTAAATGTTTGAACAGAAATCGTAGTACTATTTTGCGAGAAATTAAGCGTTTTAAAACTATTGATGAATATAGTGCTTATAAGTCAGATAAAATGTATTATGAGAAAAGAAAAAAGAATAATAAAAGATATAAGTTTACAGAAGAACAATTAAATTTTATTAATATAAGATTTAATGTTTATCGTGATTCTCCATCACAACTTATTCATCGTTATTTTCTAAAGTTTGGTATTAAATTTCCTGTTTGTGTTAAAACATTGTATAAATGAATTCGTTTGGGTTTTTATGGTTTTTTAAAACAGAATTTACGTCATCGTGGTAAAAAATATAAAACAAAAGGAAAATTTGATAATCGTGGTAAATTAATTAATTTTAAATCAATATGAGATATTGAGAATAAAGAGACTGATGTTGGTTGATTTGAAATGGATACCATAGTTGGAAAAGAGCATCAATCTAGTAATTTGGTTTTAGTTGAACAAAATAGTAAAAGTTATTTTGTTATGAAATTAAAAAATCATACTGCTAATGAAGTTGTGGAAAAGTTTAAAGATATTGTTATAAGTAATAATTTATTTGGGAAAATTAAAGGAATAATAACTGATAGAGGAAAAGAATTTAGTAAATGAAGAGAATTAGAAATATTTGCTGAAACACAAGTTTATTTTTGTGACCCTGGTAAACCACAACAAAAACCATTAATTGAATATATGAATTCTGAACTTAGACAATGATTTCCTAAGGGAACTGATTTTAATAATGTTAGTCAACAAAAAATAAATTGAGTAGTTAATGTTATAAATGATAAATTAAGGCCTGTTCTTAATTGAAAAACAGCAAAAGAGGTATTTTCAGATAATTTTAAATAGGTTTATTTGAAGTAATTTAATAAATTATTTTTTAGTGTGCTTAATTTTCCTTAAAATAAAATAAAAACTATAAATATTTTGATTTTTAAAAATTTATAATTGATTTTTTATGATTTTTATTGTATTATTTGACTAATAAGATTTGTTGCACTTCATTTTACATAATTCCATATAATAAAAAAGCATAATAATTCTTTAATTTTGTCGAAAACTCTTGATGAAATAAAAAAAATCATCAATATGACAATTTGAAAACTAATTTTGTGTAAGATTATGATTTTGCTTTAAATTTTTTAAACGTTAAAATATAATACCGTTGATTGTTGGTTTGGTGTTAAACCTTTGTGTTGGTATTTTCATTTTCAGAGCTTTAAATAATTTTGAATATTAGTGAAACCCAAACCATGATAATGAATTAAGGCTTCTTTAAGACTGGATTGTAATTTACTAATCTTATTTAACTTTTGATAACTAGTATCAGGGTTTGTACTAGTTTTGGTGGAATATAGAGTAGAATTTGTTTGTTTTGCTACTAATAAATATAGTGGTTGCATATCAGAAATAATTATTGATTTTTCTTTAATTAGTTGCTTATTCATATTTTCAATAATCCATTGTTTTTGTAATCTTTTGGTATTGGTGGATTGAACAAAAATATTATTATTGCTATCAACTGCAATTTGAATACAGCATTTGGTATCAGTTGAAAATGGATCGAGATGAGTTTTTCGTTTATCAAATTTATCTTTAAAATTGCCTTTATGAATTTCTTTAATAAATGTTTCATCCATTTGGATTTGACCATTTAATTTTTTAAATTTTAACTGTGTATTTTCTAATTGTTTTGATTGCATTAATTTTTGTCGATTATATCAAGCGGTTTTTGGGGTTGTTTTAATAAAACGAGAAATTATTTTACTAGATTGTCCTAACAATGAAATTTGAATTAATAAATTTCACTGTTCATAATTTAAATGACTTCAATAAGTAAAATGATGACGAAATGCATCAAAACTAGCACGACATTTTTTACATAAATATTTTTGTTTTCCTTCGGAATTATGACCATTTTTAACACAATGAAAAGATTTGCAATTAGGACATATAATGCCTTTATCTCTAAATTTTTGATCAATTTCATTTAAACGTTTTTGTTTTTTAATTAAGTCTGCTTGTTGTTTTATTTTTTCATAAAATTCTAAAAATTGATCATCTGTTAAGCTATTTATTAATTCTGTAATTATTTTTTTCATCATTTATTTACCTCTATATATTAAAAATATACCTAATTTTAGGTATATTTTATAAATATCAAGAGTTTTCGACAAAATTAAAGTAATAATTTACAAAAATTAGCACTTATCTATTGCAAGTGCTAATTTTTTTGTTATAATTCTTTTGTAGTTCAAATTATATTACGATATTCGTTGAAATGTGATAAGATATTGTCAATATAAAGTGAAGGAAAGAAACAGGAGGTGTTTTGAAGATGGATTCAAAAACAACGCAATTAAAAAATGTACCAGTTTTAGTAACACGGGGTAGTTATATTTTTCCAGGCTTTGAACAAGTATTAGAAGTAGGACGAGATAAATCAATTTTAGCAGTGAATACAGCAAACAAGGATTTTGATAATCATATTGTTTTAGTTAGTCAAAAAAAACCACTAGAAGATGACCCAAAATTATCTGAAATTTATCGCATTGGAATTTTGGCGGAATTAAAAATTCGTAAAGTATGAGAAGATGGTAGTTTAACTGTTAACTTTAAAGCAGTTGATCGGGTAAAAATTTTAGATTTACGAGAAGGTGAATTTTATGCTGCTGACATTGATATTGTAAAATCAGAGGATAAAATTGCTGAAAAAATTACCGCTAATATTAAAGAACTAATGGAATTACAAGACATTTTACCAGAAGATTTATTAGATCAAATTGGTGATTCAGTTGATGGTAATGAAGTTGTTGATACAATTGCACAATTTTTACCATTTATTCCAGTGGCAAAAAAACAAGATATCTTAGAACAATTAGATGTTGAAAAAAGATTACAAATTATTTTTGATCATTTAGTTAATAAACAACAAGCAAATGATATTGATAATAAAATTAGTAAGAAAATTAAAGAACGAGTTGATGAACAACAACGAGAATATTATTTACGTGAAAAATTAAAAGCTATTAAAGACGAATTAGGTGAATTTGACGATGCGGCTGATGAAATGAAAACATACAAAGAACGTTTAGCAAAAGAATCATTCCCTAAAAATATTAAAGAACGAATCGAACAAGAGATTACTCGTTATGAAGCGCTACCACAAGCATCAAGTGAATCAAACATTATTCGAACTTATATTGATTGAATGATGCAAGTGCCATGATGAGAAAAAACCGAAGAGAAAAATGATTTAAAATTTGCTCAAGAAGTGTTAGATAAATATCATTTTGGA
The DNA here is from genome assembly GCF_964019595.1 of Spiroplasma endosymbiont of Sarcophaga carnaria. NCBI lineage: Bacteria > Bacillati > Mycoplasmatota > Mollicutes > Entomoplasmatales > Spiroplasmataceae > Spiroplasma > Spiroplasma endosymbiont of Sarcophaga carnaria. The sequence continues at coordinate 1,417,658 of NZ_OZ026456.1, forward strand.
TTAGATAAAGTTAAAGAACGGATTATTGAATACTTAGCAGTAAAAACAAGGACTAATTCTTTAAAAGGACAAATTATTTGTTTAGTTGGGCCGCCGGGGGTTGGGAAAACTAGTTTAGCAAAATCAATTGCCGAAGCAACTGGCCGTAATTTTGTGAAAATGGCCTTAGGTGGTGTTAAAGATGAATCAGAAATTCGTGGTCATCGTAAAACATATATTGGAGCAATGCCAGGGCGAATTATTCAATCAATGAAACGAGCAAAAACAACAAATCCATTATTTTTATTAGACGAAATTGATAAAATGGCGTCTGACTATCGTGGTGATCCTGCTAGTGCAATGTTAGAAGTGTTAGACCCAGAACAAAACGCAACATTTTCTGATCATTATTTAGAAGAAAGTTATGATTTAAGCAATGTTATGTTTATTGCAACAGCAAACTATTATGATAATATTCCAGAAGCATTAATTGACCGTATGGAAATTATTCAATTATCATCATATACAGAGTTAGAAAAATTCCATATTGCAAGAGATTATTTAGTTCCAAAAGTATTAAGTAATAATGGTTTAGCAGATGGGCAATTAACAATTACTTATGATGCTGTTAATGAAGTAATTAAGCATTATACGCGTGAAGCTGGTGTTCGTCAATTAGAACGAGACTTAAATGCAATTTCTCGGAAATTTATTGTTAAATTCTTAAACAAAGAAATGACGAATTTAACTGTAACAGATAAAATTGTGAATGAGTTATTAGGAAAACGTCGTTTTGAACATACTGAAAAAGAAAAAGAATCACAAGTTGGGGTTGTCACTGGTTTAGCATATACCCAATTTGGGGGTGATATTCTGCCAATTGAAGTTAATAGTTTTTTAGGAAAAGGCTCATTAGTCTTAACGGGAAAACTAGGTGATGTAATGAAAGAATCAGCGTCAATTGCGTTAGATTATGTTAAAGCAAATTCAGATAAATTTGGTATTAGTGCAAAATTCTTTGAAACTCACGATATTCATATTCATGTTCCGGAAGGAGCGGTGCCAAAAGATGGTCCATCAGCAGGGATTACTTTAACAACAGCAATTATTAGTGCGTTAAGTAATCGTCCGGTTTCAAAAGATATTGGAATGACGGGAGAAATTACATTACGGGGACAAGTCTTACCAATTGGAGGACTCCGTGAAAAATCAATCTCAGCTAATCGAAGTGGTTTAAAAACAATTTTAATTCCAAATAAAAATATTAAAGATATTGAAGATATTCCAAAAGAAGTTCAAGAAACATTAAAAATTATTCCGGTAGCAACTTATGATGAAGTCTTCAATAATGTTTTTGGCACAAACTAAAATGTAAAATGTATCAGTTTTGATACATTTTTTTTATTTGTTATTTTATTTTTTATTAATTTTATTCTTTAATTTTGTCGAAAACTCTTGATGAAATAAAAAAAATCATCAATATGACAATTTGAAAACTAATTTTGTGTAAGATTATGATTTTGCTTTAAATTTTTTAAACGTTAAAATATAATACCGTTGATTGTTGGTTTGGTGTTAAACCTTTGTGTTGGTATTTTCATTTTCAGAGCTTTAAATAATTTTGAATATTAGTGAAACCCAAACCATGATAATGAATTAAGGCTTCTTTAAGACTGGATTGTAATTTACTAATCTTATTTAACTTTTGATAACTAGTATCAGGGTTTGTACTAGTTTTGGTGGAATATAGAGTAGAATTTGTTTGTTTTGCTACTAATAAATATAGTGGTTGCATATCAGAAATAATTATTGATTTTTCTTTAATTAGTTGCTTATTCATATTTTCAATAATCCATTGTTTTTGTAATCTTTTGGTATTGGTGGATTGAACAAAAATATTATTATTGCTATCAACTGCCATTTGAATACAGCATTTGGTATCAGTTGAAAATGGATCGAGATGAGTTTTTCGTTTATCAAATTTATCTTTAAAATTGCCTTTATGAATTTCTTTAATAAATGTTTCATCCATTTGGATTTGACCATTTAATTTTTTAAATTTTAACTGTGTATTTTCTAATTGTTTTGATTGCATTAATTTTTGTCGATTATATCAAGCGGTTTTTGGGGTTGTTTTAATAAAACGAGAAATTATTTTACTAGATTGTCCTAACAATGAAATTTGAATTAATAAATTTCACTGTTCATAATTTAAATGACTTCAATAAGTAAAATGATGACGAAATGCATCAAAACTAGCACGACATTTTTTACATAAATATTTTTGTTTTCCTTCGGAATTATGACCATTTTTAACACAATGAAAAGATTTGCAATTAGGACATATAATGCCTTTATCTCTAAATTTTTGATCAATTTCATTTAAACGTTTTTGTTTTTTAATTAAGTCTGCTTGTTGTTTTATTTTTTCATAAAATTCTAAAAATTGATCATCTGTTAAGCTATTTATTAATTCTGTAATTATTTTTTTCATCATTTATTTACCTCTATATATTAAAAATATACCTAATTTTAGGTATATTTTATAAATATCAAGAGTTTTCGACAAAATTAAAGATAATAGTTATTAAAATATAAAATTAATCATTTATAATTAAATTGATATTTTTGCACTACATACTGCCTACAAATTTTAAAAAAAAGTAGATATATTTATAAAGAATATTATAAAAATTTATATTCCAAAACTACTATTAATATGACCCGTAATAAAAATATTCTTATTTTTATTAAATCCTACTTTAAAACAATTATTTCATTACTAATAATTTCAATAATAACTTATAGACAGTGTGTAATACAAAAATAAACAACAAAATTATTTAATCAACTCACATAAAAGCTAGTGTACCATAGCTAAGATATATGATCAGTAATAATAAATATTAAAATCCTTTAACCATAACACGGAAAAAGTTTAATATCTTAACAATAACAAAAATACCAAATGGAATTAAAATAATTCACGCATCACCTAAAAAGGTCATTAATTGTGGTAATACAGCATAAATTGCTTCTTTAACTTTCATCATTGCTTGTCCTAAACCACTTCAAATAGAACCCATTCCATCTGAAATGGCAGGTTTATCACCAACTGCTAAAAAATTAATTGCTGTTGTTAAATACATACCTAACATTATTTTTTATCCTCCTTATCTAATTTTTCTTGTTCTTTTTTCTTATTTGCTTTAATTTGGCGAATTTTCTGATAAATTGATAAACCAATTCACACAAAAATACCTAATATAATAACAACACTAAAAATTGTCGTTAATCAAACTGGCATAACTTATTACTCCTAAAAATCTAATTTTCGCGGCACGCTTCGCGTGTTCGCTACGCTCAAAATAAACTATATTGAATAAATTACCGCTAATAAATTACGCGGATAATTTATTCATCTTCTTTTTCATTATTAATTACAATATTATTTACCGTATTAATAACATTATCTTTTCCATACTTAGTTACTAAGGACCGTAAAATAAAATAATGTTTTCTTTCCATTAAAAAATCAACTCCTTTCTGAGTTGATTTGTTGCACTTAACTTACACGATGCCATTGACTAAGAGAAGAATCTTTTGTTTCACAAATTAAAATGTCATCAATTTTTGAATTCGTGGAAACTGAATATAAAGAGGTTGAACTAAAAAATATGGAAACAATCAAAAAAGTAGTTTCAAGTCGCAACTTAGAAAAGATAAATTAAAAATATATAAGTAGCGGTAGGACCTAAAACTTTATTCCAACATATTATTATTAATTATTGTTTTTATTTTAAAAAAAGCATATAATTACTATTAAGGAGGATTGGATATGGCGATGTTTAATAATAAAAAGCCAACTTTTGTATCGATGGATTTAGGAACAGCTTATACCTTGGTTTATATATCAGGGAGCGGAATTGTTTATAATGAACCATCAATTGTGGCTTATAAAATTAAAGAAAATAGAATTGTTGCTGTTGGTAATGAAGCATATAAAATGATTGGAAAAGGAAATAAAACAATTAGAATTGTGCGACCAATGGTTGATGGGGTTATTACGGACATTCGTGCAACGGAAGCCCAATTAAAATATATTTTTAATCGTTTACGGGTTAGTAAACAATTAGCTAATTCAATTATGTTATTAGCTTGTCCGTCAGTGATTACGGAATTAGAAAAAAATGCGTTAAAAAAAATTGCAATGAACTTAGGTGCAACAAAAGTTTTTGTTGAAGAAGAAGTTAAAATGGCTGCTTTAGGTGGCGGAGTTGATATTTACAAACCTTTTGGAAACCTAGTTATTGATATGGGTGGAGGAACCACTGATATTGCTGTTGTTGCTTCTGGGGATATTGTGTTATCAAAATCAGTAAAAGTTGCTGGAAACTATTTAAATGATGAAATTTTAAAATATGTTCGTTCACAATATGGTTTAGAAATTGGAATTAAAACAGCAGAAATGATTAAAATTGAAATTGGTTCATTAGCAAAACATGGTGATGAACGTAAAATGAAAGTATACGGACGAGATGTTGTTTCAGGCTTACCACGTGAAATTGAATTAACACCGGAAGAAGTTCGTGAAGTGTTAAAGGTTCCGGTTTCACGGATTATTGATTTAGCCGTCCAAGTCTTAGAAGAAACACCACCAGAATTAGCGGGGGATATCTTCCGAAATGGAATTACCATTTGTGGTGGTGGTGGTTTAATCAAAGGAATTGATCATTACTTTGAAGAAACCTTACAATTACCAGCTAAAATTGGGGAACAACCTTTATTAGCGGTTATTAATGGAACAAAAAAATTCGAATCAGATATTTATGACATTATTCGTCAAGAGCACCAAAAAACAAAAGAATTAGATTATTAATTGTTAGTGGCTAACATTTAACGGTGAAGAGTCGTAAAATTGTTTTAGTTGGTTGTGGTTCAGTAGGGACAACATTTCTTTATGCTGCAATTAACCAAGGTTTAGCTCAAGAATATGTTTTAATTGATATTAATTATGAATGAGCAGAAGGACATGCCTTGGATCTCGATGATTGTAATGCTGTCTTAGAACGACCATTTTATAGTGTTAATGCCGGAACTTATCAAGATTGTGTTGATGCTGATATGGTTTTTGTAACTGCTGGGCGTCCGCAAAAAGAGGGTGAAACAAGATTAGAAATTGTTGCTGATAATGCTAGAATTATGCAAGAAATTGCTTTAGCAATTAAAGCTTCTGGTTTTAAAGGCATTTCATTAATTGCATCTAACCCAGTAGATATTTTAACTACTGTATATCAAAAAGTAACTGGTTTTGATCCGCATACAATTTTAGGGTCAGGAACTGGTTTGGATTCTGCGCGTTTACGTCGTTTGATTGGGAAGAAGTTAAATGTACATCCTAGTTCGGTGCACGCCTATATTATGGGTGAACACGGGGATTCAGCAATGACAGCGTGAAGTTGTGCTTCAATTTTAGGGAAACGAATTAGTGACTATATTGAAGAAGGGCGCTTGACGATTGAGGATTTAAAAACTTGTCAAACTGATGCTATTAATATGGCATACAAAATTATTGAAAAGAAAAAATCAAAGTTCTATGGCATTGGTGTTGTTTTAGCTCACATTGCGCGGATTATTATCCGTGGTGAGAACCAAGCAATCTTAATTGGTGCATATTTAAGCGGTGAATATGGTCAAAATGGAATTTATACTGGTGTTCCAGCCGTAGTGAGCAACTGTGGGTGAGAACGAATTATTAAATTACATATTAATAATGAAGAACAAGAACAATTTAATAAATCTTGTCAAAAAATTCATTAGACCTTAACTGTTGCTTTTCAAGCAATTGGGATTCAATAAAACTGATTTATTATCAGTTTTTTTATGTTATGATTTAAAAAATAATAGTGAATATTAATGCAACAACCATTAGCGTTCTTGTTACGCCCAACAACAATTGCGGAGATTATTGGACAAAGTCATATTATTAATGATCAAAATGGTCTTATTTCACGAATGTTGAAATATAACTATGCTAGTTCATTAATTTTTTATGGTGATCCTGGGGTTGGGAAAAGTAGTATTGATCGTGCTTTAGCAAATGACTTACAATTAGAATATGCTGTTTTTAATGCAGAAATTGATAAAAAACAAGATTTAGAAAACATTATTAAAAAAGCACAAAATGTTGAGCGTTTTATTATTATTGTTGAAGAAGTTCACCGGATGAATAAAGACCGCCAAGATATTTTATTACAATACTTAGAAAATGGGCATTTAATTATGTTTGCATGTACAACAGAAAATCCATATTTTGTTATGAAATTAAAAAATCATACTGCTAATGAAGTTGTGGAAAAGTTTAAAGATATTGTTATAAGTAATAATTTATTTGGGAAAATTAAAGGAATAATAACTGATAGAGGAAAAGAATTTAGTAAATGAAGAGAATTAGAAATATTTGCTGAAACACAAGTTTATTTTTGTGACCCTGGTAAACCACAACAAAAACCATTAATTGAATATATGAATTCTGAACTTAGACAATGATTTCCTAAGGGAACTGATTTTAATAATGTTAGTCAACAAAAAATAAATTGAGTAGTTAATGTTATAAATGATAAATTAAGGCCTGTTCTTAATTGAAAAACAGCAAAAGAGGTATTTTCAGATAATTTTAAATAGGTTTATTTGAAGTAATTTAATAAATTATTTTTTAGTGTGCTTAATTTTCCTTAAAATAAAATAAAAACTATAAATATTTTGATTTTTAAAAATTTATAATTGATTTTTTATGATTTTTATTGTATTATTTAACTAATAAGATTTGTTGCACTTCATTTTACATAATTCCTTATTTAAAGTTTTATCCCCAGTTTGTCTTGTAGGTTTAGTTTTTCTGTCTGCCATAATATTAACATTCTTATTAAAAGACCTTGGGTATGTCGTTACTTTTGGTGTACCAGTATTACTTTATCCATTCATTTATATAAATCATAGTAAAACTTATTTAGCTTTAGGTGCTATTCTTGGGGGCATTATTTTAGGAAATACTATTGTTTATTATCTTAACTATAATTTTAGGAAACAAGAAATGAAACAAGTCTTTATTAAGCAAATTTTTCGTGGTAATTTTAAAATTTTTTTTTTAACATTTATCGTTAGTTTAATTTTATTTTTTGTTTTAGGAAATGATAGTTATGCTTTGTTTAGTCCAACAATTAATTTTAACGAAAGATCATTACTAATTAATTTAAGTGCTTTTTTTATCTTTATTATTTTGCTAGTTCTACAACTTAAACCCCTTATTGTTTTTCTTTTGACCGTAATAATACAAACCGTTACCGCTTTTGTTTTATAATTATTGATAATACCAAGTAATTATAATTTTATTTCATTCTTATTATTTCACCACACTGAAATGTTAACTAATTTAAGTTTATATTTTCTTAGTTATTGTTTAGCTGTGGTTTGATTCATGATTTTAGTAGTGTTAGCTAGTTTTAAAACAATGTATTGTCAGTTTATGATAAATCTAACAGTAATTTATAATCTTAATATTAAATTTGAACAAATTAATAATATGGCTAATCACCAGTATAAGTATCTATTTTATCAAAAGACTTGAGTTGATTTATTAACATATCATAACCAAAGTAAAACATTGCTAACAACTTTGACAAATGATGAAAAGAACATTAATTTACGTTTTGTTCAAACAGTAATTATTTATAAGTTGTATTATCAAACATTACTGGTGTTGTTACCATTTTCAATTAATTTATTATGGGCATTATTTTGAACAAGTAATAGTTTTGGGATTGCAATGTTAACAGCATATTACTGATTTTTAAAAGGAGCATAAGTGTTTTATTTCTTAATTATGTTATTAACCTTTTTTATTTTCTTTCCAAAACTGCAAGACTATTTCTTTCAAAACTGATGAAATCGTTTAATTGACCGTTTTAGATTAATACAACTATTTTCTTCTAGAAAAGCAAACTCACGTCGAATTAGAAAAAAATGAAATCAAGATCGTGAAAAGTAAAAAATGAGCATAATTTTTCTCATTTTTTTTGTTATGATTAAAGTGAAAAGAACTATGAATTAATATAATAAAATAACAAAAAAGATAATGGAGGTTTTTTAGAAGGGCAGGGATTTTGTGCCACGGAAATTAGCAATTGATAAGTTGGTTATTGGTAATCAGTTTTTAATTCCCGTTGATATTGAAAATAAGATTATTATTAGTAATGTTTATTTTAACTTGTTATGTTATGATCGAACAGCTATTGCTCGGAAAAAAGGCTATTTATTATGAGAGCATCAAGTTATTTTGAAAGAATTTGATTATTATAACATTGAAAATATTCCAAAAATAACAATTATTGCTGGTTTAAAGTTTTTAAATGAAAAAGTAAAAACTGAAACAACATATCTTGCTTGTTATGATGGCGGTAGTCAAAGTAGTGCCTTATTATTTATTTATTTGGTAGCAAATAAAGTAATTCCATCTTTACCATTTGAAAAAGCAATTGTTCATTTTTTGACAAATTATTATGCTTTAATTAAGTTAAAACAAGGGATTTATGATTTTTTAAAACAACATTATCCTTATACAGCATTAAACGAACTGGCTCAAGCAAAGTGGAAAGATTTACATAGCTAATTTACGAATTGAATTAGGAACTTATACTGTTAAAATTTTTCATCGTAATAAATGTTTATTTAATAATCAAAATCTAATTATTTATGATCTTGATACAGGATATTATTTATGAATGGGAAATCATGCCAAAGAACAAATGATGGGAACTTTAAACATTGTTAGAACCAGTTTATTAGAACAAGATAAGTTAGTTAATTTAAAAAGTTTATTAATGTATTTTAACAATTTAGAATTAGATTTTTCTAAAAATCAGTTTTATCTTGTTCATAATTTTACTTGTACTGAAGAAGAACGTCTTGTAATTCAGACAAATTTTCCAAAACTTAAATGAGTAACAATTAAACAACATTACGGATTAATGACAAGAGCTAATCATTTCTATGTTGATGTTAAGACAAGTAAAACAATTATTTATCAACGTAATACCAAAGATGTTTTTAAATTAGATTATGGACTAATTAATTTACAAGAATCAATTCAGTCTTATCTTGCTCGAACTTTTAATATTATGTTAGATCCAACCGAATTAATTGCAATAATGCCAACCCTTTGTCAAGAAAGATGAACAACATGAAATTTACAAGGTATTTGTCTTACTAAAGGAGCTTTCAAAGATGTTGTTTTAACAGAATATGAGCAAGTAATGCGTGGTTTTATTCAGTTAAAACAAAAAATTATAGCATTAACAAAAGAGGAATCAACTGTTGGTAATAGCAATTATAAACTTTTATCAAACATTTAAATAATATAAAGGGGGGTAATTAAAGAAAAAGATGATTAATTTAGAGATAAATAATAAAAATTTGTTTTGTCTCAAAAAATATGATAATATGATATTGTTAATTTATATAGTTTTAGGAGTTGAAATATTATGGCTACTGTTGTTGTCAAAGCAGGAGAACCGCTAGACAAAGCTTTAAAGCGTTTTAACAAGGTTTCTTCGGTAAAACGAAAAGAAGCCCGTAAACGAGAGCATTGAATGAGCAAAAAGGAAAAAAGACGCTATAAACAAGAGCAATCTCGTAGTTTTCGTTAAAAAAATCCCATAACTGGGATTTTTTATTTTTTTTAAAAATTACTATCTTTTAAAATAACATAATCAACTTTTTTAATTGCGTCCAAATCTTTACCACCAGCATAAGAAATTGATGATTGTAAATCTTCTGTCATTTCTCGAAGAGTTTCAAAGATGCTTCCACGAATTTCAATTAATTCTTTTTTTCCTTCCACATAGAGTTTTTCACCCTTATTTTACTCACTAGCTGATCCAAAGTATTCTTTATATTTAACACCATCAATTTCAACTTGTTTTCCCGGTGATTCTTGGTGGGCAGCAAATAAACTACCAACCATACACATTGTGGCCCCCATTCGGATTGATTTTGCAATGTCACCATTAACTCGCAATCCACCATCAGCAATAATTGGTTTTGAACTTCCTTTACTACATTATTTCACAGCTGATAATTGTCAGCCACCATTTCCAAATCCTGTTTTTAATTTGGTAATACATACTTTTCCTGGCCCAATTCCAACTTTGGTTGCATCTGCCCCTCAATGTTCTAAATCACGAACGGCTTTTGGTGTTCCAACATTTCCGGCAATAATAAAGGTTTCTTCACCTAAATTAGTACGAATATGTTCAATCATTTTTTTAACAATAAAGGCATGGCCATGGGCAATATCAATTGTAATATAGTCTGGAACTAACTGTTCTTTCTTTAATGTTTCAATTAATTCAAAATCATTTGGTTTAACGCCAACAGAAATTGAAGTAATTAAGTTTTTACTTTTCATATGTTTAATAAATTTAACTTGATCAACATTAAAACGATGCATAATATAAAAATAGTTTTTTTCGGCTAATTTTTTACATAATTCTTCATTAACGACTGTTGCCATATTTGATGGGACAACAGGTAAATTAAAAGTATGTTTACCTAATTTAACGGTTGTATCACATTCTTTTCGCGAATCAACAACACATAATTATGGAATCAATTGAATGTCTTCATAATCAAATGCTTTCACTATCTATTTCACCTCACTATTTAAATGTATCATAAAAACAAGGGAAAAAGGGCAGTTTTATTTTTAAAATGTTTAGAAAAATATCTTGTAATGAGGGTTAGAAAGGCATATAATTATTTACATAATTCAAGAAAGGAACAGGGATTATATTAATGATGACAAGAAATTTTGGATTTACTCGTTTTTGAATTGTATTGTCAAGTATTGTTGGGATTGTTGGAATTACCATTGCAGCAGGGGCTTATTTTTATTTATTAGGCCAATATAACAATGGTACTTTTAATGGCGATATCAACACAGCCAATAGTTGGTTAATGAATTCATATGCAGATTTAGCAAGTTATAAAGTAGTAATTTTACTAGTCGTAATTTTCTCTTTATTTACAACAATTATCTGTAATATTGGGTTAATCCGTTATGCAATCGGCAGTAATGATGCCAAATTATGTGCCAATAAATGAAGTTTAGCGGTTTTATCATTATCACTTGGTGGGTTTTTGGCACCGTTTGCCTTAACATGACTACCAGATACTGATGTTAAAGCAACAAAAAATGCTCGTGTTGTAATTGTCCGCTATTTAGGAACTGCCTGATTAGTATCGGGTCTTGTTAGTATTGCTGCTATTATGATTTTTTATAACAAAGCAACAACTAAAGTTTGAGTAGGCGACTCACAACGAAATTTTGCGATTATGATGGGGGTATTAGCTGCCGTTAGTGTCATAAGCTTAATTTTGGTTCCTGGATTCTACAATAGTCGTGCTATTGCAAATATGATGGCAGAAACTTCTTTTGGAAAATGATTACGCTTTGTGTCAACCGTTTATACTGTTATCGTAACAATGATGTTAATAATTCAAATTATTACCGCATTACTAAAACTAATTGAAGCATTTGGCCGTCTGTTTCAAAAAGGACAAGATGGTTTATCAATTTTTGCCAACATCTTAAACTTTACGTCAACCTTAATTGGAACAATCTTTATGGTTTACTTAATAACAAAAGTAATTAAAGGATTGTGACGTCGTGAAGATGGGTATATGATTAATATTCCACAATATAAAACCGAAGATCGTGCACAACGTCAATATTAGTTGAACTTTAAAAAATGGATTTTATTAATTAATAAAATCCATTTTTCGTTAAAATAAAAAACATTCCCGTCAATTAAATTTAAATTTATGAATAATAAAGAAAAAGAATGTATTTATGAAATACATTCTATCTTTTATAACCATTCCTTACTTTACAAATAAGTAGTTAGGTGGTTGGAATGGTAGGTCTTGAGGAATTTGTAATATTTTGGAATTAATTATGTTAATTATTGTAATGTCATTTTAAGAAACATTTTTTGATTTTTTATAATAGTTTTAGTTACTGTTATTTTTTAAAAAGGATGAGCCTCATATTTGAAGCTTTTATTAATCTTAAAAGTGATAACCACCATATTGCAACTTATGATATTAATTTTCTGCTTATTTTAGCAATAAAACAAAAACCTTTTAATATTTGAAACTGGGATGTTTAAATAAATAGCATTGAAAATGGTTGGTTTTTATTTTATAACCATTTATAGTATAACAATAATTATTATTGACCCCTCAATAATATCTATATACTACATTTTAAAATTTTATTTTTTATTTCTTTTTTAATACAGTTTTGTTGTTTTTTAAAAAATTTAATTGATAGGGTGAAATAATTAATTAATAATTATTTTAATTGACAAAAATTATTGTTTTATATAAAATTATAAAGGTTTTAACACAATAACTAATTGTGTAATCGGGTGTTATTAGACTGGAAAGTACCTACCTTACAAGTGAGCGATCAGCGGTTTAATTTCGTTACACCCAACCATTTAATGTTTGTGCTGGCTTAGCTCAACTGGTAGAGCAACTGACTTGTAATCAGTAGGTTGGGAGTTCGATTCTTCTAGCCAGCACCATTCTTGGAGGGGTAGTGAAGTGGCCAAACACATCTGACTGTAACTCAGCTCCTTCGGGTTCGGGGGTTCGAATCCCTCCCCCTCCACCATTTTTATTGAGACACAGGGCTATAGCCAAGTGGTAAGGCAAAGGACTTTGACTCCTTCATGCGCTGGTTCAATCCCAGCTAGCCCTGCCATTTAAGTCTCCTGTTAGCTCAGTAGGTAGAGCATCTGGCTTTTAACCAGTGGGTCAAAGGTTCAAGTCCTTTACAGGAGACCATTTATTAGATATATATGCCCGAGTGGCGGAATAGGTAGACGCAACGGACTTAAAATCCGTCGGTTTTACAACTGTACCGGTTCAAGTCCGGTCTCGGGTACCATTTTATTTAAAAACAATTGACATCAAATTAAGACAGTGGTATATATATTATTGTTATAAGTTATAAAAATTAAAAATGCGGGTGTAGTTTAATGGTAGAACTTCAGCCTTCCAAGCTGACTGTGAGGGTTCGATTCCCTTCACCCGCTCCATTACTATAAGTTGTTAGTTTAACAATTTTTTTATGTTAAAATAGGAATACAAGCATCTTAAGAGGAGTAATTAATTAATATGAAAGTAATTAAAAAGGATAACAAAAAAGACGTTACTGATAATAATTGAGAACATTTACCCGTAGAAGTACAAAATGATTTAGCGTTTCATGCTTCACGAACTGTTTTTTGAAAAAGTTTTTTATTTTTGATCATTGAAGCAGCAGGGCCATTTTTGTTGTTGTTTTTGTTAACTTCCCCAGATTTAAGTTTTGCTTATCATTATGATGTTGGTGCTGGAATTGGTTTTGGATTAGCAATGATTTTAGGAGTCTTTTTATTAACTTGTGCTGGTTTTTGGTTAAAGTTTCATCAAGATGATCAGTTTACTTATACAATTACTTTATCTTGAACTTTATATGGCATTTATTTAACTGGTTATTGATGAGGGTGAGATAAAATTTTATATCGTTGTTTAGTTGCCCTAGTGTTTTTATTACTTGCTGTTTTTTTTGGTACTTTTATGGCCGTATGAATGCGTAATTTACGTGGTTATTTACAAATGAAAAAAACTAATTTTCAAGAACTCGAAGCTAACGAACAAGAAACAACGACAGCGGATGACGAGCAAAATCCACCATCATCAACACTTGATCCCTAATCATTATTTTGCAAATTAAGTAATTTTAAATTAATAATTTCTAAGAAAATATTATTGTTTGTTTGTTCATACATATAGTTAGCTCAAGCAATTCAAACAATGTTTTGATAATACATTCAAGCGTTAACTTTTTGCTGCTGTTGTACTGTTAGGTTGAAAAGACTAAACCAATATGTTTGTTCTGCTTTTGTTGTTAACGTTTCTGAAGCAAAAGAAGCAATATCAAAAAACTTATTATTTTGCATTGCATATTCAAAATCAATTAAATAAAGTTTTTTTTCAACAACAACTAAATTTCCACCATTTAAATCATTGTGGCATAAAACAAGATTATTTGTTTGCAATTTAATATAATCAAGCTTAGCTTCATATGGTTGTAAGGCTACTAATGGCTTTTTCAAAGCAGTTTTAAAAGTTTCTAAAAATTGTTGTGGTTGAAAAGTCTTAATTTGATCATTTGCGGTAAGTTTAATTTGTCATAATTGTTTAATTATTGCTGCAATATCTTTAAGGACTTCCTTTGTAAGTTTTATCGCACTAACTGGTTGTAATGTTTGATAGTATGGTGTTACGAGGAAGAAATGGTCATTATCATAACCATAATCAACAATTGGAAGGGTTAATTTAGTATTTTTAATTTTTTCTAAAACAAAAATTTCATTTTGATGGTCAATAAATAAATTGGTAAAAGGGTCACTATAGCGAATAAAAAGATTATCAACGGTTTGGTAATTTTGATTAGTTATTCCTAAATTTAGTTTTGTTTTAATGTTGTATTTCATCATTTATCTAACTTCCATTCTGTGATTTCTTAATTTTATTATACAATAGATATAATTAAGAAAAGCGAGGAAATAAGGAATGACAGAGATTTGAATTGCAACTAGTAATAAAAACAAAGTTCGAGAATTTAAGGCGATGTTTCACGATGTTAACATAACAGTTAAATCATTATTAGATTTAGAAAATCCGATTCCTGATATTCCAGAAACGGGAACTACCTTTGAAGAAAATGCTTTTTGCAAGGCGGATTTTTTAAGTCAAATGATTAATAAACCAGTCTTGGCTGATGATTCAGGTTTAGAAATTATTGGGTTGGATCATTTTCCGGGGGTTAATACGCGACGATGAGCACATCCAATTACTGACAATAAAATTATTAATGATTTATTAATTGAGAAATGTAAATTATTAGAGCACCGTGATGCGCAAGCGGTTTGTGTGTTATGTTATATTGATCCAATTAAAAAAATAACAATGTCCTTCCGGGGTGTTACAACAGGAGTTATTACTACTGAGACAGTCGGAGAGAATGCCTTTGGTTATGATACAATTTTTTTATTACCAGAACTCAATCGTACTTATGCTGAATTAACTTTAATGGAAAAAAACAAATATTCTCATCGGGCAAAAGCATTTCATGCTTTTAAAAAATGATGATTAGGAGAGTAAGATGAAAACAACTAAAAAAATTAACATTGTTTTATATGAACCAGAAATTGCTCAAAATGTTGGCGCTATTATGCGAACTTGTGTAGCAATTAATGCAAAACTTCATTTAATTGAACCACTTGGGTTTATTTTTGATGAACGTTTTATTGCTCGTAGTAGTGCAAATTATATTGAGTATGCTGACTATGAGTTATATAACGATTGAAACCATTTTTTACAATTAAATCCAACTGTAAATTTATATTGTGCAACTCGTTATGCAAAACAACCACATAGTGCTTTTGATTTTACGAAAGATGAAAATCTTTTTATTTTATTTGGTCGTGAGTCAACGGGCATTCCAACCACAATTTTAAAGGCAAATTTAAACCGAACTTTTCGGATTCCAATGTCTGAACATGTTCGTAGTTTAAATATTGCGAATACGGTTGGGATTGTTGGCTATGAAGTAATGCGCCAGTTAGATTATCCTGGATTATCAAAAGTTGAAATTCAAAAAGGAGCAGATTTCTTAGAACAAGATTAACAATGCACTTTGTGAATTTTTTTCTTGTTTTTAAAAAAATTTTCTTATAATTCTTTTAGTATTGAGTTATATTGGTGTTTTTAGAAAGGATGATCAAAAAATGAATCAAGTGATGTTGGTTGGGCAAGTAGAAGGAACTTATGAAATTATTTATGATAAAAAAGAAGCAGAACGAAAACTAATGAAATTTTTACTAAAGATTCAACGCCCTGTATACTGTAAAACTAAATCATAAAAAGTTATAATTATATTAACATATTAATCATGAAATACAATAAAAAAGCTTTAATTTTGTCGAAAACTCTTGATATTTATAAAATATACCTAAAATTAGGTATATTTTTAATATATGGAGGTAAATAAATGATGAAAAAAATAATTACAGAATTAATAAATAGCTTAACAGATGATCAATTTTTAGAATTTTATGAAAAAATAAAACAACAAGCAGACTTAATTAAAAAACAAAAACGTTTAAATGAAATTGATCAAAAATTTAGAGATAAAGGCATTATATGTCCTAATTGCAAATCTTTTCATTGTGTTAAAAATGGTCATAATTCCGAAGGAAAACAAAAATATTTATGTAAAAAATGTCGTGCTAGTTTTGATGCATTTCGTCATCATTTTACTTATTGAAGTCATTTAAATTATGAACAGTGAAATTTATTAATTCAAATTTCATTGTTAGGACAATCTAGTAAAATAATTTCTCGTTTTATTAAAACAACCCCAAAAACCGCTTGATATAATCGACAAAAATTAATGCAATCAAAACAATTAGAAAATACACAGTTAAAATTTAAAAAATTAAATGGTCAAATCCAAATGGATGAAACATTTATTAAAGAAATTCATAAAGGCAATTTTAAAGATAAATTTGATAAACGAAAAACTCATCTCGATCCATTTTCAACTGATACCAAATGCTGTATTCAAATGGCAGTTGATAGCAATAATAATATTTTTGTTCAATCCACCAATACCAAAAGATTACAAAAACAATGGATTATTGAAAATATGAATAAGCAACTAATTAAAGAAAAATCAATAATTATTTCTGATATGCAACCACTATATTTATTAGTAGCAAAACAAACAAATTCTACTCTATATTCCACCAAAACTAGTACAAACCCTGATACTAGTTATCAAAAGTTAAATAAGATTAGTAAATTACAATCCAGTCTTAAAGAAGCCTTAATTCATTATCATGGTTTGGGTTTCACTAATATTCAAAATTATTTAAAGCTCTGAAAATGAAAATACCAACACAAAGGTTTAACACCAAACCAACAATCAACGGTATTATATTTTAACGTTTAAAAAATTTAAAGCAAAATCATAATCTTACACAAAATTAGTTTTCAAATTGTCATATTGATGATTTTTTTTATTTCATCAAGAGTTTTCGACAAAATTAAAGTAAAAAAGTAAAAAGTAGTAATAAAACTATTTTTTACTTTTTTATATTTTTATTAATTTATTTATTTTCGTTTGTTTTACTAATATTTTCAATATTGTCTGTTTTATTTTGTCTTTTATTTAAGTTTTGGAATGCTGTTTTTATTTCCTGAATTTCTTTATCATCATTTTTTAATAATTCAGGGTGACAATTTTTATAACTTAATTTAAGATGTTTTTTAACTATATTAAAATCAAGCACCTCAACTTCAATTTCATCACCAATATCAAAAAAATATTTAATATCTTTAACAAAATAATCTGAAACTTCACTAATATGGATTAAACCATCAGCCTTTTCTGCTCGACAAAAAGCACCATAGGGAGTAATATTTGTTATTTTTACAATAATTTTGTTATTTTTATCATACATATATTTTTTCTCCTTTACTAAAATCCTTTAATTTTGTCGAAAACTCTTGATATTTATAAAATATACCTAAAATTAGGTATATTTTTAATATATAGAGGTAAATAAATGATGAAAAAAATAATTACAGAATTAATAAATAGCTTAACAGATGATCAATTTTTAGAATTTTATGAAAAAATAAAACAACAAGCAGACTTAATTAAAAAACAAAAACGTTTAAATGAAATTGATCAAAAATTTAGAGATAAAGGCATTATATGTCCTAATTGCAAATCTTTTCATTGTGTTAAAAATGGTCATAATTCCGAAGGAAAACAAAAATATTTATGTAAAAAATGTCGTGCTAGTTTTGATGCATTTCGTCATCATTTTACTTATTGAAGTCATTTAAATTATGAACAGTGAAATTTATTAATTCAAATTTCATTGTTAGGACAATCTAGTAAAATAATTTCTCGTTTTATTAAAACAACCCCAAAAACCGCTTGATATAATCGACAAAAATTAATGCAATCAAAACAATTAGAAAATACACAGTTAAAATTTAAAAAATTAAATGGTCAAATCCAAATGGATGAAACATTTATTAAAGAAATTCATAAAGGCAATTTTAAAGATAAATTTGATAAACGAAAAACTCATCTCGATCCATTTTCAACTGATACCAAATGCTGTATTCAAATGGCAGTTGATAGCAATAATAATATTTTTGTTCAATCCACCAATACCAAAAGATTACAAAAACAATGGATTATTGAAAATATGAATAAGCAACTAATTAAAGAAAAATCAATAATTATTTCTGATATGCAACCACTATATTTATTAGTAGCAAAACAAACAAATTCTACTCTATATTCCACCAAAACTAGTACAAACCCTGATACTAGTTATCAAAAGTTAAATAAGATTAGTAAATTACAATCCAGTCTTAAAGAAGCCTTAATTCATTATCATGGTTTGGGTTTCACTAATATTCAAAATTATTTAAAGCTCTGAAAATGAAAATACCAACACAAAGGTTTAACACCAAACCAACAATCAACGGTATTATATTTTAACGTTTAAAAAATTTAAAGCAAAATCATAATCTTACACAAAATTAGTTTTCAAATTGTCATATTGATGATTTTTTTTATTTCATCAAGAGTTTTCGACAAAATTAAAGCTAAAATCTAATTATATTATTAAAATGCTGAAAAAAATTTGTTAAACACAAAAATAATTAATAGATTTTATTATTTTTATTATATACATTAACTAATTAATGAACAAATATTTTTTTAAAATATTGTTTTGATGTAAAATCCCCTAAACAAGGTCTTATTGTAGTATTTAATATATCTAAAACAGATTTTAATCTACTGCGAATATTAATTATAGGCTCATTTCGTAAAAACCAACGCCTTATATCTCTATTTATCCTTTCAACTAATGCTTTTTGTTTTGGTTTTCCAGGGTCACAAAAATAAACTCTTATTTTTAAATATTTTTCTATTAGTTTTCATTTATAAAATTCTTTTCCTCTATCTGTTAAAATACAACTAAATTTATTAATACCAATTTGTCTAATCATTTTCATTAAAACCATTAACACAATACTTGCTTTTTTAGTAAATAAAATATCATAAAAAACTATTTTAGATTTCCGATTTACTAAAACTAACAAATGAAAATTACCACAATCAAGGGTATCCATTTCTCAAATTCCACTAAAACTTAAATCATCTCCATAATCATTTAAAAATTGCTTATAATCTCTAATATTAAGCAATACACCACGATTATCATTTTTTTCACCATTTTTAGTTTTTCGCTTTTTATTTTTAAAATACAAATTATTTTTTGATAAATTAAAATAACCTAATCTAATATATTTATACATTGTTTTAAAACATACACTAAATTTTACATTATATTGTAATTCATACGACATAATAATATTTTGTGGCGAACGACCAAAATTATTATATTCATTAGAAAAATGACTTAATTCTTGTGAATTTAACATTGAATATTTACGACATTGTTTTTTGTTTTTATCATGTATTTTTTGTGCTTTTGCAGCATTATAATCACCAATATTATCAAACATATTTAATTCTTGCCAAATAGTTCTATAATCTCTATTCATTTGCTTAGCAATTTTTCGAATATTAATTGTTCCATTTTTCTTTTTAAATAATTCATTGTTTTTTAATTTTTCCAAATTTACTCTTTCATTAATATCTAATCTTTCATATTTTTTCACACTTTACCTCTTTAATTTTGTCGAAAACTCTTGATGAAATAAAAAAAATCATCAATATGACAATTTGAAAACTAATTTTGTGTAAGATTATGATTTTGCTTTAAATTTTTTAAACGTTAAAATATAATACCGTTGATTGTTGGTTTGGTGTTAAACCTTTGTGTTGGTATTTTCATTTTCAGAGCTTTAAATAATTTTGAATATTAGTGAAACCCAAACCATGATAATGAATTAAGGCTTCTTTAAGACTGGATTGTAATTTACTAATCTTATTTAACTTTTGATAACTAGTATCAGGGTTTGTACTAGTTTTGGTGGAATATAGAGTAGAATTTGTTTGTTTTGCTACTAATAAATATAGTGGTTGCATATCAGAAATAATTATTGATTTTTCTTTAATTAGTTGCTTATTCATATTTTCAATAATCCATTGTTTTTGTAATCTTTTGGTATTGGTGGATTGAACAAAAATATTATTATTGCTATCAACTGCCATTTGAATACAGCATTTGGTATCAGTTGAAAATGGATCGAGATGAGTTTTTCGTTTATCAAATTTATCTTTAAAATTGCCTTTATGAATTTCTTTAATAAATGTTTCATCCATTTGGATTTGACCATTTAATTTTTTAAATTTTAACTGTGTATTTTCTAATTGTTTTGATTGCATTAATTTTTGTCGATTATATCAAGCGGTTTTTGGGGTTGTTTTAATAAAACGAGAAATTATTTTACTAGATTGTCCTAACAATGAAATTTGAATTAATAAATTTCACTGTTCATAATTTAAATGACTTCAATAAGTAAAATGATGACGAAATGCATCAAAACTAGCACGACATTTTTTACATAAATATTTTTGTTTTCCTTCGGAATTATGACCATTTTTAACACAATGAAAAGATTTGCAATTAGGACATATAATGCCTTTATCTCTAAATTTTTGATCAATTTCATTTAAACGTTTTTGTTTTTTAATTAAGTCTGCTTGTTGTTTTATTTTTTCATAAAATTCTAAAAATTGATCATCTGTTAAGCTATTTATTAATTCTGTAATTATTTTTTTCATCATTTATTTACCTCTATATATTAAAAATATACCTAATTTTAGGTATATTTTATAAATATCAAGAGTTTTCGACAAAATTAAAGACATCTTTCGGAAAAAATAAGATTAAAATAACTATTATTAAATAGTTATTTTTTATGAAAAAAATATTAATATTTTTAGTAAAAACGCTTGCAAAAAAATATGGATTTTATATACTTATAAAGGTGTCAGTTAGTAATACCTATTATTAATGAAAAATGAATATTTCCGCACAATATCGAAAAAATTATTACAAAAAAAGTCAAAAGTTATTGACAATAATCACTAATTTTTGTATTATTTGAAAGGTGTTTTGTTGACACAAAAACGATCTTTGAAAACTAAACATAACAACAAAGATAATCATTTAATTAATGAATATCCGTCATTAAAGCTAGGAACAAAAACAATATTTTTTAATGAGAGTTTGATCCTGGCTCAGGATGAACGCTGGCGGCATGCCTAATACATGCAAGTCGAACGGGGTGCTTGCACCCAGTGGCGAACGGGTGAGTAACACGTATCTAATCTACCCATTAGCGGGGGATAACAGTTGGAAACGACTGCTAATACCGCATACGACATTTTCTGGCATCAGAGAATGTTAAAAGGTCCGTTTGGACCACTAATGGATGAGGGTGCGGCGTATTAGTTAGTTGGTGGGGTAATGGCCTACCAAGACAGTGATACGTAGCCGAACTGAGAGGTTGAACGGCCACATCGGGACTGAGACACGGCCCGAACTCCTACGGGAGGCAGCAGTAGGGAATTTTTCACAATGGGCGAAAGCCTGATGGAGCAATGCCGCGTGACTGAAGACGGTCTTCGGATTGTAAAGGTCTGTTGTAAGGGAAGAACAGTAAGTATAGGAAATGATACTTATTTGACGGTACCTTACCAGAAAGCCACGGCTAACTATGTGCCAGCAGCCGCGGTAATACATAGGTGGCAAGCGTTATCCGGATTTATTGGGCGTAAAGCGTGCGCAGACGGTTTAACAAGTTTGGGGTCAAATCATGGAGCTTAACTCCAGTTCGCCTTGAAAACTGTTAAGCTAGAGTGTAGGAGAGGTCGATGGAATTCCATGTGTAGTGGTGAAATGCGTAGATATATGGAGGAACACCAGTGGCGAAGGCGGTCGACTGGCCTATCACTGACGTTTAGGCACGAAAGCGTAGGGAGCAAATAGGATTAGATACCCTAGTAGTCTACGCCGTAAACGATGAGTACTAAGTGTCGGACTAAGTTCGGTGCTGCAGCTAACGCATTAAGTACTCCGCCTGAGTAGTATGCTCGCAAGAGTGAAACTCAAAGGAATTGACGGGGACCCGCACAAGCGGTGGAGCATGTGGTTTAATTCGAAGCAACGCGAAGAACCTTACCAAGGCTTGACATCCAGTGCAAAGCTGTAGAAATACAGTGGAGGTTAACATTGAGACAGGTGGTGCATGGTTGTCGTCAGCTCGTGCCGTGAGGTGTTTGGTTAAGTCCAGTAACGAGCGCAACCCTTGCCGTTAGTTACTCCATTAAGTTGAGATACTCTAACGGGACTGCTAGTGTAAGCTAGAGGAAGGTGGGGATGACGTCAAATCATCATGCCCCTTATGTCTTGGGCTACACACGTGCTACAATGGCCGGTACAAACAGTTGCGATCTCGCAAGAGGGAGCTAATCTGAAAAAGCCGGTCTCAGTTCGGATTGAGGGCTGCAACTCGCCCTCATGAAGCCGGAATCGCTAGTAATCGCGAATCAGCAATGTCGCGGTGAATACGTTCTCGGGTCTTGTACACACCGCCCGTCACACCATGAGAGTTGATAATACCAGAAGTCGGTATTCTAACCGCAAGGAGGAAGCCGCCCAAGGTAGGATTGATGATTAGGGTGAAGTCGTAACAAGGTATCCGTACGAGAACGTGCGGATGGATCACCTCCTTTCTATGGAGTTATTACTTTATAGTAATCTAATTAGTTTTAATGACCGTTATGTTTAGTTTTCGGGGATTAGTTTCTCTGACAATAACACGAAAAATGTTATTGAAATTGTTCTTTGAAAACTGGATAATAGACATCTAGTTATTTTAATCATAAGATTAAAATAACAATAATTCAAAATTTCTGTTATTTTAAAAAAATAACTAAAATTTCACAGTTATATTTGTAAATGATTCTCAAAACTGATTTAAAATCAGGTCAAATAATTAAATTAATAAAACTTTGAAGTTACAAAGGGCGTATGGTGAATGCCTTGGGAATAGGAGACGATGAAGGACGTGACTACCTGCGATAAGGTTCGGGGAGCTGGAAGTAAGCTTTGATCCGGACATGTCCGAATGGGGGAACCCGGTGAGATTAATCTCTCATCATCCTATAATGAATACATAGTTATAGTGAAGGTATACCTAGGGAATTGAAACATCTCAGTACCTAGAGGAAAAGAAAGCGAATGCGATTCTCTTAGTAGCGGCGAGCGAACGGGGAACAGCCCAAACCAGATTTATCTGGGGTTGTAGGACCATATGAGTAGAGTTACAAAACTTGTTTATAGTAGAAATGGTTGGGAAACTATGCCACAGAGGGTGATAGCCCCGTATATGAAATGAACAAGACTCGAAATGGAATCCTGAGTACGGCGAGACACGTGAAATCTTGTCGGAATCAACGCGGACCACCGCGTAAGGCTAAATACTACCTATTCACCGATAGTGAACCAGTACCGTGAGGGAAAGGTGAAAAGCACCCCGGGAGGGGAGTGAAATAGTACCTGAAACCATATGCCTACAAGAAGTCGGAGCCCGTTAATGGGTGACGGCGTGCCTTTTGTAGAATGAGCCGGCGAGTTATGATAGCATGCAAGGTTAAGTATAAGATACGGAGCCGTAGTGAAAGCGAGCATTAATAGGGCGTTTAGTATGTTGTCATAGACCCGAAACCAGGTGATCTAGCTATGAGCAGGTTGAAGTTGAGGTAAAACTTAATGGAGGACCGAACCGACGTTCGTTGAAAAGACCGCGGATGACTTGTGGCTAGGGGTGAAATTCCAATCGAACCTGGAGATAGCTGGTTCTCCCCGATATAGCTTTAGGGCTAGCGTCGAGGTTAGCAAGTTGGAGGTAGAGCACTAAATGTATGATGGCCCCACCTAGGGGTACTGAATGCAATTAAACTCCGAATGCCAATTTTGTATACTCGGCAGTCAGTACATGGGTGATAAGGTCCATGCACGTAAGGGAAACAGCCCAGATCATCAGCTAAGGTCCCAAAATTTATGCTAAGTGTGTAAGGATGTGAAGTCGCTTAGACAGCTAGGAGGTTGGCTTAGAAGCAGCCACCCTTTAAAGAGTGCGTAACAGCTTACTAGTCGAGTAACTTTGCGCCGAAAATGTACCGGGGCTAAGCATAATACCGAAGCTATGGGTTTTGTATATTTATATACAGGGCGGTAGGGGAGCGTTCTAACAGGGATGAAGGTAGACCGTGAGGACTGCTGGACTGGTTAGAAGTGAGAATGCCGGCATGAGTAACGTTTGAGGGTGAGAATCCCTTATGCCGTTTGACCAAGGTTTCCTGGGCAAGGTTCGTCCACCCAGGGTTAGTCAGGACCTAAGGCGAGGCCGAAAGGCGTAGTCGATGGACAACAGGTTGATATTCCTGTACCACCATATAGAGCGATGGAGTGACGGAGAAGGATAGTATATCCCGGTTATTGGATTCCGGGCTAAGCACAAAGAGGGTAAGGTTGGCAAATCCGCCTTGCATAACCTTGAAGTGTGATTGGGAGCGAACGGTTCGCCTAGTAGCGAAGTATATGACTCCATGCTTCCAAGAAAAGTTTCTAGCACTATTTATATGGTGCCTGTACCTAGAACGAACACACGTGGTCAAGGAGAGAATCCTAAGGCAAGCGAGATAACTGTAGCTAAGGAACTCTGCAAAATAACCCCGTAAGTTAGCGAGAAGGGGTGCTCATAGCAATATGAGCCGCAGTGAAGAGGAAGGGGCAACTGTTTAGCAAAAACACAGCTCTCTGCAAAGTCGTAAGACGACGTATAGGGGGTGACGCCTGCCCAGTGCTGGAAGGTTAAGGGGATTAGTTAGCATTAGCGAAGCTTTGAACCGAAGCCCCAGTGAACGGCGGCCGTAACTATAACGGTCCTAAGGTAGCGAAATTCCTTGTCAGGTAAGTTCTGACCCGCACGAAAGGCGTAATGATCCCTTCGCTGTCTCGGCTGCAGACTCGGTGAAATTTTAGTACCTGTGAAGATGCAGGTTACCCGCAACTAGACGGAAAGACCCCATGGAGCTTTACTATAGCTTGATATTGGGTTTTGATATAGTATGTATAGGATAGGTGGGAGACTTTGAAGCAGCGACGCTAGTTGTTGTGGAGTCACCCTTGGAATACCACCCTTGCTATGTCGAAATCCTAACCTAGATCTGTAAGCCAGATCAGAGACAGTGTCAGGTGGGTAGTTTGACTGGGGCGGTCGCCTCCTAAAATGTAACGGAGGCGCCCAAAGGTACCCTCAGTATGGTCGGAAATCATACATAGAGCGCAAAGGTAGAAGGGTGCTTGACTGTGAGACTTACAAGTCGAACAGGAGCGAAAGCTGGGCTTAGTGATCCGGCGGTCCCGTGTGGAAGGGCCGTCGCTCAACGGATAAAAGTTACCCTGGGGATAACAGGCTGATCTCCCCCAAGAGTTCACATCGACGGGGAGGTTTGGCACCTCGATGTCGGCTCATCGCATCCTGGAGCTGAAGTTGGTTCCAAGGGTTGGGCTGTTCGCCCATTAAAGCGGTACGCGAGCTGGGTTCAGAACGTCGTGAGACAGTTTGGTCCCTATCTGTTGTGGGCGTAGGAAATTTGAAGAGATCTGTCCCTAGTACGAGAGGACCGGGATGGACACACTTCTGGTGCTCCAGTTGTCACGCCAGTGGCACAGCTGGGTAGCTATGTGTGGAAATGATAATCGCTGAAGGCATCTAAGCGAGAAGCATACTTTAAGATGAGATTTCCCATCCTTTATGGAGTAAGACCCCTTGAAGACGACAAGGTTGATAGGTTGGGTGTGTAAGCACGGTGACGTGTTCAGCTAACCAATACTAATAGGTCGAGGACTTCAAAAAAGCGAGAGCTTATTTACAAATTTTAGAATGTTTATTATCTAGTTTTGAGGGGATAATTCCACTCAAGTGATCTGGTGCTTATGGCATAGTGGACACACCCGTTCCCATCCCGAACACGGAAGTTAAGCACTATCACGCCGACGATAGCCGCAAGGTGAAAATAGGGCAGTGCCAGGTTAAAAAAAGACTTTAAATAAGTCTTTTTTTTATTTGTTAAATTTTAACATTAAAAAATGCATTATTATTTTGAATAATGCATCGTATAAACATTAAAATATAATTTTTGACTTTTAAAACCAGGTTTTTCATATAGTGGTAACCCATCAGGAGTGGCAATTAAACCAGCATATTGGTAATTGGCTTGTTTTGCTTGGTTTAATAAATGAATTAGCATTTCTTTGGCAAAACCTTGTTTTTGATGATCACTATGGGTTGCAATATCATCAATAATTGCTAATTCTGGTTCAAAGTATAAGTTGCCAGTTTGATTAACGACAATTTTTAGTGTTGTTATTATATTAGGTATTTTTGCATGAATTGGTTTATCAATTTATCAAAAAATTCGCCAAATTAAAGCAAATAAGAAAAAAGAACAAGAAAAATTAGATAAGGAGGATAATAAATAATGTTAGGTATGTATTTAACAACAGCAATTAATTTTTTAGCAGTTGGTGATAAACCTACTATTTCAGATGGAATGGGTTCTATTTGAAGTGGTTTAGGGCAAGCAATGATGAAAGTTAAAGAAGCAATTTATGCTGTATTACCACAATTAATGACCTTTTTAGGTGATGCGTGAATTATTTTAATTCCATTTGGTATTTTTGTTATCATTAAGATTTTAAACTTTTTCCGTGTTATGGTTAAAGGATTTTAATATTTATTATTACTGATCATATATCTTAGCTATGGCACACCAGCTTTTATGTGAGTTGATTAAATAATTTTGTTGTTTATTTTTGTATTACACACTGTCTATAAGTTATTATTGAAATTATTAGTAATGAAATAATTGTTTTAAAGTAGGATTTAATAAAAATAAGAATATTTTTATTAAGGGTCATATTAATAGTAGTTTTGGAATATAAATTTTTATAATATTCTTTATAAATATATCTACTTTTTTTTTAAAATTTGTAGGCAGTATGTAGTGCAAAAATATCAATTTAATTATAAATGATTAATTTTATATTTTAATAACTATTATCTTTAATTTTGTCGAAAACTCTTGATATTTATAAAATATACCTAAAATTAGGTATATTTTTAATATATAGAGGTAAATAAATGATGAAAAAAATAATTACAGAATTAATAAATAGCTTAACAGATGATCAATTTTTAGAATTTTATGAAAAAATAAAACAACAAGCAGACTTAATTAAAAAACAAAAACGTTTAAATGAAATTGATCAAAAATTTAGAGATAAAGGCATTATATGTCCTAATTGCAAATCTTTTCATTGTGTTAAAAATGGTCATAATTCCGAAGGAAAACAAAAATATTTATGTAAAAAATGTCGTGCTAGTTTTGATGCATTTCGTCATCATTTTACTTATTGAAGTCATTTAAATTATGAACAGTGAAATTTATTAATTCAAATTTCATTGTTAGGACAATCTAGTAAAATAATTTCTCGTTTTATTAAAACAACCCCAAAAACCGCTTGATATAATCGACAAAAATTAATGCAATCAAAACAATTAGAAAATACACAGTTAAAATTTAAAAAATTAAATGGTAAAATCCAAATGGATGAAACATTTATTAAAGAAATTCATAAAGGCAATTTTAAAGATAAATTTGATAAACGAAAAACTCATCTCGATCCATTTTCAACTGATACCAAATGCTGTATTCAAATGGCAGTTGATAGCAATAATAATATTTTTGTTCAATCCACCAATACCAAAAGATTACAAAAACAATGGATTATTGAAAATATGAATAAGCAACTAATTAAAGAAAAATCAATAATTATTTCTGATATGCAACCACTATATTTATTAGTAGCAAAACAAACAAATTCTACTCTATATTCCACCAAAACTAGTACAAACCCTGATACTAGTTATCAAAAGTTAAATAAGATTAGTAAATTACAATCCAGTCTTAAAGAAGCCTTAATTCATTATCATGGTTTGGGTTTCACTAATATTCAAAATTATTTAAAGCTCTGAAAATGAAAATACCAACACAAAGGTTTAACACCAAACCAACAATCAACGGTATTATATTTTAACGTTTAAAAAATTTAAAGCAAAATCATAATCTTACACAAAATTAGTTTTCAAATTGTCATATTGATGATTTTTTTTATTTCATCAAGAGTTTTCGACAAAATTAAAGACTATTATTAAAAATTAAATAGTATTTTTCAGTGTGTCAATTTTTATTATTTTATATATTTAACATTGTTAATAACATTGTTTATTAAACATTAAATAAGCAATATATAAACATTATGTATAACATTGTTAATAATCAGTGTTTTTATCAATAAGTAAACAATATATAAACATTAAATATAACATTGTTTATTAAATAAATATTTAGTTAGGAGTTGATAAAATTGAGTAATTTTGTTAAGAAAAATCAAAATATAGCAAATTATTTTATTCGTAAAGAGTTGATAGTTTTTGAAACAGAAAAAGCAAGTTTTATAAATTTACCTAATCATAATCGTCATATTGGTTTTTGGTTGAGTAATAAATTTATTTATCCGAGTGAAAAACACTCAGAACAAGTAGCAATCGGTTTGATTTATGATAATTCTTATCGTATTGTAAAATATGATGAAAATTTAAAACGTCATGTGTGAAAATATTTAACTGGAGCAGAACTAATCAATTTGTATAATAAATACAAATAAAATTATTTTACACAAATGAAAAAAGCAATATTTCCTGGTGAACCTCAAAAAGTAAAAACAACTAACAATAATTTAACAAATTGAAGTGATGAAAAAGTAGATAAATTAATTAATGATTTGAAGGACTTAAATTAATGAGTTTATATGATTATTGAGTTCAATTTGTTAGTTATATTATTGGTTCAAATGCTCCTGAATTTTTATATGTCATATCATTTGTATTATTTATCGTTTTATTTTTGGGGATGTTTTTTAAACTTATTCAGAAAATGTGGAGTTTTTAAATATGCAAAATGATTGAGAAAAATTAAAAGAGTTTTTTATTTATGTCTTTTTGTTTATAGATAAAACGAATGTTGAAACTATTACAACTTGCAATTTAACTCAAAATGAATATTTAACTCTTATGATTGGTATTTGAATTGTGATTTTATTTTTAACGTGGTTTTTATTGTGAATGGTTTTTAAAATAGTTGGGTATTTTAAGTAATGAAAAAATTTATATTTTTCTTAAAAAATTATTGTTATATTAGTGGTTCAATGATTTTGTTTAGTTTAATTGATTTATTACTTTGAATAATTTCATTAAATTATACTGGTTTAGTATTCTGATTATTGTTTGCTTTGCAATGTGTTTATTTTGTCTGATGAGTTTGAAAAAATATATTTTATCAGTTGAATGCTTTTCGTTTAGTTTACTTTATTTGAGATAATCCGTTATCAGTAATTATTGGTAAATTAGGGACGGGAAAAACTTTACTTTTAACTTATTTGTCAGAAACAATGAAATTATTAACGGATAAGATTTATAGTAATTATCCGTTAGAAGATGATAAAGTTAAAGTTTTAACATTTAAAAATTTAGATTTTACAGATAGAACAAAACCAGTTCCCCCAGATGATAGTGTTATTTTATTTGATGAAAGTTATTTATATATTGATGGAACTAGTCCCCACGATGAGAAAAAAGTTCATAGTGGTAAAATTCCGTGAATTGTATTAGCAAGACATTTTGGTAATCGTGCTTTATTTACTGCTCAGCGTGAGGGTATGATTTGAAATAATATTCGACAATTAGCAAGTGGTATTATTATTCCAATTTCATTGAAAAAACCTATTGCTAAAAAAGGATTTAATTTTTTTAATCGTTTCTTTATTATGCGAATTGGTATTTTTCAAGATATTACAGATTATGAAATTTGAAAAACAAAATCAGTAGAACGAACAGCCGAAGGTAAACGAGCAAAACATAAGTCGGATGTTGGGTTAGGAATTCGGTTTTTTAAAATAATTATTCCATTAGAATTTGCACAGAAATATGATAGTAAATGATTAAAGTTTGTTCGTGATTTAAAAAATGATGAAATAGTTAATTATAAAGAATATTATTGGTCAGAAATTAATAAATTAAGTGTTAAAGAGCGGTTAGAATTGTTTGATATTGATATTTTGAAAAAAAATTTAAAACCTAAAAAAGAAAAAGGAAGTGATAAAGATGATTAATTTATTATCAGAAAGTAATAATTGAGATAAGATTTTTAGTTTGATTTTTGATGTATTTTTGTTTATTTTTGATGTAATTTGAAATACTAAATTACCAATGACAAATACAACTATTGCTTATTTTATTATCTTTTTTATGGTTGTTAAGTTATCAATTTATGCTATCCACGGAACAAGAACACAATATAATGAATTAGGTTCAACTGTTAAAAACAATACATCAAAATTGTATGCTTCAACAGTACGTGGTGTTAAAAAAGCACATAAGGCTAATAAAAATGGTCGGTGAAAGGAAACAGATTAATGATTAGATTAGTTTTATTAGTTGCTGCAATTGCTATTTTTGGTACTAGTTTTATTACGGTGATTATAAATCAATTAACATCAGCAAAAAATATCATTATGGATTTATATAACTCAGATACTTTTTTACTTTCTTTGTTTGGTAAAATGGCAATTTTGTTTAGTCATCCATTAATGTTAACAATATCAAGTTTATATATTGTTGGGTTTATTGTTTCAAAAACATTGTATAGTTGGGGGTTGAATTATAAATATGAAAAAATCATTATCTTTATTTGCCATATCTATTTTAGGTATTTTAGGTTTAATTATTCCATTTATTACTTTAACAGCATTTAAACCCTTAAATCAGCAGAATTATACTGTTAATTAACAAACAATGGGAATGAATGAAACTGATTTTATTAATACAATGTTTTTACGCAGTAGTTTTTTTGAAAACTGGTCTGAAACAAATTACTTTATTAATCCAACTCTAAAAACATCACAAACATTAACTTATAATGATAAATGATATTTAGACTTTTTAAAGGATAGTTATTCAACGGGAATTTCATTTGATAAGCCTAGTGATGAGTTTATGGATTTATATAAAAATTGAGATACTTATGCTAAACAATATAATATTGATAAATTCTATGATGTTGATAAAAAACAATTTTTAAAAGAATTAACTAATTTTTCTTATTCTTTTGCTAAGTATTTTAATACTGTGGAAGTTATTAATAAATTAGAAAGAGGTATTGATAATTTACAATTAGTTAAAATGATTAATGAGTTTTGAATACAAATTCCTAGAACACAGGCACCTAATAAAGAATTTTTAACTGCTACTAATAAATGATATTTTTATGGAGAAAAAAGAAATGGTCAATATTTGCTTACAAAATTTTATTTTGATAATAATTTTATTAAAAATCAAAATTTGTTATGACAACACTTAAAAAATGATTCAGATTTTATTTGAAACTATAATTTAGTATATCGTTGAGATGGAAACGGTGAACCAGAATTACCCGTTGTTGATAATGATGGCAAATTAAAATTATATACTGAATATTATCAAAATGTTCGTTCTTTTTTGCTTAAATATATTGATGTTATTGTACAAGAAAATATCCGAATTCAGCAAGGTGGTAATCCAAACTATGATGACCCAAATTTGGGTAGTGAAAGAATAATTTTTGATTTTGAAATTATTAATAATATGGAAAAATTAGATTGAAAACCTGATGTTATTTTAACTAGAAAATCAATTTATCGGATGATTTTAACAATTGATGAAAATAAAAATATTGTTGCATATAGTTTAGAATTAACACATTTTAAACAATATTGGGATGGTAATAATGCAAATAGTTATCGGTATACTGATGATTTAGGTTTTTTGTTTACTTTTATGAAAGAAAAAGAAGATACTTTTAATTTTAGTGCTGAAACATATAATTATAATCAAGGTAATTCTCCTAATATTGGTAAAATGGTTTTTGAACAGATGAAAGGTCAAATTGATATTAATAAATTTTTAAAAGCCTTTTTTACCCATGCTTTGGTACCTGTATTTCAAAATCGCAGTAATTTTATTGAAAGTGGTTATATTGATAATTTACAGTATGATACTGTTTTAATTAATTTTTTTGGTTTAAAATTGATTAATTTTAGAGATGTTTTAATTGATGAAACTAATACTAATAAAAATCAATTTGAAAAACTATTAAATAGTATGTTTACGGTTTCCCAAAATTTTTATAAAGATTATTTACGAACAATTTTTGATTTAGAAAATGATACTTATTTACAAGGATATAATAAAAAATATGGTTTATTAGTAAATAATGGTTTTAAAATTTATCCTCGTTATTTTTATTTTTCTGATAAATACAATCAATTAGACATTAAATTGTATTCAGCATTTAAAAATCGTTTTTATAACACAAATTATGGAGATGTATTTAATTATGATTTTTCAGTTGCAAATAATTATAATATTAATCAAAATGAAGGTTATATTTTTGAAGGTGCTTTAAAAGATAAATACGGTTTAAAATACAAAAAAATTGAATAACAAAAAATCGGTTATAATGTCTTTGAATTACAAGCCCAAAAAGAAAATGATATGTACCGTTATTATGATTTTAATTTTGGAATTTATAACTGACAAGAAATAAATAATGGCGGGTTGTTTCCTGATGGACAATGATGACAAGCCCAATATGAAAGTTGTAGTTGATATAATTTAGCGTGTCATATAAAAAATGCTGCAATTTGAATTGTAAATAATATTCCCGGTGTTAAACAAGTAAACGAATTAGCAAGCGGTGTTGGTAAAATATTTCAAACAATATATAGTTTTTTTAGTCAAACATTTGAGGTATGAAAATTTAGTCCAGCATTATATAATACAATAACAAATATATTCCTATTAATTATCTTTATGAAGTTTGTTAGATTAATTTAAAAAAGGACTTGTTAGTCCTTTTATTCTTTTCAATCAATTATTAGTCCCGTGTCTTTATTAATTTCTGGTATTTGTGGTTCATTGTTTTTATTTCAACGATATACTAAATTATAGTTTCAAATAAAATCTGAATCATTTTTTAAGTGTTGTCATCAAGTGTTTTGATTATTAATAAAATTATTATCAAAATAAAATTTTGTCGTTATATAATTATTTTCATATTTATTTATATAAAAATATCATTTATTAGTAGCAGTTAAAAACTCTTTATTAGGCGCCTGTGTTCTAGGAATATTAGTTCATTTGCTATTTTCTGGTAGTTGTTGTGGTTATGGTGTAGGTTTATTACCCCCCCGTTTTCATTATTATTTGGTTTTTCACAACTAATTAATGTTGTTGTACTTGTTGCTGTTAATCCGATTACTCCTAAAATACTTAGTAACTTTTTCATATTTTACTTCTCCTTTATTAAAATTACTTGAATGCTATAATTGATTTTATCATATATCAATAATGTATTAAATAATTTTAATATTAAATTTATAAATTAATGAAAGGTATATAAATGTTATGTATAGTCATTTAAGTTTTATTGATAGGGTTAAATTGGAAAAATTATTATTATCAAAATTATTTTTAAAAAAGAATGGTGAAATAAATATTGCACAAATTGCTAAATGTTTGAACAGAAATCGTAGTACTATTTTGCGAGAAATTAAGCGTTTTAAAACTATTGATGAATATAGTGCTTATAAGTCAGATAAAATGTATTATGAGAAAAGAAAAAAGAATAATAAAAGATATAAGTTTACAGAAGAACAATTAAATTTTATTAATATAAGATTTAATGTTTATCGTGATTCTCCATCACAACTTATTAATCGTTATTTTCTAAAGTTTGGTATTAAATTTCCTGTTTGTGTTAAAACATTGTATAAATGAATTCGTTTGGGTTTTTATGGTTTTTTAAAACAGAATTTACGTCATCGTGGTAAAAAATATAAAACAAAAGGAAAATTTGATAATCGTGGTAAATTAATTAATTTTAAATCAATATGAGATATTGAGAATAAAGAGACTGATGTTGGTTGATTTGAAATGGATACCGTAGTTGGAAAAGAGCATCAATATAGTAATTTGGTTTTAGTTGAACAAAATAGTAAAAGTTATTTTGTTATGAAATTAAAAAATCATACTGCTAATGAAGTTGTGGAAAAGTTTAAAGATATTGTTATAAGTAATAATTTATTTGGGAAAATTAAAGGAATAATAACTGATAGAGGAAAAGAATTTAGTAAATGAAGAGAATTAGAAATATTTGCTGAAACACAAGTTTATTTTTGTGACCCTGGTAAACCACAACAAAAACCATTAATTGAATATATGAATTCTGAACTTAGACAATGATTTCCTAAGGGAACTGATTTTAATAATGTTAGTCAACAAAAAATAAATTGAGTAGTTAATGTTATAAATGATAAATTAAGGCCTGTTCTTAATTGAAAAACAGCAAAAGAGGTATTTTCAGATAATTTTAAATAGGTTTATTTGAAGTAATTTAATAAATTATTTTTTAGTGTGCTTAATTTTCCTTAAAATAAAATAAAAACTATAAATATTTTGATTTTTAAAAATTTATAATTGATTTTTTATGATTTTTATTGTATTATTTGACTAATAAGATTTGTTGCACTTCATTTTACATAATTCCTGTTTTAAATAACTTTTCATCAACAATTAAATATTTAATTAATTGCTTTAATTCATATTGATTAGCATTTTCTACAAAATCTTCATCAATTCCAATTACTTCAATATCTTTAACTAATAATTTTTCTTTAATTATATTAATACCAACTTTTTTAAGTTGTTTTGGATCAAGTGATTTATCAATTTGCTCAATTTCTTCCATTACACGAACTTGCTCATCTTGAATTTGATCCATATCAAGCCCCATATCTTCACTTAAATTATTAGCTTCTTCAATTAATGCTTGTTTTTTTAATTCCTCTTCTTTAAATAATTCTTTTTGTTTTTGGATTCGTGCTTGTGTCATATTATTTTTAATTTCAATTTTATGATTTTGTAAATAATTTTCAAATGTAATAATATTAGTACGAATTCGATTTAATTCATCTTTAAAATTTTTAATTAATTGTAGTGGTTCGCGAAATAATATATCAACTTTATCCATCGCTGATGGCATATCTTTTAAATGGATATTTTCATAATTAGTAGCATTTCAAAGATTACGATGTCGCATAATAAAATCTGCAAATTCCTGCCCGTTTTCATCAATTCAATTTTTAATAGGTAACGCTAGCATTGATAAATTTTCAAAATCTGATCCTTTTATTGAAAATGGATATATTACATTTTTAACAGTATTCTTAACAGTATCACTCATTATTCTTCCTCCTCTTTACTTTCTAATTTGTCATATTCTGAATTGTCTTTTAATAATCATTTAATTCTAAAGTTATCATTTGTATTATTTCAATATCAGATAATATTACATTTACAATTATCTAAATTTATAGCGTGTTGTTCACAAACATAAAATTCTGTAAAATCTTCTTTATATAATTGTTTCGTTTCTAAATTTTTATTTAAATTATATGCCAGTTCTAATTGTTGTTTAAAAAAATTAATTTCTTTATCTTTTTTAGCAATTATATCTCTTAATCAATCAAATGTCATTTGTTCATTTTTAATTGCATTACTAATTTCATTTTTATAAAATATTTTAAATTCTTCAATTAATCCTAAAATTTGATAAGGTGGAACTGGAAATGATGTTTCCGAATAATGTATTATTATTTCATCTATTCATTCTTTAAATGTTTTCATTATCTTCTTCCTTTCTTGATAATTTATCTTCAATATGTAACGCTGCTGTTTTAGCATATTGTGAAACAAAACTATATTTTTTAGTTAGTAATTCAATTTCTTTATCTTTTTCAGCAAGTTCATTTTCATATGCTTGTAAGATATCAATTGTTTCTTCCAATTCTGTATCTGTAATTTCAAAATCTAAATATGTATACTCATTTTCATTAAGAAAATTTAATTTTTCTTCAAATCATTGAATTAATTCTTTAACTGTTTTTGTCATTTTCATTCTCCTTTACTAAATTTAAAAATATATATTTTAATACATTTGGTACTATTGAATTACCTAATTGTTTTTGAATTTGACTTTTGCTATTAACACTTAACATTTTTTCTAAATCATTTAATGTATAACCCATTAATAAAGTCATTTCATCTGTTGTTAAATAACGATATTTATCATTTAATAGAACTTTGGTTCTATCTGCTTTTGTAGTTAAAGTAGGATATAATTTTTCATCAGCATTTGGACAATAATCTCAACTATTACGTGTACCATTTAATAGAATAAAACCATTATGGAAAGTTGTTCCTTTTGGAATTTCTTTATTACCTGGAATAGTTCAATTTACAATATCTTTAAATTGATATTCTAATAGTTTTTGAGTTGGTCAAGGGAATTTTCATATTCAATTTTCATTTAATTTACTTATAATAAATATTCTTTTGCGTTTTTGTGGTATTCCATAATCTTTTGCATTTAATATTTTATAATCTGTTTCATATCCAAGATTATTAAGATATTCACAATATTTTTGAATATTCTTAAAGTTTTTTTCACTTAATACATTATCAATATTTTCGTTAATAATTCATTTAGGTTTATAAAATTTAATGATTTTTAATGTATCTCATAATAAACTCGACCTAGTACCACTATCTTTATCCATTCCTTTTAAAAAACCTGCTTTTGATATATCTTGACAAGGTCAACCACCAATAATAATGTCAATTTTTTCCTTTGTAAGATTTGCTACATCAATTTTAGTAATATCATTTAAGTTTGGTGTTTTGTAATCATTATAGATTGCTCGATATGATTGTTCTGCATAATTATCAATTTCACTAAATCATATAGTTTTATGTGGAATATTTGCAAGTTCTAATGCTCTACGAGGAGTGCCAATACCTGCAAATAATTCTATTATTTTAAACATAAATTACTCAATTTTATCAACTTTTTCATTATCTTCATTTCCAATATAATTATTTTTAGGTTTGTCAAAATATAAATGTGTTAAATTATCTATTTCTTCGGGTGTTAATTTTTTATTTTCAACTTCAATTTCATAACGATCCACAATTGCTAAACCACAATCTTTATAACAATCTGGGTAATTATCAAACATTTCATTTAATAAATCTTTTAAATTCATCATTATTATTCAACTCCTTGTCATTTAATATTTTCATTTTCTAAATCAATAATAGTTGTTCTAAAAGAAGAGTTTTCTTCCGCTGTAATTTTTGTTTCTTCTAATGTATAAAAAAATAAAGTATTTGTTGTATATTTAGTATTAATTACTAATAAGTATCTTTTATTCATAATTTATCACCTCGTAATCTGCTTCTTCATCTTCTAAATAATCACTAATTAAACCTTTAACTTCATTAATTTGATATCATTTCAAATTCAAGTAAAAATTTGTTGGCAACAAAACATTGCCCACCCAGCGTTCTTCATTACCAAATTTAAGATATAAATTTAATTCTAAATTTTCATTATCACTATCAATTTGTGCATAAATAATATATTTATTACTAATTTTTAATGCTTTATTATTAATTCATTTTTCATTTAAGTAATCACCAATACAATATGACATTTTTAATTCCTCCTAATTCTGTTTACCTAATGCTCAATGTTCATCAGTCATATCTTCAAATGAGACTGCATAACTTTTAAGCATTAATTGATTTAATTTATTAATAGTTTTTTTATTTAACTTTTTCATATAAACCTCCTATAATTTTGGTAATTTTTGGTAAATTAACTACAATGTTCTACAATTTGTAGGTGTTTGTAGTTGTAAGTACCTCCTCATCAAGTCCCCTCTAGTAGATTAATTAAGAAATACTTGCCCAGTTCTTAAAAGTTAATCAACCCCTACGCACACGATTTTATTTTTATTCTTGTTAATTAAAAGTTATGAATACAGCATTATCTGTTTATCTTAATCAAAATCATTAATTACAAAATCGCAAAAAACAAGTTAACAGTTCTAGTGGTTTCTTTACTGACAAAATGTCATGTTGGGGAACCCTTCCACTAAAAATATATAATTGTAAATTAAATAATTGTAGAACCAATATATTTAATTTTTAAAGTTAATTTTTAAATAAAAAAATCAACTCTTATTAAAGAGTTGATTTTTCCTATTTCATCCTTTATTCTACATCTTATAATAATTTCATAACTGATGAAAAACTAGTGGAGGTATAAAATATGAAAAAAATATTAACTTTGTTAACGGGCTTATCTTTAACAACAACAGCAGTTAATACTATTATTAGCTGTACAATAAAAAGTAATCCTGAACAAGCTGATGGGGGCGGCCTTGATTATCAAGGGGATTTAAAAATTTTAAATACAATTACAAAACATATTGCTGATAGTTTTCAGCAATATGCGACTGAAAAAACACTAATCGATATTAATGATTATTCAATCCCGGAATTTTAAAACTTATTTTCAATGGTAAGTGCTGCAAAACCATCTCAAAAATCAGATCGTAATGATCAACAAGTGGAACCAGCTTTATAGGCGTTAGTGAATGGTTTTTTAGCTGTTTTTGATAATCTTAATCGTAAAATTGCTGATGACTATTCAAACTATTATCCAGATAGTGTCCCAATGGCAACTGATCAGAGTGATATGAAATTTACTTTAAACTATATTGATATTAATAAATTAGGAACATTAACAAATGTTGACACGAATGGTTTAAAAGGAGTTCGCTTGGATTTTAAATTGCAACTAAAGGTTAAATTTAAATCCTTAGAAACTGGTATGCCTTTTACCTTTCAATATGCAATTACCAATGATGGTGTGCGGATGAAAAAAATTCTAACAGCTGTAACTGGGGCAGTTTCAAAAGCAATTGTTAAATTTTTTAATACAAATGGTGGTGATATTATTGTCGATCAAAATCCAGCTTATCGAAACATTTATGATAATTTTGATTTAAATTATGCTTATGATCATAGTATTCTAGATACAATTGTTCAAAATGAATTAAGTACGGCGTTACAAGCGGATTCTGGACTTGGTGATATTCGAGATAGTATTACTTATGCTCATGATGAAGAAATTTTAGCGTTATTAAATTCAATTATTAATCCTGATACAAATGGGGTGACACCATAATTACCAGAAGATGAAAAATATACTTGGGTTAATACTGGTTATGCCCCAGATAAATTAACACCAGAAAATTTTTTAACATATTATGGGGAAAAATTAAACATTTTAACAAGTAAAACTGGTCCAAAATTACAGTTAGGGCAATTTAAGGTTAACTTAGCAAAAGTGTTAGTTGCTGGGATTCCTTTAGCTGGGGTTGTCTTAAATGATGGAAAACCTTTTTATATTAATATTGGAATTACTCGTGACGGAATGATTAATAAAATTAAAAACTTTGGGCGGATTATTGCGACTTTTTACAAGTATTATCAAATTACGTGAGATATCAAGCGTTATACTGAAGGAAGAATTCAGTTAGAACCAAAGTTGCATGAAATGATGTTTGATGATCCACAAACATATACTTATAAAAAAATATGAAGTGTTTTATTAAAAAAATTTAAAGAAGATCCTAAAAATCAAACATTACCAGATCTTGATAAGTTTTGAGTATCAACATTTAGTAACAAAGACATTGTAATGCGTCGTGATATACCAAATTTACCAGAATTATAATTTAGGGTTCCAATTTGGGGTTAATTCAACAACCAATAACATTTATTATACCCCTTGACCAGTTGATAAGTGAAATATTGCGTTTAAACCACATGGTTCACCAATGTAAAAAAATAACCTTAAATTTAATCAACAATTGTGGCTTTAATTTAAAAATGGGTTTAATTTAGACTCATTTTTTCTTTAGGATTATTAACTTGTTTTGTTGTTATTTTTTGCAACTTTATAAATATAAATCTTTAATAAAGACAAGCTTTAATTTTGTCGAAAACTCTTGATGAAATAAAAAAAATCATCAATATGACAATTTGAAAACTAATTTTGTGTAAGATTATGATTTTGCTTTAAATTTTTTAAACGTTAAAATATAATACCGTTGATTGTTGGTTTGGTGTTAAACCTTTGTGTTGGTATTTTCATTTTCAGAGCTTTAAATAATTTTGAATATTAGTGAAACCCAAACCATGATAATGAATTAAGGCTTCTTTAAGACTGGATTGTAATTTACTAATCTTATTTAACTTTTGATAACTAGTATCAGGGTTTGTACTAGTTTTGGTGGAATATAGAGTAGAATTTGTTTGTTTTGCTACTAATAAATATAGTGGTTGCATATCAGAAATAATTATTGATTTTTCTTTAATTAGTTGCTTATTCATATTTTCAATAATCCATTGTTTTTGTAATCTTTTGGTATTGGTGGATTGAACAAAAATATTATTATTGCTATCAACTGCCATTTGAATACAGCATTTGGTATCAGTTGAAAATGGATCGAGATGAGTTTTTCGTTTATCAAATTTATCTTTAAAATTGCCTCTATGAATTTCTTTAATAAATGTTTCATCCATTTGGATTTGACCATTTAATTTTTTAAATTTTAACTGTGTATTTTCTAATTGTTTTGATTGCATTAATTTTTGTCGATTATATCAAGCGGTTTTTGGGGTTGTTTTAATAAAACGAGAAATTATTTTACTAGATTGTCCTAACAATGAAATTTGAATTAATAAATTTCACTGTTCATAATTTAAATGACTTCAATAAGTAAAATGATGACGAAATGCATCAAA
The DNA here is from genome assembly GCF_964019595.1 of Spiroplasma endosymbiont of Sarcophaga carnaria. Lineage (NCBI taxonomy): Bacteria > Bacillati > Mycoplasmatota > Mollicutes > Entomoplasmatales > Spiroplasmataceae > Spiroplasma > Spiroplasma endosymbiont of Sarcophaga carnaria. Next base: position 1,458,764 of record NZ_OZ026456.1, read on the forward strand.
ACTAGCACGACATTTTTTACATAAATATTTTTGTTTTCCTTCGGAATTATGACCATTTTTAACACAATGAAAAGATTTGCAATTAGGACATATAATGCCTTTATCTCTAAATTTTTGATCAATTTCATTTAAACGTTTTTGTTTTTTAATTAAGTCTGCTTGTTGTTTTATTTTTTCATAAAATTCTAAAAATTGATCATCTGTTAAGCTATTTATTAATTCTGTAATTATTTTTTTCATCATTTATTTACCTCTATATATTAAAAATATACCTAATTTTAGGTATATTTTATAAATATCAAGAGTTTTCGACAAAATTAAAGAAGACAAGTGATTTTTAAAATATTATGATACTATAAATTTGAAGGTGATAATTGATGGAAGAAGTTAAATATAAAACCGCTTTACTTATTGATTATGATAATTTTAATAATGAAGAAGATTTAAAAATTTTATTAAAAGAACTAGAAATGTTTGGAGATATAATAATGAAAAAAGTTTTTTATTCTAATTTTGAAGATAAAAAACTTTCAGAAAAACTTAAGAAGTTAGGATTAATGCCAATCATACAATTGTCATATTCTACCGGAAAAAATGCGACCGATATTAGAATGACAATCGAGGCAATGGATTTAGTTTTTTTACTAGATACAGAAATGGGCAGAAAACCATATCAACGAATTCATTTTGATTTATATATTAAAGTTCTCAAGGAATTAGATTCTGGTAAACGTTATCGAGATATTATTGATAAGTATAAAGATTCAAAGATTTCACCAATGACTATTTCTAATATTTTTCGTAGTGTTGATTTAGCTGAAATAAATGAAAATTTTAAACATATGGCTCTTCCAAATAAAATAAGAGCCGATAGCAAATATGTTTACTTAGGGCTGGATGACACATTTACTAAAATTTTTAAAAAGCATAAGAAAATTGACAAAAATATGGTTAGATTAGCATATTTACATACCGGAATTGATTGGCAAAAATCTAGTAAAAAAAGACATTTCTTACAAAATAAACGATTATTAATGGTAATGTCAAAAAATGTAAATCTTAAAATGAAAGAATATCGTCAATTATTAAAGAAATTTATTAATAATAACTATGATTTAATAGGCAAGCAACTAATAGTAATGGGTGATGGTGCAGAATGAATTAAAAAATTAGCTGAATATTTGAAAACAGATTATGTCCTAGATGAATTTCATTTAATGGCTAAAGTTCATCACTGCTTTAATTTTCGTAGACTAGGTAAAGATTCAAAAAAAGAACTAACTGTAGAAGAAACTCAGAAAAAAGCAATTTATCAAGATGTATATGCTTTTGTTAGAAAAGGGGAAGTTAATTCTATTTTGGATTATTTAAAACCATTTTTGACAAAAGAAATGCAAGATATATATCCATTTTTAAAAGATAAAAAAGACAAAGTCAAAGATTTAATTCAATATATAACTACTAATACTGAAGGAATCAAAAATTATCAACAAGAATATTATATTGGTTGTCAAACTTAATCACAAATTTCACATAATGTTAAAGCATTAAAATCTTATGGTGCAAAAGCATATAGTGAGATTGTCTTTCGTAATATGTTATGCATACGAATGGCAAAAGTAAATAAATGAAATCCTATTAAATTAATTATTAATGAACATATTGAAGAAGTTAACGATGCAACAGAATATTATCGACAAAATATGTGATTCAATCCAACTAATGAAAATTCTGATTATGAACCAAAACAGGGTTCAGTACCAATTTTGAATTCAAAAGATAAAGGAATTACAAAACTAATAAGAAAAATTCTTAATTCAAAAAACTAATTAATTAAGAATTTAGGGCAAATTTTAATAATTTGCTATTTTGTTGTTGCAGAATATAAAAATTCGTGGTTTAATTATCTTAACTTAAAAAGACAAGTCTTGCTAATGCTTTTATAAATAAAAAGCATTAAATTTATGTCTACTAAACAAACACTTACTTTATTCCAACATAAAGCGGTCAAAACACCAACAACGCTTTATTTTTTGGCGATTTTAGGATATAATTATTACATAGAGTTTTGGGGTTAAATTAAAGTGGGTGCTAAATAATGAAGAGCAATGACATTAAAATTTTAAAAATTAAACCAATTAAGCAAGGCCTTCTTAACAATCAGCATTCTGATTGTCAAGAGCCTTCTTTAATTGCTAAGTCACATTTTTTTGGTGGTGAAAATAGCCATTTTTTTAATAATGGTTTTTTTGCATCAAACTCATCTGTCCCAACACAAATGATGCCACAAAATTATCCTTCTTCATTAACCCAATGCCTAGAATTAAATTTAAATCTTGATAATCCTGACGCGTTAAAAGTTTTGCATACTCAAACAGAACAGTTAGAACAAGAAAAGACAAGTTTTCACCAACGGTTAGATCGAATAAAAACAACATTTGATGAAAAAGCACCTTTTCATAATGATAACCATTTACAAGAACCGCCAGTGATGAGCAAAAAGATTGATTTAACCCATTTTAATAATAACAATCCAGTTCATCGTGTTCTTAAAGATGATCAGATTGATGTTGATCGAACAGACTTAAAAGCACAAGCGCGTGCTATTGCTCAAAAAATTGTCCAAAAAACAGAACAGGAAACAGCTCGGAAAACAAATGAGACAATTGTTGAAAATAAACCTGTTTTAAAACCAAAATCAATTTTATCAACACATTTTCCGAAGGTTAGTGCCGTTAATCCAATTCCAAAAAAAGATGTTATTGTGACACAAAGTTATAATAATAAAACTAAAAATACAGAAAGTTCATCTTGAAAAAAATCACAACCGCTTTTTAATAATAAAATAAACTTAATTAAGGAAGAAGCAAAAAAACCGCAGACAAACGAGCCTGAACAACCAAGATCTAAACCAGAAGCTAAAGGGATTAACTTAAACGTCGCATTTGGTAGCGGTTCGGAGGTTTATGATGAAGCTGATGTTATGGAATGGGATATCACAAAACGACCAAATTTAGGACTTGATCATACGACTAATAAATATTATCATCAAGAAGAAATAACCCCAAAAGAAGAAGAAAAGATAGGTTCTTTGCCAATAACGCAAAAAGATGAGTCTGAAACTGAAATACCACGGGCAATTGAAATTGATGAACCAGTAGGAAACTATCGAATCAATAATTTTTATGCAAGTTTGTTTGATACAGTAGAGTCAACTGTTAAACCAAGCAAACCAATTAAAAATGTTAAAATTAAACGAATTCGTGCAAAGAAGCAGGTAAAATCCAACGATGAGGATCTAAATCAAGAAAAGCAAAAAAATGATGTTCAACCAGCAACTTTTTTTAGCAATAGTTATCAAATTCAACGATTACCAAACGGAAGACAAAGAATTAGTAAAATTACGAAAAATAACATTATTACATGACGTAATCCAACGATTTTAACAGCACGGATTATTGCTGTTGTTGGTCTAATTCTTTTATGTGGTGCTTTTTTAATCTTTAATAATTGAATTAATAATTCATCATTGGATTTATATAATTTTATTACAACAACTTTTGGAGAATTTGATTTTATTCAAACTAACCAAGATTATTTTTTACCGAGCCGGTTGTTTATAATTATCTTGCTTAGTATCTATGCTATTGTTATTATTTTACCATTCTGTGTTATTCCTAATTTTAAAATTCAATTATATTTGCTTTTACCTTTTGGTTTATTATTATTAGGAAGTGTAATTGGAATTGCTTTGTATGGTTATTTTTACAATAATAATACTTTTCTGTTAACAAGTGGTATAATGCAAATTATTAGTTATAGTTTTTTAATATTAGCAAATATCTTAATGTTAATAGGGATTTTATTCTTAAAGCGTCAAAAAAGATAACACTAAGTTTTTTAAACTTAGTGTTTTAATGTTAAAATAATATTGCTAATTATATTATTAAGGGAAGTGATTATAAATGGAAAAAGTTGTTGTCGGCTTATCGGGAGGTGTTGACTCTTCTGTTAGCTTATATTTATTACAACAAGCTGGCTATCAAGTTGAAGGGCTGTTTATGCGAAATTGAGATAGTCAATTAAATAATGATATTTTAGGGAATAAGGCAATCAATAATCCAATTTGCCCCCAAGAAGTTGATTATAATGACGCAGCAAAAGTTAGTGCTGCTTTGAAAGTGCCATTACATCGCGTTGATTTTATTAAAGAGTATTGAGAATATGTCTTTGAATATTTTATTAGTGAGTATCAAAAAGGACGAACACCAAACCCAGATATTTTATGTAATAAATATATTAAATTTGATTATTTTTTAAAGTATGCGATTAATAATTATCAAGCTTATTTTATTGCAATGGGGCATTATGCGCGGGTACAATTTAATCAAGAAATAAATGAATATCAATTATTACGAGGAGTCGATGGTGACAAGGATCAGACTTATTTTTTAAGTCAATTAAATCAACATCAATTAGCAAAAACAATTTTTCCGTTAGGAAATTTAACCAAAAAAGAAGTTCGAGAAATTGCTAATGCACAAAATTTAATAACAGCAAATAAAAAAGATTCAACTGGAATTTGTTTTATTGGTGAACGTGATTTTAAAAACTTTTTGCAAAATTATATTCCAAATCAAAATGGTCCGATTGTTGATATTGAAACAAAAGAAGTTGTTGGAACACATAATGGTATTATGTATTATACAATTGGGCAACGACGAGGATTAAATTTAGGGGGGATGACAGAACCTTATTTTGTTGCTGGCAAAAATGCGGCAAAAAATATTTTATATGTGGCAAAAAGTAGTGAAGAAAAATGACTATATTCAACTAGTTGTCTTGTAACAGATGTTAATTGAATTAATACACTGAAAACTGATCAGTTTAACTCTACAGCAAAATTTCGTTATCGCCAAAAAGATATTCCAGTTAAAGTAACGGTTTTAAGTGATGACAAATGTCTTGTTCATTTTGATAATAAAGTAAAAGCGATAACTCCTGGTCAAGCTGCTGTTTTTTATGATGGTGATGTTTGTATTGGTGGTGGAACAATTAATGAAGTTTATTTAAATGATCAAAAACTATGTTACTTATAAGAAAGGAATATTGTAATGGCTGAAAAGATACGTGGTTATTTAAAATTAATTGTTTTTGAATCAAAGAATGGTTATCGGATTTGTAAATTTCAATTAGAAAAAGATAAAACCCATTTTATCTTTATTAAAGGTTTTTTAGCAACGTTACAACCTGATCAATTATACGAATTAACTGGTGAATTTGTTTATAATAATCGTTATGGTCAAAATTTTGAAGTTAAAGAATTAAAACAAATTGGACCCCAAAGCAATGATGAAGTTTTGAAATACTTAACAAGTAGTTTGTTTCCAACAATCGGAGCAAAAACAGCACAAAGTATTATTGATTATTATGGAAACGATATTGTTAGTAAAATTAAGGCCAATATTTTAGAACTAAAACAAATTCCAGGAGTTACTACTAAACAAGCGGATATTATTGCAAAATCATTTAACGAAATGAGCCAAGATGATGAATTAAACCATCAATTTAATCAAAAAGGGTTGTCTTTGCAAGTTTTATCATTATTAAAAACAAAATATAATGTTGATCAAATTTATGCTTTATTAACAAAAGACCCTTATTCATTACTGTTAAAAGATAATATTTCATTCAAAATAATTGATCAAATTTATTTAGCGTTTGACCAAGACCCGCTTAGTGATATTCGAATTGGTTATTATGCCTGATATTTAGCAAAAGAATTTTGTAATAATACTGGTGATACTTATTTAACATTAGATGAATTAACAGCTATTTTACAAAAACATTTTAATGATTTAACAAAAGAATCTATTTTAGCGGGGTTAAAATATAGTAAAGAAATCAACTTACTAATTTTTAAAAATGATAAAATTTATGTTGCAGAAATATATCATAGTGAGTTAAATATTGCTGCCATGTTAAGTGGTCTAAATTCAACGGATCAATATGATGAAGAAAAACTAGTAAAGCATTTAGAGAAGTTAACAAGCAAGAAACAAATTAGTTACAATGCAAATCAAACGAAAGCAATCAAAGCCGCTGTTCATTCCAATTTTTTAGTAATTATTGGTGGTCCAGGAACTGGTAAAACAACTGTAGTTGATGGAATTGTTAGTATTTTAAAGCAAGTTTATCAACAATCAAAAATTGTTTTAGCAGCACCAACCGGAAAGGCAGCAAAACGATTGCGCGAAAAAACAGGACAAAAAGCCTTAACGATTCATAAATTATTGAAATATGATGCAATTACAAATCAGTTTTTTTATAATGAAAGTAATCCGTTAGAAAATGATATTTTAATTTTAGATGAAGTTAGTATGGTTGATAGTTTGTTATTAGCTCAAATTGCCAAAGCTAGTTTAAATTTACGAAAATTAATTTTAATTGGTGATCCAAATCAGTTGCCTTCTGTTGCTTGCGGTAACACTTTACGTGATATTATCCAAAGTGATGTTTTCAATGTCATTAAGTTAGAAGAAGTTTACCGCCAAGAAGCAGGAAATGATATTTTGGAATTAAGTTATGCGATTGAGCAAGACCATTTTGAATATGATTTACTAAACAAAAAAGATTTAACTTTTATTGAAGAAACTGATCCTCATTTATTATTAACAACAATTGGTGATTTATATCAGAAACTAAATGAAGAAAAAGCAGGAGATTATAATGCAATTCAAGTAATTGCTCCGATGTATAATGGTCCTGTTGGCATTAACATGTTAAACACTTATTTACAAGATAAAATAAATCGTTCTTATGGCCAAAAAGAGATTAAAATTGGTCATCGGATTTTTCGGGTTAATGATAAAGTAATGCAATTAAAAAATCGTCCCGAGTTGGAAATTTATAATGGTGATGTTGGAGTTATTGTTGATATTAAAAAAGATAGAAACTTTAACGATGTTTTATTAATAAAATATGACAATATTGTTGAATATAGTAAAGAAATGTATTACGATATTACTTTAGCTTATGCATGTAGTGTGCACAAATTGCAAGGAAGTGAATATGATAATATCATTTTTGTTATCACTAAAAGTTTTTGAATGATGTTAAAACGGAATTTAATATATACTGCAATTAATCGAGCAAAAACAAATTTATATTTAATTGGCGAACAAAGAGCTTTTTTGCAAGGTGTTAATAATTTGCCGCAAAAACGACGAACAACGCTAGAAGAAGTTCTTAGAGGAATTATGTAAAATGAAGTGCAACAAATCTTATTAGTCAAATAATACAATAAAAATCATAAAAAATCAATTATAAATTTTTAAAAATCAAAATATTTATAGTTTTTATTTTATTTTAAGGAAAATTAAGCACACTAAAAAATAATTTATTAAATTACTTCAAATAAACCTATTTAAAATTATCTGAAAATACCTCTTTTGCTGTTTTTCAATTAAGAACAGGCCTTAATTTATCATTTATAACATTAACTACTCAATTTATTTTTTGTTGACTAACATTATTAAAATCAGTTCCCTTAGGAAATCATTGTCTAAGTTCAGAATTCATATATTCAATTAATGGTTTTTGTTGTGGTTTACCAGGGTCACAAAAATAAACTTGTGTTTCAGCAAATATTTCTAATTCTCTTCATTTACTAAATTCTTTTCCTCTATCAGTTATTATTCCTTTAATTTTCCCAAATAAATTATTACTTATAACAATATCTTTAAACTTTTCCACAACTTCATTAGCAGTATGATTTTTTAATTTCATAACAAAATAACTTTTACTATTTTGTTCAACTAAAACCAAATTACTATATTGATGCTCTTTTCCAACTACGGTATCCATTTCAAATCAACCAACATCAGTCTCTTTATTCTCAATATCTCATATTGATTTAAAATTAATTAATTTACCACGATTATCAAATTTTCCTTTTGTTTTATATTTTTTACCACGATGACGTAAATTCTGTTTTAAAAAACCATAAAAACCCAAACGAATTCATTTATACAATGTTTTAACACAAACAGGAAATTTAATACCAAACTTTAGAAAATAACGATTAATAAGTTGTGATGGAGAATCACGATAAACATTAAATCTTATATTAATAAAATTTAATTGTTCTTCTGTAAACTTATATCTTTTATTATTCTTTTTTCTTTTCTCATAATACATTTTATCTGACTTATAAGCACTATATTCATCAATAGTTTTAAAACGCTTAATTTCTCGCAAAATAGTACTACGATTTCTGTTCAAACATTTAGCAATTTGTGCAATATTTATTTCACCATTCTTTTTTAAAAATAATTTTGATAATAATAATTTTTCCAATTTAACCCTATCAATAAAACTTAAATGACTATACATAACATTTATATACCTTTCATTAATTTATAAATTTAATATTAAAATTATTTAATACATTATTGATATATGATAAAATCAATTATAGCATTCAAGTAATTTTAATAAAGGAGAAGTAAAATATGAAAAAGTTACTAAGTATTTTAGGAGTAATCGGATTAACAGCAACAAGTACAACAACATTAATTAGTTGTGAAAAACCAAATAATAATGAAAACGGGGGGGGGGTAATAAACCTACACCATAACCACAACAACTACCAGAAAATAGCAAATGAACTAATATTCCTAGAACACAGGCGCCTAATAAAGAATTTTTAACTGCTACTAATAAATGATATTTTTATGGAGAAAAAAGAAATGGTCAATATTTGCTTACAAAATTTTATTTTGATAATAATTTTATTAATAATCAAAACACTTGATGACAACACTTAAAAAATGATTCAGATTTTATTTGAAACTATAATTTAGTATATCGTTGAAATAAAAACAATGAACCACAAATACCAGAAATTAATAAAGACACGGGACTAATAATTGATTGAAAAGAATAAAAGGACTAACAAGTCCTTTTTTAAATTAATCTAACAAACTTCATAAAGATAATTAATAGGAATATATTTGTTATTGTATTATATAATGCTGGACTAAATTTTCATACCTCAAATGTTTGACTAAAAAAACTATATATTGTTTGAAATATTTTACCAACACCGCTTGCTAATTCGTTTACTTGTTTAACACCGGGAATATTATTTACAATTCAAATTGCAGCATTTTTTATATGACACGCTAAATTATATCAACTACAACTTTCATATTGGGCTTGTCATCATTGTCCATCAGGAAACAACCCGCCATTATTTATTTCTTGTCAGTTATAAATTCCAAAATTAAAATCATAATAACGGTACATATCATTTTCTTTTTGGGCTTGTAATTCAAAGACATTATAACCGATTTTTTGTTATTCAATTTTTTTGTATTTTAAACCGTATTTATCTTTTAAAGCACCTTCAAAAATATAACCTTCATTTTGATTAATATTATAATTATTTGCAACTGAAAAATCATAATTAAATACATCTCCATAATTTGTGTTATAAAAACGATTTTTAAATGCTGAATACAATTTAATGTCTAATTGATTGTATTTATCAGAAAAATAAAAATAACGAGGATAAATTTTAAAACCATTATTTACTAATAAACCATATTTTTTATTATATCCTTGTAAATAAGTATCATTTTCTAAATCAAAAATTGTTCGTAAATAATCTTTATAAAAATTTTGGGAAACCGTAAACATACTATTTAATAGTTTTTCAAATTGATTTTTATTAGTATTAGTTTCATCAATTAAAACATCTCTAAAATTAATCAATTTTAAACCAAAAAAATTAATTAAAACAGTATCATACTGTAAATTATCAATATAACCACTTTCAATAAAATTACTGCGATTTTGAAATACAGGTACCAAAGCATGGGTAAAAAAGGCTTTTAAAAATTTATTAATATCAATTTGACCTTTCATCTGTTCAAAAACCATTTTACCAATATTAGGAGAATTACCTTGATTATAATTATATGTTTCAGCACTAAAATTAAAAGTATCTTCTTTTTCTTTCATAAAAGTAAACAAAAAACCTAAATCATCAGTATACCGATAACTATTTGCATTATTACCATCCCAATATTGTTTAAAATGTGTTAATTCTAAACTATATGCAACAATATTTTTATTTTCATCAATTGTTAAAATCATCCGATAAATTGATTTTCTAGTTAAAATAACATCAGGTTTTCAATCTAATTTTTCCATATTATTAATAATTTCAAAATCAAAAATTATTCTTTCACTACCCAAATTTGGGTCATCATAGTTTGGATTACCACCTTGCTGAATTCGGATATTTTCTTGTACAATAACATCAATATATTTAAGCAAAAAAGAACGAACATTTTGATAATATTCAGTATATAATTTTAATTTGCCATCATTATCAACAACGGGTAATTCTGGTTCACCGTTTCCATCTCAACGATATACTAAATTATAGTTTCAAATAAAATCTGAATCATTTTTTAAGTGTTGTCATAACAAATTTTGATTTTTAATAAAATTATTATCAAAATAAAATTTTGTAAGCAAATATTGACCATTTCTTTTTTCTCCATAAAAATATCATTTATTAGTAGCAGTTAAAAATTCTTTATTAGGTGCCTGTGTTCTAGGAATTTGTATTCAAAACTCATTAATCATTTTAACTAATTGTAAATTATCAATACCTCTTTCTAATTTATTAATAACTTCCACAGTATTAAAATACTTAGCAAAAGAATAAGAAAAATTAGTTAATTCTTTTAAAAATTGTTTTTTATCAACATCATAGAATTTATCAATATTATATTGTTTAGCATAAGTATCTCAATTTTTATATAAATCCATAAACTCATCACTAGGCTTATCAAATGAAATTCCCGTTGAATAACTATCCTTTAAAAAGTCTAAATATCATTTATCATTATAAGTTAATGTTTGTGATGTTTTTAGAGTTGGATTAATAAAGTAATTTGTTTCAGACCAGTTTTCAAAAAAACTACTGCGTAAAAACATTGTATTAATAAAATCAGTTTCATTCATTCCCATTGTTTGTTAATTAACAGTATAATTCTGCTGATTTAAGGGTTTAAATGCTGTTAAAGTAATAAATGGAATAATTAAACCTAAAATACCTAAAATAGATATGGCAAATAAAGATAATGATTTTTTCATATTTATAATTCAACCCCTAACTATACAATGTTTTTGAAACAATAAACCCAACAATATATAAACTTGATATTGTTAACATTAATGGATGACTAAACAAAATTGCCATTTTACCAAACAAAGAAAGTAAAAAAGTATCTGAGTTATATAAATCCATAATGATATTTTTTGCTGATGTTAATTGATTTATAATCACCGTAATAAAACTAGTACCAAAAATAGCAATTGCAGCAACTAATAAAACTAATCTAATCATTAATCTGTTTCCTTTCACCGACCATTTTTATTAGCCTTATGTGCTTTTTTAACACCACGTACTGTTGAAGCATACAATTTTGATGTATTGTTTTTAACAGTTGAACCTAATTCATTATATTGTGTTCTTGTTCCGTGGATAGCATAAATTTATAACTTAACAACCATAAAAAAGATAATAAAATAAGCAATAGTTGTATTTGTCATTGGTAATTTAGTATTTCAAATTACATCAAAAATAAACAAAAATACATCAAAAATAAAACTAAAAATCTTATCTCAATTATTACTTTCTGATAATAAATTAATCATCTTTATCACTTCCTTTTTCTTTTTTAGGTTTTAAATTTTTTTTCAAAATATCAATATCAAACAATGCTAAACGCTCTTTAACACTTAATTTAGTAATTTCTGACCAATAATATTCTTTATAATTAACTATTTCATCATTTTTTAAATCACGAACAAACTTTAATCATTTACTATCATATTTCTGTGCAAATTCTAATGGAATAATTATTTTAAAAAACAGAATTCCTAACCCAACATCCGACTTATGTTTTGCTCGTTTACCTTCGGCTGTTCGTTCTACTGATTTTGTTTTTCAAATTTCATAATCTGTAATATCTTGAAAAATACCAATTCGCATAATAAAGAAACGATTAAAAAAATTAAATCCTTTTTTAGCAATAGGTTTTTTCAATGAAATTGGAATAATAATACCACTTGCTAATTGTCGAATATTATTTCAAATCATACCCTCACGCTGAGCAGTAAATAAAGCACGATTACCAAAATGTCTTGCTAATACAATTCACGGAATTTTACCACTACGAACTTTTTTCTCATCGTGGGGACTAGTTCCATCAATATATAAATAACTTTCATCAAATAAAATAACACTATCATCTGGGGGAACTGGTTTTGTTCTATCTGTAAAATCTAAATTTTTAAATGTTAAAACTTTAACTTTATCATCTTCTAACGGATAATTACTATAAATCTTATCCGTTAATAATTTCATTGTTTCTGACAAATAAGTTAAAAGTAAAGTTTTTCCCGTCCCTAACTTACCAATAATTACTGATAACGGATTATCTCAAACAAAATTAACTAAACGAAAAGCACTCAACTGATAAAATATGTTTTTTCAAACTCATCAGACAAAATAAACACATTGCAAAGCAAACAATAATCAAAATACTAAACCGGTATAATTTAATGAAATTATTCAAAGTAATAAATCAATTAAACTAAACAAAATCATTGAACCACCAATATAACAATAATTTTTTAAGAAAAATATAAATTTTTTCATTACTTAAAATACCCAACTATTTTAAAAACCATTCACAATAAAAACCACGTTAAAAATAAAATCACAATTCAAATACCAATCATAAGAGTTAAATATTCATTTTGAGTTAAATTTCAAGTTGTAATAATTTCAACATTCGTTTTATCTATAAACAAAAATACATAAATAAAAAACTCTTTTAATTTTTCTCAATCATTTTGCATATTTAAAAACTCCACATTTTCTGAATAAGTTTAAAAAACATCACCAAAAATAAAACGATAAATAATACAAATGATATGACATATAAAAATTCAGGAGCATTTGAACCAATAATATAACTAACAAATTGAACTCAATAATCATATAAACCCATTAATTTAAGTCCTTCAAGTCATTAATTAATTTATCTACTTTTTCATCACTTCAATTTGTTAAATTATTGTTAGTTGTTTTTACTTTTTGAGGTTCACCAGGAAATATTGCTTTTTTCATTTGTGTAAAATAATTTTATTTGTATTGATTATACAAATTGATTAGTTCTGCTCCAGTTAAATATTTTCACACATGACGTTTTAAATTTTCATCATATTTTACAATACGATAAGAATTATCATAAATCAAACCGATTGCTACTTGTTCTGAGTGTTTTTCACTCGGATAAATAAATTTATTACTCAACCAAAAACCAATATGACGATTATGATTAGGTAAATTTATAAAAATTGCTTTTTTTGTTTCAAAAACTATCAACTCTTTACGAATAAAATAATTTTCTATATTTTGATTTTTCTTAACAAAATTACTCAATTTTATCAACTCCTAACTAAATATTTATTTAATAAACAATGTTATATTTAATGTTTATATATTGTTTACTTATTGATAAAAACACTGATTATTAACAATGTTATACATAATGTTTATATATTGCTTATTTAATGTTTAATAAACAATGTTATTAACAATGTTAAATATATAAAATAATAAAAATTGACACACTGAAAAATACTATTTAATTTTTAATAATAGTCTTTAATTTTGTCGAAAACTCTTGATATTTATAAAATATACCTAAAATTAGGTATATTTTTAATATATAGAGGTAAATAAATGATGAAAAAAATAATTACAGAATTAATAAATAGCTTAACAGATGATCAATTTTTAGAATTTTATGAAAAAATAAAACAACAAGCAGACTTAATTAAAAAACAAAAACGTTTAAATGAAATTGATCAAAAATTTAGAGATAAAGGCATTATATGTCCTAATTGCAAATCTTTTCATTGTGTTAAAAATGGTCATAATTCCGAAGGAAAACAAAAATATTTATGTAAAAAATGTCGTGCTAGTTTTGATGCATTTCGTCATCATTTTACTTATTGAAGTCATTTAAATTATGAACAGTGAAATTTATTAATTCAAATTTCATTGTTAGGACAATCTAGTAAAATAATTTCTCGTTTTATTAAAACAACCCCAAAAACCGCTTGATATAATCGACAAAAATTAATGCAATCAAAACAATTAGAAAATACACAGTTAAAATTTAAAAAATTAAATGGTCAAATCCAAATGGATGAAACATTTATTAAAGAAATTCATAAAGGCAATTTTAAAGATAAATTTGATAAACGAAAAACTCATCTCGATCCATTTTCAACTGATACCAAATGCTGTATTCAAATGGCAGTTGATAGCAATAATAATATTTTTGTTCAATCCACCAATACCAAAAGATTACAAAAACAATGGATTATTGAAAATATGAATAAGCAACTAATTAAAGAAAAATCAATAATTATTTCTGATATGCAACCACTATATTTATTAGTAGCAAAACAAACAAATTCTACTCTATATTCCACCAAAACTAGTACAAACCCTGATACTAGTTATCAAAAGTTAAATAAGATTAGTAAATTACAATCCAGTCTTAAAGAAGCCTTAATTCATTATCATGGTTTGGGTTTCACTAATATTCAAAATTATTTAAAGCTCTGAAAATGAAAATACCAACACAAAGGTTTAACACCAAACCAACAATCAACGGTATTATATTTTAACGTTTAAAAAATTTAAAGCAAAATCATAATCTTACACAAAATTAGTTTTCAAATTGTCATATTGATGATTTTTTTTATTTCATCAAGAGTTTTCGACAAAATTAAAGATAATAGTTATTAAAATATAAAATTAATCATTTATAATTAAATTGATATTTTTGCACTACACACTGCCTACAAATTTTAAAAAGAAAGTAGATATATTTATAAAGAATATTATAAAAATTTATATTCCAAAACCACTATTAATATGACCCTTAATAAAAATATTCTTATTTTTATTAAATCCTACTTTAAAACAATTATTTCATTACTAATAATTTCAATAATAACTTATAGACAGTGTGTAATACAAAAATAAACAACAAAATTATTTAATCAACTCACATAAAAGCTAGTGTGCCATAGCTAAGATATATGATCAGTAATAATAAATATTAAAATACTTTAACCATAACACGGAAAAAGTTTAAAATCTTAATGATAACAAAAATACCAAATGGAATTAAAATAATTCACGCATCACCTAAAAAGGTCATTAATTGTGGTAATACAGCATAAATTGCTTCTTTAACTTTCATCATTGCTTGCCCTAAACCACTTCAAATAGAACCCATTCCATCTGAAATAGTAGGTTTATCACCAACTGCTAAAAAATTAATTGCTGTTGTTAAATACATACCTAACATTATTTTTTATCCCCCTTATTTTCAATTTCTTTTTTATCTTTTTTCTTTCCTCGAATTTGGCGAATTTTTTGATAAATTGATAAACCAATTCACGCAAAAATACCTAGTATAATAACAACACTAAAAATTGTCGTTAATCAAACTGGCATAACTTATTCCTCCTAAAAATCTAATTTTCGCGGCACGCTTCGCGTGTTCGCTACGCTCAAAATAAACTATATTGAATAAATTACCGCTAATAAATTACGCGGATAATTTATTCATCTTCTTTTTCATTATTAATTACAATATTATTTACCGTATTAATAACATTATCTTTTCCATACTTAGTTACTAAGGACCGTAAAATAAAATAATGTTTTCTTTCCATTAAAAAATCAACTCCTTTCTGAGTTGATTTGTTGCACTTCACTTACACGATGCCAACGACACAAAGTAAAGCATTAGATCAAAGTGATCCTAAAGTTGCAGGTGCTTTACAAATTTTAAAAACTAGTTTTATGGCTGTTTTTAATAATGTGAGTCAGCAAATTATTAATGATTATTCAAATTATTACATTGATACTAAACCAATTGATTTATCTGAGGATAGTTTAAAATATAATTTAAATTTTATTGATACAGAAGAATTAGCAAAGTTAGCAAATAATCCGGCTGTTAAAGATATTAAAGCAACGCGATTAGATTTTAGTTTTAATTTTAAGGTTAATTTTAAAAATTTAGCAGCTACTTCAAATTACTTTATTCAATATGTTATTACTAATGATTCAAAAACAATAGGGGATGTTTTAACGGGTGTTGTTCAAAAACTTTCGAAAGTAATTGTAAATTTCTTCGTTAAAGAAGGAACATTCCAAATTGATAAAACTGAGGGTTTTAAAGATATTTATGATAATTTTAATGTTAACTATACCCAAGGCTTTCGTGATTTAGATAATATTATTTTTGCAAAATTAAAAAAAGCTGTTGAGGGAGATCTTGAGTTAACAGACCTTGTTGGAAGTATTAAATATAATGATTCATTAACGTTATTAACATTATTAACAAGTGCTATTAATAACACTACAAATGGTGTTGATGTCGTAAATGAGAAAACAGCTTCTTATGTTTGAGCCGGAATGGGTTATCAACCAGATAAAATTACACCAGAAAACTTTGTTACATTTTATCGTTCATTAGTTAATATTTTTAATACAGGACATAATAGTTTAAATTTAGCTTATTTTAATGTTAATTTATCAAAAGTGTTAGTTTTTGGATTCCCATTATCGGGAGCAGTTATGAATGGTGGTGAAGCATTAAAAGTTCAAGTTGAAATTACAAAAGATGGTTTGGATAAAAAATTACTGGAATATGGAAAATTGGTAACAGCTTTTTATAAACATTTCCGTCTCGAATCAAATCAAAATTATGGGGTCTGACATCTTAGTGAAGCTGTCTTTAATAAAATTTCAGCTTTATCAGAATACAAATATCAAAAGGTTTTAAGAATTTTAATCGATGATTTTAAAGCGTCTTCTGAGGCCAAGGGCTTATCAGGATTAGATATTTTTACAACAGGTGATTGAGAAAAACGTGGTCATGATGTTACTTTAAATGATACAAAAGATACTTTTTCATTACGTCGTGGTGCGGTTTGAAACTTTGATCTAACTTTTGGGACAAATAATGCCGTTTATTATACTGGGTGAACATCAACATTATTTACATTAGAATTTACTAAAAAATAACATTAACTTAAAAAGCAAGAAAGTTCTTGCTTTTTTTATTTTAATATTATGTTAAAGAATTTTAAAGATAGTATGCACCAGATGTGTAGGCCGCAATTTTGCCGCGTTTTATCAGTGGGACCATTTGTTTTTTTGTTTTTTTCAGTATAATATTAATATAGCAACAGATTTTGTGAAAAGGAGTTAAAAAATGAAAAAATTATTGGCGTTATTGGGTGTTTCTGCGTTTTCTGTAACAGGAGCTAGCACAATTGTTGGTTGTCATCAGATGCCACAACCAGATGATCCAGATTTTGGAGGCCATAAAGATGCTGAAACTTTAAATAAAATTTCGCAACGGGTTTCAAATGCATTTTTAGAATATGTTCGTACTAAAAATACAATTAATAGTAAAGATTATCAAACAAAATTTGATGAGTTATATACTATGGTTGATAAAACGACACAAAGTAAAGCATTAGATCAAAGTGATCCTAAAGTTGCAGGTGCTTTACAAATTTTAAAAACTAGTTTTATGGCTGTTTTTAATAATGTGAGTCAGCAAATTATTAATGATTATTCAAATTATTACATTGATACTAAACCAATTGATTTATCTGAGGATAGTTTAAAATATAATTTAAATTTTATTGATACAGAAGAATTAGCAAAGTTAGCAAATAATCCGGCTGTTAAAGATATTAAAGCAACGCGATTAGATTTTAGTTTTAATTTTAAGGTTAATTTTAAAAATTTAGCAGCTACTTCAAATTACTTTATTCAATATGTTATTACTAATGATTCAAAAACAATAGGGGATGTTTTAACGGGTGTTGTTCAAAAACTTTCGAAAGTAATTGTAAATTTCTTCGTTAAAGAAGGAACATTCCAAATTGATAAAACTGAGGGTTTTAAAGATATTTATGATAATTTTAATGTTAACTATACCCAAGGCTTTCGTGATTTAGATAATATTATTTTTGCAAAATTAAAAAAAGCTGTTGAGGGAGATCTTGAGTTAACAGACCTTGTTGGAAGTATTAAATATAATGATTCATTAACGTTATTAACATTATTAACAAGTGCTATTAATAACACTACAAATGGTGTTGATGTCGTAAATGAGAAAACAGCTTCTTATGTTTGAGCCGGAATGGGTTATCAACCAGATAAAATTACACCAGAAAACTTTGTTACATTTTATCGTTCATTAGTTAATATTTTTAATACAGGACATAATAGTTTAAATTTAGCTTATTTTAATGTTAATTTATCAAAAGTGTTAGTTTTTGGATTCCCATTATCGGGAGCAGTTATGAATGGTGGTGAAGCATTAAAAGTTCAAGTTGAAATTACAAAAGATGGTTTGGATAAAAAATTACTGGAATATGGAAAATTGGTAACAGCTTTTTATAAACATTTCCGTCTCGAATCAAATCAAAATTCTGGGGTCTGACATCTTAGTGAAGCTGTCTTTAATAAAATTTCAGCTTTATCAGAATACAAATATCAAAAGGTTTTAAGAATTTTAATCGATGATTTTAAAGCGTCTTCTGAGGCCAAGGGCTTATCAGGATTAGATATTTTTACAACAGGTGATTGAGAAAAACGTGGTCATGATGTTACTTTAAATGATACAAAAGATACTTTTTCATTACGTCGTGGTGCGGTTTGAAACTTTGATCTAACTTTTGGGACAAATAATGCCGTTTATTATACTGGGTGAACATCAACATTATTTACATTAGAATTTACTAAAAAATAACATTAACTTAAAAAGCAAGAAAGTTCTTGCTTTTTTTATTTTAATATTATGTTAAAGAATTTTAAAGATAGTATGCACCAGATGTGTAGGCCGCAATTTTGCCGCGTTTTATCAGTGGGACCATTTGTTTTTTTGTTTTTTTCAGTATAATATTAATATAGCAACAGATTTTGTGAAAAGGAGTTAAAAAATGAAAAAATTATTGGCGTTATTGGGTGTTTCTGCGTTTTCTGTAACAGGAGCTAGCACAATTGTTGGTTGTCATCAGATGCCACAACCAGATGATCCAGATTTTGGAGGCCATAAAGATGCTGAAACTTTAAATAAAATTTCGCAACGGGTTTCAAATGCATTTTTAGAATATGTTCGTACTAAAAATACAATTAATAGTAAAGATTATCAAACAAAATTTGATGAGTTATATACTATGGTTGATAAAACGACACAAAGTAAAGCATTAGATCAAAGTGATCCTAAAGTTGCAGGTGCTTTACAAATTTTAAAAACTAGTTTTATGGCTGTTTTTAATAATGTGAGTCAGCAAATTATTAATGATTATTCAAATTATTACATTGATACTAAACCAATTGATTTATCTGAGGATAGTTTAAAATATAATTTAAATTTTATTGATACAGAAGAATTAGCAAAGTTAGCAAATAATCCGGCTGTTAAAGATATTAAAGCAACGCGATTAGATTTTAGTTTTAATTTTAAGGTTAATTTTAAAAATTTAGCAGCTACTTCAAATTACTTTATTCAATATGTTATTACTAATGATTCAAAAACAATAGGGGATGTTTTAACAGGTGTTGTTCAAAAACTTTCGAAAGTAATTGTAAATTTCTTCGTTAAAGAAGGAACATTCCAAATTGATAAAACTGAGGGTTTTAAAGATATTTATGATAATTTTAATGTTAACTATACCCAAGGCTTTCGTGATTTAGATAATATTATTTTTGCAAAATTAAAAAAAGCTGTTGAGGGAGATCTTGAGTTAACAGACCTTGTTGGAAGTATTAAATATAATGATTCATTAACGTTATTAACATTATTAACAAGTGCTATTAATAACACTACAAATGGTGTTGATGTCGTAAATGAGAAAACAGCTTCTTATGTTTGAGCCGGAATGGGTTATCAACCAGATAAAATTACACCAGAAAACTTTGTTACATTTTATCGTTCATTAGTTAATATTTTTAATACAGGACATAATAGTTTAAATTTAGCTTATTTTAATGTTAATTTATCAAAAGTGTTAGTTTTTGGATTCCCATTATCGGGAGCAGTTATGAATGGTGGTGAAGCATTAAAAGTTCAAGTTGAAATTACAAAAGATGGTTTGGATAAAAAATTACTGGAATATGGAAAATTGGTAACAGCTTTTTATAAACATTTCCGTCTCGAATCAAATCAAAATTCTGGGGTCTGACATCTTAGTGAAGCTGTCTTTAATAAAATTTCAGCTTTATCAGAATACAAATATCAAAAGGTTTTAAGAATTTTAATCGATGATTTTAAAGCGTCTTCTGAGGCCAAGGGCTTATCAGGATTAGATATTTTTACAACAGGTGATTGAGAAAAACGTGGTCATGATGTTACTTTAAATGATACAAAAGATACTTTTTCATTACGTCGTGGTGCGGTTTGAAACTTTGATCTAACTTTTGGGACAAATAATGCCGTTTATTATACTGGGTGAACATCAACATTATTTACATTAGAATTTACTAAAAAATAACATTAACTTAAAAAGCAAGAAAGTTCTTGCTTTTTTTATTTTAATATTATGTTAAAGAATTTTAAAGATAGTATGCACCAGATGTGTAGGCCGCAATTTTGCCGCGTTTTATCAGTGGGACCATTTGTTTTTTTGTTTTTTTCAGTATAATATTAATATAGCAACAGATTTTGTGAAAAGGAGTTAAAAAATGAAAAAATTATTGGCGTTATTGGGTGTTTCTGCGTTTTCTGTAACAGGAGCTAGCACAATTGTTGGTTGTCATCAGATGCCACAACCAGATGATCCAGATTTTGGAGGCCATAAAGATGCTGAAACTTTAAATAAAATTTCGCAACGGGTTTCAAATGCATTTTTAGAATATGTTCGTACTAAAAATACAATTAATAGTAAAGATTATCAAACAAAATTTGATGAGTTATATACTATGGTTGATAAAACGACACAAAGTAAAGCATTAGATCAAAGTGATCCTAAAGTTGCAGGTGCTTTACAAATTTTAAAAACTAGTTTTATGGCTGTTTTTAATAATGTGAGTCAGCAAATTATTAATGATTATTCAAATTATTACATTGATACTAAACCAATTGATTTATCTGAGGATAGTTTAAAATATAATTTAAATTTTATTGATACAGAAGAATTAGCAAAGTTAGCAAATAATCCGGCTGTTAAAGATATTAAAGCAACGCGATTAGATTTTAGTTTTAATTTTAAGGTTAATTTTAAAAATTTAGCAGCTACTTCAAATTACTTTATTCAATATGTTATTACTAATGATTCAAAAACAATAGGGGATGTTTTAACAGGTGTTGTTCAAAAACTTTCGAAAGTAATTGTAAATTTCTTCGTTAAAGAAGGAACATTCCAAATTGATAAAACTGAGGGTTTTAAAGATATTTATGATAATTTTAATGTTAACTATACCCAAGGCTTTCGTGATTTAGATAATATTATTTTTGCAAAATTAAAAAAAGCTGTTGAGGGAGATCTTGAGTTAACAGACCTTGTTGGAAGTATTAAATATAATGATTCATTAACGTTATTAACATTATTAACAAGTGCTATTAATAACACTACAAATGGTGTTGATGTCGTAAATGAGAAAACAGCTTCTTATGTTTGAGCCGGAATGGGTTATCAACCAGATAAAATTACACCAGAAAACTTTGTTACATTTTATCGTTCATTAGTTAATATTTTTAATACAGGACATAATAGTTTAAATTTAGCTTATTTTAATGTTAATTTATCAAAAGTGTTAGTTTTTGGATTCCCATTATCGGGAGCAGTTATGAATGGTGGTGAAGCATTAAAAGTTCAAGTTGAAATTACAAAAGATGGTTTGGATAAAAAATTACTGGAATATGGAAAATTGGTAACAGCTTTTTATAAACATTTCCGTCTCGAATCAAATCAAAATTCTGGGGTCTGACATCTTAGTGAAGCTGTCTTTAATAAAATTTCAGCTTTATCAGAATACAAATATCAAAAGGTTTTAAGAATTTTAATCGATGATTTTAAAGCGTCTTCTGAGGCCAAGGGCTTATCAGGATTAGATATTTTTACAACAGGTGATTGAGAAAAACGTGGTCATGATGTTACTTTAAATGATACAAAAGATACTTTTTCATTACGTCGTGGTGCGGTTTGAAACTTTGATCTAACTTTTGGGACAAATAATGCCGTTTATTATACTGGGTGAACATCAACATTATTTACATTAGAATTTACTAAAAAATAACATTAACTTAAAAAGCAAGAAAGTTCTTGCTTTTTTTATTTTAATATTATGTTAAAGAATTTTAAAGATAGTATGCACCAGATGTGTAGGCCGCAATTTTGCCGCGTTTTATCAGTGGGACCATTTGTTTTTTTGTTTTTTTCAGTATAATATTAATATAGCAACAGATTTTGTGAAAAGGAGTTAAAAAATGAAAAAATTATTGGCGTTATTGGGTGTTTCTGCGTTTTCTGTAACAGGAGCTAGCACAATTGTTGGTTGTCATCAGATGCCACAACCAGATGATCCAGATTTTGGAGGCCATAAAGATGCTGAAACTTTAAATAAAATTTCGCAACGGGTTTCAAATGCATTTTTAGAATATGTTCGTACTAAAAATACAATTAATAGTAAAGATTATCAAACAAAATTTGATGAGTTATATACTATGGTTGATAAAACGACACAAAGTAAAGCATTAGATCAAAGTGATCCTAAAGTTGCAGGTGCTTTACAAATTTTAAAAACTAGTTTTATGGCTGTTTTTAATAATGTGAGTCAGCAAATTATTAATGATTATTCAAATTATTACATTGATACTAAACCAATTGATTTATCTGAGGATAGTTTAAAATATAATTTAAATTTTATTGATACAGAAGAATTAGCAAAGTTAGCAAATAATCCGGCTGTTAAAGATATTAAAGCAACGCGATTAGATTTTAGTTTTAATTTTAAGGTTAATTTTAAAAATTTAGCAGCTACTTCAAATTACTTTATTCAATATGTTATTACTAATGATTCAAAAACAATAGGGGATGTTTTAACAGGTGTTGTTCAAAAACTTTCGAAAGTAATTGTAAATTTCTTCGTTAAAGAAGGAACATTCCAAATTGATAAAACTGAGGGTTTTAAAGATATTTATGATAATTTTAATGTTAACTATACCCAAGGCTTTCGTGATTTAGATAATATTATTTTTGCAAAATTAAAAAAAGCTGTTGAGGGAGATCTTGAGTTAACAGACCTTGTTGGAAGTATTAAATATAATGATTCATTAACGTTATTAACATTATTAACAAGTGCTATTAATAACACTACAAATGGTGTTGATGTCGTAAATGAGAAAACAGCTTCTTATGTTTGAGCCGGAATGGGTTATCAACCAGATAAAATTACACCAGAAAACTTTGTTACATTTTATCGTTCATTAGTTAATATTTTTAATACAGGACATAATAGTTTAAATTTAGCTTATTTTAATGTTAATTTATCAAAAGTGTTAGTTTTTGGATTCCCATTATCGGGAGCAGTTATGAATGGTGGTGAAGCATTAAAAGTTCAAGTTGAAATTACAAAAGATGGTTTGGATAAAAAATTACTGGAATATGGAAAATTGGTAACAGCTTTTTATAAACATTTCCGTCTCGAATCAAATCAAAATTCTGGGGTCTGACATCTTAGTGAAGCTGTCTTTAATAAAATTTCAGCTTTATCAGAATACAAATATCAAAAGGTTTTAAGAATTTTAATCGATGATTTTAAAGCGTCTTCTGAGGCCAAGGGCTTATCAGGATTAGATATTTTTACAACAGGTGATTGAGAAAAACGTGGTCATGATGTTACTTTAAATGATACAAAAGATACTTTTTCATTACGTCGTGGTGCGGTTTGAAACTTTGATCTAACTTTTGGGACAAATAATGCCGTTTATTATACTGGGTGAACATCAACATTATTTACATTAGAATTTACTAAAAAATAACATTAACTTAAAAAGCAAGAAAGTTCTTGCTTTTTTTATAATTATCACAAATATTTAACACAAGATATTTTAAAAGGAGAAAGAACTATGAAAAAATTATTAACTATTTTAACGACTTTTAGTTTAATAACACCAACGATTAATACCATTGTTAGCTGCAATAATCGACCAAAGTATATTCCTGATGATGATTCCAAAGAAACTACGAACGATGTTGAAATTATGAACAAGCTTATGAGCAAAGTATCACAACATTTAAAAACATGATTAGCTGAGAAAGCAACAATTGATATTAATAATTATCCTGATCAAATTGCAGAATTTAAAGAATTAGTTACGCATTTAAAAACTAATGATGGGGAAGTTTTAACTGGTGCTACAATTAGCAAGTGGCGTTTTCTTGACCAATTAGTGACTGGATTCAAAACAGAATTTAATAATTTAAATCGTGATATTGCCAATGAATATTCTAATTTTTATTTACAATTTGAGTCATATTAATTTTGATAATTTGGCAAAATTAATTACTGTTAATAATAATAGTATTATGGGAATTACAATTAATGTTAAAATTTCATATCAAATTAAATTTAAAGATTTGGAGCAACGTGATAGTGTTGATAGCTTAGTTGTTATTTGTAATAACATTGAGGCTTTAAATGGGATTCAAAAAAATCTTGAAAATTATTTTATTACTTTTATTGATGATATTTTTAAAGCTGAAAACTATCAAGCTATTGATAAAGGAAATCGTGGTTATAATAACATTGATTCATCAAATACTATTTGACCAATGATTACAAAAGATTTAACAACAAGAGGAATTCTATTTAAAGGCAATTGCTCGTGAAGTTCTTTTAATAGTACTTTTACTCTTATAAAGACAGTTCTTAGAAGCGATTCAGTTTTAACATGAGCTGGTGAAGGATATAATGTAGCTAAATTAACACCAGAACAATTCTTACAATTTTATAAAAAGAAATATTTTACCGCAACTACTTTATCAGATTATTATGTTAAAGGAAATATTGTTTCTTTTACCCCAAATAGTTTTACAATTGAAAATTTACCATTTAATAATAAAGGGTCATCTAAAACCTTAAAAACACCAGTTAAAGTGTTGATTGAAAAAGAAAAGGTTGACCAGGGCTTAAATCAATTTGCGGAAACAACAATGAAATTATGGCAGTATTATCAAATTGAAACATATAACGATAAACTTGTTTTTAAAATGAACCAAGATGATTTTAATGACTTAATAAAAACAACTAATTCTTTTTCAGAAAAGAATAGTTCATATGCTAATTTATCACCAGTGTTTCGAACAATTTTTAAAATCTTTAATGATAAATTAGATTCAAAAATTAATCGTGATACAAGAATTTCTTTTGCACGAATTTTAGACAAAGTAACTTTAACCAAAAAAGCAAAATCATTTACTTTTCAATTATTTCGAAAAATGGATAAAAATGGATATTATTCATGATTAGATATAAACTTTAGTTATAATAGTTTTGGTTATAGTTTTTTCTTTAAACCAGATAGTAAAGAAACAAATACTGATAAGAAAGATGAATTTTTACAAACAATTGAATTTAAAGTTGTTTAGTTATTAAATTATTTTTATAATTTAAGGAAAATAAGACTATCTTAAAAAAGCAAGAAGATCTTGCTTTTTATTTTCTTTAAAGGAAGATCAATGTTTCTTTCCAAATATTTAATGGATAAAAATTAGGTTGTAAATAAGTGTTGTCGTTTTAGGAAAAAGTTTAATTTTGTAAGGTACCATACACATTTAAGAATTTAGCAGAATACCGCATAAAAGCGGTTTTTTTATGTTTAAAGGAGAAATACGGTATGGAAAAAATTAATAGTATTGTTAAACA
Organism: Spiroplasma endosymbiont of Sarcophaga carnaria; assembly: GCF_964019595.1. Lineage (NCBI taxonomy): Bacteria > Bacillati > Mycoplasmatota > Mollicutes > Entomoplasmatales > Spiroplasmataceae > Spiroplasma > Spiroplasma endosymbiont of Sarcophaga carnaria. Next base: position 1,484,835 of record NZ_OZ026456.1, read on the forward strand.
AATAGAACAAGTAAAACAAATCTGTGGTGATGATTTCAAAAAATGACCTAACAAAATGGCACATGAAACATTAAAAATGGTTTATGAAGAATTAAAAGAGGCAATTGATAATGGCAAAATATTTTAAAAAATTTCAATGTCCAGTAAATACGATTGATAGCGATTTATGTTTATTTTGTAAGGGAGGATACTAATAATGGCAAAAACAGTTATACAAATAAGCCAAGAGCAACAAATATATTTACAAGAAAGTTTAAGCAATAAAACATATAAAGATGTTTGTGATGAATTTATTGAATTATGTAAAAAATTAAGTTTAGATGATTATGAAAAAGGTAAATCAATGATGGAACATTTTAATAATTTTATCAATGCACAAATAGTAGGAAAACAAGAACTTTTAACTTGTCAACATTGTATTAATGCAAAAGGTAAAATTAGTGAATTACCTTGAAATAAAGAAATTCAAAATGAGAATATAAAATAATGACAATAAAAGAATTTAATTATAAATATAAAAATGGATATATAGTTAAAAAATTACCTAACTCAGAGAAATATTTATTCCTATATGTTATAGGCAATGACGATTGAGATTGAATTGCATGAATTACTGAAGATTATTTTAATTCTACATGACATTGAATTGAACCTGAAGTAGTTAAAGACTTTATATCAATTAAATTAAAAGGAGAAAAAAATAAATTACAAACAATTATTGAATTATAAATTTACTAAAATAAAAAAGCTAGGAAAAAATTATGAAGAAACTATGAAAAAAAATAAAACAACTAAAAGAAATTAAAAAAATACATCAATATGCTGTTAAGTGAGCAGCAGATATTCCACATATTAAATTTAAAAAAAGTGCAACATAACTGTTGAAAAATTAATTATTTTTAATTAGAAAGGGGTTAGCTACAATGGAAAACATAAAAATTTGTGAATCTGGTTGCTATGATCGAAGTAGGAATTTTGCTAAAGACTTTGATTTTATAAAAGAGTTTAGCACTAATTCTGAAACTAAAGAAATTTATAAACCTTACAAGCAAAAAGATAAAAATAAAAATATATCTAATTATCGAATTCATAAAAGTTCTATGCAAAAATATAATAATTGTGGCCAAAAAATAATTAGTTACATTGTTAAAACTCCTGAGCGTTGAATTATTTTTCCTGGTTCTTTTGTTCATAAGGATAAATTTAAAGATGATTTTTTAATAGTTGGAATTGTTCCACAATTTATTTATTATACTCGAACAAATAGAGAAGCTGCACATGGAATTCCAAGTATTAAGAAAAAATGATTTAATATTTTTGTTGATTTAATTTAATTAGAACAATATGATCATAAAACACAAATTGAGGCTAATAATCAATTAACAAAAATATGAAATAACAATCAAGAATGAATTAATAAGCGTATCGAAAATAATGAAAGAATAAAAAAACTTGCTGAAGTGCAAGAAAAACAATTAGCAAACCAACCTGTAACCTACCGTGGTGCATAATATAAAATTAATGATAACCCTGACAGTAATAATGATCCTCCAACCATTGTTTTTGATAATGACGACAATATTTTATGAGATTAATGATAGGAGAGGGAATTTAATAGAAACATACGTCTACGTGTAAATTATAACACAATAGACTATTTTTGCGTAAATTGTTATTTTTGCTTTGGCAAAATATTCTGATATTCTTGTTCACATAAAATATACAAAAGAAATCACAGAAAGGTACACATAAAAGTCACGAATATTGATATGGAGGTTTTTATGAAACAACAAAGTTATTTTCCTAGTTTCTCAGTTGGGATAGATCCAGCTGGAATTGGAACTACTGGTATTTTTATTAAGACAATTGGAACACGATTTCCCCACTATAAATATGTCCAAGTAAGGTGCAGTAATCCAACGGATTCAGCAAATGAAATTTTAACTATTATCAATAATTTTAAAAATAAACATCATGATTTATCTTTAAATGTGGTAGTAGTTGAGAATTTGCACATGGGTCCTGAAAAAATGCGTGAGGTGCGTGCAACCCGTGAGTTAATTGGAATTTTAAGATATGAATTGCAAAATAAAATGCAATTACATTACCCAGCTGATAAAAACAAGGAAATGATTAAAAAAGAACTTAAAGAACGAACTACTAAAAATGAGCATTCAATTCATGCAAAAGCAATTTTAGAGGCACATTTTCGGGAAAAAGAATTTGGATATAAATGTGAAAAATACAATTGGGAGGTAATTGATTATGGCACAAAGAAAAATTGATAATAAGATGTTGCTATCAGTATTTGATGGCATTGTTGCAGTTTATAAAAAAGATTTATTAAAAGAAAAAATTAATGGTGTTGAAGTTGATGTGATGAGTATGCAAATTCGTTGAGGTTCCAGTTATGGCTGAATTAAAGAAACTATTTCAAAAAATATAACTCAGTTAAAGAAATTTGAAGTTAATGATGTAATTCACATTAAAGGCTCTTTAACTAATATTTTTAGTCGATATTATAAAAATAATTTGTTAGTTATTAATAATTTAATTGAAATTGATAAAGTAGGTAGGTTGGATCGTGCATATCATAAAAAATAAGTAAACCTTGACAAATTAAGAAAAATAGTGCATCTATATGTACCAGGAGGAATTATTATGGCCAATATAATTAAAAAATTAAAATTAGATGATAAAGGTAATCCAATTTTAAATGATAAAAAATAATTTGAAATTGAAGAAGTTGATTTAGACTCTTTAATGGCAGATGAAATAAAAAAACAAGTTAATGAACAAGGTGAAAAATTAGCAGAAGAAAAAGCTAAAGAAATACCCACTAAACAATTAGAAGATCAAACTACTAAAACGAAAACTGAAAAAGAAGATCGTCTTGCAGTTCTTGAAAAACAATTTGCAGAAATTCAACAAGGAATTAAATGAAATCAAGGTGTAGGAGTTACTCAAGAAAATAAACAGTCTGATAACTTAAATGTTAATAATAATCAAGAATCAAATTCTTCAATGGGAATTGATTTACAATCATTCAAAATAGTGGGAGGTAGTGAATAATGGCAATTACATTAAATAATATTCAAACTTATTTTAAGGATAATTTTAAATTAAGTAATTTATATGGAAGATCTAAATATTCTGTTTTATTCCCTAATGAGTTGCAACAAGATGGTGGTGGATGAAAAGCCGAAGTTTACTTACCAATTATAAATGAATCAATAACACAAAAAGATTGAGATCCTAATTTAGGTTTTACGGAAACTTATGTTACAGAAGACTTTAAAAAAGTACAATTAGATCAAAATTTTACTGTTTATAATCGAATTGCTAATCAAGATAAATTGGCATCAAATTGACCAGCTAATAAATTAACAATTACTGATTCACAAAAAGCTAAAATTTTAGATAAATATATTATTAAAGTTTTATGCACAAACGTAGCAAATAAAATTACAAGTCCAATTAAAATTACAAAAGATAATTTTGTAACTGAATTAAAACGTTTACAAGCATTTGTTTTAGAAAATGATATTCATTTAGAAGATTGTATTATTTTTATTGATCCTGAAGTCGTAAGTGCAATGATTAATGCTAAAATTCAATATTCAAAAGCAACAATTGAAGGAACTTTGGCAACAATTACTTCCGCATTAGGATTTAATTTTGTTGAGGCTCCAATTAAACAGTATGGTCATTTAATGGTACCAATTGCACCACAAGCAATGGCATGAGTTCTTGCTATTGATGTGCCACTACAAGCGGGACAGTATACTCAAGGAAGATATTTGGGTCAGTTATTTATTGCCAATAATGAATTTTATTATGGTGAAGTTGTTCAAAATAAATTTTGATTTTCATATCCAGACCCTGATTATGTGCCACCATCATCAACAAGAGTAACAAGAAGTATTGAAAATGTTGAACAATTAGAAAATGCAAAAAGATTAGCCTTAGATTTAGTTCTTGAAGCTTATGATGGTGTCCCTCACACTAAAGAACGTAGTGAATATGTTAAAAAAATTAATGATGCAAATAAATTAGATGATGTATATAAAACTAAAGAAGAAGCATTTAAGTTTTTAGACACTAAAAATGCCTCGTAAGATTTTAGATCAAAACTTAATAACGTATAAAAAACGGATTGTTTATCAAACGCCTCAAAAAGCAAAATCATTTTGAGAACTATTATTAGCGATGATTGGTCTACAAGTATTAGCAACAGTTTTAGGGTTTTTAACTGCTGGAATTGGGGCAGGAATAATTGAGGGTTTAGGTGCATCTCAGTTGTTTATTACAACAGGAAAAGTTTTTATTAGTGGAGTTACGAATTTTTTAGTAATGGAAACAAATGATGTTATCAATAACAATGTGAGTTTAAAAAATACGTTATTAAATTTGTCTTTTTGTAACATCAAAAGTAGGTTCACATCTAAATCGACAATATATTAGGAGGATATAATTATGGAACTTAATCAATTGTGAGAAATAACTTCATATAATGATTATTTTAATAATTGGAGAAGTACGGTAGGTCAATTTTCTAAATTAACGTCATATCAAAAATCTTTAGGATATGCGACTCCAGAGGAATTTTTTAACGCGCAAATGATTACCGCACAACAAATGGCCAATGAGAAAATTGGTAATATGATTGATAATCCTAATTGATTTAATTCACGTGATTTACCAGCAATTACACAGGAAAATTTAAAACGTTTTACTTACCGGGCAATGGATTATTTACCCGTTAACGATTATGTTGTTGTCGAAGATGATCGTGTTAATATATCAATTAGCAATGGTAGTCGAACTGATTCAACAGTTAAAACTCCTAAATTAACAATTGATGGTTTATTGGGTGATTTTGCATGAAGAGCTTGACGAGCAACCGGTCTAGAGCATCTATATTCAACTTATTTAGCAAAAAAGAATGAGACACCATTATTAGACCCGAAACAGTTTTATGACAAACAAGAAATTGATGCCTTCTTATTGGAAATAGATAATACAATTCAAGAAGAACATAGTTTTGCTGAAATTGAAACAACAAAAAACCGTGATTTAATTGTTAAAATAGAAACTGAATTAACATCCGAAATTAACCAAAAGCAAAATATTGCTGATCAAATTTTATATCAGCAAGCAACTGATGATGAAGGTCAACCAGTTGGACCTATTGAAAAACTAGGTCAATTTGATGAAATTTTAGAAATTAGTCGTTATCCAGCAAATGCCGTTGTCACAACTCCCGAAGGTAAAAAACGTGCAATTTTAAATCATAACATTTTGGGTGAAGTTAAAGATGCTATGGTTGTTCAGTCAACTTCTGATAGTGATTTAGTAAATGCAATTGGACGTGTTTGAGGATATGGTGTTGAAAATGATGTAATGCAAGCAAAAACTGATATCGCCAAAAATACAACTGATATTACAAATAACAAAAGTAATATTGGTGATATTACTCAATTAACGACAGATCAAAAAGATAATTTAACAAATGCTATTAATTCGACAAATGATAAATTTGATTTACTAAAGAATAATCTTTATAAAGATGTTACTGATTTTTTTAAGACAAAAGGTAGTTTATTAGATATAAATAAAAAGTATTTAATTGTTGCTTTTGGAATAATAAATAATAAAGAATTATATTTTTGAAATTTTGTTAAACCAAATTATCAAGAAGTTTCACCAGGAGTAAAAACTAGTCAAGACATTTTTTTATCGTCAGAGACTAATGTATCTTCAACTCAAGCTGGCGTTATTTCAATTAAAACATCTTGAGTTAGTATTAGTTTTCCAATTGATGGTGCAATTGCAAGAGAAGGTATCATAAGTTTAAGGGGAAATAACTGTACTTTTGATGTTACAAAAAGCCAAATGACTGATAGTAAAAATTTATCAGGTCAAATTTCAGAATTTAGTGTATATGAATATAATGGTCAAGGAATACCATTGCCAATAACATTTGATAAACCTATTTCAAATCAGAAAATTAATTTTACAATTCCCTATTGAGAAAAACAACATGAACTAGAATTAGCAGAAGAGGAAAGCAAACGATTAAAGAGAGAAAATGCTAAATTATCTGATATTAAGCCATTAGAAGACCAAATTAGCGAAATTAAACCTATTGTTGATGGATTTTTATACAGCAAAAAGATGAGCATCGAATGAAAACATTAGGGTTACATCCTTACTATAAATATTACAAAAAAATGAAGGAGATGACTCATAATGGCAGATACAAAATTTAATTTATTTGAAAGTTTAAATCCAAAACCCATTTTTGATGGCTTGAAGAAATTATTTAATGTAGGGCAGTGAAAAAATAAATATCTTGATGAAAGAGATAATCGACAAAAAGAACTAACAAATGAGTTGCAGTTATCAAAAGAAATTTGTGAGTTAAAAATTAAACGTCAAGCAATGTTTCGTTATTTTGGCCATGTTCCATATTTATCAATTTTCTCAATTTTATTAGTAGCTAGCCAATACAAATGATTTGGAGAGGGTTTATATCCAATTTCTGATACCCATAATTTTATTACTTTAAAATTTGGAGAATGGGGTGGTTACCCGGTGGAATATTTAGGAATTTGAGGAATTTGTAAAGTAACTAATAATCCATTAACTAGAAAATTATATATTGGTAAAGGTTTTCAACATCTTTATCGGTTACCTGCTTATTTGATTACAATACCAATTTGAACAATGTTCAATAAGAAAATTAAACAAAAAGAAGATTTATGAAATGAAAGAAAATTAAATTCATTGACAAATCAAGAAAAATAGTGCATCTATATGTACCAGGAGGAATTTAAAATGATCAAAAATAAAAAGCGTAAAATTAGAACTTTATTTGAAGGTCAAGATAGATATGCAGTAGTAACAAATTTATGAATAGCATGAAAAAAAAGAAATCCTACAGTAGTTTTAGAAAATAAAAGTATGGTTAATCGAATTGAAAATGCATTAGCTATGTTATCAAGTAATTTAAAATCAAATTATTGTATTAATAAAGGAGATAATGACGATTACAAAATTTTATTACCATATTATTTTGAGGTTACTAATCCATTAGAAAGTCCAGATGCAACTGACTATTATGAATATAAAGATATAGTTGTTAAATTAAAATCAAATTATGGTATTTTTACTGAAAATAGCTTTGAATTTAACCAAGATATAATTTCAAAAAACTATATTTATCAATTAGACTATAATAACTTTTCATTTCCGGAAATTAATAATTCGTTAGAAACTAGTTCGATTCCTTCCACAATGCCTTTAGATCAACAGTTAGCTAATGGTAGCTATTCAAAATACTTAGCTCATCGAATTACTAATTTAGATGAAGAAGTCAAACAATTATACTCTAGCTATGGTAGTGGCAAAATTGAATTTGATTCTTACAATGATAGTCTTACTAACAAAGGCGAATTCAAGTTACAATTTCCATCTTATATCACTGAATTATTAGTTAGTTCAATCCCGGGTTATGGATTATGAGAGTTTAAATTAACTGATGAATATAATGAGAAAGTTAAATTTGCAATTGGTTTATTTGATAGCACTGATCAATCTAGATCATTAATATCACTTATATTATAAGGGTTTTTATTTGCCAAAATCCACGAGCGCTCGCGCGTAATTTTATTGACTTTTTAAGAAAAATAGTGCATCTATATTGGCATGGAAACAAAAGAAATAATTAACTTAAATTGAGATGAACAAAACTGTAATTTTAACATTGACGCATTAGCTAAAATTTTTATTGCTAAATTTTGTGAGCCAATATCGAAATCAGCAATATTTAAAATTTTAACTGGGGCAAAAGGGTTTGGAAAATCTTATCTTATTTGTTTATTAGCGTTATTTTATACATGCAATTTTTTAGATTGAAATTGTCTACTGGCAAGATATACTTACATATCAGCCAAATATAACTACGATAAGAAAATGACAAGAGTTATTAATGATTTAGAAGAATATGTAGTCACAATCAAAGAAGCTATTTCAGAAAAAATAATAAAGAAAAAAGTTAGTGACACTAGATTTGAATATATTTGACCGAATGGCAGAATAATTAAAGTTGTTGGTTTTGACAACGGAAGTACTTGAGAAGGACAAGATGCATCAGTAGGGGAATATGCCTTTTTTGGTTTAGACGAGGTAATTCCGCTAGATGCAACAATTTTAGATGAAAACGAATACATGTATCGATTATTCAATATGATAATTCAAATTTCACGTGGGAAAAATATTGCAACTACAAGAGAAGTAGTTCCACAATTATGTTATTCAGATGATGATGTAACAATGGAATTACGAAAAGAACAGATTATTATTTTTGGCTTTAACAATCATAATGCTGATCATATTATTTATGAAACATTCGTCCAATCTATTTTTCCATTAACAGAGGAAGTCCAAAAAGAACTAGATGATAATGATATATCATATTTTAATGATCAAACTTTTATGAATGATATTGGTGTGACAGTTGTCAGAGGTACTACAAAAGTAAATAACAAAAATCTTAATCAAAGAGTATTTGATTTAGGAAATTGATTAAATGAAAATAAACCAGAAGTATATGATTCACTATTTCGTGGGGGAGAGCGTCAATTTAATCCTGAACGTTATAGTTACAAAAAAGACTTAATTACTGGTGCCAAATTTTTTAATCCAAAATAATTTTATTGAAAAGATATGAACAAATATTGATTTACTAAAATTAAAATTGGTGCAGATTATGCTGATAGTATAAAAGGGCAAGATGATGCCACTCAAATTTTAATAGGATTTGAATTTGATAAGGAAGAATTTATTGAAGGAATTTATATTCTTGAATAACAATCAATATCAAGTACAGAATTTAAGGATATGACTGAAAAAGTTGATAGTATGGTTAATAAAATTAATAGTTGATCACAAATTTATCATAACTTAAAGGAAGACTTTAGTTATCGTATTGGGTATGATGCTCGTACAGTTGGCCATTTTGTTAGAAAAACACTACTTGAAAATAATGATTGAAAAAATATGGATTTAGATATTACAAGATTTTCTACTATTTTAGTTACTGGAACAAAAGGATGAAGTGTACAAGACCGACATTATAAATGAAAAAGATTATTAGCCGAAGGAAAAATTTATTTTAGTGAGAATTTAGATGTTTTTAAAACATTTAATGACAAAGAAATATTAGTAAAAAAGAATGGTTATTTATATCAAGAATTATTTAATTGTATTAATAATGAGAAAACTAATATTCGCGATGAAAAACCCGGTGTAAATAAATTGGATATGATAAATGCAGCTGAATGTTGTTTTAGCTATTTTAGGTTTAAATTATTTAAAAACTTTAATTTTGTCGAAAACTCTTGATATTTATAAAATATACCTAAAATTAGGTATATTTTTAATATATAGAGGTAAATAAATGATGAAAAAAATAATTACAGAATTAATAAATAGCTTAACAGATGATCAATTTTTAGAATTTTATGAAAAAATAAAACAACAAGCAGACTTAATTAAAAAACAAAAACGTTTAAATGAAATTGATCAAAAATTTAGAGATAAAGGCATTATATGTCCTAATTGCAAATCTTTTCATTGTGTTAAAAATGGTCATAATTCCGAAGGAAAACAAAAATATTTATGTAAAAAATGTCGTGCTAGTTTTGATGCATTTCGTCATCATTTTACTTATTGAAGTCATTTAAATTATGAACAGTGAAATTTATTAATTCAAATTTCATTGTTAGGACAATCTAGTAAAATAATTTCTCGTTTTATTAAAACAACCCCAAAAACCGCTTGATATAATCGACAAAAATTAATGCAATCAAAACAATTAGAAAATACACAGTTAAAATTTAAAAAATTAAATGGTCAAATCCAAATGGATGAAACATTTATTAAAGAAATTCATAAAGGCAATTTTAAAGATAAATTTGATAAACGAAAAACTCATCTCGATCCATTTTCAACTGATACCAAATGCTGTATTCAAATGGCAGTTGATAGCAATAATAATATTTTTGTTCAATCCACCAATACCAAAAGATTACAAAAACAATGGATTATTGAAAATATGAATAAGCAACTAATTAAAGAAAAATCAATAATTATTTCTGATATGCAACCACTATATTTATTAGTAGCAAAACAAACAAATTCTACTCTATATTCCACCAAAACTAGTACAAACCCTGATACTAGTTATCAAAAGTTAAATAAGATTAGTAAATTACAATCCAGTCTTAAAGAAGCCTTAATTCATTATCATGGTTTGGGTTTCACTAATATTCAAAATTATTTAAAGCTCTGAAAATGAAAATACCAACACAAAGGTTTAACACCAAACCAACAATCAACGGTATTATATTTTAACGTTTAAAAAATTTAAAGCAAAATCATAATCTTACACAAAATTAGTTTTCAAATTGTCATATTGATGATTTTTTTTATTTCATCAAGAGTTTTCGACAAAATTAAAGTTTAAAAATTAAAAAAATAAGTTATAATTAATATGTAATAGGAGTTGATGTGAAATTAGTAAAAGTGAAAATAAGAATTATATTGACGAAAATTTTAAATGATTTAATGATAATAAAAATGAATTAATTAAAAAATATAATTTAAAAAATGAGGATATTGTTATAATTTCGGATAAAAAATTTGTAGCAAAATTTTCTAATTATGATGAAGCTAATATTTATTCATTAGAAAATTTAAGTGATAAAAAATTCATCGTTCAAAAAATTAGTGATTTAGATCCAAAAATGAATAATTTTGGATATGTGGTATTAAGTTTTTATGCCTAAAATTTGAACGTCACTTAAAAATAGAAGATTCGAAGTTGATTTAGTCGTTACTTCCATTTCCAACAAAGAAATTAATTTAAAGGATGGTTTTTTTGTAAAGCTTTAATAGATACCTGGTGCAACAAATTCTGTTATATCAACTAAAATTGTTGAAAAATTAAAACTTGAGTCAAGAGGAAAAATGAAAGTTTCTACTGGTTCTAATTCAGAAGATGAATTTTATACATATATGGTTGCTTTACATTTACCAATTGACCTTCAACAAGGAATAGTATCAACACCTGAGGGATTAAAATCTCGAGTATTCCCAAGTTCATTTGTAACTAAGATTACAATGGTTCACGGAAATGAACATATTTCCAGCCAAGGATTTGACGCAATAATTGGACTGGATGTACTTGAAAGTGGCCATTGTACTATTGCTGGCCCAAATATGGTATTATCATTCTAATTTAATTTATAACTGCCAAAAATCTTTAATTTTGTCGAAAACTCTTGATGAAATAAAAAAAATCATCAATATGACAATTTGAAAACTAATTTTGTGTAAGATTATGATTTTGCTTTAAATTTTTTAAACGTTAAAATATAATACCGTTGATTGTTGGTTTGGTGTTAAACCTTTGTGTTGGTATTTTCATTTTCAGAGCTTTAAATAATTTTGAATATTAGTGAAACCCAAACCATGATAATGAATTAAGGCTTCTTTAAGACTGGATTGTAATTTACTAATCTTATTTAACTTTTGATAACTAGTATCAGGGTTTGTACTAGTTTTGGTGGAATATAGAGTAGAATTTGTTTGTTTTGCTACTAATAAATATAGTGGTTGCATATCAGAAATAATTATTGATTTTTCTTTAATTAGTTGCTTATTCATATTTTCAATAATCCATTGTTTTTGTAATCTTTTGGTATTGGTGGATTGAACAAAAATATTATTATTGCTATCAACTGCCATTTGAATACAGCATTTGGTATCAGTTGAAAATGGATCGAGATGAGTTTTTCGTTTATCAAATTTATCTTTAAAATTGCCTTTATGAATTTCTTTAATAAATGTTTCATCCATTTGGATTTGACCATTTAATTTTTTAAATTTTAACTGTGTATTTTCTAATTGTTTTGATTGCATTAATTTTTGTCGATTATATCAAGCGGTTTTTGGGGTTGTTTTAATAAAACGAGAAATTATTTTACTAGATTGTCCTAACAATGAAATTTGAATTAATAAATTTCACTGTTCATAATTTAAATGACTTCAATAAGTAAAATGATGACGAAATGCATCAAAACTAGCACGACATTTTTTACATAAATATTTTTGTTTTCCTTCGGAATTATGACCATTTTTAACACAATGAAAAGATTTGCAATTAGGACATATAATGCCTTTATCTCTAAATTTTTGATCAATTTCATTTAAACGTTTTTGTTTTTTAATTAAGTCTGCTTGTTGTTTTATTTTTTCATAAAATTCTAAAAATTGATCATCTGTTAAGCTATTTATTAATTCTGTAATTATTTTTTTCATCATTTATTTACCTCTATATATTAAAAATATACCTAATTTTAGGTATATTTTATAAATATCAAGAGTTTTCGACAAAATTAAAGCCAAAAATTAATGGCAGTTTTTTATTTTAATGTTATAATTTTATTAACGGTATGAACTAAATTCTTAAATGTCTGTGGTTTTCACAGAAAAAGTTTAATTTTAACTTGCATTTTAAAATTAAACTTTATACTATTACTTTAACAACTTTAAAAAGCAATTTTGGATGTTACGGGAATTAGGTGAAACTCCTAGGCTGTCCCAGCAACTGTAAAGTGGATGAAAGCTAACATATGCCATTTAGAAGATAATTCTTGAGAAGGAATAGCGAGTAAAGTGAAACTGAGCCAGTAGACCGATCTAAAAAACATTGATATTTTATCAGTGCTGCCTTTATAGTTATTATCCCTGGGGTTGGATAGTTAATTATTTATTAGTGAAAAACTATTAAATAATAATTTTAAAGACGTCAAAAAGCGTTTTTTAGTTGTTAATTTAAAGCGATAATCCTATTAGGGCATTATTTAAAATAATAATAATTAAAAAATCTTTAAGTTTAATAAAACTAATTTTAAAATATTTTATAATTTTAATTTTTTATTAAATTAATTTATTAAATAAAAATAAAACTGTTAATTAAACATCACTTATACGAATATATTAAAATATTCCTTTTCGTTTTGTTTAAATTTATTTTTAAGAAAAAGCATTTTAAATAATAACCTCATTAATAGGATCGTTAGTCCAATAAAGGTACAAAAGGAAGGAAATAAAAAAATGACACCACATATTAATGCAAAACCAACGGATATTGCAAAAGTTGTTTTAATGCCCGGTGATCCGTTACGAGCAAAAGCAATTGCGGAAAAATATTTGACCGATTACAAATTAGTCAATGAGGTTCGAAATATGTTTATGTATACAGGAAAATATCAAGATATTGAAATTACAATTGCTGGAAGTGGGATGGGTTGTCCAAGTATTGGAATTTATTCCTATGAATTATTTAAATTTTATGATGTTGATTATATTATTCGCATTGGTTCAGCGGGTAGTTATAAATCAGAGTTTGAACTATATGATATTTTCAATGTTCGCGAAGCGTTTGGTGAAAGTAATTATGCCAAAATTGCTGCTAATATAGATTCTCATCTAATTCCAGCAAGTGAAAAATTATTCAATACGATTGAAGAGGTAGCGTTAAAGCAAGGAATCAAAACACATACTGGTAATGCCCATGCTGCTGATGTTTTTTATCGCTATGATGAGTCGTTATCATTTACGAAAGAACATAATCTAGATGTTGTTGAAATGGAATCATATGCCTTGTTTGCAAATGCAATTGTGACCAAAAAACAAGCAGCAACATTGCTAACTATTTCTGATAACCTTGTTACAAAACAAGCAGCTTCAGCAATGGAACGCCAAAATAATTTTATGGTAATGGTGCAATTGGCGTTAACAACGGCAGTGCAATTAATGAAATAACCTAACGGAGGAGAAGAAATGAAAATTGCTGTTTTTGGAACTGTTGGTGCTGGGAAAACAAAAGTTAGTGAGACGTTATGTCAACAGTTAAATTATAATTTATTTAAAGAACCCTTAGAAGAAAACCCATATTTTAATGATTTTTATCAGGACATGAAAGGATTTGCCTTTAAAATGCAAATTTACATGTTGACAACCAGAATTGAACAATTTTTTGAAATTGATAATTTAGAAGATACTGTTTTTGATCGCACGATTTTAGAAGATCCGGTTTTTGTTCGGGTTTCACATTTGTTAGAAATTATGAATGATGTTGATTTTAAAGTTTACAATCGTTTTTTTCAAAATGTTATTACACCAATTTTAAAACAAAAATTAGGGTTTGATGTCATTATTTATTTAAAAGTTTCAACACCAAAAGCTGTTGAACGGATTAATAAGCGTGGCCGCGTATTAGAATTAGAAACGCCATACCATTATTGGGAAAAATTAAATGAACAATATGAGGTCTTATATCATGAATTAAAGGATGATTATCATTTCATTGTTGTTGATGCTGATAACGATAATTTTGCAGAAAAAATGACCTTTATTATGCAGAAATTATTAATGATAGATAATAAAGTTCCTTGTTTAATTTAAAAATAATTATCGTTGATATTTTAAATTTATTAGGAGGAAAACGAAATGAAAGATACAAATAATAATATTGAAACAAAAAGCTTAAGTAATTTACGAATTTTAGGCTTAGATCCAATTATCTATAATAAAACTGGCCATCCAGGGATTGTTTTAAGTGCAGCGCCAATGATGCAAGCAATTTATTTAAACAATTTAATTGCTAATCCAGCTGTCCCCGATTGAATTAATCGTGACCGTTTTGTGCTATCGCCAGGACATGCGTCAACGCTTCAATATGCAATTTTACATTTTGCAGGTTATGATTTATCAATTGATGATTTAAAAAATTATCGCCATATTAATTCAAAAACCCCAGCGCACCCTGAATATGGTGTAACCCCAGGGGTTGATAATTCATCGGGACCATTAGGCCAAGGTGTTGGTTATGGCGTTGGAATGGCATTAGCAGAACAACATTTAGCCGCTAAGTTTAATAAACCAGGACACGACATTATTGATCATTATACTTATGTTTTGTGTAGTGATGGTGATTTACAAGAGGGGGGTGCTCTTGAGGCAATCCAGTTAGCTGGAGTATGAAAGTTAAATAAATTAATTATGTTGTATGATTCAAATGATTGTCAATTAGATACCAAGTGTGATGAAGTTTTAAAAGTAAATTATCAAAAATTTTTTGAAGCACAAAATTGAAATTATATTCGCGTTGATAATGCTGATGAAGATTTAACAGCAATTAAAAAGGCAATCACAGCAGCGCAAAAAAGTGATAAGCCAACTTTAATTGAGTGTAAAACAATTATTGGTTATGGGCATCCAAAACAAGGCTCACCAATGCATTCATCACCGTTTACAGCAGAAGAAATGCAACAAGTGCAAACCTTTTATGATTTTGAACATCCGCAATTTTATGTTGACCCAGATGTTAAAACTTATTGAAAGGATACTTTTATTAAACGCGGTCAAGAAACATACCAAACATGAGCAACAAAATTAAAAGCTTATCAAACTGCTTTTCCCGAGGAATTCAAGCAATTATTTGCTGCCCCGACTGTTGAATTTGATGCTTTTAAATCCTTATTAACAACTGATCAAAATAAAAAAGCAGGAACAAGAATTATTATGGGGGATGTTTTTAAATATTATCAACAAAAATGTCCTAATAATATGTTTGGTGGTAGTGCTGATTTGGGAACAGCGACAAAGATTATTGGTTATAATGGTTCATGAACAATTAAGACACCCCAAAATAATAATATTCATTTTGGGGTTCGGGAATTTGCCGCCGGGACAATTAGCATTGGAATTGAATTACATCAAGGATTAAAAGGATTTAATTCAACGTTTTTAATTTTTTCTGATTATATGAAACCGTGCATTAGAATGGCATGTATTCAAAATTTACCGGTTATTTTTGCTTTTTCACATGACTCAATTGGGGTTGGTTTTGATGGTAAGTCGCACCAGCCAGTTGAACAATTAGCAATGTTACGAAATTGTCCGAATTTAAACGTTTTACGTCCTGCTGATATTAATGAAGCAATTGGTTGTTTAAAACTTGTTGTTGAAACAAAAAAAACGCCTTCAGCATTAATTTTATCGCGCCAAGATACCCCTTATCAGTTAGCTACAACTTGTTATAAAAAAACATTGCAGGGAGGATATATTGTTGTTGAAGAAGACAAGACAAAACCATTAACGGCAATTATTATTGCAACAGGAACCGAAGTTCCAATTGCAATTAATGCGGCTAAGACAATGAAAGCAAATATTCGGGTGGTTTCAATGCCATCGGTTGAATTATTTGACCAGCAACCAATTGCTTATCAAGAAAGCATAATTCCAAAAGACTTTCTAAAAGTAATTGCGATTGAGTTTTCTAATGACTATGTTTGATACAAATTTGTTGGTAAAACTGGTTTAGTAATTGGTGTTGATGATTATGGTTTATCAGGAAGTGCTGATGCTGTTATTAAGTACAAATGCTTAGATCAAGACACGATTATTCAAAGAATTGAAAAATATTTAGGTTAAGTAATGAATGATTTACCCAAAATTTTAGAACAGAAAGTTTTTTATGTTATTCGTAATCAAGATTATAATGTTGCCCAGCAAATTTGTGAAATGTTAATCAATTTGCAAGTGACATGTTTAGAATTAACTTTTACAATTCCAAAGGTTGAATTATTAATTAAAGCATTACGAAAAAAACATCCAACAATTTTAGTTGGCGCTGGAACCGTTTTAACATTAGCAGAAGCAATCTTAGCAGCTGAAGCAGGAGCACAATTTTTAGTTGGCCCTGTTTTTAACCCGACAGTTAGTGAATTTTGTCATCGCAAAGGATTATTGTATATTCCAGGAGCAATGACCTTACAGGAAGTGACGAATATTGTTAATGCTGATTGAGAAATTATTAAGATTTTTCCAGCGACTTCTTTTAAATTAAATTTTATTCAAACTTTAAAAACCTTTTTTCCAACAAAAACATATATGGCTTCAGGGGGAATTAATTTAACAAATTTAAAAGAAGCAAAAACGCTAGGGTATGACTTAGTAGCGGTTGGGGCTTTTGTAACGGGTGATATTAATAATAAAATTTTTGAACAAGAAAAAATAAAAACAATAATTAGCACAATTAACCAAGAAGGAGGATAATAATGCAAGATAATAAAAAAGTAATTTATAATGCTGGAAGCATGTTTACTGAAGCACAATGAAATACCCGAAAAGTAGAAGGGGATCGGTTACGAGCAATGTTTCCTGATTTTATTATTGGAAATCCAGTTGATTTTGAAACAAATCAAACCGTCCGTCCAACTAATAAAGCAATTTTTGACTTAGATTATGCTGGTTTAACCACCGCTGATTATGTCATTTTTGAGTTAGATGGATGAGATTCTGGGACTCATATGGAATTTGGATTAATGGTCGAACAAGCAATTCATAATAAGAAAAAATATCTCTTCCCAATTATTTCTGATTTTCGAGTACAACAGGGAATTTTAAAAGGAGAATGTCCTGGTTTTGGCCTAAATGAAATGTTAACAGGGGCATTGTATCATGAACCGTTAAATAGTGGTAATGTTCCTCAAATTACTTTATGTAGTTCACATGCAATGGCGTGTGCAGCAATTAAAGCGATTGAAACTGGGGATGTAAAAGATTATCGCCAAAAATATGATATAAAAGAAATCTTTAAAGAAGATAAATTATATCATGGCTTTGATTGTCATATTTAATCCCGTTGTTTCAAAAAAATATTATTTAAATAAAAAGCAATATTTTATAAATTAAAGCTTTAATTTTGTCGAAAACTCTTGATATTTATAAAATATACCTAAAATTAGGTATATTTTTAATATATAGAGGTAAATAAATGATGAAAAAAATAATTACAGAATTAATAAATAGCTTAACAGATGATCAATTTTTAGAATTTTATGAAAAAATAAAACAACAAGCAGACTTAATTAAAAAACAAAAACGTTTAAATGAAATTGATCAAAAATTTAGAGATAAAGGCATTATATGTCCTAATTGCAAATCTTTTCATTGTGTTAAAAATGGTCATAATTCCGAAGGAAAACAAAAATATTTATGTAAAAAATGTCGTGCTAGTTTTGATGCATTTCGTCATCATTTTACTTATTGAAGTCATTTAAATTATGAACAGTGAAATTTATTAATTCAAATTTCATTGTTAGGACAATCTAGTAAAATAATTTCTCGTTTTATTAAAACAACCCCAAAAACCGCTTGATATAATCGACAAAAATTAATGCAATCAAAACAATTAGAAAATACACAGTTAAAATTTAAAAAATTAAATGGTCAAATCCAAATGGATGAAACATTTATTAAAGAAATTCATAAAGGCAATTTTAAAGATAAATTTGATAAACGAAAAACTCATCTCGATCCATTTTCAACTGATACCAAATGCTGTATTCAAATGGCAGTTGATAGCAATAATAATATTTTTGTTCAATCCACCAATACCAAAAGATTACAAAAACAATGGATTATTGAAAATATGAATAAGCAACTAATTAAAGAAAAATCAATAATTATTTCTGATATGCAACCACTATATTTATTAGTAGCAAAACAAACAAATTCTACTCTATATTCCACCAAAACTAGTACAAACCCTGATACTAGTTATCAAAAGTTAAATAAGATTAGTAAATTACAATCCAGTCTTAAAGAAGCCTTAATTCATTATCATGGTTTGGGTTTCACTAATATTCAAAATTATTTAAAGCTCTGAAAATGAAAATACCAACACAAAGGTTTAACACCAAACCAACAATCAACGGTATTATATTTTAACGTTTAAAAAATTTAAAGCAAAATCATAATCTTACACAAAATTAGTTTTCAAATTGTCATATTGATGATTTTTTTTATTTCATCAAGAGTTTTCGACAAAATTAAAGATTAAAGCTTTAATTTTGTCGAAAACTCTTGATATTTATAAAATATACCTAAAATTAGGTATATTTTTAATATATAGAGGTAAATAAATGATGAAAAAAATAATTACAGAATTAATAAATAGCTTAACAGATGATCAATTTTTAGAATTTTATGAAAAAATAAAACAACAAGCAGACTTAATTAAAAAACAAAAACGTTTAAATGAAATTGATCAAAAATTTAGAGATAAAGGCATTATATGTCCTAATTGCAAATCTTTTCATTGTGTTAAAAATGGTCATAATTCCGAAGGAAAACAAAAATATTTATGTAAAAAATGTCGTGCTAGTTTTGATGCATTTCGTCATCATTTTACTTATTGAAGTCATTTAAATTATGAACAGTGAAATTTATTAATTCAAATTTCATTGTTAGGACAATCTAGTAAAATAATTTCTCGTTTTATTAAAACAACCCCAAAAACCGCTTGATATAATCGACAAAAATTAATGCAATCAAAACAATTAGAAAATACACAGTTAAAATTTAAAAAATTAAATGGTCAAATCCAAATGGATGAAACATTTATTAAAGAAATTCATAAAGGCAATTTTAAAGATAAATTTGATAAACGAAAAACTCATCTCGATCCATTTTCAACTGATACCAAATGCTGTATTCAAATGGCAGTTGATAGCAATAATAATATTTTTGTTCAATCCACCAATACCAAAAGATTACAAAAACAATGGATTATTGAAAATATGAATAAGCAACTAATTAAAGAAAAATCAATAATTATTTCTGATATGCAACCACTATATTTATTAGTAGCAAAACAAACAAATTCTACTCTATATTCCACCAAAACTAGTACAAACCCTGATACTAGTTATCAAAAGTTAAATAAGATTAGTAAATTACAATCCAGTCTTAAAGAAGCCTTAATTCATTATCATGGTTTGGGTTTCACTAATATTCAAAATTATTTAAAGCTCTGAAAATGAAAATACCAACACAAAGGTTTAACACCAAACCAACAATCAACGGTATTATATTTTAACGTTTAAAAAATTTAAAGCAAAATCATAATCTTACACAAAATTAGTTTTCAAATTGTCATATTGATGATTTTTTTTATTTCATCAAGAGTTTTCGACAAAATTAAAGAATTAAAGGAATAAAATATTGCTTTTTTAGTGTTAAAATGTTATGACTTAATTGTGTCAAACATTTGATTACAAATTAATTATGGAAAACTAATTTACATCAATTGTTTAAATTGTTCTGACCCCGTTCTTTAACTAATATTGAAAAATAATAAGTAAAAAAATAGAGTAACAATAAGTTAAACTTTTAATTTATAAATTAGAAAATATTGAAAGGAGAATATTAAATATAAATGGATCAAAATTATATCTATTGAAATTCAGAAGGTTCTTTTGAAGGAAAAAAAACAGATAATCTATGTCGTGCTGGTTGTATTTTATCGATTGTTATATCATCAATTTTATTAGGGTTTTTTGTTCTTTGTGCATTATTAGCTTTTGTTATGACAACTGGTTACTTTGCTGGTTTTGGGGCAATGGCTGGAATTATGTACTTAATAATTGGGTCAGTTCAAATTGCCCCAATAATATTGTGCACCAGTGTTTTAAAGGGTAAAGCAGAATCACACATTGCTGCTGGAATTGTTTCGTTATTATTTTCATTTTTAATCGGTGGAATTTTAATTTTAGTGGGTAAATATGAAATCAATAAATCACGACCAATTATCATTAATCAACAACAACAAGATTAATGTTATTAAGGAAACTATCATTGTAAAATAATAGTTTTTTATTGTTATTTTAAGGTAATAAGGCTTATTTTATGCCATACATTATTTTAATATTAATGTTATAATAAAATCAGCAAAATATGATGAAAGTTATGGTGATGAAAATGAAAACAAATTTTATTACGAAATATCAAAGATTTATTAATGCTTTCTTTGTTATTTTTTTAGGATATATTTTTTTCTCATCATCTTTTTCAATTATTAATCTTGAAGATAATTATAGTTTCTTAAATATTGCATTAAATTTATTGTATTTGTTTTTATCAAGTATTATTTTTCTTTTTTTCACGGGAATTCTCGCGCAAATCTTAGTTAATTTTCAGCAAATTAAAAAAGAAACGCTTTCAACTTGAAAAGTAATTTTATATTCAAATTGGCAAATTATTATCTTATGATTAGGTAATATTTTCATAATTTCAAGTGTTTTATTTTTTGGTGAAACTTCATTAATGATGCAATTAAAAATAATAATTAGTTATAAAGCAATATATTCTTTTCTAGTTATTTTTTGTTATGTTTTTTATGCAATTTTTACGCTTAGTTTTATTGCAATGTTATTACTATTTCGTTTATATATTGGGTATTTAAAAAATATTAATGATGTTATTTTTTCTAGTTATCAAACATTTTGAGCAGTAACACTAACAAATGATGTTTTTTGTCAACAACAAAAATTATCATTTTCCCTTTTATTAATGTTATTATTAGGTTTTGCTAGAGATCGCTGATTTCTTAAATGTACTTGTCTTATTGATAATTTACGTAAAACCGAACTATTAACACAATTTAAAAAACAATCAACACCACCTCGTTTTATTTTTAATTAAATTCAAACATTAAAAAATAAGAGAAAGAGTGTGAAAAAATGCCTGGTTTTAAGTTATTATTTAAAAACAATTTTAAAAACACAGTTAAAAATAAAATTCAATTTGTTGGATTAGTTATTTTAGTGTTTTTAACTAGTTTTATTTTTACAATTATTGAAGTTTCAAAACAGCGTGTTGAAAATAATTATAATAATTTTATTTCAGAACAAGTAAGTAATCAACATGATTTTGTTATTAATTTTGCTCAAACTAATTATGTTAAAAACCCAAATGGGGGGATTGATCAGTTTGAAAATATTACTGATGGTAATTTACGACAAAATGCTATTTTAGAGTTTATTAAACAACAAGTTAATAATAATGATGAAAGTTTTTCTTATGATCGTGTTGAAGCACGAACATTTAGTTTGGGAAATAATAAAGTTATTAAAGCAGTAACATTAAATCCAAAACAAGCAATTGATCGGTTTATTGTTTCGGTTGGAATGCCAATTGCTTTTTATGAACAATATTGAGAATCAATTAATCGTGAAACAATGCACTGAATTTATTTAACGCCGCAATTTGCGCAAAAAAATCATATTAAAATTAATGATGTTATTCGATTACAAACAGACCGTTATGGAACAACAATTAAAGTTGCTGATAGTGAATTACAAAAAGTTAATTTAGCGCCATATGAACATCAAGATATCAATAAATGGTTACCAACATCACCATATAGTAATGAAAATTGATTTCGTGTAGTTGGGTTTGGTCAATCTGCTGATTATATTACACCAATTATTGATGCATCACATCCATTTCCAAATATGAATAACGAAGGAATTGCGTATTTAGATCCACGTTTATTTGGATTAGTTGAAACAGAAGTTGCTGATACAAAAGGACAACATTATCAAGTAACAGCCTTAGATTCAACAAGACAAGTGCTAATTCCAGAAAGTCAGTTAGATCGTGAAATTTATTATGTTGGAAAATTTAGTCAAACGAACAAGGATAATATTCGTAGTGTTTATAGTCAAACGATTAATAATTATATTAATAGTGAACAAGGCCAACATATTGGGTTACATTCATATTATGTTAAAACATTATCGACTGGTTTACCAGTTGCTACTTTTCTAACCGATCATCGTTATGAATTTGCTAAGCGGATTACTTATTTTACAACAACGTTAAATTCCTTTATTGGGGGGTCATATATTTTAATTACTGTTTTATTAATTATTTCCTTTTTTGTCCTAATCTTAGTGGTTTGTCGCCAAATTGATGCAACCGGACCACAAAACGGATTATTACGAGCATTAGGATATCGTCGTCGTGTATTAACACTTAGTTATATTTCTTATCCCTTAATGATTGCATTAATTGGGGGTGTTATTGGTTACGCTAGTGGAATTAGTGGCCAATTTACGATTAAATACTTATTTGGGACATATTTTAATTTACCATATGGTAATTTTGTCTTTGCACTACTAGCATTATTAACTTGTGTTTTGTTTATTTTTGTTTTATTAACTTGTGTCACAATGATTAGTGGAACAATCATGATGGTATCACGAACACCACTGCAATTAATTCGGAAAGAAAAAACGTTTTCAAATGGACGTTTAAAAAAAGCGGTTTATAAAATGTTTGCAATTCGGAAAACATTTGATGCTCGTTTTCAAGCGGTGCAATTATCAAATTCATTAGGAAAAATGGTTGGAGTTTCCTTAACAATGATTATTAGTACGATTATGATTACAATGTCGACAACAATTCCAATTATTTTACAAAACAATATTCGTTATTCATATGAAGGAGATAATTATAAAACATTAGTTGAATATAATAGTCCGATTTATAATTTACCAATGACCTTTTTAAAAACTTATGATCCAACGCAAAAACCGTGAGATAGTAAGAATAGTTTTTTACCAAATACTAATATGACAAGTTATTCAAACCAATATCTACGCGATTTTGTAACAGGGCAAATTAATCCCGAGAATTATACACCAACATATAATGCTGAAGATATGCGCTCATTACCATATTCTAATATTTCAAAAGAATTTTCAGAAAGTAAAAAACTGCAATCAAAGGATGCTGTTTCATCAAAAGCAATTTGTACAACATCATGAGGTGATTACAAGGATTTTGGTTTAAGTAGTTTAACAAAAACAACAATTGAACAATATTTACGAACAACAGAAACAGCACGCGAAAATATCAGTGCTTTAGAAAATTACCGCTTATTTTATTGAAAATATCGTGACACACTTGCTTTAAATATTAAAAGTGACAAGTATTTTGATAAAACCGGGAATATTAGTTTAAATGATAATTTAGAGCAAGAAATGTTCACGCAGAGTGATTATCAAAGAGATTTTTGACAAGGAAATGCTGTTATTGTGCTAGACAATAATCATTTTCGTCCAGCATTGGAACAACCATTGACAACATCGTTTTATGATGTCCTAGATTCAGGAACAGGAAGCGACTTTAATACTCGTTTAAAAAAACCAATGTATGATTTATATAATTGAATTTATGCTTATTTTGTTGATAATGTTAATCAATGTTTTATTCAAGGAGCTTATTCACGTTCACCACAAACAGTTCGTGTTAAAATGCAAGAAGCCTTTAAAACACCAAATAATAATTTTAATTTAACATTTGGGGTAATTCCTTTTAATCCGTTAACTGATGATCGTGGAACAATGGTTAATGCTGAAGTTAATAGTATTGATTTTAAAATGTATGGAATTAATCAAACCTTTAAAAATCAAGTATTAACTAATAAAAATAAAGAAGATTTAAAACAAAAATTATTTACATCAAATAATAACATTGTTCTAAATGAAACATTGGCCAAACGATTAGTAATTGCAGTTGGTGATACTATTGATCCGCGCATTATTCAAAAAGCATTACTAGCAAGTGATTCTAGTGTTACGGCGGATAGTATTTTACAAGGGTGAGATGCAAGTGAGGTAACGGGTGCTAGTGGTGCTGTTGGCAATGTTGGAAAACTAATGTTTAATGGTGATAATAACTATAAAAATAGTGTTTTAAAAGAAAACACTAATGAATATGTTTTAAAAAGTGGGATTGATATTACTGACCTCACTTTTACAAGATCAACAATTTTAAACGATAAAATTGTTAATGGAAGTTATACAATTACTAATCAAACTAATTCTTCACAATTTAAAGTTGTCGGGATTACAAACCAATTTGGTGCTGCTCGGGCTTGAATTAATGAGGAACGTGCACAACAGTTGTTATGATATGATAAAACACGAGATTATTTATTACGCTTATTCTTAAATGAATGAAGTAATTCTTTTATTAAAAATAATAACACGTTATCAGCAGCAAATAAAACTAGTTTAAATATGTTAGAAGCGTTTATTCAACAGCATCCTGCCACAGCAGGGAATAAGCATTTATGAGATGAATTTGTTAAGTACTGAAGAACAGGACAAAGTAGTGTTGATTGAATTGCTGTGTTTCAAAATGAATATCCTATTTTTAACTATAAAATTTCAAATAGTAGTAAAGTTGATGATATTGAAGCAGGATTAGGAACAAGTCAATTATTTGGTGATTATAGTTTTTATGGATTAAATGGTGGTATTAAACCCGTAACAGGAATTTCTTATCCAGCATATTCAAATAGTACTTTTGGTACTTTAATGCCAATTGAACAAGCTAAAACAATTTTAGGAAACATTGCGAAAGCTGTTAATGGCGTTGTCTTCTTCATCATTGGAATTTCCTTTGTGTTAAGTTTTATGATTATTATTTTAACAAGTAATATTGTAATTGCTGAAAATCAAACAATTATTGCAACAATGAAAGTTCTGGGATATCGTAACCGGTATATTACAAAATTAGTTATTGGAATGTATATTCCGATTATTGTCATTATGACAATTGCCGGATTTGGTTTTGGTTGGCTCTTCTTAACGATTTCTAATATGATTTTAATTAGAATTGGGTTAGTATTGCCATTATTTATCAATATAATGATTCCAATTGTTGCAATTGGCAGTGGCTTATTATTATACTTTATTGCGTATTTAATTAGTTGATTTAATATGAATCGCATTAATCCATTAATTGCGATTATGAATGCGGATTAAGGAGGGGATTAGGATGAAAAAACTGTTAGCGATTTTGACAACTAGTGTTTTAACAATAACACCAGTGACGACAATTATTAGTTGTAATAAAAGTGATGACTGAAATAATATTCCAGTTGATCCACCAGTGTTACCATTAGAAGTAACTGGGTTTGAGGGGATTAATTTTAAAACAATTAATCCGCAAGATTCTAAACAAACAATTCCCAAATTATTAGAACAATTAGCCCAATTGTTTCAAGGATCAAAATGAAATTTTAATCAATTAGTTAAAAATTATAAATTTAATAATCAATCAAAAGCACCAAGTGAAATTGATTTATATCGAAATGGTAATTATGAATTAAATTTTAATGATGGTACAACAGTTAATACGATAAAGATTAATAAGACAGTAATAACTTCAAATCATCTTGCTGATAAGATAAAAAGTATTGATTTAGGTGTTATTGATGATGCTCGGCCAAAAACAATTTTAATTGCAATTGTTTTTAACAATATGCAACTTATTTCAGAATTAGATAAATTTGGTGAATTTTTTATTGGTGAACAAACACCCAAAATTTGAAATCAACAAATTAGTCAGGTACCAAACATTGTAGTTAATAAAGACCAAACTGAATCTATTTTAAAAACAGGAAAAGACCATTGAAGTGAACATGATGATCCAACGAAAGATTACTATGGTTCAATTACTATTCACTTTTCAGTTAAGACACCAGAACGTCCAGCGAAACAAGAAGATTTAGGAGCAATGAAATTAACGACAAATTTAGGAAAATTACCAAAAGTTACAATTTTGCAAACAATGATGATGTTTATTAGTGCTAACTTTGTTAGTCAGTTAAAACGATTAAGTGCTTTATTAAATGATTTATATTTAACGATTAATGATGATCAAAAGGGTGGAACAATTGTTGCTTATGATCACTCTAAATATTATACTGGTGAAGTTGAATTAACTTTTAATTAATTACCAAAAATATTTTAAAAAAAACCTTAATTAAGGTTTTTTTATTTTAAAAATATGACTTTAATTTTGTCGAAAACTCTTGATGAAATAAAAAAAATCATCAATATGACAATTTGAAAACTAATTTTGTGTAAGATTATGATTTTGCTTTAAATTTTTTAAACGTTAAAATATAATACCGTTGATTGTTGGTTTGGTGTTAAACCTTTGTGTTGGTATTTTCATTTTCAGAGCTTTAAATAATTTTGAATATTAGTGAAACCCAAACCATGATAATGAATTAAGGCTTCTTTAAGACTGGATTGTAATTTACTAATCTTATTTAACTTTTGATAACTAGTATCAGGGTTTGTACTAGTTTTGGTGGAATATAGAGTAGAATTTGTTTGTTTTGCTACTAATAAATATAGTGGTTGCATATCAGAAATAATTATTGATTTTTCTTTAATTAGTTGCTTATTCATATTTTCAATAATCCATTGTTTTTGTAATCTTTTGGTATTGGTGGATTGAACAAAAATATTATTATTGCTATCAACTGCCATTTGAATACAGCATTTGGTATCAGTTGAAAATGGATCGAGATGAGTTTTTCGTTTATCAAATTTATCTTTAAAATTGCCTTTATGAATTTCTTTAATAAATGTTTCATCCATTTGGATTTGACCATTTAATTTTTTAAATTTTAACTGTGTATTTTCTAATTGTTTTGATTGCATTAATTTTTGTCGATTATATCAAGCGGTTTTTGGGGTTGTTTTAATAAAACGAGAAATTATTTTACTAGATTGTCCTAACAATGAAATTTGAATTAATAAATTTCACTGTTCATAATTTAAATGACTTCAATAAGTAAAATGATGACGAAATGCATCAAAACTAGCACGACATTTTTTACATAAATATTTTTGTTTTCCTTCGGAATTATGACCATTTTTAACACAATGAAAAGATTTGCAATTAGGACATATAATGCCCTTATCTCTAAATTTTTGATCAATTTCATTTAAACGTTTTTGTTTTTTAATTAAGTCTGCTTGTTGTTTTATTTTTTCATAAAATTCTAAAAATTGATCATCTGTTAAGCTATTTATTAATTCTGTAATTATTTTTTTCATCATTTATTTACCTCCATATATTAAAAATATACCTAATTTTAGGTATATTTTATAAATATCAAGAGTTTTCGACAAAATTAAAGAAATATGATATAATATATTTTCAAAAATTATGGTATAATGTATATAGAAAAAACTGTTGTATAAGAAAACACTGTGATAGAAAAATATCAGGCTCTTTTATTAAAATATTATTTAAATTAATTATTTAAGGAGGTTTTTATATTGCCAAAAAATATTTTTTATATTGCGAAAGAAATGTGTAATAAATGTTGAACACAATTAATGCAAACAATAACAACCATTAAAAATAATGATATGGATAATATTAATGATTTAATGGTTTGCCAGTATCATAGTGAAAATGAAATTAAAGCAATTACGTCAAAGGCAATTCTTGCGATTAAATGTCGTAATAAGTTTTATGCCTTGTTTTGAAACCAAGATTTATTAAAATCTAAGGATGACTATTTTGAGGAAAATGATATTATGCCAGAACATGTTGCTGAGGTTTTAGCTTTTAATGAAAAGTTAGCAAGAGATATGATGACTGTTAAACAAGATAATAATTTATCTCATTTTAATAATGACATCTTAATGGGCTTTTCTGCAACTAATCAAGAACTTGCGATAAAAAATAAAGAATCATTGTCGTATCCAATTGCAAACTCAAACCAACAATTAGTACAAATTAAGAATTCAAAAAGAAAGATCCGGTATTGGGTATGAATCGTTCTTGTTATTTTATTATTAATATTATTAGCTGGTGGTGGTGCAATTGGATATGAATTTTATCGTATATCAACACGTAGTAGTATCATTAACTCGAACATTATTGGAGATGATGATATTAGCATTGGTGTTGATGATGAAGAACAAAATATTAAAGATAACAATGATGATCAGATTGAAGATAATAAAGATACTAAAGAGGGTCAAGACCAAGATATCAAAAGATATTAAGGATGACCAAGATAGCAAAGACAGTAAAGATGAACAAAACCAAGATAATCAGGACGAAAAGGAATTTCAAAAACAAATTCAAGATATTGATATTTCAAAGTATAGTTTTGATTTTACCCAAAATAACAATAATTTGATTGAAGTAGATAAAATGGACGTTAATTTAATTAAAGCAAAATTATTAGAATTAAAAGATGTTTCTGATTCATTACAAACCTTATTCAAAAATAATAACCTTAAAATAGTTTTAGAACAAGAATCATCAAATATTGTTAATTTACAATTAGATGCGACCGAAATAGAAGGTTATACTGGACAAGCGATTCTTCGTCTTGCTGTTAAAATTAAACAAGAAGTGCTTGATGATGCTATTAAAATTAATGGTGTTGCTAATTTAAATAAGGGGGCCAATAATGTTTATGAAACAACTACTTTTAAAAAACATTTTGAGCCATTATTAAAACTATATGATAAACCAGTTAAATTTAGCGTTGACACATGAACAGGATATTTACCAACATTGGGATTACCAATTGCTCTTTCCAAAAATCAAAAAAAAATATTTTAATGTCAGCTTTAAACGAAAGATATTTACCAACGCGTGAAATTGTTCAAATTCGTAAAAATGGAAATATTCAAAATTTACGTATTCATTGAATTTTTAGTAAAGAGAACAAGAAAGATAAAATTATTGACCTTGTCCCATACTCTTGAGAACAACCCTTTGATCAATCGCACTTTCAATTAGATTTTAAATATAGTTTAAAAATTAAATATACAAATAATATTGCCTTTTAGGCAATATTATTTATTTTTTGGTCATTATGGTATTTTTCGCTGCAGTAAAAAAGCAGTATCAAAAATCATGAAAATGTTATATAATATATATGTATAACAAATTATTAAAAGATTTGAGGGGTTGTAGGTGGCGAATAGAGTATTAAGATCAGGCAAATCAAATTTATGATGGTCGTTGATTTCTTTTTCAATTTTTAAAATACGCCGTTCAATGGCGGTTTGAGTTCTTTTTATTTTATCAGTTGTCTTATTTGGGGCAGTTGCTATTACTTTATTTTCTTCTTCAAAAAATGTTTATGAGTTTTTTAAGAATTTTCAGTATGGCGTTTTTATCTTTAATAATATTTTGTTATTGCTATTTATTTTATTAGTAATTATTAAAATTTTTGGTCGTGAATTTGAAGATGGAACATATTTGTTATTAATTTCAAAGCCATATTCACGATTTGTCCTGTTCTTATTAAAAATAATTGCCCTTTGAATTTTAATTCTTCTTTTTTTAGGAACAATTATTCTTTTTGCTTTTGGGATTGGTTATTTAGGTAATATTTTTAATAAGGATCCCCAATATTTACAAGTTTATCAAAATTTATTATTAAAATTATTTCTTTATTCAATGGCATTATCATTTTTTGCTTCAAGTGGGATTTTATTTGCGGTAACATTTTTAAACTCACAAGTTGTTTTACTAATTGTTGTTATTTTCTGTAGTTTGTTTCTAGTTGGTGGGATGCCATATTCATTAATTATGAGTTTAGCAAAAACCGTTGAATTAACATTTGCTAATGATAGTATTACTCAAAACTATCCAGTTCCAATTATTAAAAGTACAATTAATTTTAAAAAGAATCTTAAAAAAGATTTAATTAAATATCCTCATTTAACTAATGCGATTTGAAACTTTTATGATGAATGAAGTTATAGTGATTTAAATTTAGTCTTTAAAAATGATGACTACAAAGATATTACTAGTGACCCAGCATTACGTGTTCGTCGCTTAGATTTTTATAAAAATTTAGGATTAACTGTTCCTAAAACAGAAGAATTTGAAATCAAAAAACTTAAAACATGAGATTCATCAACAAGATATCTTTATGATAATAAGCTTGAAGATCTTAAAACAATTATTAATAATGTTGGAGCAGCGAGCGGAAATGATGTTTCAATGAAAGTTAATTTTGCAACAGATTATTTTTTCAAATCAGAACAAGAATTAGATCAAAATGACCCCGTTCAAAAAGAACTTGCTGATTACATGGCAGTTGTCTCAAAGGCAGCGGGTTCATGAACAAATTATATTACAATGAATCTTTTTAGTGGGACATCGTTATTTTACTTTAATCCCACTGCTTCCTATTATAGTTTATCAACGACAAATGATAGCAAATTAGTAACAGTTGATCGGACATTATCGGAAGAAAATTCATTTAATCCAACGGATGTTTTTCGTCAAGAATGAGATAATGAATACAAAGGAACATTGTCCGATTATAATAATGGTAGTGATTTTAGAGATTGGGTCTTAGATTATTTTGATTCACCAACCCTGTTTGTTCTTCGTGAAATTGAAATTAATATTTTAAAGAAAATAATGGATTATAAATTACTTGAAGAACAACCAATTAAAATTAACAATGAGTGAATTAAATATGATAACCTAATGAATACTTATGGTTTAATTTCGAAGTTTAATATTATTGAACATTGAAACCAAATTTGAACCGCTTCGTTAAACTTCGCGCAATATTGATTTGAACCATTACAGCGGAGTAACATTGACTTTGAGGTTCAAAATAACTATTTAATGAGTTATCAAGATTTCCGTCTAGCCTTAGGGGCTGATAAGAAAATTGATGTTTACCCAGCACCATTTTTGAACATTAGTTTAATTCAATATATCTATCTCGGTTTATCGTGTCTTTTCTTAATATTTGCTTATTTAATCTTACGCCGTAAAAATATTACTTAAAAGTTGAAAGGGGATGCTAAGAAATGAATAATAATGCATTAGTAGTCAGTGAAGTTGCAATCTCATCACGAATTTTTACTAAAAAATTTAAAAATAGTGTTGTTGGTCCTTTTAACTTTAATGTTGGACGGGGAAAATTACATGCAATTTTAGGAGCTTCTGGTAGTGGAAAAACCGTTTTCATTAAGTCTTTAATTGGTGGGTTAAAATGTTTTAAAGGTGATATCTCTATTTTTGGTAAAAAAGCAACCAAAGTTGGAATGAAAAAAATGATTGGTTATGTACCAGAATTTATTACTTTTCCAGAAAACATTAGTTCTTATAACTTCTTAAAATACATGGGAAAAACAAATGGTTTGCGTGGAAGATATTTACGGGAACGAATTGAATACTTAATGAAGTCATTAGAAATTTGAGAACACCGTGATAAAGATGTTAATTCTTTTTCATCGGGGATGAAAAAAAGGGTAATGATTATTCAAGGAATTATTCATGATCCAGAAATTTTAATTTTGGATGAACCAGAAGCAGGATTAGATATTAATAATCGAAAAAAAATTATTTTTTATTTAAAACAATTAACCCTACGTGGAAAAACAGTATTTTTTTCATCACATTTACTAGATGAAATTAAAGAATATATTGATGAATTTACAATGGTTATGAATGGAACCCAAATTTATAGTGGTCAATTAGCGGCTTTTAATATTAAAAACAGTTATTATTTTGTTACTAATAATCACACAGGCTATGATGCGTTATTTTAACTCTAATCGGGTACCAAATTGATATGATAAGACCAATAATTATTTAAATTTTGTTTTAAATTCGCCGTTACATTTATATTATGTTACTCAGTATGCGTTAAAGAAACGGATTAAGATTGTAAAAATTAGTGAAGTTGAATTTTCATTTGATTTCTTACTACAAAAATTAAATATTACTTTACCACCTAATATGACAACAAATCGAAAATTACGAAAAAAATCAAATCAAAAAAGTCAAAAATTTTTACCAGGTCCTGGGGTAGGTCCTGGACCGGGGGGATACGGTCGTTAGGGAATGATAAAGTGTCATAAATTACAGTAAATTATGGTAAAGTACAACCAAATTAAGAAAATATTTTTATAAGAATTGAAAAATTTAAGAATATTTTTTTTTGTATAATTAAATTAGGCTCAAACAAATTCGGAGAAAGAAGGAACAATATATGTAATATGATATTTCAAGAGAACGAATTGAAAATACATATAACAAAATTAAAAACCACATTATCAAAACTCCAGTAATTTATGAAACAAAATTAAGCAATATTACTGATAATGAAGTCTATTTAAAATTAGAAAACTTACAACGTGCTGGTTCGTTTAAATTACGAGGAGCGTTATCAAAAATGATGGCTCTTGAACCAGCGACAATTAAAAAGGGCGTTATTGCGGCAAGCGCTGGGAATCATTCACAAGGAGTTAGTTTTGCAGCTAACTTATTAAAAGTTCCAGCGACAATTGTGATGCCAAAAACAGCTCCAATTAGTAAAATTAATGCAACTAAAAATTATGGTGTAGAAGTGATTTTGCATGGTGATTTTTTTGACGATGCCAATCAAAGAGCATTAGAGATTGCAAAAGCAGAAGATAAAGTATTTGTTCATGCTTTTAATGATCCTGATGTTATTATTGGTCAGGGAACAATTGCAATAGAAATATTAGAAGAATTGAAAGATGTTGATTACATTCTTGTCCCAATTGGTGGGGGGGATCCTTTCAGGAATTGCAAGTTATGTCAAAGCTGTAAATCCCAATTGTAAATTAATAGGTGTACAAAGTCAAAATGTTCCAAGTTATTATGAAGCAAGGAAAAGCAATAAATCGTTTTCAGTTCACGGTAAATTATCAATTGCCGATGGAATTGCGGTTAAACAAACTGGTGATATTACCTTTAGTATTTTAAATAAATATGTTGATGATGTTATCCTTGTATCAGAAGCAGAAATTGCTGAAACAATTTTATTTTTATTTGAAAATTGTAAAATTGTCGCAGAAGGCGCAGGGGCAGTAACCACGGCCGCAATGCTATTTAATAAACTAAATGTTAAAAACAAAAAAATTGTTTGTGTTTTATCAGTGGGAAATATTGATGTGACAACTTTCTTAAATATTACAAACCGAGCTTTAATTAATCAGCGGCGTAGGGTTGTTTTAAAAATTGATGCACCACTAGGGAAAGGACATTTAACAAAGATTACGAATGTTGTTGATTCTCATGGTGTTCAAATTCATAAAATTTCTGATTCACAATTAGAAAATAGTTTAGAAATTAATCGAGAAATTATTCGATTAGTAGTTGATATTAATACAAAAGCTTAATTAGGAGACATTGTTATTGACTTAGAGAAGTTGGGATATACTGTGATGGAAAAAGAATTTATTGATTCAATTATAAAATAATGGAATTAATCTATACTGATCAAGCACCCAAAGCAGTGGGTCCATATTCTCAAGCAGTAAAACTTTCAAATGGCTTTTTGTATATTTCGGGACAATTAGGATTTGATCCGAAAACAATGGTGTTAGGCGCTGATATTCAAAGTCAGGCTAGCCAAGTTCTAACAAATATTGCTGCGATTTTAACAGCCGCAAACTATCACAAAAATAATGTTGTTAAAACAACAATTTTATTAAAAGATATTAACGATTTTTTTGTTGTTAATGAAGTTTATGAAGCATTCTTTGGTTCACATAAACCGGCAAGAAGTACATTTGCGGTGAAAGACTTACCAAAATCTGGCCTTGTTGAAATTGAAGTTATTGCCTTTAAATAACATATGGAAAATCAAACTCAAGTAGAAAAAATTATTAAGAATGAGAATGATTTACTTCATCACACAGAAAAAATTTATCAATGAACTGATCGGCAAGGGGAATTAAAAGCGTTTTATAAACAACAAATTTCGTTTTTAAAACAAGCACTTAAAAAAATAATCTTACCAAAGCTGATTTTGAATTAAAAGAAAAATATATTAAAGAAGCTTATCATTAATATTGCCAAAAGATTCAAGAATATTCCTTTAATTTTGTCGAAAACTCTTGATGAAATAAAAAAAATCATCAATATGACAATTTGAAAACTAATTTTGTGTAAGATTATGATTTTGCTTTAAATTTTTTAAACGTTAAAATATAATACCGTTGATTGTTGGTTTGGTGTTAAACCTTTGTGTTGGTATTTTCATTTTCAGAGCTTTAAATAATTTTGAATATTAGTGAAACCCAAACCATGATAATGAATTAAGGCTTCTTTAAGACTGGATTGTAATTTACTAATCTTATTTAACTTTTGATAACTAGTATCAGGGTTTGTACTAGTTTTGGTGGAATATAGAGTAGAATTTGTTTGTTTTGCTACTAATAAATATAGTGGTTGCATATCAGAAATAATTATTGATTTTTCTTTAATTAGTTGCTTATTCATATTTTCAATAATCCATTGTTTTTGTAATCTTTTGGTATTGGTGGATTGAACAAAAATATTATTATTGCTATCAACTGCCATTTGAATACAGCATTTGGTATCAGTTGAAAATGGATCGAGATGAGTTTTTCGTTTATCAAATTTATCTTTAAAATTGCCTTTATGAATTTCTTTAATAAATGTTTCATCCATTTGGATTTGACCATTTAATTTTTTAAATTTTAACTGTGTATTTTCTAATTGTTTTGATTGCATTAATTTTTGTCGATTATATCAAGCGGTTTTTGGGGTTGTTTTAATAAAACGAGAAATTATTTTACTAGATTGTCCTAACAATGAAATTTGAATTAATAAATTTCACTGTTCATAATTTAAATGACTTCAATAAGTAAAATGATGACGAAATGCATCAAAACTAGCACGACATTTTTTACATAAATATTTTTGTTTTCCTTCGGAATTATGACCATTTTTAACACAATGAAAAGATTTGCAATTAGGACATATAATGCCTTTATCTCTAAATTTTTGATCAATTTCATTTAAACGTTTTTGTTTTTTAATTAAGTCTGCTTGTTGTTTTATTTTTTCATAAAATTCTAAAAATTGATCATCTGTTAAGCTATTTATTAATTCTGTAATTATTTTTTTCATCATTTATTTACCTCTATATATTAAAAATATACCTAATTTTAGGTATATTTTATAAATATCAAGAGTTTTCGACAAAATTAAAGGAATATTCTTTAATTTTGTCGAAAACTCTTGATGAAATAAAAAAAATCATCAATATGACAATTTGAAAACTAATTTTGTGTAAGATTATGATTTTGCTTTAAATTTTTTAAACGTTAAAATATAATACCGTTGATTGTTGGTTTGGTGTTAAACCTTTGTGTTGGTATTTTCATTTTCAGAGCTTTAAATAATTTTGAATATTAGTGAAACCCAAACCATGATAATGAATTAAGGCTTCTTTAAGACTGGATTGTAATTTACTAATCTTATTTAACTTTTGATAACTAGTATCAGGGTTTGTACTAGTTTTGGTGGAATATAGAGTAGAATTTGTTTGTTTTGCTACTAATAAATATAGTGGTTGCATATCAGAAATAATTATTGATTTTTCTTTAATTAGTTGCTTATTCATATTTTCAATAATCCATTGTTTTTGTAATCTTTTGGTATTGGTGGATTGAACAAAAATATTATTATTGCTATCAACCGCCATTTGAATACAGCATTTGGTATCAGTTGAAAATGGATCGAGATGAGTTTTTCGTTTATTAAATTTATCTTTAAAATTGCCTTTATGAATTTCTTTAATAAATGTTTCATCCATTTGGATTTGACCATTTAATTTTTTAAATTTTAACTGTGTATTTTCTAATTGTTTTGATTGCATTAATTTTTGTCGATTATATCAAGCGGTTTTTGGGGTTGTTTTAATAAAACGAGAAATTATTTTACTAGATTGTCCTAACAATGAAATTTGAATTAATAAATTTCACTGTTCATAATTTAAATGACTTCAATAAGTAAAATGATGACGAAATGCATCAAAACTAGCACGACATTTTTTACATAAATATTTTTGTTTTCCTTCGGAATTATGACCATTTTTAACACAATGAAAAGATTTGCAATTAGGACATATAATGCCTTTATCTCTAAATTTTTGATCAATTTCATTTAAACGTTTTTGTTTTTTAATTAAGTCTGCTTGTTGTTTTATTTTTTCATAAAATTCTAAAAATTGATCATCTGTTAAGCTATTTATTAATTCTGTAATTATTTTTTTCATCATTTATTTACCTCTATATATTAAAAATATACCTAATTTTAGGTATATTTTATAAATATCAAGAGTTTTCGACAAAATTAAAGAGAATATTTAAATTTAAATTATTCATTGGCAATGTGAGAATATCAAGAAACAAATAAATTAAAAAGTGATTTAGACCATCAATCATTACACCAAGAATTTAAAACAAAAATTGCTAGTGTTTTGCACGATGAAACTGAAACAAGTCAAGTTAAAAAAAAACAATTAAAAAATATTAAAACAGAACATAATATGATGAAACGAAGTTTAAGTGGGCGCACAATTGCTATAATTGCCGTGACCTTAACATTATTGTTATTATTAGCTAGTTTATTAGTAAATTACTTATTTTATTTTAAAATTGTTAATGATGGCCAAAACTTCACTTTTACTAATAAAAACCATTTAACAGCCTTTATTTTTATGTGTGTTGGTATTATTTTAATTTTAGGATTTTTAGTTTTTATTATTTATAATACAACAAAACGAATTTTTTTAGATAAACAAGAAAACCTTTTCAAAATTTCAACAATTTGTTTTCTTGGTAGTTTTACTGATACGATTGGGGTTGGTAGCTTTGTGGTAACGGTTGCTGCTTTGAATGCAACAAATAGTGTTCCAGATGTTAAAAAGTTACCAGGAACATTAAATGTTGGTTTAACAATTCCAAATTTATTAGCTGGAACCTTGTTTGTTAGTGCAATTAAAGTTGAACTAGTAACCTTAGTAACTTTAGTGATTGCCGCTATGATTGGGGCTTTTTGTTCCGCAAAGATTGTTAATAAAGTTAATAAAAAATTTGTCGCTTTATTCGTGGCAGTGTCCTTAGCGGCGGCTGGAATTTTAATGATTTTAGGCCAAGTTGGACTATTTAATACTGTTGGAACAAAAGGACTTAGTGGTTGAAAATTAGCTGTTGGGATTATTGCGTTCTTTATCATTGGAGGATTACAAAGTTTTGGCGTTGGATTGTATGCGCCAGCTTTAGCGATCGTGTCATTATTAGGAATGGAAACAATTATTGCTTTTCCAATTATGACGTGTGCTGCTGGTTTTGCCTTGCCAACAACCGCATGAACATTTCATTGTGATAATAATTATAGTCCCAAAGTGGCCTATGGTCTTTTAATCGGTGGTGTTGTGGGAACTGTTACTGCTTTCTTTGTTGTTTTTGTTGGAATTTAGGGGTTAAAATGAATGATTTTTCCCATTACTTAAAATGATTTGCCGTTGGGGTAATGTACTATGCGGCATTTATGTTATTTAAGAAATACTTAGCTTTACGGAAAGAAAATGTTAACGTAAGTAAGGCACAAACCGAAAATTATTATCAGAAATATAAAGAGCAATTTAATGAAATGCTTCTCGAAAAAATGGTCAGTATTAGTTGAATGCATACTGATGATATCTTAAAAGAACAGTCAAAAATGAAGATATGTAATGTTAAATCATTAGTATGAACTTAAAAACCAACTTTTAAGAATTATGGATTAGCTTTTTAATTATAAATTTAGTTTTAAAAGCCTTGCTTGTAATAGCAAGGCTTTTTCTTTTTAAAAAAGAATTAGACAGTAAAGAAAATAATTAGGGAAGAAATTAATAAGATGGCGCCAATAATTAGTAAAATATTACGAATTTTTTTAATGTTTGCTTCTTCATCAGTTAACGTTGGTTGATAACGGCGACGGTGATCATTAAAATAAGCAGCAGCCGTTTTATTTTTATATCATCCCAAGATAAATCAAATTAATAGAATAACAACTAAAAAACTAACAACAATTCATTCGGTTTTTTTAATGTCTTTAAATGCAAAAATACCGAGCAAAAAACTAAAACCAATAATAATTGCACTAATTAACACCGCAATCAAACAATGAAATCAAGTAATTTTTTTTAGTTTTTGATAAGTTTCTAATTTTAAAGTGTGATTTTGATATGTCTCATCAACAATTTCTGCCACCTCTTTTTGGTGGTTTTTTTTTTGCTCTTGTTTTAATTTATGTAATTGTTTAAAAACATTCTTCTTTTTTGCCATTGGATCCCCCTTATTAATATTTTTTAAATTTATTATTAAATTATATTGTATTTTTTACAAAAGTAAAATATAATAATATAATATAAAATTATATTTTGTATCGAGCACATTATTTGAACGAATTATTTTAAGTACATTATTTTATTAAAAATTTAAAAAAGGGACATTTTATTTTTACTTAATATAAGGAGGGGAAAAAATATATGAAAGGGATTAACAAGAGGAAAAATATTTCCGAAAACAATATTTTAGTTGCAAAAGAGTATGACCAAAAGTTTAATAATGTTGAGTTAGATTATCAAGGGGCAGATAAACGAACATCATGACTGGTGGAGATGAAATATCGAACTAGTATCTTTAATCATCATCGTCGTGAATTTTTTAATCGTTTTCCATTATTAGGTTATTCGTTAAAACGAATCTTTTTTGCCATAATTACATTATTATTAGCAATTTGTGTTATTTTTATTTTATTACGATTAGTAACACCAGATGATATTTATATTTCTGATATTGATATTAATAAATTAAATATTCTTCCTGGAACACCAGAATATAATAATTTATTAGAACAAAGAATGAAAATCTTTGGTGTATATGGTTCAATTTGAACCCAATTAGGGACATATTTATATAATATTATACCGTTTTTTAAAAAGACAATTATTGTTAACAGTGCTTTTGATCCCGTAACGGGACAATTGGTTGGAGATAAAATTACAACATTCTTTTATTTAGGGGTTGTTTTTTCAACAGCTGTTGCCCAACCGGGGGAATTAGTATCAGAAATTTTTGCCAGAGCAATTCCGTATTCATTTGCTTTTGGTTCAGTTGCTGTGTTATTAGCTTATTTAATTGGTGTTCCCCTAGGAATTATTTCTGCTAAAAATAAAGAACGTAGTGTTGATAATACGATTAATGCCGCTTCAATTATCTTTTTAGCAATTCCTCCCGTTGTTTTAGTGGTGGGCGTTTATTTGATTTCAATTAATGCTTTTTATGCTCATGGGTTATTTAGTTCTGGAACCTTTGATACTAAGTTTTGGCCAGTTTTTGCGATTTTTCTAATGATTACCCCGCCAATTGTGATTAACACAAGACGGTATGTTATTGATGAAATGACCGCTGACTATACTAATTTTGCCTTATCAAAAGGGATGACTAATCGTTACATTTTTTATATTCATATTTTCCGTAATGCCGGAATTCGAATTTTTCGATTATTGCCAACTGCTTTTGTCACAACTATTTTTGGGGCCAGTATTTTTGCCGAACAAAACTGATCAATTCCGGGGATGAGTAAATTTATTGTTTCTGGAGTTGGAAATAAAGACTCTTTTGTTATAATGGGATATATTCTCTTAACAGCAACTTCTGGAATTATTACTAGTTTATTAGCAGATATTATTATGGCGGTCTTAGACCCCCGTGTTAAATTAACAAAATAAAGGAGGAACAAGATGATGAAAAGAATTACAGATGAAGAGTTATTTGATTTTCAAAACTATGATGTTGATAATTTAGATCTAAGTTTATTTGAAATTGTTGGTCCTCAAATCGAAGAAAATGAACGAATTTCAACAAAATCATATAGTTATTGAAAAGTTGTCGGGAGAATTTTAATTGCTAAAAAAACATTTATTATTTGTTTACTATTATTAGTTGCGATTGTGTTATTAACCGCAATTGTTCCAATTGGAAAAGTTGCTAATCCATTAACAGCTAATTTACCAATTCCGAATTATCAACAACCGTTAGCACCAAATGCAACTTATTTATTTGGATTAGGAATGAATGGGGAAAATTATTGAGATAAAATTTGGATTGGAATGCGGACTACATTATTATTTACTTTAATTATTGCCGTAATTCAAATTTTATTAGGAGTTATTATTGGTTCAATTTGAGGATTTTATAAAAAATTTGATATTTTATTTATTGAAATTACTAGATTTTTAAATTTGGTACCAACTTTAATTTTATGATTAATTATTATCTTTGCTTTAGGGAAATCGATGATTGTAATTATCTTTGTTGTATCCTTGACGAGTTGGATTACTTTAGCGGAAGTTATTCGTGTTCAAATTATTCTAGTTCGTAATACAGAATACAATCTTGCGTCAAAAATGTTAGGAACATCAGGACCAAAAATTGTTACAAAAAATATTATGCCTCGTATTTTGCCATTAATTATTCAAACTGCATCATTTGCCGTGCCAATGGCGATTGCAATTGATTTAACTTTAAATTACTTTAATTTTGGCTTTATTCAAGGACGAGAAAATACAACATTAGGATTTATTTTAAATGAAGTGTTAGCGTCAAGTAAATGACAAGATTTTCCACATTTATTAATTATTCCCGTTTGTTTCATTGCCGGAACATCTGTTTTATTTTTCCTATTTGGGAAAGTATTTGCTGATTCCCTAGATCCAAAAAACCATTATAAATAAAAAAGTATTAAAGGAGATATCGTGTTATGAGGAAAGAAATTGTAATTTCAATTAAAAAATTAGTTATAAAGTTTAAAACGAGGTCGAATGTTTTAACAGCAATTCGGAATATTTCATTTGATATTTATGATGGTGAAACATTAGCAATTGTTGGTGAATCAGGGAGCGGAAAGTCAATAATGACAAAAACTTTTACAAATAT
Organism: Spiroplasma endosymbiont of Sarcophaga carnaria; assembly: GCF_964019595.1. NCBI lineage: Bacteria > Bacillati > Mycoplasmatota > Mollicutes > Entomoplasmatales > Spiroplasmataceae > Spiroplasma > Spiroplasma endosymbiont of Sarcophaga carnaria. The sequence continues at coordinate 1,526,402 of NZ_OZ026456.1, forward strand.
GTTAGAAAATAATGGGTGAATTAGTAATGGCTCAATTGTTTATTCACCATCAACTAATATTTTAGCGGATGAGCTAGCGTACTTTAAAAAACCAGTGCACTTAGTTGATTTCCATAAAATTTTATTAGATAGTAGTTTACGAAAAAGTATTATGAAATATAATAAAAAATTAATTACAAAAACAGAACAAAAAATTAAGATAATTAATAGTTTACAATTAGAACCAGTTAAAGCAGAAATTACCCAATTAAAGGCAAAAGAACAAGAATTAAAAAAACAAATTAGTTTTACGCATTCAAATCGCCTAAATAATAAGTTAGTAAAAGTTAGTACCTTAATTAAAAAAATGGAAAAAAACGAAGCAATGTTATTAGATGATAATCTTAAAGCAAAAAACATTGAATTATTACAAAGCCGAATTATTGATTATACTAATGAAATTAGTAAGATAAAAAATTTAACATGACCAGAAAAGCATTTATTAAATAAAAATATGTTGTTTTTAAAAAAATATTTTGATGAACAAATCGTTCCAACCGTTGAAGAATTTAAAAAGATTACAACTTATTTTAATAAAAAAACTTTTACTGATGGAGTTCGTTATCGGATTAATAAAATGAATCTTTTAATGTTGAAAAAAGAGACATTAAATGTTCGTGATTTTAATAATTTGTGAGAAGAATGAAATTTAATTAAAAATTTTGGTTTTATTAATAAACTAAAAGCAGAAAAACAAATTAGTAAACTACGTGGACAAACAATTGCAACAATTTTTCAAGATCCCATGACATCATTGAATCCATTATTATCCGTTGGATTTCAAATTTCAGAAGTATTACGAAAACATCGTAAGTTTTCTCGTTCAGCAGCAAAAAAAATGGCAATTGAATTATTAGAAAAAGTTGGAATTCCAAAGGCAAAAAAACGTTATCATGATATTCCTGGGATGTATTCTGGCGGAATGCGCCAACGGGTGGTTATTGCAATTGCGTTAGCTTGTCAACCAAAAGTATTAATTTGTGATGAACCAACAACCGCTTTGGATGTAACAATTCAAGCTCAAATTTTAGATTTAATTAAAGAATTGCAAAAAGAATACAAATTTACAATTATTTTTATTACTCACGACTTAGGAGTTGTTGCAAATATTGCGAATCGAGTAGCTGTAATGTATGCTGGTCAAATTATTGAATATGGAACAGTTAATGAAATCTTTTTTAACCCAAAACATCCATATACATGAGCATTATTATCTTCGTTACCACAATTTGGTGAAAAAGGTGAAGAACTTTATTCAATTCCTGGTTCACCACCATCATTATATGCTAAAGTTTATGGGGATCCGTTTGCTCCTCGAAATAAATATGCAATGAAAATTGATTATTTGTTAGAACCACCAATGTTTAAAGTAACCGAAACACATTATGCGAAAACATGATTATTAGATCCACGTGCAGCAAAAGTGGAAAAACCAAAACAATTACGACAGTTGGCAAAACTTGAAAATGATGCAAAGGTAGGTGAATAAGATGAACAAGAACAAACAAGAACAATTTATTATGGTTCGCGATTTGTTAATTCAATTTCGCCAAAAAAATAAAAAAGTAAATGCGGTTAAAAGAGCAAATTTTGATATTTATCGGGGAGAAATTTTTAGTATCGTGGGAGAATCTGGTAGTGGTAAAACAACAATTGGTCGTGCCATTGCGGGAGTGCAAGCAATTAAAGATGGAACTGTTTATATGGACCGTCGGGTACTACGTGGAAAACCACCACAATTATATAAAATTAATTTACATATTAATGAACAATTTCGCCTTTTAAAAAATAATAATATGTTACTAAATAAAAACTTAAGTAATTATATTAATAATTTAAAAATTAGTTATTATCGTTATTTTGAAAATAAAAACTATGTGATTAGTACAAAGGAATTACTTTCATATGGAACAGAGCGTTATTTAATTACTAGTGATGTTGCTTTAAATAAAGTTGATTTGTTAAACTTTAATCATAGTAAAAATAATTTTGCGTTAGTAAAAGAAATGTATGAAAATAATTTAATTTTATTAAAGGAAATTTTAAAAAATTACCAACGGATTTATCGTTTTGCTCATAATTTACACGAATGAATTCCAACTTTATCGTTAGAGTTAGAAGCAGAAATTACAATGCGGGTACAAGAAAATATTGCCATTATTGAAGGATGTATTTTATTGGGTCATCGAATTTATAAGACTTTGTTAAAATTAGAACAAATTCGCAATGAATTAAAAGATAACTTTGTTCTAATGCAAGCAAAAAAATATTATAATCAATCTTTTTCAGAATTAGAAAAATTATTACCAGTTCATAATGAGTTATTAGATAAGGTTAAAAATATTACAAAAAACCAACGAAAAGCTTTTATTCTTTTTGTACCAATATCAAAACGAATGAAATATATTTCTGCTTATAACAAACGTTATAATGTCTTTAAAAAAGATTTTGAAAAAGAATATTTTAAACAGTTAAAGAAGTTACAATTAGAGCCAGTTGCAAATGCGCAAGCAATTAGTAATTTACAAGAAAAATATGCTAATTCTTTGCTAAAAACATCAATTTCACCAACTGCTAGTGGTAATTTATTAACAGCAACTGATTTTACAGCAACATTAGCGGCGTTATCTGCTGATGAGTGTAGTAATTCATTAAAAGATATTTTAGCGGCGATAAAAGATAAGGACCAGTTACAAGTAATATTAAGAGACTTATCTTACTTAGCAAGACATGGGGTTTTTCGCGACCAAGAAACAATTAAATTATATTATTTATGAATTCACAAGGAATACAAGTATTCAAGAGCTGAAATTAACGATTCAAATCGGTTGTTAGATTTATTAGATTTACCATTAATTGATGAAATTGTAAAGGAATCGGCGCTTTTTAAATTACCAACGCATCGGGAAAATCGTGCCCAAAAGAAAAAGATTCAAATGATTTTTCAAGATCCATCTTCGTCACTAAATGACCGTATTTCTGTTGCAGAAATTGTTGGCGAAGGGTTAAATAATTTTCCCGAGTTATATAAAAATGATGAAGCCCGAAAATTATATTTAGATTATTATAATAATAATTTAGGTACAAATGAAAAACAACTAACATTGGAGGCTGTTAATGACAATAATGTGAAGAATTTTTTAATTCTAAATATTTTAAAAGAAGTTGGTTTACTACCAGAACATTTATCACGTTATTCACATGAGTTTTCAGGTGGTCAACGCCAACGAATTGGGATTGCCCGCGCTTTAATTATGAAACCACAATTTATTATTGCCGATGAACCAATTTCAGCGTTAGATGTTTCAATTCGTGCGCAAGTTTTAAATTTATTAAAAAAATTTCAACAAAAATATAATTTAACTTATATTTTTGTTGCCCATGATTTGTCGGTTGTGCGCTTCATTGCGGATCGAATTGCTGTAATTTATCATGGTCAGGTTGTTGAATTAGCACCTGCCGAAGAATTATTTGCAAATCCGTTGCATCCGTATACGCGGGCATTATTATCAGCAATTCCATTACCGAACCCAAATTATGAAAAGGAAAAAGTTCATTTTATTTATGAACCAGAGAAAGAACATTGAGATTATTTATTTGATTTACCAGAGTTTACTGAAATTAAAACGGGACATTATTTATTTGGTAATTCCCGCGAAATTGTGGCAGCACAAACTAAAATTGCTGGTCCAAAAGGTAAGGAGGCATAACGATGTTAAAGAAGAAATTAGCGCTTTTTGCAAGTTTAACGACCATTACAACGGTGACGCCCTTGGTAGTATCGTGCGGAATTAGTTTAGAGCGATTAGCTAACCGTTTAAATTATGATAATGTTTTTCGTTCAATGTTTAAATATCCGTTAACATCATGATCAAGCGGAACAACAATGCAAGGAGAGGATAATAAGATTTTAGCGGACTTAGTTGGAACATTAGTGGCAACCGATAAATATAATCGTAGTTTTGGTGATCTTGCGGTGCAAGCCGATAAAACATCAAAATATGTTGGGCAACCAAATGCTAATGCAAGTGAATGAAAATATAAAATTTCTTCAGCAGCAAAATGATTTAATTATCAAGGTACCTTTCAACGACAAATTAAAGCAAGTAATATGATTAACACGGCTAAGTTTGTGTTATTTCCAAAAAACTTATCAGCAACCGCTGGGATTTGACGAACTTTTATTGCTGGAGCACAAGAAATTTGAGAGTATTTTCAAGCTGGTAAATATCAACCGGATTATTATAATGACCCAATTTGAACAAAATTAGGAATGAGTGTTAACGCGGCAGATGATGAAATTACAATTAAATTAGCAAAGCCAGCAGAGTATTTTGATACCTTAATGACTTATTTAGCGTTTGCACCAATGCCAGAAAAAGCAGTATTACAAGGTTATAATTATGGGACAAATTATAAAAATATTTGGTATTCGGGGGCATATTTAGTTGAAAAATATAGTTCAACCTCGCAAGTTTTATTACGAAAAAATGCTGCCTATCGTCATTCTAAATTAACTTATATTGATAAATTGAATTATACCTATTTAGCAAACAATGATGTTTCGCGGGAACGAGTATTATTTGAATCGGGGGATGTTAATGACTTTGTTGTTCAACCAACTGATACCAATGGTTGGGGGAAATATGTTGGGCCTAATCCTGCCAATCCCGTTTTTAGTGGGGCCTCAAGTATTATTAATCCTGATCCAGCCACTTATACGCTAATGCTTAATTATGCTAATGCAAATATTTTAAGTAGTAACAGTAGTTTGGCTCAAAAAAGTTTAAATGCGAGCAAGGCACTACAATATGATAAAATTCGAAAATACTTAGCAACTCATTTAGATCGTAGTAAGTTTGTAAAATATTATTCAGAAACATTAGATGATTCACAAACATCAAAATTTTTACGAAATGTTTATACTGCTCGTGATTTTATTAATAATGCGGGGGTTGATTATCCGTACTATGTTGAAGTAGAATATGCGGCGAAATTTCGAAACAATGATGTGCAAGCAAGCAGTCAGTTATTAAAAGATGGTAGTGATGCCTTGTATCTGAATGAAGATTTATTAAAAAACGATAAAGATATTTTGAATGATATTCGAACTTGGTTACAACAAAACACAGGTTCATCAAATGTTGAAATTACCTTTTTAATGAATGGGGCATCAACATTAACAAGTAATCGCTTCTTATTAAATATGATTGATTCGTTTAATGCGGAAAATAATGTTATTAAAATTATTCCAGACATTACTGTTGATGCAACAGAATATACTAGTCGTACGAAAAAAGCTGATTGAGATCTGTTGGTTTGTGGATGATCACCAGATTATGCTGACCCATATACTTATTTACATACCTTTTCCCTTGGTGGTGATTTACAATATTATTCAGGAACATCACGCATTTTTAGTGATTTAAAATTAGTAAATAATCGTGCTCCTGATTTTGCTGATATTGAAAATAAATTGAATAATCCATATTGAAATCGGTTAAAAGAAACTTCGGCAATTGAAAATTTCTATAATGTTTTTAAAAATTATACTAATCAAGTTAATGATGCTGATCATATTACTGATCCAAAATTATTAACTAATCGTTATAAAGGTTTTGCTAAAGCAGAATTTAATTCAATTTATACTGATTTTATTTTTATTCCAATTTATGTTCCCAATGGTTCATATCAAATTCGAATTTCATATGTTACCCCTCGAACACAAATTACCGTTGGTTATGGAAGTTCAAAATATAAACACTGAGGAATGGAATTAAATCCGTACTTATTAACTGCTAGTGAACGTCAAATTATTGAGGCTCGTTATCAAAAACAATTAGGAATTATTCAAACTGATTATGCGGCTTTTGGGGAGGATTATTAAAATGAAAAGACTATTGACAATGTTTAGTGCTTTGACCGTATTTAGTGCTCCCGTAACAGCTGTTAGTTGTAATAATTTTGCAACACGTGATCGTAGTAAAATTTCCTTAGCGTTATTTAAAACCCAATTAGCATTAGTTCCTGTTTTTGATCACCAAAACACAATTGCCACTGTAACGGAACCAATTTTTCAAAATGCAATTTATGAGGCACTAGAAACCAATCAATATCGCGGTGAAGTTGCTAGTAATGAACTGGAGTTCACATATTATCAGCAAGGAACAACTCCAACTAGTTGAACTGATTTAACTTGACAGCAAATCCCTGGTGGGGGCGAAAAGACAACTTTGATTAATGTAAAAATTAAGGCAAATGCGACGAGTGTTCATTTTGCTGATACAACAGAAATTATCGCAATCGCATTGTACCGAACACAACCAGCTGATTTAGCAACAATTAAGTTTAATTATGAAACAAAGGTTTTAGCAACGTTACCAGTTAGTGAAATGATGGAATATTTTGCGGTTTTAAATCCAACCTTTTATTTTACACCGCGTCATTTTGAAATTCAAAAGACGGCAACTGAGGTTGAAATTATCGCAGCGAAAAATTCAGAACGTTATATTGGTAAAAATGTTATTACTTGGAGTTAACAGAACCGGGGTGTAGTTCAAAAGAAGAATTAGCGCCTTTTTCTTTTTTAAAACATTAAGAGGCAAAAAAGCGCAAAAAATTTAACAATTTTTCTTTGTGTCTTTATTTATTATTAAAATTAGGTTATAATCATAAAAAAGATAAGATAGAAAAGGAAGAAGAAAATGATTAGTGTAAATGATTTCCGTCCGGGATTAACATTTCAATATGAAGGTAATATTTATGCTGTAGTTGAAGCACAACACTCAAAGTCGGGGCGGGGGCAAGCTCACGTTAAGGCAAAAGTAAAAAATCTTCGTAGCAACGCGACAACATCAATTACTTTTACTGGCGGTGATAAAGTTGAAAAAGCAATGATTGATAAGGTTGAAATGCAATATTTATATGATGATGGAGCGAATGTTATTTTTATGGATACCCAAAGTTATGAACAATTAGAAGTTCCGTCAAGTAGATTAACATGAGAAAAAAACTTTTTTAAAGAAGGAGTAATGGCTTCGGTAACAAAATATGAAGGTGAAGTTTTGGGTATCATTTTACCAGATAAAGTTGATTTAACAATTACCACAGCGGAAGCGGCTGTTAAAGGTGATACTAGTTCTGGCGCGATGAAAAAGGCAGTTTTAGAAACTGGGTTAGAAGTACAAGTACCATTATTTATTAAAGAAGGGGAATTAATTACGGTCTCAACAAGTGATGGTAAATATTCTAGCCGTGCATAAAAAATAAAATAAATGTAAGGGGTGATCGAAAATGGCTAATAATTTTACTGAGTTAACAATCGATAGTAATCACCGTGGTAGTATTATTGTGAGTTTATTAACAATTAAAAAAATTATTTTATATTCAATTCGTGATATTACTCACCAATATTTTATTGATAAAATTGAATGCCGTATGATTGATAATTCAATTTTACATATTTATATTAGTGGAAAGATCTTACGTGAAGAAGAATTAACTGAGTTAACAGAAGAAATTAATGAAGCAATCACGAAGGAACTAAGTTACCCATTACAAATTAAACTAAAAAATATTAGTATTGCTTATCGTCATTAACCTAAAGTAATTAATGATGGAATGCTGAATAAAAAAAATAACAAATTAACAAAATAATAGCATTATTTATGAAAATCTTTGGATTTTCTTTTTTATTGGTAAAACAATCTTTTCACAGGAACCTAAAAGGTCTAGTTTTTTTCTTTTTCGTGCTTGCTTTTTCACCTCAGATTGTTATAATTATAGATAAATTATTTACTTTAATTTTGTCGAAAACTCTTGATATTTATAAAATATACCTAAAATTAGGTATATTTTTAATATATAGAGGTAAATAAATGATGAAAAAAATAATTACAGAATTAATAAATAGCTTAACAGATGATCAATTTTTAGAATTTTATGAAAAAATAAAACAACAAGCAGACTTAATTAAAAAACAAAAACGTTTAAATGAAATTGATCAAAAATTTAGAGATAAAGGCATTATATGTCCTAATTGCAAATCTTTTCATTGTGTTAAAAATGGTCATAATTCCGAAGGAAAACAAAAATATTTATGTAAAAAATGTCGTGCTAGTTTTGATGCATTTCGTCATCATTTTACTTATTGAAGTCATTTAAATTATGAACAGTGAAATTTATTAATTCAAATTTCATTGTTAGGACAATCTAGTAAAATAATTTCTCGTTTTATTAAAACAACCCCAAAAACCGCTTGATATAATCGACAAAAATTAATGCAATCAAAACAATTAGAAAATACACAGTTAAAATTTAAAAAATTAAATGGTCAAATCCAAATGGATGAAACATTTATTAAAGAAATTCATAAAGGCAATTTTAAAGATAAATTTGATAAACGAAAAACTCATCTCGATCCATTTTCAACTGATACCAAATGCTGTATTCAAATGGCGGTTGATAGCAATAATAATATTTTTGTTCAATCCACCAATACCAAAAGATTACAAAAACAATGGATTATTGAAAATATGAATAAGCAACTAATTAAAGAAAAATCAATAATTATTTCTGATATGCAACCACTATATTTATTAGTAGCAAAACAAACAAATTCTACTCTATATTCCACCAAAACTAGTACAAACCCTGATACTAGTTATCAAAAGTTAAATAAGATTAGTAAATTACAATCCAGTCTTAAAGAAGCCTTAATTCATTATCATGGTTTGGGTTTCACTAATATTCAAAATTATTTAAAGCTCTGAAAATGAAAATACCAACACAAAGGTTTAACACCAAACCAACAATCAACGGTATTATATTTTAACGTTTAAAAAATTTAAAGCAAAATCATAATCTTACACAAAATTAGTTTTCAAATTGTCATATTGATGATTTTTTTTATTTCATCAAGAGTTTTCGACAAAATTAAAGATTATTTAGAAAAAATTTAAATAATTTGAATGTTATAATTTAATTTTTATGTAAATATCATCAATTAAATATTAACACTGTTTTTTAACTAGGAAGGAAAAAACTATTTTATGCTTAAAAAAGAACAGAACAAAAAATTTAGTTTGGCGGATTTTGTTTGATTAGGCTTTAATTATATTGTTGGAATTAGTTTTATCGGTAATTTTGCTATTTTAGCAAATATTTCAGAACCTAACTCAATTGGAATTCATACTATGTGGTTATTTGCAGTGGAAGGACTAATTGCTGGAATATGTGCATAAGCATTTGCTAAAATGGCACGAGTTCACCATTCAAACAATAATGGAGCTTCATATATTTATGTGCGAACAACTTTCGGAAAGTTTTGAGGAATTTTTGTTGCTTTTATGCAATATGTCTAATTACCATTCTTAATTACGATTCAAGTAATGATGTTAATTCGTGGTTCATTTGGAGCTGATTGAATCTCACAAGTTAATCCTGATGGAAGCATTACCGTTCCGTGGTATGCTGCTGATTGAGGCTCATTTGGGGATTTATGGTTTAGTTTTAGCGGTTCAACATGGTGGGGAAAATTTAAGTTATTGGGGGCACAATACTAAATTTTCATTACCGGGATTTATTAAAGCTTTTAACTCTTGCTTTTTCTTCTTTGCTGGTTTTGAAGTATTCTCAACCGCGGGGAGAAATATTAGTAATCCAGAAAAAAATATTGGCAGTGGAATTATTTTAATTATGTTAATTAGTACCATTTTCTATATTGTTATTTCAATTATTTTCTTTGCAGCTTTTAATCACTTTGTTCAAAATATGAACATAGGGACATGGAGTTTAGGGTTTAACAATAAACTTATTTTATATGGTGGTCCGATTATTATGATTATTAGTGCGTTGTCCTTAAAGGTTAATGTTGCAATGCAAAATGCGCTGTATGGTGGAACTTCGTTACAACCATTATCAACTGAAGTATATTTACCTGATCGTTTACGAAAACTAAACAAAGATGGTTTACCAGCGCGTGCTTCGATTTTAAACTTGGTAATTACTAGTTTAATTATTTTTATTTGATTAGCAATTCCCGATATTATTAAAGGAGTTGGTTTAACAAAAGAATTTTGGTTTATGGCAACTCCAGCGCAAGCAATGACATATCAACAACCGTTTGATATTTCATCTTTAACAGAAGCGTCATCAGCAATTACAATTTTTATTTATGCGATGGTCATTGCCGTTACATTAAAACTAGGGTATCAACGTAAAATTAAAATGCGGTTATGAGAACATATTGCCTTTCCAATTGTATTTATTATTTTATGCTTTGTTTTTGTGTGACATTATTATAGTTTAATTGATAATATTGTTTCAACAACAGGAACTAATGCTAATTGGGTTTTAAATAACGCTAAGGAAATTTTACTACGATCACGTGTTGCAAAATTATTAGAATTAAAAGATGTTTCTGATTCATTACAAACCTTATTCAAAAATAATAACCTTAAAATAGTTTTAGAACAAGAATCATCAAATATTGTTAATTTACAATTAGATGCGACCGAAATAGAAGGTTATACTGGACAAGCGATTCTTCGTCTTGCTGTTAAAATTAAACAAGAAGTGCTTGATGATGCTATTAAAATTAATGGTGTTGCTAATTTAAATAAGGGGGCCAATAATGTTTATGAAACAACTACTTTTAAAAAACATTTTGAGCCATTATTAAAACTATATGATAAACCAGTTAAATTTAGCGTTGACACATGAACAGGATATTTACCAACATTGGGATTACCAATTGCTCTTTCCCAAAATCAAAAAAAATATTTTAATGTCAGCTTTAAACGAAAGATATTTACCAACGCGTGAAATTGTTCAAATTCGTAAAAATGGAAATATTCAAAATTTACGTATTCATTGAATTTTTAGTAAAGAGAACAAGAAAGATAAAATTATTGACCTTGTCCCATACGCTTGAGAACAACCCTTTGATCAATCGCACTTTCAATTAGATTTTAAATATAGTTTAAAAATTAAATATACAAATAATATTGCCTAAAAGGCAATATTATTTATTTTTTGGTCATTATGGTATTTTTCGCTGCAGTAAAAAAGCAGTATCAAAAATCATGAAAATGTTATATAATATATATGTATAACAAATTATTAAAAGATTTGAGGGGTTGTAGGTGGCGAATAGAGTATTAAGATCAGGCAAATCAAATTTATGATGGTCGTTGATTTCTTTTTCAATTTTTAAAATACGCCGTTCAATGGCGGTTTGAGTTCTTTTTATTTTATCAGTTGTCTTATTTGGGGCAGTTGCTATTACTTTATTTTCTTCTTCAAAAAATGTTTATGAGTTTTTTAAGAATTTTCAGTATGGCGTTTTTATCTTTAATAATATTTTGTTATTGCTATTTATTTTATTAGTAATTATTAAAATTTTTGGTTGTGAATTTGAAGATGGAACATATTTGTTATTAATTTCAAAGCCATATTCACGATTTGTCCTGTTCTTATTAAAAATAATTGCCCTTTGAATTTTAATTCTTCTTTTTTTAGGAACAATTATTCTTTTTGCTTTTGGGATTGGTTATTTAGGTAATATTTTTAATAAGGATCCCCAATATTTACAAGTTTATCAAAATTTATTATTAAAATTATTTCTTTATTCAATGGCATTATCATTTTTTGCTTCAAGTGGGATTTTATTTGCGGTAACATTTTTAAACTCACAAGTTGTTTTACTAATTGTTGTTATTTTCTGTAGTTTGTTTCTAGTTGGTGGGATGCCATATTCATTAATTATGAGTTTAGCAAAAACCGTTGAATTAACATTTGCTAATGATAGTATTACTCAAAACTATCCAGTTCCAATTATTAAAAGTACAATTAATTTTAAAAAGAATCTTAAAAAAGATTTAATTAAATATCCTCATTTAACTAATGCGATTTGAAACTTTTATGATGAATGAAGTTATAGTGATTTAAATTTAGTCTTTAAAAATGATGACTACAAAGATATTACTAGTGACCCAGCATTACGTGTTAGTCGCTTAGATTTTTATAAAAATTTAGGATTAACTGTTCCTAAAACAGAAGAATTTGAAATCAAAAAACTTAAAGCATGAGATTCATCAACAAGATATCTTTATGATAATAAGCTTGAAGATCTTAAAACAATTATTAATAATGTTGGAGCAGCGAGCGGAAATGATGTTTCAATGAAAGTTAATTTTGCAACAGATTATTTTTTCAAATCAGAACAAGAATTAGATCAAAATGACCCCGTTCAAAAAGAACTTGCTGATTACATGGCAGTTGTCTCAAAGGCAGCGGGTTCATGAACAAATTATATTACAATGAATCTTTTTAGTGGGACATCGTTATTTTACTTTAATCCCACTGCTTCCTATTATAGTTTATCAACGACAAATGATAGCAAATTAGTAACAGTTGATCGGACATTATCGGAAGAAAATTCATTTAATCCAACGGATGTTTTTCGTCAAGAATGAGATAATGAATACAAAGGAACATTGTCCGATTATAATAATGGTAGTGATTTTAGAGATTGGGTCTTAGATTATTTTGATTCACCAACCCTGTTTGTTCTTCGTGAAATTGAAATTAATATTTTAAAGAAAATAATGGATTATAAATTACTTGAAGAACAACCAATTAAAATTAACAATGAGTGAATTAAATATGATAACCTAATGAATACTTATGGTTTAATTTCGAAGTTTAATATTATTGAACATTGAAACCAAATTTGAACCGCTTCGTTAAACTTCACGCCATATTGATTTGAACCATTACAGCGGAGTAACATTGACTTTGAGGTTCAAAATAACTATTTAATGAGTTATCAAGATTTCCGTCTAGCCTTAGGGGCTGATAAGAAAATTGATGTTTACCCAGCACCATTTTTGAACATTAGTTTAATTCAATATATCTATCTCGGTTTATCGTGTCTTTTCTTAATATTTGCTTATTTAATCTTACGCCGTAAAAATATTACTTAAAAGTTGAAAGGGGATGCTAAGAAATGAATAATAATGCATTAGTAGTCAGTGAAGTTGCAATCTCATCACGAAATTTTACTAAAAAATTTAAAAATAGTGTTGTTGGTCCTTTTAACTTTAATGTTGGACGGGGAAAATTACATGCAATTTTAGGAGCTTCTGGTAGTGGAAAAACCGTTTTCATTAAGTCTTTAATTGGTGGGTTAAAAGGTTTTAAAGGTGATATCTCTATTTTTGGTAAAAAAGCAACCAAACTTGGAATGAAAAAAATGATTGGTTATGTACCAGAATTTATTACTTTTCCAGAAAACATTAGTTCTTATAACTTCTTAAAATACATGGGAAAAACAAATGGTTTGCGTGGAAGATATTTACGGGAACGAATTGAATACTTAATGAAGTCATTAGAAATTTGAGAACACCGTGATAAAGATGTTAATTCTTTTTCATCGGGGATGAAAAAAAGGGTAATGATTATTCAAGGAATTATTCATGATCCAGAAATTTTAATTTTGGATGAACCAGAAGCAGGATTAGATATTAATAATCGAAAAAAAATTATTTTTTATTTAAAACAATTAACCCTACGTGGAAAAACAGTCTTTTTTTCATCACATTTACTAGATGAAATTAAAGAATATATTGATGAATTTACAATGGTTATGAATGGAACCCAAATTTATAGTGGTCAATTAGCGGCTTTTAATATTAAAAACAGTTATTATTTTGTTACTAATAATCCACAGGCTATGATGCGTTATTTTAACTCTAATCGGGTACCAAATTGATATGATAAGACCAATAATTATTTAAATTTTGTTTTAAATTCGCCGTTACATTTATATTATGTTACTCAGTATGCGTTAAAGAAACGGATTAAGATTGTAAAAATTAGTGAAGTTGAATTTTCATTTGATTTCTTACTACAAAAATTAAATATTACTTTACCACCTAATATGACAACAAATCGAAAATTACGAAAAAAATCAAATTAAAAAAGTCAAAAATTTTTACCAGGTACTGGGGTAGGTCCTGGACCGGGGGGATACGGTCGTTAGGGAATGATAAAGTGTCATAAATTACAGTAAATTATGGTAAAGTACAACCAAATTAAGAAAATATTTTTATAAGAATTGAAAAATTTAAGAATATTTTTTTTGTATAATTAAATTAGGCTCAAACAAATTCGGAGAAAGAAGGAACAATATATGGAATATGATATTTCAAGAGAACGAATTGAAAATACATATAACAAAATTAAAAACCACATTATCAAAACTCCAGTAATTTATGCAACAAAATTAAGCAATATTACTGATAATGAAGTCTATTTAAAATTAGAAAACTTACAACGTGCTGGTTCGTTTAAATTACGAGGAGCTTTATCAAAAATGATGGCTCTTGAACCAGCGACAATTAAAAAGGGCGTTATTGCGGCAAGCGCTGGGAATCATTCACAAGGAGTTAGTTTTGCAGCTAACTTATTAAAAGTTCCAGAGACAATTGTGATGCCAAAAACAGCTCCAATTAGTAAAATTAATGCAACTAAAAATTATGGTGTAGAAGTGATTTTGCATGGTGATTTTTTTGACGATGCCAATCAAAGAGCATTAGAGGTTGCAAAAGCAGAAGATAAAGTATTTGTTCATGCTTTTAATGATCCTGATGTTATTATTGGTCAGGGAACAATTGCAATAGAAATATTAGAAGAATTGAAAGATGTTGATTACATTCTTGTCCCAATTGGTGGGGGGGGGGGGGGGGTCCTTTCAGGAATTGCAAGTTATGTCAAAGCTGTAAATCCCAATTGTAAATTAATAGGTGTACAAAGTCAAAATGTTCCAAGTTATTATGAAGCAAGGAAAAGCAATAAATCGTTTTCAGTTCACGGTAAATTATCAATTGCCGATGGAATTGCGGTTAAACAAACTGGTGATATTACCTTTAGTATTTTAAATAAATATGTTGATGATGTTATCCTTGTATCAGAAGCAGAAATTGCTGAAACAATTTTATTTTTATTTGAAAATTGTAAAATTGTCGCAGAAGGCGCAGGGGCAGTAACCACGTCCGCAATGCTATTTAATAAACTAAATGTTAAAAACAAAAAAATTGTTTGTGTTTTATCAGTGTGAAATATTGATGTGACAACTTTCTTAAATATTACAAACCGAGCTTTAATTAATCAGCGGCGTAGGGTTGTTTTAAAAATTGATGCACCACTAGGGAAAGGACATTTAACAAAGATTACGAATGTTGTTGATTCTTATGGTGTTCAAATTCATAAAATTTCTGATTCACAATTAGAAAATAGTTTAGAAATTAATCGAGAAATTATTCGATTAGTAGTTGATATTAATACAAAAGCTGAATTAGGAGACATTGTTATTGACTTAGAGAAGTTGGGATATACTGTGATGGAAAAAGAATTTATTGATTCAATTATAAAATAATGGAATTAATCTATACTGATCAAGCACCCAAAGCAGTGGGTCCATATTCTCAAGCAGTAAAACTTTCAAATGGCTTTTTGTATATTTCGGGACAATTAGGATTTGATCCGAAAACAATGGTGTTAGGCGCTGATATTCAAAGTCAGGCTAGCCAAGTTCTAACAAATATTGCTGCGATTTTAACCGCCGCAAACTATCACAAAAATAATGTTGTTAAAACAACAATTTTATTAAAAGATATTAACGATTTTTCTGTTGTTAATGAAGTTTATGAAGCATTCTTTGGTTCACATAAACCGGCAAGAAGTACATTTGCGGTGAAAGACTTACCAAAATCTGGCCTTGTTGAAATTTAAGTTATTGCCTTTAAATAACATGTGGAAAATCAAACTCAAGTAGAAAAAATTATTAAGAATGAGAATTATTTACTTCATCACACAGAAAAAATTTATCAATGAACTGATCGGCAAGGGGAATTAAAAGCGTTTTATAAACAACAAATTTCGTTTTTAAAACAAGCACTTAAAAAAATAATCTTACCAAAGCTGATTTTGAATTAAAAGAAAAATATATTAAAGAATCTTATCATGAATATTGCCAAAAGATTCAAGAATATTCTTTAATTTTGTCGAAAACTCTTGATGAAATAAAAAAAATCATCAATATGACAATTTGAAAACTAATTTTGTGTAAGATTATGATTTTGCTTTAAATTTTTTAAACGTTAAAATATAATACCGTTGATTGTTGGTTTGGTGTTAAACCTTTGTGTTGGTATTTTCATTTTCAGAGCTTTAAATAATTTTGAATATTAGTGAAACCCAAACCATGATAATGAATTAAGGCTTCTTTAAGACTGGATTGTAATTTACTAATCTTATTTAACTTTTGATAACTAGTATCAGGGTTTGTACTAGTTTTGGTGGAATATAGAGTAGAATTTGTTTGTTTTGCTACTAATAAATATAGTGGTTGCATATCAGAAATAATTATTGATTTTTCTTTAATTAGTTGCTTATTCATATTTTCAATAATCCATTGTTTTTGTAATCTTTTGGTATTGGTGGATTGAACAAAAATATTATTATTGCTATCAACTGCCATTTGAATACAGCATTTGGTATCAGTTGAAAATGGATCGAGATGAGTTTTTCGTTTATCAAATTTATCTTTAAAATTGCCTTTATGAATTTCTTTAATAAATGTTTCATCCATTTGGATTTGACCATTTAATTTTTTAAATTTTAACTGTGTATTTTCTAATTGTTTTGATTGCATTAATTTTTGTCGATTATATCAAGCGGTTTTTGGGGTTGTTTTAATAAAACGAGAAATTATTTTACTAGATTGTCCTAACAATGAAATTTGAATTAATAAATTTCACTGTTCATAATTTAAATGACTTCAATAAGTAAAATGATGACGAAATGCATCAAAACTAGCACGACATTTTTTACATAAATATTTTTGTTTTCCTTCGGAATTATGACCATTTTTAACACAATGAAAAGATTTGCAATTAGGACATATAATGCCTTTATCTCTAAATTTTTGATCAATTTCATTTAAACGTTTTTGTTTTTTAATTAAGTCTGCTTGTTGTTTTATTTTTTCATAAAATTCTAAAAATTGATCATCTGTTAAGCTATTTATTAATTCTGTAATTATTTTTTTCATCATTTATTTACCTCTATATATTAAAAATATACCTAATTTTAGGTATATTTTATAAATATCAAGAGTTTTCGACAAAATTAAAGAGAATATTCTTTAATTTTGTCGAAAACTCTTGATGAAATAAAAAAAATCATCAATATGACAATTTGAAAACTAATTTTGTGTAAGATTATGATTTTGCTTTAAATTTTTTAAACGTTAAAATATAATACCGTTGATTGTTGGTTTGGTGTTAAACCTTTGTGTTGGTATTTTCATTTTCAGAGCTTTAAATAATTTTGAATATTAGTGAAACCCAAACCATGATAATGAATTAAGGCTTCTTTAAGACTGGATTGTAATTTACTAATCTTATTTAACTTTTGATAACTAGTATCAGGGTTTGTACTAGTTTTGGTGGAATATAGAGTAGAATTTGTTTGTTTTGCTACTAATAAATATAGTGGTTGCATATCAGAAATAATTATTGATTTTTCTTTAATTAGTTGCTTATTCATATTTTCAATAATCCATTGTTTTTGTAATCTTTTGGTATTGGTGGATTGAACAAAAATATTATTATTGCTATCAACTGCCATTTGAATACAGCATTTGGTATCAGTTGAAAATGGATCTAGATGAGTTTTTCGTTTATCAAATTTATCTTTAAAATTGCCTTTATGAATTTCTTTAATAAATGTTTCATCCATTTGGATTTGACCATTTAATTTTTTAAATTTTAACTGTGTATTTTCTAATTGTTTTGATTGCATTAATTTTTGTCGATTATATCAAGCGGTTTTTGGGGTTGTTTTAATAAAACGAGAAATTATTTTACTAGATTGTCCTAACAATGAAATTTGAATTAATAAATTTCACTGTTCATAATTTAAATGACTTCAATAAGTAAAATGATGACGAAATGCATCAAAACTAGCACGACATTTTTTACATAAATATTTTTGTTTTCCTTCGGAATTATGACCATTTTTAACACAATGAAAAGATTTGCAATTAGGACATATAATGCCTTTATCTCTAAATTTTTGATCAATTTCATTTAAACGTTTTTGTTTTTTAATTAAGTCTGCTTGTTGTTTTATTTTTTCATAAAATTCTAAAAATTGATCATCTGTTAAGCTATTTATTAATTCTGTAATTATTTTTTTCATCATTTATTTACCTCTATATATTAAAAATATACCTAATTTTAGGTATATTTTATAAATATCAAGAGTTTTCGACAAAATTAAAGAGAATATTTAAATTTAAATTATTCATTGGCAATGTGAGAATATCAAGAAACAAATAAATTAAAAAGTGATTTAGACCATCAATCATTACACTAAGAATTTAAAACAAAAATTGCTAGTGTTTTGCACGATGAAACTGAAACAAGTCAAGTTAAAAAACAACAATTAAAAAATATTAAAACAGAACATAATATGATGAAACGAAGTTTAAGTGGGCGCACAATTGCTATAATTGCCGTGACCTTAACATTATTGTTATTATTAGCTAGTTTATTAGTAAATTACTTATTTTATTTTAAAATTGTTAATGATGGCCAAAACTTCACTTTTACTAATAAAAACCATTTAACAGCCTTTATTTTTATGTGTGTTGGTATTATTTTAATTTTAGGATTTTTAGTTTTTATTATTTATAATACAACAAAACGAATTTTTTTAGATAAACAAGAAAACCTTTTCAAAATTTCAACAATTTGTTTTCTTGGTAGTTTTACTGATACGATTGGGGTTGGTAGCTTTGTGGTAACGGTTGCTGCTTTGAATGCAACAAATAGTGTTCCAGATGTTAAAAAGTTACCAGGAACATTAAATGTTGGTTTAACAATTCCAAATTTATTAGCTGGAACCTTGTTTGTTAGTGCAATTCAAGTTGAACTAGTAACCTTAGTAACTTTAGTGATTGCCGCTATGATTGGGGCTTTTTGTTCCGCAAAGATTGTTAATAAAGTTAATAAAAAATTTGTCGCTTTATTCGTGGCAGTGTCCTTAGCGGCGGCTGGAATTTTAATGATTTTAGGCCAAGTTGGACTATTTAATACTGTTGGAACAAAAGGACTTAGTGGTTGAAAATTAGCTGTTGGGATTATTGCGTTCTTTATCATTGGAGGATTACAAAGTTTTGGCGTTGGATTGTATGCGCCAGCTTTAGCGATCGTGTCATTATTAGGAATGGAAACAATTATTGCTTTTCCAATTATGACGTGTGCTGCTGGTTTTGCCTTGCCAACAACCGCATGAACATTTCATTGTGATAATAATTATAGTCCCAAAGTGGCCTATGGTCTTTTAATCGGTGGTGTTGTGGGAACTGTTACTGCTTTCTTTGTTGTTTTTGTTGGAATTTAGGGGTTAAAATGAATGATTTTACCCATTACTTAAAATGATTTGCCGTTGGGGTAATGTACTATGCGGCATTTATGTTATTTAAGAAATACTTAGCTTTACGGAAAGAAAATGTTAACGTAAGTAAGGCACAAACCGAAAATTATTATCAGAAATATAAAGAGCAATTTAATGAAATGCTTCTCGAAAAAATGGTCAGTATTAGTTGAATGCATACTGATGATATCTTAAAAGAACAGTCAAAAATGAAGATATGTAATGTTAAATCATTAGTATGAACTTAAAAACCAACTTTTAAGAATTATGGATTAGCTTTTTAATTATAAATTTAGTTTTAAAAGCCTTGCTATTACAAGCAAGGCTTTTTCTTTTTAAAAAAGAATTAGACAGTAAAGAAAATAATTAGGGAAGAAATTAATAAGATGGCGCCAATAATTAGTAAAATATTACGAATTTTTTTAATGTTTGCTTCTTCATCAGTTAACGTTGGTTGATAACGGCGACGGTGATCATTAAAATAAGCAGCAGCCGTTTTATTTTTATATCATCCCAAGATAAATCAAATTAATAGAATAACAACTAAAAAACTAACAACAATTCATTCGGTTTTTTTAATGTCTTTAAATGCAAAAATACCGAGCAAAAAACTAAAACCAATAATAATTGCACTAATTAACACCGCAATCAAACAATGAAATCAAGTAATTTTTTTTAGTTTTTGATAAGTTTCTAATTTTAAAGTGTGATTTTGATATGTCTCATCAACAATTTCTGCCACCTCTTTTTGGTGGTTTTTTTTTTGCTCTTGTTTTAATTTATGTAATTGTTTAAAAACATTCTTCTTTTTTGCCATTGGATCCCCCTTATTAATATTTTTTAAATTTATTATTAAATTATATTGTATTTTTTACAAAAGTAAAATATAATAATATAATATAAAATTATATTTTGTATCGAGCACATTATTTGAACGAATTATTTTAAGTACATTATTTTATTAAAAATTTAAAAAAGGGACATTTTATTTTTCCTTAATATAAGGAGGGAAAAAAATATATGAAAGGGATTAACAAGAGGAAAAATATTTCCGAAAACAATATTTTAGTTGCAAAAGAGTATGACCAAAAGTTTAATAATGTTGAGTTAGATTATCAAGGGGCAGATAAACGAACATCATGACTGGTGGAGATGAAATATCGAACTAGTATCTTTAATCATCATCGTCGTGAATTTTTTAATCGTTTTCCATTATTAGGTTATTCGTTAAAACGAATCTTTTTTGCCATAATTACATTATTATTAGCAATTTGTGTTATTTTTATTTTATTACGATTAGTAACACCAGATGATATTTATATTTCTGATATTGATATTAATAAATTAAATATTCTTCCTGGAACACCAGAATATAATAATTTATTAGAACAAAGAATGAAAATCTTTGGTGTATATGGTTCAATTTGAACCCAATTAGGGACATATTTATATAATATTATACCGTTTTTTAAAAAGACAATTATTGTTAACAGTGCTTTTGATCCCGTAACGGGACAATTGGTTGGAGATAAAATTACAACATTCTTTTATTTAGGGGTTGTTTTTTCAACAGCTGTTGCCCAACCGGGGGAATTAGTATCAGAAATTTTTGCCAGAGCAATTCCGTATTCATTTGCTTTTGGTTCAGTTGCTGTGTTATTAGCTTATTTAATTGGTGTTCCCCCAGGAATTATTTCTGCTAAAAATAAAGAACGTAGTGTTGATAATACGATTAATGCCGCTTCAATTATCTTTTTAGCAATTCCTCCCGTTGTTTTAGTGGTGGGCGTTTATTTGATTTCAATTAATGCTTTTTATGCTCATGGGTTATTTAGTTCTGGAACCTTTGATACTAAGTTTTGGCCAGTTTTTGCGATTTTTCTAATGATTACCCCGCCAATTGTGATTAACACAAGACGGTATGTTATTGATGAAATGACCGCTGACTATACTAATTTTGCCTTATCAAAAGGGATGACTAATCGTTACATTTTTTATATTCATATTTTCCGTAATGCCGGAATTCGAATTTTTCGATTATTGCCAACTGCTTTTGTCACAACTATTTTTGGGGCCAGTATTTTTGCCGAACAAAACTGATCAATTCCGGGGATGAGTAAATTTATTGTTTCTGGAGTTGGAAATAAAGACTCTTTTGTTATAATGGGATATATTCTCTTAACAGCAACTTCTGGAATTATTACTAGTTTATTAGCAGATATTATTATGGCGGTCTTAGACCCCCGTGTTAAATTAACAAAATAAAGGAGGAACAAGATGATGAAAAGAATTACAGATGAAGAGTTATTTGATTTTCAAAACTATGATGTTGATAATTTAGATCTAAGTTTATTTGAAATTGTTGGTCCTCAAATCGAAGAAAATGAACGAATTTCAACAAAATCATATAGTTATTGAAAAGTTGTCGGGAGAATTTTAATTGCTAAAAAAACATTTATTATTTGTTTACTATTATTAGTTGCGATTGTGTTATTAACCGCAATTGTTCCAATTGGAAAAGTTGCTAATCCATTAACAGCTAATTTACCAATTCCGAATTATCAACAACCGTTAGCACCAAATGCAACTTATTTATTTGGATTAGGAATGAATGGGGAAAATTATTGAGATAAAATTTGGATTGGAATGCGGACTACATTATTATTTACTTTAATTATTGCCGTAATTCAAATTTTATTAGGAGTTATTATTGGTTCAATTTGAGGATTTTATAAAAAATTTGATATTTTATTTATTGAAATTACTAGATTTTTAAATTTGGTACCAACTTTAATTTTATGATTAATTATTATCTTTGCTTTAGGGAAATCGATGATTGTAATTATCTTTGTTGTATCCTTGACGAGTTGGATTACTTTAGCGGAAGTTATTCGTGTTCAAATTATTCTAGTTCGTAATACAGAATACAATCTTGCGTCAAAAATGTTAGGAACATCAGGACCAAAAATTGTTACAAAAAATATTATGCCTCGTATTTTGCCATTAATTATTCAAACTGCATCATTTGCCGTGCCAATGGCGATTGCAATTGATTTAACTTTAAATTACTTTAATTTTGGCTTTATTCAAGGACGAGAAAATACAACATTAGGATTTATTTTAAATGAAGTGTTAGCGTCAAGTAAATGACAAGATTTTCCACATTTATTAATTATTCCCGTTTGTTTCATTGCCGGAACATCTGTTTTATTTTTCCTATTTGGGAAAGTATTTGCTGATTCCCTAGATCCAAAAAACCATTATAAATAAAAAAGTATTAAAGGAGATATCGTGTTATGAGGAAAGAAATTGTAATTTCAATTAAAAAATTAGTTATAAAGTTTAAAACGAGGTCGAATGTTTTAACAGCAATTCGGAATATTTCATTTGATATTTATGATGGTGAAACATTAGCAATTGTTGGTGAATCAGGGAGCGGAAAGTCAATAATGACAAAAACTTTTACAAATATGTTAGAAAATAATGGGTGAATTAGTAATGGCTCAATTGTTTATTCACCATCAACTAATATTTTAGCGGATGAGCTAGCGTACTTTAAAAAACCAGTGCACTTAGTTGATTTCCATAAAATTTTATTAGATAGTAGTTTACGAAAAAGTATTATGAAATATAACTTTAATTTTGTCGAAAACTCTTGATATTTATAAAATATACCTAAAATTAGGTATATTTTTAATATATGGAGGTAAATAAATGATGAAAAAAATAATTACAGAATTAATAAATAGCTTAACAGATGATCAATTTTTAGAATTTTATGAAAAAATAAAACAACAAGCAGACTTAATTAAAAAACAAAAACGTTTAAATGAAATTGATCAAAAATTTAGAGATAAAGGCATTATATGTCCTAATTGCAAATCTTTTCATTGTGTTAAAAATGGTCATAATTCCGAAGGAAAACAAAAATATTTATGTAAAAAATGTCGTGCTAGTTTTGATGCATTTCGTCATCATTTTACTTATTGAAGTCATTTAAATTATGAACAGTGAAATTTATTAATTCAAATTTCATTGTTAGGACAATCTAGTAAAATAATTTCTCGTTTTATTAAAACAACCCCAAAAACCGCTTGATATAATCGACAAAAATTAATGCAATCAAAACAATTAGAAAATACACAGTTAAAATTTAAAAAATTAAATGGTCAAATCCAAATGGATGAAACATTTATTAAAGAAATTCATAAAGGCAATTTTAAAGATAAATTTGATAAACGAAAAACTCATCTCGATCCATTTTCAACTGATACCAAATGCTGTATTCAAATGGCAGTTGATAGCAATAATAATATTTTTGTTCAATCCACCAATACCAAAAGATTACAAAAACAATGGATTATTGAAAATATGAATAAGCAACTAATTAAAGAAAAATCAATAATTATTTCTGATATGCAACCACTATATTTATTAGTAGCAAAACAAACAAATTCTACTCTATATTCCACCAAAACTAGTACAAACCCTGATACTAGTTATCAAAAGTTAAATAAGATTAGTAAATTACAATCCAGTCTTAAAGAAGCCTTAATTCATTATCATGGTTTGGGTTTCACTAATATTCAAAATTATTTAAAGCTCTGAAAATGAAAATACCAACACAAAGGTTTAACACCAAACCAACAATCAACGGTATTATATTTTAACGTTTAAAAAATTTAAAGCAAAATCATAATCTTACACAAAATTAGTTTTCAAATTGTCATATTGATGATTTTTTTTATTTCATCAAGAGTTTTCGACAAAATTAAAGAAATATAATAAAAAATTAATTACAAAAACAGAACAAAAAATTAAGATAATTAATAGTTTACAATTAGAACCAGTTAAAGCAGAAATTACCCAATTAAAGGCAAAAGAACAAGAATTAAAAAAACAAATTAGTTTTACGCATTCAAATCGCCTAAATAATAAGTTAGTAAAAGTTAGTACCTTAATTAAAAAAATGGAAAAAAACGAAGCAATGTTATTAGATGATAATCTTAAAGCAAAAAACATTGAATTATTACAAAGCCGAATTATTGATTATACTAATGAAATTAGTAAGATAAAAAATTTAACATGACCAGAAAAGCATTTATTAAATAAAAATATGTTGTTTTTAAAAAAATATTTTGATGAACAAATCGTTCCAACCGTTGAAGAATTTAAAAAGATTACAACTTATTTTAATAAAAAAACTTTTACTGATGGAGTTCGTTATCGGATTAATAAAATGAATCTTTTAATGTTGAAAAAAGAGACATTAAATGTTCGTGATTTTAATAATTTGTGAGAAGAATGAAATTTAATTAAAAATTTTGGTTTTATTAATAAACTAAAAGCAGCAAAACAAATTAGTAAACTACGTGGACAAACAATTGCAACAATTTTTCAAGATCCCATGACATCATTGAATCCATTATTATCCGTTGGATTTCAAATTTCAGAAGTATTACGAAAACATCGTAAGTTTTCTCGTTCAGCAGCAAAAAAAATGGCAATTGAATTATTAGAAAAAGTTGGAATTCCAAAGGCAAAAAAACGTTATCATGATATTCCTGGGATGTATTCTGGCGGAATGCGCCAACGGGTGGTTATTGCAATTGCGTTAGCTTGTCAACCAAAAGTATTAATTTGTGATGAACCAACAACCGCTTTGGATGTAACAATTCAAGCTCAAATTTTAGATTTAATTAAAGAATTGCAAAAAGAATACAAATTTACAATTATTTTTATTACTCACGACTTAGGAGTTGTTGCAAATATTGCGAATCGAGTAGCTGTAATGTATGCTGGTCAAATTATTGAATATGGAACAGTTAATGAAATCTTTTTTAACCCAAAACATCCATATACATGAGCATTATTATCTTCGTTACCACAATTTGGTGAAAAAGGTGAAGAACTTTATTCAATTCCTGGTTCACCACCATCATTATATGCTAAAGTTTATGGGGATCCGTTTGCTCCTCGAAATAAATATGCAATGAAAATTGATTATTTGTTAGAACCACCAATGTTTAAAGTAACCGAAACACATTATGCGAAAACATGATTATTAGATCCACGTGCAGCAAAAGTGGAAAAACCAAAACAATTACGACAGTTGGCAAAACTTGAAAATGATGCAAAGGTAGGTGAATAAGATGAACAAGAACAAACAAGAACAATTTATTATGGTTCGCGATTTGTTAATTCAATTTCGCCAAAAAAAATAAAAAAGTAAATGCGGTTAAAAGAGCAAATTTTGATATTTATCGGGGAGAAATTTTTAGTATCGTGGGAGAATCTGGTAGTGGTAAAACAACAATTGGTCGTGCCATTGCGGGAGTGCAAGCAATTAAAGATGGAACTGTTTATATGGACCGTCGGGTACTACGTGGAAAACCACCACAATTATATAAAATTAATTTACATATTAATGAACAATTTCGCCTTTTAAAAAATAATAATATGTTACTAAATAAAAACTTAAGTAATTATATTAATAATTTAAAAATTAGTTATTATCGTTATTTTGAAAATAAAAACTATGTGATTAGTACAAAGGAATTACTTTCATATGGAACAGAGCGTTATTTAATTACTAGTGATGTTGCTTTAAATAAAGTTGATTTGTTAAACTTTAATCATAGTAAAAATAATTTTGCGTTAGTAAAAGAAATGTATGAAAATAATTTAATTTTATTAAAGGAAATTTTAAAAAATTACCAACGGATTTATCGTTTTGCTCATAATTTACACGAATGAATTCCAACTTTATCGTTAGAGTTAGAAGCAGAAATTACAATGCGGGTACAAGAAAATATTGCCATTATTGAAGGATGTATTTTATTGGGTCATCGAATTTATAAGACTTTGTTAAAATTAGAACAAATTCGCAATGAATTAAAAGATAACTTTGTTCTAATGCAAGCAAAAAAATATTATAATCAATCTTTTTCAGAATTAGAAAAATTATTACCAGTTCATAATGAGTTATTAGATAAGGTTAAAAATATTACAAAAAACCAACGAAAAGCTTTTATTCTTTTTGTACCAATATCAAAACGAATGAAATATATTTCTGCTTATAACAAACGTTATAATGTCTTTAAAAAAGATTTTGAAAAAGAATATTTTAAACAGTTAAAGAAGTTACAATTAGAGCCAGTTGCAAATGCGCAAGCAATTAGTAATTTACAAGAAAAATATGCTAATTCTTTGCTAAAAACATCAATTTCACCAACTGCTAGTGGTAATTTATTAACAGCAACTGATTTTACAGCAACATTATCGGCGTTATCTGCTGATGAGTGTAGTAATTCATTAAAAGATATTTTAGCGGCGATAAAAGATAAGGACCAGTTACAAGTAATATTAAGAGACTTATCTTACTTAGCAAGACATGGGGTTTTTCGCGACCAAGAAACAATTAAATTATATTATTTATGAATTCACAAGGAATACAAGTATTCAAGAGCTGAAATTAACGATTCAAATCGGTTGTTAGATTTATTAGATTTACCATTAATTGATGAAATTGTAAAGGAATCGGCGCTTTTTAAATTACCAACGCATCGGGAAAATCGTGCCCAAAAGAAAAAGATTCAAATGATTTTTCAAGATCCATCTTCGTCACTAAATGACCGTATTTCTGTTGCAGAAATTGTTGGCGAAGGGTTAAATAATTTTCCCGAGTTATATAAAAATGATGAAGCCCGAAAATTATATTTAGATTATTATAATAATAATTTAGGTACAAATGAAAAACAACTAACATTGGAGGCTGTTAATGACAATAATGTGAAGAATTTTTTAATTCTAAATATTTTAAAAGAAGTTGGTTTACTACCAGAACATTTATCACGTTATTCACATGAGTTTTCAGGTGGTCAACGCCAACGAATTGGGATTGCCCGCGCTTTAATTATGAAACCACAATTTATTATTGCCGATGAACCAATTTCAGCGTTAGATGTTTCAATTCGTGCGCAAGTTTTAAATTTATTAAAAAAATTTCAACAAAAATATAATTTAACTTATATTTTTGTTGCCCATGATTTGTCGGTTGTGCGCTTCATTGCGGATCGAATTGCTGTAATTTATCATGGTCAGGTTGTTGAATTAGCACCTGCCGAAGAATTATTTGCAAATCCGTTGCATCCGTATACGCGGGCATTATTATCAGCAATTCCATTACCGAACCCAAATTATGAAAAGGAAAAAGTTCATTTTATTTATGAACCAGAGAAAGAACATTGAGATTATTTATTTGATTTACCAGAGTTTACTGAAATTAAAACGGGACATTATTTATTTGGTAATTCCCGCGAAATTGTGGCAGCACAAACTAAAATTGCTGGTCCAAAAGGTAAGGAGGCATAACGATGTTAAAGAAGAAATTAGCGCTTTTTGCAAGTTTAACGACCATTACAACGGTGACGCCCTTGGTAGTATCGTGCGGAATTAGTTTAGAGCGATTAGCTAACCGTTTAAATTATGATAATGTTTTTCGTTCAATGTTTAAATATCCGTTAACATCATGATCAAGCGGAACAACAATGCAAGGAGAGGATAATAAGATTTTAGCGGACTTAGTTGGAACATTAGTGGCAACCGATAAATATAATCGTAGTTTTGGTGATCTTGCGGTGCAAGCCGATAAAACATCAAAATATGTTGGGCAACCAAATGCTAATGCAAGTGAATGAAAATATAAAATTTCTTCAGCAGCAAAATGATTTAATTATCAAGGTACCTTTCAACGACAAATTAAAGCAAGTAATATGATTAACACAGCTAAGTTTGTGTTATTTCCAAAAAACTTATCAGCAACCGCTGGGATTTGACGAACTTTTATTGCTGGAGCACAAGAAATTTGAGAGTATTTTCAAGCTGGTAAATATCAACCGGATTATTATAATGACCCAATTTGAACAAAATTAGGAATGAGTGTTAACGCGGCAGATGATGAAATTACAATTAAATTAGCAAAGCCAGCAGAGTATTTTGATACCTTAATGACTTATTTAGCGTTTGCACCAATGCCAGAAAAAGCAGTATTACAAGGTTATAATTATGGGACAAATTATAAAAATATTTGGTATTCGGGGGCATATTTAGTTGAAAAATATAGTTCAACCTCGCAAGTTTTATTACGAAAAAATGCTGCCTATCGTCATTCTAAATTAACTTATATTGATAAATTGAATTATACCTATTTAGCAAACAATGATGTTTCGCGGGAACGAGTATTATTTGAATCAGGGGATGTTAATGACTTTGTTGTTCAACCAACTGATACCAATGGTTGGGGGAAATATGTTGGGCCTAATCCTGCCAATCCCGTTTTTAGTGGGGCCTCAAGTATTATTAATCCTGATCCAGCCACTTATACGCTAATGCTTAATTATGCTAATGCAAATATTTTAAGTAGTAACAGTAGTTTGGCTCAAAAAAGTTTAAATGCGAGCAAGGCACTACAATATGATAAAATTCGAAAATACTTAGCAACTCATTTAGATCGTAGTAAGTTTGTAAAATATTATTCAGAAACATTAGATGATTCACAAACATCAAAATTTTTACGAAATGTTTATACTGCTCGTGATTTTATTAATAATGCGGGGGTTGATTATCCGTACTATGTTGAAGTAGAATATGCGGCGAAATTTCGAAACAATGATGTGCAAGCAAGCAGTCAGTTATTAAAAGATGGTAGTGATGCCTTGTATCTGAATGAAGATTTATTAAAAAACGATAAAGATATTTTGAATGATATTCGAACTTGGTTACAACAAAACACAGGTTCATCAAATGTTGAAATTATCTTTTTAATGAATGGGGCATCAACATTAACAAGTAATCGCTTCTTATTAAATATGATTGATTCGTTTAATGCGGAAAATAATGTTATTAAAATTATTCCAGACATTACTGTTGATGCAACAGAATATACTAGTCGTACGAAAAAAGCTGATTGAGATCTGTTGGTTGGTGGATGATCACCAGATTATGCTGACCCATATACTTATTTACATACCTTTTCCCTTGGTGGTGATTTACAATATTATTCAGGAACATCACGCATTTTTAGTGATTTAAAATTAGTAAATAATCGTGCTCCTGATTTTGCTGATATTGAAAATAAATTGAATAATCCATATTGAAATCGGTTAAAAGAAACTTCGGCAATTGAAAATTTCTATAATGTTTTTAAAAATTATACTAATCAAGTTAATGATGCTGATCATATTACTGATCCAAAATTATTAACTAATCGTTATAAAGGTTTTGCTAAAGCAGAATTTAATTCAATTTATACTGATTTTATTTTTATTCCAATTTATGTTCCCAATGGTTCATATCAAATTCGAATTTCATATGTTACCCCTCGAACACAAATTACCGTTGGTTATGGAAGTTCAAAATATAAACACTGAGGAATGGAATTAAATCCGTACTTATTAACTGCTAGTGAACGTCAAATTATTGAGGCTCGTTATCAAAAACAATTAGGAATTATTCAAACTGATTATGCGGCTTTTGGGGAGGATTATTAAAATGAAAAGACTATTGACAATGTTTAGTGCTTTGACCGTATTTAGTGCTCCCGTAACAGCTGTTAGTTGTAATAATTTTGCAACACGTGATCGTAGTAAAATTTCCTTAGCGTTATTTAAAACCCAATTAGCATTAGTTCCTGTTTTTGATCACCAAAACACAATTGCCACTGTAACGGAACCAATTTTTCAAAATGCAATTTATGAGGCACTAGAAACCAATCAATATCGCGGTGAAGTTGCTAGTAATGAACTGGAGTTCACATATTATCAGCAAGGAACAACTCCAACTAGTTGAACTGATTTAACTTGACAGCAAATCCCTGGTGGGGGCGAAAAGACAACTTTGATTAATGTAAAAATTAAGGCAAATGCGACGAGTGTTCATTTTGCTGATACAACAGAAATTATCGCAATCGCATTGTACCGAACACAACCAGCTGATTTAGCAACAATTAAGTTTAATTATGAAACAAAGGTTTTAGCAACGTTACCAGTTAGTGAAATGATGGAATATTTTGCGGTTTTAAATCCAACCTTTTATTTTACACCGCGTCATTTTGAAATTCAAAAGACGGCAACTGAGGTTGAAATTATCGCAGCGAAAAATTCAGAACGTTATATTGGTAAAAATGTTATTACTTGGAGTTAACAGAACCGGGGTGTAGTTCAAAAGAAGAATTAGCGCCTTTTTCTTTTTTAAAACATTAAGAGGCAAAAAAGCGCAAAAAATTTAACAATTTTTCTTTGTGTCTTTATTTATTATTAAAATTAGGTTATAATCATAAAAAAGATAAGATAGAAAAGGAAGAAGAAAATGATTAGTGTAAATGATTTCCGTCCGGGATTAACATTTCAATATGAAGGTAATATTTATGCTGTAGTTGAAGCACAACACTCAAAGTCGGGGCGGGGGCAAGCTCACGTTAAGGCAAAAGTAAAAAATCTTCGTAGCAACGCGACAACATCAATTACTTTTACTGGCGGTGATAAAGTTGAAAAAGCAATGATTGATAAGGTTGAAATGCAATATTTATATGATGATGGAGCGAATGTTATTTTTATGGATACCCAAAGTTATGAACAATTAGAAGTTCCGTCAAGTAGATTAACATGAGAAAAAAACTTTTTTAAAGAAGGAGTAATGGCTTCGGTAACAAAATATGAAGGTGAAGTTTTGGGTATCATTTTACCAGATAAAGTTGATTTAACAATTACCACAGCGGAAGCGGCTGTTAAAGGTGATACTAGTTCTGGCGCGATGAAAAAGGCAGTTTTAGAAACTGGGTTAGAAGTACAAGTACCATTATTTATTAAAGAAGGGGAATTAATTACGGTCTCAACAAGTGATGGTAAATATTATAGCCGTGCATAAAAAATAAAATAAATGTAAGGGGTGATCGAAAATGGCTAATAATTTTACTGAGTTAACAATCGATAGTAATCACCGTGGTAGTATTATTGTGAGTTTATTAACAATTAAAAAAATTATTTTATATGCAATTCGTGATATCACTCACCAATATTTTATTGATAAAATTGAATGCCGTATGATTGATAATTCAATTTTACATATTTATATTAGTGGAAAGATCTTACGTGAAGAAGAATTAACTGAGTTAACAGAAGAAATTAATGAAGCAATCACGAAGGAACTAAGTTACTCATTACAAATTAAACTAAAAAATATTAGTATTGCTTATCGTCATTAACCTAAAGTAATTAATGATGGAATGCTGAATAAAAAAAATAACAAATTAACAAAATAATAGCATTATTTATGAAAATCTTTGGATTTTCTTTTTTATTGGTAAAACAATCTTTTCACAGGAACCTAAAAGGTCTAGTTTTTTTCTTTTTCGTGCTTGCTTTTTCACCTCAGATTTTTATAATTATAGATAAATTATTTACTTTAATTTTGTCGAAAACTCTTGATGAAATAAAAAAAATCATCAATATGACAATTTGAAAACTAATTTTGTGTAAGATTATGATTTTGCTTTAAATTTTTTAAACGTTAAAATATAATACCGTTGATTGTTGGTTTGGTGTTAAACCTTTGTGTTGGTATTTTCATTTTCAGAGCTTTAAATAATTTTGAATATTAGTGAAACCCAAACCATGATAATGAATTAAGGCTTCTTTAAGACTGGATTGTAATTTACTAATCTTATTTAACTTTTGATAACTAGTATCAGGGTTTGTACTAGTTTTGGTGGAATATAGAGTAGAATTTGTTTGTTTTGCTACTAATAAATATAGTGGTTGCATATCAGAAATAATTATTGATTTTTCTTTAATTAGTTGCTTATTCATATTTTCAATAATCCATTGTTTTTGTAATCTTTTGGTATTGGTGGATTGAACAAAAATATTATTATTGCTATCAACTGCCATTTGAATACAGCATTTGGTATCAGTTGAAAATGGATCGAGATGAGTTTTTCGTTTATCAAATTTATCTTTAAAATTGCCTTTATGAATTTCTTTAATAAATGTTTCATCCATTTGGATTTGACCATTTAATTTTTTAAATTTTAACTGTGTATTTTCTAATTGTTTTGATTGCATTAATTTTTGTCGATTATATCAAGCGGTTTTTGGGGTTGTTTTAATAAAACGAGAAATTATTTTACTAGATTGTCCTAACAATGAAATTTGAATTAATAAATTTCACTGTTCATAATTTAAATGACTTCAATAAGTAAAATGATGACGAAATGCATCAAAACTAGCACGACATTTTTTACATAAATATT
Source organism: Spiroplasma endosymbiont of Sarcophaga carnaria (assembly GCF_964019595.1). Taxonomy (NCBI): domain Bacteria; kingdom Bacillati; phylum Mycoplasmatota; class Mollicutes; order Entomoplasmatales; family Spiroplasmataceae; genus Spiroplasma; species Spiroplasma endosymbiont of Sarcophaga carnaria. The sequence goes on from NZ_OZ026456.1 coordinate 1,559,256, forward strand.
TTTGTTTTCCTTCGGAATTATGACCATTTTTAACACAATGAAAAGATTTGCAATTAGGACATATAATGCCTTTATCTCTAAATTTTTGATCAATTTCATTTAAACGTTTTTGTTTTTTAATTAAGTCTGCTTGTTGTTTTATTTTTTCATAAAATTCTAAAAATTGATCATCTGTTAAGCTATTTATTAATTCTGTAATTATTTTTTTCATCATTTATTTACCTCTATATATTAAAAATATACCTAATTTTAGGTATATTTTATAAATATCAAGAGTTTTCGACAAAATTAAAGATAAAAACTAAAAAAAGTTAAAAAAATATTAACTATCTTATTTTTTAAGGTATAATAATCATTGTTGTAATTAAAAATGGAGAGGAACGGGAATATTAAATGAATGAAGAAATTTTATTGACCAAAGAGGGAATTAAGGATTTACAAGAGGAATTAGATAATTTAATTAACGTCATTCGACCAGAAGTTATTGAAGAATTAAAAGAAGCCCGTGCACAAGGGGACTTATCAGAAAACGCGGATTATGATGCGGCACGAAATCGCCAAGCGGAAGTTGAAGGTCGCATTAAAGAAATTGAATCGTTGTTAACAAAAGCAAAAGAAATTAAAGAAGTAAAATCAAAAACGGGAATTATTAAATTAGGAAGTAAAGTTACTTTTACTAATTTATTAATTAACAAAAATTTTGAAATTAAAATTGTGGGGGCTGTTGAAGCAAATCCCTTTGAAAATACGATTTCAAATGAATCTCCAATTGCTAAAGCTATTATTGGCCAAAAAATGGGCGATTTAGTTGAAATTAAAGGAATTCAAGTTCCATATAAAGTTAAAATTGTAAGTGTTGAATAAATAATAGAAAGTGATTAAATAATTACTTTTTTTTCAAGGAATTTATAAAAGAAAAGGTTAAATAATTAACAAGGGGGAAAAATAAAGTGACAAAATTAACAATAGAACAAACAAAGCAACTATCTGGGGGAAAAATGTCGGGGGCTTTTTTAACTGGGATTGCTGCTATTATTAATGCTTGTAGTAACTCATTAACAAATTTAATTTCAACTGGTTTTTCAACTTATTTCGCAACGCAACAAATGAATCGCACCGAAGGTGGTTATAAAACAACAAATGGGGCACATTTAACTTGATCAGATAAACATAGTAATTTAAATCATGCTAATTATTCCCAAATTTTATTTGTTTAACTGAAAATGAAATTATTAACAATAAAAGAACAAAAGGAAATTACGGGTGGGGCGGCTTGATTTATTGGTGCATTTGCTTTAACTAGTTTTTTTGATATTGTTAAAATTAGTTTAGATAGTTATCAAATTGCGCATCATTCAAGACAAACAAATCAAAACAAAATAACAAAGCCAAATGAGCAAACAACAGGGGAAAATTCATCACAAGAATATGCAATTCTCTATGTTTAATGTTAAACATTAAATAAAAATAATTGTGTTTTTAATAATAATTATAGAAAATAATTTTTATTTATTTTAAAAATAAAAAACAAAATAATTTTTATTATTTCAATAATTTTTAACATTTTAACATTATCCATTGATAATTTATTAAAAATACGATACAATAATTTTAGTTGTATTTTGCATATAATCAAATATTAGTTATAGTAAGATGCACTAAAAATAATCAATTTTGGAAATTAATTATTAAGAAAATAGGGGTGGAAAATAAATGATCGGTGTTATTTCAACGGCATATTTTACAATGAAAGATAAGCACAATATCAAAACAGTAAAAAAATATTGATGAAAAAACTGTGTTATCCAACATGTTAAGTACCATGGAAAAACTTTCATTATTGCAACAGTAGGTTATGGTAAAGCAAATGCAGCAATGGCTATTACTTACTTATTAGAAAAATATCCTGGTTTACAAACAATCTTGAACATAGATTTAGCCTTGTCAACAAATGACAAACATGACACAGGAGATACAACAATTTCAACAAAATTTATTTATCGTGATGCAGACTTAACAGTTTTCAAAGATATTAAATATGGACAAATTGTTAATGAACCTGAGTCATTCCAATTCGATGGTGAATTTGTGAAAGTTGTTAAAGACTTTAAATTAGGATTGACTGAAGGAGTTACTGGAACAGCAGATATGTTGATTTATAACTCAAAACAATTTAAAGAGATGGTTGACAAATATGGTCACACAATTGATGTTATTGATACTGAAGCTGGTGCAATTGCCCAAGTTGCTAAAAAATCAAGCATTAATTATATTGCTTTAAAAATTATTTACAATAATGCATTATCACCATGAGATAATGATCCAATTCATAAATTTAAAATGTATGAAACAGTAAATACTTTAAAATACTTATTAAGAAGATTATTTAACTTATTAAGTTCAAATTATATTATTGATTTATCACAATCATCACAAGATGATTTAGATTCAATCAATGAATTATTTGAAATCAAACATGACCAATGAGTTAAATTATTTAAACCAAATACTCATAAAGTATTATCAGGATTTGGACCTTCATTAATGTTAGTTGATAAACAAGAAAGAACGCCTGTTGCCTTAGATATCATTCAAGTAATGAGATCAAAAACAAAGGAAAACGAGGGACCAAGTAAAGTAATCTTAGGAGAAGATGAATGAAAAAATGCTCCTAAAAAATGATTACGTAAATTATTATTCTTAGAACAAGTTCGTGTTAATGATGATGAATTATTATGAAATAAATCAGCAAAATATGATTTAAATAATGAAAAATTATATAAAATTGAAACAGTTGCTAATGAAATTGCAGCAGCAATTGCTGAAAAATGTCAAGACAAATCATCATACACATATAATGGTGCAACAGTACCAGAAAAATACTTATTAGTAAATGTTGATGCTAGAATTTCATTTTACATCACACACAACCAATCACATGAATTTGTTGAAGATAAAAACTTTGGTGCACAATTAGTAAGCAATGAATTTATTAAGTATTTAAATGAAGCATTAAAAGATGTTGACTCACCATATCAACAAATTGTTGTTTATATGACAATCCCAGCTTTAGACTATCGTAAAATCCCAGTTTTTATTCCTTCAAATAAAGGAGCAAACAGAGGGGTTAAATTTGGAAACTTAAACCAAAAATTACAAAAAGATTATACAGTTGTGGATATTACAAGAAACGATTATGACCCAATTAAAGTTGGATCATTCAAAGTTACAATTCGTTTAAAAAGTGAATAATTATTAATTTTATTATAAAAACAACCCAAGGGTTGTTTTTATTTTGTAAGATAGTGTTATACTTATTTGTAATTAAGGTTTAAGAAAGGGCAAGGAAATCTAAAGTATGACATATGATGAAGAAACACACGTAGCACAAAATAATAATGCCTCGGGAGTTTGCGCAGAGGATGTTGAAAGTAAAACAATTGATGCTTATAAAGAAGGGCATCGGAAAACAAGAAGTTGTGAACGAATTTCTCGCAAAGAATTTAATTTACGATTTAAGAGTTATTTTAAATCACGATTATTTCGTGATTATGGGTATATTACTTTTGCGGCATTTCTAGCAATGGTTAGTTATGATTACTTTATTGCCGCAACAACAAGTTACGGAATTATGCCGAGTGGAATTGGAGCGATTGCAAGGGGAGTTGCGGTTGCAATTTGACCACACCAAGATCAACTGGCATTTCAAACAAGTATGTATTGAGTTTTTTTCTTTATTCTTAATTTACCACTATTTATTTTTTGTGTAATTAAAGTTGGGATTCGGTTTTCAGTTCGGACAATTGTTTATATTGCATTACAAAATGGTTTCCACTTTGCCTTTGCTTATATTCCACTTATTAATCCCCAAGAACTATTTTTTATTACTAACTATAATAGTTTAAATGTTTTTAGTAATTATGGTGGAATGTATCAAATTTGATTATTTGTCTTTGCGGCGGGGCGGTAGCAGGAATTTTAAACGGAATCGCTTATGGATTAGTTTATAAGGGTGGTGCTTCGACGGCTGGAACTGACTTTGTTTTAGCTTATTATTCGGTTAAAAAGAAAACATCAATTGCTAATTATAATCGAATTGTTAATTATATTATTTTAGGCATCGTGTAAATTCAAGCAGCAAATTCTGTCTCTTGTTAGATTGATAATAACACTCTTTTTAAGAAATGCAACTATTTTTTTCAAAAAAATAAAATATTTGTAAATTTGCCCTATTTTTAGCATATTTAAACACACTGAAAAATAATTTATTAAATTTTTCAAATAAACTTATTTAAAATTCTCTGAAAATACTTCTTTGGAAGTTTTTCAATTTAGAACAGGCCTTAATTTTTCATTTATAACATCATTGACTACTCAATCTATTTCTTGTTGAGCGACATTATTAAAATCAGTTCCCTTAGGATATCATTCTCTAAGTTCAGAATTCATATATTCAATTAATGGCTTTTGTTGTGGTTTACCGGGGTCGCAAAAATAAATATTAGAACCAGTAATCTTTTCCATTTCTTCAAACTTACTAAATTCTTTTCCTCTATCTGTTATTATTCCTTTAATTTTTCCAACTAAACCATTAATTCTAACTATATGTTCAAGTTTTTCTAAAACTTCACTTGAATTATTTTTTTCTAATTTCATTGCAAAATAATTTTTACTATTTTGTTCAACTAATACTAAAACAGCAGATTGATGCTCTTTTCCAACTACCGTATCCATTTCAAATCAACCAACATTAGATTGTTTATTTTCAATATCTCATATTGACTTAAATTTATCATCTAATTTTCCACGATTTTCAGTTTTTCCTTTTCTTTTGTATTTTTTACCATGATGGCGTAAATTTTGTTTATTTAATCCTAATAAATTTAACTTAATTCATTTATATAAAGTTTTTTTACATGCTGGAAATTTAACACCAAACTTTTTTTAAATTTTCTAATAATTTGTGATGGTGTATCATGATATTTATTAAATCTTACATTTAATCATTCTTTTTGTTCTTCTGTAAATTCAGGTAGTTTTTTAATAGATTTTTTTCGTTTTTTATAATAATCATCATGTGCTTTACGAGCATCATAATCTTCTATATTTTTAAATCTATTAATTTCTCTTTTAACAGTATTAACTGCACGACCCGTTTGCCTTGATATTTCAGATAAATTAAGTGTGCCATTTTTCTTTTTACAACTATCAGAAAATAGCAAATGAACTAATATTCCTAGAACACAGGCGCCTAATAAAGAATTTTTAACTGCTACTAATAAATGATATTTTTATGGAGAAAAAAGAAATGGTCAATATTTGCTTACAAAATTTTATTTTGATAATAATTTTATTAAAAATCAAAATTTGTTATGACAACACTTAAAAAATGATTCAGATTTTATTTGAAACTATAATTTAGTATATCGTTGAGATGGAAACGGTGAACCAGAATTACCCGTTGTTGATAATGATGGCAAATTAAAATTATATACTGAATATTATCAAAATGTTCGTTCTTTTTTGCTTAAATATATTGATGTTATTGTACAAGAAAATATCCGAATTCAGCAAGGTGGTAATCCAAACTATGATGACCCAAATTTGGGTAGTGAAAGAATAATTTTTGATTTTGAAATTATTAATAATATGGAAAAATTAGATTGAAAACCTGATGTTATTTTAACTAGAAAATCAATTTATCGGATGATTTTAACAATTGATGAAAATAAAAATATTATTGCTGGTAGTTTAGAATTAACACATTTTAAACAATATTGGGATGGTAATAATGCAAATAGTTATTGGTATACTGATGATTTAGGTTTTTTATTTTCTTTCATAAAAGAAAAAGAAGATACTTTTAATTTTAGTGCTGAAACTTATAATTATTATCAAGGTAATTCTCCTAATATTGGTAAAATGGTTTTTGAACAGATGAAAGGTCAAATTGATATTAATAAATTTTTAAAAGCCTTTTTTACCCATGCTTTGGTACCTGTATTTCAAAATCGCAGTAATTTTATTGAAAGTGGTTATATTGATAATTTACAGTATGATACTGTTTTAATTAATTTTTTTGGTTTAAAATTGATTAATTTTAGAGATGTTTTAATTGATGAAACTAATACTAATAAAAATCAATTTGAAAAACTATTAAATAGTATGTTTACGGTTTCCCAAAATTTTTATAAAGATTATTTACGTACCATTTTTGATTTAGAAAATGATACTTATGTACAAGGATATAATAAAAAATATGGTTTATTAGCAAATAATGGTTTTAAAATTTATCCTCGTTATTTTTATTTTTCTGATAAATACAATCAATTAGACATTAAATTGTATTCAGCATTTAAAAATCGTTTTTATAATACTAATTATGGTAATGTATTTAATTATGATTTTTCAGTTGCAAATAATTATAATATTAATCAAAATGAAGGTTATATTTTTGAAGGTGCTTTAAAAGATAAATACGGTTTAAAATACAAAAAAATTGAAGAACAAAAAATCGGTTATAATGTTTTTGAATTACAAGCCCAAAAAGAAAATGATATGTACCGTTATTATGATTTTAATTTTGGAATTTATAACTGACAAGAAATAAATAATGGCGGGTTGTTTCCTGATGGACAATGATGACAAGCCCAATATGAAAGTTGTAGTTGATATAATTTAGCGTGTCATATAAAAAATGCTGCAATTTGAATTGTAAATAATATTCCCGGTGTTAAACAAGTAAACGAATTAGCAAGCGGTGTTGGTAAAATATTTCAAACAATATATAGTTTTTTTAGTCAAACATTTGAGGTATGAAAATTTAGTCCAGCATTATATAATACAATAACAAATATATTCCTATTAATTATCTTTATGAAGTTTGTTCGATTAATTTAAAAAAGGACTTGTTAGTCCTTTTATTCTTTTCAATCAATTATTAGTCCTGTGTCTTTATTAATTTCTGGTATTTGTGGTTCATTGTTTTTATTTCAACGATATACTAAATTATAGTTTCAAATAAAATCTGAATCATTTTTTAAGTGTTGTCATCAAGTGTTTTGATTATTAATAAAATTATTATCAAAATAAAATTTTGTAAGCAAATATTGACCATTTCTTTTTTCTCCATAAAAATATCATTTATTAGTAGCAGTTAAAAATTCTTTATTAGGCGCCTGTGTTCTAGGAATATTAGTTCATTTGCTATTTTCTGGTAGTTGTTGTGGTTATGGTGTAGGTTTATTACCCCCCCCGTTTTCATTATTATTTGGTTTTTCACAACTAATTAATGTTGTTGTACTTGTTGCTGTTAATCCGATTACTCCTAAAATACTTAGTAACTTTTTCATATTTTACTTCTCCTTTATTAAAATTACTTGAATGCTATAATTGATTTTATCATATATCAATAATGTATTAAATAATTTTAATATTAAATTTATAAATTAATGAAAGGTATATAAATGTTATGTATAGTCATTTAAGTTTTATCGATAAGGTTAAATTGGAAAAATTATTATTATCAAAATTATTTTTAAAAAATAATGGTGAAATAAATATTTCACAAATTGCTAAATGTTTGAACAGAAATCGTAGTACTATTTTGCGAGAAATTAAGCGTTTTAAAACTATTGATGAATATAGTGCTTATAAGTCAGATAAAATGTATTATGAGAAAAGAAAAAAGAATAATAAAAGATATAAGTTTACAGAAGAACAATTAAATTTTATTAATATAAGATTTAATGTTTATCGTGATTCTCCATCACAACTTATTCATCGTTATTTTCTAAAGTTTGGTATTAAATTTCCTGTTTGTGTTAAAACATTGTATAAATGAATTCGTTTGGGTTTTTATGGTTTTTTAAAACAGAATTTACGTCATCGTGGTAAAAAATATAAAACAAAAGGAAAATTTGATAATCGTGGTAAATTAATTAATTTTAAATCAATATGAGATATTGAGAATAAAGAGACTGATGTTGGTTGATTTGAAATGGATACCATAGTTGGAAAAGAGCATCAATCTAGTAATTTGGTTTTAGTTGAACAAAATAGTAAAAGTTATTTTGTTATGAAATTAAAAAATCATACTGCTAATGAAGTTGTGGAAAAGTTTAAAGATATTGTTATAAGTAATAATTTATTTGGGAAAATTAAAGGAATAATAACTGATAGAGGAAAAGAATTTAGTAAATGAAGAGAATTAGAAATATTTGCTGAAACACAAGTTTATTTTTGTGACCCTGGTAAACCACAACAAAAACCATTAATTGAATATATGAATTCTGAACTTAGAGAATGATATCCTAAGGGAACTGATTTTAATAATGTTAGTCAACAAAAAATAAATTGAGTAGTTAATGTTATAAATGATAAATTAAGGCCTGTTCTTAATTTAAAAACAGCAAAAGAGGTATTTTCAGATAATTTTAAATAGGTTTATTTGAAGTAATTTAATAAATTATTTTTTAGTGTGCTTAATTTTCCTTAAAATAAAATAAAAACTATAAATATTTTGATTTTTAAAAATTTATAATTGATTTTTTATGATTTTTATTGTATTATTTGAATAATAAGATTTGTTGCACTTCATTTTACATAATTCCAATTAGAGAACAATTTAAAAATGAAAATTATTTAAATACTAATTGACAACCTTTAAATAGTAGTTGACTTGATAGTGGAATGTTTAATATTACAAATAAGTTAACTTTAACAGGTAATTTAACTATTTTAATATATACAAAAACATCAAAACATCCTAAGTTTTATGGACCTTATGTTTATCCTAGTGTTCCAGTTGAAATTTGAAAATTATTAAGTAATGCTGTATCTAATGCAGGAACTTTATTTTGGCGTTATTGATTAAGAAAATGATTACCTAGTCATTTAAGAAATTATATTAAAAAAAGATTACCACAAACATTAAAAGAAAAATATTCCAAAGGAACTACTAAATTAACATTACCAACAGTTCAAAAATTACAACAAATTAAAAAGTTTATTAATAATTTAAAGATTGGACATTTTAATTTTAATTTTGCTGGTGAAATTAATAATAAAAAATGATATCGAGAACGAAAAAGTGATGTTAAAAATATTAAGAATTTATATAAAACACCAGTTAAAAATAAATTTTATCAGGTTAATAAATCTATTAAAGCAATTAATAAAACCAAAAGAAAGGTTAATAGTTATAAACCAAATAATTTAAAAAATAAATATCGTAATCAATTAAGGGGTGTTTTATATGGAAAATAATTTAAGTAATTTGTTATTTATAACAGTTGAAGATGTTAAAGAAAGTAAACTTTGACAACCTATTAATGATCGTAAACAATCTGCTTATAATGATAATTTAATTTATAATGCTATTTTAAAAACTAGTTTATGAATGGATAGATTATCAGGTGGAACAATTTCAGATAAAATTAATAAAAAAGATTTGTTTCCTTGAGTAAAAAAAGATAATACTGGTTTAATTGAATATGATAAATGATTAAGTTATATTCAATCTGCTTGTTTATTAGCAGTTATAAATTGATATTTACCAAAAGGAGTTAATGATTTAACTGGTAGTGCTTCATTTTCACAAGGTGGTGTAGCATATTCACAAACTAATGACCCAGAAGCAAATGAAAATATTACTCGTGATGTTAAAAATGCTTTAAAATTAGCAGGTGAAATTATTGATATTATATCTAGTAAAACAGTATCTAGACCTTATAATTATAGTTTAGATAATTATGCTCATCCATGAGAAGAAGAATATAAGCATATTAGTAAAAAAAATTTTTATCCAACATTATTATTTTGATTAAAAGAACGATTACAAACTGATAATTCAATAAATATTATTTATTCTACTATTAATGACTTTTCTAAAATTGATTATAACGAATATATTAAACTTATTGTTCCGTTTGATAATGACACGATTTATTATGAAAATAATGTATGAAAAGCAAAACAAAGTGGCGGTAGTGATATTAAAATTGATAATAAATATATTATTAAAAATGATAAAAATGAGATTACTGTTTCTGATTTAAAACAAGATCAATTAATATCGGGTGAAAATATTAAAACTATTAATGGTAATTCATTATTATGTAATGGTGATATACTTATTAGTAGTAGTAATTGAGAATTTGTAGATACTAGTGATTTTAATCCAAATAGTAGTCTAACATATCAAATTAAAAATTTTGATAGTTCTAAATTTGAATATAAAATATGATGTCAATTTTCAATTTTACCATATATGTTTTTAGAAACTTTTAAAGATTTTCTTTAATTTTGTCGAAAACTCTTGATGAAATAAAAAAAATCATCAATATGACAATTTGAAAACTAATTTTGTGTAAGATTATGATTTTGCTTTAAATTTTTTAAACGTTAAAATATAATACCGTTGATTGTTGGTTTGGTGTTAAACCTTTGTGTTGGTATTTTCATTTTCAGAGCTTTAAATAATTTTGAATATTAGTGAAACCCAAACCATGATAATGAATTAAGGCTTCTTTAAGACTGGATTGTAATTTACTAATCTTATTTAACTTTTGATAACTAGTATCAGGGTTTGTACTAGTTTTGGTGGAATATAGAGTAGAATTTGTTTGTTTTGCTACTAATAAATATAGTGGTTGCATATCAGAAATAATTATTGATTTTTCTTTAATTAGTTGCTTATTCATATTTTCAATAATCCATTGTTTTTGTAATCTTTTGGTATTGGTGGATTGAACAAAAATATTATTATTGCTATCAACTGCCATTTGAATACAGCATTTGGTATCAGTTGAAAATGGATCGAGATGAGTTTTTCGTTTATCAAATTTATCTTTAAAATTGCCTTTATGAATTTCTTTAATAAATGTTTCATCCATTTGGATTTGACCATTTAATTTTTTAAATTTTAACTGTGTATTTTCTAATTGTTTTGATTGCATTAATTTTTGTCGATTATATCAAGCGGTTTTTGGGGTTGTTTTAATAAAACGAGAAATTATTTTACTAGATTGTCCTAACAATGAAATTTGAATTAATAAATTTCACTGTTCATAATTTAAATGACTTCAATAAGTAAAATGATGACGAAATGCATCAAAACTAGCACGACATTTTTTACATAAATATTTTTGTTTTCCTTCGGAATTATGACCATTTTTAACACAATGAAAAGATTTGCAATTAGGACATATAATGCCTTTATCTCTAAATTTTTGATCAATTTCATTTAAACGTTTTTGTTTTTTAATTAAGTCTGCTTGTTGTTTTATTTTTTCATAAAATTCTAAAAATTGATCATCTGTTAAGCTATTTATTAATTCTGTAATTATTTTTTTCATCATTTATTTACCTCCATATATTAAAAATATACCTAATTTTAGGTATATTTTATAAATATCAAGAGTTTTCGACAAAATTAAAGAAGATTTTCTTTAATTTTGTCGAAAACTCTTGATGAAATAAAAAAAATCATCAATATGACAATTTGAAAACTAATTTTGTGTAAGATTATGATTTTGCTTTAAATTTTTTAAACGTTAAAATATAATACCGTTGATTGTTGGTTTGGTGTTAAACCTTTGTGTTGGTATTTTCATTTTCAGAGCTTTAAATAATTTTGAATATTAGTGAAACCCAAACCATGATAATGAATTAAGGCTTCTTTAAGACTGGATTGTAATTTACTAATCTTATTTAACTTTTGATAACTAGTATCAGGGTTTGTACTAGTTTTGGTGGAATATAGAGTAGAATTTGTTTGTTTTGCTACTAATAAATATAGTGGTTGCATATCAGAAATAATTATTGATTTTTCTTTAATTAGTTGCTTATTCATATTTTCAATAATCCATTGTTTTTGTAATCTTTTGGTATTGGTGGATTGAACAAAAATATTATTATTGCTATCAACTGCCATTTGAATACAGCATTTGGTATCAGTTGAAAATGGATCGAGATGAGTTTTTCGTTTATCAAATTTATCTTTAAAATTGCCTTTATGAATTTCTTTAATAAATGTTTCATCCATTTGGATTTGACCATTTAATTTTTTAAATTTTAACTGTGTATTTTCTAATTGTTTTGATTGCATTAATTTTTGTCGATTATATCAAGCGGTTTTTGGGGTTGTTTTAATAAAACGAGAAATTATTTTACTAGATTGTCCTAACAATGAAATTTGAATTAATAAATTTCACTGTTCATAATTTAAATGACTTCAATAAGTAAAATGATGACGAAATGCATCAAAACTAGCACGACATTTTTTACATAAATATTTTTGTTTTCCTTCGGAATTATGACCATTTTTAACACAATGAAAAGATTTGCAATTAGGACATATAATGCCTTTATCTCTAAATTTTTGATCAATTTCATTTAAACGTTTTTGTTTTTTAATTAAGTCTGCTTGTTGTTTTATTTTTTCATAAAATTCTAAAAATTGATCATCTGTTAAGCTATTTATTAATTCTGTAATTATTTTTTTCATCATTTATTTACCTCTATATATTAAAAATATACCTAATTTTAGGTATATTTTATAAATATCAAGAGTTTTCGACAAAATTAAAGAAGATTTTGATATTGGTTGTGGAATTGTTGTATCATCTAGTAAAGGTGTTTCAGGTTGGTATATTGACACAAATGGTCTTATTAGTTCTTTTGAAAATATAAAAATAGGTAATTTAAAAATTAAAAGAAAATTGGTGAGTTAATAATGAAACAAGATAAAACAACTTTATTAAAAGGTGCCTTACCTTGAAATTGATTTAAAAAAGACCCTATTCCGACTTATAATTGAACTCATAAATATATTAGAGAATGAGAAAGAAAATATAAAATTCGTAGTTGAGTAGTTAGTTTTTATATATTGATATTTTTAGCATTAAATTGTTGATTAGAATATGGCATGATCAATGCAATAAAAGATAATATTAATTGATATAATTATGGTCAATATTGAGGTAATGGAATTGCTATTTTATTAACACCTTTATTTACACACGGAATTCAGGGTATATTTGTTGCTAGTAGTAAACCCAAAGTAGATATGAAAATTGATATTCCACGATTAAAAATATCTAAAATGGGATTAGTATTTACAATTTTACCTTTAATTACTTTAATAATTTCTTTAATTATTATTTGAATTGATAAATCAAAATGAAAAAAAGGCCATTTAAGACATTGCTTAGATTGTCGAATTAATTCTCGTGTTATTCAACCAAGAATAGCAAAACAATGAAATAATTTGGATGGTATAACAGAAGAAATATTTAAAAATATGCAAGATGAATATACTAAAAAACAAGAAGAAAATAACAAAGAATTAAATTTAAAATAAACTATATATAGGGGCGGTTGATATTTTTGGGTGGTTATATAGTTTAATTTATAAATTATTTTGTTCTGAAAGAATGGATGGCCACTGTTTGAGTAAGGATAAGAAAGGAAATAAAGAAATGGAAATTAGTAATGAAATAGTAATTGCTTTACTTGTGTTAGCGGGTGCTGGTGGAATGGGTAGTCTTGGTATTCTTGGATTATCTGCTAAAAAAATTAAAAAATATAAAGCAGAAATTAGAGAATTAAGAACTGCTGTTATTGCTCACGAAAAACATTTACGAGGACCTGATTATGCAACAGAATTAGCATTAAAAACAGGTCAAATTAAAAATGTTAAAAAACAAGTTAAAGTAAATGACAAAAAACAAGCACAAAAAGATGCTATTAAAAAACTAACAAATAGTATTTAAAAAAAATAACCTTAATTGGTTATTTTTTATTTTCTAATATTAAGTCTAAATTTTTAACTTTACAAATAACTAAATTATTTTTTCCATAATTATTTTTATAATATTCTCAGTATTCAGTTGAATTAATATCTACATCTTGTTTATCAATCCCAATTATATATTCACCACGATGGTTTTTACAAGGGCGATTACCTTGTTCAGATCGATAACATAAAATATAATTATTCATATTCTTTATTTCCTTTATAATGTGTTATATAAAAGTTAATAAGATATTCAATTCGTTGCGAATAAGTAAAGTTATTAAATTCATTTCAAACTTTTTCTTCATTTTTATTTAAGTAAATATTAACATTACGAATTTGACAAGAATAATACTTTCCTGTTTTTTGATTATATGAATGTTTCATAATATTAACTTTCATAATTAGCAATAATAATTGCATCTCGTAAATGATTACTTATTTTTTCATTATTATAAAATCAACCTTTACCATATTGATAAGTTAAATTAGTATCTTTATCAAATTTTCATATACAACTATCATTATATTTACTTAAATTTTCCATATTTTTAACAACTGATTTAGTATTTTTTGGTGATACTCAATTAATAAAATATTTATAAACAGATAATGCTCCTAATAATCTTAATAAATCATCTCTATCTTTACTTGCATTAGCAGATGTATATAAACAATCTTTAATATTAATTTTTTCTTCATAATCAAACAATTTATCATTAATAAATTCATATTGTTCTTTTCAATTTTTATTTGTAAATTCTAATTTTTCAATTAATTTATTATCTTCATAAATAACAATAGCAGTAGTACCTGTTCCTGATGGGTCAATACCTATTTTTATCAAGTGGCTCATTCCTCATCGTTGTTATTATTAATTGTTGGCACTACATTTGATATATCTTCTTCTTTAACTAAATTATTATCTGTCACTTCTTCACTTGATATATTTTCATTACTAATTTGACCCTTATTTATGCTTATATTGCTATCATTATCAATATAAATCTTTTCATCATTAGTTGTAATAACTGCCTGATCTGATTTATAAGCTTGTTGTAATTCAACAGACATAATACCTCATTTTCTTAATAAAGATGTTAATACTGTTTTTAATGCCATTTCATCAAAAGTAGCAATATAAAATGATTTATTTTTAGCATAAGTTTTAGAATATTTCATAAAATGATTTTCCATTTGTTCTTTTGTCATATATAAAGTTTTTTCAAAACCATTAACCATTTTAAAATATGATACATAACCTATAATTGGTAATTTTTCTCTTTCATCTTCATTTTGAATTCAATTAAAAGTAGTACCTTTTAAACGATCATAATTTACTAATTCATTTTCTTTTACATCCGATACTGACATATCTAAATATTGACCACTACGCTGTGCTAATTGTATATAACCTTTATAACCCATTTGAAATTGTGCTTGATTAATTCACTCTTGCACTTCACGACCATTAATAATTCTTGTTATTTTTGTGTTATATGGCACTACATAAGCATACCCGAATTGTTTTTCCATTGGTAAATTTAATAAAACACCTTGATAACAAGCAGTCATAATTGTTTTTGGATCTGCTTTTTGTAATAATTCATTACTATTTGATATTGCAACTATATTACTTTTAAATCTTCTAATTTCATTTTAATCTGAAAAATTACTTTTTATTCATTCTGTTGCTTTATCTGTTCTTAAAAATTCAACAATATTTGCCATATTATTTTTCTCCTTTATTTATTTTAAAATTAATACCTTTAACCCCAATTAAATTAATATCTTTATTACTATCTCACTGATCTTTAATTTCATTTTTAACAATTTGTTCATCAACAACTAAATAATTTTTAATAAGATTAATAAGTTCTAATTTATCAGCATTTTGTAAAAAATCATCATTAATACCAATAACCTCAATATCTTTAATTAATAATTTTTCTTTCCGAAAATTACTAGTAATAATTTTTAATTCTTGCTCTTGTTTTGCTACACTTTTAATTTCTAAAAATTGTTCTTTTTTATGAGTTTCAATAATTTCATTTTGTTTTTGAAATTGAATATTAATAACATTATTTTTTAAAGAATCATGATTATTCTTAATATTATTTTCTAAATTCAAAATATCTTTTCTAATAAAATTTAATTCATCTTTAAAAGATTTTATTAATTCTAATGGTTCTCTAAAAATATAATCAATTTTTGAAACTAATAATTTTAAATCTTTTAGTGATTGTGATTTATATCCTCCATTTATTAATCAAGCTTGTTGTCGATATATAAATTCTGCTAATTCTTGTCCATTTTCATCAATTCATTTTTTAATTGGTAATGCTTTTAAACTTAATGCTTTAAAATCATTTCCTTTTAAATAAAACGGATAAGTAATATTTTTAATTAAATCTGCCATTACTTAAATTTCCTCTAATTCCATTTCATTAATTAAATTATCAATATATTCATAAGCACTTTCTTCTGAATGACATTCTTCTAGTGCTAAATTAAATAAATCTTCTTCAGTATAAACTTTACCATATTCATCTTTTCACATATTATTTATCTCCTTGTTATGTAATACCGTTATCTTCTAAATCAATAATAGTTGTTAATCATTCTTGTTGATTTTCAACATTAGCGGTAATTTTTGCTTCTTTTAATGTATAAAAGAATTCTGTTTTTAAATCACCATATTTACTTTTTATTACTAATAAATATTTTTTATTCATAATTTAATTCCTCCTATTTTTAACTCGCTGGCACTCACTCCCAAGTGAAAGTGTCAAAGCGAGAGTTAGTTATATAATTAAGTATTTATTTACTACACCATCCGCTTCACCGGGGTGAGCGGTGGCCGTATATTTTATTGTTTAATGTTTAATAATAGACAGTTGTTTTTATAAGTTAGTGCCAGAGAATTCTCTCTCTTCATCCGCACCATTTCAGGTCAAAACGTTCAGTTTTTAAAATAAATTCACTTGCACCTTGAAGAGCCCAATGCTGACTTTGTGGTTTTTAAACCGCCGTCACTTCTAAGAAGTAATATCTATCGCAAATTTATTTATAAAGTGGCCATCTCAATATTTATTGTCGTTTGATGTTGACCCCGCACTTATCACTACTATCGCTTGTTAAAGCGTCTATTATTTACGGACTGATTACCGCTGGGCTAGACCGCCTATGTGGAAAAAAACACTTAGTTATTTAAAATAACTGTTCCACCCTGCATTAAGTTGTTTTATAAAATCAAAGTTTAAAAGAACCAGTTTTATCATCAAAAATAATTTTTGAATTTTCTAGTTTTTGATAAAATTGCTTTTGTTTTTTATCTTTTACTTTATTCAATAAATATTTATGTTTTTCACAAGTTCATAAAACTTTATTTGATAAAAATTCTTCGGTAATGAATGATATTGTTTTATAACAATCATTAACATCACATATTTTTTGTTGTTTAATTATTATTACCTCCTTTGGAAGATTGTTTTATTTCAAATAAAAAAACAACCCTAACAAGAGTTGTTTTTTGCCGCTTCATCGTACACGATGCCTTATTATAATCTTAGCAATTCATACGGCATTATTAACACGTAATGAAATTACTAGTGTCTATTTTGGAAGAGATTGAGCAAACCATCTTGACGCAATTAAAAAACTTGGTTTTAATATTGATGAAAACGGTTTAAATGGAATTGATTTTGCAAGTCATAAAGCGAAATACTTCTTTGGTCCCGTCTTATTTGCATCATATTTATTTGTGGTAGTTCAATCAATTACAATTGATATTATTTTCCCAAAATTTAAATATCGTAGTTTAATGATTATTACTTCAAAAGGCGATGCTGTTGTTTCAGGACTACAATATGTTCATTATCCAAATGATATTGTTCGTCTTCCTGCTCGTGATCATTATGAAGGAAATGATATTAATAACGAAGTAATTATTGTTTCAACATCCTTTTTAGAATATAAATGTATTAAAGCCGCAATTGTTGTTTCTGATCCAGATGCTAAAATCTTATCCCATAAATTAGATAAGATTATTGCAAATTATAAGGTTGATAAATATTAATTATGTTTTAAAATTAAATTTAATCAGACAAAACTCTTTTGAAGAGTTTGATAGTCATTCTTAATAGTTTCAATCATATTATCAAGCATGACGTTTTTATTTAAACTAATATTAAAGTTGAAAAGACTGTCGCAGTTATCAATTCAACTATTTGTTGAAATTGTTGCTAGTTGGAGGGATAATGCTTTAGGTGTAACTTTAATATTTGGGATTAAGGTAGTTGTAACCACATTATCTAGGATAAGAGTTTTGAGTGTTGGGGTAATATTTGGATTAGTTTGATCGTATCAAAAAAAATTATCAAAGGTTAAATTATTTTTAGGATACTTATTTTTTCGATTAATTTCAAAAGCATTATTTTGAAAATTTGATGTTGTAACTGTTAAAAATAAATAACAGTAGTATTGTGTGTTGTATGGTTTTGGCATTAAATTTGGTTCTAAATTATCAACAACAGTTGTTGTTGCTTGGCTAATTGAACCAATATTAAAAGCTATATTTTGATATTTTCCAACGATAATTTTATCATTAATTTTAAATTCGTTAATTGGGTAATGATTAGTTGGCGTAATGGTTCATTTGGTTGTAATGTCGGTAATCGTTACGTCAGGCATTATGTTAGCAAAAATAGTATTATATAAATCAATTAATGACGTAATGTCAAAATTATTTTTAATTTGTTGTGTTAAATCCTTTTGGTGCTTTTTAATAAAAATAATAAGAGTGGTAGTTGTTATAAAACAAAGGAATGCCACAATTCCCACTGGTAAAAAAATTGTTTTATTTAGTTGAAAATGAAGATCATATGTAACAACAAAACTAAAAATCGTTAGGAATAAACTAACCATAATGAAAAGATAAAAAAATAAGTTAATTCATTGTCAAGCAACAATTCTATCTTTCTTTTTTATAATTACTTTTTGATAAACATTATCAATCGCTATTTCAATTTGTTTACTATTTTCTTCGTTAATCACGATAATCCTTTCATTATTAATAAATTATTTTTTCTTGTCTTTATATATGATATTATAAAATTAATGAGAAAGAAAGGGAGAAATTAAAAAATGAAAGATTATAATTTAATTATTGGAAGTCATGTTAGTATGAACAAACAACAAAATTATTTGTTAGGAGCATTAACAGAAAGTTTAAATAATGATGCTAATGCAATGATGATTTATACTGGGCCACCACAAAATACAATTCGAGTTAGTACTGACCATTTTTTTATTTCAGAATTTTATCAACAGTTACCTGTCCAACATTTTTCAATTGACAATGTTATTATTCATGCCCCTTATATTATTAATTTAGCTAATACAACAAATCCTAGTACATTTGAAATTGCTGTTGAATTTCTAAGAAAAGAAATTATTCGTGCTGATGAGATTGGAATTAAAACAATTGTTTTACACCCAGGCAGTGCTGTTGGTGCTCCTGAGCAAGTTGGGTTAGATCGAATTGTTGAAGGTTTAAACTTAGTATTAACTTCAGAACAAAAGGCAAAAATTGCTTTGGAAACAATGGCTGGAAAGGGCAGCGAATTAGGAACTAACTTTGCACAATTAAAATATATTATTGATAATGTAATGTTGAAGGACAAAGTAGGGGTTTGTTGGGATACTTGTCATATGCATGATGCTGGTTATCAATTTAAAGAAAACTTAGAAGATATTATTAATGAATTTGATCAATTAATTGGTTTAGACCGTTTGTTATGTTTACATATTAATGATAGTAAAAATCCTTTGAATGCACATAAAGACCGTCATGAAAATATTGGTTATGGTTATTTGGGATTTGAGACCCTTTTGAAAATTATTTATCATCCAAAGTTAGATGGAATGATAAAAATTTTAGAAACACCATATGTTGGTGAAAAAGGAAAAGATTTTGCTCCATATAAAACTGAAATTGCAATGATAAAATCAAAACAATTTACAGACCCGTTTCAAGAGAATGGTAAAGTAAAAATAGATCTAGGAGAATAAAAAATGTCAGCAAAAAAAATTATCACTAATTTATATCTTGGTGACCGTCATAGTATTCCAATCGATGCTAACTTAGTCATCAGTTGTACGGCTGAAATTTATCGTGAACAAATTCAAAAGCACAACATTAAAAATGATAATCAAGAGTTTATTTGAACTGATGATCAACATATTTATTTTAATTTTAAAGATTATCCAACTTTACAAGAGTTAGATGTTAATGTTGTCATTCTAGCATTAAAAGTTATTGAAAATAATATTAAAACTAAAAAAATTTATGTTCATTGTATTTGAGGTGTTAATCGTAGTGCTTCAATTGTTTTTATGTATTTAGTTGCTAAAGGATATATTAATGATGATGATTTTGATAGTGCTTTAGAACAGTTTGAACGAATTTATCCGTATATTAATCCAAACCCAGGATGATTTGATTTTTTAATTAATGAATTTCCTTATACACATTTAATATCAAATTAATAAAATAAAAATCTAAGTAATGATTACTTAGATTTTTATTTTATTAACGTTTTCCTTTACAACATTCACACTTCTTGTTAATACAATCTGTGCAAGAAATACAAATTAAACAAGAACGACACCCTACTTTTGGTTTATTACAGGTGCGACATGACATACAATCATGATTTTTTGCGGGACAACATACATCCATTACTCTCCACCTCTATTTTCTTTACCACTTTTTAATTGTATCATAAATTATAATGTAGTTTTATTAGCGCGATTTTTTTCTTGTCAGTCACGATGATATTCATCAATCAGTAATTTTAGTTCAGGCACAAGTTCTTCTTGTTTACATGATTTATAAATTTTACCTTTTTTAAAAATAATGCCGCCATTTTTTCCCCCAGCAATTCCGAGGTCAGCTTGTTTTGCTTCACCAGGACCATTAACAACACAACCTAAGATGGCAATTTTTAATGGAAATTTCATGTCCTTGGTATATTCCTCAATTTCTTTGACTACTGGGAAGAGATCATATTCAAGCCGACCACAAGTTGGACAAGCAATAACATCAACAACATTATCATAAAGCCCAAGGGCATTTAACATTCGTTTTGCAACTTCAACTTCGGCAATTGGATCAGTTGATAAACTAATCCGGATGGTGTCACCAATCCCATTGAAAAGAAGGGGTGCTAAGCCACTACATGATTTGATTGTTCCGGTATGATGACTACCAGCTTCAGTGATTCCCAAATGAAGGGGATAGTTTCATTCTTGACTAGCTAAGGTATAAGCTTCAATGGCCATTAATGCTTCGGTTGCTTTTAACGATAAAATAATATCATAGAATCCTAGATTTTCTAA
This sequence comes from Spiroplasma endosymbiont of Sarcophaga carnaria, assembly GCF_964019595.1. Taxonomy (NCBI): domain Bacteria; kingdom Bacillati; phylum Mycoplasmatota; class Mollicutes; order Entomoplasmatales; family Spiroplasmataceae; genus Spiroplasma; species Spiroplasma endosymbiont of Sarcophaga carnaria. Next base: position 1,580,455 of record NZ_OZ026456.1, read on the forward strand.
TATTTCAATATGACGTCGAGAACTTTCAATCATTGCTTTTGGTGTTCAACCGTATTTATTGACTAGATCTAAAGGGAGACTTCCTGAATTAACCCCAATTCTAATTGAGATTTTTTTCTCTTGACATTTTGCGACAACTTTTTTGGTATTTTCAATACTACCAATATTGCCGGGATTAATTCGAATTTTACTAATTCCAGCATCAGCGGCAATTAGAGCAAATTCATGGTTAAAGTGAATATCAGCCACTAAAGGACAGGGGGCATGTTCAACAATCGTTTTCAAAGCTGCTGCATCATCTTTGCCTAATACTGCTACTCGGACAATTTCACATCCTTCCTGATATAATTGATTAATTTGGGCTAAAGTAGCTTTAATATCGTGAGTTTTTGTATTAGTCATTGATTGAATAACAACTTTGTTTTGACCACCAATTTGGATGTCACCAACCATTACTTTTCTTGTGTTATTTCGTTTATTCATTGTTCAAACATTCCTTATCTTTGCAATAATTTTTTTTATGTAAAAGAAGAGCGGTAGGGGAGTTGGGGATACCGGTAGGGGAGTTGAAAAAACCCAGTAAAATCAAGGGTTTTTTAGTTTCACATAAATTATAATTATTGGATTATCCTTTAGATAATTTCACAATAATCATACGACTAAAAGCAGATAAATTCAACATTAAAGTTAATTTTTGTTTTTTCTTGGTTATTTATGATCACATGTTGAATGGAACTAATTGAAATATTAACGGAAATTAAGCTTTTATTAACTATTTTAAATATCACTAAAACGCAGTAAAATCAAGGGTTTTTATATTGTTCCAATTTAATTCCAATTACATTCCATTATTGTTCCAAATACGAAAAAAAATATAAAAAGTTAATTGAATATTGTTGAATTTTATTTTTTGAACTATATAATTATAAATGTCTAGGGAAGTATAAGAATTGTACATTTATTAATTATAATAAATAGCACAAGTTTAGCCCTATCAATATGACCATACTTTGTATTATATTTATCTTATACTTCATGGATACCCCAAAAAAACAATCTCACCCGGATTGTTTTTTTCATTTCTATTTTAATTTTAATTTTTTAAATTGCTTTTTATAAAAAAAGAGTTATGATGTAAACATAAAAATAAATAATATACCTGTATATGCTAGTAATATGGTCTAGCGTGTTTCTACGTCTTACCATAGGAAAAAGACTCTATAGGTTAATGATTTTGCTTTTCAGACATTAACCCTTCATATTTTAATTGAAAGTAATGGGCTAATGTTTTTATTTTTAGAAATATTAAATTTAAAAAAGGAGCAAAGAAATGAAAAGTCTTTTACAAATTTTTACAACAATTACTGTTGTTGGCGCTTCTGCTGCTAGTGTTGTTGCTTGTGGAAAGAAATATCTTTTTGATAGTAGTATTTGAGTTATTACCGATGGTGGAACAACAAGTGATCTTGCTTTTAACCAATTAACATGAGAAGGGGCTAGTAAGTATGCTGTGGCAAGAGCAAACCCAACCTTACCATTATCACAATGAAAGCAATCAAACTTAAGAGCAAGTTATTTTGAACCAGTTAGTCAAACACCGGGTGATTTTAAAAGTGCTTATATTACCTCATCTATTGCTGGCGCAAAAACATTGGTACTACCTGGTTTTAACCATGGTAATACAATTGGGTGAGCATCAGGTTTAGTTGATAATATTATTTATATTGATGGCAGTGGGCAAGGGATACATATCAATATGAATCCAAGTGGACAATTAGCAAAAAATATTATTGGTATTAATTATCAAGCAGAGGCATCAGGATTCTATGCAAGTTTAGCGGCAAGCATTTATTTAAATGCACATCAGCAAGAATATGATAATCAATTAAAAATTGGAAGTTATGGTGGAATGGATAATCCAATTGCTGTTTCAAATTATATGTGAGGGTTTTTAGTTGGGACTGATGTTTTTAATGCAATCATTAATTCATTACCTGGACAAAAAATGAATTATTTAAAAGATGAAATTCTAAAACAAGTTCAAGTTATTAATAGTAACATCAGTACTTTGCAACCAGTTGCTAAAGTGCAAAATGTTTTAAACAAAAATGAATCATGATTTTCACAATCGTTTCAAGCTGGTGATGGAAAAATTATTAGTGATGAATTATTATCTCGTGGTGCTAAAATTATTTTTCCTGTTGCTGGAACACAAGTACAAGATACTGTTAATCAAATTAGAATTAATAAAGTTAATGCAAAGATTGTTGGTGTTGATACTGAACAATCAAAAATTTATGGTGAAGATATTGTTGTAACAAGTGCCTTAAAACAAATTTCAACATCAACTTTTGATGCTTTAAATAACATTTATTCATCAGAATGTGGTTATGATGCAAAAAATAATAGTTTAAATGAAAATAACAGCACAAAAAAATGTTGAATTAACACCGACCAAACCTCAATTGATCATCCATCATGAACGGGGATTGAAACAACAAAGTGAGTTAAAACAAACTTAGTTAATTTTTTACACAATGTATCTGATAATCAAAGTAAAAATACGCCGTTTGATAAGATGGTAAAAGTATTACAACATGCTTATAAAGATGGAATTGATAATCATTCGCCAATTGGAATGAATGCTTTCTTTAGTACCCTTCAAAATACTTATGAAAATCAAACAACATTAAAACAATATTTATTAGCAGCAATTGAGAACGCATTATAATTAAAGAAAATGAATGTGAAACTTAGATGATAATTAAGTTTTTCTTATATCAAATTATTTGCATTAAAATTAAAATTATAATAACAATTTGTTAAAAGTATGAATATACTTTTTTTAAGGATAATATTAATGAAATGAATCTTGTTATTATAAGGAGTTTATTTTATGCAAAAAATATTAAATAATTTTTTATGTCAAGTCCAAAATCATTATGTTTTATTAAATAATGATAATAAAAATTGATCACTTCAAAGTCTTAAAATAAAAAGGTATCGTGTAAGTTAAGTGCAACAAATCAACTCAGAAAGGAGTTGATTTTTTAATGGAAAGAAAACATTATTTTATTTTACGGTCCTTAGTAACTAAGTATGGAAAAGATAATGTTATTAATACGGCAAATAATATTGTAATTAATAATGAAAAAGAAGATGAATAAATTATCCGCGTAATTTATTAGCGGTAATTTATTCAATATAGTTTATTTTGAGCGTAGCTAACACGCGAAGCGTGCCGCGAAAATTAGATTTTTAGGAGGAATAAGTTATGCCAGTTTGATTAACGACAATTTTTAGTGTTGTTATTATATTAGGTATTTTTGCGTGAATTGGTTTATCAATTTATCAAAAAATTCGCCAAATTCGAGGAAAGAAAAAAGATAAAAAAGAAATTGAAAATAAGGAGGATAAAAAATAATGTTAGGTATGTATTTAACAACAGCAATTAATTTTTTAGCAGTTGGTGATAAACCTACTATTTCAGATGGAATGGGTTCTATTTGAAGTGGTTTAGGGCAAGCAATGATGAAAGTTAAAGAAGCAATTTATGCTGTATTACCACAATTAATGACCTTTTTAGGTGATGCGTGAATTATTTTAATTCCATTTGGTATTTTTGTTATCATTAAGATTTTAAACTTTTTCCGTGTTATGGTTAAAGGATTTTAATATTTATTATTACTGATCATATATCTTAGCTATGGCACACTAGCTTTGTTATTTGATTTATTAATTTTATATTTTCTATTAACGTTGTTAATAGTATTTTTCAGTGTGCCTTACTTATTTTTTATATATTTAACAATGTTATTAACAGTGTTTATTACAGTACATATACATTATTTAGACATTAGTATAACAGTGTTTATTACGGTAAAGGAGTATTTATGAAAAAAAATAAATGTTGGTAATGATGAAATATTTTCTCAAGAAGAGCGTAAAAATATTTTAGAGAAAGTAAAAAATTTTTATAAAAATATAATGCAAGATTTATTGGATGAAATTAAGATGAAAATTAAAACTATGCAAGCTACTTTAATTCAATTAAATGAGTATGAGATTCATCATGAATCCGTTAATATTATTCGAAAAGAAATGAATTTTTATCAACATATTGCAGAACATTTAGAAAGTGAAATGAGCAAAAATGGCAAATTATAAAACATATGATGATTTATTTGAAAAAACAAAATTGTATTGTGTCATCCGTAAAAAATATATAGAACTGGAATAATATGGAACTCAATATTTAGAAACACAAGAATGTGGCGATTGTGTGGAAAAAATAAGAAAAACTAATCCAAATTATTAAAAAGGAGAATAGATAATGTGAATTAAATACAATGGAAAAAGAATTAATTTAAGTAATAAAGATATTCAATTAGAACATACTACATTTACATTATTGGATTTGGATAAGTGGTGTGATTAATTATGTTAGGAATTTGAATATTTTTTATTAAGCGTAAATGTCAAATTTGTCATTCTATTTTGAATAGAAAATTTATTGGTAGTTTGTATTTTAAGTTAGCAGTGTAATAGAAAGCGAGTTGATTTGAGTAATGTATCAGAAACCAAATTATAATAAAAGTCCAAATCTGTTTAATATTATTAAAGTAATCAATATTGAGTGATTTATAAATTTTAATGGTTTTCAATCTTTTCGCAAAATAATTGAAAGTAAATGATTTGCTGGTATTGATACTAGAAAAAATGAGTTATATGTGTGAAAGTAAGGTGTTTTTATGAGTTTTTATAAGAAGAATATTAATGTAGAAAATTATTTTATTCGAAGAGAATTTATAGTTTTTCAAACTGATAAAGCTTCATTTATAAATTTGCCTAATCACAATAAACATATTGGTTTTTGATTAAGTAATAAGTTTGTTTACTTTAGTGAAAAACATTCTGATCAAGTAGCTATTAGTTTGATTTATGATAATTCTTATCCTATTGTAAAATATGATGAAAATTTAAAACAACATGATTGAAAATATTTAACTGGAGCAGAACTAATCAATTTGTATAATCAATACAAACAAAATTATTTTACGCAAATGAAAAAAGCAATATTTCCTGGTGAACCTCAAAAAGTAAAAGCAACTAATAATAATCTAACAAATTGAAGTGATGAAAAAGTAGATAAATTAATTAATGATTTGAAAGACTTAAATTAAATGAGTTTATATGATTATTGAGTTCAATTTGTTAGTTATATTTTTGGTTCAAATGCTCCTGAATTTTTGTATGTTCTCTCGTTTGTATTATTTATTGTTTTATTTTTTGGTATGTTTTTTAAAATCATTCAAAAAATGTGAAGCTTTTAAATTATGCTAAAAGATTGAGAAAAATTAAAAGAGTTTTTTATTCATGTATTTTTGTTTATTGACAAATCTAACGTTGAAATTATTACAACTTGAAATTTAACTCAAAATGAATATTTAACTCTTATGATTGTTGTTTTAAATAATGAAAAAGTTTATATTTTTCTTAAAAAATTATTGTTATATCAGTGGCTCGATGCTTTTGTTTAGTTTAGTTGATTTATTATTTTGAATAATTTCATTAAATTATACCGGTTTAGTATTCTGATTATTGTTTGCTTTGCGGTGTGTTTATTTTGTTTGATGATTATGGAAAAATATTTTTTATCAGTTAAATGCTTTTCGTTTAGTAAATTTTGTTTGAGATAATCCGTTATCGGTAATTATTGGTAAGTTAGGGACGGGAAAAACATTACTTTTAACTTATTTGTCAGAAACAATGAAATTATTAACGGATAAAATTTATAGTAACTATCCATTAGAAGATGACAAAGTTAAAGTTTTAACATTTAAAAATTTAGATTTTACAGATAGAACAAAACCAGTTCCCCCAGATGATAGTGTTATTTTATTTGATGAAAGTTATTTATATATTGATGGAACTAGTCCCCGCGATGAGAAAAAAGTTCATAGTGGTAAAATTCCGTGAATTGTATTAGCTTTATATTTCATATATACCCGATACTGAAACAGGTTGAAAACCAAATAATGCCAAACCAAGTGATTATGGTAGTTATACAAGAATATTTGATAATATGGAAAGTACTATTGCGCAATGACAAGATAGTTTAAAAATAGTACAAAAATATAAAGGTGAAGAAATTAATATATTAATGATTGATGATTTTAATAAACAACCAATTAACTCAACTATATGAGCCAATAATGAAACACCTTTTGCGATAAAATTAAAAGATGAAAATAATAATGTTTATTGAAAATTAATTGATGGTGAAAAAATTTATGATGTTAATAAAATGTTAGAATACTTAAAGCAATATAAATTAAGTTATTTTATGAATAATGATAATAAAGCAGATAATTTTTATACAAAAGAAGTTAAAGTTGGTAAATATTGAGATGCTTATATGATTGATGATAGAAGTTCAATTCAATTTGGTGAGGTTAAATTTGAACAAGTATTTACTCAGCAATCAACTGAAAGACAATATACTTTATTAATTTTAGATGAAGATGCCGATAAATTAAATATTAATGATTATTATAATTTTTATACTGTATTTAATGATCGTGGATTAAATATTGGTGGTGGTGATATTAATTCTGCACCACAAGATAGACAATGATTATATCCATCAAATGTTATTAATTATTATTCACCTTATGATGGTAGTTTTTTATGACAAGAAATTACCTTTTCAAGTATTAATGACAAAATTAGTAATAGTGGTTTGGCAGTACGACAATTTATTCAGACCAGTGCTCCAGGGGAAGGTTATTGTTTCCCTAAAATAACTTATGATGAAAAACTAAATAAAGGTATTGTTGAATTAGATGAAGTTTTATTAAAAGACCCAGGTGTTAGAGCAACGGCAGTTAAATTTTATGGTAATCCTATCTTTTTTGATATGCCTGTTATTGGCCTACCAATTATTAAAGGTCAATTTAATAAAAAAGTTATGAATTATCGTGATTTATTAATGTATAACATGTATCCTTGCCCACCTGACAAAGTAAATACTTATGCTGCTCCAGAATTAAGTTGATATAACGTTCAAGGTATTAAACCAACAATGATAACTGGTTTTAAAGATTGAAAGCAAGATATGGAAAGTAGATATGATTTTTGAAAACAGAAAAATAGTGAGGGAATTGTAATAACCGATAAAGCGAGTTCAACAGCAACTAATCCTACGGTTGGCACAACTATTCATAAAGAAGATAATGACTCTAAATTTTATTGGTCTAAAGATTGAAAAATAAAACCACCAAATAAAATAAAAGTAAATAGTGGAAATGTTGATAATATTATTAGTACACAAGCATCATCATATTTTAGAAGAAAAGATGAATTTGGTAATACAGTAGGATCTGTGCAAATTGAATATAATAAAATGGGTAAATGTAATGTTTGAGATATTTTAAATATGAATAATTTTATTAATCGCCAAATTACAGTATTACCTTTAAACTATACACAAAAATTAGTATTTAATCCTTTTACGATACCGGGTGGTGTTGGTAAATTCTTAAACTTTATTTCATTTGGTATTCCATGAGGATGAGTAATTAATCAAAATGAAAAAACTTGACCTAATTTTCAATGACTTAATGGTTTTATGAGTGCAAATATTTATAGTTTTTATAATGATGCATTTTGGTCTGAAAACTCAAAAGGTAAAGGTTATTTACCATTTGAAATATTTAGAGAACAAGGGAATGATAAAGTCGGTGCTATCTTTGGAGCAAATGCTACTAGTTTAGGTTTTACTACTTTATTAACTGATAAAATACAAGGCAATGTTTTAGAAAAAGATGGCAAACCAACTGAACGAATAACTTATTCAACTTATAATTTAAAACAATTAAACCCCAAAACTAATCGTACGTATATATTTAATTAATGAATTAGTAAGAGCAGTAGATGCACAAACACCAGTTAGTGATAGTGAAAAAGATAATGATTGCGAATTCTTACAAACACCAGATGGAACAAATTGTAGTTATATAATTGATATGTTTTCAATCCAAGCATTATATAAAGGTAATTTTGAAATTATCTTTTATGCTGATAATCCATATACAAATAATGAAGAAGATTATTTAAGATTATCAGTATGGAGTTTTAGAGGTAAAACAAAAAGTACATTAAATAATTATTTACGCGATATGACAACTAATTATAAAACTAGTTTCTTACTACCACACGACTTTGAAATACCAACATTTAATTACCCAAAATATGTTCTGCCACCAGTTCCATATAACTATAAACCTTATACAAAAGATATTATGCCTTCTGATTTAGTACCACCATTAAAAACTAAAATAATAGCACCAGCACAATGTAAAAATATAATTGAATATCCAGCAACTTTATTTTCTAATGAATTTAATGAAGGTTATTATGAAACTGAATTTGATTTAAGACAAATTGACCCAACAATTCAAAGTATTAGTAAATTTCAAGATGCTTATAAAACTATTGAAATAAGTAATCTAGGTAATTTACAGATTGAATGTGGACCGCCTGAAATAGATAATTTTATTCCTAATAGAAATATTAATTTATTAGAGGGTCAAAAATGTGACCATAATATTGGTTCATTAAACAACATTACTTTGCAAGAAAGTGGTCGTTCACAAACTGATAATGTTAATTTTGAAAATACAATAACTTTATATACAGATAATATAAATAATGATATTCAAACACTCACTACTGCTTATACTACTGGTTTACCTAGCGAAAACTATCAAAATATTTATAAAATTAATAATAAAGAATCATATATTACATTTTTATTACAAATAACATCTCTGTCAAATGAAGTTGATAATAAAATTAAAGAAACATATTTACAATCACATTATACTAATGATGTAAAATTAAAAATTAGATTTTCAAAAAAATTAAAACCAGAATTAAGATTTTTAGGTGGTGCTGGATATTGACCTTATTTTGGTAATGACAAAAATATAACAATAGACTTAAATGCTTTGGGTGTATTAGGTATGATAAATAATAGTGATAACCCAGTTAAAATTACAATTACACCAAGATAAAAAAAGAGATATTAAATCTCTTTTTTTATTCACCGTTAACTTTTAAATTACCTTTATCATCAATAATTAAATCAGGTTCTTGTGTATCTAAATTTCAACGATAAACTTTTATTCATAATGGAGACCAAGGTAAAGCAATATTAGTATATCGATTATTATTTAATCTTTTTGATAATTTTATATTATTAGAATTATCTTTATATATTATGTAGTACCATTTATTATCTACTACCTCACTAAATGGTTTTTCATGTTTTGCTATTCATTCTAAGTTGTCTCTGATTTCTTGATTAGCAGTATTTATTTTATTCTTTTCTTTTAGTTCTTTTAATTTTTCTGGTGTATATTCTACTATATTATCACAAGCTACTAAACTTGTTGTACTTGTTGCAATTAAAGTGATTGTTCCTAAAATGGCTAATATTTTTTTCATATTTAATTTCCTTCTTTTATAGTTTGTTAATTTAATTAAAAATGGAAATAAATTGAATTTATTCCCATCATAAGAAATTTTAATTATTTATTATTTAATATTCTTATATTTAAAAGAAAAGCCATTAAAGCTGGAGAAATTCTACTAGAATTATCATTAACACGATCGTAAAATTGCACACCATTATTCATATTATTTACTCGTCTTATAAATTCTTGACTCAGTGAACCTCAATTAGTTAATAAATTTGAGAAATAATTTCTCCATGAAATAGGATTATTATTACGTTGAATCGTACTAATTATATTGTTAAATCTAAGTGATTCTGAAGTAGCTAAAATTATACGCATTAAATTTGATGATATATTTATTCTTTGTTGATAGCTATTATTAAAAGACGCTAAAAATCGAAAAGAACTAAATAATGATTGTGAAGAAATATTAAGATCTCCGTCGGCGATTAGATTAGTATAACTTCCTCCAAAATTTAAATTAACATTAGTTAAATGCCTAATTCCTAAATTTGTTCTATAAGTACTATCTGAAAAATAATAATATGTTCCATGAGCACTAGTTTGTCTGCCATTATCTTCTCTTAATATAAATCCTTGAAGATATAAATTTGATCTATCAAAAACTAATTCAACAGTATTATTTAAATTAGATAAACCTTGAAATTGTATACCTATAATAAAATATCCATTTTGGTTAGTTAAACGGTAAGTGCCGTTCATTCTGCCAATTTGTTCTATTATTCTTTCTCTATTTAAATAATCTACAACACTAATTAAAGAATCATAATATTGACTAAGATTGTCATCTCATTCATCTATCACTAAATTTGGTGCATAGTTATTTTGATTATTATTGCTTGTTCGTCTAACTAATGGTCTACTTATTAAATTAGGAAATTTTTCTATTAAGGCACTTGATTCATATATTTTATTATTCATTATTATAAATTTTTCTGTTCATTCTCCTTCAGAAGTATTTCAAGTATAAAAATTATCTTGGCTATCATTTTTTACAAATCTTGTTTTATTTGCTACGGCCGATCATATTTTAATACTATATCCATTACTATAATGAATACCATTTTGTAAACCAAAATAATGCTTTAATTTTGTCGAAAACTCTTGATGAAATAAAAAAAATCATCAATATGACAATTTGAAAACTAATTTTGTGTAAGATTATGATTTTGCTTTAAATTTTTTAAACGTTAAAATATAATACCGTTGATTGTTGGTTTGGTGTTAAACCTTTGTGTTGGTATTTTCATTTTCAGAGCTTTAAATAATTTTGAATATTAGTGAAACCCAAACCATGATAATGAATTAAGGCTTCTTTAAGACTGGATTGTAATTTACTAATCTTATTTAACTTTTGATAACTAGTATCAGGGTTTGTACTAGTTTTGGTGGAATATAGAGTAGAATTTGTTTGTTTTGCTACTAATAAATATAGTGGTTGCATATCAGAAATAATTATTGATTTTTCTTTAATTAGTTGCTTATTCATATTTTCAATAATCCATTGTTTTTGTAATCTTTTGGTATTGGTGGATTGAACAAAAATATTATTATTGCTATCAACTGCCATTTGAATACAGCATTTGGTATCAGTTGAAAATGGATCGAGATGAGTTTTTCGTTTATCAAATTTATCTTTAAAATTGCCTTTATGAATTTCTTTAATAAATGTTTCATCCATTTGGATTTGACCATTTAATTTTTTAAATTTTAACTGTGTATTTTCTAATTGTTTTGATTGCATTAATTTTTGTCGATTATATCAAGCGGTTTTTGGGGTTGTTTTAATAAAACGAGAAATTATTTTACTAGATTGTCCTAACAATGAAATTTGAATTAATAAATTTCACTGTTCATAATTTAAATGACTTCAATAAGTAAAATGATGACGAAATGCATCAAAACTAGCACGACATTTTTTACATAAATATTTTTGTTTTCCTTCGGAATTATGACCATTTTTAACACAATAAAAAGATTTGCAATTAGGACATATAATGCCTTTATCTCTAAATTTTTGATCAATTTCATTTAAACGTTTTTGTTTTTTAATTAAGTCTGCTTGTTGTTTTATTTTTTCATAAAATTCTAAAAATTGATCATCTGTTAAGCTATTTATTAATTCTGTAATTATTTTTTTCATCATTTATTTACCTCCATATATTAAAAATATACCTAATTTTAGGTATATTTTATAAATATCAAGAGTTTTCGACAAAATTAAAGTTAATTTTACAAAAAATATTTTTTATTTTATGTTATTATTTAATTAATAGATTTGTTGCACTTGCATTTACAATTTACAATAAAAAATATTAAATATAAAATAATATTTAATATTTTTAAAAAACAAGGAAAGGAAACAAACAATGAAACGATTATTAGTAATCTTAGGAGCTTTCGGGTTAACGGCGACTGGTGCAACATCAGTAGTTGCATATAATAACAAAAATGTTGCAGATAATGATTTATTAAAAGTTAAAACAATTACTGCCCCATCAGTAGTAACTGCGGTTAAACCAGAAAGTGTAACAAAAGATTAAGTTAAAACAGTTTTAGCAGCAAATGTATTATTAGCAGTACAAGGAATTGCTAAATTAGCAAAAGCAGATGATTTTACATATGATGTTTTTAAAGATAACAAAGGGACTGCATATAGTAATGTTAATTTAAAAACAGGAACAGCAGATGTTTATGTTAAAATTACTGCCGCAAAAGGTAAAAAAGTTGTTGTTAATTCATCAGGATATATTAAAATAACTTTGCCAAAAGAAGGAACAGTAGATAAAAAGGATATTACAGGGACAACAGTGGTTGATCCACAATTAACAGCTAATACAAGTCAGAAATATTCTGATTTGTTAAAAGAACAAGGTTTAATTACGGCAGTTATTGATGGGATTCAAGCAAAAACTACTCTTAGTACAGAAGCAACAACAGATTTTACTTTAACAAGTGATAAAACTGCTGATGCTAATCAAGCAGCTGGTGCTGTTAAAATTACTGTTACTGCAACAGGAAGATCAACCAAAATTTCAGGAACATTTGATTTTACAATTACTCTAAAATAATAATTAAATCAAACAGAAACACTATTAGAAAATAGTGTTTTTTATTTGCAAAATAAGAGATCCATTAAATTTTTGTTAGAATTTAAAAAGCAATTTAATCCTTTAATTTTGTCGAAAACTCTTGATATTTATAAAATATACCTAAAATTAGGTATATTTTTAATATATAGAGGTAAATAAATGATGAAAAAAATAATTACAGAATTAATAAATAGCTTAACAGATGATCAATTTTTAGAATTTTATGAAAAAATAAAACAACAAGCAGACTTAATTAAAAAACAAAAACGTTTAAATGAAATTGATCAAAAATTTAGAGATAAAGGCATTATATGTCCTAATTGCAAATCTTTTCATTGTGTTAAAAATGGTCATAATTCCGAAGGAAAACAAAAATATTTATGTAAAAAATGTCGTGCTAGTTTTGATGCATTTCGTCATCATTTTACTTATTGAAGTCATTTAAATTATGAACAGTGAAATTTATTAATTCAAATTTCATTGTTAGGACAATCTAGTAAAATAATTTCTCGTTTTATTAAAACAACCCCAAAAACCGCTTGATATAATCGACAAAAATTAATGCAATCAAAACAATTAGAAAATACACAGTTAAAATTTAAAAAATTAAATGGTCAAATCCAAATGGATGAAACATTTATTAAAGAAATTCATAAAGGCAATTTTAAAGATAAATTTGATAAACGAAAAACTCATCTCGATCCATTTTCAACTGATACCAAATGCTGTATTCAAATGGCAGTTGATAGCAATAATAATATTTTTGTTCAATCCACCAATACCAAAAGATTACAAAAACAATGGATTATTGAAAATATGAATAAGCAACTAATTAAAGAAAAATCAATAATTATTTCTGATATGCAACCACTATATTTATTAGTAGCAAAACAAACAAATTCTACTCTATATTCCACCAAAACTAGTACAAACCCTGATACTAGTTATCAAAAGTTAAATAAGATTAGTAAATTACAATCCAGTCTTAAAGAAGCCTTAATTCATTATCATGGTTTGGGTTTCACTAATATTCAAAATTATTTAAAGCTCTGAAAATGAAAATACCAACACAAAGGTTTAACACCAAACCAACAATCAACGGTATTATATTTTAACGTTTAAAAAATTTAAAGCAAAATCATAATCTTACACAAAATTAGTTTTCAAATTGTCATATTGATGATTTTTTTTATTTCATCAAGAGTTTTCGACAAAATTAAAGATTTAATCTAACATCTAATCCAAAATGCTTGGTTTTTTCGTTATTTTAGGATATACTTATTAGGTTGTTAAACTTTAATTTATTCTGTTATCCAAAATAATGCCAATATGTGAATTCAACAGTCGTAATGTTAAAAAACAACTAAACTATTTTATACTAACTATTTAAAGGAGACTAAATGAATTTTAATACACTAAATTTATCCCCAGCTTTAGAACGAATGATTACTAAGATGGGATATACCAATTTAACGGAAATCCAAGAGAAAGCTATTCCAGTTGCATTAAATAATCAAGATATTATTGGGAAGAGTCATACCGGAACTGGTAAAACAGCAGCTTTTCTTTTACCAATTTTGCAAAGACTAGACCCACAATTAAAACGGCCACAAGCTATTATTTTATGTCCAACAAGAGAATTGGCAATGCAAGTAATTGATCAGGTTCGAAAATTTGCAACTTATTTAGAAGGGGTTAATGCAACATTATTATGTGGTGGTTCTCATTTACAACGTCAAATTTATTCATTACGAAAAAGTAACATTGTTGTTGGAACACCAGGACGAATTGCTGATCATATTAACCGTAATACATTACGATTGAACACAATTAAAACAATTGTTTTAGATGAAGCAGATGAAATGCTAAAAATGGGTTTTAAAACCGAACTTGATAAGGTGTTTGAGAATGCTCCTAAAAAATATCAAACATTATTATTTTCAGCAACAATGCCAAAACAAGTGCTAGAAATTGCTAATAAATATCAAAATAATCCTGTTGAAATTGTTGTAACAAAAAATGCTACCGAACAAAATAATATTACCCAGTATTATGTTGATGCAATTTCTTATCGTAAAGAAGATGTGATAATTGCTTTATATAAGAATTTACAACCAAAACGAAGCATTATTTTTTCTAATACAAAAGCTTTTACTGATAAAATTGCTAAAATGCTTGCAACAATTGGAATTACTAGTTGCGTTATTAACGGTGATAAGCGCCAACGTGAACGATTGCAAGCAATGCGATCATTTCGAGAAGGAAAAGCAACGGTATTAGTTGCAACTGATGTTGCTGCACGGGGAATTGATATTGATCAAATTGATTATGTTTTTAATTATGATATTCCAACAGAACGAGAAAGTTATATTCACCGCATTGGTCGCACAGCCCGCGCAGGTGCGACAGGTGTGGCAGTAACGATTGTTTCTAATCGCAATGATTTAAATGAAATTAAACATTTAGCACAATATCAAAAGAAAAAAATTGAACTATTTGATATTACTGGCTATGATTTAAAAGAAAAAACAAAAGAATCAAAAAATTTTGGTGGGAATTACAAACAGGCAGATTCTAAACAAAAAAATAATAATAGTAAATATCATAATTCTTATAAAACTGATCGTGGTAACTTTAATAAGAGTAATGCCCCACAATTTGGAAAAAATAACAAAAGAAAAAATAAAAAATTTTCAAAAAACAAATCAAAATTTAACTAAATTTTAATGAAAACAAAGAGGATCCTCCTCTTTTTTATATATAGTTGATTGATTTTTAATTTGTAAAAAATAATAAATTATTATAGAATTATGCTACATCTGTTGAAAAGAACCGTTAGGGAGAATAATAAAAAATAAAAAAACTATTAACTATTTTAAGTGCGATTTTTTTAAGCAGCACAACAACTATTACATTATATGGTTGTAAAAATACTGGTGATTATCAAAATGAAATAATTTTTCTTAATAAAATTATCAAAAACCAAGATTTAGGAATTTTGGCAAATAGCAATTCCACAACAATTTTTGCTAGTTTAAAAAAAGCAAATCCGAATCTTATTTTAGAAGAGATTGAAATCAAATTAGGGTCGGTGACTAATAAATCGGTTATTATTCAAGCTATTAAGAACTCAACAATGTATCAAGGGGAAGTTAAAGTTAATTTTCGGATTAATAACGAAGGTACAGAACAAAATGATAATTTACTAATTGGTTATTGATACGAATGAGGTGGCACAAATCAACAAAAGCTAGAATTATGAGAAATTGATGCAAGGTATAATGTAATTATTGTATCCTTTCTTTATACTGATCAACCATATCAAATGCCAACTTTTGTTGCTCAAAATCCAGTTAATTTAAAGAAGGGGATTAAAGTACAACATGAAAAAGGCCATAAAGTTTTGATTTCAATGGGTGGTCAAACTGGGAATAGTATGCGTTTTCGTCAAAACCAAAAAGATGATTTAAAAAAAGCATTTAAAAGTGTTGTTAATGAATATGAATTTGATGGGGTTGATATTGATTGAGAAGGAGAATGTTTACAAGATAACGAATCAAAACAAACAACAGTTATTGCTTTAAAAGAAATTAAACAAGAATGACAAGCAACAAAAAAGAAAGAATTTTATATTACAATGGCCCCAGAATTTCCTAATCTACGTAAAACATCAGCAATGTCTTATGAGATATTTCTGACCGTCTTAGCAGGATTCTATAATTGAATTCATCCGCAATTTTATAATGGTTGAGCTGATGGCGTTTTTGTTGATTCACAAGATGCGAAAAAATTGGGTCTAACTCCGGGGATGGTTATTAGTAATGATAATAATGAACTTCGTGGTGAATTTTATTATCTATTAATAAAATATATTACAACAGGTCAAAGCCAGTATAATAATTTTTTACAAATTGATGCTGATAAATTAGTAATTGGTGCATCAACAAGTGAACCAGCTGGTCGTGGCGCCGCGACAAAAGCAGCAATTAATCAAGCTTTTGTTTTATTAACAAAAAATAATATTATGATTCGTGGTCTGATACCCCAGTTGCTATTATTAGCAATCAACATACAGTAATAACACAAAAAGAAAACTCAGACAATATTTTATCAGCTAGTGCACAAGATATTAATATTAGTGCACATGCTGGAATTACTTTCCAATGATGATATACTAGCGATAGTCATTCTAGTGCAACCGTTGATTTAATTAATATTGATGATTATGCAACAAGTGTCAATGACTTTGTAACATTATTCCCAAAACTTAAACTTTCAAATACCATTGGAAATATTACCCAAAACTTCATTGGTTATTCAAATCCAATTTATCCATCGCCACATAATCAAGGAAACTTTAATAGTACTCCAATTGTGTTAAATACCTCTGATTTATTTAAAATGGGACAAACAGTTGATACTACTATTGGTCATTATAACTATTCAGATACATCAACAAGTGCGACTTCAGAATCACGTATTACAACAGGAATAAGTACTATTGCTGGAAAAACATTTTTAACAATGTATTGTATTTCAATTGCAAAAGGAAATGCTGGTCCATTTAGTCAATTTGTTTATAATACTGCTGACACAAACATTAATAAAGTAGAATTTTTAAGTGGCTAGTTATTAAATTAAAAAAAGCAATTATTATTGCTTTTTTTTTGCAAAATTAAGGTTAATTTTAGAATGTAAAAAATAAAACTATTTTTTGGTACAAATATTATATTTATTTATAAAAATGATAAATTATTAAATGATAATATTTAAATGTAGAGGCAGAGATAAGTAAACTAGAAAAAGATGGTTTTGGAGCAAAAACTAATTTTTAGTACTCTTATTTTGGCTATTTTAACATAAAAGTGGTAACAATTATGAAATTTTTATTTTCTGAAATTTGTTTAAAATGTCGACAAAGACTAAAACAGCAACTTATTCCATTGATTCAAAAAGAAACTAATCTTGTCTTAGAAGATGTTCTTTTTATCAAAATTAAGATGGATAGTAGTATTGGTGAACGTTATGATACAATTCGGCCATTAATTATTTTTAATTGTAATAATTTGATGTTTGGTGTTTTTGGCAAACGACAATTTTATCGTGATTTAATTACTAAAATTCCAAATTATAAATATCAAAATAACATTCTATATGTCTCAGGTAATTTTATTCTTAGTTTTCATAAGAAATATTCAAAAAATCTTAAAAATAATACTGAACATAAGTTTGGCAGTTGCACACCAGTTGATTTAAAATTAGATTTTAGTCAAAAACCATTAACATATGATTTATTATTACGTGATCCAGTCCTACAACCACAACTATTTGTAAAAGAATCACAAGAGTCTTTAAAGGTTAAACAACAAGCAAAAGTTAATTCTTCTTTTCAAAAGCCAAAGATTATAGAAAATAATGATCCATTTTCTGTTATTAGCAAAAATGAAATGCCATTAATGGCATTTCCAATCGTTAAAACAAATACCTTGAGATGGTCAAAATTAAATCCAGTTAAATGAAATTGAAATTTATTAATTGGTAAAATTCAATTATGAGTATTAATTGTTATTTTATTTTTTATTATACTAATTATTACTTTGGTTAGTGTTTTTTGTACGAAATTAATGCATAAAAATGCGCTTGAGGGTATTCAAATTTTACAATTAGGTAATAGTGGTATTGATAGTCTAAACGTATTACCAAGTGGTGATGTATATTTATCACAAGATAATGGGCAATTATACTATAGTAATGATCATAATATCCAAGGTAATTTAAAAACGCTTGGTTCAATTAGTGATCAAATTACACATATGAGTGTTAATCCAAATGGACAAATGATATGTGGGAACAAGTAGTGTCAAACAACATATAATTTAAAAAATGTTGCTTTACTTGATTATTATGATTTCAAAGTTAATGACACAGCGCATGTAACAAATCAGGAAATAACAGCAAAATATCAAGAATTATTATCAATAATAAAAAATATAATTGCTTGCGAATGAAAAGATAGTTATTTACAAGCGGGAATTGATTATTCTGTTACAATTCCAAGTTTAGTTCCTGGTGATTTAACAGATACATTTTTATCAGTTTATTTAAAAACATTAATATGACGAACAACTAATAGTAAACATATTACAATTATTCTATATAGTGTTGATAATGGCAATGATGCAACATTAAGTGGTTATGGTGATGCGGTTAGCTTTTGTGGAATTGATAAAACAAGACCATTAACAAACGAAGAATGTCAGTTAATTTATCAGTTTCTTAATAACACATTGCCCAAAGTATTTTTATTTCACAAAAGGTATACTATGCAAAACAAGGGAAAACAAATATGGAAAATGATTATACAATTGCTGTAAATGATATTGAACCAGGCCATCTTTTACCGTTTGATCAAATGACAATCAAATTTTCTGGTAATAAAACTGATCAAAATCCAAAGGCACGCATCAAGGGTTATTGCACTTGGCAAGTGAATTTTACTTAATGCTCTAATTGGGAGGGGGAAAAATTATGCTTGATTATAAAGACCTAGAAATATTAGAATTAATTAAACTTTGAATTGATACACAATATAAAAAAGTTAAAGATTTTTTAAATGATAATAAAATGTTGAAAGGTTATTTTTATTATCATTTAAAACATATTAATAATTATTTGGTAACAAAAAACCTAATGTTAGATATTAATAATTTACAAAAATATGAGTTTCTACAGATTTATAATGTTATGGTTAATGAAACAAATGTTTTTATTACGGCAAAAAATCAACTTATTGTTTTTATGATTTTATTTGTAATTAATAAATACACTAAAATTAGCGAATTACGGAAAATTTTTGAAATTAGTGTTAGTAGTGTTTTTAAAAATATAGCAAAATTGAATCATATTTTAAGGGAACATCATACTGACATTGTAATTCGCAATAAAGGGGAAGGTTATTATTTAGATGGTAATTTGTTAACAATTCGCAGACTAATTGTTAATTTAGCAGTTTACATCAATAATAATCATAAAAGTAAAAATTTAATATTAAACTGTATGTTTTCAAAATTAAACCTAGAATATTCTGAAGATGCATATGATAAAATTTGTTATATTTTAACAAAATATTATGATCAAATTTTAATTATGGATTTAGATTTTAATACATATAGTTTAATTTTGTATTTTTTAATGTTATCAATTAAAAATGATCGAAAAGATTATAATCTTGAAGATAATTTTATTAAAAACCATTCATATTTTGATTTGCGATCATTTCAAATTGCTACGCAGATTATTAATGAATTACAAGAAACATTTGAAATAACATTCAATAATAGTCAATTTGAAAAATCTTTTTTAGGAATGTTAATGTTAAATCGATATGATATTTTACCAGAAGAAAATAGTGGTGATGAAGAAACATTACAAGTAAAAAAGGTTTTGTCCGAAATGTTAGATAATATGAATAATATTGGTTATTCAACAGATAAACAGTTAGCGCTTTCTGATTTATTAAGTCACGTATTGTTCTTTAAACAACAATGAAATTATTTTTTGTTTGATGATGCATCAATTGTTTTTAAACAAAATTTTATTAATCATAAAATTGAATATCAAAATTTATTTAAGTTATGTTATGATAATTTGGAAAATATTGAGTGCTGTATTAATAAAAAGTTATTACCACGGAATTACTTAGAATTTACCCTTGTTTTGTTGTCTTATGTTTATACATGACCAATTGTTAATCAACCAGCAATTCAAAAAGCAATTTTAGTTACTAATTTACAAGGGAATTTAATTAACTTATTGAAAGAAAAAGCAATTGAGGCCTTTCTAAGTTTAGCAATTATTGAAATTGTTCCGATGTTAAAATTTAATGAGAATAAAGAACAATACCTAGATTATTTAATTATTAGTGATAATAAAGACTTTTTAGCTGTTAATGCTGGAATATATTTTAGTTTAGATATGGTTGAGGATAATATGGCAGGATTAAACCTTAATAATTTTATTTTTAATGACTTTCAAACAAATAGTAATATTAAACTGTTAATCCAAAAAATATTAGACAGTAAAATTAATAAAAAACATAAAATTGAAGCGTTATTACAATTAACACTAAAAAATGATTTTAAAAAATAAAAGTTATATTAAATTCTAAGATGTATTTCAATTTATAAATATACTAATATATTTTCTGTGAAAAAATAATCTGGAACTTAATACAAAGGGAGAAATCAAAATAAATGGAAGAAATCAAAAAAGAACCACTTAGTAAGAAACAAAAATTTGTTAATTTTTTTACGCATGGTTTAAATAAAAAATTAAAATAAAATTACTAAATTAAAAGGGGACTACTTATGGGAAAACAACATTCGATGAAATTATCAGAGCCAGAAATTCGCGCAATTTGAGATAACACTGCTCGTGGTGGGGGGCGTAATAATTTATTATTTCGCCGCGATATTGCCGGAGCATTTATTAAACTTGGTGAATTAAACAAAGAAATAGAATTTGGGTGAGTTATTGAACCATTATTGCCATTAGAAAAAGGTGGTAAATTAGAGGTTAATAATTGTTTTGCAATGCATTGAAAAAATGCTAAAGTTCGTCGTTGGTCATTAAATGATTGAAAAGCAGCGGTCTAAGGGGTTACAAAAACAGATAACAAAAAGGAATTCCAAAAACCAATTAATATTAAAAGTGATAAAATTATTAAAGCAACAATTATGAAAGTTACGGAAGCACACCCAATTTGAGAAAAAAGATAAATTAATCTTGTATTTATGGAAAAAATAATATAATATTAATTATAAAATACCGAAAATGATATTTTTGGTAAAGGAGATAGTGGGAATGAAAAAATTGTTAAGTGTTTTTACTGCAGTTGGCATTTTAGCTATTTCAGTAACATGAGTTGCTGGTTGCAGTCCAGTTCTTGACTTACCTTATATTTCAAATAATAAAATTTCAGAAAATACAAAGAAAGCAATTAATAATGCTGTTTTAAGTAATGACAAAGATGCTAAAATTAAGTCATTATTTGATTATAATCTTGATGAGTGATCAAATCCTAACTTTGAACCAGTTAAAAATATTATGACGGTAAAGTTAAGTTCACATAATCTATTTAATCAAGCACAGCAATATTTAGCAATGCAACAAAAGTTGAATAATAATGTAGCAATCAAAAAAGATACTTTAGAATATATGCAGAAAAGTTTATTATCTTCGTATGATATGATTAGTCAACCGTGACCAAAAGTTGTTGAAAAATATAATTGATATTTAGACGCCAAAAGTAAAAATCAAACCGTGAGTGATTTAAATCAATTAGTAAATTATTTTGGTGGTAGTTCTTGAAACAAAAATTTAATTGATAAAAAACGTTGATTATATGTTGACCAAGTTCGTAGTAATAATCCAAATGATTGATTTAAAGATGCTCATACGTGATCATTAAATCCAAAGAGTGCACGTTATAATGGAAATACTAAATTTGATCAAGGGATTTTTTATCATATCTTACTTAATACTTTTTTAACAGAAGTTAACAATGAATATAATGTTAAATTAAGAGCAATTTGAAATGAAAATGATAGTCAAAATATTATTAGTCCAGATATTGCGGGGATTACGTTTGCTTTTACAACATGAGATCCAAACAAGTGAACAAAATACTTTGTTGATGGACACCCAATCGTTGAAAGTAATGCCAATATTTTTGAAAACTTA
Organism: Spiroplasma endosymbiont of Sarcophaga carnaria; assembly: GCF_964019595.1. Classification (NCBI taxonomy): domain Bacteria; kingdom Bacillati; phylum Mycoplasmatota; class Mollicutes; order Entomoplasmatales; family Spiroplasmataceae; genus Spiroplasma; species Spiroplasma endosymbiont of Sarcophaga carnaria. Next base: position 1,602,830 of record NZ_OZ026456.1, read on the forward strand.
CCAATTTTACCAATTGAGCAAACAGTTGGTGTTAAATTAGTTGTTGCTGACATTTATGGACGTATTTCAAGTTATCTTATTGGAAACTTTGTTATTTCTAGTTTATTAGGTTTACATAGTGAGAATTAGTTTTAATATGAAAAAAGAGACTTAGTCTCTTTTTTCATTGATAATTAAATTTGATGTTTTTATCTTAAAAATAGTTAGGTAATACTGGAGAAAATCCTAGCGTTATGGTATTTAATTTAAGCAAATTTCTTGCGATAAGTTATTTTAAGATGGAAATAAATTTGATAAAGATTTCATTTTCTTGCATTTTTACTAGTTTTAAATAAAAATTATCTTGTAAACAGTTTTAAAGTTTACATTTTGACCGTTGAATATTAGGTAATATTAATTAAATTACCAGAATCATTTGGAGGATAATGATTGGAATTATTAGATGGAATTCCCCCAGTTTTATTTGCGGTGTTTGGTCGGGAAACAATTGGAATGTTGTTTGTACGGATGGGAGCTACTGGTCCAACCAATTTATTAACAGCAGGTGTTATTTTAGCTTTCTTAGCTTTACCAACAATTTTTGCGTTATCAGCAAATGCCTTTTTAAGTGTTCCTAAATCATATCGTTTTGCTGCTTTGGCAATGGGTGCATCACGAACATATACCGCTTTTAAAGTAGTTAAAAAAGCGGCAAAGACAAAAATAATTGGGGCTGTAATTTTTGGAATGTGTCGTGTAATTGGTGAAGTGACAGCAATGATTTTATTAACGGGAATGGCGGCGCAAATTCCTAATTTAAAAGAAGGTTTTTGAGGTTTTTTATTTAGTCCAATTGCAACTTTAGCCACACAAATTGGGATCGAATTGCCCGAACATGTTGCTAGTTTACATCGTTCGGCTTTATTTGCGTTATGATTAATTTTATTATTGATGGTTTCAATTTTGAATATTATTATTTTAGCGACGTATAAAATTCAACGCCAAAAAGAACGGGGAAAGCATTTAATCCGTGGGTGAAAACAAAAACAACCCCAACCTTTAACTAAGATGTTAAGAGACGAAAAACATTCATCAACCTTATAGCAAGAAAGTTTTTTAGCTTTAATTAATAAAAAAATATCAACTAATTATTATAATAAAACAATTAATTATTGTCGGATTTTTTGAATGATAATAGCTTGTTTAGTAACAATTAGTTTTGCTTCTTGAATTATTTTAAATATTATTAGCAATGGCTTTGCTGCAATAGGTTATTTATCGCAGTTTAATGCAAGTGCTTTTATTGGCTATTATGAATTGCCACCACTAATAATTTCAACGCTTATGTTAATTTTTACAGGAACATTTTTATCAATTCCAATTGGAATTATTACGGCAATTTACTTAAGTGAATATGCGCGTAAAAATAGTTGTTTAGTAACTTTAATTCAATTTTCAACTGATGCTCTTGTTGCAACGCCATCAATTGTTTTTGCTATTTTTGGTTATGTTGTTCTTGTTGTGGGGTTACAATTAGGCCATAATTTCTGATCAGCCGGATTAATGTTTTTTATAATGACGTTGCCGATTATTATTCGTGTGGTTGAAGATGCCCTTCGGAATGTGCCGCAAGAATATCGCGATGCTGCTTTAGCATTGGGAACAAGTAAGATTGGAATGGTTTGTAAAGTTGCTTTACCAAATGCCAAAGGGGGGCATTGTGACAGGAGTAATTTTTGCAATTAGTAAGATTATTACAGAAACGGCACCAGTGCTTATTATCTTAACTTCTTCACCCCTTATTCCAACTAGTTTTAATGATATTGGAACAACGTTAACGGTAAAAGTTTTTCAATTAGTTAATGAACCAGGGCTATTACTAGTTGTTTCTAATCAACTCCAAGTTTCATTAACTGAATTAACAAACCATATGATTCATCATTTGTCCTTTATTATTATTTTATTTGTGTTGGCATTAAATATTTTTGTTAAAATTATTGGATCGTTTGAAAATAATCGGAAACCAAAATGATGAACAACAATTAGTACTTTAGTTAAATGTTATTGTGGTTCTTTATTAGGACGAAAAAATGCTTGAAAAAAACAACTGCAAAAATCTGGGTATAATTCAAATAAAACTGCAAAAATTACTGTAAAAGTAAAAACTTACAATGAACAATTATTACAATTGTATCAAACAAAGTTGACAAAGTTAAAGAGCCAAGCAGAAGGTATTAATCATCAACAAAAACCGGGATAATTATCAATTGTCAATTACCGCTTTAGAACATAAGATTCAAAACTTACAAGAGGAAATGGAATAAATTATGATGAAAAAAACAACACAAACTTCGCAGAATAAAATTAAACAATGATTTAAAAAACTTTTTCGGCGCTTAATAAATCAACATCAACACGACCTATTAAAAGTGCCAACCTTTTTTACCAAAAAATGTAATTTTAGGAATTGAAAAGTTTAATTTTTATTATAATTTTGGGACAAAACAAGCGTTATTTGATATTAATTTAAACATTTTAAAAAACAAAGTTACTGCTTTAATTGGCCCTTCAGGTTGTGGAAAATCAACTTTATTACAAGCAATTAATCGAATGAATGATTTAATTGAAGGGACAAAGATGAGTTGAGCAATTATGTATAATGATAAAAACATTTATCAATATCGCCAAAATATTATTTCATTACGGACTAAAATTGGGATGGTGTTTCAAAAACCAAATCCTTTTCCAAAATCAATTTATGAAAATATTGCTTTTGGTTTAAAAAGTTTAGGAATTTTTGATAAAAGAATTCTTGACCAAACTGTTGAAGGATCATTACGACAAGCAGCATTATGAGATGAAGTTAAAGATAATTTGCGGGACTCAGCATTGATTTTATCAGGGGGACAACAACAACGACTTTGCATTGCCCGCGCAATTGCTTTAAAACCAGAAATCTTACTAATGGATGAACCAACAAGTGCGTTAGATCCAATTTCAACTGCAAAGATTGAAGAGTTAATTTCTGATTTAAAAAAGGATTTTACGATTATTATTGTAACGCATTCATTACAACAAGCAGCTCGGATTTCGGATTATACTGCTTTCTTTTGAATGGGAGAGTTAATTGAATATAATAAAACAGCACTATTATTTTCACATCCGCACGAAACAAAAACAGAAGATTACATTACAGGACGTTTCTTTAATTTTGTCGAAAACTCTTGATATTTATAAAATATACTTAAAATTAGGTATATTTTTAATATATAGAGGTAAATAAATGATGAAAAAAATAATTACAGAATTAATAAATAGCTTAACAGATGATCAATTTTTAGAATTTTATGAAAAAATAAAACAACAAGCAGACTTAATTAAAAAACAAAAACGTTTAAATGAAATTGATCAAAAATTTAGAGATAAAGGCATTATATGTCCTAATTGCAAATCTTTTCATTGTGTTAAAAATGGTCATAATTCCGAAGGAAAACAAAAATATTTATGTAAAAAATGTCGTGCTAGTTTTGATGCATTTCGTCATCATTTTACTTATTGAAGTCATTTAAATTATGAACAGTGAAATTTATTAATTCAAATTTCATTGTTAGGACAATCTAGTAAAATAATTTCTCGTTTTATTAAAACAACCCCAAAAACCGCTTGATATAATCGACAAAAATTAATGCAATCAAAACAATTAGAAAATACACAGTTAAAATTTAAAAAATTAAATGGTCAAATCCAAATGGATGAAACATTTATTAAAGAAATTCATAAAGGCAATTTTAAAGATAAATTTGATAAACGAAAAACTCATCTCGATCCATTTTCAACTGATACCAAATGCTGTATTCAAATGGCAGTTGATAGCAATAATAATATTTTTGTTCAATCCACCAATACCAAAAGATTACAAAAACAATGGATTATTGAAAATATGAATAAGCAACTAATTAAAGAAAAATCAATAATTATTTCTGATATGCAACCACTATATTTATTAGTAGCAAAACAAACAAATTCTACTCTATATTCCACCAAAACTAGTACAAACCCTGATACTAGTTATCAAAAGTTAAATAAGATTAGTAAATTACAATCCAGTCTTAAAGAAGCCTTAATTCATTATCATGGTTTGGGTTTCACTAATATTCAAAATTATTTAAAGCTCTGAAAATGAAAATACCAACACAAAGGTTTAACACCAAACCAACAATCAACGGTATTATATTTTAACGTTTAAAAAATTTAAAGCAAAATCATAATCTTACACAAAATTAGTTTTCAAATTGTCATATTGATGATTTTTTTTATTTCATCAAGAGTTTTCGACAAAATTAAAGGTTATTTACTAGAAATACCTGAAATTAATGGATAAAATAAAAGATACAGAACCCAATAACCCCCGATCCTAAAATTACTCATAACGGATTAACTTTTTTATACTTTAGAAAAATGAAAACAGCTAAACTAAAATCAACAATAAAATAAACACTTACTTTAACAATTTCAACCCAATTACCTGTAATAAAACTATAGGGGCCTGTTTTTGCAGTTCCCCCATATAAATTAAAATTAGCAACTGAAAAAATCAAATCAATAATTAAATAAAATAGAATTGCAATAATAGCTGGTTTTAATAATTTTGCAATGTACCCAAATTGTTTGCTTTCCATTGAAACATGTTTATCAACGCTAACCATAATAATTGTTGCTGGCAAGGTAATCACAACATAAGATATAATCAGTACTAATAGTGATAGCCCAACGTTTTGTTTTGAAACTAAAATTGATAAATAAGCCGTTAAATGAGTAGATACTGGTCCTGTAGTTACTGATGAAAAAATTAATCCTCAATTTCAGTCTTGCACAGTAACTAATTCATTTGCAACTGTTGGCGTTAAAATTAGCGTAAATAACGAATTAAAAATAACATAAAAAACTTGTCCACCACCAAAAGTAGTAATTCCGACTAAAAAACAAATAATAATATAAAGAATAATATTTAATACCATTATTTTTGTCCTCTTTGTGGTCTATTTTTATAACTATAAACAATTAAACTAATTATCAACATTACAATAACAACAATTGATGGAATATTATAAGGAGCTGGAACCGCCACTAAAAAAATAATTTAAAAAATCATAATTGGTAAAGAAACAAATAATGTAATTTCTTTCATCGAAGAACGAAACATTTTAATAATTAAAACAAAAATTAAAGCTAAAATAACGGGCATAATGGCTAATGATATGTATGCCAAATATAACTCAGGAATAGCATTTTGCAAAATAACAGTCAAAGCTCCAACTAATAACATTAGAGGAAAATTAGCTCACAAAGAAGCTGCTAATGCCCCCTGTCACCCGTAAAGTTGATAACCAATCACAGCAGGAACTTGAATTGTTGCTGGTCCTGGCAAAGCATTTGATAAAATAACAATTTTATCAAAATATTCTGCACTAATTCATCCTTTCTTTTCAACAATTTCAGAAAAAATAATTGGTAGCATCGCATTCCCGCCACCAAAACCAATAAAAGCAATCTTAATAAACATTAAAACAATTGTTCAAAATAAATGTGGTTGTAAAATATTTAACTTTTGATAGTTAACTTTATTATTCTTTTGTAATGTTTTAATTTGTGTTTTAACTTCACTTTTATTAGCATTGGTATTACTCTTTTTTAAGTTTGTTATTGTCATAAGATTTAAATTAATTATTGTTTTTACTTCTAGAATCTGTTCAGTAAAAAAATGATTTGCATTTAAATAATAGCGATGAAGTTCTTGTTGATACTCTTTCTTAAGGTTTTTTCTTTTTTTTCGTCACCCTTGTTCTTTTGCTGCTATTAATTTTGTTTTTTTGATAACATAATAATCTTTTCGCATTTGTTCATTAGTTTTTATGTGATGACGTTTTGTTTGAACCATTTCTGCAAATGATTGCAAATCTGACGGAATTTTCATATGGGGGGCCTCCTATTTTAAATAATGACTATTTTGTAAATCAAGAATAATTTGGTGACAAACATCCTTAAATTGTTCATAATGGAATGGGTATCAATGAACATTTGTTAATTGATGTTTAAATCATGTTATTTGTTTCTTTGCATAAATTTTATTAGCTTGTACCATTGCTGCTAATGCTGCTTTATAAGAAATTTCTCCTTTTAAATACTGGATAATTTCTGGACAACCAATAATTTTCATACTTTGTTTTGTTACATCATAATTACAATATTCATATGCTGCTTTAACCTCAGCAAATAAACCTCGTTCTGTCAAGGTTAAAACACGATCAGCAAGATGCTGATATAGTTCTGCTTTATCGGGCAATAACCCAATAATGTATGGCTCAGTATACCAATCATTATGTGCTTGATCATTGCTTGATTTTAAAGTTCCTTTTTGAAAGTAATACTCTAATGCGCGTCAAACTCGTTTCCGATTATTAGGATGAATTTTAGCACTTTCTTGTGGATCAATTGCTGCTAATTTTTCTCATAAGACTTGATTTGAATCTTGTTCATATTCTTTTGCTTTTGTTAAATCACGACCTTGATTAGAAAATTTATATTTTTTTAATAAAGCATTAATATATAAGCCACTACCACCAACAACAATTGGCAATTTGTCTTTTGCTCAGAGTTGTTTTAACACAACTCGTCCTTGTTCTTGGTAAGTACTAATGGAATAATTATCATTTAAATCAATTGTTGATAATAAATGATGGGGAATTCCTGCTTGTTCAGCGGGTGTTATTTTATTTGTTGCAAGATTCAACCCATTGAAAATTTGCGTTGCATCAGCATTAACACATTCTCCCTTAAATTGTTGGGCAACTTGAATTGATAAATCTGTTTTACCACTTGCTGTTGGTCCAACAATTAAAATAACTTTTTTTTCACCAGTCAAACCTCCCTAATCTCATTATAAATATAACTAATTTTTAATGAATAATCTACTTTTTCAAATGAAAAAACTAACAACAAGTGTTAGTTTCTTTTTGCTTTTAAATAACTCTGAACCGCTTTAAGTGCTTGGGTGTAGAGTTATTGATTTATATAGCGGTTAATAACCCCAAACACACCTTAACGTTATAATAAACGTAGAAAACTGTCCTTGCGGACAATTATATTTTATCATATATTTTATTTCTTTTAACCAAAACGTCCCTTTAATTTTGTCGAAAACTCTTGATGAAATAAAAAAAATCATCAATATGACAATTTGAAAACTAATTTTGTGTAAGATTATGATTTTGCTTTAAATTTTTTAAACGTTAAAATATAATACCGTTGATTGTTGGTTTGGTGTTAAACCTTTGTGTTGGTATTTTCATTTTCAGAGCTTTAAATAATTTTGAATATTAGTGAAACCCAAACCATGATAATGAATTAAGGCTTCTTTAAGACTGGATTGTAATTTACTAATCTTATTTAACTTTTGATAACTAGTATCAGGGTTTGTACTAGTTTTGGTGGAATATAGAGTAGAATTTGTTTGTTTTGCTACTAATAAATATAGTGGTTGCATATCAGAAATAATTATTGATTTTTCTTTAATTAGTTGCTTATTCATATTTTCAATAATCCATTGTTTTTGTAATCTTTTGGTATTGGTGGATTGAACAAAAATATTATTATTGCTATCAACTGCCATTTGAATACAGCATTTGGTATCAGTTGAAAATGGATCGAGATGAGTTTTTCGTTTATCAAATTTATCTTTAAAATTGCCTTTATGAATTTCTTTAATAAATGTTTCATCCATTTGGATTTGACCATTTAATTTTTTAAATTTTAACTGTGTATTTTCTAATTGTTTTGATTGCATTAATTTTTGTCGATTATATCAAGCGGTTTTTGGGGTTGTTTTAATAAAACGAGAAATTATTTTACTAGATTGTCCTAACAATGAAATTTGAATTAATAAATTTCACTGTTCATAATTTAAATGACTTCAATAAGTAAAATGATGACGAAATGCATCAAAACTAGCACGACATTTTTTACATAAATATTTTTGTTTTCCTTCGGAATTATGACCATTTTTAACACAATGAAAAGATTTGCAATTAGGACATATAATGCCTTTATCTCTAAATTTTTGATCAATTTCATTTAAACGTTTTTGTTTTTTAATTAAGTCTGCTTGTTGTTTTATTTTTTCATAAAATTCTAAAAATTGATCATCTGTTAAGCTATTTATTAATTCTGTAATTATTTTTTTCATCATTTATTTACCTCTATATATTAAAAATATACCTAATTTTAAGTATATTTTATAAATATCAAGAGTTTTCGACAAAATTAAAGTAAATAACTATTAAATTATTAGAATTTTTTGATATAATATAAAATGTCAAAACTTAAAAACTATTTTATATTTAACTAGATATGACTACAGTAATATTTTTTACTTACAAAAATTATATTTAATAATAATTTTATTAATAGACTATTTTTAATAAGGGGAAAATAATGAATAAGAATTACTATAAGATATTAGAAATATCATCAACTGCTTCTGCTGAAGAAATAAAAGAAAATTTTCGTCGTTTAGCAAAAAAATATCATCCAGATATTTCGAAAGAGAAAAATGCTGAAAACAAGTTTCGCGAAATTACTGAAGCATATGAAATTTTATCAAATCATAAAACAAAACAAGAGTATGATGAAAGTTTATTTGTTCCTAGTTTTGATGATGTAAAACATCATTATTTTTTTGATTTTGATGATAAAGCTTGATTAAAAAAACGCTTTAAAAAACCAAAAAAAAGGACCATTACTAGTTGGAAAAGTTGTTTTAAAAGCAGCTAATGTTATTAGTTCGGGGAAAGCTAATGTTACTTTATTAGTCGAAGAAAATTGCAAAATTTGTGATGGAACAGGGTATTACCTTGAAAATGATTTTGATTATTTCTGTTCGACTTGTGGTGGTTTTGGTCGGTATGAAGAACAAAAAATAATTGTTGTTTACTTACCAAGTTTATCAAAGCCAAAGCAAAAAGTAACAATTCACCGTGTTGGCCATACTGGCTATGCTGGTGGTGAACGGGGGGCGTTCGGTTAAAGTTAGTTCTTTACTATCCTTTGTTCATAAAAAGCAAAAATAACAAAAAAACGAACAAATTGTTCGTTTTCTTTTAGTATAATGATAATAATGGATTTAAGAAAAGGAAGAACGATGAAATTTATTGATGTTGCAACAATTAAATTATTTGCAGGGAAAGGCGGCGATGGAGCGGTTTCTTTTCATCGTGAATTGTATGTTCCCAAAGGAGGACCATCGGGTGGTGATGGTGGTAATGGCGGTAGCATTATCTTTGTTGGGGATGAAGGAATCAACACCTTATTAGATTTAAAGTATCAACGTGAAATTAAAGCTCTTGATGGCGAAAATGGTACAATTAAAAATATGCACGGAAAAAATGCTACTAACAAATATATTAAAGTACCATTGGGAACATTAATCTATAATAATGGAACCAATGAAGTTATTGGCGATATTGTTGCTCATCAGCAAGAGCTTGTTCTTGCGAAAGGGGGACAAGGTGGTCGTGGTAATGCTCGTTTTGCGAATGCAAAAAATAAAGCACCAACCATTTTTGAAGCAGGTGATTTAGGGGAAACATTAGAAATTCGTTGTGAATTAAAAGTTTTAGCTGATGTTGGACTTGTTGGATTACCAAATGCTGGTAAGTCGACATTATTAGCTAAAATTTCAAAAGCAAAACCCCAAATTGCTGATTATCCCTTTACAACTTTAACACCGCAACTAGGAGTTGTTCGTGATCAAAATAATGATAGTTTTGTTGTTGCCGACTTACCAGGATTAATTGCGGGCGCTGCGGAGGGAAAAGGGTTAGGACATGACTTTTTACGCCATATTGAGCGTTGTAAATTAATTGTGCATGTCTTAGATATGTCCGGAAATTATGGAACAGAAGATGTTTATCAAAATTATTTAAACATTAAAAGTGAATTAAAAGATTATAATTATAAATTAGAACTCCGCAAAGAAATTATTGTGGCAAATAAAATGGACCTTAAAATTTCTCCAGCAAATTTAGTAAAGTTTAAAGCGCAGATGCCAAGTGCTGAGATTATTGAGATTAGTGGTTTAAAAAATCAAAATTTAACATTGTTAGTAAATCAAATTGGTGCTACTTTAGCAACAATTAATGAAAATAAAGCTTTATGACAATTAGATGAACTACCCACAGAACAAGAAGATTATAAGGTATATACTTATAGGACACCAATTGAAACAGAAGTAGTTGTCGATAATCTTGGCAATGGTGTTTGAAAAGTGAGTGGTCCTGCTGTTCAAAAAGCATATCAAAAAACACCAATCACAACATATGATAATTTATTATTATTTAATAAAAAATTACAAGACTTAAAAGTTTTTGAAATGTTACGAGCAAAAGGAGCACAACAAGGGGATGTTGTTCTAATTTTTGATTACGAATTAGAATGGGATGGATAATGATGAAAGATTTAAAACAATATTTAACATATTTAACTGATTGAATCAAATCAGAAGTAACAAAAGCACATTGTGATGGGGTTGTTATTGGTCTATCTGGTGGAATTGATTCTGCTGTGGTTGGGTTATTAGGACAAAAAGCTTTTCCTGAACAACATTTAACGGTTATTATGCCTTGTCATTCTGATCAATTTGACCAAGAATGTGCAAATTTACTAATTAATAAACACCAGTTAAACCATCAAATTGTTGATTTATCATCAACATATGATCAATTAGTGACAACTTTAGCATTACCACCACACCAATTAGCATTAAGTAACATTAAACCACGATTACGAATGACAACCTTATATGCTTTAGCACAAAGTCATAACTACTTGGTGTTAGGAACGGATAATGCTGATGAATGACATGTTGGTTATTTTACCAAATATGGTGATGGGGGAGTTGATTTAGTGCCACTTATTCACTTGTTGAAAGGTGAAGTCCAACAAGCAGCACATTTATTGGAGGTTCCAACTGAAATTATTATGCGTCCCCCAACAGCGGGATTATGAACAGCACAAACAGATGAACAAGAAATAAGTGTTAGTTATCACCAGTTAGATGCTTATTTACAAGGAAAACCAGTTCCAGCCGCGGCAGCAAACCGAATTCAACATTTGCATCAAGGTTCAGAACATAAACGGCAATTACCAAAAGCACCACCAGTTGTTTTTAGTTCTTTAATTAACGAATCAAAAAAGTAAAAATTATGAAAGCATAAACATAATGAAATATTTTTATTCCATTACTAACATTAAAAATGGTAAACTTTTGCCTCTTGTTTTACGAACCTTTTTAGAGTATAATATATAATAGTGAAAGTGTGTATAATTTTAAGGAGTAATATAAAATGGACGATAAATTAATTGTAGATAATACCGATTTTTTATTAAAATTTACACTTGAAAATTTAGATATTTTAAAGAAGTTAAAAACTAAACTTGATCAAGAAGTAATTAATTTATATGATCTTGCAAATCAAAAGAAACAGTCAATTCAACATTTATGATGAAAAACAAAGAATAATCATAATAAGATTAAAAATCGTAGTGAGCTTGAAAATTTAATTCAACATTCATTATTAGAAAAATATGTTACAGGAATTTTAACGCGTTTTGAATTTCGAATTGACACAATTGTTCGACAATATAATCCAAAAGAAAAATATGTCAGTGTTGTTAATCCAGCAGAAGTAAATGCTAAAAATTTGTATTTAAAAATTAAAGAGCCACAACGTTATTCAACAAAAGAAATGTTAGAGTTATAAGAGTTATTAAAAGAAGTTAATGCTCCTTTGGTTAAATTAGTTAAACAATATAATGAAAATCTTGCGCAAATTAATGCAAGTAAGGTTTTAGTTGAAAAAATAAGATTAGAGGAAGTCACAAATGAATATATTGATTTTTTCTTATTAGATAATGAAGGTTAAAATTTTTTATTAATTTTTATTTGTTTTTCTTTTTTTAACCTGTGAATTATTCGTGGTTTTGTTATAATAAAAATATAGAAACGAGGCGAATATAATGGAATACAAAGTTCGTAGCAAAAACATTATTATTACTGATGCAATGCATCAGCATTTAATGGATACTTTTAATAAATTATTAAAATATCAGCAAGTTAATGAAAATGATCTTGTTCATGTTGATATTGAGTTTACCAAAGAGAACAATGTTGTCATTAATACTTCAATTGATATTAGAGGGAAAAACAATTTCTTAAAAGTAGAAGTTCATAATAGTGATTTTTATAAAGCAGTTGACCAAGCTTTACATAAAATTGAAGAACAGTTACGAAAAATTAAAGGCAAAAGAGAAGACCGCCATAATAAAAATCAAGCCCTCGGAAAAGTCTATGCAACATCACTTGAAGCTGAAGCGGACCAAGAAGAGGAATTTAGTTAAGCTAAAATAAAAAAAGGTTAACCAACATTGGTTAACCTTTTTTTATTTATTACTGTTTAGTAGTAGTAGTTGTATTATTTGTGGCGTTTGCTTTATTAACCCGAATTGCACCAATTCCTTCTAATAATCAAATTAAAGCCCCAATTACAGCAACTAATTCACCAACAACAATTACTCAAGTTGAAATTTCTTTTGTTGAAGTGATAATTGCACCGATCATACCAATAATTGCAATTGTGATAAAAACAATTCCAGCAATTAATTTACCAATTTTGTGACGAACAAAGGTTGCGACACAAATAAACAAGAAAGCGGTAATTAAAATAATTGCGCCATTATCTCCAGTGTTATTGTGAACAAAGAGTCTTGTGTCAACTTTAACATTTGGAAATGAGTTTAAAATTGCTAAAATAAACAATCATAATCCAGAAATTCAAATCATTACTTTTTGGAAAGTAACATTAACCTTAATTGTTGCATATTTTAATTTTGCCATAATTTTTTCCCTCCTTAACCATATCAATAGATATATTATAACTTAGTTTTAATAATATTATTAATAAATTAAATAATTCGTAAAATATCGTTTGCTTTAATATTCAAGAATTTAATCATTCCCGGTGCTAAACAATAGACAAAATAACATTCTGAAAAATAATGACTCATTTTTTGTGAACCAAAATTTTGAATTGTTGAAATAACTTCAAAGTTTTTATTACAAAAAATAACATCAAGTTGATAAAAAATCCCAAAACTATTAAATCTGCGCACGTTTCGTAGTAAATAACCATCTTTCATTGTAATATCTTTTGGTTGAATTAAACTAGTAAATTTATCGCGTCAAGATTTAATAATATGAACATCAACATCTCGGGAAATACTATTGACTGTCAATGTTTTACGATCTTTTAATAAATAATATTTTTTATTTCGTTTATGTTTCGTACGATGAAATTTATAAATTAAATTTGAAAAAATTCCCATAATTACACCTTTTTCTTTTTTCTTAACAATTATATAAAATTATATTATAATTACCAAGAGAAAGGGGTGTTATTATGAAATTTGCATTGTTTTTAGCAACTGGTTTTGAAGAAGGTGAAGCAATTATTACCGCTGATGTATTACGTCGTGGTGGGATTAACTTGGAATTAGTTAGTATCATGAAAAAACGAGAAGTTGTTTCAGCGCATAATGTTACAATTGTAGCAGATAAATTAATTGAGGATGTTAAATATGAAGATTATGATGGGTTTGTCTTGCCTGGCGGTCGGGTTGGTGTTGATAATCTTACAAAAAGTGAAATGTTAAAAGACTGATTATTAAAAGCAAATAGTGATCAAAAAACAATTGCCGCGGTGTGTGCTGCTCCCCAAATTTTAGGGCATTTAGGAATCTTGGACAACAGAGAAGCAACAAGTTATCCAGGATGTACGAAAGGAATGGAAAAAGCAATTTACAATGATGAAATGGCAGCAATTACTGATGGTCACGTTATTACAGGGGCTTCGGTTGGATCAACAATGAATTTTGCGTTGGCAATTGCTGATCGGGTATTAGGACCAGAAAAAGTGATGGAATTACATCACGAATTAGTCATTAGGGATTAAAATTATCTTGCAAATAATTTGCAAGATAATTTTAATTTAGCAAATAATTTGTTAAATAAAAAGAGTAAAATAAAAATACCTCAAAGGAACATAAGTAATTTAAAATTAATTGTTAACAACTCTTGGATCCGTTTGTAGTAACTTAGCTATTAACTCCCTTTGTCCAAAAAAGAGGTTTTTAACTTAATTGAGGTAGACAGGGTGTTTGTTATTTTTTAATAACAAAAAATATTTTTAACTGATAATGACAAAAAATGTTATTATAAATTTTGAAAAATAAAACTAAAAGATATTAATGGGATTAATTAGATAAAAACTTTAAAAAATAGGAGGACTAATATGAAGAGAATATTAGCTCTTTTAGGAGCAATATCGTTGGTGGGGACAAGCGCCGTTTCAGTTGTTGCTTGTAGTCACCCTCAAGATCAGAATGTGTCAGTTGATGACATTAAAAAACAATTAGAACAATATACTGATACACCATTTTTTGCTTCTTCATCAGAAATAACAAACGATAAATTAGCATCAGAAGTAGCTAGTAAAATAACATTAGGAAGTTACAAGTTAGTCGTTAAAGCTGATCCGACATTTGTGCAACCAAAAATTTCTGATGGCAATGCTCTATCAGCAGCAACCATTAACGAGTTTAAAACACAATTAGCACTAACCGCAGCAGAAGGAAAATTAGTTGTGAATAATGGAAATGCAATTGTTAGTTTGGAGAAAAAATCAACTGAACTATTTAGTGTTAAAATTAAGTGATCAACAAATGAATTACTGTTTTTAGCAAGCATCATTAATAAAATTAATGATGTGGGGGGGGATACAACTCAAAGTATTAAATTTCCACTACCACCAATTATGCCGGGATTAGATATTAATCTTGCTGATTTATATAGTTATCTTGGCTTAATTGAATTGCCAGCAGAATTAATCAATAGTATTGATTTATCACAAATAAATACCCCCGATTTTGTTACTAAGTTTAATGATGTTTTAAAAAAGATTAGCGATATATTGTCAGTTCTTGGTCTTGATGATTTCTTAACAAAAGACTTACCGTTTTCTTTTCAAGTAGTAAAACCCACTAAAGAGAACAAAACTGATATTACCATAAAAGGAACTGGAACTGTTAATGATTTATTGCATAATATTGCTCCAGATGTTATTGCATTATTACAATGATACCTTAAAGAAGGCAAAGAAAGAATTGGAACAACTCATAATACTGTTTTACCATTAATTCAATATTTATTGTCACCAGTTAATAAAAATGTTCAAGAAAATATTAAAACTGAATTTGGTGAAACTAACTGATTCTATGAAAATACAGCAACAAATTTTGATAGTTTGATGTTTCATTTACTTAGTGGGTATAAAGGAGAACCAACGAAAGCTGATAATCAGTATATTTTTAAAGTTGTTGGAAAAGTAGTTTTGAAGTTATTTTTCGAATTTACTATAGAAATTGATGATGTTTTTGATCAAAGTCTTGTTGGTGATAAAGGTCATTCTGGTTCTTTTGAAAAAACATTTGTTTATTTAAGCTTAAATCCAACCTTATTAATTGCAAGTATTTTA
The DNA here is from genome assembly GCF_964019595.1 of Spiroplasma endosymbiont of Sarcophaga carnaria. Classification (NCBI taxonomy): domain Bacteria; kingdom Bacillati; phylum Mycoplasmatota; class Mollicutes; order Entomoplasmatales; family Spiroplasmataceae; genus Spiroplasma; species Spiroplasma endosymbiont of Sarcophaga carnaria. The sequence goes on from NZ_OZ026456.1 coordinate 1,618,453, forward strand.
AATGTTTTTAGTCAAAATGAAGGAAAAGGGATTGATGCTGTTGGGAAAAGTATTTTACAACCAAAAACGTGAAAAGGAATTAATTCACTGATAAAACACAATATTCCAGCAATTAATGTTTATTTAGGGCCAAGTATTATGAGTTTTGCTGGACCAACGATTTTACGTAATTTAGGTTTAAGCAATACTGAAATAGATAACAATAACATTACAATGACTGCCGGAACAGTTAAGTTATCACTTAAAAATAAAAATAATCAGTGAGAGGATTTTAAAGCAACTTTTAAAGAAGGTGATAAGCAACCTGATTTAACGCAAATTCTTAATGCAACTGATATAAAAATTAGTTTTATGAATGTTAAATTTAAAGTTACTCCAAAAAATAATGATAAAATTGCTTACGAAACAAATGGAAATATCAATTTTGATTTATGATTATCGGACTTGATGAATTAAGATATTAAGAAAAAGTATTTTAAATTTATCTTTGTTACATATATAAATACTTCAAAATAGAGTATTAAAAATTCTGATTTGAAAGCATAGTTAACTATGCTTTCAAATCATTTTTATTTTAAAATACAAAATTAAGGACAATAATTCCTATAATAATTTAGGGGTGCTTGCTTTTTTTAATTATAATTAGTGATATAGGAAAAATATGATAAAAAACTTAGCAACAAATAAATATATTAATAAGGAGACATAAAAAATGAAAAAAATATTAGCCTTATTAGGAACCTGCTCATTGTTAACGGCAGGAGTAACAACCGTTGTTAGTTGTGCATCTAAGCCGAATGTTGACCCTAGTGATGATGATAATGATATTAGAAAAGATTTAGATTTGTTATTAAAGATTATGAATGAAGCTCATGAAGTATTTTTAAATTATGCACTTGAGAATAATTTTAAAACAGTTTTTGATGAGGTTAATCGATTAATTGCCAATAAATACTCAAACTATTATGTTAATTCAATGCCGTTTGCTTTTAAGACGAGTCCTTCAAATTTAAAAGTAAATTACGTTGATGTAGCAGCATTACAAAAATTAACTACAGAACCAATTAAGGATTTAAAAGCAGTTGTGGTAAATTATAGTTTTGGTTATACTGGTTCATTCAAAACATTAACTAATCCAGCAAGATTTAATATTAAATATGTTACTACAAATAATCCCAATTTAATTAAAACTTTAATGCTTGATTTAACGAATAAAATTGGAAAAGTTTTAATTGATTTTATTAATCAAAATCCAGAAATTACGATTGACCAAAATCCCGCTTTTAAAGAAACATATGATATGTTTAATGTTTATTATGCACAAGATGCAGTCTTAATTAATAAGGATATGCTAGGTTTCTTAGATGTGATGTTTAAAAAGAATGATGTAACAAAAGAAATAATGGAAGTCGTTAATTATGATTCTAAGCAAGATATTTTAGATTTACAACGAGGAACAATAAATGGTGATAATAGTATTAACATGAATGTTCCAGATTGACGAACAAAATATCAAACTCCCGCGGCATGAGCGGGGCAAGTATCACTATCTTTATCCATTCCTTTTCTTTTTCCAGCTATCAAAATGTCTTGGCAAGGTCAACCGCCAATTATTATATCAACCTCTTCTTTTTGTAAATTATTAACATCTATTTTAGTAATATCACCTAAATTAGGGGTTTCATAATCATTAAAAATTGCTCTATAACTATTTTCTGCATATTTATCAATTTCACTAAATCATATAGTTTTATGTGAAATATTTGCAAATTCTAGTGCTTTTCTTGGGGCTCCAATTCCAGCAAATAATTCTATTATTTTAAGCACAACTTACTTTTCACTTTTTTAGAAAATTAAAACATTTATAGTGTAGCGTAATACTATATTTATTTACTATATTTCCACTTTAATTTTGTCGAAAACTCTTGATGAAATAAAAAAAATCATCAATATGACAATTTGAAAACTAATTTTGTGTAAGATTATGATTTTGCTTTAAATTTTTTAAACGTTAAAATATAATACCGTTGATTGTTGGTTTGGTGTTAAACCTTTGTGTTGGTATTTTCATTTTCAGAGCTTTAAATAATTTTGAATATTAGTGAAACCCAAACCATGATAATGAATTAAGGCTTCTTTAAGACTGGATTGTAATTTACTAATCTTATTTAACTTTTGATAACTAGTATCAGGGTTTGTGCTAGTTTTGGTGGAATATAGAGTAGAATTTGTTTGTTTTGCTACTAATAAATATAGTGGTTGCATATCAGAAATAATTATTGATTTTTCTTTAATTAGTTGCTTATTCATATTTTCAATAATCCATTGTTTTTGTAATCTTTTGGTATTGGTGGATTGAACAAAAATATTATTATTGCTATCAACTGCCATTTGAATACAGCATTTGGTATCAGTTGAAAATGGATCGAGATGAGTTTTTCGTTTATCAAATTTATCTTTAAAATTGCCTTTATGAATTTCTTTAATAAATGTTTCATCCATTTGGATTTGACCATTTAATTTTTTAAATTTTAACTGTGTATTTTCTAATTGTTTTGATTGCATTAATTTTTGTCGATTATATCAAGCGGTTTTTGGGGTTGTTTTAATAAAACGAGAAATTATTTTACTAGATTGTCCTAACAATGAAATTTGAATTAATAAATTTCACTGTTCATAATTTAAATGACTTCAATAAGTAAAATGATGACGAAATGCATCAAAACTAGCACGACATTTTTTACATAAATATTTTTGTTTTCCTTCGGAATTATGACCATTTTTAACACAATGAAAAGATTTGCAATTAGGACATATAATGCCTTTATCTCTAAATTTTTGATCAATTTCATTTAAACGTTTTTGTTTTTTAATTAAGTCTGCTTGTTGTTTTATTTTTTCATAAAATTCTAAAAATTGATCATCTGTTAAGCTATTTATTAATTCTGTAATTATTTTTTTCATCATTTATTTACCTCTATATATTAAAAATATACCTAATTTTAGGTATATTTTATAAATATCAAGAGTTTTCGACAAAATTAAAGTATTTCCATGATTAATATTTTTATTACAAAAATTACATTTAATTTTGCTATTCATACTTATCATCCTCATCTATAAATTTATATATTTTTAGTTTCTGATTCTTAGAGGTTTTTTTCTTTGTTTTAGCAATAACCTTAGCTATATATCTTTTTTTAAATTGATAATTTTTATTTGATGAATCAATTCCAAACAAAAAACATATTATTTCTTCATAAGTATCAAAAGTTCCCAAGTGATTATCATCTCAATCATAAATTGCAAAAAAATAATTCTTTAATCTCATATTATTTTTCCTTCTTCTGTATCAAATAAATTTTCTTCTTCAGAATTGGTAAAACTAGTTTTATTGTTATCAATAACTTCTTTTTTATTTAAAACTGATAAATTTTCTGCTTGATTATTGTAGCTTTTAATATTATTTTTTGCTCTAACCTCTATTGCATTCTTCAATTCTATGCCAACAATATATCCTAATATCCTTTTTGCACCATTTTCCATAATAAATTCTTCATACTTTTGACTTGGAAATAACCCCAATTTTAATTGATTTGAATATTTTGCATTATAAATAAGTTGCTTAGGAATTAATATGCTACCACCTGGTGTAATTGGACTAATTATATTTCTACAAGTTAACGTATAAAATTCAATTGATCTAATATAATTTTTGTTTAAATATACATAAACCAATTTTTCTTTATAAATATTAACACCACCAATCTAACAGTTTTGCCCTGAACAAGGTGCTAAACCTGTTAAACAACTAGTTATTTAACCAATTATTTAACTTATTACTTAACGTGTTAATAAACTAGTTAATTAACTTGTTGTTATTAATTAAAATTGCACAATGAAAAACATTTGTTGCATTTTTATTACCACAACAAATTAATATTTAGTTATTAACAAGCTTGCAATTTAACAAATAAAAAAGATTTACTTTTTCAGTAAATCCGTATCTTTGTTACTCACCCGCAAAAAGAAGGTATAAAAAATATGCAAAACGATATTCGTTATATATATGATGAAATGTGCGATAAGTGTAAAGTAACTTTTAAAAAAATTATTTTAGCAATTCGAAATGATAGCACAAAAGATGTTAATAATTTAGCACTATTTTTTTGCGAAGTAAATCCAAATACTGAAATCCAAGATGATCATGGTGTAATGCCAATTGCCTTAATTAATTGTGTTAATAATAAATATGCTTTTTTTTGAAAAACTAATTTATTAGATCATAAAGGAAACCCAAAGATTCCAATTATTGATCATACCGTTGAATTATCACAAGAGACAATTAATAAAATCCCTTTACGTAGTCGCCCTTCAACAACAAGCCTTCCTAGTGAGAACCCTGTAGTTCCTAATGAAGAACCAGTTAATGCTCCAGCACCGGTTGCCTCATCATTTATTCCATTTGAACAACAGAACAATATCCCAAATAATGGATTAGAGTACAACGAAACAGAACAATCATTTTCAGCTGAAATTGAAACACCAAATGATGATAATGGTAATGATAATAAAGATCGTAATAATTTAATTGTTGCAACTGAACCAGCAGGGGGTGAAACTGTTGCTTTAGTTAAACAAATGCAAAAAAATCAAATGATGACAATGCGAAAAATGGTTCATGTAATTAATCAAAAATTCCAATGAAAAATTTGAACATTAATTATTGTGTTAGTGCTTTCATTAACAGGATTTGGTATTGGGGCTTGACAACTATATCGTCATTTCAGCAACGGAGCAACAAGTACTGGTGATGGTAATATTGGTAATCGCGTTAATATTACCTTATTAGGTGGGGATTTAATCCGCCAAGTTATTACAATTGAGGATCGCAATAGTCCTGGTGATTTGTATAGTGCTTTATTAACATTAGAAGTTGGTTCAAAAAATGATGGTAAGTTAGAACCGCAATTATTAGAAGCAATTAAAGATCCTAACACAACAATAAGTTTTAATTCTGATCGTTTTCAAGAAGACTGAGAAGCTTATGCAGCCACAATTGTTATTAATGCTGATAAAGCATCAGGCTTTTATGGAATTACTAATATTGATGTGCAAGCAAAATCAAAACGAATTGATATTAATCGTTTATCAAAAAATTTAAGAGGAACAGAAATCGCAATTAATAGTAATAATTCACGAGAAATTTTAAGAGCCGTTTTAGCAAATGCTACCATTACTGGACAATTATCTGCAGCACAGAACAAATTATTAAAAGATGCTCAAGATTTAGCAAATCGTTTGCTATTACGAATTGATGGCAGTGTTAGTAAGGGTGGACCAGCAACAGATATTGATTTAATAGTTACAAGTAATGGTTCTAAGGATTATAAAAATACAGCAATCTTTAACTTAACAGTAAAATGATCATAACTAACAAAATATTAAAACTCATTTATTATGAGTTTTTTTATTTTAAGAAAGGATTTTTCTTATTAATAAAGTTAATTTAACATAGGAGATTATAATATTTATGATTTTATCTGTGGCACTATTTATCAATTTAATGATAATGTCCTTTGCTTAGAACAAAATAATTATGGATATGAAATTTATTTAGTTACAAACAAAAGAATTAGTTTTAAAAAGGCTGCTCAAATTAAAATGTATACTTTTTTAAAATATGATAATGATGCTTGTTTTCAGTGATTTGGGTTTTTAGATTTAGCAACGAAGAAAATTTTTGGTGATTTATTAACGATTCCAACAATTGGTGTCAAAACGGCAGTTAAAGTATTACAACAAATTAGTGTTGAAAATTTATTAATGTTTGTGCAACAAAATAATATTGCTGAAATCGAGAAATTACAAGGATTAAAAACCCATAGTGTTCGGCTATTATTACAAACTTTACAAAAGATTTATTTTAAAAAAAATTATAATAATCTTCAAAATAAAGTAATTAGTTGTTTAAAAGAATTGGGTTATTCGTTGGTGGTTATTTATTCTGCAATTAATAGTGTTAACCCAGTTCCGACTAAACTTGATCAATATTTAAAAATAGTTTTATTTAAAATTAGTCAGAATGACACCGTTTAATTTTCGTCCGGTTGATTTTGAAAGTTATATTGGTCAAGCAAATATAAAATGAATTTAAAAATCATGTTAGCAGCTAGTCAAAAGCAGCAACAACCATTAAAACATATGTTATTTGTTGGTAATAGTGGAATTGGAAAAACTAGTTTAGCCCATTTAATTAAAACTTTGTTACAGCAAAAACTATTACTTTTACATGGCCCAAATTTACAAAAAACAAGTGATTTAATTAGTTGCCTAATGCAAGTAAAAGCATTTAATTTAGTTTTCATTGATGAAATTCATGCAATTAGTCGTGAAGTTGGAGAAATTTTATATCCTGTTTTAGATGATAATTGTTTAAATTTACTGTTGGGAAAAAACTATAATACAAAACATGTTGTTTTACCGTTGCCATCTTTTACCTTGTTAGCAGCAACGACATTACTATATCAAGTACCACAGCCATTATTAAATCGTTTTTCAACAGTTTTTCATTTTAATTAATACACTAATGATGATATGCAACAAATTTTAAATAACTTGTTCTTAAAAGTAGAAATAAAATTATCATTAAAAGAATTAACTTTTTTCTTTAATTTTGTCGAAAACTCTTGATATTTATAAAATATACCTAAAATTAGGTATATTTTTAATATATAGAGGTAAATAAATGATGAAAAAAATAATTACAGAATTAATAAATAGCTTAACAGATGATCAATTTTTAGAATTTTATGAAAAAATAAAACAACAAGCAGACTTAATTAAAAAACAAAAACGTTTAAATGAAATTGATCAAAAATTTAGAGATAAAGGCATTATATGTCCTAATTGCAAATCTTTTCATTGTGTTAAAAATGGTCATAATTCCGAAGGAAAACAAAAATATTTATGTAAAAAATGTCGTGCTAGTTTTGATGCATTTCGTCATCATTTTACTTATTGAAGTCATTTAAATTATGAACAGTGAAATTTATTAATTCAAATTTCATTGTTAGGACAATCTAGTAAAATAATTTCTCGTTTTATTAAAACAACCCCAAAAACCGCTTGATATAATCGACAAAAATTAATGCAATCAAAACAATTAGAAAATACACAGTTAAAATTTAAAAAATTAAATGGTCAAATCCAAATGGATGAAACATTTATTAAAGAAATTCATAAAGGCAATTTTAAAGATAAATTTGATAAACGAAAAACTCATCTCGATCCATTTTCAACTGATACCAAATGCTGTATTCAAATGGCGGTTGATAGCAATAATAATATTTTTGTTCAATCCACCAATACCAAAAGATTACAAAAACAATGGATTATTGAAAATATGAATAAGCAACTAATTAAAGAAAAATCAATAATTATTTCTGATATGCAACCACTATATTTATTAGTAGCAAAACAAACAAATTCTACTCTATATTCCACCAAAACTAGTACAAACCCTGATACTAGTTATCAAAAGTTAAATAAGATTAGTAAATTACAATCCAGTCTTAAAGAAGCCTTAATTCATTATCATGGTTTGGGTTTCACTAATATTCAAAATTATTTAAAGCTCTGAAAATGAAAATACCAACACAAAGGTTTAACACCAAACCAACAATCAACGGTATTATATTTTAACGTTTAAAAAATTTAAAGCAAAATCATAATCTTACACAAAATTAGTTTTCAAATTGTCATATTGATGATTTTTTTTATTTCATCAAGAGTTTTCGACAAAATTAAAGACTTTTTTAGCCAGCTATAGTAGTAATAATCCGCGCACAGCGGTAAAATTATTTCATCGAATTTATGACTATTTCTTAGCTACGCCACAACCAGTAAGTTTAAATTTTTTACAAGAAATTTTAACTAATTTGCAGATTTATCAAGATGGTTTAGAATGAGGGGAGGTAAATTACTTAAAACAAATTTATCTTCTCTTTCAAACCCAACCAGTTTGGTTAAATACCTTAAGCCAAGTTTTATCTGAACCATTATTAACAGTCACAAATAATTTTGAACCATTTTTGTTAAAAAAAGGTTACTTATTAAAAACATCTCGTGGTCGAGTTTTGACAAATAAAGCAGTAGAATTTTTAAAAAATATTACATAATTCTTTAATTTTGTCGAAAACTCTTGATATTTATAAAATATACCTAAAATTAGGTATATTTTTAATATATGGAGGTAAATAAATGATGAAAAAAATAATTACATAATTAATAAATAGCTTAACAGATGATCAATTTTTAGAATTTTATGAAAAAATAAAACAACAAGCAGACTTAATTAAAAAACAAAAACGTTTAAATGAAATTGATCAAAAATTTAGAGATAAAGGCATTATATGTCCTAATTGCAAATCTTTTCATTGTGTTAAAAATGGTCATAATTCCGAAGGAAAACAAAAATATTTATGTAAAAAATGTCGTGCTAGTTTTGATGCATTTCGTCATCATTTTACTTATTGAAGTCATTTAAATTATGAACAGTGAAATTTATTAATTCAAATTTCATTGTTAGGACAATCTAGTAAAATAATTTCTCGTTTTATTAAAACAACCCCAAAAACCGCTTGATATAATCGACAAAAATTAATGCAATCAAAACAATTAGAAAATACACAGTTAAAATTTAAAAAATTAAATGGTCAAATCCAAATGGATGAAACATTTATTAAAGAAATTCATAAAGGCAATTTTAAAGATAAATTTGATAAACGAAAAACTCATCTCGATCCATTTTCAACTGATACCAAATGCTGTATTCAAATGGCAGTTGATAGCAATAATAATATTTTTGTTCAATCCACCAATACCAAAAGATTACAAAAACAATGGATTATTGAAAATATGAATAAGCAACTAATTAAAGAAAAATCAATAATTATTTCTGATATGCAACCACTATATTTATTAGTAGCAAAACAAACAAATTCTACTCTATATTCCACCAAAACTAGTACAAACCCTGATACTAGTTATCAAAAGTTAAATAAGATTAGTAAATTACAATCCAGTCTTAAAGAAGCCTTAATTCATTATCATGGTTTGGGTTTCACTAATATTCAAAATTATTTAAAGCTCTGAAAATGAAAATACCAACACAAAGGTTTAACACCAAACCAACAATCAACGGTATTATATTTTAACGTTTAAAAAATTTAAAGCAAAATCATAATCTTACACAAAATTAGTTTTCAAATTGTCATATTGATGATTTTTTTTATTTCATCAAGAGTTTTCGACAAAATTAAAGACATAATTTACTTAATTTTTTTGAGAAGTCGGTTATAATAATAATTGGAACTAAGGTAAGGTGTAAAAATGAGCCACAATCATAAAAAGGAACAAGAACAAATTATCAATTATGCCTGGAAAATGATTAGTTTAAAAGCGGTTGATTTAAAATTATCTAATCCAAATATTACAGAACAAGATGTTGCCGATTATTTAATAAAAATAATTTTAGTCGATAAGGCAATTGTTGATGTTAGTGAAATAGCTTATTATATTTTTAATATCAAGATTAATCGGATGATTGAATTTATGAATAATCAAAAAATTACTGCGACTGATTTATCCTTAGAAGATTTTAAAGATATGTTTATTAAATAATAAAATTAAACAATGAATAGTGTACAATTTATAGAGAAAAGTTTTAAAATAGAACAGTGGTGTAAAACGTGAAGAAAAACGAACAAGTGAAAACAATTAAAGAACCAAAAAACAAAAAGGCAATTAGTAAGTTAATTATTCGAATTGGAACTTTGTTAGTTTTAATTGTCGCAATGATTATTGGTGCTTATTTTTCAGCTGATAGTTTTCGTTATTCATATAAGACTGGAATTGCTTATTCGGGTGGATATCAAGTTCAAGTTAATGTATTAGATAAAAGTGACCCTAATTTTTCACAAGATACTCCAAATGGGGATAGTAAAAAAGGATTAGATTTATTACGTAATAAATTAGATCCATTATCAAATCAAAATTTGTATTTACAAACATTAGGTCGTAATGCTGTTGAAGTTGTTGTTGGAAAAAATATGTTTAAATCTTATAATGCCTTGAGTAAAACAATTCAACGTTTAGGAGCAATTTACTTAACAAATGGTAAAGGACAAGACTTACTAGTTAGTGATAATAATGGCACAAAAGAGCGAACACCGTTAAGTGATGTTATTTTAGGTTCAACAACAGGGGTTGACCAAAATCGTCGTCCAAGTATTACATTAAAAATTAAAGATCAAACAAAATGAGATAGTATTATTAATGGTTTAAAACCATCACAAGGTGGGGGTCAATCAGAACCGTTTTATATTTGAACGGATATTGGTCAATTTATTGATGATTTACGACATGATACTGATAATATTCAAACAATTGCAACTGTTTTTAATGCTGAAATTCGTAGTAAAGTGTCAGCGGGTGATTGAAGTAATATTTATCAAATTTTTAATGTTGAATATTATGATGCCGGAACCTCACAACTTCGTACTGGTAATTTATTAGATTTAGCATTAAGTTACCCAATTTCACAAGTTCGTACTTGAATGGAAGATTTGCGTTTTCGTTTTACCTCTGTCCCAACGGATAGATTATTAATTGATCCAAATGATAAAACAGCAACAACAAATCAATTTATTGATCCGTTACGCCCATATTTACAAACAATTATTGAGTATAATACTGCGTTAACAGATTTATACAAAGAACATATTATTAATTGAAATTCAATTAAACTGGGAACAGGTGCTGCTGAGAATTCAAATCAAATTACAATTTCAACGGAAACAGAAGCTCGCCAAATTAGTAATTTAATTAATGGGGGATTAAGTGGTTTAGAATTTGTTATTCGTGGTTATCGCGAAATTCCGCCTGTTGTTTCAGCTAATGTTTTTAAAATTTCGTTAATCATTTTAGGAGTATTAGTATTAGCAATTTTCATTGTTCTATTAGTTTATTATCGTTTATTTGGTTTTATCGCAATTTTAACATTATTATTTACAATAATTGCAACATTATATTTTTCTTCACTCTTGAAAGTACAAATTTCGCCAGAAAGTATTGCGGCATTATTGATTGCTTTTGGTTTAGCACTTGAAGGAAACTTGTTATTCTTTTCACGATATAAACGTGAGCGGTATGAAAATCAAATTCCCTTTGAACCAGCAATGAAAATTGCCAATAAACAAACAATAGCAGTCTTCATTGACGCATTAGTTGTTTTAATTATTTTGGGATTATCACTGTTCTGACAAGGAACAAATAATATTAAATCATTTGCTACAATTTTATTGGTGGGATTAATTATTTCCGTAGTAATGGTGTTTGCTGTTGCGCGTTTAATGTATTGAATTGTTATTAAGTTACGTTGACAAGAAAAACACCCTTGATTAGATGTTTCGCGTTTTTCAATAGGAAAACTATTTACGAAAAAAAGAGTTGTAACAACAACAGCATCAGAAGCATTAGCAGCTAGCGCTCAGTTACAAACAATAACAAAGAATGAACCTGCGATGGCAGACGGTGATAATGGCGGGATTGCACCAGCCAAAAAAGGAAAACAACATAAAATCGGAAAATGAACATTTTATAATATTACAAAATGAACCCCAATCGTTGGAATTATTTTGTTAATCGTTGCATTAGCAATTGCTTTTGCTGGAAAAGCAAATGTTGCTAATTCAATTAAGTCAGGGATTAATTTTACGATTAATCAAGATTTATGAGGAACTGATGACGATGAAACAGCAATTACAAAGTTATCAACGCAATTAGAAAGTATTCGTAATACAGCCCGTTATAACTTTAGTTATAATATTTATGTTCTTAAGCAACAAGAAAGTGGTGCTAATAACCGCATCTTAGTTGTTGGTACAAATATTACAAAAGGAACTTTTGAGCGAGAATTATTAACAGCCATTGCATCATTTTATAATGCAACCCCCAATGATCCTTCATTAGCATTGCAAAAAACTGATCCTGTTATGGAAGGATATATTTTAAAAATTGCGGCAATTAGTATTGGAATTGGATTAGTATGTATCTTTGTTTATACTTTATTCCGGTTAGATTGATCGCAATTTGTGGGAATGGTTTTAGCTAGTTTATTTACGCTAGTTACAACTATTGCGATTGCAATTATTACCCAATTATTAATTACATTTGAAATGTCAATCGCATTATTAGCAATTTTTGGTTTTGCGATTGCCTTTACAACAATGGTAATGGTTCGTGTAAAACAAAATAAAAAGGCGATTAATATTCGTGAATATGAAACATTCTTTACATATATGTCAGAGCATCGTTTCCAAATTAAGCGTTTACGTCGCGCACATAAAGTTTATTATCAAGAAGAATTAAAGAAATTAGCAATAAAACACCCGGAACTAAAATTACGAGAAATTAAAAAACAATATCATGACCAGTTAAAACGAACACAATTAGTGGCAAAAGATATTAAAAGCAAAAATCATAAAGTGATTCGTGAAGTTCGGAAAGACTTTAGAGTTTATAATTATGAACATAACTTTTTGCAAAAAGTTGCTAATATTACAATTAAACAAATGTTACAACATTGTTTAACATTGGGAATTATGTTTACAATTTTATTAATTACCTTAGCTGCTTTTTCGGGATTATGGTTTGGCTTTAATATTGTGATTTTAATTGGGTTAATTGTTGGAATGTTTGCAACCCTATTTGTTGGAATTCCAATTTGAGTGGTGTTAGAAAAATATCGGGCTTTAAATAAAATCCGTGTTAAAAATTATTTAGATTCACAACGAGTTGAAATTGATGAACAAATCGTAATTGGTATTAATGATTAATCATTAGCCAAGAAAGGGATTTTGCAAAAACGGAACTAAAAAACTTTATTGTTGATATTCCTAATTATCCAGAACCAGGAGTTATTTTTCGCGATATTACCCCAATTTTAAATAATTCATCTGCTTTTAAAATGGTTGTTGATCAGTTAGCAGCGTATGCAATTGCTCAACAAGCAAAGGTGATTATTGCCCCAGAAGCACGAGGATTCTTATTTGTACCAGCAGTTAGTTATGTGACGAACCTTCGTTTTGTTCCGGTTCGAAAACCAGGAAAATTACCACGGCAAGTTATTAGTGCAAAGTATAGTTATGAATATGCAACTAATCAGTTAGAAATGCATGTCGAAGATTTAAAACCACATGATCGTGTTTTAATTGTTGATGATGTTTTAGCAACGGGCGGAACAGCACAAGCAATTTGTGAACTTGTTAAAAAACAACAAGCAACGATTGTTGGTTTAGCATTCGTGGTGGACTTAACATATTTAAATGGTAAAAAGGATTTAACCGCATATCCAATTAAAACCCTGATTGAATATTCGGCATAATCGGTATATAATTAATAAATAGTACAAATAAAAGGGGTTGTTTATAATGGATCGGGATATTAAATACGAAGAGGTCTTAGCCCAAATTAAGTTGTACATCAAAGATGTGACAACGTTAAAAGAAATTTACAAAGCATATGAATATGCAGAAGAAAAACATCAAGGCCAAGTTCGTAATAGTGGAATTCCCTATATTAATCATCCATTATGAACAACCTTTTTTTTAGCCCAATGACGAATGGGACCTAAAACATTAATTGCCGGTTTACTGCATGATGTGTTAGAAGATACGCCCGCTACGTTTGAAGAATTACAAGAACGGTTTGGGATTGAAATCGCTAATTTAGTTGAAGGTGTAACAAAAGTTAGTTATTTTGCGAAAGAAAATCGAACTCAACTTAAAGCACAATATTTACGGAAATTATATTTATCAATGGCGAAAGATATTCGTGTTATTATTATTAAATTAGCCGATCGGTTACATAATTTAAAAACAATTGGTTATTTAAAACCAGAACGCCAACAAATTATTGCCCGAGAAAGTTTAGAAATTTATTCGGCAATTGCTCATCGGTTAGGTATGAAGGCGGTTAAACAAGAAATTGAAGATATTAGTTTTAAAATTATTAATCCTGTTCAATATAATAAAATTGTTTCGTTGTTAGAATCAAGTAATAAAGAACGCGAAAATGCAATTAATCAAAAAATTGAAGAATTAAAACAAGTCTTAATTATTGAAAAAGAAATGGCGGTCAAAGTATATGGCCGTAGTAAATCAATTTATTCAATTTATCGAAAAATGAATCAATTTGGTAAAAACTTTGATGATATTCATGATATTCTAGCAGTCCGCATTATTACAAATAGTGTTGATGAATGTTATAAAGTATTAGGCTTTGTGCACCAACATTATACGCCACTCAATAATCGTTTTAAAGATTATATTGCAACACCAAAACATAATTTATACCAATCATTACATACCACAATTGCAGCTGATGACGGTGTTATTTTTGAAGTGCAAATTCGAACTGAAGAAATGGATGAGTTAGCAGAACAAGGAGTTGCAGCGCACTGACGCTATAAAGAAGGCGAAAATTATGATATTGCTAAAAAACAAAAAGATATTGATGATCGCTTAGATATTTTTAAACGAATTTTAGACTTAGAAAATATTTCAGTGCAAGAACGAGATGAAATTCAACAAGAAGTTTATAAACCTGATCATTTAATGGAAGAGAGTATTCAAAATGATATTTTTTCGTCGTTAATTTATGTTTTAACGCCAAACGGAAAAGTAGTAACCTTGCCATTTGGTTCAACCGTCCTTGATTTTGCCTATAAAATTCATTCTGAAATTGGCGAAAAAACAATTGGGGCAAAAATCAATGGTTTATTTTCACCAATTTCAACAGTTTTAAAATCGGGTGATGTTATTGATATTAAAACAGCAGCAACGCAAAAACCAAATCATTCGTGGTTAGTGGTTGCTAAAACATCATCAGCATTACAAAAAATTAAAAAATATTTAAAAAAAGAATTAGCAGAAGCAACTAATGATACAAAATCAATTAATCTGGAAAAAATCAAGCAAACAAAAGGACAAATTGAAGAGTATATTGCAAAAAAAGATTTAAAATGAAAATTAGTTGATTCAGAAACACAACTAGAACGATTACATGCAATTAACTATAATAATATTGAAGATTTTTTATTAGATGTTGCTAATGATGAATACACCGTAGTAGAAGCAATTAATTTAATTTACTTAGATCGCGAAACAAGTCAGAATGAAAAAATTCTGAAAAAATTACAAGATAAACAATATAAAAAAGCACAATTAAAAGATGATATTATTGTGCAAGGAATTTCAAGTATTAAAGTTGTGATTTCACAATGTTGTTTACCATTACCATATGAAGAAATTACCGGATATGTTTCAAAAGCAGAAGGAATTAAAGTTCATTTGAAAACTTGCCGTAATTTACAAAGTAGTGATAAACAAGAACGTCAAGTGGAAGTTAGTTGAAATGAAGCGGTTTGTAAAAATAAGCAGTATGATTGTGCAATTCGAATTGAAGCAATTGACCGTCCCGCTTTGTTAGTTGATGTCACAAAAGTATTAAGTCATTTAAACGCTTCAGTGCAAATGATGACAGCTAATATTTCAAGTGATTTAATGAATATTACTATTAAAACAATTATTAAAATTAGTAACGCTGATCGGTTCCAACAAATTCTCTCGTCATTATTGGCAATTCCCGATATTAAAATTGTTGAGCGAGTTATGATGTAACAATAAGATTAGAAAATAAATTAATATATATTGTTATTGGTTTTCTTGGTATAATAAAAGTACTTAAGAAAATAGAAAATGGAGGCAGCTATGACAATAAAGTCTTGACTAAAATTTAGTAGCATATGATTTTTAGCAGGAATTGTAATTATTATGGCCGGAGCAGTTGTTCCAACTTTAAACCAACAAGTAGATGCGTTAAAAGAAGAAATTATTAAATCATTAAGTGTTAATGGTTTGACACCCAATCCGTTAGAAAGTTTACAAGGTGATAGTGCTTATAATATTTTAAATTTTTTATTATCATATGGATCATTTCAAGCAATTTTTAGTTTAAATGGTTTTAGTCTTTTTAAATTTTGAGTAATTGATTTATATATTTTTGTTCCTATTTTAAGTTTGTTTGCTGTTGGGATAGCAATTTTTGTTGTTGTTTTACTAACAAACGCAACCGCTGCGCATTGAAGATGAAATATTCGCTTATTAGTTGGAAAGATTTTATCAACAGGGGGCGGTATTCTGTTATATCTTGCCTTATTTTTGGGGTTATTTTTAGTTGCAATTATGGACAGTTCAAATTTTGTTAATGGCCAAGAAAAATATTGATATAATTTAACGAACGGTGGTTTAGTGACATGAACTAATAATGTTCAGTACCAACCAAATGTTTTTTCCGTGTTAGGGATAAATATTAATCAAACTGGTTTAGATAACTTTTTTGGCCAAGCACCAGGAGTTTTACAAGTTGGCGCAGTTTTTCTTATCTTTATTGCCCCAATTGCGGTTGCAATTTTAACGGTTGGATTAGGAATTCGAATTGCAATTGAATTATTGTTACCATCATCATCGGGTCATCGTGGTGGCATTGGTGCAAGTTTTAGCACTTGGTTAGGATATATAAATATTTCTTCTCGTCGCGAATTACGCCAACGGTTAGGAAGCAACATTGGGATGATTTTATTAATGATTGGTTTTCTAATCGTAATGATTTTCCCAGCCTTTACTTCAACAACTCGCTATGTAACAGCCAATTGAGTTATTTTAGCAATTGCGACTGTGTTAATGATTGTTAGTTTTATTCCCCTTTATTTTATGTTCTTTTGTTTAGCGCGGTTGCAAGAATTTTCTTATAACTTATTAATGTTTGTGCAAATGTTGACATGATTAGTAATTGGTTTAATTTGACAAATTTTTATGTGAACTGAATTTAAACAATATTTCCAATATCCAGCGGTCGTACCAGTTATTATGATTCTCTTCTTTATTAACATCTTATTAAGTTCATTTTATTTACTACTTCGTGGTTATCGAAAATAGGAATTGGCTTTTAACTTCTTTGAAATAAAGAAGTTTTTTTGTTTTGGTATGCTATAATTCTATTGATTAATTATTAAAAAGAAGGGAAAGTTAGGATGACAAAACTTACAGCAAATGCAATTCGAAAAATGTGGTTAGATTTTTTTCGAAGTAAAAATCATTACGAATTGCCATCAGTATCGTTAATTCCCGTTGATGATCCATCATTATTATGAATTAATTCGGGGGTGGCAACATTAAAACCATATTTTGATGGTCGCAAAACACCACCAGCCCCACGGTTAACAAATTCCCAAAAATCAATTCGCACAAACGATATTGAGAATGTGGGACATACAGCTCGTCACCATACTTTATTTGAAATGTTAGGTAATTTTTCAATTGGTGATTATTTTAAAAAGGAAGCAATTGTTTATGCTTGAGAATTTTTAACTGATAAAAAATGAATTGGATTTGATCCCGCCAAATTATATGTTACTGTTTATAAAGATGACCAGGAGGCATATGATGTTTGACATAATGTGATTGGGTTAAGTCCCGAACGAATTATTAAGGGGGGTAAAGATACTAACTTCTGAGAAATTGGGGAAGGACCATGTGGACCAAATACCGAAATCTTTTATGATCGTGGTGAAAAATATGATTCTGAACATATGGGAATCAAGTTATTACAAGACGACTTAGAAAATGATCGCTATTTAGAGGTTTGAAATATTGTTTTTTCTCAATACAATAATAATGGGGATGGAACTTATACCGATTTACCACGTAAAAACATTGATACTGGTGCTGGGTTGGAACGAATTACTTCTATTATTCAAGAAACACCAACTAATTTTGAAACCGATTTATTTATGCCAATTATTAAAGCAGTTGAAAAATTAGTGCAGGGGAAATATCATTATGATCAAACGGCATTGTTTACCAATGATGCACAGCAAATTAAAATTAATACTGCTTTTAAAGTAATTGCTGATCATTTACGAGCAGTAACATTTGCGATTGCAGATGGGGCGTTTCCAGGAAACAAGGATCGTGGGTATGTTATTCGTCGGTTAATTCGTCGCGCTAGTTTATATGGTAAAAAATTAGGGTTAGAACAACCATTTTTATCCCAATTAGTGCAAACCGTAATTCAGATTATGAGTGAATATTATATTTATTTAATTGAAAAACAATCAATTATTGAACAAGCGGTATTAGATGAAGAAAATAAATTTTTAAAAACATTAGAACAAGGAAACAAATTATTTAATGAAGTTAAAGCAAAGTATGGCCTAATTTCCAAAGAACATGCTTTTCGCTTATTTGAAAGTTATGGTTTTCCAATTGAATTAATTGAAGAAGAAGCACGCGAAGCGGGAATAAAAGTTGATCGAATTGGTTTTGAAGAATTATTAGCAAATGCCAAAGAAATTTCACGAACTAATCGGAAAGATATTAAAGCAATTCAGTTGCAAAGTGAACTTTTTACGCAATTAGATGTTGTTAGCAAATTTGTTGGTTATGAACATGAACAAGTTAATAATACAGCAATTGTTTTTATGTTCGCAAATGATCACACAGTTTCTGAATTAACAAATACAACGGGATATCTTATTTTAGCAGAAACACCTTTTTATGCTGAAAAGGGTGGGCAAGCTGCTGATCATGGTTTAATCTTAAAGGATAATAATACAGCTTATGTTTTAGATGTTCAACAAGGACCAAATAAACAACACTTACATTATGTTAAAGTGGAAGGAACATTAAAAAAAGAGGATTTAGTAAATGCTTCAATTGATAGTGACCGTCGATTTTATACTCGTAAAAATCATTCCGGAACACATTTAATTCATGCAGCATTACGAGAAGTTTTAGGAACGCATGTTATGCAAACGGGGTCTTATAATGATGATGAACGATTACGAATTGATATTACACATAATCAGCCAATTACTACTGCCGAAATTATGGCTGTTGAAGCATCAGTTGTAAAAGCGATTCGCGCAGCAATTCCTTGTGAAGTAATTTATACTGATATGCAAACAGCACTAGACGTTCATCAAGCACTAGCTTTTTTTACTGAAAAGTATGATGAAGAAGTGCGAATTATTAAATTTGGAACTTATTCATGTGAACTTTGTGGGGGAACCCATGTTGCTAATTCACAAGATGTCGAAGATTTATTAGTAACGGGAATTGAATCAAAAGGAGCAGGAACATTTCGGATTCATGCTATTACATCAAATAAAACAATTGCTAGTTATTTAAATGAGCAGTTTCTAAAAGAAAAAACTGAAGCAGTTAATTACTTTGAGAAATATAATCAAGGGAAATTGGTTTTAACTGATCAACAGTTAGAACAAATTTGAGACCAAATTAGTAATTTAACTGTTTCAAAACAGAATTGAAAATTATTAAAACAATTAGTAAATCAATTTAAAGAGTGTTTTAAGCATTGACAAAAACAATATGATAATGCTATTATTCGGGATTTTGTGAAACAATATCATGCCTTACCAGTACAAGAAAACAACGGGATTCAAGTTTTAACTTATCAATTTTCAACAAAGGTTGATGTTAATGCTTTAAAAGTATTAATTGATGATTATAAAACACGGTATTCTAATATTTTAATTTTCTTTGTTGATATGACTGATTCAACCCAACAAAAATTAGTTATTGGGGTTAGTGATGCTTTACATAATCGTTATCAAGCTAATCGTATTATTCAACAATTAAACCCCTTACTTGATGGTAAAGGGGGCGGAAACAATAGTGTTGCTCAAACTGGATTTAAAAATAAAACTATTATTACAAAATTACTAGCAGACCCCCTTGCGTTTTTACAAAAACATGGCTAAATATTATTTAGGAGTTGATCTCGGAACTAAAACGTTGGGGCTTGCGACAAGTCACTGGATGATTGCGACAAGTTATGGGGTTTATCAGTTTCCTGATCACAATTTTTTAAATGCAGCACAATATTTAGCAACATTAATTGCAAATGAAAAGGTTAGTGATCTTGTTATTGGTTATCCCAAAAATATGAATAATACGATTGGACCACGGGCAATGATGGTTGATGATTTTATTGCATTATTAAAACCAATGCTAAGTCCTGTAATTGTAATTCACTTAGTTGATGAACGGTTGACAACCAGACAAGCACACCAAATTATGTTAGAAGCTAATTTATCGCGACAAAAACGGAAAAGTAAAAAAGATAGTTTAGCAGCACAATTAATTTTAGAAACATTTCTTCAACAAAAATAAAAGAGCAACCCTCTTTTATTTTTTTTAATTAATTATTATACAAGTATCGATAGGAAAAGCAAGAAAAAAACTTTAATTTTGTCGAAAACTCTTGATATTTATAAAATATACCTAAAATTAGGTATATTTTTAATATATAGAGGTAAATAAATGATGAAAAAAATAATTACAGAATTAATAAATAGCTTAACAGATGATCAATTTTTAGAATTTTATGAAAAAATAAAACAACAAGCAGACTTAATTAAAAAACAAAAACGTTTAAATGAAATTGATCAAAAATTTAGAGATAAAGGCATTATATGTCCTAATTGCAAATCTTTTCATTGTGTTAAAAATGGTCATAATTCCGAAGGAAAACAAAAATATTTATGTAAAAAATGTCGTGCTAGTTTTGATGCATTTCGTCATCATTTTACTTATTGAAGTCATTTAAATTATGAACAGTGAAATTTATTAATTCAAATTTCATTGTTAGGACAATCTAGTAAAATAATTTCTCGTTTTATTAAAACAACCCCAAAAACCGCTTGATATAATCGACAAAAATTAATGCAATCAAAACAATTAGAAAATACACAGTTAAAATTTAAAAAATTAAATGGTCAAATCCAAATGGATGAAACATTTATTAAAGAAATTCATAAAGGCAATTTTAAAGATAAATTTGATAAACGAAAAACTCATCTCGATCCATTTTCAACTGATACCAAATGCTGTATTCAAATGGCAGTTGATAGCAATAATAATATTTTTGTTCAATCCACCAATACCAAAAGATTACAAAAACAATGGATTATTGAAAATATGAATAAGCAACTAATTAAAGAAAAATCAATAATTATTTCTGATATGCAACCACTATATTTATTAGTAGCAAAACAAACAAATTCTACTCTATATTCCACCAAAACTAGTACAAACCCTGATACTAGTTATCAAAAGTTAAATAAGATTAGTAAATTACAATCCAGTCTTAAAGAAGCCTTAATTCATTATCATGGTTTGGGTTTCACTAATATTCAAAATTATTTAAAGCTCTGAAAATGAAAATACCAACACAAAGGTTTAACACCAAACCAACAATCAACGGTATTATATTTTAACGTTTAAAAAATTTAAAGCAAAATCATAATCTTACACAAAATTAGTTTTCAAATTGTCATATTGATGATTTTTTTTATTTCATCAAGAGTTTTCTTTAATTTTGTCGAAAACTCTTGATATTTATAAAATATACCTAAAATTAGGTATATTTTTAATATATGGAGGTAAATAAATGATGAAAAAAATAATTACAGAATTAATAAATAGCTTAACAGATGATCAATTTTTAGAATTTTATGAAAAAATAAAACAACAAGCAGACTTAATTAAAAAACAAAAACGTTTAAATGAAATTGATCAAAAATTTAGAGATAAAGGCATTATATGTCCTAATTGCAAATCTTTTTATTGTGTTAAAAATGGTCATAATTCCGAAGGAAAACAAAAATATTTATGTAAAAAATGTCGTGCTAGTTTTGATGCATTTCGTCATCATTTTACTTATTGAAGTCATTTAAATTATGAACAGTGAAATTTATTAATTCAAATTTCATTGTTAGGACAATCTAGTAAAATAATTTCTCGTTTTATTAAAACAACCCCAAAAACCGCTTGATATAATCGACAAAAATTAATGCAATCAAAACAATTAGAAAATACACAGTTAAAATTTAAAAAATTAAATGGTCAAATCCAAATGGATGAAACATTTATTAAAGAAATTCATAAAGGCAATTTTAAAGATAAATTTGATAAACGAAAAACTCATCTCGATCCATTTTCAACTGATACCAAATGCTGTATTCAAATGGCAGTTGATAGCAATAATAATATTTTTGTTCAATCCACCAATACCAAAAGATTACAAAAACAATGGATTATTGAAAATATGAATAAGCAACTAATTAAAGAAAAATCAATAATTATTTCTGATATGCAACCACTATATTTATTAGTAGCAAAACAAACAAATTCTACTCTATATTCCACCAAAACTAGTACAAACCCTGATACTAGTTATCAAAAGTTAAATAAGATTAGTAAATTACAATCCAGTCTTAAAGAAGCCTTAATTCATTATCATGGTTTGGGTTTCACTAATATTCAAAATTATTTAAAGCTCTGAAAATGAAAATACCAACACAAAGGTTTAACACCAAACCAACAATCAACGGTATTATATTTTAACGTTTAAAAAATTTAAAGCAAAATCATAATCTTACACAAAATTAGTTTTCAAATTGTCATATTGATGATTTTTTTTATTTCATCAAGAGTTTTCGACAAAATTAAAGAGAGTTTTCCTTTAATTTTGTCGAAAACTCTTGATATTTATAAAATATACCTAAAATTAGGTATATTTTTAATATATGGAGGTAAATAAATGATGAAAAAAATAATTACAGAATTAATAAATAGCTTAACAGATGATCAATTTTTAAAATTTTATGAAAAAATAAAACAACAAGCAGACTTAATTAAAAAACAAAAACGTTTAAATGAAATTGATCAAAAATTTAGAGATAAAGGCATTATATGTCCTAATTGCAAATCTTTTCATTGTGTTAAAAATGGTCATAATTCCGAAGGAAAACAAAAATATTTATGTAAAAAATGTCGTGCTAGTTTTGATGCATTTCGTCATCATTTTACTTATTGAAGTCATTTAAATTATGAACAGTGAAATTTATTAATTCAAATTTCATTGTTAGGACAATCTAGTAAAATAATTTCTCGTTTTATTAAAACAACCCCAAAAACCGCTTGATATAATCGACAAAAATTAATGCAATCAAAACAATTAGAAAATACACAGTTAAAATTTAAAAAATTAAATGGTCAAATCCAAATGGATGAAACATTTATTAAAGAAATTCATAAAGGCAATTTTAAAGATAAATTTGATAAACGAAAAACTCATCTCGATCCATTTTCAACTGATACCAAATGCTGTATTCAAATGGCAGTTGATAGCAATAATAATATTTTTGTTCAATCCACCAATACCAAAAGATTACAAAAACAATGGATTATTGAAAATATGAATAAGCAACTAATTAAAGAAAAATCAATAATTATTTCTGATATGCAACCACTATATTTATTAGTAGCAAAACAAACAAATTCTACTCTATATTCCACCAAAACTAGTACAAACCCTGATACTAGTTATCAAAAGTTAAATAAGATTAGTAAATTACAATCCAGTCTTAAAGAAGCCTTAATTCATTATCATGGTTTGGGTTTCACTAATATTCAAAATTATTTAAAGCTCTGAAAATGAAAATACCAACACAAAGGTTTAACACCAAACCAACAATCAACGGTATTATATTTTAACGTTTAAAAAATTTAAAGCAAAATCATAATCTTACACAAAATTAGTTTTCAAATTGTCATATTGATGATTTTTTTTATTTCATCAAGAGTTTTCGACAAAATTAAAGGAGTTTTCGACAAAATTAAAGGAAAAAAATGATATAATTTTATGGAAAGCATTTTACTTAGGGATATGAATAAAATTGAGGTTAAGATGATGACTAAGAAAAAATTAAATGAAACAAAACAACTACAAGAAGTTAATAACAATTTAAAAATGAATGTTAACGAAGCGACTGTTATTAAAGCTTTAACAAAAGCTTGAAAAAAATCAGAACCATATTTAAAATTAATGACCGAATATCAAACATTAAATGCAACTGGTACAGTTGATTGAGATGAACGTTATGAAAAAGAGTACGAAAAATTTATTAAAGCAGTTCTTGGAGAAAATGTTAACTTTAAAAAAACAATAACTAAAAAATTATCAAAGTCAAAAACAAAAACTACAGCAAGTAAAAAAAGTAATATGGGAATGGGAATAAATCCCGGACAATTAGATCTGCTAGCAAAACGAAAATTATATCGTTCCGAAGATTTGTTTCCAGCACGCGTGGTGAGAGGATATCAAGAATCACAAGCAGAAATTGAATCAGAATTAGCTGCCCCACGCGAAAGTTTTTTAAATAATAATATTAATGTATTAGCAACTGATCAAAAACACAAACAAGTAGGACCAAATGAAACAATGAGTACTACTTTTGAAACAGATACGGACAATTTAACGGTTGAAACGAAACCAGAGGAATCATCACCAAAGGAAGTTGAAGATTTAATTAGCAAATTAAATCCAAATCAACAACGTTTAATTCGCCAACGGAATGAACAATATGGTCGTTTTCAAAGTAAGCGCGAGGAAATGATTAGGGTAAATGCTGATGAAGATGCAAGTGAAACCTTAAAAACTTTTAATAACCAAGTTAAAGAACATGCAAAAAGTTGAGGTTTAAATTCAAATCAAATTGAATTATTAGCCCGCCGTGATGTTACAAATCGCGATGTGCATCCGTACTTGAATCGAGCACGTGGTGTCTATCATCCTGAAGAAGATTATTCGCGCGTAAATAGTGACCTTAAACCACGCTCTCTTGATGAAATTAAGGACCAAATGAATTTAAATAAAAATCAATTAGAATTATTATCTCGTCGTGATTCTCATCCGTCAGAATGAAAACAATATATGAAAGAAATTACTTCGCCAAAAGATGACGAGAATGAAGAAAAAGTTATGATTGATCCAGAAAATGTTATTAAAAAACGAAATCAAATGGTTCAAGAAAGTTTAGCGCGTAGTTTAGGAAAAACAAAGAAACAAATTGGTGGTAAATATATTCGAAATTTCATTACTGAAGATCCGAAACGAAAACCAATTTTTAAAACAGATCTTTATTTAGATACAGCAATTACTAATCAAATTAGACCATTGTTTGTTAAATCAATTGCTAAACCAAAACCAAAGGTTTCACCAAAATTTGCTGCTGCGAAAGTAATGCCAAATTCGGTGATTGCTTCATTTTCAGCGCCAAGTAATCGAAACTGAGCAGAACCACAAATGAATGGAGTAGCAAAGGAAAGTACTGCAAGTAAGATAACACCTGTTTCTTCAGGACCAGTTGAATATAAATATGTTTCAACAGTTGACCATAAAAAACGACCTAATTTAAAAAAACTAAAATTTGGTAATAGTTATGAAGAAAAAAGAATCAAAAAATTAGATGTTACAATAATAAAACCAGAAGAAACGTTAGATAATGCTAAAATAAAAAAAGGGATAATTGAAAAGCAAGCTTGATTGATTTAACATTATATACTCAAAAAGAATGGTCGAATAAATTATTTTGGGGTCTTAAATTAATTATGCTGATCCAACTAAAACACCTGATTTAACAATAAATTTAGCAGAAAACCAATATACTTATGCCGGTTATCATCCACGAGAAATTCGTGAAATTGAACGACGACAAGTAGAACACAATCATGAACGATTAATAAAAGAAAAGTTAATTCAAAAAAATATTCGCAAAGAAACACGGTATCAAAAAAAACTACGTCAGCGAAAAAGTTAAACCAAAACCAATACCACATATTTTAATTAATAAATATCTGGCAGAAGGAAAAAAGGTTATTAATGGTTTTTTAGTTGACTCAGGAGAAAACAAAACTGGTAAGGAACAGCAAAAGAAATAAACAAGTGGGGAATAACAATGAAAGCAACATTATCAACAGCAGACTTAATTCGAAAATATTTTGATGAAGTTGTTACTTCAAGTGGGATTGATCCTAAAAAACGACCAGATGTTGCGCTGCAATGAGCGCAAGAAAAAGAACTTTGAGCGCAAGAAGCGGATGCTGAAATACAACAACAATTATTACAAGTATTAAAAGTTAATCAAAACGTTCAAACCCAACAGTTGCACCACCAACAAGAATTAATTTTGCGTGACTTACAACAAGCACGGTTAATTGAACTACGAAAACGAGAAGAATATTTAGCAACATTAGCAAAACCAGTTAAGTTACCAAAAGTAAATAAAAAAATGCTTAATAGTGATGTTGAAACAAAGCATTCTTTTCCAAAATCCTTTTTTAAGAAAGATAACAAAATAGGACCTTCTTATGAAGAGGATAATTATGGCACAATCCTAATGCGTGAAATTGGACAAGCATTAGCTAATGAATATGAAATATATCATCCTGTCCAAATTGAAAAACCAATTAAGCAAGTAGTTGCTATGAAAAAACCAAAAAAGTACCGTTTAATTTACAAAAAAGGGCCAAAATCACGGTGATAGGGTCTAAAAAATAATAAAATAATATTATAAATATTTTTATAAAAAAAGCAAGGTTTTTTACGAAAACTATTTAAAAAACTGCAAAAATTTTATATAATATATGTATGTATTAAAATAATTAGAAAGTAAATAAAGAGGACTAGAAAAAATGGCAAAAGAAAAAGACACAGATACTGTTGTCGTTACTCGTGCTGATTATGGTAGCATTATTGATTCAGAACGAGATGCAACAGAACTAATGGATAAAAAACTAACTCCAGCAACAATTAAAATTTTATTAAGACAGTTAGATGAAAATAGCCCAGAGTATCAAGCATTAAAACAAAAATATTTAACCGAGGTAGTTGGGACTAAAAAGAAAGGTGTTATTCGTTTAAAAGATAAAGATAATGCTTGAGAAGAACAAAAAAATAAAAGTAAATTTATTGATTATAGTTATCGTGTTGACAAAGAAATTCCAGTTTTTGCAAGATTAAACAATCACAAAGCAAAACAAGCAGCTAGTAAAAAATCAGCAGCAAAAGTGAAACCGCCAGTTCAGGAAGACATTCTAATCTCAACACTATTAAATCAACCAAGAACTAATAAAACTATGAATGGAACAAAAAAGTCTGCTAAAAATGCCCCTCTGAAAACAACTAATTTAATTAAACCACCGTTAAAAGACAGTGAATTAATTAATGATGAGTTTAATACTTTCTCAAATTGGAATAGTTTAGATGTTGATCGTGTTAAAACAAAATTAGGGTCAACAGGATCAGAACCAGATGAAACTAGAACAATTATCCGTCGGAACGAAACAGAAGAAATAACAACAATTAGTCGTGATTTACGTCCGATTTTAGCCCAACAAATTTCGCAAATTAAACGAAATGGGTTATCAGTTGTTGACTTTGTTGTTGATTCTGATGATAAAATTGAAATTGAAAAAGGGGATGAAGAAATTCTTGTTCGTTTAATCAAACAAAATCAAGTTGAAATTAACTTAAATGAATTTGCGGCAAGAGATATTGTACCACCAAAACCAACACCAGTTAAAATTATTCGGACTGCTGAAGATCCATTATCAATGGAAGAACGATTAATTTTACGGTTAGAAAAC
The DNA here is from genome assembly GCF_964019595.1 of Spiroplasma endosymbiont of Sarcophaga carnaria. Classification (NCBI taxonomy): domain Bacteria; kingdom Bacillati; phylum Mycoplasmatota; class Mollicutes; order Entomoplasmatales; family Spiroplasmataceae; genus Spiroplasma; species Spiroplasma endosymbiont of Sarcophaga carnaria. The sequence goes on from NZ_OZ026456.1 coordinate 1,646,091, forward strand.
AAGGCTCGTTTTTATAAATTAAATGTGGAAGAACAAACACAATTAGAACACTTAAAAGCAACCTTTGTTTTGAAAACAAAACAAAAAAATAATAAAAAAGAAACTGCAGCACAAAAAGCAAAGAACAAAAAAGGGCAAGATGCAACAATGGCCTTTGCGAATGAGCAAGCAGAATTGGAAAATGAGGATCGTTATAAAACAACAAATTATAATCATCAATATGATGAAAAGAAACGACCTAATGTTGATCAACGTTTAGTTTATGAACAAAAAATGCTACAGTATTTGTTGGAAGTTCGCCAACAATATGAACAAGGTTATAATCGTCAAATTTCCCAGGAATTAGCTGACTTTAACCGAGCAATAAATTTATCACGAACAATTAAAACAAAAGATGAAAAATTAAATGAGGAAATTTTACAAAATCGTAATAAATCAATAGCATTGTTACGAAAACATGTGATGTTATTAAACCAGAAGCAATATGCTGAAATCAAGTTGTTAGATAAACAAGTCCTTAAATATAAAAACACAAAAGGAAATATTGAAGAGTTTATTAAACGCCAAAAAGAATTTCAACGATTGTTACGAATTCGTGAAGAAGTAAAAGAAAATCGCCAAGCTTTAATTGAATCGCTACGAGTGCAAGCACAATTGATGCAAGAAGCACGCGATAAAAAATAACGTATTAATTATCAACTCGTTAACTATCAACCAAAATTAGCAATAAAAGAGAGATAGAATAGGAAACAGGAGGTAACGAGAAATGATAAGAGATATTAAAACCGGACATTTATATTTTTTGCATAATGGAAAAATTATTTGTATTGATCGAATGCATAAAAATCAAATGTTTTTTGCTGGTAATGAACAAGATTATAATCATTTTATTAGCTATAATGTTTATACTGAAGACAATGTGGCAAATTCCCAAACTAAAAATGATTTTATATTATTACGAAATGTTAAATTACATGGGAAATTATTATATTTATATCCAAAGGAAATTAGATTTTTAAAATTAGCAGAAATTAAAGCACCACTATTACTTAATGGTATTCATGTTCGTGTTCATGAAAAAACTTTTGATTATCAAGAAGCATTAACGCGCAAAGACAATGATTATTTAATTGAGCAGTTAATTGCTGAAGATGAAATCCAATATCGTTATCAACATCAAAAACGAACTAGTCATTTTTGACATCGTAAGAAACCATAGGTTTCTTTTTTACTTAATTTAAGAGAAAGGAGGGAAATAATGTTAAGTCATAAGAAGCAACAATATTTAACAAAAATTCGTCAGGAATTAGGATTACCAGCGTTAAATTGAAAACAAGAATTAAAATTGGAACAGTATCGGTATTTTGATAAAATTATTGAACGGTATGTTAAAACTGTTAGTTATATGTGATATTTTAAAAATGTTGCTTTTTATGATGATGTTAGTAAAATAACATATTATTTTCCTCGCTTAATTTTAACTCGTAAAAATCTTTATTTTTTAAAAATGCAAGCATTAATTGCTCCAGTTAAGACAACAATGGCTGCTTCGGTATGAGAACAAAACAATACTTTGATTACTTCTCCAATTGTTACACAACAATTTATGATTAATCGGATGATGAAAATGATTAATGTAAAACAGTTCTTACGAACAGCAACCATTAATTTAGTTGTTGTTAATAGCAAAGAACCATTTACACTAACAGATGCTACAAGTTATGATAATATTCAAATAATTAATCAACAACAATATCATTGAAGTGATATAATAAAACATATTGAAAAGAATGATGATTTAACAAACGATCTTTTAGCTGATGAAACAATTTTAATGTTACATCATTTATTTGGCGTTCATAGTCATCGTCATAATTCGCGGTTACAAAAACGAAGTTTATTTTGTTTATATCACTATATTTAAGAAGGAGTATGTCACGTGTCAAAACGCCAAGAACGGATTAATATTATCAATTTGTTATATCGTCATTTTATTTTGAAACATGATGTTTTAACAACAAAACAAGAGGCTTATGATTTTTCACAAGTTGTAACAACTAATGTTGAATCAGAACAAATTTATAATATTTTGAAAAATTTACCAACAATTATTGCTCTTATTAATCAGTATTTAAAACCAGGATGAAAGTTTGAACGACTAAGTAATTATCATAAAGCTGTTTTAGTGTATGGCGTTTATGCAATTCATTATCAAGGTTTAGCAAAAGCAATTGTGATTGATGAAAGTTTAGAAATTTTAAAACTTTATAGTGAAGATACTGATTTTAGTTATATCAATTCAATTCTAGATCAAATTTAGGGTTTTTATTTATTTATCAAAAAAGAACGAAAAAAAAGTAAGACAGTGATTTGTATCAAACTTTAAAACCACAATTAAAAGAGCATCATATAACTTATACAATTCAAGCAGTTGGTGAACCAACATTTATTAATAATGATAAAATGGTAAATTATTATTCAAAAGGATTATTAACACTTTATAAAAATGATGAAAAATTAGAATTAGGAATTATTTTATCAGCACAAAATTCAGATATTGCAAAAGCAGTTGGTAGTGCTTTAACTTATGGTGCTCGTTATTGATTGTGTAAGACATTTGGTATAGCAACTGATGAATTAGACCCTGATAGTACTGAAATAAGTAAAGAAAATAGTAATCAAGTTATTAAAGAAACTAATAAGCAACAAATTAATAATTTAAATCTAAATTGAATGAGGGAAGAGCATTTTAATAATATTAAAGATTTTATTACAAATACAAAAATAGAACAAGATATTATTTCAAAAGGTAAAAATTGAATAAAAGAAGAATTAAATGTTGAAAAATTATCACCAGTTATAATTAGAAAACAAAGCGAAGATTTTTATTATCAATTTAAAGAAAGATTTTTAAGATAATGATAAAAATAGGTATTGACCCATCAGGAACTGGTACTACTGCTATTGTTATATATGAAAATAATAAATTAATTAAACAAAATGAATTTACTAGTAAATATTGAAAAGAACATTATAAATTTATTGATGAATTTATAGATGAATATTTATATTCAGCTTAATAAATCATCTCTATCTTTACTAGCATTAGCAGATGTATATAAACAATCTTCAATATTTAATCCTTTTGGAAAAAGTTCACCTTTATTTTTTACATAATAAGATTACTGGGTGCGATTGAAAATACTTGAGTTAGTTATAATTGGGTATCACCTAAACATACTAAATCAGTTGTTAAAAATATGGAAAATTTAAGTAAATATAATGATAGTTGTATATGAAAATTTGATAAAGATACTAATTTAACTTATCAATATGGTAAAGGTTGAAAATATAATAATGATAAAATAAGTAATCATTTACGAGATGCAATTATTATTGCTAATTATGAAAGTTAATATTATGAAACATTCATATAATCAAAAAACAGGAAAGTATTATTCTTGCAAAATTAGGAATGTTAATATTTACTTAAATAAAAATGAAGAAAAAGTTTGAAATGAATTTAATAACTTTACTTATTCGCAACGAATTGAATATCTTATTAACTTTTATATAACACACAATAAAGGCAATGAGAAACATGAATAAATATATTTTATGTTATCGATCTGAACAAGGTAATCGCCATTGTAAAAACCCTCGTGGTGAATATATAATTGGGATTGATAAACAAGATGTAGATATCACAATTCAACCTGAGACTGAGAATATTTAATCAATAAATATGATGAAAAGAATTTAATTATCTTAAAAACAAATAAAAAATAACCTTAATTGGTTATTTTTTAAATACTATTTGTTAGTTGTCTAATAGCATCTTTTTGTGCTTGTTTTTTGTTGTTTACTTTAACTTGTTTTTTAACATTTTTAATTTGACCTGTTTTTAATGCTAATTCTGTTGCATAATCAGGTCCTCGTAAATGTTTTTCGTGGGCAATAACAGCAGTTCTTAATTCTCTAATTTCTGCTTTATATTTTTTAATTTTTTTAGCAGATAATCCAAGAATACCAAGACTACCCATTCCACCAGCACCCGCTAACACAAGTAAAGCAATTACTATTTCATTACTAATTTCCATTTCTTTATTTCCTTTCCTATCCTTACTCAAACAGTGGCCATCTATCCTTTCAGAACAAAATAATTTATAAATTAAACTATATAACCACCCAAAAATATCAACCGCCCCTATATATAGTTTATTTTAAATTTAATTCTTTGTTATTTTCTTCTTGTTTTTTAGTATATTCATCTTGCATATTTTTAAATATTTCTTCTGTTATACCATCCAAATTATTTCATTGTCTTGCTATTCTTGGTTGAACAACACGAGAATTAATTCGACAATCTAAGCAATGTCTTAAATGGTCTTTTTTTCATTTTGATTTATCAATTCAAATGATAATTAAAGAAATTATTAAAGTAATTAAAGGTAATATTGTAAATACTAATCCCAGTTTAGAAACTTTTAATCGTGGAATATCAATTTTCATATCTACTTTGGGTTTACTACTAGCAACAAATATACCCTGAATTCCGTGTGTAAATAAAGGTGTTAATAAAATAGCAATGCCATTACCTCAATATTGACCATAATTATATCAATTAATATTATCTTTTATTGCATTGATCATGCCATATTCTAATCAAAAATTTAATGCTAAAAATATCAATGTATAAAAACTAACTACTCAACTACGAATTTTATATTTTCTTTCTCATTCTCTAATATCTTTATGAGTTCAATTATAATTCGGAATAGGGTCTTTTTTAAATCAATTTCAAGGTAAGGCACCCTTTAATCAAGTTGTTTTATCTTGTTTCATTAATTAAAAATCCTTTCTAAATTACTTTTTTTCTTTCAATATACAATCCTTTAATTTTAACACTATTTGATATTGATGATAATTTAAACTCACCGTTGGAAAATAATTGAATGGTAATTCAACCACTTGGATTATTTCCATATGATATTACACTTGCTAATTTATCTTGTTTAAGAATAAATATATTGTGAAGTTTTGACAATATATTTATTATTTTGCTTATCAATATAATTTTTATCTAAATCACTATCTTTAATAACATCTGATGGAATTTCACCACCTTGTTTTGCTTTTCAGACATTATTTTCATAATAAATCGTTTCATTATCAAACGGAACAATAAGTTTAATATATTCGTTATAATCAATTTTAGAAAAGTCATTAATAGTAGAAGAATAAATAATATTTATTTAATTATCAGTTTGTAATCGTTCTTTTAATCAAAATAATAATGTTGGATAAAAAGTTTTTTTACTAATATGCTTATATTCTTCTTCTCATGGATGAGCATAATTATCTAAACTATAATTATAAGGTCTAGATACTGTTTTACTAGATATAATATCAATAATTTCACCTGCTAATTTTAAAGCATTTTTTACATCACGAGTAATATTTTCATTTGCTTCGGGGTCATTAGTTTGTGAATATGCTACAACACCTTGTGAAAATGAAGCACTACCAGTTAAATCATTAACTCCTTTTGGTAAATATCAATTTATAACTGCTAATAAACAAGCAGATTGAATATAACTTAATCATTTATCATATTCAATTAAACCAGTATTATCTTTTTTTACTCAAGGAAACAAATCTTTTTTATTAATTTTATCTGAAATTGTTCCACCTGATAATCTATCCATTCATAAACTAGTTTTTAAAATAGCATTATAAATTAAATTATCATTATAAGCAGATTGTTTACGATCATTAATAGGTTGTCAAAGTTTACTTTCTTTAACATCTTCAACTGTTATAAATAACAAATTACTTAAATTATTTTCCATATAAAACACCCCTTAATTGATTACGATATTTATTTTTTAAATTATTTTGTTTATAACTATTAACCTTTCTTTTGGTTTTATTAATTGCTTTAATAGTTTGATTAGCTTTGTAAAACATATTTTTAACTGGTGTTTTATATAAATTCTTAATATTTTTAACATCACTTCGGCGTTCACGATATCATTTTTTATTATTAATTTCACCAGCAAAATTAAAATTAAAATGTCCAATCTTTAAATTATTAATAAACTTTTTAATTTGTTGTAATTTTTGAACTGTTGGTAATGTTAATTTAGTAGTTCCTTTGGGATATTTTTCTTTTAATGCTTGTGGTAATTGTTTTTTAATATAATTTCTTAAATGACTAGGTAATCATTTTCTTAATCAATAACGCCAAAATAAAGTCCCTGCATTAGATACAGCATTACTTAATAATTTTCATATTTCAACTGGAACACTAGGATAAACATGAGGTCCATAAAACTTCGGATGTTTTGCTTTTTTTGTATATATTAAAATAGTTAAATTACCTGTTAAAGTTAACTTATTTGTAATATTAAACATACCACTATCAAGTCAACTACTATTTAAAGGTTGTCAATTAGTATTTAGATAATTTTCATTTTTAAATTGTTCTCTATTTTTAATATTATTATCTTTTTCTAATTGACTTAATATTTGTTGTATTTCTTTTTTATGACCTTTTTTAATTAAATATAAATAAGTAAATGGATTTAATCACTGATAAATATCTTCAACTTTACTTGTAATTTTATTATATTTATCAGTAATATAATTAATTGGTTTTAATACTTTATTTTGAACTTGATTAACTCTATTAATTAAATTTACAAATTTACTTATTAAAGGTTTATTTTCTAAATTAGATACTAATAAAGTTAAAACTCGTAAAATTAGTAAGTTCATTGTTTATTAAGAATTTTTAATTACTACCTCAATTGGATTTGTTTGACCAGTAGCATTGTTTTTACCCTCAATTTGAACTTCAACAGTTTTATCATTTGTAATATTAATTGGTCAATCTTCACCCTTAGCTTCAATAAAGTAATCATAATCATTCTCAGTTAAAGAACTATCTATGGCTTTAACTGCTTTTAAAACGACAGCTTTAAATTGTGGTTTTAATTGTTCGGCTGTTGTTTGAGTTGGATCGTCAACATGAATAGTTGGTTTATCTAATTTATTAATCCCACTAATATCAATTTTATTTGATGATGGAATTACATAATCAACAGAAACTCTAAATGTTTTATTAAGATTACTTTTAGCAGTATTAATTTCTGCTTGTGTAGGTGCTTTTTCTAAAATAATTTTACATGTTTTTGGATATAAAATAGTTGGTGTTGCATATTGTACTTTACCAATTCATTTATGGTTAGCAGTATCATTATCTAAAACTTGTTGAATAGCATCATCCATATTAATTGGATATGCTCATACTTGTTTATTAATAATTAAACCATTTACATTAGTAAAATTATAACCTTTATCACGATTAACTTGTCCTTTTGTATATGTTTTTTCTAAATGAAAACTTTTAGATACAGGAATACCCGTTGCAGTATTTTCATATAATTCACCATTAACCATTGCTTTTAATTGGGCTTGTGAACCAATTACTTTTAAATACGCAGGTGTTAATCCTAAATAGGCTCTACGACCTAAAACCATAAACATTTTATCTGTTGGTAATCCAAAATATAAATTACTAATTTGATTAGTTAATTCAATCAAAGTTTCATTTAATGTAAAGAATGCCTTATTTGCATCATCAGCATTTTCTGCTGTATAACTACGAAATGGAATTACTTCATATTGACCACCTGCTAAACAATAATCATAAATAGCCTGAATTAATTCACATTCTAAATTAACAAATTTATTTTGTACAACACTAGAAATAGCATCAGCAATAACACCATTTTTAATATTTTTTTCTATTAATGCTAAGTCAAAAGCCTCACTCATTAATTTTAAATTAAATCTCTTATCAATCGGAACTGGAATTCTTGTTAATCCCATTGTTTGAGTTGTTCCACCATTTGGTAATGAATAATCATCTTGTCATACCACACGATGAGTTAAATTATATAGTGCTTGTCCTGCATTAGGTAATCAAGCAACTTGTTCTGCGGTTGCAGTAGCATACTGCATAATACTTGCATATTCATTATATAAAGGTCCACGCAATAAAGCATTAACCATATCAACATAGGCTTTTTGACCTGTTGTGTTACCTTGTAATGTAAAAGGTACTTGTGGCAAATTAATTGTTGCCATAATTTCACCCCCCTATTATCTAAGGTTTTTAAGTGTATAATCAGTTAATTTTTTAATTTCTTCTGGAGTATATGCTCCTTTTTCTTTAATAATTTCAATTTCATTATTTTTATTTTCAACCGAATTTTCAATCATTTCTTTAATAAAATTAGTTGGTGAAACTGATGGTTGTTCTTCAACAAACAAATCAGGTTTTAATTCTTTTAAAGTTTGTATTTTTTCACTTAAAGAACTACCACTAACTTTATTTAAATTAGTTTTAATATCTTCAATTTTAGTCGATGGAACATTTTTAAATGCTTTTAATTCATCTAATTCATTAGATAATTTAATAAAGTCTTTTTTTGATATAACATCTTCGCGTTTTTGCACACTTTCTCTGATTTGCTTTGCTTCATTATTAAACTGATTTAAGATATTTTCAGCAATCTCTTCACTTAAACCTTGTTCGATTAATTGTTCTTTTGTAAGTGCCATTTTATAAACTCCTCTTTTTTTATTCTTGTTCGATTAACAAGTCAGCATAAACTCTTTTTTATGGAAAAAGATTAAAACGTAATTTAATTATATACCAATAGTTTATAAATACAATACTTTATGTATAAAAATACTAAACAAATAAAATAAAAAAATACCTAAGGTTACCCGCATTTACAATGCGATTAGGTCATCCGGATACTCGAAACCGTAATTACTTAGGACTTACATATAAATTATATCATTTATAAAGTCATTTATCTATATTTTAATAATATTTAATATAATATAAATATTAATATATATATATTTTTTTTTTAATAAACTTAATATATTTCATTGCTAATTTATCCCTTAAAACGCGTCATAAGAGCTATTTTTCAAGATAAATTTTTAAAATAATTCATAATATTTTGCTTGCTTATATATATATATATATATATAATTCAATTAGATCTTGATAAAAGGCTTCAAGATTAAGAAAAGGAGAAATACAAGTATGAAAACATTACAAAGTTTATTAAGTGTATTAACAATTAGCGGAACTGCTGTATCAACAACAATTGCTGATTGTCCTTATTATAATAATATTAAAGATTTATCTGAATTAAATTGAACAGGTTTAAATATGACCAAAAATAAAAGAAATACACAAAATAATCAAACTAAACATATATTTAAAACTAATGGAGCTGATAAGCCAACAGAACAACAAATCAAAGAAAAAATAAATGAATTAAATCCCCAAGTAAATATTAATAGTATTAATGTTATAAATATTAGTGAAAATAGTGCAGAAATCACTATAACTGGTTTTAGTGGTAAAAAAACAATTAATTTTACAGTTAATAAATCTATACCTTTAAACAAAGTTATTACAAATACTAATTTGGGAGAAATAGATTTTACAAAATATGGCTATAATGAAATACAAATAGTTAAAGACTTATTAAAACATTTTAATCCACAATTAGATATTTCAAAAGTTGATCTTAAAGGTTTTTCTATAAATAGGTCCACAATTAAATCAACCGATACAAGCATTTATACTGGTGAAATAGATGTTAATTATTCTCGGCCAGTAAAATCAGTTTTTAAAAACACTGAATTAGGATTAATTAGAATTAATGGTGTTGATAAACCAACAGAACAAGAAATTAAAAATAAAATAAAAGAATTAAATAAAGATTTAGAAAATAATATAAATGATTTTGAAGTTAGAGATATAACAACAACAAATGCAAAAATAAGTTATAAAAGACAAGATATTTTAAGTGGTGAAGTTATAGTTAAATTTATATCTAATATTAATTTAAATAAAATTATTAAAAATAATAATTTAGGTGAATTTAAAACTGAAAATTTATCTAATCCAACAAAAGAACAAATTAAAAATAAACTAAAAGAAATGTATACCGACTTAGATATTACAAAAATCAACGTTGAGAATATTACTAACAGTAGTGCAAAAATCACTTCCGCTGATGAAAATGTTTATACTAATAATGTAAATGTTAACTATACTGTTTCAGTAGAATCACTTAATTGATAATAAAAGAGGAAATAATCAAATGAAAAAAATATTAAGTCTTATAGGAACAATCACTTTAATAGGAACAAGTACAACAAGTTTAGTTGCTTGTAATAAAATACATGATCAATATACACCCGAAGAATTAAAAGAACTTAAAGAGAAAAACAAAATAAATACAAAAGATGAAACTATTAAAAACAACTTAGAATGAATAGCACCACAAGAAAAACCATTTAATGAGGTTGATAATAAATGATATTATGTATTATGACGTGGTGATAAAAATGATGATTGAAAAATTGTCAAATTTAAACATAAAGAAAATAAAGGTTTAATAGAAGATTATAATAATTTTATTATCTGTATAAATAAAGAAAAAGAATTATATATATTCAAAAAACAAGGAAAAATAGGTTTAAGCCAAAAATGAAATAAAAATGATGATTATTTTAAAGCAGTTTATCGTTGAAATTTAACTACACAAGAACCTAATTTAATTATTGATAATAAAGGTAATATAAAAGTTAATGGTGAATAGAAAAAGAAATTTAATTGACATTATCATATTAAATCTCTTTTTATTTTATCTTGGTTTAATTGTTATTTTAACAGGGTTATTACTATTATTTTTAATACCAAATACATTTTCATTGTTAATATCTATTACTAAAGCTTCATCATTACCAAAATAATTAAAAATTTTGTAATTTCCTAAACCTAAAATAAATTTACCTAATACTACTTTTGAAAATCTAATTTTTAATTTTAATTCATTAGTATAATATACCTGTAAATATAATTCTGTAATTTTATTGCTATCATTATCAGATAATTTTGTTATTTGCACTAATAATTTAAGAAAATTTTGTTGTAAATAATTATAAAGACTAAAATAATCTCTGCTTATTAAACCATTAGTTTTAAAAGTAGCAATCGTTTTAATATCATTAGTTATTTCTTTTGTGTCTATTGTAAAAGTATTTGGGAAATTAACATTATCTTGTTGTAATAGACCTTTTTGTTGTAATTTTAAATCTCTTGCTAAAGAAATGTACCCGCCCCTACAATCTCTATCACCAAATATTATATTAAAATATCTTTTTGAAATAAATTTTTCTATTTCTGGTGGTACACATTCAACTTGTAAATTATTAAGATTACTTATTTCAATAGTTTTATATGAACTAATAAATTTATCAATACTTTGAATTGTTGGATCAACTTGTCTTAAATCAATTTCTATTTCATAATAAGCATAATTAAATTTATCATCAAATAAATTAATAGTATCATTATTTTTATTCTTACATTGTGCTGGTGCTGTAATTTTAGTTATTAATGGCTGTGCTGTATTAGCATCTCAGATATCTTTGGTATAAGGTTCATAGTTAGGCATCGTGTAGGTGAAGTGCAACAAATCAACTCAGAAAGGAGTTGATTTTTTAATGGAAAGAAAACATTATTTTATTTTACGGTCCTTAGTAACTAAGTATGGAAAAGATAATGTTATTAATACGGTAAATAATATTGTAATTAATAATGAAAAAGAAGATGAATAAATTATCCGCGTAATTTATTAGCGGTAATTTATTCAATATAGTTTATTTTGAGCGTAGCGAACACGCGAAGCGTGCCGCGAAAATTAGATTTTTAGGAGGAATAAGTTATGCCAGTTTGATTAACGACAATTTTTAGTGTTGTTATTATATTAGGTATTTTTGCGTGAATTGGTTTATCAATTTATCAAAAAATTCGCCAAATTCGAGGAAAGAAAAAAGATAAAAAAGAAATTGAAAATAAGGAGGATAAAAAATAATGTTAGGTATGTATTTAACAACAGCAATTAATTTTTTAGCAGTTGGTGATAAACCTACTATTTCAGATGGAATTGGTTCTATTTGAAGTGGTTTAGGGCAAGCAATGATGAAAGTTAAAGAAGCAATTTATGCTGTATTACCACAATTAATGACCTTTTTAGGTGATGCGTGAATTATTTTAATTCCATTTGGTATTTTTGTTATCATTAAGATTTTAAACTTTTTCCGTGTTATGGTTAAAGTATTTTAATATTTATTATTACTGATCATATATCTTAGCTATGGCACACTAGCTTTTATGTGAGTTGATTAAATAATTTTGTTGTTTATTTTTGTATTACACACTGTCTATAAGTTATTATTGAAATTATTAGTAATGAAATAATTGTTTTAAAGTAGGATTTAATAAAAATAAGAATATTTTTATTAAGGGTCATATTAATAGTAGTTTTGGAATATAAATTTTTATAATATTCTTTATAAATATATCTACTTTCTTTTTAAAATTTGTAGGCAGTGTGTAGTGCAAAAATATCAATTTAATTATAAATGATTAATTTTATATTTTAATAACTATTATCTTTAATTTTGTCGAAAACTCTTGATATTTATAAAATATACCTAAAATTAGGTATATTTTTAATATATAGAGGTAAATAAATGATGAAAAAAATAATTACAGAATTAATAAATAGCTTAACAGATGATCAATTTTTAGAATTTTATGAAAAAATAAAACAACAAGCAGACTTAATTAAAAAACAAAAACGTTTAAATGAAATTGATCAAAAATTTAGAGATAAAGGCATTATATGTCCTAATTGCAAATCTTTTCATTGTGTTAAAAATGGTCATAATTCCGAAGGAAAACAAAAATATTTATGTAAAAAATGTCGTGCTAGTTTTGATGCATTTCGTCATCATTTTACTTATTGAAGTCATTTAAATTATGAACAGTGAAATTTATTAATTCAAATTTCATTGTTAGGACAATCTAGTAAAATAATTTCTCGTTTTATTAAAACAACCCCAAAAACCGCTTGATATAATCGACAAAAATTAATGCAATCAAAACAATTAGAAAATACACAGTTAAAATTTAAAAAATTAAATGGTCAAATCCAAATGGATGAAACATTTATTAAAGAAATTCATAAAGGCAATTTTAAAGATAAATTTGATAAACGAAAAACTCATCTCGATCCATTTTCAACTGATACCAAATGCTGTATTCAAATGGCAGTTGATAGCAATAATAATATTTTTGTTCAATCCACCAATACCAAAAGATTACAAAAACAATGGATTATTGAAAATATGAATAAGCAACTAATTAAAGAAAAATCAATAATTATTTCTGATATGCAACCACTATATTTATTAGTAGCAAAACAAACAAATTCTACTCTATATTCCACCAAAACTAGTACAAACCCTGATACTAGTTATCAAAAGTTAAATAAGATTAGTAAATTACAATCCAGTCTTAAAGAAGCCTTAATTCATTATCATGGTTTGGGTTTCACTAATATTCAAAATTATTTAAAGCTCTGAAAATGAAAATACCAACACAAAGGTTTAACACCAAACCAACAATCAACGGTATTATATTTTAACGTTTAAAAAATTTAAAGCAAAATCATAATCTTACACAAAATTAGTTTTCAAATTGTCATATTGATGATTTTTTTTATTTCATCAAGAGTTTTCGACAAAATTAAAGACTATTATCTTTAATTTTGTCGAAAACTCTTGATATTTATAAAATATACCTAAAATTAGGTATATTTTTAATATATAGAGGTAAATAAATGATGAAAAAAATAATTACAGAATTAATAAATAGCTTAACAGATGATCAATTTTTAGAATTTTATGAAAAAATAAAACAACAAGCAGACTTAATTAAAAAACAAAAACGTTTAAATGAAATTGATCAAAAATTTAGAGATAAAGGCATTATATGTCCTAATTGCAAATCTTTTCATTGTGTTAAAAATGGTCATAATTCCGAAGGAAAACAAAAATATTTATGTAAAAAATGTCGTGCTAGTTTTGATGCATTTCGTCATCATTTTACTTATTGAAGTCATTTAAATTATGAACAGTGAAATTTATTAATTCAAATTTCATTGTTAGGACAATCTAGTAAAATAATTTCTCGTTTTATTAAAACAACCCCAAAAACCGCTTGATATAATCGACAAAAATTAATGCAATCAAAACAATTAGAAAATACACAGTTAAAATTTAAAAAATTAAATGGTCAAATCCAAATGGATGAAACATTTATTAAAGAAATTCATAAAGGCAATTTTAAAGATAAATTTGATAAACGAAAAACTCATCTCGATCCATTTTCAACTGATACCAAATGCTGTATTCAAATGGCGGTTGATAGCAATAATAATATTTTTGTTCAATCCACCAATACCAAAAGATTACAAAAACAATGGATTATTGAAAATATGAATAAGCAACTAATTAAAGAAAAATCAATAATTATTTCTGATATGCAACCACTATATTTATTAGTAGCAAAACAAACAAATTCTACTCTATATTCCACCAAAACTAGTACAAACCCTGATACTAGTTATCAAAAGTTAAATAAGATTAGTAAATTACAATCCAGTCTTAAAGAAGCCTTAATTCATTATCATGGTTTGGGTTTCACTAATATTCAAAATTATTTAAAGCTCTGAAAATGAAAATACCAACACAAAGGTTTAACACCAAACCAACAATCAACGGTATTATATTTTAACGTTTAAAAAATTTAAAGCAAAATCATAATCTTACACAAAATTAGTTTTCAAATTGTCATATTGATGATTTTTTTTATTTCATCAAGAGTTTTCGACAAAATTAAAGACTATTATTAAAAATTAAATAGTATTTTTCAGTGTGTCAATTTTTATTATTTTATATATTTAACATTGTTAATAACATTGTTTATTAAACATTAAATAAACAATATATAGCATTATGTATAACATTGTTAATAATCAGTGTTTTTATCAATAAGTAAACAATATATAAACATTAAATATAACATTGTTTATTAAATAAATATTTAGTTAGGAGTTGATAAAATTGAGTAATTTTGTTAAGAAAAATCAAAATATAGAAAATTATTTTATTCGTAAAGAGTTGATAGTTTTTGAAACAGAAAAAGCAATTTTTATAAATTTACCTAATCATAATCGTCATATTGGTTTTTGGTTGAGTAATAAATTTATTTATCTGAGTGAAAAACACTCAGAACAAGTAGCAATCTGTTTGATTTATGATAATTCTTATCCTATTGTAAAATATGATGAAAATTTAAAACGTCATGTGTGAAAATATTTAACTGGAGCAGAACTAATCAATTTGTATAATCAATACAAATAAAATTATTTTACACAAATGAAAAAAGCAATATTTCCTGGTGAACCTCAAAAAGTAAAAACAACTAACAATAATTTAACAAATTGAAGTGATGAAAAAGTAGATAAATTAATTAATGACTTGAAGGACTTAAATTAATGGGTTTATATGATTATTGAGTTCAATTTGTTAGTTATATTATTGGTTCAAATGCTCATGAATTTTTATATGTCATATCATTTGTATTATTTATCGTTTTATTTTTGGGGATGTTTTTTAAACTTATTCAGAAAATGTGGAGTTTTTAAATATGCAAAATGATTGAGAAAAATTAAAAGAGTTTTTTATTTATGTATTTTTGTTTATAGATAAAACGAATGTTGAAATTATTACAACTTGAAATTTAAATCAAAATGAATATTTAACTCTTATGATTGGTATTTGAATTGTGATTTTATTTTTAACGTGGTTTTTATTGTGAATGGTTTTTAAAATAGTTGGGTATTTTAAGTAATGAAAAAATTTATATTTTTCTTAAAAAATTATTGTTATATTGGTGGTTCAATGATTTTGTTTAGTTTAATTGATTTATTACTTTGAATAATTTCATTAAATTATACCGGTTTAGTATTTTGATTATTGTTTGCTTTGCAATGTGTTTATTTTGTCTGATGAGTTTGAAAAAACATATTTTATCAGTTGAGTGCTTTTCGTTTAGTTAATTTTGTTTGAGATAATCCGTTATCAGTAATTATTGGTAAGTTAGGGACGGGAAAAACTTTACTTTTAACTTATTTATCACAAACTATGAAACTATTAACAGATAAGATTTATAGTAATTATCCGTTAGAAGATGATAAAGTTAAAGTTTTAACATTTAAAAATTTAGATTTTACAGATAGAACAAAACCAGTTCCCCCAGATGATAGTGTTATTTTATTTGATGAAAGTTATTTATATATTGATGGAACTAGTCCCCACGATGAGAAAAAAGTTCGTAGTGGTAAAATTCCGTGAATTGTATTAGCAAGACATTTTGGTAATCGTGCTTTATTTACTGCTCAGCGTGAGGGTATGATTTGAAATAATATTCGACAATTAGCAAGTGGTATTATTATTCCAATTTCATTGAAAAAACCTATTGCTAAAAAAGGATTTAATTTTTTTAATCTTTTCTTTATTATGCGAATTGGTATTTTTCAAGATATTACAGATTATGAAATTTGAAAAACAAAATCAGTAGAACGAACAGCCGAAGGTAAACGAGCAAAACATAAGTCGGATGTTGGGTTAGGAATTCGGTTTTTTAAAATAATTATTCCATTAGAATTTGCACAGAAATATGATAGTAAATGATTAAAGTTTGTTCGTGATTTAAAAAATGATGAAATAGTTAATTATAAAGAATATTATTGGTCAGAAATTACTAAATTAAGTGTTAAAGAGCGTTTAGCATTGTTTGATATTGATATTTTGAAAAAAAATTTAAAACCTAAAAAAGAAAAAGGAAGTGATAAAGATGATTAATTTATTATCAGAAAGTAATAATTGAGATAAGATTTTTAGTTTGATTTTTGATGTATTTTTGTTTATTTTTGATGTAATTTGAAATACTAAATTACCAATGACAAATACAACTATTGCTTATTTTATTATCTTTTTTATGGTTGTTAAGTTATCAATTTATGCTATCCACGGAACAAGAACACAATATAATGAATTAGGTTCAACTGTTAAAAACAATACATCAAAATTGTATGCTTCAACAGTACGTGGTGTTAAAAAAGCACATAAGGCTAATAAAAATGGTCGGTGAAAGGAAACAGATTAATGATTAGATTAGTTTTATTAGTTGCTGCAATTGCTATTTTTGGTACTAGTTTTATTACGGTGATTATAAATCAATTAACATCAGCAAAAAATATCATTATGGATTTATATAACTCAGATACTTTTTTACTTTCTTTGTTTGGTAAAATGGCAATTTTGTTTAGTCATCCATTAATGTTAACAATATCAAGTTTATATATTGTTGGGTTTATTGTTTCAAAAACATTGTATAGTTGGGGGTTGAATTATAAATATGAAAAAATCATTATCTTTATTTGCCATATCTATTTTAGGTATTTTAGGTTTAATTATTCCATTTATTACTTTAACAGCATTTAAACACTTAAATCAGCAGAATTATACTGTTAATTAACAAACAATGGGAATGAATGAAACTGATTTTATTAATACAATGTTTTTACGCAGTAGTTTTTTTGAAAACTGGTCTGAAACAAATTACTTTATTAATCCAACTCTAAAAACATCACAAACATTAACTTATAATGATAAATGATATTTAGACTTTTTAAAGGATAGTTATTCAACGGGAATTTCATTTGATAAGCCTAGTGATGAGTTTATGGATTTATATAAAAATTGAGATACTTATGCTAAACAATATAATATTGATAAATTCTATTATGTTGATAAAAAACAATTTTTAAAAGAATTAACTAATTTTTCTTATTCTTTTGCTAAGTATTTTAATACTGTGGAAGTTATTAATAAATTAGAAAGAGGTATTGATAATTTACAATTAGTTAAAATGATTAATGAGTTTTGAATACAAATTCCTAGAACACAGGCACCTAATAAAGAATTTTTAACTGCTACTAATAAATGATATTTTTATGGAGAAAAAAGAAATGGTCAATATTTGCTTACAAAATTTTATTTTGATAATAATTTTATTAAAAATCAAAACACTTGATGACAACACTTAAAAAATGATTCAGATTTTATTTGAAACTATAATTTAGTATATCGTTGAGATGGAAACGGTGAACCAGAATTACCAGTTGTTGATAATGATGGCAAATTAAAATTATATACTGAATATTATCAAAATGTTCGTTCTTTTTTGCTTAAATATATTGATGTTATTGTACAAGAAAATATCCGAATTCAGCAAGGTGGTAATCCAAACTATGATGACCCAAATTTGGGTAGTGAAAGAATAATTTTTGATTTTGAAATTATTAATAATATGGAAAAATTAGATTGAAAACCTGATGTTATTTTAACTAGAAAATCAATTTATCGGATGATTTTAACAATTGATGAAAATAAAAATATTATTGCTGGTAGTTTAGAATTAACACATTTTAAACAATATTGGGATGGTAATAATGCAAATAGTTATTGGTATACTGATGATTTAGGTTTTTTATTTTCTTTCATAAAAGAAAAAGAAGATACTTTTAATTTTAGTGCTGAAACTTATAATTATTATCAAGGTAATTCTCCTAATATTGGTAAAATGGTTTTTGAACAGATGAAAGGTCAAATTGATATTAATAAATTTTTAAAAGCCTTTTTTACCCATGCTTTGGTACCTGTATTTCAAAATCGCAGTAATTTTATTGAAAGTGGTTATATTGATAATTTACAGTATGATACTGTTTTAATTAATTTTTTTGGTTTAAAATTGATTAATTTTAGAGATGTTTTAATTGATGAAACTAATACTAATAAAAATCAATTTGAAAAACTATTAAATAGTATGTTTACGGTTTCCCAAAATTTTTATAAAGATTATTTACGTACCATTTTTGATTTAGAAAATGATACTTATGTACAAGGATATAATAAAAAATATGGTTTATTAGCAAATAATGGTTTTAAAATTTATCCTCGTTATTTTTATTTTTCTGATAAATACAATCAATTAGACATTAAATTGTATTCAGCATTTAAAAATCGTTTTTATAATACTAATTATGGTAATGTATTTAATTATGATTTTTCAGTTGCAAATAATTATAATATTAATCAAAATGAAGGTTATATTTTTGAAGGTGCTTTAAAAGATAAATACGGTTTAAAATACAAAAAAATTGAAGAACAAAAAATCGGTTATAATGTTTTTGAATTACAAGCCCAAAAAGAAAATGATATGTACCGTTATTATGATTTTAATTTTGGAATTTATAACTGACAAGAAATAAATAATGGCGGGTTGTTTCCTGATGGACAATGATGACAAGCCCAATATGAAAGTTGTAGTTGATATAATTTAGCGTGTCATATAAAAAATGCTGCAATTTGAATTGTAAATAATATTCCCGGTGTTAAACAAGTAAACGAATTAGCAAGCGGTGTTGGTAAAATATTTCAAACAATATATAGTTTTTTTAGTCAAACATTTGAGGTATGAAAATTTAGTCCAGCATTATATAATACAATAACAAATATATTCCTATTAATTATCTTTATGAAGTTTGTTCGATTAATTTAAAAAAGGACTTGTTAGTCCTTTTATTCTTTTCAATCAATTATTAGTCCTGTGTCTTTATTAATTTCTGGTATTTGTGGTTCATTGTTTTTATTTCAACGATATACTAAATTATAGTTTCAAATAAAATCTGAATCATTTTTTAAGTGTTGTCATCAAGTGTTTTGATTATTAATAAAATTATTATCAAAATAAAATTTTGTCGTTATATAATTATTTTCATATTTATTTATATAAAAATATCATTTATTAGTAGCAGTTAAAAATTCTTTATTAGGCGCCTGTGTTCTAGGAATATTAGTTCATTTGCTATTTTCTGGTAGTTGTTGTGGTTATGGTGTAGGTTTATTACCCCCCCGTTTTCATTATTATTTGGTTTTTCACAACTAATTAATGTTGTTGTACTTGTTGCTGTTAATCCGATTACTCCTAAAATACTTAGTAACTTTTTCATATTTTACTTCTCCTTTATTAAAATTACTTGAATGCTATAATTGATTTTATCATATATCAATAATGTATTAAATAATTTTAATATTAAATTTATAAATTAATGAAAGGTATATAAATGTTATGTATAGTCATTTAAGTTTTATCGATAAGGTTAAATTGGAAAAATTATTATTATCAAAATTATTTTTAAAAAAGAATGGTGAAATAAATATTTCACAAATTGCTAAATGTTTGAACAGAAATCGTAGTACTATTTTGCGAGAAATTAAGCGTTTTAAAACTATTGATGAATATAGTGCTTATAAGTCAGATAAAATGTATTATGAGAAAAGAAAAAAGAATAATAAAAGATATAAGTTTACATAAGAACAATTAAATTTTATTAATATAAGATTTAATGTTTATTGTGATTCTCCATCACAACTTATTCATCGTTATTTTCTAAAGTTTGGTATTAAATTTCCTGTTTGTGTTAAAACATTGTATAAATGAATTCGTTTGGGTTTTTATGTTTTTTTAAAACAGAATTTACGTCATCGTGGTAAAAAATATAAAACAAAAGGAAAATTTGATAATCGTGGTAAATTAATTAATTTTAAATCAATATGAGATATTGAGAATAAAGAGACTGATGTTGGTTGATTTGAAATGGATACCATAGTTGGAAAAGAGCATCAATCTAGTAATTTGGTTTTAGTTGAACAAAATAGTAAAAGTTATTTTGTTATGAAATTAAAAAATCATACTGCTAATGAAGTTGTGGAAAAGTTTAAAGATATTGTTATAAGTAATAATTTATTTGGGAAAATTAAAGGAATAATAACTGATAGAGGAAAAGAATTTAGTAAATGAAGAGAATTAGAAATATTTGCTGAAACACAAGTTTATTTTTGTGACCCTGGTAAACCACAACAAAAACCATTAATTGAATATATGAATTCTGAACTTAGACAATGATTTCCTAAGGGAACTGATTTTAATAATGTTAGTCAACAAAAAATAAATTGAGTAGTTAATGTTATAAATGATAAATTAAGGCCTGTTCTTAATTGAAAAACAGCAAAAGAGGTATTTTCAGATAATTTTAAATAGGTTTATTTTAAGTAATTTAATAAATTATTTTTTAGTGTGCTTAATTTTCCTTAAAATAAAATAAAAACTATAAATATTTTGATTTTTAAAAATTTATAATTGATTTTTTATGATTTTTATTGTATTATTTGACTAATAAGATTTGTTGCACTTCATTTTACATAATTCCTTATATGGTACTGGTGGAAGAACATATTGTGGGTAATTAAATGTTGGTATTTCATAATCATGTGGGAGTAATAAACTAGTTTTATAATTAGTTGTCATATCGCGTAAATAATTATTTAATGTACTTTTTGTTTTACCACGAAAACTCCATACTGATAAGCGTAAATAATCTTCTTCATTATTTGTATATGGGTTATCAGCATAAAAGATAATTTCAAAATTACCTTTATATAATGCTTGAATTGAAAACATATCAATAATATAACTACAATTTGTTCCATCTGGTGTTTGTAAGAATTCGCAATCAGTATCTTTTTCACTATCACTAACTGGTATTTGCGCATCTACTGCTTTGGTTTGTTCATTAATTAAATAAACTCGTTTAGTTTTAGGATTTAATTGTTTTAAATTATAAGTTGAATAAATTAATTCTTCGGTTGGTTTACCATCCTTAGTTAAAACAGTACCTTTGCATTTATCAGTTAATAAAGTTGTAAAACCTAAACTAGTAGCATTAGCACCAAAAATAGCACCAACTTTATCATTACCTTGTTGTCTAAATATTTCAAAGGGTAAATAACCTTTACCTTTTGAGTTTTCAGACCAAAAAGCATCATTATAAAAACTATAAACATTAGAACTCATAAAACCATTAAGAAATTGAAAATTAGGTCAAGTTTTTTTATCTTGGTTAATAACTCATCCTCATGGAATACCAAACGAAATAAAGTTTAAGAATTTACCAACTCCACCTGGAATAGTAAAAGGATTAAATACTAATTTTTGTGTATAGTTTAAAGGTAGTACTGTTATTTGGCGATTAATAAAATTATTCATATTTAAAATATCTCAAACATTACAAGACCCCATTTTATTATATTCAAATTGAACTTGTCCAACTGTATTACCAAATTCATCTTTTCTTATAAAATAAGATGATGCTTGTGTACTAATAATATTATCAACACTACCACTATTTACTTTTACTTTATCTGGTGGTGTAATCATTCAAGTTTTAGACCAATAAAATTCAGAATTATTATCTTCTTCCTTAATAGTTGTGCCAACCGTAGGATTAGTTGCTGTTGAACTTGCTTTATCAGTTATAACAATTCCCTCACTATTTTTTTGATTTCAAAAGTCGTATCTACTTTCCATATCTTGCTTTCAATCTTCATAACCAGTTATCATAGTTGGTTGAATACCTTGAATGTTATATCAACTTACTTCGGGTGATGCATAAGTATTTATTTTATCAGGTGGAGCAGGATACATATTATACATTAATAGATCTCGTGAATTCATTACTTTTTTATTAAATTGACATTTAATAATTGGTCGGCCAATAACAGGCATATTAAAAAAGATAGGATTACCATAAAATTTAACTGCCATTGCTCTAACACCTGGGTCTTTTAATAAAACTTCATCTAATTCAATAGTGGATGTATTTGTTTTTTCATTATAAGTTATTTTAGGAAAACAATAACCCTCGCCCGGGGCCGCTGGTCTGAATAAATTGTCTTACTGATAAACCACTATTACTAATTTTGTCATTAATACTTGAAAAGGTAATTTCTTGTCATAAAAAACTACCATCATAAGGTGAATAATAATTAATAACATTTGATGGATATAATCATTGTCTATCTTGTGGTGCAGAATTAATATCACCACCACCAATATTTAAACCACGATCATTAAATACAGTATAAAAATTATAATAATCATTAATATTTAATTTATTTACATCTTCATCTAAAATTAATAAAGTATATTGTCTTTCAGTTGATTGTTGAGTAAATACTTGTTCAAATTTAGCCTCACCAAATTGAATTGAACTTCTATCATCAATCATATAAGCATCTCAATATTTACCAACCTTAACTTCTTTTGTATAAAAATTATCGGCTTTATTATCATTATTAATAAAATAACTTAATTTATATTGATTTAAGTATGCCAGCATTCTATTAATATCATAAATATTTTCACCATCAATTAATTTTCAATAAATATTATTATTTTCATCTTTTAATTTTATAGCAAAAGGTGTTTCATTATTTGCTCATATTGTTGAATTAACTGGTTGTTTATTAAAATCATCAATTGTTAAAATATTAATTTCTTCACCTTTATATTTTTGGACTATTTTTAAACTATCTTGTCATTGCGCAATAGTACTTTCCATATTATCAAATATTCGTGAATAACTACCATAATCACTGGGTTTAGCATTATTTGGTTTTCATCCCGTTTCTGTATCAGGAATATATGAACTATAAACATTAAACGGAAAGACCATTCAATGACGATTGTCTTTTATGTTTTCTCTGATATCTATTAAAGTATCATGGGCTTGTCTTCGTAATTCTTCGATAACCCCTGAGTTAATTCTACTCATTTTTTAATTCTCCTTAATTTCTGTTCTACCTTGTACGGCATTTTGATTATTACCAGTTTCATCATATTCTAGTAATTTATTATTATGTTCTATTTCTTTTGCTTGCATTTTATATTGTCATGCTTCTACTTTTTCAAAATATTTGGTTGCTTCTAATTCATCAATATTTTCATATTCAGTAATTGCTCTTATTGGTTCCATTGTGCCATTATCTAATCTAGCAGTAATTAATTCATTTTGTCGAATTTGATCAACCAAACTTGCACTAATAAAATCAAAACCATATTCTCGTTCACCAACACCATCTCATAAACCATAATATTTTAAAACAGTATCAAACATTTTAGTATAGTATTGCTTACGATATGCTTGTAAATATGCTTGTTTTTCTAAGTCTTTTGTTTTAGTTAATAATGACTGTGTTTTATTTTGGTCATTATCTGATTTATCACCAAAAGGACTAGAAAAATGACATGCTAAGTATACTTGTTCAATAATAGCTTTTTGGTCTTCGGTATATGTTTCTAAGGTTGGTGTACCTTGTACTACTTGTAAAGATTGGGATAATTGACCATCTACTGCTGATTGACCTGATTGAATAAAAATATCATCAAAAGCGTCTTGTAATACTTTTTTATTGCCTTTGTTATAAGCAGTCATTAAATCATCATCTAATACCCCATATCAATGAGTACGATTTGCTCATCTTTCTTTTGATTTAATATTAAAACTATCTTATAAATCAAATTGTAATTTATAACAATTTGCCATTGTAGGCCATGGGTTTAATGTAGTTGATGTAGATAAAAATAAAGGGTTGGGTTCATTAATCATTTCTCAAAAAGGGACAATACCTAATTTGTTTTTAAATTCTTGTACTAAAATAGGTTTAACATCATCTTTAATTTGTGTTTTACTTTGTCCAACAACTACTTCATTATTTTTAGGTCAACCTTTTATAACTATTTTATCTTTGGTACAAATTAAATTTAAAATAAAACCACTATCTGATTGATGATAATTTAATCAAATATCAGCACCTTGTTCAATTTCGTTTATTTTACTTACACGAGATGTAAAGTTAAAAGGGTTAATTCATAAATCAATATTGCCGTCATTAGTCTCTAATAAACCAAAGATAGTTTTACCCATTAAACTTGCTGTTAATTCATTTTTATCTAATTTTTCTTTTATTTTATAAGTTTCATATCATCAATTTAATTTTTCTAAAATGTCTTTACGATGAGACTTAAATAAAATATCTTTACCATTAACTAATCTCATTTGATGACTAGCAATAATATTGGCTAAATTAATAGTTCAATCATAATTATAAAATTTTAAAACACTATTAATATCATTTAAGTTTGGTAAACTATGGAAAGTATTATTAATTGTTATTTTGCTCCTTTAATTTTAAAATAAGTGCATAATTAATAATATTTACTGTTAATAAATTTGGTTCATTTGCTAAAACTTGTACACATACTTTAACTTTTTGATATTTATTAATATATTCGTTATATAAATTTAAATTACATATTGCGATATTATCTTTATTTAATTCTTGACAAAGTCTTTTTTTAACTTGTCCACAAACAGACATATATGGTCTTTTTGCATTTATTACACGTTCATCATGTATTACATAAATATCTTTTTTCATTAAGTTATTCACTCCCTTTGTTGTCATAATTTATAATCTGCTGAACTATTATGTTTAACCATTGGTACTAATTCAAAGTGTAAAGCATAAAAATCACTATCAAATGTGTCATCATATAAATCTAACATTCGTTCTTCTCTTGCATCGGGCTTATCTTCTCATTGAATTAATTCATATTGGGTTTTACTTACAGGACATTTTTCTCATAATCATTTTAATTGATTAGTATTTATTAACATTGTAAATGCCTCAATACGATGTTTTATTTTAAACTTCTGCTTTTGTGCTGGTTTAAAATTCATGTATTGACCAAAAGTATAATGGTAGTCGGAAAAAAGTTGAGGTTTTATAAAAATTATAAATAAAGTAATTAAATACAAATTAAAGTAATCGCTTATTAGAGCGATTTTTTTATTTGCATTATTCATCAGATAGTATCTTTAAAATTAAAAATTAACCTATTTTTTCCCTACAAATTAGTTAATTTTTACAATTTCCTTTCTGTGATTTATTATATTTTTTCGGTTTAACAACTAATAATATCATTTTTAATAAAGGTACTATCTGATGAATAATGCAATACTAAAACTTAATATTTTGATGCTTAAAGATGGATAACTCATCTATGGCACGAATCCTTAAAGAAATTGTGAAAGCGATTGGATTTATTCCTATTTATTTCTTTAATTCTCGGCAAGATTAATCACTTGCGAAATGTCAGAGCGCGTGTTTTTTGCTTGTTTTCATAAAAAGAGTGCTGTTAAACCGAAAAAAACAATATCGGACACTAAAAAAAACAAGAGGGTTGGAACTCCAAAAGGTTATTTTCTTTATATAAAGTTGTCTAGGGATGGATGAAGCGTAATTAATAACTGGGTAAATTTGTTTTACTTCCGTTGGGGGATAAACTCTGTCTAAATATAAAGTTTAGTATCGCCATCCACCTCACTTTGGGGGTGAGTGGTGGCGAATTAAGATAATTAAATCAAAATATAAATATACTTACTAAATATCAAAATATTAACCAACAAAGGTATTTTATGTTTATTTAACAAAATAAGAAGAAAGGAATAAAATATTATGCAAGAATATAAAAGTAAATATATTAATAAAACTTGAAGTGAAATAACAACTTCGTTTGATTGAGTTAATTGTCAACCTGTTAATTGTCGTATTTCGCATCACAAAAATCATTATGATTTACAATGTTTAGAATGAACAAAAATGTATTTAAACTTATTTGAAAATAAATGAGATGTTATTGCTTCTTATATGCAACATTACAAAATTAACGATATTTTGGATTTAGCTTCCGATGGATGAAAAATATTACAAATTGACCAAAAAATCAAAGAAATAAATTAAAATATATTATTGCAATTGACCCTGCTGGAATTGGACAAACTGGTATTATTATTTATAATGTTTTGCAAAAGAAAATAATTAATAATATTACTTTTAATTCTAACTATGAAGAAGAAGCAATAAATAACATATATCTAATATTAAATGATTTTAAAAATAAAATTTGTTCTTATTTAAATAAAGTTATTGTAATAATTGAAGATTATCAACTTCATAAAGGTTTAAAAATAACAAATCCATTATCTACTCCTAAATTCATTGGTTGTTTAAAAGTTTTATGTAAATATCACTTTAATTTAAATTATATTTTACAATCTCCAATTGTTAAGAAAAAATATCTTTATAAAGGAAATATTAAAATGACAGAACATGAACATGATGCTTGGAAACATTTACAATATTTTTTAACAAAAGGAGTTGATAAAAATGATACAAACAAAAAGTAATTTAACTAAAAAATCAATAACTAATAAACCTAAAATAAAAAATAAAAAAATTAATAAGTTAGAATTAACTGTTAGACTACATGAAAACCCGATTAAAACTAAAATTAAAGCACTGGTTGCTGGTGGTGTTGAAGTTGATGCTTGTTCGGCTAAATGTCAATGAGACGGATTAAATTACTCAACATTATCAATATATAACCAATCTATTTTAACTGATTTTTTGAAATTAAAAAAAGATGATGAGATAAAAATTAAAGGCTCAGTATTTAATCAGTTAAATATAAAAACTAAACGATATTTTTTATCTTTTCGAGTAGATAGTTTTGAAATTATAAAAAAGGCTATTAGAAAAAGAATAAATACAAATATTAAAAAATAGGAGGAAAAAATGGCATTAAAAAATGTAAAATATGTTCTTGTTGCTGAAAACAATGAACCTATTAAAAGTGAAGATGGTAGTTTAGATATTAAAACTGCTGAAATTATTTTAGAAAATACTGCTGAAGTTGAAGAATTTAATGCAAGTAATTTAGAAAATAGTAATCAACAAATCAACGAACTACAAGCAAAAAATACTGAATTAACTTCACAAGTTGAACAACAAACACTTCAATTAAAACAAATTGAAATTAATAATTTTAATAATTCTTTAACTGATAACGAAGAATTTAAGAATGTTTTATTAAAGTCTTATGATATTACTGATGATATTGAAATCATTAAAACACACTTACAAAGTGTTTATGATGAATTAATTAAGGTACAAACAGTTAATACCGGCGGTGTACCAAAAGTAGAAAACAAAGAAAACAATATTTTAGATACAGATAATGTATTTAATAAATAGAAAGAAGGAAGTAAATTATGGCCCAAAACCCACAAAGAATTTTCGGAGATATTGCTAATCAAGCAACAAAACAAGACCGAGAAACATTTGAACAATGATATTTGCAAACTTATCAACAAAAATTTAGTTGAGAAGCTTTATTTGCGTGAAAAGAAGCAAATAAATTTGGTTTAACATATAAAAGAAAGAAAAATATTAAATATAATGAAGGTCTAGGAAAAGATGGAAAAGTATTTAATACTGATGATAGTCTTTTAAACTACACTGAAGTAAAGTTTGAAGATGGAACAGTTGAATTAGATACAATTTTAACTTTTGCCCGTAAATTAGACCCTGTAGAAAGTGATTTTAATCCTAATCTTTGGGCTGCTGATATTGAGCAAGCAATGGATACTGAAGTTGCTTATAAACGCAATAAAATTTTAGAAATTATTAATAAAGGAATAGTTACAACTATTCAAGGACAAAAAGCAGATGATACAAATGCTTTACAAATCCACGATGAAATAATGGATAAAATATATGAAAACGGCTTTACCCCATCAGAAACAGTTGTATTGGGTTCGGCTGATTTTATTCGTGGAATTCGTAATAAATTACAGTTACAACTTGGAGCAAACGACCAAATAAATAGCGTAATTGAAACAAGTGGAGCAATGAAAACTGTTGAAGGAACAACATATTATATGGTTCCAAAAAAATTACCAATTATTAATAAAGATGGTTCAGAAGGAACAATTAGTTTATTACCAGAAGGTGTTAATGCAATTGCCTTTAAATTTAGCAAAAAATATGACCCTCTTATTTTACGCAAAAAAGACCATACTCCATTAAGGGTGGGTGCTGCTGCGTTAGGTACTGGAATGGGTAATACTTTGATTATGGAAAGAGTTTTATATTTAGGTGGAGCAGTAGTTGAACCTAAGGGAATTATTAAACATATTGTTTCAAAAATTGATATTAGTAAAATTAATAAATTAGATGTACCAACTATTCATGTTGCAGAACCAACACAAGCAACAGCTGAACAATTAAAACCACAATTTAAAAATGTTGTTTTAAAAGCAGTTAAAGCTGTAGATAGTTCTTTAACTGAAAGTGATTTTGATTACTTTGTTGAAAGTAAAGGTGAGGATTGACCAATTAATATTACAAATGATAAAATTGTTGAAGTTCAAATTGAAGGTAAAAACAACGCTATTGGTCAAACAAATTCGATTGATGTTAAAATTAAAAATTATTAATAGTACTAAAAAATAGTACTTTTTCGTTTTAAAAATGCCAATTGGAACAGGGAAAACAGCTCTTATTTATGCTGTTAAAAAAAATCCAACTAGATTGTCAATTCAACAAAAAGAAAAAAGTTTTGGGTTACAGTTATTGGAATTTTTAGGAATTCAAGTTTTAGCCCTTGGTTTATCAGTTTTGACTGGTGGTGTTGCATCTGCTATTGGGCTTGGTGCGGGATTATCTAATTTTGCCGCAGCATTTATCTCGTTTGGAGTAGAAACAGCAACCGATTTTGCCGTAAATCAAATATACGATAAATTAACATCAGAAGTGACAGTAAAAAGTACTGCCTTAAATTTGTTACCAGCAATTGGTGGAATTGGTAAATTAACGCGTGCTGCTCGCACAACTAAAATTTTAAAATTAGCAAAAGAAACTAAATTACTTGAAAAATTAGGTGTAATAACTGCTAATAACTTAGAAGATATTGTAAAACAAGTTACGGGTAAAAAGATTTTATCTGATAAATTAATATTTGATTTTACAAAACAGGCTAATAATGAAAATTTATTATATACAATTGGAAAATTAGTCCGAAATGATTTTTATAAGGGTTTTAAAGTTTCTAATTTAGAAATAATTAATAATTTATTAAAAATTGAGAAAAATATTCAAAAAATAAGTCCTAAATTAGTTCAAAAAATACCACGCGTAAATGAAAAAAATGCTAATAAATGATTGTCTGAATATGGATTAAATATTGATAAAATAAGCAAAATTAATACTAATGAGTGATATAACATTATGACTAATCTTCATAAAAAAGGTGTTGGTAAAAACCTACTATTAAATGCTAATTTAATGCGTGGTAGCAAAGTATACAATAATAAATTATTAAATATCTTGCACCAAACACCAATTAAATTAAATAAAATTTTGAATCATTTAAACCCAAATTTTTATATTCAAAAAGTAACTAAAAAATTATTAGCCCCAATTGAAAAACAAATAATTACTATTAAACAAAAAGTAATTAGTAAAATTACTGAGCAAACTAAAAAAATATTATCTAAATTTGAAACTAAGGCTATTAAAAAAGGCCAATTATTACCTTTTGCTTATGGTTCTGATGTTTTTTTATCGGTTAAAATTGTTCCTTTATCAGTTGCAGGTGAAGTTGCTTTAACAATATATTATAAAAATCCTAAATATTCCCCTATTGTCGTTATGACAACTTTAATCAAAGCAAAACAATTTGTTTTAGCTCCTGAACCGTTTAAATTCTATATGAACAGTGAGTGGTTTATTGGTTGGGGATTTAATAAAACAAGTTTGTTTAATTTAGTTTCTTTTGCACCGGTTGCTTATCAACAAGTAGTAAAAGATAGTTTTAAAATATATCGGACAATTGCTAAGATATTAAAGTTACAAGAACAATTTAAAAATAACTTTAATAAAGATAAATTGTTAAATACGATAAAAGATAGTGCTGTTGCTAGTTTACTGGGCGGTGGCGTAGCATTTCAAACATACAAGCAACTAAGAACAAAACAAGATTTAAACAAAACAATTAAAACAAAAACACTATTAAGTAGTAAAAAGTTTATCTTAAATAAGATTAAATCAAAAAGAAAACAATGATAAGGAGATGATTAAATGTTAAATGAATTATGACAAAATGTTACTTTGGAAAATTATAATAATTTTATTCCAATGACAGGTAAAATTATACAAGTTCCAGTTCGTTATAATAAGTTCTTTAAAGGTGATGTAGAATTATGATTTAAAACATTTGCTTTAAGAGCCCAAAATATGATTAATTCATATTTAAACTATCCATTTTCAAAACTAAAATTTGAAACATTTAAAGACCCATTATTAAAGAAAATTTGTATTAATATGGTGTTTATTACTATTGAGCATTGAACATTTAACCGTATTCCGATTGAGTTTTTTACTTCGGCAAATATGAGTGTTGGTGATATTAATTATTCTTCACAAAATGACCCTATGGCAACATGACAAGGTCTATTGCCTACCTATGCAAAATCACTGGCTAATCTAACAACTTTAAAGAAAATGTTTCGAACTTTTCAAGAAGAAGGTATTGATTTAACAATGATAGATTTAGAAGCATATTATACGCAGTTAGAAGTTGATGCTTTAATAGAAAAAGAAAAAACTAAGATTGACAATAAAAGTATTATAAAAAATAACAATAATGAAATAAATGTTCCATTTGATAATGATACTATTTATTATGAAAATAATGTTTGAAAAACAAAACAAGGTGGCGATATCCCAACTGATGTTATTAAAGATAGTGATTTAAATAAAGATTATATTGATAAAGAAAATGGTAAATATATCTTTAATTTTGTCGAAAACTCTTGATGAAATAAAAAAAATCATCAATATGACAATTTGAAAACTAATTTTGTGTAAGATTATGATTTTGCTTTAAATTTTTTAAACGTTAAAATATAATACCGTTGATTGTTGGTTTGGTGTTAAACCTTTGTGTTGGTATTTTCATTTTCAGAGCTTTAAATAATTTTGAATATTAGTGAAACCCAAACCATGATAATGAATTAAGGCTTCTTTAAGACTGGATTGTAATTTACTAATCTTATTTAACTTTTGATAACTAGTATCAGGGTTTGTACTAGTTTTGGTGGAATATAGAGTAGAATTTGTTTGTTTTGCTACTAATAAATATAGTGGTTGCATATCAGAAATAATTATTGATTTTTCTTTAATTAGTTGCTTATTCATATTTTCAATAATCCATTGTTTTTGTAATCTTTTGGTATTGGTGGATTGAACAAAAATATTATTATTGCTATCAACTGCCATTTGAATACAGCATTTGGTATCAGTTGAAAATGGATCGAGATGAGTTTTTCGTTTATCAAATTTATCTTTAAAATTGCCTTTATGAATTTCTTTAATAAATGTTTCATCCATTTGGATTTGACCATTTAATTTTTTAAATTTTAACTGTGTATTTTCTAATTGTTTTGATTGCATTAATTTTTGTCGATTATATCAAGCGGTTTTTGGGGTTGTTTTAATAAAACGAGAAATTATTTTACTAGATTGTCCTAACAATGAAATTTGAATTAATAAATTTCACTGTTCATAATTTAAATGACTTCAATAAGTAAAATGATGACGAAATTCATCAAAACTAGCACGACATTTTTTACATAAATATTTTTGTTTTCCTTCGGAATTATGACCATTTTTAACACAATGAAAAGATTTGCAATTAGGACATATAATGCCTTTATCTCTAAATTTTTGATCAATTTCATTTAAACGTTTTTGTTTTTTAATTAAGTCTGCTTGTTGTTTTATTTTTTCATAAAATTCTAAAAATTGATCATCTGTTAAGCTATTTATTAATTCTGTAATTATTTTTTTCATCATTTATTTACCTCCATATATTAAAAATATACCTAATTTTAGGTATATTTTATAAATATCAAGAGTTTTCGACAAAATTAAAGAAATATATTGTTAAAACAGCAAAAGATTTATTAAGTAATTATTATGATGTAAATGCCATTGATAATTTTTTAATAAATAAACAAGATAAATTAATAAGTGGTACAAATATTAAAACTATTAATGGTAATTCATTATTAGGTAATGGTGATATATCTATTAATAATGGTAATGATTGAGAATTAGTTGATATAAGTGATTTTGTATCTTTTTCTGACAAAAAATATCAAATTAGAAATTATGATTCTACAAAATATAAATACAAATTATGAATTGGTACTTATGAAAATGACGGAGATACTATTAATATTATGTTTGAAACATATAAAAATCATTATGAATTTATTTTATTTGCTGGCCTTAATGGTATAAAACTTAATAAAAATGGCGCAATAAGTTCTGAAAATAATAAATTAATGTCATTACATGTTGAAAGAAAAAAGGTAAATTAGAAAGGAGATGTTTTTATGCCAAAAGTAACTATTAAAGATTTAATTATGTTTTTGAAAATCTTTGGAGTTTCATCATTGTTTTTTATAGCAGGAATCATTATTTGTTTTATAGGACCAACTAAATTAGGAATTGGTTGACCTGCATATGTAATTATTGGTGCAATGCTTAATGGTTTTGGAGTTGTTATTTTAATTATTGAAACTATTAGATTTATCAAAACTCATAACAAACAACAAAGACAAGATAGCATTGAAGATGTTATTAAAAAAGAAGAAACAAAATAAAGAGGTGTTATAAATGGGGTTGTTACCTGCCAAAAAGAAATTAAAGAAAAGCTATGATATTGATAGTTATTATCTTAATTTAGCATCAACGATTACTAATCGTAAAAATGTTACTGTGCAAAAACATAATGAGATTTTAGAAAAAAGAATTTGTGAAGATAATGCTAATTTTTTAAATCCACGAAATTTAGAAATTAGCATTTATAATCCAATTATTAATCAACAATTAGATACTAAATTAATTAATAACTTTTTAAAAATGCAGGACTTTACTAATAAAAATTGATATAACGAATATAAAATCAATAAATATGGTAAAGGTGCCTATTTTATTTTTGCCAATAATTCAAAACTTAATTTTATTACTATTAATTTTTACAATGACCAATATGATGAATTGGGTAATTTAGTATCTTGTACTTTTGATTATGACCCTTATATTAAAAATGACCAGAGTGTTTTTATTACTGAAAAATTAGAAATTGATTATGTAACTAAACAAGTAAAAGTTATTAGAAAGTTAAAAACACGATTATACAGTACTATTACCGACTTATATATTGATGATGCTAAATGAAATAATTATACAGCTTTGCAAAGAGAAGAAATATTACCAATTGATTTTATACCAATTGAAATTATTCCTAATAACGCTAATTTTGAACCTTCTGCTCGTTATGGTAAACAATTTGCTAGTATTTTAGACATTATTGCTGAAAAAATAATGTTAGACCCATTATTAAATAGTGGTAAATTTACTATTAATACTAATGGGGTTACTGGTGTGGTTGACCAAGAAATTAGTAAAATGTTGGCTTCATTTGTTGAAAATGACTTGTTATTAGTTGAAGGAGACCCTGATAGTAATTTTCAACCAGTAGACTATATCGCTGGTAATTTTAAAGGTGAACAATTAACCAAAATATATGATTGATTATTAACTAATTATTATAAAATAAATCGCCATCATGTTCCCGCGATTGCTAAGGGGGCTCAACAAACCCAAGCGGAAGTTGCTGGTGTAAATATTCAAACAAACGCCTCTTATGAACAAATGATATACATTAGAGAAATTAAATTAACTGAATTTATTATTAAGTTAATTAAATATGATAATGTGATTTTAAACAGTAGAACATTTAATATTAAAAATATTGATGAGTTAATTGTTAATGTTCGATTACCAGTAAATGCTACTTTAAACAGACAACTAAAAAATAACGAAACTATTATCAATATAACTAATGAAGAAGGAGAACAAGAATAATGTTAAAACCATCAGAAAAAATGTTAGCACAATTAGCGGAAAATGATGAACCAATTGATTATTCAATTGATAGTATTCCGTTAGATTTTGCTAATCAATCACAATATAGCGATCCCGATTTAGAACAATTATTTACAGAAGACCGCGCTAGAACCTTATATATTTATAAAATTAATAATCTTGTTAAGACAAAACAAAAACCAACCTTAAACTATTCTCAAAATAGCGTTAAAATAGGTTTTATTGACAAAGATGAATATATTAAAATAACTGGTTATGAAATTAGTGACTTTAATTTTAAATTGGTCGTATAAATTATTTAAGGGTCTTAAATTAATATCTTAGAAATTGTGGAATAATATACCACTTACTTATTTAGATTGTATTACTTTTAATTTTATTGTCAACACTTTTTTCTATTTTTTTAAATTTTTCCACGACAAAAATACATGTTTATTAAAGTTATTTAATTTATTAGATAAAATCTTTAATTTTGTCGAAAACTCTTGATGAAATAAAAAAAATCATCAATATGACAATTTGAAAACTAATTTTGTGTAAGATTATGATTTTGCTTTAAATTTTTTAAACGTTAAAATATAATACCGTTGATTGTTGGTTTGGTGTTAAACCTTTGTGTTGGTATTTTCATTTTCAGAGCTTTAAATAATTTTGAATATTAGTGAAACCCAAACCATGATAATGAATTAAGGCTTCTTTAAGACTGGATTGTAATTTACTAATCTTATTTAACTTTTGATAACTAGTATCAGGGTTTGTACTAGTTTTGGTGGAATATAGAGTAGAATTTGTTTGTTTTGCTACTAATAAATATAGTGGTTGCATATCAGAAATAATTATTGATTTTTCTTTAATTAGTTGCTTATTCATATTTTCAATAATCCATTGTTTTTGTAATCTTTTGGTATTGGTGGATTGAACAAAAATATTATTATTGCTATCAACTGCCATTTGAATACAGCATTTGGTATCAGTTGAAAATGGATCGAGATGAGTTTTTCGTTTATCAAATTTATCTTTAAAATTGCCTTTATGAATTTCTTTAATAAATGTTTCATCCATTTGGATTTGACCATTTAATTTTTTAAATTTTAACTGTGTATTTTCTAATTGTTTTGATTGCATTAATTTTTGTCGATTATATCAAGCGGTTTTTGGGGTTGTTTTAATAAAACGAGAAATTATTTTACTAGATTGTCCTAACAATGAAATTTGAATTAATAAATTTCACTGTTCATAATTTAAATGACTTCAATAAGTAAAATGATGACGAAATGCATCAAAACTAGCACGACATTTTTTACATAAATATTTTTGTTTTCCTTCGGAATTATGACCATTTTTAACACAATGAAAAGATTTGCAATTAGGACATATAATGCCTTTATCTCTAAATTTTTGATCAATTTCATTTAAACGTTTTTGTTTTTTAATTAAGTCTGCTTGTTGTTTTATTTTTTCATAAAATTCTAAAAATTGATCATCTGTTAAGCTATTTATTAATTCTGTAATTATTTTTTTCATCATTTATTTACCTCCATATATTAAAAATATACCTAATTTTAGGTATATTTTATAAATATCAAGAGTTTTCGACAAAATTAAAGGATAAAATTAATAAAAATATAAATTTCTTTGTAAATTATTAACTGAATAATTAATTCTATTTTCTTCTAGCAGTTGTTCATTATTTTTAAATAAATCAATTCTATTTTTTAATCCCATCATACTAGCATTTAATTTATTTTTAATAGTTTTTTCACTATAAATTGCTTTTTTAATCATAGTTCCTTTTCAATAATGAGAAATATCACCTTCCATATGACAACCAACATTATTTCATAATGTTTGATTTCTAACGCCTTCTTCATTATTTTTAATTAATGTAATAGTTTTATTTAAAAAATCTAATTTAGCATCGCTTATAAAAGATTTACTATCTTCTAAGCATTGTAATAATTCTTCATATTTAGCATTAAAAAAATAATCAACGGCTTTATGATATGTTTCTCTATTTTTCTTATTTTTATTTTGATAGGGATATAGTTTTTTAAATCTACTTGTAAGATGAAATTTATCTATTGTATAGTGAATTTTATTTTTAGGAAAATATTGATGCATAAAATTTTTAGTATTTTTAATTCAAGGTGCACCATCACCTAAAATCATAATTTCAATATTGGGTGTCATGTTGTAATGAGTTTCAATTAAAGTAAATAATTTTATAAGAACTGGTTTTAAATTTGCTTCTTTTTTAAGATAATCTGGAATATTATCCATTTCAAAAATACCTAATTTATTTGCAATTACAGGTCTTTTTACAGTATATTTTTCTTCATCAAAACCAGTATGTACAGTAGAAACTATTGTGTGTTTTTTTATCTTTTTTCGTCCTTGTTTTGTTGCATCTAACATTTTTAAATAAGTTCCATCAATTTGAATATATAAAGTATGTGGTACCTTAATTCTTTTATCAGTTTTATTAATATAATATTCTTTATCAATTTTTGCATTTTTCATAATATTAGATATTGTCATTAAACTAATTTTTACATGTTCCATAGTATCTAAAATATCTTTATATCTTTTTTTCTCAGTAATAAATGATAATATTTTTTCTTTAACAGAATTATCTATTCTTTGTCATTTTTCAATTCCTAAAAGTTTATCCAAAGGAAAAATATATTCTTCTTTACCTGTTTTTGGATTAATTTTATAATATTTTCTTCTTTTAAAAGTTATCTTACCATTTAAAATATTTAATGTTCTTGCTTTTATTTCTTTTACTTTATAATCTTTAAATTCTTTTAAAGTTTCATCAGTTTTATAATTTTTAAAAATTCATTCATCAGAATTTTCTAAATTTTGCTGAATAATTTCAATACTTTGTATATATAACAAATTAATAAAATTATTAAAAAAGTTTTTATCAATATTCATTATTTTTGTACCCTCTTTCTATAGTTTAGGACAATATCATAAAAATAATGAAAATGCAAAAAAAGATATTATTTTTTATTTATTGTGTTATAATTTAAGTGTTAATTATTAGCAAATTAATTTAACTGAAAAAAGTAAAGCAATTTACTTTTTTTTATTTTGATGTAAAATATAGATAATAAAAAAGAACTTGTGAGAGTTCTTTCATAGTTTTTATATACTCTTTTATTTAATCATATTCATTAAATAATAGCAATTTTAATATGCAAAAAGGAGTAAAAAATGGTAACTTTTAAGACTATTTCGCGTAAAACTAAGGAGTTTTTACGGCAAAAAGCGGACAAATTAAGCAATAAAAGAGCATATTTATATTATTTAAAACTACCATTTAATGATTGAAAAAATAAAGTTGATACAAAAACCGTTGATTTTATTAAGGATACGATAAATCAATTAGAAATAGAATTGGAATTAGCTTTATTAAATGACCAATATGGCGGGGGTAAGAAGATATATGTTGAGAAATATGTTAAAGATACAAATATAAATAATTCAAATATAGTTATTACTTTTGATAAAGAAGAATTACCAAAAATAAATGAGGTGATTAAAGATGCTTAAACATTTTTTACATTTAGATGAAATACCAAGATGATTTTATCAGCAAAATGTTCCTAATGCTCCTTGAAAAGAAATATATAATCCTGCTGATGAATATAATGAAATTGGATCACGGTTTAGTGCTAAAACATGGATGATTAAAGATAATCCGATTGGTAAATCATGTGCTATATCTTTATTAGTAAATAAACCAATATTTATTATTGCTGTTCAAAAAATGGGTAAAGATATTAGAAAAGGTGTTTTTGAAAATATACAAAATACTCTTAATGCTATGAATATTAATTATAAAGTTAATTTATCTGAGCATTCTTTTACTCTAGATAATGGTACTTATATTATTTGTAAAGGATTACATTCAACTACTAAAAGAGAAAAATTAAAAGCGTTTGCTGATTTAGAAAAATATGAATTTGCGATTGAATGAAGAGAAGAAGCAGACCAATTAACAAGAGAAGACATAAGTGAGTTAGATTATGCTGTTCGTGGTGCAAAAAGAAAGTTTATTATTAATTCATCAAATCCTGAAAGTTTAAAAAGATATATTATTGGATATTGTAATGAAATAATGCCATTTGATGAAGAATTAATGCGATTAAATTATGACCAAATAGGTAAATTTAAAATAAATTATTATGAAAAGAATGAGAAATTTACTAAAACAGTTATTATTCATTATTCTAGTTGAAGACTTAATAGTTATTTGGATAGTGATGTTAAAAGAAAGCAACTTATATTAGAAAAATTAGATCCTGAAAGAGCAAGAGTATGGAGTTGAGGATTACCTGGTAATACTAGTGGTTCAATCTTTGCAAGATATATTGATATTATGCAAGCAACAGATATTATTCAACCAACTAAATTATTAGGTGGTGTTGATTTAGCAAACTCTACTAGTCCTAAGGGACATACTACTGCTGCTAGTTTTTGATTGTATAATTCATTTAATAAAAAAGCATATAAAGTTGCTGAATATACACATTCAAATGCTACACAACAATTTAAAGGAACATTAGAACAAGTTAAAGATATTTTAGAGTTTTATAACAATCAATTAAATCAATATTTTAATTTAATACAACAAGGTATATCAATTAATGTTGATGACAGTGCTTATGCAACATTAGAAAGTTTAAATAGAGAAAAATATAATTATTCTTTTGGTCAATATATGCATTTTAAACCAGCGCAAAAGCAGAAATTTAAAATAAAGCATCGTATTGAAGCATTTACCATGTTAATAAATACTAATCAATTAAAATGATTATGAGAAAAATGTCCTGTAAGTAAAACCCAATATGAATTAATTCAATGAGAAGATAAACCTGATGTAAGAGAAGAACGAATGTTAGACTTATATGATGATACATTTGATAGTGATTTTTATGCTTTACACTTTGAATTAATACCAATGGTTAAACATAATAGTTCAGCAGATTATAAATTATGACAACAAAGGGAGTGAATAACTTAATGAAAAAAGATATTTATGTAATACACGATGAAAGAGTAATTAATGCAAAAAGACCATATATGTCTGTTTGTGGACAAGTTAAAAAAAGACTTTGTCAAGAATTAAAAAAAGATAATATCGCAATATGTAAATTAAATTTATATAACGAATATATTAAGAAATATCAAAAAGTTAAAGTATGTGTACAAGTTTTAGCAAATGAACCTAGTTTATTAACAGTAAATATTATTAATTATGCACTTATTTTAAAATTAAAGGAGCAAAATAACAATGAATAATACTTTTCCTAGTTTACCAAACTTAAATGATATTAATAGTGTTTTAAAATTTTATAATTATGATTGAACTATTAATTTAGCCAATATTATTGCTCGTCATCAAATGCGATTAGTTAATGGTAAAGATATTTTATTTAAGTCTCATCGTAAAGACATTTTAGAAAAATTAAATTGATGATATGAAACTTATAAAATAAAAGAAAAATTAGATAAAAATGAATTAACAGCAAGTTTAATGGGCAAAACTATTTTTGGTTTATTAGAAACATCAGATGGCAATATTGATTTATGAATTAATCCTTTTAACTTTACATCTCGTGTAAGTAAAATAAACGAAATTGAACAAGGTGCTGATATTTGATTAAATTATCATCAATCAGATAGTGGTTTTATTTTAAATTTAATTTGTACCAAAGATAAAATAGTTATTAAAGGTTGACCTAAAAATAATGAAGTAGTTGTTGGACAAAGTAAAACACAAATTAAAGATGATGTTAAACCTGTTTTAGTACAAGAATTTAAAAATAAATTAGGCGTAGTTCCTTTTTGAGAAATGATTAATGAACCTAATCCGTTATTTTTATCAACATCAACTACATTAAACCCATTACCTACAATGGCAAATTGTTATAAATTACAATTTGATTTAGAAGATAGTTTTAATATTAAATCAAAAGAAAGATGAGCAAATCGTACTCATTGATATGGAATATTAGATGATGATTTAATGACTGCTTATAACAAAGGTAATAAAAAAGTATTACAAGATGCTTTTGATGATATTTTTATTCAATCAGGTCAATCAGCCGTAGATGGTCAATTATCTCAATCTTTACAAGTAGTACAAGGAACACCAACCTTAGAAACATATACGGAAGACCAAAAAGCAATTATTGAACAAGTATATTTAGCATGTCATTTTTCTAGTCCTTTTGGTGATAAATCAGATAATGACCAAAATAAAACACAATCTTTATTAACTAAAACCAAAGATTTAGAAAAACAAGCATATTTACAAGCATATCGTAAGCAATATTATACAAAAGTGTTTGATACCGTTTTAAAATATTACGGTTTATGAGATGGTACTGGTGAAAGACCTTATGGTTTTGATTTTGTTAGTGCTAGTTTAGTAGATCAAATGCGACAAAATGAATTAATTACTGCTAGATTAGATAATGGCACAATGGAACCAATAAGAGCAATTACTGAATATGAAAATATTGATGAATTAGAAGCAGCAAAATATTTAGAAAAAATAGAAGCATGACAAGATAAAATGCAAGCCAAAGAAATAGAACATAATAATAAATTAATGGAATATGATGAAACTGGTAATAATCAAAATGCCTTACAAGGTAGAACAGAAATTAAGGAGAATTAAAAAATGAGTAGAATTAACCCAGGGGTTATCGAAGAATTACGAAGACAAGCCCATGATACTTTAATAGATATTAGAGAAAACATAAAAGACAATCGCCATTGAATGGTATTTCCTTTTAATGTTTATAGTTCATATATTCCTGATACTGAAACAGGTTGAAAACCTAATAATGCTAAACCAAGTGATTATGGTAGTTATTCACGCATATTTGATAATATGGAAAGTACTATTGCACAATGACAAGATAGTTTAAAAATAGTGCAAAAATATAAAGGTGAAGAAATTAATATATTAACGATTGATGATTTTAATAAACAACCAATTAATTCAACTATATGAGCAAATAATGAAACACCTTTTGCGATAAAATTAAAAGATGAAAATAATAATGTTTATTGAAAATTAATTGATGGTGAAAACATTTATGATATTAATAGAATGCTAGAATACTTAAAGCAATATAAATTAAGTTATTTTATGAATAATGATAATAAAGCAGATAACTTTTATACAAAAGAAGTTAAAGTTGGTAAATATTGAGATTCTTATATGATTGATGATAGAAGTTCAATTCAATTTGGCGATGCTAAATTTGAACAAGTATTTACTCAACAATCAACAGAACGACAATATACTTTATTAATTTTAGATGAAGATGCTGAGAAATTAAATATTAATGATTATTATAATTTTTATACTGTATTTAATGATCGTGGTTTAAATATTGGTGGTGGTGATATTAATTCTGCACCCCAAGATAGACAATGATTATATCCATCAAATGTTATTAATTATTATTCACCTTATGATGGTAGTTTTTTATGACAAGAAATTACCTTTTCAAGTATTAATGACAAAATTAGTAATAGTGGTTTGGCAGTACGACAATTTATTCAAACATCAGCACCAGGTGAAGGTTATTGTTTTCCTAAAATAACTTATGATGAAAAACTAAATAAAGGTATTGTTGAATTAGATGAAGTTTTATTAAAAGACCCAGGTGTTAGAGCAATGGCAGTTAAATTTTATGGTAATCCTATCTTTTTTGATATGCCAGTTATTGGCCGACCAATTATTAAAGGTGAATTTAATAAAAAAGTAATGAATTCAAGGGACTTGCTAATGTATAATATGTATCCTGCTGCTCCTGATAAAATAAATACTTATGCATCACCAGATGTAAGTTGATATAACATTCAAGGTATACAACCAACAATGATAACAGGATTTAAAGATTGAAAAGATAGTATGGAAGCAAGATATGATTTTTGAAATCAAAAAAATAGTGAGGGTATTGTTATAACTGACCCAACTACTACATCAGCAACTAATTCTAGTGTTGGTAGAAATATTCATACAGAAGATGATAATTCTAAGTTTTATTGGTCTAAAAACTGAAATATAACACCACCAAATAAAGTAAAAGTAAATAGTGGTAATGTTGATAATATAATTAGTACTCAAGCCTCATCATATTTTAGAAGAAAAGATGAATTTGGTAATACAGTTGGTCAAGTTCAATTTGAATATAATAAAATGGGTACATCTAATGTTTGAGATATTTTAAATATGAATAATTTTATTAATCGCCAAACAACCGTATTGCCTTTAAACTATACACAAAAATTAGTTTTTAATCCTTTTACGATACCGGGCGGAGTTGGTAAATTCTTAAACTTTATTTCGTTTGGTATTCCATGAGGGTGAGTAATTAATCAAGATGAAAAAACTTGACCTAATTTTCAATTTCTTAATGGTTTTATGAGTGCTAATATTTATAGTTTTTATAATGATGCATTTTGAGGTGATAGTGCACAAGGTAATGGATATTTACCATTTGAAATATTTAGAGAACAAGGTAATGATAAAGTTGGTGCTATCTTTGGAGCAAATGCTACTAGTTTAGGGTTTACAACTTTATTAACTGATAAATGTAAAGGTACTGTTTTAACTAACGATGGTAAACCAACAGAAGAATTAATTTATTCAACTTATAATCTAAAACAATTAAATCCTAAAACTAATCGAGTTTATTTAATTAATGAACAAACCAAAGCAGTTGATGCTCAAACACCAGTTAGTGATAGTGAAAAAGATAATGATTTAGAATTCTTACAAACACCAG
The DNA here is from genome assembly GCF_964019595.1 of Spiroplasma endosymbiont of Sarcophaga carnaria. Taxonomy (NCBI): domain Bacteria; kingdom Bacillati; phylum Mycoplasmatota; class Mollicutes; order Entomoplasmatales; family Spiroplasmataceae; genus Spiroplasma; species Spiroplasma endosymbiont of Sarcophaga carnaria. The sequence continues at coordinate 1,689,758 of NZ_OZ026456.1, forward strand.
ATGGGACAAATTGTAGTTATATAATTGATATGTTTTCAATTCAAGCATTATATAAAGGTAATTTTGAAATTATCTTTTATGCTGATAATCCATATACTAATAATGAAGAAGATTATTTAAGATTATCAGTATGAAGTTTTAGAGGTAAAACAAAAAGCGTATTAAACAATTATTTACGCGATATGACAACTAATTATAAAACTAGTTTCTTATTACCACACGATTATGAAATACCAACATTTAATTACCCACAATATGTTCTCCCACCAGTACCTTATAACTATAAACCTTATACAAAAGATATCTGAGATGGTAAAACAGGGCAAACATTAAAAACCAAAATTACCGCACCAGCACAATGTAAAAATAACAAAATTGAATATTCACCAACTTTATTTCCTAATGATTTTAGTTATGGTTATTATGAAACTGAAATTGATTTAAGACAAATTGACCCAACAATTCAAAGTATAGATAAATTTATTAGTTCATATAAAACTATTGAAATAAGTAATCTTAATAATTTACAAGTTAGATGTTTGAAACCTGATATAGAAAGATTTATTAAAGACAGAAATGTTAATCTTTTAGGTGGTTCTAATGGTTGTAATTTAAATGGTGGCTTATTATCTAATATAACTTTACAAAAAACAGGATTAGAACAAAAAGATAATGTTAATTTTGATAATACAATAACTTTGTACACTGATAATATAACTAATCAAATTCAAACATTCTCTACTGCATATACTAATGGTTTACCAAGTGGATATTATCCAAATTTATATTTAACTGAACAAAATAATTGAAATATTATGTTTATACTTAGAATAACAAAATTATCTGATACTGATAAAGATAAAATTAAAGAAACATATTTACAAATATATTATACAAATGATATGAAATTAAAAATTAGATTTTCAAAAGTATTATTTGCTCAGTTATTATTGAATACTGGATTTGATTATTGTGGTAATGATAAAGATATAACAATAGACTTAAATGCTTTGGGTGTATTAAATATAGTAAATAATAGTGATAATCCTATTAAAATTACAATTAAACCAAGATAAAAGAAAAAGAGATGTAAAATCTCTTTTTTTTATTCACCTTTAACTTTTACATTACCTTTATCATCAATAATTAAATCAGGTATATTACTATTTAAATTTCAACGGTATACTGATTTAAAGTAAACTCCATTATCTATTTGCCAGGGTTTTATAGTTTTATACGAAGATTGTTGTTCACTAATTATAATATCAAAATTAGTTTCTGTTTTATGTTGTCCAATAAAAATATAGTATTTATCTTGGTCATCAAACTTATTATATCTTTGTTTTTCTGTATTTTGAAATTTAGCAATTCTTCAATTATTATTTTTATCACCACGCCATACTACATAATATCATTTATTATCAACAGTATTAAATGGTTTTTCTTGTGGTGCTGTTCATTCTAAATTGTCTTTAATTTCTTGGTTATTTGTTTTAATTTTGTTTTCTTTTTTTAATTGTGCTAATTCTTCGGGTGTATATTCATGTTGTGGTGTATTACAAGCAACTAAACTGGTTGTACTGGTTCCTATTAAAGTGATTGTTCCTAAAAGACTTAATATTTTTTTCATTTATTTTAAATCTTAACTATTTTTCAACATCTAAAAAAACAGTTGCTTCGCCAGTATAAATTGTTGAGTCACTTGAAAATACTGTAATCCTTTTTTCATTATTATTGTATAAATCATCAATAATATTTTTAATTCCTATCTTAGTTATATCTAATTGAGGATTTTTATCTTTTAAAAAATCTTTAATTTGTTGTTCGGTTAGTAATCCTTTTTCATTATTAATTTTAACTGTTCCTAAAATAGGATTTGAAATAATTTTAGATAATTCATTTATTTTATTTAAATTGTTATTTTCTAAATCTATAATTTTTATTCTATGAACGTTAATAATGTTATTTAAATCTTTTCAACCAAACCTAACAAAAATATCAGTACTACTAAATTCAATAATTGCTGATTGACTAAAATTTAGTCAATTAATTAATATAGCATTATTAGTATTATTTTTTACAAAGTAAACATTTTCATTATTTACAAAATATTTATTGTCTTTACTATCAATGCCTAAAAATCTAATATATTTTTCTTTAATTCCATATATTTTTTCAATTATTGATTTATATTTACCATTTTTTTCTATAGAATAGAAAACATTAACACCGTTATCAGTTTCTGAATTTAAATTATCTGATAAAACAGATTTATCAATTGAATATAAAACTTGTAGTGGTTCACCATAATTAAAAGTTTTATCACTCGAATTTAATGTTGCGCTTGACTCTTTAATATTTGTAATATTAATTTTATTTATATCTATGCTAGGATTTAGTTCTTTTAATTTATCTTTAATTTGTTGTTCTGTTGGCAAATCAGCACCATTAGTTTTAATTACTGCTTGATATCTTTGATTATAATTACTAGCGGCAATTGTTGTTGGGACAGCAGTTCCGCTAATAGTTAATACACTTAATAAACTAAGTAATTTTTTCATACTTGTATTTCTCCTTTTCTTATCTTGAAACTTTTTATCAAGATCTAACTGCATTATATATATATATATATATGTATACAAGCAAAATTATGAATTATGTAATAATTTTATTCTTAAAAATAATGCTTATTACGCGTTTTAATGACTAAATTAGTAATCAAATATATTAAGTTTAGTTATAATATATAAAAAGTATTGTATTAGTAAAATATTAGTATATAATTAAATTATAGGTTTAATCTTTTTCCATAAAAAAGAGTTTATGCTGACTTGTTAATCGGACAAGAATAAAAAAAGAGAGGTTTATAAAATGGCACTTACAAAAGAACAATTAATCGAACAAGGTTTAAGTGAAGAGATTGCAGAAAATATCTTAAATCAGTTTAATAATGAAGCAAAGCAAATTAGAGAAAGTGTGCAAAAACGCGAAGATGTTATATCAAAAGAAGATTTTATTAAATTATCTAATGAATTAGATGAATTAAAAGCATTTAAAGATATTCCATCTACTAAAATTGAAGATATTAAAACTAATTTAGATAAAGTTAGTGGTAATTCTTTAACTGAAAAAATGCAAACTTTAAAAGAATTAAAACCTGATTTGTTTGTTGAAGAACAACAATCAATTTCACCAACTAATTTTATTAAAGATATGATTGAAAAATCAACTGAAAATAAGAATGATGAAATTGAAACTATTAAAGAAAAAGGAGCATATACTCCTGATGAAATTAAAAAATTAACTGATTATACACTTAAAAACCTTAGATAATAAGGGAGTGAAATATTATGGCAACAATTAACTTGCCACAAGTACCTTTTACATTACAAGGTAACACAACAGGTCAAAAAGCCTATGTTGATATGGTTAATGCTTTATTGCGTGGACCTTTATATAATGAATATGCAAGTATTATGCAGTATGCTACTGCAACCGCAGAACAAGTTGCTTGATTACCTAATGCAGGACAAGCACTATATAATTTAACTCATCGTGTGGTATGACAAGATGATTATTCATTACCAAATGGTGGGGCAACTCAAACAATGGGATTAACAAGAATTCCAGTTCCGATTGATAAGAGATTTAATTTAAAATTAATGAATGAGGCTTTTGACTTAGCATTAATAGAACAAAATATTAAAAATGGTGTTATTGCTGATGCTATTTCTAGTGTTGTACAAAATAAATTTGTTAATTTAGAATGTGAATTAATTCAGGCTATTTATGATTATTGTTTAGCAGATGGTCAATATGAAGTAATTCCATTTCGTAGTTATACAGCTGAAAATGCTGATGATGCAAATAAAGCATTCTTTACATTAAATGAAACTTTGATTGAATTAACAAATCAAATTAGTAATTTATATTTTGGATTGCCAACTGATAAAATGTTTATGGTTTTAGGTCGAAGAGCCTATTTAGGTTTAACACCTGCTTATTTAAAAGTAATTGGGTCACAAGCCCAATTAAAAGCAATGGTTAATGGTGAATTATATGAAAATACCGCAATGGGTATTCCAGTATCTAAAAGTTTTCATTTAGAAAAAACATATACAAAAGGACAAGTTAACCGTGATAAAGGTTATAATTTTACTAATGTAAATGGTTTACTTATTAATAAACAAGTATGAGCATATCCAATTAATATGGATACTATTCAACAAGTTTTAGATAATGATACTGCTAACCCTAAATGAATTGGTAAAGTTCAATATGCAACACCAACAATTTTATATCCTAAAACATGCAAAATTATTTTAGAAAAAGCACCTACACAAGAAGAAATTAATACTGCTAAAAGTAATCTAAATAAAACTTTTAGAGTGCCAGTTGATTATGTATTCTCATCATCAACTCCCAGTAAAATTAATATCAGTGGAATTATTAAAATAGATAAACCAACTATTCATGTTGCAGACCCAACACAAGCAACACAAGAACAGTTAAAACCACAATTTAAAAATGTTGTTTTAAAAGCAGTAAAAGCAATAGATAGTTCTTTAACTGAAAATGATTTTGATTATTTTATTGAAAGTAAAGGTGAAGATTGACCAATAAATATTACAAAAGATAAAACTGTTGAAGTTCAAATTGAAGGTAAAAACAACGCTACTGGTCAAACAAATACAATTGATGTTGTAATTAAAAATTCTTAATAAACAATGAATTTACTAATATTACGAGTTTTAACTTTATTAGTATCTAATTTAGAAAATAAACCTTTAATAAGTAAATTTGTAAATTTAATTAATAGAGTTAATAAAGTTCAAAATAAAATATTAAAGCCAATTAATTATATTACTGATAAATATAATAAAATTACAAGTAAAGTTGAAGATATTTATCAGTGATTAAATCCATTTACTTATTTAGATTTAATTAAAAAAGGTCATAAAAAAGAAATACAACAAATATTAAGTCAATTAGAAAAGGATAATAATATTAAAAATAGAGAACAATTTAAAAATGAAAATTATTTAAATACTAATTGACAACCATTAAATAGTAGTTGACTTGATAGTGGTATGTTTAATATTACAAATAAATTAACTTTAACAGGTAATTTAACTATTTTAATATATACAAAAACAGCAAAACATCCAAAATTTTATGGACCTTATGTTTATCCTAGTGTTCCAGTTGAAATTTGAAAATTATTAAGTAATGCTGTATCTAATGCGGGGACTTTATTTTGGCGTTATTGATTAAGAAAATGATTACCTAGTCATTTAAGAAATTATATTAAAAAACGATTACCACAAGCATTAAAAGAAAAATATCCCAAAGGAACTACTAAATTAACATTACCAACAGTTCAAAAATTACAACAAATTAAAAAGTTTATTAATAATTTAAAGATTGGGCATTTTAATTTTAATTTTGCTGGTGGAATTAATAATAAAAAATGGTATCGTGAACGCCGAAGTGATGTTAAAAATATTAAGAATTTATATAAAACACCAGTTAAAAATATGTTTTACAAAACTAATCAAACTATTAAAACAATTAAGAAAACAAAAACAAGAGTTAATAGTTATAAACCATCTAATTTAAAAAATAAATATCGTAATCAATTAAGAGGTGTATTATATGGAAAATAATTTAAGTAATTTATTATTTATAACAGTTGAAGATGTTAAAGAAAGTAAACTTTGACAACCTATTAATGATAGAAAACAATCTGCTTATAATGATAATTTAATTTATAATGCTATTTTAAAAACTAGTTTATGAATGGATAGATTATCAGGTGGGACAATTTCAGATAAAATAAATAAAAAAGATTTATTTCCATGAGTAAAAAAAGATAATACTGTTTTAATTGAATATGATAAATGATTAAGTTATATTCAATCTGCTTGTTTATTAGCAGTTATTAATTGATATTTACCTAAAGGAGTTAATGATTTAACTGGTAGTGCTTCATTTTCACAAGGTGGAGTTGCTTATTCACAAACTAATGACCCTGAGGCAAATGAAAATATTACTCGTGATGTTAAAAATGCTTTAAAATTAGCAGGTGAAATAATTGATATTATATCTAGTAAAACAGTATCTAGACCTTATAATTATAGTTTAGATAATTATGCTCATCCATGAGAAGAAGAATATAAACATATTAGTAAAAAAACTTTTTATCCAACATTATTATTTTGATTAAAAGAACGATTACAAACAGATAATTCAATAAATATTACTTATCCAACTATTAATGACTTTTCTAAAATTGATTATAACGAGTATATTAAATTAATAGTTCCGTTTGATAATGATACTATTTATTATGAAAATAATGTTTGAAAAGCAAAACAAGGTTCAAGTGTAGAAACACCAATTGACAATAAAACTATTATTAAAAATGAACAACAACAATTAATGGTATCAGATGCTAAACAAGATAAATTAATAAGTGGAACAAACATTAAAACTATTAATGGTAATTCATTATTAGGGAGTGGTAATATTTCTATTAGTGGTGATAGTTGAGAATTAATTAATTATCCAGAAGCAAACGAAAAATTAACATTTAAAATTCCAGATTATAATTTAACAAAATATTACTATAAAATATCAATTTCAATAACAGATTATGCATCTGCTAATAAATTTGTAACATATTATTTTGAAACAATATCACAAAAATCAATATTTTCATTTTTAGCAGATAATTCTTATAAAAGAATAACAATTAAGCAAGATGGCTCAATTTCAAATGATACAAATAATATTTCTATTAAAGATTTAACAATTAAAAGAAAATTAATTTAGAAAGGATTTTTAATTAATGAAACAAAATAAAACAACTTGATTAAAGGGTGCCCTACCTTGAAATTGATTTAAAAAAGACCCTATTCCGACTTATAATTGAACCCATAAAGATATTAGAGAATGAGAAAGAAAATATAAAATTCGTAGTTGAGTAGTTAGTTTTTATACATTGATATTTTTAGCATTAAATTGTTGATTAGAATATGGCATGATCAATGCAATAAAAGATAATATTAATTGATATAATTATGGTCAATATTGAGGTAATGGAATTGCTATTTTATTAACACCTTTATTTACACACGGAATTCAGGGTATATTTGTTGCTAGTAGTAAACCCAAAGTAGATATGAAAATTGATATTCCACGATTAAAAATATCTAAAATGGGATTAGTATTTACAATTTTACCTTTAATTACTTTAATAATTTCTTTAATTATTATTTGAATTGATAAATCAAAATGAAAAAAAGACCATTTAAGACATTGTTTAGATTGTCGGATTAATTCTCGTGTTATTCAACCACGAATAGCAAAACAATGAAATAATTTAGATGGTATAACAGAAGAAATATTTAAAAATATGCAAGATGAATATACTAAAAAACAAGAAGAAAATAACAAAGAATTAAATTTAAAATAAACTATATATAGGGGCGGTTGATATTTTTGGGTGGTTATATAGTTTAATTTATAAATTATTTTGTTCTGAAAGAATGGATGGCCACTGTTTGAGTAAGGATAAGAAAGGAAATAAAGAAATGGAAATTAGTAATGAAATAGTAATTGCTTTACTTGTATTAGCGGGTGCTGGTGGAATGGGTAGTCTTGGTATTCTTGGATTATCTGCTAAAAAAATTAAAAAATATAAAGCAGAAATTAGAGAATTAAGAACTGCTGTTATTGCTCACGAAAAACATTTACGAGGACCTGATTATGCAACAGAATTAGCATTAAAAACAGGTCAAATTAAAAATGTAAAAAAACAAGTTAAAGTAAACGATAAAAAACAACAACAAAAAGATGCTATTAGACAACTAACAAATAGTATTTAAAAAAATAACCTTAATTGGTTATTTTTTATTTGTTTTTAAGATAATTAAATTCTTTTCACCATATGTTTTAATTAAATATTCTCAGTCTCAGGTTGAATTAATATTTACATCTTCAACATCAGTACCAGTTATATATTCGCCAAGGGGAGTTTTACAAGGGCGATTACCTTGTTCTGAACTATAACATAAAATATATTTATTCATTATCTTTATCTCCTTTATCATGTGTTATATAAAAGTTAATAAGATATTCTATTTTTTGAGAATAAGTACTAAAATTTAATTCATTTCAAACTTTTTCTTCGTTTTTATTTAAGTAAATATTAACATTCCTAATTTTGCAAGAATAATATTTTCCAGTTTTTTGATTATATGAATGTTTCATAATATTAACTCTCATAATTAGCAATAATAATGGCATCTCGGATATGATTACTTATTTTTTCATTATTATATTTTCAACCTTTACCATATTCATAAGTTAAATTAGTATCTTTTTCATATTTTCATACAGAACTATCATTATATTTACTTAAATTTTCCATATTTTTAACAACTGATTTAGTATATTTAGGTGATATACAATTAATAATTTCATCACGGTCTTTATCAATTGCTCCTAATAATCTTAATAAATCATCTCTATCTTTTGAACCATTTGCATTTGTATATAAGCAATTTTCAATATTAAAAATAAAATCTTCTAATTGTTGTTTATTATCCAAACGAAATGAATTGTAAAACGATAAATTATTGTCAATAAATTTATAGTGGTCTTTTCAATCGTTATTTATAAATTCTTTCTCATGTAATAAAATACTATCTTCATAAACAACAATAGCAGTAGTACCTGTTCCTGATGGGTCAATACCTATTTTTATCATTATCTTAAAAATCTTTCTTTAAATTGATAATAAAAATCTTCGCTTTGTTTTCTAATTATAACTGGTGATAATTTTTCAACATTTAATTCTTCTTTTATTCAATTTTTACCTTTTGAAATAATATCTTGTTCTATTTTTGTATTTGTAATAAAATTTTTAATATTATTAAAATGCTCTTCCCTCATTCAATTTGAATTTAAATTATTAATTTGTTGCTTATTAGTTTCTTTAATAACTTGATTACTATTTTCTTTACTTATTTCAGTACTATCAGGGTCTAATTCATCAGTTGCTATACCAAATGTCTTACACAATCAATAACGAGCACCATATGTTAAAGCACTACCAACTGCTTTTGCAATATCTGAATTTTGTGCTGATAAAATAATTTCTAATTCTAATTTTTCATCATTTTTATAAAGTGTTAATAAACCTTTTGAATAATAATTTACCATTTTATCATTATTAATAAATGTTGGTTCACCAACTGCTTGAATTGTATAAGTTATATGATGCTCTTTTAATTGTGGTTTTAAAGTTTGATATAAATCACTTTCAGTAAAATAATTATATTTATTAAAATCATTCCTTGCATTTTTACCAACAAAAATATTTATATTAGATTGAATTTCACCAATACTTGCTATTAATGTTTTTTTAGTTTCTTGTTGCATTTTCTCATTCCTCTCTTTCTTGTCATATTAAAATGGCTTCTTTAATTTGTTCTAAATCTTGTTTAGTAATATTAACTTTTTCTTTAATTACTATTTTTAATTTTGGATTAATAATTATTATTAATATTTTTTTACTATCTATACAAAAATCTTTTTCTAATAAATAATAAAGTTTTAATTGTCAAATATAGCGTTTAATATCTGTTTTTTCATTAGAACTAGTAATTTTTCAATCACATATTATATATTCATTATCTATTGTTATGCCAATAAAATCAGTTGTACCACATAATAAAGGATGATAATATGTTTTTTCAGTTTCATAATGTTTAAATTTAATATTTTTAAAAGTTTCTTGATATAATTTTGTAAAATTTTTAAATAATTCACGATGAGATTTTATATCACAATCAATAAATTCAATTAATTCATCATCAAAATTATTTTTTATTCAACAATCAATCATATTATGTAAACATATTCCACGAGTTTGTGCTAATTTTAAAATATTCTCATCAATTTGTGAAAAATCTTTTGGCACTAAAATATTAACAATTTGACTTACACTTGGTATTAAAATACTATATTTATGTAAATCTTCATTATAAATATATAGTGGTTTAATCTCATTTGATTGCATCATTATCACCAAATAATTCTTTAATATCTTCTGAACTATAATTTATTTGTTCATCTGCAATTATTTCTTGTGGTTTTTCTGATAATAATATATCTTTTTTAAAATCATTATTTGTATGTAAAAATTCATAATTAGATACTTGAACTATTCATTGTATTTTATTATTTTTATCTTTAAAAGATTGTAAAATACCATTAATTGCAATTTGACTACCTTTTTGGCAATATTTTTGTAAAACTATTGCTTGCTTATTTCAAACTTGACAAGGTATAAAATCAGTTTCTTTTTGTGTTGAATATGGGCGAGTTACTGCTAATTGAAATATGGCATATTCTTTTCCACTTTGTGTTTTTTTAATTTCTATATTCTTTGTTGTTCTACCAATTCCAATAAATTTATTCATTATTATATTCCTCTAATTCCATTTCTTCAATTAAATTATCAATATACTCATAAGCACTTTCTTCTGAATAACATTCTTCTAATGCTAAATTAAATAAGTCTTCTTCGGTATAAACATAACCATTTTCATCTTTTCACATATTAATTTACCTCATTCTTTGCTATTAATATTTCTATTAATTTTCTTCCTTTTTGTTCTTTAATATCAAAATAACTTATTTCTTGATTTAATAAATGTGCTTCTTCATTTTTAATTAAATTAATATCATCATTAATATTTTCTTTTTGCCCTGTTTTATTATCAAATATATTAATACAAAAATCATTGTACATATATATTGATATTAGATTTTTGATTGTCATATTTACCTCCTATTTTTAACTCGCTGGCACTCACTCCCAAGTGAAAGTGCCAAAGCGAGAGTTAGTTATATAATTAAGTATTTATCTATTTATTTACTACGCCATCCGCTTCACTGCGGGTGAGCGGTGGCGGTATGTTTTATTGTTTAATGTTTAATAATCGACAGTTGTTTTTATAAGATAATGCCAGAGAATTCTCTCTCTTCATCCGCACCATTTCAGGTCAAAGCGTTCAGTTTTTAAAATAAATTCACTTGCACCTTGAAGAGCCTAATGCTGACTTTGTGGTTTTTAAATCGCTGTCACTTCTAAGAAGTAATATCTATCGCAAATTTATTTATAAAGTGGCCATCTCAATATTTATTGTCGTTTGATGTTGACCTCGCACTTATCACGACTATCGCTTGTTAAAGCGTCTATTATTTCCGGACTGATTACCGCTGGGCTAGACCGCCTCCTGTGGAATAAAAACACTTAGTTATTTAAAATAACCGTCCCACACTGCATTAAGTTGTTTTATAAAATCAAAGTTTAAAAGAACCAGTTTCATAATCAAAGATAATTTTTGAATTTTCTAGTTTTTGATAAAACTGTTTTTGTGTTTTATCTTTTACTTTATTCAATAAATTTCTATGTTTTTCACAAGTTCATAAAACTTTATTTGATACAAATTCTTCGGTAATGAATGATATTGCTTTATAGCAGTTATCAATATCGCAAATTTGTTGTTGCTTATTAATTTTCATTACTTACTCCTTCCTTTTTATTAAGTTTTTTTATTAGCAAATTAATTAACTGAAACAGAGAAAGGACAACACCTTAAATTAGAAGAAAAACAGGTACACTTTTGTAAAGATTTCTAAGATATTTAATAAATGTGTAAACAACTTAAAGAGGGTATCAAAAAGTTGTTATAGTTTTTTTGTAAATATTTAAGATACTGTCCTTTCTCTGAATCAATTAATAATTTTGGTTTTACAAATAAAAAAACCATTTTAGTAAATGGTTTATTATTCTTATTCAATTTCCGAGTTTTTTTCCAAAACCCTTATTTTATTTATGCGACCTTTAAATTACAAATTCAACAAAACACCACAGTACAAGATAATAGTACAAGTTATGTAATGATTGATGAAAAAGATATTTTAATTAATGATATTTCAAAACAAGACAAAGTATTTTTAGAATCATACGACTTAAAAATAGTATCTATTAATGAACCAATTAGTGAAGACAACAAAAATGAATGTTATATCATTGAAGAATATAAACGCCCTTATTCACCTGATGGTGTTAATATTATTAAATCTACGCATTTAGTTAAAATAACTGACTTTAAATGAAAAAATCAAAATAGTATTCATTTAGTATTACAAAAATCATTACCCGAAGATACAATATTTACTGGGATTGAAATTAAATATCCAAAATCTATGTTATTTGGCAATATTAAGTGTTGAGGCAATATAAATGGTGTTTATTCTTATCCAGCATCAATCGTTGAAAATGCTAGTTTAGTTCCTTTACTATCAATGCCAATAGAAACAGAACCTAATTTAAGAGTATTTCAATATTGATTTACAGGAAGTTTTTTACCCTGAAGTATTGCCAAAAAATATCAAGGAAAAGATATTTTAGATTTAGTAAATAAAAATGGTTTAGAAAAAGTTTTATTAAATTATTTAACATATCGTTATAATTATGATAGAAAATTTCAAGGGGCAAAATATGACGAAAAAGGTAATCCTAGCAATAAATCTGCTGAATTACGCCAAAAATTCGAAGGACAAAAACCCGAAGATGTCATTGATGGTTTATTTGAAAACTGAAAATTAGATAATCCAATTCTTATTAATGATGATATTGTCAAAAGATTTAAACAAATTATCTATATGTTATCAAATTATACATATAGCAAATACAGTATTAATAAAGGTTATAATGATGATGTTAAGTTATTTGCTCCCTATTATTTTGAATTAGTTTCTAATCCAAGAGAACAAGAAACAGGATATTGAGTATTTGAAAATTGTAAAGTTGGATTAAATTCATTATATTTTAATTTTAATAGTAGTGGTCCTGTTCCTCCAGAACCAATTAATTACTGAATGGAAGTTTATGCAAATGATAGACCATTTATTATCAACAATAATAAATGGTTTTTCTTGCGCTGCTATTCATTCTAAAACACCATCTTTTGTATTTATATTATTTTTTTCTTTTAAATCTGCTAATTCTTTTTCAGTATAAGTATATTGTGATGTGTTACAAGCAACTAAACTTGTTGTACTTGTTTCTATTAAAGTGATTGAACTTAAAATGCATAATATTTTTTTCATTTTTATTTAATTTATAAATTTATTAACATTTAAACATATTATAAAATCCATATCCTGGAATTAAATTTTTTCAAGTAATATGATTAGCAACATATTTTTTAAAACTACATGGTTCTTCTACTGTAAAATAAACCCTTTTATAATCTTTATATTTATTTGAATTATAACTATCGCTATAGCTAGTAAAACCATTTATATCAGCTGACGTATCTGTAATTCTACTAACACTAATATCACTTGTATCTAAGCTTACATTAAGTCTTTTAACACTACTTAAAATAGTTTGTAAATTATTGTCATCTAAACTTCCTAATTGTGTATTTGTAATAACGTTACTTATTGGTTGTCTAACTGTAAAATAAACCCTTTTATAATCTTTATATTTATTTGAATTATAACTATCGCTATAGCTAGTAAAACCATTTATATCAGCTGACGTATCTGTAATTCTACTAACACTAATATCACTTGTATCTAAGCTTACATTAAGTCTTTTAACAGCATTAAGAATAGTACTATCTTGATTATTATTTAATGAACCTAAATCTGCATTTTTAATTACATTACGCAAATCTTTTTTTACAGCCCCCACATCCATTTGTTCATAATTTCAACTTTGATTTCCTCCTGTATAAGATATTAAATATCCTCTCGGAGTAGTTTGATTATCAGGGTTTATTGTTCTAAATCCCGGAGTTAAGTATGTTACTAAATTACTAGAATTAAATTCACTATATTGTCCTGTTCCTGGATTCATATATGTATAAATAGGATTAGTAGGTCCATTTCGTACACCAGTAATTAAAATAAAATGACTGTGATCAGATTCATTAATATTATTAGAGCCATGATAAGCAAAGGCAACAGGAGTATTATTTTCTAAACTATAAGAAACAATATTATAAAACGCATTACTAGTATGATAATCAAAATATCCTATTCCTGTTGTTGAATATAATCTACCATTATTTAAATTATATATATTAATAAGTTGATTTATTCCATTTGTTCAATTTTGAGGTGATGTTCCTCCAAAAAAGTCAGTATTCATTCAACTAGATAAGCTACCTTGAAATTGTTCATGTGTTTGATCTAAATTTGGAAAATCAGGGTGAGTATAATATTGACTATGAACTGACCTTAATCCTAAATATCTTAATATTGCTTCGCCAATAGTTGGACCACATCAATATGGTTGCGTTTGTCTAATAGCTGGAACATTGGAAATATTAATATTATTTAAACTTCTTTTAACTCTATTTAATATTTCTTCTTTTTGATAAGGACTAGCGGCAATTGTTGTTGGTACAGCAGTTCCACTAATTGTTAATACACTTAATAAACTAAGTAATTTTTTCATTTTGTATAATTTCCTTTCTTTTATCTTGAAACTTTTTATCAAGATCTATTGACATTATATATATATATATATATATATATGCAAGTCAAGCATTTTTAAATCTATTTTAGAAAGGAGATTATTTATAATGATTATTATTGTGATTATATTTTAGTTTTTAGTACTAATCTGGGCTCGCGGTGATTTTCATAAGTTTGTGAAAAATGCCTTAAAGTTTAAAAAAACTTTTGCCGCGCTTTTCAAAATACTTGGGAAAAATTCTAAGCGTTAAGCGAAGAATTTTATAAAGATTCCCAAATTTGTTTGAAAGAACCTCAAAATCTTTTTTAACTTGTAAGTCATTTTATCACAAAAATTTAAGAAAATCAACCGCTCGCCCAAAAACAAGATTAGTTATAATCCCATTTTAAAACGATATGGATAAGAACAATAAAACAAAGCGTCATATGGGTCATGGTACATTTTACTATCGGGTGTGTTTGTTTTGGTGTCACTAAATCTTAGTTCACTAATGCATTTATCTAAAAATGGAAAGTTATCTAATATGCCATATATTTTGCCTTGAACAAACATTTTTCTTATTCATGTTACACGATTAATTATACCTGCTTCTTTATTCAATGAAGTTTGATGTTTTTTAGCTTTAAACATTTTAATTTTATAACCCAAATAAGGATAAATATCTTCTTGTAATTTTTGCATAAAGTCATGGGCATTAATATCATAATGAAATGTTGCATATTCAAAACCATCAAATTTATCAAAAGTATTGATTATTCATTGTCCATAATGTTCAACTATTTCATTTAAATTCATCGCATTTTTTGGTGTAACAACATTTTCTTCAATTAAATATTTATCATATTCATTATTTTCATTAATTTTATAGCCACTAAATAAAAATACTGTATGGTCTTCACTACCATTAGCATAATCGACACCAATTGAATAACTATCAAATTGATATTGTTTTGTATTGGTATTATAAAAATCTTGTAGATTATACTCTTTAATATATTTACGATAATTTCGTAAAACATAAATGCTGGGGTCATTATCGTTATATTCAAAACCGTAATATTCAAGTTTAAATAAATCGGGTCGTTCTTCTTTATTTGCTAAAACAAGTTTTTTGGTAATATCAGGTATTTTATTTCAAACAGCACCCATAGTTAAACGCAAATTAAAAACACCCAAACCTTTAAATACTTGTTTATTTTCTGAATATATTTGATTGTGTTCTTTTAAAATGTTTTTAATTCTTTCATTTAAAGGTAAAAATGGCGTTACAAATTTTTCATAAAAGACATGGTATTTATCAAAAGGGTTAAAAGTAAATTGATTAGAATATGTTTTATGAAAATATGTTGTTACTGTTATGTATTGTTTTGCTATGTTGTCTCATTCTTGAAATGTCCAAGATAATTCTTTTACTGGAATAGGATTATCTAAATTATATTGTTCATTAACATCATCATCAGTATATTTTTCATAAGATACTTTTAAACTTTTTGAACGAAACATTGAAACTCTTAAATTATTATATCTTTTATCTAGTTCTTTATCAGTTAAGATTTCTTTTTCTTCAGCATGTATCATTTCATCTGTTCAGGCTGATATAATACCGCTTCCTTTACCAACTTTCCCCATAATTTTATTACCATTAGCATAACCCGCAAAAGCAATACGAACACCACTAGGAAAAACAATCTCTCCACCTTCTTTAACATTTTTAGGTCAAACAATACCATTTTCATTGTCGGGTCCTATATCAATCCCATATTTATCATATAGATAATTACAGACATTAATTGTATCGCCAAATGTAGTATCTTCGTGGGTGTTGGCATATCTTCGTAAAATATTAGATGAAGCATCCGTAAAGTTACAAGCAAAAAATAATTTTTCGGCTAAATGATTTCATGTTTTATTAGTACCACGCCCTGCTGAAACAAACTTAAAAAAAGTTGGCGAAGTAAAATATCGGGCATAACTATCACCAACAAAGTCTTTAAATACTTCTCAATCAAAACCAAAATTATAGTCACTAAAATTCAAATCATATTTTTTATTTAAATGTTCATAACTAGTAATTCGTTTTTTGTTATTAATTTTGGTAAAATCTTGCATTTTTAATTAGCCTCCTTTTTTTGATAAAATTATTTGAAGTATTAAATATAATAATTTAAAAAATTGTTTAATTACGAAAGGAAATTATAAAATGGAATTAAAACAAAATTTATTAGGAAATTATAAAGAAAATAAAAAAATACAAACAAAAAATGAAATTAATAATTTCTTAATTGAAAGAGATAATGAGATATTTAAATTATATCAACAAGGAAAAATATTACAAGGATATAAGGTTGTATCAAAAATACCAAAAACATTTAAAACAGAATATGGGGATAACACTGTAAAAAGACGAAGATATGTTAAATATGATGAAGAAAATAAAAAATATATAAATCGTTATCCTTTAGATGAAGAATTAGGGTTAAAAAAATACGAAAGAATTGAAAAAAATTTAAAAGATAAATATATGTCTTTTATGGGCGATGGGAAAAGATATAAAGATATTTTGCATACAACAGAAAATGCTAACATTAGTGAAAGAACAATATCTAATATTTTTAAAAATGCCGATTTAGAAGAAACCGATTACATTAGTAATAAAAATAACAATAAAATTAAAATCCCAAATAATGTTTTATATATTCAAATTGATGGTGCTTTTGAACCTATGAGAGAAAATAAAAAAAGAGTTGAAAATAAAATATTTCTTGCTACTATGCATGTTGGTGTTGATGAAGAAAAGTCAACAAAAACCAGAATAAAAATGAAAAAGAAAAAAGGCGTTTTTCAAATGATGAATAAAAATGATAAGAATAAAAATGATAAATCTAATATTGATAATTTTATTGATAAAATTTTTAAATCAATGGATACTTATGATATTAATGAAGATACTAAAATATTAATATTAAGTGATGGTGAAAAACAAATTAAAAAAATTTACAAAGCAGTAAAATCAAAATATAAAAATAATACTGTATCATATAGTTTAGATAAATTTCATTTAGTAAAAAGATTTAAAGAATTATTCCCAAATCGTAAGAAAAACCGAATTCATAGATTAAAATATAAATTATCAAAAATATATTTTTTTACTGGAAATTATGAAGCATTATTAGATTTTTTAATGTGTCATTTACCCTATGTTATTGATAATAAAAAGAAATTTTTATTAGAAACTATTGAATTAATTAAAAATAATAAAGAAGGAATTGAAAATCAAGCATTAGAATATAATATTGGTTGTCACATGGAAGGTGATATATCACACTACATTAAGGCAGTTAAGGGACGTGGCGCTAAAATATATTGTAAAGAAACATTTATCAATATGTTAATTGCTTCAATGTTAAGACTTAATAGTAAAACAAATGAAGAAAAAATTAATAAAACTAATAAAAATAAAGAAAAAATTGAATTTAATATATTTAATTTAAATCAATCTAAAAAGCAATTTTTATCTTTATAAAAAATAAAAAACCTTTTAAAATTAGTAATAACTTTAAAAAGTATTTTTTAGTGTGTCAAAATTCATAAATTATTTATTCAAATAAAAATTATGTTTTTAAAACTTTAATTTTGTCGAAAACTCTTGATGAAATAAAAAAAATCATCAATATGACAATTTGAAAACTAATTTTGTGTAAGATTATGATTTTGCTTTAAATTTTTTAAACGTTAAAATATAATACCGTTGATTGTTGGTTTGGTGTTAAACCTTTGTGTTGGTATTTTCATTTTCAGAGCTTTAAATAATTTTGAATATTAGTGAAACCCAAACCATGATAATGAATTAAGGCTTCTTTAAGACTGGATTGTAATTTACTAATCTTATTTAACTTTTGATAACTAGTATCAGGGTTTGTACTAGTTTTGGTGGAATATAGAGTAGAATTTGTTTGTTTTGCTACTAATAAATATAGTGGTTGCATATCAGAAATAATTATTGATTTTTCTTTAATTAGTTGCTTATTCATATTTTCAATAATCCATTGTTTTTGTAATCTTTTGGTATTGGTGGATTGAACAAAAATATTATTATTGCTATCAACTGCCATTTGAATACAGCATTTGGTATCAGTTGAAAATGGATCGAGATGAGTTTTTCGTTTATCAAATTTATCTTTAAAATTGCCTTTATGAATTTCTTTAATAAATGTTTCATCCATTTGGATTTGACCATTTAATTTTTTAAATTTTAACTGTGTATTTTCTAATTGTTTTGATTGCATTAATTTTTGTCGATTATATCAAGCGGTTTTTGGGGTTGTTTTAATAAAACGAGAAATTATTTTACTAGATTGTCCTAACAATGAAATTTGAATTAATAAATTTCACTGTTCATAATTTAAATGACTTCAATAAGTAAAATGATGACGAAATGCATCAAAACTAGCACGACATTTTTTACATAAATATTTTTGTTTTCCTTCGGAATTATGACCATTTTTAACACAATGAAAAGATTTGCAATTAGGACATATAATGCCTTTATCTCTAAATTTTTGATCAATTTCATTTAAACGTTTTTGTTTTTTAATTAAGTCTGCTTGTTGTTTTATTTTTTCATAAAATTCTAAAAATTGATCATCTGTTAAGCTATTTATTAATTCTGTAATTATTTTTTTCATCATTTATTTACCTCTATATATTAAAAATATACCTAATTTTAGGTATATTTTATAAATATCAAGAGTTTTCGACAAAATTAAAGTTTTAAAAAGTTGAATTTTTTATAAATTTTGTTATCATTTAATTATAAGCGAAACTTAATTTGTTTCTAATTACTTAATTTTATTAAAAACCTCAAAATAATGTATACTACCAGTATAATTATATTTCTCTCGGTTTAAACTTTCTAATGTTGCATAAGCACTATCATCAACATTAATTGATATTCCTTGTTGTATTAAATTAAAGTATTGGTTTAATTGATTGTTGTAAAACTATAAAATATCTTTAACTTGTTCTAATGGTCCTTTAAATTGTTGCGTAGCATTTGAGTGTGCATATTCTGCTACTTTATAGGCTTTTTTATCAAATGAATTATATATTCAAAAACTCGCTGCTGTTGTATGCCCTTTGGGGCTAGTAGAGTTTGCTAAGTCAACACCACCTAATAATTTAGTTGGTTGAATAATATCTGTTGCTTGCATAATATCAATATATCTTGCAAAAATTGAACCACTAGTATTACCAGGCAATCCTCAACTCCATACTCTTGCTCTTTCAATATCTAATTGTTCTAATCTTAATTGTTCATTAACTTTATTTTGTGGTAATTCATAATTAAGTCTTCAACTAGAATAATGAATAATAATTTTCATATTTCATTTTTCGATATAATTAATTTGTTCATATTTACTACGCATTATTTCTTCATTAAAAGGCATTAATTCATTACAATAACCAACAATATATCTTTTTAAACTTTCAGGGTTACATGTATTAATTGTTATTTTATTTTGATACCCACGAATAGCAAATTCTAAATCACTTAAATCTTTTTGTTGAAATTGGTCACATTCTTCTCTTCAATCAATTACTAATTTATATTTATTCAAATCAGCAAAAGCTTTTAATTTTTCTTTCCGGCTTGGTGAATGTAAACCTTTACAATATATTTTGCTACCATTTGATAAAGTAAAAGTAAAATTTGATAAGTTAATAGTATAAGGAATATGATTTTCATCTAACATATTTCAGATATTTTGAAATACACTATCTTTTAAATCCTTACTTCAATACATACTAGCAATGATACAAATTGGTTCTTTAATTAATAAACTAATTTTTAATAATTCACAAAACATTTTAATATTTGAAATAGTCTTACCACTATATCGTGTTCCAATTTGATTAATTTCATTAACTAATTCATATTTTTTAGCAAAGGGATATTTATTACCAATACTACTATTTTGTAATAATCAATAAGGAGTTTCTAACAAATAAGTAAAATGATTAAGCATTATTATCACTTTCTTTTTTAATATCTCTAATATCCGTTTGTAAATTAACAATTATTGGTTGTTGATTATTTAAGTTTAATTCTTGTTCTAACTGTTTTTCTTGCAGTGAATATTTATAATTAAATGCTCGTTGTCAATATAATTTAGCACCATCATGTGATTTCATCATAAAGTTAATTATTTCACTTTCAATTCTATCAACTTGTTTTTCAAGTAAAGGAACTTATCTTTTCGCTCTTGTAAGTTTCGTGCTTTCATCTGTTAGAAAGATTGAATTCATTGGTTAAATCATTCAAAGTATATGGTTTATTGGGTGATTTATTTTCTCAAAATTGCTCTATTTTACGATAAAAAGTTGCCAAACTTGCTTTATTTGGATTAAATTCTTTCATTTTTTACTCCTTTTTGCATATTAAAATTGCTATTATTTAATGAATATGATTAAATAAAAGAGTAAATAAAAACTATGAAAGAACCATCGCGGTTCTTTTTATTATTTATATTTTACATCAAAATAAAAAAAAGTAAATTACTTTACTTTTTATTTTAGTATACAAGCATATAGAGATAAATTGGAGCTTGTTACAATATAATTATATAATTAATAATATATTTGTCAATAATTTCTTTAATTTTGTCGAAAACTCTTGATGAAATAAAAAAAATCATCAATATGACAATTTGAAAACTAATTTTGTGTAAGATTATGATTTTGCTTTAAATTTTTTAAACGTTAAAATATAATACCGTTGATTGTTGGTTTGGTGTTAAACCTTTGTGTTGGTATTTTCATTTTCAGAGCTTTAAATAATTTTGAATATTAGTGAAACCCAAACCATGATAATGAATTAAGGCTTCTTTAAGACTGGATTGTAATTTACTAATCTTATTTAACTTTTGATAACTAGTATCAGGGTTTGTACTAGTTTTGGTGGAATATAGAGTAGAATTTGTTTGTTTTGCTACTAATAAATATAGTGGTTGCATATCAGAAATAATTATTGATTTTTCTTTAATTAGTTGCTTATTCATATTTTCAATAATCCATTGTTTTTGTAATCTTTTGGTATTGGTGGATTGAACAAAAATATTATTATTGCTATCAACCGCCATTTGAATACAGCATTTGGTATCAGTTGAAAATGGATCGAGATGAGTTTTTCGTTTATCAAATTTATCTTTAAAATTGCCTTTATGAATTTCTTTAATAAATGTTTCATCCATTTGGATTTGACCATTTAATTTTTTAAATTTTAACTGTGTATTTTCTAATTGTTTTGATTGCATTAATTTTTGTCGATTATATCAAGCGGTTTTTGGGGTTGTTTTAATAAAACGAGAAATTATTTTACTAGATTGTCCTAACAATGAAATTTGAATTAATAAATTTCACTGTTCATAATTTAAATGACTTCAATAAGTAAAATGATGACGAAATGCATCAAAACTAGCACGACATTTTTTACATAAATATTTTTGTTTTCCTTCGGAATTATGACCATTTTTAACACAATGAAAAGATTTGCAATTAGGACATATAATGCCTTTATCTCTAAATTTTTGATCAATTTCATTTAAACGTTTTTGTTTTTTAATTAAGTCTGCTTGTTGTTTTATTTTTTCATAAAATTCTAAAAATTGATCATCTGTTAAGCTATTTATTAATTCTGTAATTATTTTTTTCATCATTTATTTACCTCTATATATTAAAAATATACCTAATTTTAGGTATATTTTATAAATATCAAGAGTTTTCGACAAAATTAAAGAATAATTTTAATTTAAAAAAATGTGAAAATTTATCTTTTTTATAAATTTAATGTATAACTATTTTTATAAAAGAATTGGAGGAAATATAGAGTAATGAAAGATTATACACATGTAAAATATGATGAACGAAGATTTTTTAAGGATTTATTTTTATCTGATAGTTGCAAAAAGAAAAATGGCACACTTAATTTATCTGAAATATCAAGACAAACAGGAAGAGATATTAATACTGTTAAAAGAGAAATTAATAGATTTACAAATATAGAAGATTATAATGCCCGTGAGGCACATGATGATTATTATAAAAAACGACAAAAGTGTATTAAAAAAATACCTACATTTACAGAAGAACAACAAGAATTTTTAAATTTACGATTTAATATTTTGGGTGATTCACCAGCAGAAATTATTCAGCGATTTTTAATAAAATTTGGTATCAAATTTCCTGCCTGTCTTAAAACATTTTATAAATGAATTTTTTTAGGTCTTTTGGGTTTGTTAAAGAAAAATTTATTAAATGGTGGTAGAAGAAATAGAACAAAGAAAAGACCTGATAATCGTGGGAAATTAGATGAAAGATTTAAATCAATATGAGATATTGAAAATAAAGAAACAGATGTTGGTTGATTTGAAATGGATACCGTAGTTGGAAAAGAACATCAATCTAGTTGTTTAGTTTTGACAGAGAAATCAAGTAAAAAATACTTTGCTATGAAATTAGAAGAACATACTGCTAATGAAGTTTTAGAAAAACTTAAACATATAGTTAGAATTAATGGTTTAGTTGGAAAAATTAAAGGAATAATAACTGATAGAGGAAAAGAATTTAGTAAGTTTGAAGAAATGGAAAAGATTACTGGTTCTAATGTTTATTTTTGTGACCCTGCTTCGCCTAATCAAAAAACATTAATTGAAAGACTAAACCGTGAATTTAGAAAACGATATGGTAGGGGGACAGATTTTAATCTTGTTACGCAACAAGAAATAGATTTAGTAGTCGATATTATAAATGAAAAATTAAGGCCCGTTCTTAATTGAAGAACTTCAAAAGAAGTATTTTTAGAGAATTTTAGATAAGTTTATTTGAAGTAATTTAATAAATTATTTTTCAGTGTGTTTAAATATGCCAAAAATAGGGTAAATTTAAAAATAATTTATTTTTTTAAAAAAATAGTTGCACTTCTTTTAAAAATTGTTATTATTAAAATAACAAGAGATAAATTTGGAGCTTAGATTTACATAATACGAATAATTAATAATTTTGCTTATATATATATATATATATATATATATATATATATATATATATAATGCAGGTAGATCTTGATGAAAAGTTTCAAGATTAAGAAAAGGAGAAAAACAAGTATGAAAAAGTTACTTAGTTTATTAAGTGTATTAACAATTAGTGGAACTACTATACCAACCACAATTGCCGCTAGTCCTTATCAAAAACAAGAACATAATACAGAAACTGATAGTGGTGTTAGTGTTTTCTATTGAATTATAGAAAATGGTAAACGTAAATCAATTATTGAAAAAATATATGGAGTTAATGAAAGTTATATTAGATTTTTGGGTTTTGATAATAGAAATAATAAATATTATATAAATGATAAAAATATTTACTTTGTAAATAATAATAATAATAATGCTATATCGATCAAATTACTAAGCTTTAAACCAATATCAGTTATTGATTTTAGTAGTACTGATAATTTTGTTAGGTTTAATTGAAAAGATTTAAATAACACTATTCATGTTTATAGAATAAAAATTATAGATTTAGAAAATAACAATTTAAATAAAATAAATGAATTATCTAAAATTATTTCAAATCCTATTTTAGGAACAGTTAAAATTAATAATGAAAAAGGATTACTAACCGAACAACAAATTAAAGATTTTTTAAAAGATAAAAATCCTCAATTAGATATAACTAAGATAGGAATTAAAAATATTATTGATGATTTATACAATAATAATGAAAAAAGGATTACAGTATTTTCAAGTGACTCAACAATTTATACTGGTGAAGCAACTGTTTTTTTAGATATTGAAAAATAGTTAAGATTTAAAATAAATGAAAAAAATATTAAGTCTTTTATCAACAATAACCTTAATTGGAACAAGTACAACCAGTTTAGTTGCTTGTAATAAACAATATAGCGAGGATGAATTAAAAGAACAAAAAGAAAAACATAAAATAAATACTACTAACCAAGAAATAAGAAACAATTTAGAATGAATAGCACCACAAACAATGGTGTGGGTGATAGTTCAGTAACAAAGCTATATACTGAAAGTCGTACTAATCAAATTAATGTTAATGATCAATTTTATGATGATCATTACAATCCAAAACAGTTTTATAGTATTGATAATAAACAAGAAAACATCGCCTATAGCGGGTTAGGATTATCAGATAATTTAAAACCAGTTAGTCATAAATATCATATTGAATGAACTAATGTTGGTAATTTAGAACAACCAATGTGAATTATTACTAAAATTGATAGTTATGTTCGTTCAGGTGAAGTTACGAATGGAATCAGTTCGACGCAAAGTGGAGCTTGAAAACAAATTTATTTCTTATATTAATTGATCAAAAATATGAAAGGGTTTTATAAATGTTTAAAAAAATTTCAATGTCATTAATTTTAGTCTTAACGATTTTTACTGCTGTAGTGACAATTGTTTTATTTGCGAAAAAAGATAGTTTTATGCGAAGTGTATGATTGGATGGTTGTGAACCAACAACACAAATCCAAAGCAAAGATAAAACACCTTATGCTCATACCTTTTTTGGGAGCCAACATGATAATTATGCTTTGTACCAACCAAATGAGGTAAGCAACGATTTAAAAGATGCACAATTTTATGGTAATTTAGAAAACTATAATAATTGTATTAATCCGAATGTTAATTTACAATTATGAAAACAAGACTTTATTAATACACAATTAATTGTAAAAACAAATAACTATGATATTACTAATTTAACAGCAACCGTTACTAATGCTGGTGCATTAGAAAAAAATAATCTGACCGTCCAGATTGGTTTTAATCGTTTTATTTATGCATCATATTCGTTAACAAATCAAAAAATCCCAAATCCATACGGAATTAATGAAAAATTATTAGTTCCTGATGCAATTACTACAAATTCAGTTGAAAAAACTGCTTATAAAAATAAAGTCTATGTTTTATGAATTAAAATTATGAGTTTCAAAGATAAAATTGTGGCTAATCCAGGAAATTATCCGGTTAAGGTTCAGTTAACGGGGGATGTTCCCGGCACAAAACAAACTAATGTTATTTTAAGTGAAAATGAAATTCAAGTTAAAGTTAATGATTTACTATTACCAGCAGAGCAAAAGAAATCTGATTTTAATATTTATTCCTTTTTTGGTTGAAGTGCTGCTTACTATAACAATTATCAAGTTCCAAATAGTATTAAAAACAAATATGATAATATTGAATACATTGATTATAATTGAGAACATTATTGAGAACCAGAGCACAAATATTTACATAATGTGTTGGGGATGGATTATTTTCAAAGTTCAATTTCACTAAATGAGCGAAAAAATACCGAATGACATAATAATTGATTAGATGGAAATAAAGTTCAGACCTTTTTGCTATGACGTTATAATCAGCAAAAGGGGTTGTACATCGCCGATGAAGATTGAAAAGCATGAGATCATTATATGAACAAAATGGCCGAAGTAGGTTATACAAAAGCACTTCTAAGTGGATGACAAGCAGCTTGAAATAAAACTTATAAAACTAATAATGTTTGAGATGAAGATAAACAAGACTATATGCAAATTAGTATGAACATGTATGTTGAAGATGGGGTTAGAAATAATGAATGGTTTTTACAACAATTGTTAAACCATATTAAAACAGGTAAACAGAAATGAACGCAAACTGTTACACCATATCTTTATATTGATGAATTACCTTGTTCAGCAATTGGAAAATATTTAGCATTAATTCAAAAATATGATCCTAACCGAAAATATATTAAGTTAGCGGCTTGTGATTGAGAACGTGACATTGATTATAAAGACCCAGCAACATATGAAGTTGATATTTTACATATTTATTTTTTAGATATTTATAATGAACAAAATATTAAGTTTATGAACTTAGTAAAACAACGTAATGAAAAAGGATATATTACTGGCCAGTATTCATTAGATGCTGATAATACCTTTAATTTAATTCGTTCTGAACCAGGAGTAAGTTCTTACATTCAATTAGCTTTATTAAAAGAAAATGCCCCACATTATATGCGTTATCTTTTAAATGGATGAACAAAAACAGCATACTGATCAGCTGATTATGATGAACATACTGGTTTAATTTATATTGCTGGTGATACAATGTTTGCTTATCCTTCGATTGCTAATCCTGATCCAAACAATAATAATAAAGCTGCTTTTAATCCCTCAACACGATTAGATGCAATTGCTTATGGAATTAATATGAATAATAAAATTATGTACTTAAAAAAACTAAACTTATTATTAAATTATACAACAATGATGTCATATGTTAATAGTAATGTTAAATTAAGTAAACCAACGAGTCGTACTAAGTTTGATTTTAATTACAATGGGTTAACAGCAGAAAGTGATATTAAAATTTCAAATTCATTCTTGTATCGTTTTTTAACACGGAATAATATTGATGAAGTAATGGTTGTTAAAACATTTGAAAACATTATTAATAAAGTTGTAACGACATATTTATGGGGTTAAGATGGTTCCGTTTTATTTAGTTATTCTTGAAATTTTTATTTATTTATCGGTTGCAATTTGATTTATTGGAATGATATATTTAATTTATGGTTATTTTCAAAGTTTTCTTCGTAAAGAGCGAGTAATTTCATGAATCTTTTTTGGAGTTAATGTTGGAACAACATTAATATTATTGATTTTAGTAATTTTATCCCTCTTAGCAATTTTTCAGCCAATTATTTTTGGTAATAGTGATATTTCTAATGAATCAACATTATTAAATATCGCTTATTTTGGAATAAGTACTTTGATTTTAGCAATATTATGAATTGTTTATTTAAGTAGTTGTTCAATCTACTTTACAATCTTTTGAAAAAATGACCGTCTTTATTTTTTTGGTAGTTATTTTGATCAAACTAAAAATAAAAAAATTATTGTAAACAAACATGTTTTAATTTATCGGAATAAAATTTTTTTTACAATTATTTTTCGTTTTTCTAAAACTTATCAATATTTAACTACTAAGGAAAATTAAAAAGCATTATTATTTTTAACGAAAGAGGTCAGAAAAATGTGATTATTGTTAAAACAAGGAATTTTAAATACTTTTAAAAATAAGACACAAGTTTTTATTTTTGTGATTTTAATTGTTTTAACTGCACTTTTTTCCACTGTTTGTTGAACTTCTTTTGACCGCTTACAAAAAGCAAACAAAACAATGGGGTATGGAACATTAAATATTAATTATAATTATATTTCAACTAATTATGAAGCAAATAATCAACAAACAATTACGCCATGGTTTGCTTTTGATGTTGATTATGCTGGAATTGGAACTGGTTTTTTTGAAAAGAATTATGGAACCTTGACCATTGGTGGTTCAAATGATTTTTTAAAACCGTTTGATTTAGGAACTGGCTTAAAAGGAGAAAAATATCAGTTTAAAATTGAAGGAAACCGCTTACAAATTGCCAAGAGTGGGCGTTGAGTACCATTTGAAAATGTTTTATTAGATTATAATGCAATTAATATTACTGATAATAATGTTTTAACAGGAGAATTTTCACAGTTATATCGGTTTAATTTTAATGCCTATTCATTTCAAAAATCATTATTAGGGCAATTATATAATCGTTTTATTTTTAATAATGCTGTTGATCCAACTCTTAAAACACAGGCAATTAATTTAGTAAAACGTTATATCCATTTTATCTTAGAGTCGCGGTTAACTTATTTGGTTGTAAATTGTAAATGCCAAATCATAAAAAGTTAACTATTAATTTAGTTAACTTTTTTAAGTTAATTATAGGAGGTTGAAATTATGCAAACAAAGCAATATTTAATTTTGCGGTCATTAGTGAAAAAGTATGGTAAAGATATTGTTATTAATACTGTCAATAAGATTGTAAAAGATATTGAAATTAAAAAGTAAAAGAATAAATTATTCCGCGTAATTTATTAGCGGATAATTTATTCAATAATGTTTTTTAAGTGGAGCAAAGCGACAACGAGCGGAGCGAGTTTGCAAATTTCAATTTTTTAATTTATTGAAAGGAGATATATTATGCCAGTTTGATTAACGACAATATTTAGTGTTGTTATTATATTAGGTATTTTTGCGTGAATTGGTTTATCAATTTATCAGAAAATTCGCCAAATTCGAGGTAAGAAAAAAGATAAAAAAGAAATTGAAAACAAGGAGGATAAAAAATAATGTTAGGGATGTATTTAACAACAGCAATTAATTTTTTAGCAGCAGATACGCCACCTACTATTTCAGATGGAATGGGTTCTATTTGAAGTGGATTAGGGCAAGCGATGATGAAAGTTAAAGAAGCAATTTATGCTGTATTACCACAATTAATGACTTTTTTAGGTGATGCGTGAATTATTTTAATTCCATTTGGTATTTTTGTTATTGTTAAAATATTAAACTTTTTCCGTGTTATGGTCAAAGGATTTTAGTAATAAGAAACTAAGGCACACTAGTTTATTTATTTTTTATTAATTTATTTTGTATAACTATTATTTTAAAACTTAATAGTATTTTTCAGTGTGCCAATTTTTATTATTTTTATATTTAACAATGTTTATTAAACAATAGATAAACAATATTTTAACATTATTTATAACATTGTTAATTAAAAAAAATGCTTTAATTTTGTCGAAAACTCTTGATATTTATAAAATATACCTAAAATTAGGTATATTTTTAATATATGGAGGTAAATAAATGATGAAAAAAATAATTACAGAATTAATAAATAGCTTAACAGATGATCAATTTTTAGAATTTTATGAAAAAATAAAACAACAAGCAGACTTAATTAAAAAACAAAAACGTTTAAATGAAATTGATCAAAAATTTAGAGATAAAGGCATTATATGTCCTAATTGCAAATCTTTTCATTGTGTTAAAAATGGTCATAATTCCGAAGGAAAACAAAAATATTTATGTAAAAAATGTCGTGCTAGTTTTGATGCATTTCGTCATCATTTTACTTATTGAAGTCATTTAAATTATGAACAGTGAAATTTATTAATTCAAATTTCATTGTTAGGACAATCTAGTAAAATAATTTCTCGTTTTATTAAAACAACCCCAAAAACCGCTTGATATAATCGACAAAAATTAATGCAATCAAAACAATTAGAAAATACACAGTTAAAATTTAAAAAATTAAATGGTCAAATCCAAATGGATGAAACATTTATTAAAGAAATTCATAAAGGCAATTTTAAAGATAAATTTGATAAACGAAAAACTCATCTCGATCCATTTTCAACTGATACCAAATGCTGTATTCAAATGGCAGTTGATAGCAATAATAATATTTTTGTTCAATCCACCAATACCAAAAGATTACAAAAACAATGGATTATTGAAAATATGAATAAGCAACTAATTAAAGAAAAATCAATAATTATTTCTGATATGCAACCACTATATTTATTAGTAGCAAAACAAACAAATTCTACTCTATATTCCACCAAAACTAGTACAAACCCTGATACTAGTTATCAAAAGTTAAATAAGATTAGTAAATTACAATCCAGTCTTAAAGAAGCCTTAATTCATTATCATGGTTTGGGTTTCACTAATATTCAAAATTATTTAAAGCTCTGAAAATGAAAATACCAACACAAAGGTTTAACACCAAACCAACAATCAACGGTATTATATTTTAACGTTTAAAAAATTTAAAGCAAAATCATAATCTTACACAAAATTAGTTTTCAAATTGTCATATTGATGATTTTTTTTATTTCATCAAGAGTTTTCGACAAAATTAAAGAAAAAATGTTTATTAAGGAGTTGATAAAATTGAGTAATTTTGTTAAGAAAAATCAAAATATAGAGAATTATTTTATTCGTAAAGAATTCATAGTTTTTCAGACTGATAAAGCTTCATTTATAAATTTACCTAATCATAATCGCCATATTGGTTTTTGATTAAGTAATAAATTTATTTATCCGAGTGAAAAACATTCAGAACAAGTAGCAATTGGTTTGATTTATGATAATTCTTATCCTATTGTAAAATATGATGAAAATTTAAAACGTCATATTTGAAAGTATTTAACTGGAACAGAATTAATTAATTTGTATAATCAATATAAACAAAATTATTTTAATCGTATGCACAAAGCATTATTTTCAAATGAACCTAAAAAAGTAAAAGTAAATAATAACAA
The DNA here is from genome assembly GCF_964019595.1 of Spiroplasma endosymbiont of Sarcophaga carnaria. Classification (NCBI taxonomy): domain Bacteria; kingdom Bacillati; phylum Mycoplasmatota; class Mollicutes; order Entomoplasmatales; family Spiroplasmataceae; genus Spiroplasma; species Spiroplasma endosymbiont of Sarcophaga carnaria. The sequence goes on from NZ_OZ026456.1 coordinate 1,720,570, forward strand.
TAATAATTTAACAAATTGAAGTGTTGAAAAAGAGCAAGAATTAATTAATGATTTAGAAAGTTTAAATTAAATGAGTTTATATGACTATTGAGTTCAATTTGTTAGTTATATTTTTGGTTCAAATGCCCCTGAATTTTTATATGTTATATCGTTTGTATTATTTATCGTTTTATTTTTTGGGATGTTTTTTAAACTTATTCAAAAAATGTGGAGTTTTTAAAAATGCAAAATGATTGAGAAAAATTAAAAGAGTTTTTTATTCATGTCTTTTTGTTTATAAATAAAACAAATGTTGAAAGTATTACAACTTGGACTTTGACACAGAATGAATATTTAACTTTGATGGTTGGTGTTTGAATTGTTATTTTATTTTTAACTTGGTTTTTGTTATGAATGATTTTTAAAATAGTTGGGTATTTTAAATAATGAAAAAGTTTGTATTTTTCTTAAAAAATTATTGTTATATTAGTAGTTCAATGATTTTGTTTAGTTTAATTGATTTGTTATTTTGAATAATTTCATTAAATTATACTGGTTTAGTATTTTGATTATTATTTGCTTTGCAATGTGTTTATTTTGTATGATGAGTTTGAAAAAACATATTTTATCAGTTAAATGCTTTTCGGTTAGTAAGTTTTGTTTGAGATAATCCGTTATCAGTTATTATTGGTAAATTAGGAACCGGAAAAACTTTACTTTTAACTTATTTATCACAAACTATGAAATTATTAACAGATAAAATTTATAGTAATTATCCGTTAGAAGATGAGAAAGTTAAAGTTTTAACATTTAAAAATTTAGATTTTACAGATAGAACAAAACCAGTTCCCCCAGATGATAGTGTTATTTTATTTGATGAAAGTTATTTATATATTGATGGAACTAGTCCCCACGATGAGAAAAAAGTTCGTAGTGGTAAAATTCCGTGAATTGTATTAGCAAGACATTTTGGTAATCGTGCTTTATTTACTGCTCAGCGTGAGGGTATGATTTGAAATAATATTCGACAATTAGCAAGTGGTATTATTATTCCAATTTCATTGAAAAAACCTATTGCTAAAAAAGGATTTAATTTTTTTAATCTTTTCTTTATTATGCGAATTGGTATTTTTCAAGATATTACAGATTATGAAATTTGAAAAACAAAATCAGTAGAACGAACAGCCGAAGGTAAACGAGCAAAACATAAGTCGGATGTTGGGTTAGGAATTCGGTTTTTTAAAATAATTATTCCATTAGAATTTGCACAGAAATATGATAGTAAATGATTAAAGTTTGTTCGTGATTTAAAAAATGATGAAATAGTTAATTATAAAGAATATTATTGGTCAGAAATTACTAAATTAAGTGTTAAAGAGCGTTTAGCATTGTTTGATATTGATATTTTGAAAAAAAATTTAAAACCTAAAAAAGAAAAAGGAAGTGATAAAGATGATTAATTTATTATCAGAAAGTAATAATTGAGATAAGATTTTTAGTTTGATTTTTGATGTATTTTTGTTTATTTTTGATGTAATTTGAAATACTAAATTACCAATGACAAATACAACTATTGCTTATTTTATTATCTTTTTTATGGTTGTTAAGTTATCAATTTATGCTATCCACGGAACAAGAACACAATATAATGAATTAGGTTCAACTGTTAAAAACAATACATCAAAATTGTATGCTTCAACAGTACGTGGTGTTAAAAAAGCACATAAGGCTAATAAAAATGGTCGGTGAAAGGAAACAGATTAATGATTAGATTAGTTTTATTAGTTGCTGCAATTGCTATTTTTGGTACTAGTTTTATTACGGTGATTATAAATCAATTAACATCAGCAAAAAATATCATTATGGATTTATATAACTCAGATACTTTTTTACTTTCTTTGTTTGGTAAAATGGCAATTTTGTTTAGTCATCCATTAATGTTAACAATATCAAGTTTATATATTGTTGGGTTTATTGTTTCAAAAACATTGTATAGTTGGGGGTTGAATTATAAATATGAAAAAATCATTATCTTTATTTGCCATATCTATTTTAGGTATTTTAGGTTTAATTATTCCATTTATTACTTTAACAGCATTTAAACACTTAAATCAGCAGAATTATACTGTTAATTAACAAACAATGGGAATGAATGAAACTGATTTTATTAATACAATGTTTTTACGCAGTAGTTTTTTTGAAAACTGGTCTGAAACAAATTACTTTATTAATCCAACTCTAAAAACATCACAAACATTAACTTATAATGATAAATGATATTTAGACTTTTTAAAGGATAGTTATTCAACGGGAATTTCATTTGATAAGCCTAGTGATGAGTTTATGGATTTATATAAAAATTGAGATACTTATGCTAAACAATATAATATTGATAAATTCTATTATGTTGATAAAAAACAATTTTTAAAAGAATCTTTAATTTTGTCGAAAACTCTTGATGAAATAAAAAAAATCATCAATATGACAATTTGAAAACTAATTTTGTGTAAGATTATGATTTTGCTTTAAATTTTTTAAACGTTAAAATATAATACCGTTGATTGTTGGTTTGGTGTTAAACCTTTGTGTTGGTATTTTCATTTTCAGAGCTTTAAATAATTTTGAATATTAGTGAAACCCAAACCATGATAATGAATTAAGGCTTCTTTAAGACTGGATTGTAATTTACTAATCTTATTTAACTTTTGATAACTAGTATCAGGGTTTGTACTAGTTTTGGTGGAATATAGAGTAGAATTTGTTTGTTTTGCTACTAATAAATATAGTGGTTGCATATCAGAAATAATTATTGATTTTTCTTTAATTAGTTGCTTATTCATATTTTCAATAATCCATTGTTTTTGTAATCTTTTGGTATTGGTGGATTGAACAAAAATATTATTATTGCTATCAACTGCCATTTGAATACAGCATTTGGTATCAGTTGAAAATGGATCGAGATGAGTTTTTCGTTTATCAAATTTATCTTTAAAATTGCCTTTATGAATTTCTTTAATAAATGTTTCATCCATTTGGATTTGACCATTTAATTTTTTAAATTTTAACTGTGTATTTTCTAATTGTTTTGATTGCATTAATTTTTGTCGATTATATCAAGCGGTTTTTGGGGTTGTTTTAATAAAACGAGAAATTATTTTACTAGATTGTCCTAACAATGAAATTTGAATTAATAAATTTCACTGTTCATAATTTAAATGACTTCAATAAGTAAAATGATGACGAAATGCATCAAAACTAGCACGACATTTTTTACATAAATATTTTTGTTTTCCTTCGGAATTATGACCATTTTTAACACAATGAAAAGATTTGCAATTAGGACATATAATGCCTTTATCTCTAAATTTTTGATCAATTTCATTTAAACGTTTTTGTTTTTTAATTAAGTCTGCTTGTTGTTTTATTTTTTCATAAAATTCTAAAAATTGATCATCTGTTAAGCTATTTATTAATTCTGTAATTATTTTTTTCATCATTTATTTACCTCTATATATTAAAAATATACCTAATTTTAGGTATATTTTATAAATATCAAGAGTTTTCGACAAAATTAAAGAAAAGAATTAACTAATTTTTCTTATTCTTTTGCTAAGTATTTTAATACTGTGGAAGTTATTAATAAATTAGAAAGAGGTATTGATAATTTACAATTAGTTAAAATGATTAATGAGTTTTGAATACAAATTCCTAGAACACAGGCACCTAATAAAGAATTTTTAACTGCTACTAATAAATGATATTTTTATGGAGAAAAAAGAAATGGTCAATATTTGCTTACAAAATTTTATTTTGATAATAATTTTATTAAAAATCAAAACACTTGATGACAACACTTAAAAAATGATTCAGATTTTATTTGAAACTATAATTTAGTATATCGTTGAGATGGAAACGGTGAACCAGAATTACCAGTTGTTGATAATGATGGCAAATTAAAATTATATACTGAATATTATCAAAATGTTCGTTCTTTTTTGCTTAAATATATTGATGTTATTGTACAAGAAAATATCCGAATTCAGCAAGGTGGTAATCCAAACTATGATGACCCAAATTTGGGTAGTGAAAGAATAATTTTTGATTTTGAAATTATTAATAATATGGAAAAATTAGATTGAAAACCTGATGTTATTTTAACTAGAAAATCAATTTATCGGATGATTTTAACAATTGATGAAAATAAAAATATTATTGCTGGTAGTTTAGAATTAACACATTTTAAACAATATTGGGATGGTAATAATGCAAATAGTTATTGGTATACTGATGATTTAGGTTTTTTATTTTCTTTCATAAAAGAAAAAGAAGATACTTTTAATTTTAGTGCTGAAACTTATAATTATTATCAAGGTAATTCTCCTAATATTGGTAAAATGGTTTTTGAACAGATGAAAGGTCAAATTGATATTAATAAATTTTTAAAAGCCTTTTTTACCCATGCTTTGGTACCTGTATTTCAAAATCGCAGTAATTTTATTGAAAGTGGTTATATTGATAATTTACAGTATGATACTGTTTTAATTAATTTTTTTGGTTTAAAATTGATTAATTTTAGAGATGTTTTAATTGATGAAACTAATACTAATAAAAATCAATTTGAAAAACTATTAAATAGTATGTTTACGGTTTCCCAAAATTTTTATAAAGATTATTTACGTACCATTTTTGATTTAGAAAATGATACTTATGTACAAGGATATAATAAAAAATATGGTTTATTAGCAAATAATGGTTTTAAAATTTATCCTCGTTATTTTTATTTTTCTGATAAATACAATCAATTAGACATTAAATTGTATTCAGCATTTAAAAATCGTTTTTATAATACTAATTATGGTAATGTATTTAATTATGATTTTTCAGTTGCAAATAATTATAATATTAATCAAAATGAAGGTTATATTTTTGAAGGTGCTTTAAAAGATAAATACGGTTTAAAATACAAAAAAATTGAAGAACAAAAAATCGGTTATAATGTTTTTGAATTACAAGCCCAAAAAGAAAATGATATGTACCGTTATTATGATTTTAATTTTGGAATTTATAACTGACAAGAAATAAATAATGGCGGGTTGTTTCCTGATGGACAATGATGACAAGCCCAATATGAAAGTTGTAGTTGATATAATTTAGCGTGTCATATAAAAAATGCTGCAATTTGAATTGTAAATAATATTCCCGGTGTTAAACAAGTAAACGAATTAGCAAGCGGTGTTGGTAAAATATTTCAAACAATATATAGTTTTTTTAGTCAAACATTTGAGGTATGAAAATTTAGTCCAGCATTATATAATACAATAACAAATATATTCCTATTAATTATCTTTATGAAGTTTGTTCGATTAATTTAAAAAAGGACTTGTTAGTCCTTTTATTCTTTTCAATCAATTATTAGTCCTGTGTCTTTATTAATTTCTGGTATTTGTGGTTCATTGTTTTTATTTCAACGATATACTAAATTATAGTTTCAAATAAAATCTGAATCATTTTTTAAGTGTTGTCATCAAGTGTTTTGATTATTAATAAAATTATTATCAAAATAAAATTTTGTCGTTATATAATTATTTTCATATTTATTTATATAAAAATATCATTTATTAGTAGCAGTTAAAAATTCTTTATTAGGCGCCTGTGTTCTAGGAATATTAGTTCATTTGCTATTTTCTGGTAGTTGTTGTGGTTATGGTGTAGGTTTATTACCCCCCCGTTTTCATTATTATTTGGTTTTTCACAACTAATTAATGTTGTTGTACTTGTTGCTGTTAATCCGATTACTCCTAAAATACTTAGTAACTTTTTCATATTTTACTTCTCCTTTATTAAAATTACTTGAATGCTATAATTGATTTTATCATATATCAATAATGTATTAAATAATTTTAATATTAAATTTATAAATTAATGAAAGGTATATAAATGTTATGTATAGTCATTTAAGTTTTATCGATAAGGTTAAATTGGAAAAATTATTATTATCAAAATTATTTTTAAAAAAGAATGGTGAAATAAATATTTCACAAATTGCTAAATGTTTGAACAGAAATCGTAGTACTATTTTGCGAGAAATTAAGCGTTTTAAAACTATTGATGAATATAGTGCTTATAAGTCAGATAAAATGTATTATGAGAAAAGAAAAAAGAATAATAAAAGATATAAGTTTACATAAGAACAATTAAATTTTATTAATATAAGATTTAATGTTTATCGTGATTCTCCATCACAACTTATTCATCGTTATTTTCTAAAGTTTGGTATTAAATTTCCTGTTTGTGTTAAAACATTGTATAAATGAATTCGTTTGGGTTTTTATGTTTTTTTAAAACAGAATTTACGTCATCGTGGTAAAAAATATAAAACAAAAGGAAAATTTGATAATCGTGGTAAATTAATTAATTTTAAATCAATATGAGATATTGAGAATAAAGAGACTGATGTTGGTTGATTTGAAATGGATACCATAGTTGGAAAAGAGCATCAATCTAGTAATTTGGTTTTAGTTGAACAAAATAGTAAAAGTTATTTTGTTATGAAATTAAAAAATCATACTGCTAATGAAGTTGTGGAAAAGTTTAAAGATATTGTTATAAGTAATAATTTATTTGGGAAAATTAAAGGAATAATAACTGATAGAGGAAAAGAATTTAGTAAATGAAGAGAATTAGAAATATTTGCTGAAACACAAGTTTATTTTTGTGACCCTGGTAAACCACAACAAAAACCATTAATTGAATATATGAATTCTGAACTTAGACAATGATTTCCTAAGGGAACTGATTTTAATAATGTTAGTCAACAAAAAATAAATTGAGTAGTTAATGTTATAAATGATAAATTAAGGCCTGTTCTTAATTGAAAAACAGCAAAAGAGGTATTTTCAGATAATTTTAAATAGGTTTATTTGAAGTAATTTAATAAATTATTTTTTAGTGTGCTTAATTTTCCTTAAAATAAAATAAAAACTATAAATATTTTGATTTTTAAAAATTTATAATTGATTTTTTATGATTTTTATTGTATTATTTGACTAATAAGATTTGTTGCACTTCATTTTACATAATTCCTTATATGGTACTGGTGGAAGAACATATTGTGGGTAATTAAATGTTGGTATTTCATAATCATGTGGGAGTAAGAAACTAGTTTTATAATTAGTTGTCATATCGCGTAAATAATTATTTAATGTACTTTTTGTTTTACCACGAAAACTCCATACTGATAAGCGTAAATAATCTTCTTCATTATTTGTATATGGGTTATCAGCATAAAAGATAATTTCAAAATTACCTTTATATAATGCTTGAATTGAAAACATATCAATAATATAACTACAATTTGTTCCATCTGGTGTTTGTAAGAATTCGCAATCAGTATCTTTTTCACTATCACTAACTGGTATTTGCGCATCTACTGCTTTGGTTTGTTCATTAATTAAATAAACTCGTTTAGTTTTAGGATTTAATTGTTTTAAATTATAAGTTGAATAAATTAATTCTTCGGTTGGTTTACCATCCTTAGTTAAAACAGTACCTTTGCATTTATCAGTTAATAAAGTTGTAAAACCTAAACTAGTAGCATTAGCACCAAAAATAGCACCAACTTTATCATTACCTTGTTGTCTAAATATTTCAAAGGGTAAATAACCTTTACCTTTTGAGTTTTCAGACCAAAAAGCATCATTATAAAAACTATAAACATTAGAACTCATAAAACCATTAAGAAATTGAAAATTAGGTCAAGTTTTTTTATCTTGGTTAATAACTCATCCTCATGGAATACCAAACGAAATAAAGTTTAAGAATTTACCAACTCCACCTGGAATAGTAAAAGGATTAAATACTAATTTTTGTGTATAGTTTAAAGGTAGTACTGTTATTTGGCGATTAATAAAATTATTCATATTTAAAATATCTCAAACATTACAAGACCCCATTTTATTATATTCAAATTGAACTTGTCCAACTGTATTACCAAATTCATCTTTTCTTCTAAAATAAGATGATGCTTGTGTACTAATAATATTATCAACACTACCACTATTTACTTTTACTTTATCTGGTGGTGTAATCATTCAAGTTTTAGACCAATAAAATTCAGAATTATTATCTTCTTCCTTAATAGTTGTGCCAACCGTAGGATTAGTTGCTGTTGAACTTGCTTTATCAGTTATAACAATTCCCTCACTATTTTTTTGATTTCAAAAGTCGTATCTACTTTCCATATCTTGCTTTCAATCTTCATAACCAGTTATCATAGTTGGTTGAATACCTTGAATGTTATATCAACTTACTTCGGGTGATGCATAAGTATTTATTTTATCAGGTGGAGCAGGATACATATTATACATTAATAGATCTCGTGAATTCATTACTTTTTTATTAAATTGACATTTAATAATTGGTCGGCCAATAACAGGCATATTAAAAAAGATAGGATTACCATAAAATTTAACTGCCATTGCTCTAACACCTGGGTCTTTTAATAAAACTTCATCTAATTCAATAGTGGATGTATTTGTTTTTTCATTATAAGTTATTTTAGGAAAACAATAACCCTCGCCCGGGGCCGCTGGTCTGAATAAATTGTCTTACTGATAAACCACTATTACTAATTTTGTCATTAATACTTGAAAAGGTAATTTCTTGTCATAAAAAACTACCATCATAAGGTGAATAATAATTAATAACATTTGATGGATATAATCATTGTCTATCTTGTGGTGCAGAATTAATATCACCACCACCAATATTTAAACCACGATCATTAAATACAGTATAAAAATTATAATAATCATTAATATTTAATTTATTTACATCTTCATCTAAAATTAATAAAGTATATTGTCTTTCGGTTGATTGTTGAGTAAATACTTGTTCAAATTTAGCCTCACCAAATTGAATTGAACTTCTATCATCAATCATATAAGCATCTCAATATTTACCAACCTTAACTTCTTTTGTATAAAAATTATCGGCTTTATTATCATTATTAATAAAATAACTTAATTTATATTGATTTAAGTATGCCAGCATTCTATTAATATCATAAATATTTTCACCATCAATTAATTTTCAATAAATATTATTATTTTCATCTTTTAATTTTATAGCAAAAGGTGTTTCATTATTTGCTCATATTGTTGAATTAACTGGTTGTTTATTAAAATCATCAATTGTTAAAATATTAATTTCTTCACCTTTATATTTTTGGACTATTTTTAAACTATCTTGTCATTGCGCAATAGTACTTTCCATATTATCAAATATTCGTGAATAACTACCATAATCACTGGGTTTAGCATTATTTGGTTTTCATCCCGTTTCTGTATCAGGAATATATGAACTATAAACATTAAACGGAAAGACCATTCAATGACGATTGTCTTTTATGTTTTCTCTGATATCTATTAAAGTATCATGGGCTTGTCTTCGTAATTCTTCGATAACCCCTGAGTTAATTCTACTCATTTTTTAATTCTCCTTAATTTCTGTTCTACCTTGTACGGCATTTTGATTATTACCAGTTTCATCATATTCTAGTAATTTATTATTATGTTCTATTTCTTTTGCTTGCATTTTATATTGTCATGCTTCTACTTTTTCAAAATATTTGGTTGCTTCTAATTCATCAATATTTTCATATTCAGTAATTGCTCTTATTGGTTCCATTGTGCCATTATCTAATCTAGCAGTAATTAATTCATTTTGTCGAATTTGATCAACCAAACTTGCACTAATAAAATCAAAACCATATTCTCGTTCACCAACACCATCTCATAAACCATAATATTTTAAAACAGTATCAAACATTTTAGTATAGTATTGCTTACGATATGCTTGTAAATATGCTTGTTTTTCTAAGTCTTTTGTTTTAGTTAATAATGACTGTGTTTTATTTTGGTCATTATCTGATTTATCACCAAAAGGACTAGAAAAATGACATGCTAAGTATACTTGTTCAATAATAGCTTTTTGGTCTTCGGTATATGTTTCTAAGGTTGGTGTACCTTGTACTACTTGTAAAGATTGGGATAATTGACCATCTACTGCTGATTGACCTGATTGAATAAAAATATCATCAAAAGCGTCTTGTAATACTTTTTTATTGCCTTTGTTATAAGCAGTCATTAAATCATCATCTAATACCCCATATCAATGAGTACGATTTGCTCATCTTTCTTTTGATTTAATATTAAAACTATCTTATAAATCAAATTGTAATTTATAACAATTTGCCATTGTAGGCCATGGGTTTAATGTAGTTGATGTAGATAAAAATAAAGGGTTGGGTTCATTAATCATTTCTCAAAAAGGGACAATACCTAATTTGTTTTTAAATTCTTGTACTAAAATAGGTTTAACATCATCTTTAATTTGTGTTTTACTTTGTCCAACAACTACTTCATTATTTTTAGGTCAACCTTTTATAACTATTTTATCTTTGGTACAAATTAAATTTAAAATAAAACCACTATCTGATTGATGATAATTTAATCAAATATCAGCACCTTGTTCAATTTCGTTTATTTTACTTACACGAGATGTAAAGTTAAAAGGGTTAATTCATAAATCAATATTGCCGTCATTAGTCTCTAATAAACCAAAGATAGTTTTACCCATTAAACTTGCTGTTAATTCATTTTTATCTAATTTTTCTTTTATTTTATAAGTTTCATATCATCAATTTAATTTTTCTAAAATGTCTTTACGATGAGACTTAAATAAAATATCTTTACCATTAACTAATCTCATTTGATGACTAGCAATAATATTGGCTAAATTAATAGTTCAATCATAATTATAAAATTTTAAAACACTATTAATATCATTTAAGTTTGGTAAACTATGGAAAGTATTATTAATTGTTATTTTGCTCCTTTAATTTTAAAATAAGTGCATAATTAATAATATTTACTGTTAATAAATTTGGTTCATTTGCTAAAACTTGTACACATACTTTAACTTTTTGATATTTATTAATATATTCGTTATATAAATTTAAATTACATATTGCGATATTATCTTTATTTAATTCTTGACAAAGTCTTTTTTTAACTTGTCCACAAACAGACATATATGGTCTTTTTGCATTTATTACACGTTCATCATGTATTACATAAATATCTTTTTTCATTAAGTTATTCACTCCCTTTGTTGTCATAATTTATAATCTGCTGAACTATTATGTTTAACCATTGGTACTAATTCAAAGTGTAAAGCATAAAAATCACTATCAAATGTGTCATCATATAAATCTAACATTCGTTCTTCTCTTGCATCGGGCTTATCTTCTCATTGAATTAATTCATATTGGGTTTTACTTACAGGACATTTTTCTCATAATCATTTTAATTGATTAGTATTTATTAACATTGTAAATGCCTCAATACGATGTTTTATTTTAAACTTCTGCTTTTGTGCTGGTTTAAAATTCATGTATTGACCAAAAGTATAATGGTAGTCGGAAAAAAGTTGAGGTTTTATAAAAATTATAAATAAAGTAATTAAATACAAATTAAAGTAATCGCTTATTAGAGCGATTTTTTTATTTGCATTATTCATCAGATAGTATCTTTAAAATTAAAAATTAACCTATTTTTTCCCTACAAATTAGTTAATTTTTACAATTTCCTTTCTGTGATTTATTATATTTTTTCGGTTTAACAACTAATAATATCATTTTTAATAAAGGTACTATCTGATGAATAATGCAATACTAAAACTTAATATTTTGATGCTTAAAGATGGATAACTCATCTATGGCACGAATCCTTAAAGAAATTGTGAAAGCGATTGGATTTATTCCTATTTATTTCTTTAATTCTCGGCAAGATTAATCACTTGCGAAATGTCAGAGCGCGTGTTTTTTGCTTGTTTTCATAAAAAGAGTGCTGTTAAACCGAAAAAAACAATATCGGACACTAAAAAAAACAAGAGGGTTGGAACTCCAAAAGGTTATTTTCTTTATATAAAGTTGTCTAGGGATGGATGAAGCGTAATTAATAACTGGGTAAATTTGTTTTACTTCCGTTGGGGGATAAACTCTGTCTAAATATAAAGTTTAGTATCGCCATCCACCTCACTTTGGGGGTGAGTGGTGGCGAATTAAGATAATTAAATCAAAATATAAATATACTTACTAAATATCAAAATATTAACCAACAAAGGTATTTTATGTTTATTTAACAAAATAAGAAGAAAGGAATAAAATATTATGCAAGAATATAAAAGTAAATATATTAATAAAACTTGAAGTGAAATAACAACTTCGTTTGATTGAGTTAATTGTCAACCTGTTAATTGTCGTATTTCGCATCACAAAAATCATTATGATTTACAATGTTTAGAATGAACAAAAATGTATTTAAACTTATTTGAAAATAAATGAGATGTTATTGCTTCTTATATGCAACATTACAAAATTAACGATATTTTGGATTTAGCTTCCGATGGATGAAAAATATTACAAATTGACCAAAAAATCAAAGAAATAAATTAAAATATATTATTGCAATTGACCCTGCTGGAATTGGACAAACTGGTATTATTATTTATAATGTTTTGCAAAAGAAAATAATTAATAATATTACTTTTAATTCTAACTATGAAGAAGAAGCAATAAATAACATATATCTAATATTAAATGATTTTAAAAATAAAATTTGTTCTTATTTAAATAAAGTTATTGTAATAATTGAAGATTATCAACTTCATAAAGGTTTAAAAATAACAAATCCATTATCTACTCCTAAATTCATTGGTTGTTTAAAAGTTTTATGTAAATATCACTTTAATTTAAATTATATTTTACAATCTCCAATTGTTAAGAAAAAATATCTTTATAAAGGAAATATTAAAATGACAGAACATGAACATGATGCTTGGAAACATTTACAATATTTTTTAACAAAAGGAGTTGATAAAAATGATACAAACAAAAAGTAATTTAACTAAAAAATCAATAACTAATAAACCTAAAATAAAAAATAAAAAAATTAATAAGTTAGAATTAACTGTTAGACTACATGAAAACCCGATTAAAACTAAAATTAAAGCACTGGTTGCTGGTGGTGTTGAAGTTGATGCTTGTTCGGCTAAATGTCAATGAGACGGATTAAATTACTCAACATTATCAATATATAACCAATCTATTTTAACTGATTTTTTGAAATTAAAAAAAGATGATGAGATAAAAATTAAAGGCTCAGTATTTAATCAGTTAAATATAAAAACTAAACGATATTTTTTATCTTTTCGAGTAGATAGTTTTGAAATTATAAAAAAGGCTATTAGAAAAAGAATAAATACAAATATTAAAAAATAGGAGGAAAAAATGGCATTAAAAAATGTAAAATATGTTCTTGTTGCTGAAAACAATGAACCTATTAAAAGTGAAGATGGTAGTTTAGATATTAAAACTGCTGAAATTATTTTAGAAAATACTGCTGAAGTTGAAGAATTTAATGCAAGTAATTTAGAAAATAGTAATCAACAAATCAACGAACTACAAGCAAAAAATACTGAATTAACTTCACAAGTTGAACAACAAACACTTCAATTAAAACAAATTGAAATTAATAATTTTAATAATTCTTTAACTGATAACGAAGAATTTAAGAATGTTTTATTAAAGTCTTATGATATTACTGATGATATTGAAATCATTAAAACACACTTACAAAGTGTTTATGATGAATTAATTAAGGTACAAACAGTTAATACCGGCGGTGTACCAAAAGTAGAAAACAAAGAAAACAATATTTTAGATACAGATAATGTATTTAATAAATAGAAAGAAGGAAGTAAATTATGGCCCAAAACCCACAAAGAATTTTCGGAGATATTGCTAATCAAGCAACAAAACAAGACCGAGAAACATTTGAACAATGATATTTGCAAACTTATCAACAAAAATTTAGTTGAGAAGCTTTATTTGCGTGAAAAGAAGCAAATAAATTTGGTTTAACATATAAAAGAAAGAAAAATATTAAATATAATGAAGGTCTAGGAAAAGATGGAAAAGTATTTAATACTGATGATAGTCTTTTAAACTACACTGAAGTAAAGTTTGAAGATGGAACAGTTGAATTAGATACAATTTTAACTTTTGCCCGTAAATTAGACCCTGTAGAAAGTGATTTTAATCCTAATCTTTGGGCTGCTGATATTGAGCAAGCAATGGATACTGAAGTTGCTTATAAACGCAATAAAATTTTAGAAATTATTAATAAAGGAATAGTTACAACTATTCAAGGACAAAAAGCAGATGATACAAATGCTTTACAAATCCACGATGAAATAATGGATAAAATATATGAAAACGGCTTTACCCCATCAGAAACAGTTGTATTGGGTTCGGCTGATTTTATTCGTGGAATTCGTAATAAATTACAGTTACAACTTGGAGCAAACGACCAAATAAATAGCGTAATTGAAACAAGTGGAGCAATGAAAACTGTTGAAGGAACAACATATTATATGGTTCCAAAAAAATTACCAATTATTAATAAAGATGGTTCAGAAGGAACAATTAGTTTATTACCAGAAGGTGTTAATGCAATTGCCTTTAAATTTAGCAAAAAATATGACCCTCTTATTTTACGCAAAAAAGACCATACTCCATTAAGGGTGGGTGCTGCTGCGTTAGGTACTGGAATGGGTAATACTTTGATTATGGAAAGAGTTTTATATTTAGGTGGAGCAGTAGTTGAACCTAAGGGAATTATTAAACATATTGTTTCAAAAATTGATATTAGTAAAATTAATAAATTAGATGTACCAACTATTCATGTTGCAGAACCAACACAAGCAACAGCTGAACAATTAAAACCACAATTTAAAAATGTTGTTTTAAAAGCAGTTAAAGCTGTAGATAGTTCTTTAACTGAAAGTGATTTTGATTACTTTGTTGAAAGTAAAGGTGAGGATTGACCAATTAATATTACAAATGATAAAATTGTTGAAGTTCAAATTGAAGGTAAAAACAACGCTATTGGTCAAACAAATTCGATTGATGTTAAAATTAAAAATTATTAATAGTACTAAAAAATAGTACTTTTTCGTTTTAAAAATGCCAATTGGAACAGGGAAAACAGCTCTTATTTATGCTGTTAAAAAAAATCCAACTAGATTGTCAATTCAACAAAAAGAAAAAAGTTTTGGGTTACAGTTATTGGAATTTTTAGGAATTCAAGTTTTAGCCCTTGGTTTATCAGTTTTGACTGGTGGTGTTGCATCTGCTATTGGGCTTGGTGCGGGATTATCTAATTTTGCCGCAGCATTTATCTCGTTTGGAGTAGAAACAGCAACCGATTTTGCCGTAAATCAAATATACGATAAATTAACATCAGAAGTGACAGTAAAAAGTACTGCCTTAAATTTGTTACCAGCAATTGGTGGAATTGGTAAATTAACGCGTGCTGCTCGCACAACTAAAATTTTAAAATTAGCAAAAGAAACTAAATTACTT
This sequence comes from Spiroplasma endosymbiont of Sarcophaga carnaria, assembly GCF_964019595.1. Classification (NCBI taxonomy): domain Bacteria; kingdom Bacillati; phylum Mycoplasmatota; class Mollicutes; order Entomoplasmatales; family Spiroplasmataceae; genus Spiroplasma; species Spiroplasma endosymbiont of Sarcophaga carnaria. The sequence continues at coordinate 1,736,036 of NZ_OZ026456.1, forward strand.
GAAAAATTAGGTGTAATAACTGCTAATAACTTAGAAGATATTGTAAAACAAGTTACGGGTAAAAAGATTTTATCTGATAAATTAATATTTGATTTTACAAAACAGGCTAATAATGAAAATTTATTATATACAATTGGAAAATTAGTCCGAAATGATTTTTATAAGGGTTTTAAAGTTTCTAATTTAGAAATAATTAATAATTTATTAAAAATTGAGAAAAATATTCAAAAAATAAGTCCTAAATTAGTTCAAAAAATACCACGCGTAAATGAAAAAAATGCTAATAAATGATTGTCTGAATATGGATTAAATATTGATAAAATAAGCAAAATTAATACTAATGAGTGATATAACATTATGACTAATCTTCATAAAAAAGGTGTTGGTAAAAACCTACTATTAAATGCTAATTTAATGCGTGGTAGCAAAGTATACAATAATAAATTATTAAATATCTTGCACCAAACACCAATTAAATTAAATAAAATTTTGAATCATTTAAACCCAAATTTTTATATTCAAAAAGTAACTAAAAAATTATTAGCCCCAATTGAAAAACAAATAATTACTATTAAACAAAAAGTAATTAGTAAAATTACTGAGCAAACTAAAAAAATATTATCTAAATTTGAAACTAAGGCTATTAAAAAAGGCCAATTATTACCTTTTGCTTATGGTTCTGATGTTTTTTTATCGGTTAAAATTGTTCCTTTATCAGTTGCAGGTGAAGTTGCTTTAACAATATATTATAAAAATCCTAAATATTCCCCTATTGTCGTTATGACAACTTTAATCAAAGCAAAACAATTTGTTTTAGCTCCTGAACCGTTTAAATTCTATATGAACAGTGAGTGGTTTATTGGTTGGGGATTTAATAAAACAAGTTTGTTTAATTTAGTTTCTTTTGCACCGGTTGCTTATCAACAAGTAGTAAAAGATAGTTTTAAAATATATCGGACAATTGCTAAGATATTAAAGTTACAAGAACAATTTAAAAATAACTTTAATAAAGATAAATTGTTAAATACGATAAAAGATAGTGCTGTTGCTAGTTTACTGGGCGGTGGCGTAGCATTTCAAACATACAAGCAACTAAGAACAAAACAAGATTTAAACAAAACAATTAAAACAAAAACACTATTAAGTAGTAAAAAGTTTATCTTAAATAAGATTAAATCAAAAAGAAAACAATGATAAGGAGATGATTAAATGTTAAATGAATTATGACAAAATGTTACTTTGGAAAATTATAATAATTTTATTCCAATGACAGGTAAAATTATACAAGTTCCAGTTCGTTATAATAAGTTCTTTAAAGGTGATGTAGAATTATGATTTAAAACATTTGCTTTAAGAGCCCAAAATATGATTAATTCATATTTAAACTATCCATTTTCAAAACTAAAATTTGAAACATTTAAAGACCCATTATTAAAGAAAATTTGTATTAATATGGTGTTTATTACTATTGAGCATTGAACATTTAACCGTATTCCGATTGAGTTTTTTACTTCGGCAAATATGAGTGTTGGTGATATTAATTATTCTTCACAAAATGACCCTATGGCAACATGACAAGGTCTATTGCCTACCTATGCAAAATCACTGGCTAATCTAACAACTTTAAAGAAAATGTTTCGAACTTTTCAAGAAGAAGGTATTGATTTAACAATGATAGATTTAGAAGCATATTATACGCAGTTAGAAGTTGATGCTTTAATAGAAAAAGAAAAAACTAAGATTGACAATAAAAGTATTATAAAAAATAACAATAATGAAATAAATGTTCCATTTGATAATGATACTATTTATTATGAAAATAATGTTTGAAAAACAAAACAAGGTGGCGATATCCCAACTGATGTTATTAAAGATAGTGATTTAAATAAAGATTATATTGATAAAGAAAATGGTAAATATATCTTTAATTTTGTCGAAAACTCTTGATGAAATAAAAAAAATCATCAATATGACAATTTGAAAACTAATTTTGTGTAAGATTATGATTTTGCTTTAAATTTTTTAAACGTTAAAATATAATACCGTTGATTGTTGGTTTGGTGTTAAACCTTTGTGTTGGTATTTTCATTTTCAGAGCTTTAAATAATTTTGAATATTAGTGAAACCCAAACCATGATAATGAATTAAGGCTTCTTTAAGACTGGATTGTAATTTACTAATCTTATTTAACTTTTGATAACTAGTATCAGGGTTTGTACTAGTTTTGGTGGAATATAGAGTAGAATTTGTTTGTTTTGCTACTAATAAATATAGTGGTTGCATATCAGAAATAATTATTGATTTTTCTTTAATTAGTTGCTTATTCATATTTTCAATAATCCATTGTTTTTGTAATCTTTTGGTATTGGTGGATTGAACAAAAATATTATTATTGCTATCAACTGCCATTTGAATACAGCATTTGGTATCAGTTGAAAATGGATCGAGATGAGTTTTTCGTTTATCAAATTTATCTTTAAAATTGCCTTTATGAATTTCTTTAATAAATGTTTCATCCATTTGGATTTGACCATTTAATTTTTTAAATTTTAACTGTGTATTTTCTAATTGTTTTGATTGCATTAATTTTTGTCGATTATATCAAGCGGTTTTTGGGGTTGTTTTAATAAAACGAGAAATTATTTTACTAGATTGTCCTAACAATGAAATTTGAATTAATAAATTTCACTGTTCATAATTTAAATGACTTCAATAAGTAAAATGATGACGAAATGCATCAAAACTAGCACGACATTTTTTACATAAATATTTTTGTTTTCCTTCGGAATTATGACCATTTTTAACACAATGAAAAGATTTGCAATTAGGACATATAATGCCTTTATCTCTAAATTTTTGATCAATTTCATTTAAACGTTTTTGTTTTTTAATTAAGTCTGCTTGTTGTTTTATTTTTTCATAAAATTCTAAAAATTGATCATCTGTTAAGCTATTTATTAATTCTGTAATTATTTTTTTCATCATTTATTTACCTCCATATATTAAAAATATACCTAATTTTAGGTATATTTTATAAATATCAAGAGTTTTCGACAAAATTAAAGAAATATATTGTTAAAACAGCAAAAGATTTATTAAGTAATTATTATGATGTAAATGCCATTGATAATTTTTTAATAAATAAACAAGATAAATTAATAAGTGGTACAAATATTAAAACTATTAATGGTAATTCATTATTAGGTAATGGTGATATATCTATTAATAATGGTAATGATTGAGAATTAGTTGATATAAGTGATTTTGTATCTTTTTCTGACAAAAAATATCAAATTAGAAATTATGATTCTACAAAATATAAATACAAATTATGAATTGGTACTTATGAAAATGACGGAGATACTATTAATATTATGTTTGAAACATATAAAAATCATTATGAATTTATTTTATTTGCTGGCCTTAATGGTATAAAACTTAATAAAAATGGCGCAATAAGTTCTGAAAATAATAAATTAATGTCATTACATGTTGAAAGAAAAAAGGTAAATTAGAAAGGAGATGTTTTTATGCCAAAAGTAACTATTAAAGATTTAATTATGTTTTTGAAAATCTTTGGAGTTTCATCATTGTTTTTTATAGCAGGAATCATTATTTGTTTTATAGGACCAACTAAATTAGGAATTGGTTGACCTGCATATGTAATTATTGGTGCAATGCTTAATGGTTTTGGAGTTGTTATTTTAATTATTGAAACTATTAGATTTATCAAAACTCATAACAAACAACAAAGACAAGATAGCATTGAAGATGTTATTAAAAAAGAAGAAACAAAATAAAGAGGTGTTATAAATGGGGTTGTTACCTGCCAAAAAGAAATTAAAGAAAAGCTATGATATTGATAGTTATTATCTTAATTTAGCATCAACGATTACTAATCGTAAAAATGTTACTGTGCAAAAACATAATGAGATTTTAGAAAAAAGAATTTGTGAAGATAATGCTAATTTTTTAAATCCACGAAATTTAGAAATTAGCATTTATAATCCAATTATTAATCAACAATTAGATACTAAATTAATTAATAACTTTTTAAAAATGCAGGACTTTACTAATAAAAATTGATATAACGAATATAAAATCAATAAATATGGTAAATGTGCCTATTTTATTTTTGCCAATAATTCAAAACTTAATTTTATTACTATTAATTTTTACAATGACCAATATGATGAATTGGGTAATTTAGTATCTTGTACTTTTGATTATGACCCTTATATTAAAAATGACCAGAGTGTTTTTATTACTGAAAAATTAGAAATTGATTATGTAACTAAACAAGTAAAAGTTATTAGAAAGTTAAAAACACGATTATACAGTACTATTACCGACTTATATATTGATGATGCTAAATGAAATAATTATACAGCTTTGCAAAGAGAAGAAATATTACCAATTGATTTTATACCAATTGAAATTATTCCTAATAACGCTAATTTTGAACCTTCTGCTCGTTATGGTAAACAATTTGCTAGTATTTTAGACATTATTGCTGAAAAAATAATGTTAGACCCATTATTAAATAGTGGTAAATTTACTATTAATACTAATGGGGTTACTGGTGTGGTTGACCAAGAAATTAGTAAAATGTTGGCTTCATTTGTTGAAAATGACTTGTTATTAGTTGAAGGAGACCCTGATAGTAATTTTCAACCAGTAGACTATATCGCTGGTAATTTTAAAGGTGAACAATTAACCAAAATATATGATTGATTATTAACTAATTATTATAAAATAAATCGCCATCATGTTCCCGCGATTGCTAAGGGGGCTCAACAAACCCAAGCGGAAGTTGCTGGTGTAAATATTCAAACAAACGCCTCTTATGAACAAATGATATACATTAGAGAAATTAAATTAACTGAATTTATTATTAAGTTAATTAAATATGATAATGTGATTTTAAACAGTAGAACATTTAATATTAAAAATATTGATGAGTTAATTGTTAATGTTCGATTACCAGTAAATGCTACTTTAAACAGACAACTAAAAAATAACGAAACTATTATCAATATAACTAATGAAGAAGGAGAACAAGAATAATGTTAAAACCATCAGAAAAAATGTTAGCACAATTAGCGGAAAATGATGAACCAATTGATTATTCAATTGATAGTATTCCGTTAGATTTTGCTAATCAATCACAATATAGCGATCCCGATTTAGAACAATTATTTACAGAAGACCGCGCTAGAACCTTATATATTTATAAAATTAATAATCTTGTTAAGACAAAACAAAAACCAACCTTAAACTATTCTCAAAATAGCGTTAAAATAGGTTTTATTGACAAAGATGAATATATTAAAATAACTGGTTATGAAATTAGTGACTTTAATTTTAAATTACAAATTCAACAAAACACCACAGTACAAGATAATAGTACAAGTTATGTAATGATTGATGAAAAAGATATTTTAATTAATGATATTTCAAAACAAGACAAAGTATTTTTAGAATCATACGACTTAAAAATAGTATCTATTAATGAACCAATTAGTGAAGACAACAAAAATGAATGTTATATCATTGAAGAATATAAACGCCCTCTTTAATTTTGTCGAAAACTCTTGATGAAATAAAAAAAATCATCAATATGACAATTTGAAAACTAATTTTGTGTAAGATTATGATTTTGCTTTAAATTTTTTAAACGTTAAAATATAATACCGTTGATTGTTGGTTTGGTGTTAAACCTTTGTGTTGGTATTTTCATTTTCAGAGCTTTAAATAATTTTGAATATTAGTGAAACCCAAACCATGATAATGAATTAAGGCTTCTTTAAGACTGGATTGTAATTTACTAATCTTATTTAACTTTTGATAACTAGTATCAGGGTTTGTACTAGTTTTGGTGGAATATAGAGTAGAATTTGTTGGTAGTCGGAAAAAAACTTAGGTTTTATAAAAAATATAAATAAAGTAATTAAATACAAATTAAATTAATCGCTTATTAGAGCGATTTTTTTATTTGCATTATTCATCAGATAGTATCTTTAAAATTAAAAATTAACCTATTTTGCCCTACAAACTAGTTAATTTTTATAATTTCCTTTCTGTGATTTATTATATTTTTTCGGTTTAACAACTAATAATATCATTTTTAATAAAGGTACTACCTGATGAATAATGCAATACTAAAACTTAATATTTTGATGCTTAAAGATGGATAACTCATCTATGGCACGAAGCCTTAAAGAAAGTGTGAAAGCGATTGGATTTACTCTCCTATTTATTTCTTTAATTCTCGGCAAGATTAATCCCTTGCGAAATGTCAGAGCACGTGTTTTTTGGCTTGTTTTCATAAAAAGAGTGTTGTTAAACCTAAAAAAACAATATCGGACACTAAAAAAACAAGAGGGTTGGAACTCCAAAAGGTTATTTTCTTTATATAAAGTTGTCTAGGGATGGATGAATCGTAATTAATAACTGGGTAAACTGTTTTTTGTTTATTTCCGTATGGGGGTAAACTCTATCAAAATATCCTATCCGCCCCCGCTCACCTTCAAAGTGAAGCGGGCGGCGAAGTAATTAAATACTAAAATAAATTATTTACTAAATATCAAAATATTAACCAATAAAGGAATATTATGTTTTTTTACAGAAAGGAAAATATTTTATGAAAAAATGAAATAAAAAAATTAAAAATAAATTACAAGAATTAATGATACGAGCTTATCCAGTAACGGTAAATGATATTAATGATGAAATTTGAGCAACAAATAAAAAGAATTAAGGAATATAGATAAATGACAGAATATAAAAGTTTGTATATTAATAAAACTTGAAATGAAATAACAACATCTTTTGAATGAGCTAATTGTCAGCCTGTTAATTGTCGTATTTCACATCATAAAAATCATTATGATTTGCAATGTTTAGAATGAGCCAAAATGTACTTAAATTTATTTAAAGACAAGTGAGATGTTATTGCTTCTTATATGCAATATTATAAAATTAACGATATTTTAGATTTAGCATCAGATGGATGAAAAATATTACAAATTGACAAAAAAATAAAACAAATAAATTAAAATATATTATTGTAATTGACCCTGCTGGAATTGGACAAACTGGTATTATTATTTATAATGTTTTGCAAAAGAAAATAATTAATAATATTACTTTTAATTCCAAAAATGAAGAAGAAGCAATAAGTAATATATATTTAATATTAAATGAATTTAAAAATAAAATTTGTTCTTATTTAAATAAAGTTATTGTAATAATTGAAGATTATCAACTTCATAAAGGTTTAAAAATAAAAAACCCATTATCTACTCCTAAATTTATTGGTGGTTTAAAAGTTTTATGCAAATATCTATTTAATTTAAAATATATTTTACAATCACCAGTCATTAAGAAAAATTATATTTATAAAGGAAATATTAAAATGTCAGAGCACGAACACGATGCTTGAAAACATTTACAGTATTTTTTAGCAAAAGGAGTTGATAAAAATGGCACAATCAAAAAGTAATTTACCTAAAAAATCAGTAACTAATAAACCTAAAATAAAAAATAAAAAAATTAATAAGTTAGAATTAACTGTTAGATTACATGAAAATCCGATTAAAACTAAAATTAAGGCACTGGTTGCTGGGGGTGTTGAAGTTGATGCTTGTTCGGCTAAATGTCAATGAGACGGATTAAATTATTCAACATTATCAATATATAACCCATCTATTTTAACTGAGTTTTTAAAATTAAAAAAAGATGATGAGATAAAAATTAAAGGCTCAGTATTTAATCAGTTAAATATAAAAACTAAACGCTATTTTTTATCTTTTAGAGTAGATAGTTTTGAAATTATACAAAAAGCGATTAGAAAAAGAACAAATACAAATATTAAAAAATAGGAGGAAAAATCAATGGCATTAAAAAATGTAAAATATGTTCTTATTGATGAAAATAATGAACCTATTAAAAGCGAAGATGGTAGTTTAGATATTAAAACTGCTGAAATTATTTTAGAAAATACTGCTGAAGTTGAAGAATTTAATGCAAGTAATTTAGAAAATAATAATCAGCAAATCAACGAACTACAAACAAAAAATACTGAATTAACTTCACAAATTGAACAACAAACAATTCAATTAAAACAAATTGAAGTAATTGACTTTATTAATTCTTTAACTGATAATGAAGAATTTAAAAATGTTTTATTAAAGTCTTATGATATTACTGATGATATTGAAATCATTAAAACACAATTGCAGAGTGTTTATGATGAATTAATTAAGGTACAAACAGTTAATACTGGTGGCGTACCAAAAGTAGAAAACAAAGAAAACAATATTTTAGATACAGACAATGTATTTAATAAATAGAAAGAAGGAAGTAAATTATGGCACAAAACCCACAAAGAATTTTCGGAGATATTGCTAATCAAGCAACAAAACGAGACCGAGAAACATTTGAACAATGATATTTACAAACTTATCAACAAAAATTTAGTTGAGAAGCTTTATTTGCATGAAAAGAAGTAAATAAGTTTGGTTTAACATATAAAAGAAAGAAAAATATTAAATACAATGAAGGTCTAGGAAACGAAGGACAAGTATTTAATACTGATGATAACCTACTAAAATATTCAACAGTGGAATTTGAAGATGGAACTGTTGAATTAGATACAATTTTAACTTTTGCTCGTAAATTAGACCCCGTAGAAAGTGATTTTAATCCTAATCTTTGGGCTGCTGATATTGAGCAAGCAATGGATACTGAGGTTGCTTATAAACGCAATAAAATTTTAGAAATTATTAATAAAGGAACAGTTACAACTATTCAAGGACAAAAAGCAGATGATACAAATGCTTTACAAATCCACGATGAAATTATGGATAAAATATATGAAAACGGCTTTACCCCATCAGAAACAGTTGTATTAGGTTCGGCTGATTTTATTCGTGGAATTCGTAATAAATTACAGTTACAACTTGGAGCAAACGACCAAATAAATAGCGTAATTGAAACAAGTGGAGCAATGAAAACTGTTGAAGGAACAACATACTATATGGTTCCTAAAAAATTACCAATTATTAATAAAGATGGTTCTGAAGGAACAATTACTCTATTACCAGATGGTGTTAATGCAATTGCTTTTAAATTTAGCAAAAAATATGACCCGCTTATTTTACGCAAAAAAGATCATACTCCGTTAAGAGTTGGTGCTGCTGCGTTAGGTACTGGAATGGGTAATACTTTGATTATGGAAAGAGTTTTATATTTAGGTGGAGCAGTAGTTGAACCCAAAGGAATTATTAAACATATTGTTACAAAAATTGATATTAGTAAAATTAATAAATTAGATAAACCAACTATTCATGTTACAGATCCAACACAAGCAACACCAGAACAGTTAAAACCACAATTTAAAGCTGTTGTTTTAAAAGCAGTTAAAGCCGTAAATAGTTCTTTAACTGAAAGTGATTTTGATTACTTTATTGAAAGTAAGGGTGAAGATTGACCAATTAATATTACAAATGAAAAAACTGTTGAAGTTCAAATTGAAGGTAAAAACAACGCTACTGGTCAAACAAATCCGATTGATGTTAAAATTAAAAATTCTTAATAGTACTAAAAAATAGTACTTTTTCGTTTGATAGATATGCCAATTGGAAAATCTAAAACAGCCCTTATTTATGCTGTTAAAAAAAATCCAACTAGATTGTCAATCCAACAACAAGAAAAAAGTTTTGGTTTACAGTTATTAGAATTTTTAGGAATTCAAGTTTTAGCCCTTGGTTTATCAGTTTTAACTGGTGGTGTAGCATCTACTGTTGGTCTTGGTGCGGGATTATCTAATTTTGCCGCAGCATTTATTTCGTTTGGAGTAGAAACAGCAACCGATTTTGCTGTAAATCAAATATACGATAAATTAACATCAGAAGTGACAGTAAAAAGTACTGCCTTAAATTTATTACCAGCAATTGGTGGAATTGGTAAATTAACGCGTGCTGCTCGCACAACTAGAATTTTAAAATTAGCAAAAGAAACTAAACTACTTGAAAAATTAGGTGTAATAACTGCTAATAATTTAGAAGATTTTGTAAAACAAGTTACGGGTAAAAAGGTTTTATCTGATAAATTAATATTTGATTTTACAAAGCAGGCTAATAATGAAACTTTATTATATACAATTGGAAAATTAGCCCGAAATGATTTTTATAAAGGTTTTAAAGTTTCTAATTTAGAAACAATTAATAATTTATTAAAAATTGAGAAAAATATTCAAAAAATAAGTCCTAAATTAGTTCAAAAAATACCACGCGTAAATGAAAAAAATGCTAATAAATGATTGTCTGAATATGGATTAAATATTGATAAAATAAGCAAAATTAATACTAATGATTGATATAACATTATGACTAATCTTCATAAAAAAGGTGTTGGTAAAAACCTACTATTAAATGCTAATTTAATGCGGGGTAGTAAAATATATAATAATAAATTATTAAATCTTTTACATCAAACACCAATTAAATTAAATAAATTATTAAATCATTTAAACCCAAATTTTTATATTCAAAAAGTAACTAAAAAATTATTAGCCCCAATTGAAAAACAAATAATTACTATTAAACAAAAAGTAATTAGTAAAATTACTGATAAAACTAAAAAAATATTATCTAAATTTGAAACTAAGGTTATTAAAAAAGGCCAATTATTACCTTTTGCTTATGGTTCTGATGTTTTTTTAGCAGTAAAAATTGTTCCTTTATCAGTTGCAGGTGAAGTTGCTTTAACAATATATTATAAAAATCCTAAATATGCCCCTATTGTCGTTATGACAACTTTAATCAAAGCAGAACAGTTTGTTTTGGCTCCTGAACCCTTTAAATTCTATATGAACAGTGAGTGGTTTATTGGTTGAGGATTTAAAAAAACAAGTTTGTTTAATTTAGTTTCTTTTGCCCCACTTGCTTATCAGCAAGTAGTAAAAGATAGTTTTAAAATATATTGGACAATTGCTAAGATATTAAAAATGAAAGAACAATTTAAAAATAACTTTAATAAAGATAAATTGTTAAATACGCTAGAAGATAGTGTGGTTACTAGTTTATTGGGTAAAGGATTAGCATTTCAAACATACAAACAACTCAGAACAAAACAAGATTTAAACAAAACAATTAAAACAAAAACATTACTAAATAGTAAAAAATTTATATTAAAGAAAATATATTCTAAAAAAAGTAAATGATAAGGAGATGATTAAATGTTAAATGAATTATGACCAAATGTTACTTTGGAAAATTATAATAATTTTATTCCAATGACAGGTAAAATTACACAAGTTCCAGTTCGTTATAATAAGTTCTTTAAAGGTGATTTAGAATTATGATTTAAAACATTTGCTTTAAGAGCCCAAAATATGATTAATTCCTATTTGAATTATCCATTTTCAAAATTAAAGTTTGAAACATTTAAAGACCCATTATTAAAGAAAATTTGTATTAATATGGTGTTTATTACTATTGAGCATTGAATATTTAACCGTATTCCGATTGAGTTTTTTACTTCGGCAAATATGAGTGTTGGTGATATTAATTATTCATCTCAAAATGACCCAATGGCAACATGACAAGGTTTATTACCTAGTTATGCAAAATCACTGGCTAATTTAACAACTTTAAAGAAAATGTTTCGTACTTTTCAACTTTAATTTTGTCGAAAACTCTTGATGAAATAAAAAAAATCATCAATATGACAATTTGAAAACTAATTTTGTGTAAGATTATGATTTTGCTTTAAATTTTTTAAACGTTAAAATATAATACCGTTGATTGTTGGTTTGGTGTTAAACCTTTGTGTTGGTATTTTCATTTTCAGAGCTTTAAATAATTTTGAATATTAGTGAAACCCAAACCATGATAATGAATTAAGGCTTCTTTAAGACTGGATTGTAATTTACTAATCTTATTTAACTTTTGATAACTAGTATCAGGGTTTGTACTAGTTTTGGTGGAATATAGAGTAGAATTTGTTTGTTTTGCTACTAATAAATATAGTGGTTGCATATCAGAAATAATTATTGATTTTTCTTTAATTAGTTGCTTATTCATATTTTCAATAATCCATTGTTTTTGTAATCTTTTGGTATTGGTGGATTGAACAAAAATATTATTATTGCTATCAACTGCCATTTGAATACAGCATTTGGTATCAGTTGAAAATGGATCGAGATGAGTTTTTCGTTTATCAAATTTATCTTTAAAATTGCCTTTATGAATTTCTTTAATAAATGTTTCATCCATTTGGATTTGACCATTTAATTTTTTAAATTTTAACTGTGTATTTTCTAATTGTTTTGATTGCATTAATTTTTGTCGATTATATCAAGCGGTTTTTGGGGTTGTTTTAATAAAACGAGAAATTATTTTACTAGATTGTCCTAACAATGAAATTTGAATTAATAAATTTCACTGTTCATAATTTAAATGACTTCAATAAGTAAAATGATGACGAAATGCATCAAAACTAGCACGACATTTTTTACATAAATATTTTTGTTTTCCTTCGGAATTATGACCATTTTTAACACAATGAAAAGATTTGCAATTAGGACATATAATGCCTTTATCTCTAAATTTTTGATCAATTTCATTTAAACGTTTTTGTTTTTTAATTAAGTCTGCTTGTTGTTTTATTTTTTCATAAAATTCTAAAAATTGATCATCTGTTAAGCTATTTATTAATTCTGTAATTATTTTTTTCATCATTTATTTACCTCTATATATTAAAAATATACCTAATTTTAGGTATATTTTATAAATATCAAGAGTTTTCGACAAAATTAAAGCTTTTCAAGAAGAAGGTATTGATTTAACTATGATAGATTTAGAAGCATATTATACTCAGTTAGAAGTTGATGCATTATTAGAAAAAGAAAAAACTAAGATTGATAATAAAAGTATTATTAAAAATAACAAAAATGAAATAGGTGTTCCATTTGATAATAAAAGTATTATTAAAAATAGTGATGGTGAAATTGCGGTTTCAGATTTAAAACAAAATAAAATTACTTTAATGCCAAATGCTAGTAAGCGTAATAATGCTGATTTTAATGCTGAAACTGGTGAATTAAGAATATGAGACCCAATCTTCCAAAATAATGACCAAGTTGCAGATTTTAGTGTTATTAAAACAAACAAAACGCCTGGACTAGAAGCAACAGATGACACATTACCAACTACTAAATATATTAATGAACATTATGCTTTAAAAGAAAGTATCGAGCAGTGAAAAGAAGTTGGAGAAAGAGTAAATGAAAAAGTAATTAAATATAAATTTATTTTAGGGAAAAAATATAAAGTTCATTTTATTTGAGAACGACCAACTGCAGATTTTGTTATAACAACTTGTTTTGAATGTAAAGATAATCATGGTGGTTTGCAAACTATTTCAACTAGTTTAGCATTGGGAAAGAATGGAGCAACAAGAATTGGTTTTTTAAGTGCAGATAATTCTCTTAATAATCATAAAGTAGTAATTTCAATGACAGGTGATGAATATTCGCCAACAATTCTAAAATTAGAAGAGTTACAATAAATTAACGAGGATAATTATGGTTAATAAAAATATTATAATTAAAAATAATAATGAATTAATTACAAATGAATGCTAATTTATTAAAAGAAAAAAATAATTTAGAAAGAAAGTGGAGTGTTATAAATGAATTTAAAAGAGTATAAATCAGAAATTTTATTATTAATTCGCAAAATATTTATTTGAGGATTAGGAGCAATTTTAATAATAAGTGCAATTGTGTTATTTTTTTGCAAAGCATTTAAAGTAATTGAAATTTCATGACCAGAATATTTTTATATTGGCTTATCATTACTTATTAGTGGTGTTTTGGTCTATTTAATTGATAAAATTTTTGAATTTTTTAAAAAAGATAAAAAACAAGATAGCATTGAAGATGTTATTAAAAAAGATGAAACAAAATAAAGAGGTGTTATAAATGGGATTGTTACCTGCCAAAAAGAAATTAAAAAAGAGTTATGATATTGATAGTTATTATCTTAATTTAGCATCAACTATTACTAATCGTAAAAATGTTACTGTTCAAAAACATAATGAGATTTTAGAAAAAAGAATTTGTGAAGATAATGCTAATTTTTTAAATCCACGAGATTTAGAAATTAGCATTTATAATCCACTTATTAATAAACAAATAAACTCTCAATTAATTAATAACTTTTTAAAAATGCAAGACTTTACTAATAAGAATTGATATAACGAATATAAAATTAATAAGAATGGTAAAGGTGCATACTTTATTTTTGCTAATAATTCAAAACTTAATTTTATTACTATTGATTTTTACAATGACCAGTATGATGAATTGGGTAATTTAGTATCTTGTACTTTTGATTATGATCCTTATATTAAAAATGACCAGAGTGTTTTTATTACTGAAAAATTAGAAATTGATTATGTAACTAAACAAGTAAAAGTTATTAGAAAGTTAAAAACACAATTATACAGTACTATTACCGACTTATATATTGATGATACTAAATGAAATAACTATACAACATTACAAAGAGAAGAAATATTACCACTTAATTTTATTCCAATTGAAATTATTCCTAATAATCCTAATTTTGAACCTTCTGCTCGTTATGGTAAGCAATTTGCTAGTATTTTAGATATTATTGCTGAAAAGATAATGTTAGACCCATTATTAAATAGTGGTAAATTTACCATTAATACTAATGGGGTTACTGGTGTGGTTGACCAAGAAATTAGTAAAATGTTAGCTTCATTTATTGAAAATGACTTGTTATTAGTTGAAGGAGACCCTGATAGTAATTTTCAACCAGTAGACTATATCGCTGGTAATTTTAAAGGTGAGCAATTAACCAAAATATATGATTGATTATTAACTAATTATTATAAAATAAATCGCCATCATATTCCCGCTATTGCTAAGGGAGCACAACAAACACAAGCTGAAGTTGCTGGTGTAAATATTCAAACAAACGCATCATACGAACAAATGATATATATTAGAGAAATTAAATTAACTGAATTCATTATTAAGTTAATTAAATATGATAACGCCATCTTAAACAGTAGAACATTTAATATTAAAAATATTGATGAGTTAATTATTGATGTTCATTTACCAGTAAATGCTACTTTAAATAGACAACTAAAAAATAACGAAACTATTATCAATATGCCTAATGAAGAAGAAGGAGAACAAGAATAATGTTAAAACCATCTGAAAAAATGTTAGAACAATTAGCGCAAAATGATGAACCAATTGATTATTCAATTGATAGTATTCCGTTAGATTTTGCTAATCAATCACAATATAGCGACCCCGACTTAGAACAATTATTTACAGAAGACCGTGCCAGAACCTTATATATTTATAAAATTAATAATCTTGTTAAGACAAAAGAAAAACCTACCTTAAATTATTCTCAAAATAGCGTTAAAATAGGTTTTATTGATAAAGACGAATATATAAAAATTACTGGTTATGAAATTAGCGACTTTAATTTTAAATTACAAATTCAACAAAATACAACAATTCAAGACAACAGTACAAGTTATATAATGATTGATGAAAAAGATATTTTAATTAATGATATGGCAAAACAAGATAAAGAATTTTTAGAAACATTAGACTTAAAAATAGTATCTATTAATGAACCAATTAGTGAAGACAATAAAAATGAATGTTATATCATTGAAGAATATAAATGCCCTTATTCACCAAATGGTGTTGATATTATTAAATCTACGCATTTAGTTAAAATAACTGACTTTAAATGAAAAAATCAAAATAGCATTCATTTAGTATTACAAAAATCATTACCCGAAGATACAGTATTTACTGGTATTGAGATTAAATACCCTAAATCAATGTTATTTGGTAATATTAAGTGCTGAGGGGATATTAATGGTGTATATTCTTATCCAGCATCCAATATTGAAAATGCTAGTTTAGTCCCTTTGTTATCAATGCCTATTGAAACAAATCCTACTTTAAGAGTATTTCAATATTGATTTACGGAAAGTTTTTTACCTTGATTTATTGCAAAAATATATGTTCAACCAGATAATATTTTAAGTTTAATAAAAAATAATGGTTTAGAAAAAGTTTTATTAAATTATTTAACATATCGTTATAATTATGACCGTAAATTTCAAGGAGCAAAATACGATGAAAAAGGAAATCCCATTAATAAAGCAGCAGAATTACGCCAAAAATTCGAAGGACAAAAACCAGAAGATGTTATTGATGGTTTATTTGAAAACTGAAAATTAGATAATCCAAGTGAATTACATAAAACATATGTAAAAAGATTTAAACAAATTATATATATGTTGTCAAATTATACATATAGTAAATATGCAATTAATAAAGGTTATAATGATGATGTTAAATTATTTGCACCATATTATTTTGAATTAATTTCTAATCCAAGAGAGGTAGAAACTGGATATTGAGAATTTGAACATTGCAAAGTTAAATTAAATTCATCTTATTTTAATTTTACCGGCGGTTATAATCCACCAACTCCAATAAACTATTGAATGGAAGTTTATGCAAATGATAAACCATTTAGTAAAGTAGATAATAAGTATTATTTTGTTGTGTGGCATATAAAGAATAATGATGATTGAAGAATTATTAAATTTAAAAATAACATAGCTATAGGTTATTATCAAAAGATAATTTTAGATAAATATAATACTTATGATCTTAAAATAACAGAAAAAAATTTACTTGCTGATGAAAATCGTTTTGCGCATCATTTTTGATGAGATAGTGATGATGGAAGTAATATTAAAGCGGTTTATCGTTGAAATAATGATAGCGAACCAAATACACCGTTTATTTCTCCTAAAACTGGACAAATTACAGATTGAAATTTAAAACAACAAAATAATATAAACAATGATGATGAAATTAAAGTAACTGCTAAAAACAAAGATATTTCAGAAAATCCTGTTTATCAATTAGAAGCAAATTTTTTTAATTGATTATCATTAACAAATGAATTAGAAACAAATAATATATCTTCTCTTATTCCGGCAGAAATTAAACTGTCAGATGGAGAATATGGCAAATATTTAACAAATTTAATTATTTCTAATGACAAAATAGAAGAATATTTAAACTATTTTTCACAATGATATAGATTACTTTATTCTAAGGCGGTTTGGGCAAGTATGACTAAAAATTTAGTTGAAGATAGTATTAAAATAACTTATGATGTTAAACTATTTGCTTTAAATCAAATTGAAATATCTGGAATATGAGGTTATGAAAACTATGATATAAATATTTTTATTGAAAAAACAAATGAAAAAATTATTCAAGGAAAAGATATAAAATTAGAATTAATCGAAAATACACCAATTGGAACTAAAGTCAGTGGAAAAGATAGGAATACATATTTACAACTAATAGAATTTGATACCTGATATCTTTGAAAAAATGGCATTGAAGATGAAAAATCATATTCAAATATAGCAGTTGTTGATTTTTTAAAACAATCAAATAGTATAATATTTGCTTATCCAACCATAAAAGAACAAATTAATATTAATAATTTACAATTGTTTAGTAGGAATAATGAAAAAATATCCTTACTTACATTAGAAATATAAAAAGTTATTTAGATTTATAAATCTAAATAACTTTTTAATTTATCTTCAACATCTGTATTTGGTTCGCTATCATTATTTCAACGATAAACCGCTTTAATATTACTTCCATCATCACTATCTCATCAAAAATGATGCGCAAAACGATTTTCATCAGCAAGTAAATTTTTTTCTGTTATTTTAAGATCATAAGTATTATATTTATCTAAAATTATCTTTTGATAATAACCTATAGCTATGTTATTTTTAAATTTAATAATTCTTCAATCATCATTATTCTTTATATGCCACACAACAAAATAATACTTATTATCTACTTTACTAAATGGTTTTTCTTGTGGTGCTATTCATTCTAAATTGTCTTTAATTTCTTTGTTTTCAGTATATATTTTATGTTTTTCTTTTAGTTCTTTTAATTGTTGTTCTGTATATTGTGATGTATTACAAGCAACTAAACTTGTTGTACTTGTTCCTATTAAAGTGATTGTTCCTAAAAGACTTAATATCTTTTTCATTATATAATAATTCCTTTCGCTAAATCTTTTTACAATCACAATTATATATATATATATATATATATACAAGGGCTATTTAAGAATTTAAAAGGAAATTATTTAATTTATATTATATGGAAAGGGTCAATCTGGGCTCGCGGTGATTTCCATAAGTTTTGCGAAAAATTACTTAAAGTTTAAAAAAACTTTTGCCGCGCTTTTCAAAATACTTGGGAAAAATTCTAAGCGTTAAGCGAAGAATTTTATAAAGGTTCCCAAATTTGTTTGAAAGAACCTCAAAATCTTTTTTAACTTGTAAGTCATTTTATCACAAAAATTTAAGAAAATCAACCGCTCGCCCAATTCCTGCAAATGATTTTTTATAGTCTTAATGATATAATTAAATTATTTAAAGAAAGGAAATATATTTAATTTATGTCTTTAATTTTGTCGAAAACTCTTGATATTTATAAAATATACCTAAAATTAGGTATATTTTTAATATATAGAGGTAAATAAATGATGAAAAAAATAATTACAGAATTAATAAATAGCTTAACAGATGATCAATTTTTAGAATTTTATGAAAAAATAAAACAACAAGCAGACTTAATTAAAAAACAAAAACGTTTAAATGAAATTGATCAAAAATTTAGAGATAAAGGCATTATATGTCCTAATTGCAAATCTTTTCATTGTGTTAAAAATGGTCATAATTCCGAAGGAAAACAAAAATATTTATGTAAAAAATGTCGTGCTAGTTTTGATGCATTTCGTCATCATTTTACTTATTGAAGTCATTTAAATTATGAACAGTGAAATTTATTAATTCAAATTTCATTGTTAGGACAATCTAGTAAAATAATTTCTCGTTTTATTAAAACAACCCCAAAAACCGCTTGATATAATCGACAAAAATTAATGCAATCAAAACAATTAGAAAATACACAGTTAAAATTTAAAAAATTAAATGGTCAAATCCAAATGGATGAAACATTTATTAAAGAAATTCATAAAGGCAATTTTAAAGATAAATTTGATAAACGAAAAACTCATCTCGATCCATTTTCAACTGATACCAAATGCTGTATTCAAATGGCGGTTGATAGCAATAATAATATTTTTGTTCAATCCACCAATACCAAAAGATTACAAAAACAATGGATTATTGAAAATATGAATAAGCAACTAATTAAAGAAAAATCAATAATTATTTCTGATATGCAACCACTATATTTATTAGTAGCAAAACAAACAAATTCTACTCTATATTCCACCAAAACTAGTACAAACCCTGATACTAGTTATCAAAAGTTAAATAAGATTAGTAAATTACAATCCAGTCTTAAAGAAGCCTTAATTCATTATCATGGTTTGGGTTTCACTAATATTCAAAATTATTTAAAGCTCTGAAAATGAAAATACCAACACAAAGGTTTAACACCAAACCAACAATCAACGGTATTATATTTTAACGTTTAAAAAATTTAAAGCAAAATCATAATCTTACACAAAATTAGTTTTCAAATTGTCATATTGATGATTTTTTTTATTTCATCAAGAGTTTTCGACAAAATTAAAGAATTTATGTATAAAAAAGGAAATAAAATTAATGTTAAAATAACAAACGTTACACCTTATGGTGCTTTTTGTAGAGCAGAAAAGGCTGATGGTTTAATCCATATTAGTGAAGTTTCAGATTACTTTGTTAAAGATATTAAAGATTTTTTTGATATTGGTGATGAAATTGAAGTTGAGGTGTTAGATTTTAATACAGTTAGAAAACATCTTAAATTAAGTTATAAAAATTGTCATCCTGAACTATTGAAAAATGATGATGGTAATGAAATACAAGAAAAATCACCTAGTTTAGAAAAGTCATTAAATATCAATTATTTAATAAATAAAAAGTAAATAAAATTTATAAATGTTAGAAGGTTTTAAAAACCTTTTTTATATTCCCATTTTAAAACGATATGGATAAGAACCATAAAACAAAGCATCATATGGGTCATGATACATTTTACTATCGGGTGTGTTTGTTTTGGTGTCACTAAATCTTAGTTCACTAATGCATTTATCTAAAAATGAAAAGTTATCTAATGTGCCATATATTTTGCCTTGAACAAACATTTTTCTTATTCATGTTACACGATTTATTATACCTGCTTCTTTATTAAGGGATGTCTGATGTTTTTTGGCTTTAAACATTTTAATTTTATAACCCAAATAAGGATAAATATCTTCTTGTAATTTTTGCATAAAGTCGTGGGCATTAATATCATAATGAAATGTAGCATATTCAAAATCATCAAATTTATCAAATGTATTAATTATTCATTGTCCGTAATGTTCAACTATTTCATTTAAATTCATTGCGTTTTTTGGTGTAACAACATTTTCTTCAATTAAATATTTATCATATTCATTATTTTCATTAATTTTATATCCACTAAATAAAAATACCGTATGGTCTTCACTACCGTTAGCATAATCAACACCAATTGAATAACTATCAAATTGATACTGTTTTGTATTGGAATTATAAAAATCTTGTAAATTATATTCTTTAATATATTTACGATAATTTCGTAAAACATAAATACTGGGGTCATTATCGTTATATTCAAAACCGTAGTATTCAAGTTCAAATAAATCAGGTCGTTCTTGTTTGTTTGTTAAAACAAGTTTTTTAGTAATATTAGGTATTTTATTTCAAACAGCACCCATTGTTAATCGTAAATTAAAAATACCCAAACCATTAAATGCTTGTTTGTTTTCTGAATATACTTGATTGTGTTCTTTTAAAATATTTTTAATTCTTTCATTTAAGGGTAAATATGGGGTTACAAATTTTTCATAAAAGACATGGTATTTATCAAAAGGATTAAAAGTAAATTGATTAGAATATGTTTTATGAAAATATGTTGTTACTGTTATGTATTGTTTTGCTATGTTGTCTCATTCTTGAAATATCCAAGATAATTCTTTTACTGGAATAGGATTATCTAAATTATATTGTTCATTATCATTTTCATCCGTGTATTTTTCATAAGATACTTTTAAACTTTTTGAACGAAACATTGAAACTCTTAAATTATTATATCTTTTATCTAGTTCTTTATCAGTTAAAATTTCTTTTTCTTCGGCATGTATCATTTCATCTGTTCACGCCGATATAATACCACTACCTTTACCAACTTTACCCATAATTTTATTACCATTAGCATAGCCAGCAAAAGCAATACGAACACCACTAGGAAAAACAATCTCACCACCTTCTTTAACATTTTTAGGTCAAACAATGCCATTTTCATTGTCAGGTCCTATATCAATCCCATATTTATCGTATAGATAATTACAAACATTAATTGTATCGCCGAAAGTAGTATCTTCGTGGGTGTTGGAATATCTTCGTAAAATATTAG
Organism: Spiroplasma endosymbiont of Sarcophaga carnaria; assembly: GCF_964019595.1. NCBI lineage: Bacteria > Bacillati > Mycoplasmatota > Mollicutes > Entomoplasmatales > Spiroplasmataceae > Spiroplasma > Spiroplasma endosymbiont of Sarcophaga carnaria. The sequence goes on from NZ_OZ026456.1 coordinate 1,757,619, forward strand.
ATGAAGCATCGGCAAAATTACAAGCAAAAAATAATTTTTCGGCTAAATGATTTCATGTTTTATTAGTACCACGCCCCGCTGAAACAAACTTAAAAAAAGTTGGCGAAGTAAAATATCGGGCATAACTATCACCAACAAAATCTTTAAATACTTCTCAATCAAAACCAAAATTATAGTCACTAAAATTTAAATCATACTTTTTATTTAAATGTTCATAACTAGTAATTCGTTTTTTGTTATTAATTTTTGTAAAATCTTGCATTTTCAATTAGCCTCCTTTTTTGATAAGATTATATGAAGTATTAAGTATCAATTAAGTATCATAATTTAAAATATTTTTTTAATTCAGAAAGGAAATTATAAAATGGAATTAAAACAAAATTTATTAGGAAATTATAAGGAAAATAAAATAATAGAAACAAACAATGAGGTTAAAAATTTATTTATTAATAGAGATAATGAGATATTTAAATTATATCAACAAGAACAAATATTACAAGGATATAAGGTGATATCAAAATTGCCAAAAACAATTAAAACAGAATATGGAGATTTTCCTATTAAAAGAAGATTATATGTTAAATATGATGAAGAAAAAAAAGAAAATATAAATCGTTATCCTTTAGATGAAGAATTAGGCTTAAAAAAATATGAAAGAATCGAAATAAATTTAAAAGATAAATATATGTCTTTTATGGGCGATGGAAAAAGATATAAAGATATTTTGCATACAACAGAGAATGTAAATATTAGCGAAAGAACAATATCTAATATTTTTAAAAATGCCAATTTAAAAAAAGTTGACTATATAAGCAACAAAAATAACAATAAAATTAAAATTCCAAATAATGTTTTATATATTCAAATTGACGGAGCTTTTGAACCAATGCGAGAAAATAAAAAAAGAATTGAAAATAAAATATTTCTTGCTACTATGCATGTTGGTGTTGATAAAGAAAAGTCAACAAAAACCAAAATAAAAATGAAAAAGAAAAAAGGCGTTTTCCAAATGATGAATAAAAATCATAATAATAAAAATAATAAATCTAATATTGATAATTTTATTGATAAAATTTTTAAATTAATAGATACTTATGATATTAATGAAGATACTAAAATATTAATATTAAGTGATGGTGAAAAACAAATTAAAAAAATTTATAGAGCAGTAAAAGCAAAATATAAAAATAACAAGGTATCATATAGCTTAGATAAATTTCATCTTACAAGTATATTTAAAAAAATATATCCCTTTCAAAATAAAAATAAGGAAAATAGAGAAGCATATCATAAAGCTGTTGATTATTTTTTTAATGGTAAATATGAAGAATTATTACAGTATTTAGAAGATAGTAAATCGTTTATAAGTGATACTAAATTAGATTTTTTGAATAAAGCTATTAGATTAATTAAAAATAATAAAGAAGGTATTGAAAACCAAACATTAGAATATAATATTGGTTGTCATGTTGAAGGTGATGTATCGCATTATATTAAGGCTGTTAAAGGGCGGGGTGCGAAAATATATTGTAAAGAAACATTTATCAATATGTTAATTGGTTCAATGTTAAGACTTAATAATCAAATTAATGATGAGAAAGTTGATAAAAATGATAAAGAAAAAATTGAATTTAATATATTTAATTTAAATCAATTTCAAAATCAATTTTTATCTTTATAAAAAAAAATAAAAACCTTTTAAAATTAGCAATAATTTTAAAAAGTATTTTTTAGTGTGTCAAAATTTATAAATTATTTTTTCAACTAAAAATTATATTTTTAAAAAAGTTGAATTTTTTATAAATTTTGTTATCATTTAATTATAAGCGAAACTTAATTTGTTTCTAATTACTTAATTTTATTAAAAACCTAAGAATAATGAATACTACCAATTTGTTTGTTTTGCTACTAATAAATATAGTGGTTGCATATCAGAAATAATTATTGATTTTTCTTTAATTAGTTGCTTATTCATATTTTCAATAATCCATTGTTTTTGTAATCTTTTGGTATTGGTGGATTGAACAAAAATATTATTATTGCTATCAACTGCCATTTGAATACAGCATTTGGTATCAGTTGAAAATGGATCGAGATGAGTTTTTCGTTTATCAAATTTATCTTTAAAATTGCCTTTATGAATTTCTTTAATAAATGTTTCATCCATTTGGATTTGACCATTTAATTTTTTAAATTTTAACTGTGTATTTTCTAATTGTTTTGATTGCATTAATTTTTGTCGATTATATCAAGCGGTTTTTGGGGTTGTTTTAATAAAACGAGAAATTATTTTACTAGATTGTCCTAACAATGAAATTTGAATTAATAAATTTCACTGTTCATAATTTAAATGACTTCAATAAGTAAAATGATGACGAAATGCATCAAAACTAGCACGACATTTTTTACATAAATATTTTTGTTTTCCTTCGGAATTATGACCATTTTTAACACAATGAAAAGATTTGCAATTAGGACATATAATGCCTTTATCTCTAAATTTTTGATCAATTTCATTTAAACGTTTTTGTTTTTTAATTAAGTCTGCTTGTTGTTTTATTTTTTCATAAAATTCTAAAAATTGATCATCTGTTAAGCTATTTATTAATTCTGTAATTATTTTTTTCATCATTTATTTACCTCTATATATTAAAAATATACCTAATTTTAGGTATATTTTATAAATATCAAGAGTTTTCGACAAAATTAAAGAAAATCTTCTTTAATTTTGTCGAAAACTCTTGATGAAATAAAAAAAATCATCAATATGACAATTTGAAAACTAATTTTGTGTAAGATTATGATTTTGCTTTAAATTTTTTAAACGTTAAAATATAATACCGTTGATTGTTGGTTTGGTGTTAAACCTTTGTGTTGGTATTTTCATTTTCAGAGCTTTAAATAATTTTGAATATTAGTGAAACCCAAACCATGATAATGAATTAAGGCTTCTTTAAGACTGGATTGTAATTTACTAATCTTATTTAACTTTTGATAACTAGTATCAGGGTTTGTACTAGTTTTGGTGGAATATAGAGTAGAATTTGTTTGTTTTGCTACTAATAAATATAGTGGTTGCATATCAGAAATAATTATTGATTTTTCTTTAATTAGTTGCTTATTCATATTTTCAATAATCCATTGTTTTTGTAATATTTTGGTATTTGTGGATTGAACAAAAATATTATTATTGCTATCAACTGCCATTTGAATACAGCATTTGGTATCAGTTGAAAATGGATCGAGATGAGTTTTTCGTTTATCAAATTTATCTTTAAAATTGCCTTTATGAATTTCTTTAATAAATGTTTCATCCATTTGGATTTGACCATTTAATTTTTTAAATTTTAACTGTGTATTTTCTAATTGTTTTGATTGCATTAATTTTTGTCGATTATATCAAGCGGTTTTTGGGGTTGTTTTAATAAAACGAGAAATTATTTTACTAGATTGTCCTAACAATGAAATTTGAATTAATAAATTTCACTGTTCATAATTTAAATGACTTCAATAAGTAAAATGATGACGAAATGCATCAAAACTAGCACGACATTTTTTACATAAATATTTTTGTTTTCCTTCGGAATTATGACCATTTTTAACACAATGAAAAGATTTGCAATTAGGACATATAATGCCTTTATCTCTAAATTTTTGATCAATTTCATTTAAACGTTTTTGTTTTTTAATTAAGTCTGCTTGTTGTTTTATTTTTTCATAAAATTCTAAAAATTGATCATCTGTTAAGCTATTTATTAATTCTGTAATTATTTTTTTCATCATTTATTTACCTCTATATATTAAAAATATACCTAATTTTAGGTATATTTTATAAATATCAAGAGTTTTCGACAAAATTAAAGAATAATTTTAATTTAAAAAAATGTGAAAATTTATCTTTTTTATAAATTTAATGTATAACTATTTTTATAAAAGAATTGGAGGAAATATAGAGTAATGAAAGATTATACACATGTAAAATATGATGAACGAAGATTTTTTAAGGATTTATTTTTATCTGATAGTTGCAAAAAGAAAAATGGCACACTTAATTTATCTGAAATATCAAGACAAACAGGAAGAGATATTAATACTGTTAAAAGAGAAATTAATAGATTTACAAATATAGAAGATTATAATGCCCGTGAGGCACATGATGATTATTATAAAAAACGACAAAAGTGTATTAAAAAAATACCTACATTTACAGAAGAACAACAAGAATTTTTAAATTTACGATTTAATATTTTGGGTGATTCACCAGCAGAAATTATTCAGCGATTTTTAATAAAATTTGGTATCAAATTTCCTGCCTGTCTTAAAACATTTTATAAATGAATTTTTTTAGGTCTTTTGGGTTTGTTAAAGAAAAATTTATTAAATGGTGGTAGAAGAAATAGAACAAAGAAAAGACCTGATAATCGTGGGAAATTAGATGAAAGATTTAAATCAATATGAGATATTGAAAATAAAGAAACAGATGTTGGTTGATTTGAAATGGATACCGTAGTTGGAAAAGAACATCAATCTAGTTGTTTAGTTTTGACAGAGAAATCAAGTAAAAAATACTTTGCTATGAAATTAGAAGAACATACTGCTAATGAAGTTTTAGAAAAACTTAAACATATAGTTAGAATTAATGGTTTAGTTGGAAAAATTAAAGGAATAATAACTGATAGAGGAAAAGAATTTAGTAAGTTTGAAGAAATGGAAAAGATTACTGGTTCTAATGTTTATTTTTGTGACCCTGCTTCGCCTAATCAAAAAACATTAATTGAAAGACTAAACCGTGAATTTAGAAAACGATATGGTAGGGGGACAGATTTTAATCTTGTTACGCAACAAGAAATAGATTTAGTAGTCGATATTATAAATGAAAAATTAAGGCCCGTTCTTAATTGAAGAACTTCAAAAGAAGTATTTTTAGAGAATTTTAGATAAGTTTATTTGAAGTAATTTAATAAATTATTTTTCAGTGTGTTTAAATATGCCAAAAATAGGGTAAATTTAAAAATAATTTATTTTTTTAAAAAAATAGTTGCACTTCTTTTAAAAATTGTTATTATTAAAATAACAAGAGATAAATTTGGAGCTTAGATTTACATAATACGAATAATTAATAATTTTGCTTATATATATATATATATATATATATAATGCAGGTAGATCTTGATGAAAAGTTTCAAGATTAAGAAAAGGAGAAAAACAAGTATGAAAAAGTTACTTAGTTTATTAAGTGTATTAACAATTAGTGGAACTACTATACCAACCACAATTGCCGCTAGTCCTTATCAAAAACAAGAACATAATACAGAAACTGATAGTGGTGTTAGTGTTTTCTATTGAATTATAGAAAATGGTAAACGTAAATCAATTATTGAAAAAATATATGGAGTTAATGAAAGTTATATTAGATTTTTGGGTTTTGATAATAGAAATAATAAATATTATATAAATGATAAAAATATTTACTTTGTAAATAATAATAATAATGCTATATCGATCAAATTACTAAGCTTTAAACCAATATCAGTTATTGATTTTAGTAGTACTGATAATTTTGTTAGGTTTAATTGAAAAGATTTAAATAACACTATTCATGTTTATAGAATAAAAATTATAGATTTAGAAAATAACAATTTAAATAAAATAAATGAATTATCTAAAATTATTTCAAATCCTATTTTAGGAACAGTTAAAATTAATAATGAAAAAGGATTACTAACCGAACAACAAATTAAAGATTTTTTAAAAGATAAAAATCCTCAATTAGATATAACTAAGATAGGAATTAAAAATATTATTGATGATTTATACAATAATAATGAAAAAAGGATTACAGTATTTTCAAGTGACTCAACAATTTATACTGGTGAAGCAACTGTTTTTTTAGATATTGAAAAATAGTTAAGATTTAAAATAAATGAAAAAAATATTAAGTCTTTTATCAACAATAACCTTAATTGGAACAAGTACAACCAGTTTAGTTGCTTGTAATAAACAATATAGCGAGGATGAATTAAAAGAACAAAAAGAAAAACATAAAATAAATACTACTAACCAAGAAATAAGAAACAATTTAGAATGAATAGCACCACAAACAATGGTGTGGGTGATAGTTCAGTAACAAAGCTATATACTGAAAGTCGTACTAATCAAATTAATGTTAATGATCAATTTTATGATGATCATTACAATCCAAAACAGTTTTATAGTATTGATAATAAACAAGAAAACATCGCCTATAGCGGGTTAGGATTATCAGATAATTTAAAACCAGTTAGTCATAAATATCATATTGAATGAACTAATGTTGGTAATTTAGAACAACCAATGTGAATTATTACTAAAATTGATAGTTATGTTCGTTCAGGTGAAGTTACGAATGGAATCAGTTCGACGCAAAGTGGAGCTTGAAAACAAATTTATTTCTTATATTAATTGATCAAAAATATGAAAGGGTTTTATAAATGTTTAAAAAAATTTCAATGTCATTAATTTTAGTCTTAACGATTTTTACTGCTGTAGTGACAATTGTTTTATTTGCGAAAAAAGATAGTTTTATGCGAAGTGTATGATTGGATGGTTGTGAACCAACAACACAAATCCAAAGCAAAGATAAAACACCTTATGCTCATACCTTTTTTGGGAGCCAACATGATAATTATGCTTTGTACCAACCAAATGAGGTAAGCAACGATTTAAAAGATGCACAATTTTATGGTAATTTAGAAAACTATAATAATTGTATTAATCCGAATGTTAATTTACAATTATGAAAACAAGACTTTATTAATACACAATTAATTGTAAAAACAAATAACTATGATATTACTAATTTAACAGCAACCGTTACTAATGCTGGTGCATTAGAAAAAAATAATCTGACCGTCCAGATTGGTTTTAATCGTTTTATTTATGCATCATATTCGTTAACAAATCAAAAAATCCCAAATCCATACGGAATTAATGAAAAATTATTAGTTCCTGATGCAATTACTACAAATTCAGTTGAAAAAACTGCTTATAAAAATAAAGTCTATGTTTTATGAATTAAAATTATGAGTTTCAAAGATAAAATTGTGGCTAATCCAGGAAATTATCCGGTTAAGGTTCAGTTAACGGGGGATGTTCCCGGCACAAAACAAACTAATGTTATTTTAAGTGAAAATGAAATTCAAGTTAAAGTTAATGATTTACTATTACCAGCAGAGCAAAAGAAATCTGATTTTAATATTTATTCCTTTTTTGGTTGAAGTGCTGCTTACTATAACAATTATCAAGTTCCAAATAGTATTAAAAACAAATATGATAATATTGAATACATTGATTATAATTGAGAACATTATTGAGAACCAGAGCACAAATATTTACATAATGTGTTGGGGATGGATTATTTTCAAAGTTCAATTTCACTAAATGAGCGAAAAAATACCGAATGACATAATAATTGATTAGATGGAAATAAAGTTCAGACCTTTTTGCTATGACGTTATAATCAGCAAAAGGGGTTGTACATCGCCGATGAAGATTGAAAAGCATGAGATCATTATATGAACAAAATGGCCGAAGTAGGTTATACAAAAGCACTTCTAAGTGGATGACAAGCAGCTTGAAATAAAACTTATAAAACTAATAATGTTTGAGATGAAGATAAACAAGACTATATGCAAATTAGTATGAACATGTATGTTGAAGATGGGGTTAGAAATAATGAATGGTTTTTACAACAATTGTTAAACCATATTAAAACAGGTAAACAGAAATGAACGCAAACTGTTACACCATATCTTTATATTGATGAATTACCTTGTTCAGCAATTGGAAAATATTTAGCATTAATTCAAAAATATGATCCTAACCGAAAATATATTAAGTTAGCGGCTTGTGATTGAGAACGTGACATTGATTATAAAGACCCAGCAACATATGAAGTTGATATTTTACATATTTATTTTTTAGATATTTATAATGAACAAAATATTAAGTTTATGAACTTAGTAAAACAACGTAATGAAAAAGGATATATTACTGGCCAGTATTCATTAGATGCTGATAATACCTTTAATTTAATTCGTTCTGAACCAGGAGTAAGTTCTTACATTCAATTAGCTTTATTAAAAGAAAATGCCCCACATTATATGCGTTATCTTTTAAATGGATGAACAAAAACAGCATACTGATCAGCTGATTATGATGAACATACTGGTTTAATTTATATTGCTGGTGATACAATGTTTGCTTATCCTTCGATTGCTAATCCTGATCCAAACAATAATAATAAAGCTGCTTTTAATCCCTCAACACGATTAGATGCAATTGCTTATGGAATTAATATGAATAATAAAATTATGTACTTAAAAAAACTAAACTTATTATTAAATTATACAACAATGATGTCATATGTTAATAGTAATGTTAAATTAAGTAAACCAACGAGTCGTACTAAGTTTGATTTTAATTACAATGGGTTAACAGCAGAAAGTGATATTAAAATTTCAAATTCATTCTTGTATCGTTTTTTAACACGGAATAATATTGATGAAGTAATGGTTGTTAAAACATTTGAAAACATTATTAATAAAGTTGTAACGACATATTTATGGGGTTAAGATGGTTCCGTTTTATTTAGTTATTCTTGAAATTTTTATTTATTTATCGGTTGCAATTTGATTTATTGGAATGATATATTTAATTTATGGTTATTTTCAAAGTTTTCTTCGTAAAGAGCGAGTAATTTCATGAATCTTTTTTGGAGTTAATGTTGGAACAACATTAATATTATTGATTTTAGTAATTTTATCCCTCTTAGCAATTTTTCAGCCAATTATTTTTGGTAATAGTGATATTTCTAATGAATCAACATTATTAAATATCGCTTATTTTGGAATAAGTACTTTGATTTTAGCAATATTATGAATTGTTTATTTAAGTAGTTGTTCAATCTACTTTACAATCTTTTGAAAAAATGACCGTCTTTATTTTTTTGGTAGTTATTTTGATCAAACTAAAAATAAAAAAATTATTGTAAACAAACATGTTTTAATTTATCGAAATAAAATTTTTTTTACAATTATTTTTCGTTTTTCTAAAACTTATCAATATTTAACTACTAAGGAAAATTAAAAAGCATTATTATTTTTAACGAAAGAGGTCAGAAAAATGTGATTATTGTTAAAACAAGGAATTTTAAATACTTTTAAAAATAAGACACAAGTTTTTATTTTTGTGATTTTAATTGTTTTAACTGCACTTTTTTCCACTGTTTGTTGAACTTCTTTTGACCGCTTACAAAAAGCAAACAAAACAATGGGGTATGGAACATTAAATATTAATTATAATTATATTTCAACTAATTATGAAGCAAATAATCAACAAACAATTACGCCATGGTTTGCTTTTGATGTTGATTATGCTGGAATTGGAACTGGTTTTTTTGAAAAGAATTATGGAACCTTGACCATTGGTGGTTCAAATGATTTTTTAAAACCGTTTGATTTAGGAACTGGCTTAAAAGGAGAAAAATATCAGTTTAAAATTGAAGGAAACCGCTTACAAATTGCCAAGAGTGGGCGTTGAGTACCATTTGAAAATGTTTTATTAGATTATAATGCAATTAATATTACTGATAATAATGTTTTAACAGGAGAATTTTCACAGTTATATCGGTTTAATTTTAATGCCTATTCATTTCAAAAATCATTATTAGGGCAATTATATAATCGTTTTATTTTTAATAATGCTGTTGATCCAACTCTTAAAACACAGGCAATTAATTTAGTAAAACGTTATATCCATTTTATCTTAGAGTCGCGGTTAACTTATTTGGTTGTAAATTGTAAATGCCAAATCATAAAAAGTTAACTATTAATTTAGTTAACTTTTTTAAGTTAATTATAGGAGGTTGAAATTATGCAAACAAAGCAATATTTAATTTTGCGGTCATTAGTGAAAAAGTATGGTAAAGATATTGTTATTAATACTGTCAATAAGATTGTAAAAGATATTGAAATTAAAAAGTAAAAGAATAAATTATTCCGCGTAATTTATTAGCGGATAATTTATTCAATAATGTTTTTTAAGTGGAGCAAAGCGACAACGAGCGGAGCGAGTTTGCAAATTTCAATTTTTTAATTTATTGAAAGGAGATATATTATGCCAGTTTGATTAACGACAATATTTAGTGTTGTTATTATATTAGGTATTTTTGCGTGAATTGGTTTATCAATTTATCAGAAAATTCGCCAAATTCGAGGTAAGAAAAAAGATAAAAAAGAAATTGAAAACAAGGAGGATAAAAAATAATGTTAGGGATGTATTTAACAACAGCAATTAATTTTTTAGCAGCAGATACGCCACCTACTATTTCAGATGGAATGGGTTCTATTTGAAGTGGATTAGGGCAAGCGATGATGAAAGTTAAAGAAGCAATTTATGCTGTATTACCACAATTAATGACTTTTTTAGGTGATGCGTGAATTATTTTAATTCCATTTGGTATTTTTGTTATTGTTAAAATATTAAACTTTTTCCGTGTTATGGTCAAAGGATTTTAGTAATAAGAAACTAAGGCACACTAGTTTATTTATTTTTTATTAATTTATTTTGTATAACTATTATTTTAAAACTTAATAGTATTTTTCAGTGTGCCAATTTTTATTATTTTTATATTTAACAATGTTTATTAAACAATAGATAAACAATATTTTAACATTATTTATAACATTGTTAATTAAAAAAAATGTTTATTAAGGAGTTGATAAAATTGAGTAATTTTGTTAAGAAAAATCAAAATATAGAGAATTATTTTATTCGTAAAGAATTCATAGTTTTTCAGACTGATAAAGCTTCATTTATAAATTTACCTAATCATAATCGCCATATTGGTTTTTGATTAAGTAATAAATTTATTTATCCGAGTGAAAAACATTCAGAACAAGTAGCAATTGGTTTGATTTATGATAATTCTTATCCTATTGTAAAATATGATGAAAATTTAAAACGTCATATTTGAAAGTATTTAACTGGAACAGAATTAATTAATTTGTATAATCAATATAAACAAAATTATTTTAATCGTATGCACAAAGCATTATTTTCAAATGAACCTAAAAAAGTAAAAGTAAATAATAACAATAATAATTTAACAAATTGAAGTGTTGAAAAAGAGCAAGAATTAATTAATGATTTAGAAAGTTTAAATTAAATGAGTTTATATGACTATTGAGTTCAATTTGTTAGTTATATTTTTGGTTCAAATGCCCCTGAATTTTTATATGTTATATCGTTTGTATTATTTATCGTTTTATTTTTTGGGATGTTTTTTAAACTTATTCAAAAAATGTGGAGTTTTTAAAAATGCAAAATGATTGAGAAAAATTAAAAGAGTTTTTTATTCATGTCTTTTTGTTTATAAATAAAACAAATGTTGAAAGTATTACAACTTGGACTTTGACACAGAATGAATATTTAACTTTGATGGTTGGTGTTTGAATTGTTATTTTATTTTTAACTTGGTTTTTGTTATGAATGATTTTTAAAATAGTTGGGTATTTTAAATAATGAAAAAGTTTGTATTTTTCTTAAAAAATTATTGTTATATTAGTAGTTCAATGATTTTGTTTAGTTTAATTGATTTGTTATTTTGAATAATTTCATTAAATTATACTGGTTTAGTATTTTGATTATTATTTGCTTTGCAATGTGTTTATTTTGTATGATGAGTTTGAAAAAACATATTTTATCAGTTAAATGATTTTCGGTTAGTAAGTTTTGTTTGAGATAATCCGTTATCAGTTATTATTGGTAAATTAGGAACCGGAAAAACTTTACTTTTAACTTATTTATCACAAACTATGAAATTATTAACAGATAAAATTTATAGTAATTATCCGTTAGAAGATGAGAAAGTTAAAGTTTTAACATTTAAAAATTTAGATTTTACAGATAGAACAAAACCAGTTCCCCCTGATGATAGTGTTATTTTATTTGATGAAAGTTATTTATATATTGATGGAACTAGTCCTCACGATGAGAAAAAAGTCCATAGTGGTAAAATTCCGTGAATTGTTTTAGCAAGACATTTTGGTAATCGTGCTTTGTTTACAGCACAGCGTGAGGGTATGATTTGAAATAATATCCGACAATTAGCAAGTGGTATTATTATTCCAATTTCACTTAAAAAACCGATTGCTAAAAAAGGATTTAATTTTTTTAATCGTTTCTTTATTATGCGAATTGGTATTTTTCAAGATATTACGGATTATGAAATTTGAAAAACAAAATCAGTAGAACGAACAGCAGAAGGTAAACGAGTAAAACATAAGTCAGATGTTGGTTTAGGAATTCGGTTTTTTAAAATAATTATTCCGTTAGAATTTGCACAGAAATATGATAGTCAATGATTAAAGTTTGTTCGTGATTTAAAAAATGATGAAATAATTAATAACAAAGAATACTATTGGTCAGAAATTACTAAATTGAGTGTTAAAGAGCGGTTAGAATTGTTTGATATTGATATTTTGAAAAAGAATTTAAAACCTAAAAAAGAAAAAGGAAGTGATAAAAATGATTAATTTGTTGTCAGAAAGTAGTAATTGAGATAAGATTTTTAGTTTTATTTTTGATGTTTTTTTGTTTATTTTTGATGTAATTTGAAATACTAAATTACCAATGACAAATACAACAATTGCTTATTTTATTATTTTTTTTATGGTTGTTAAGTTATCAATTTATGCAATTCACGGCACAAGAACACAATATAACGAATTAGGTTCAATAGTACAAACGGGGGGTATCAAATATTTATTCTGCGACTGCTCGTGGAGTTTCAGATACTAAACAAGGTATGCAAAAACATATTACAGAGCGTAAACAGTTTAAAATTAATCGTAATAAACAACAATTATCAAGTTTAGCAAAACAAGCAAAAACAAGAGAACAAGGATATCGGAGAGTGCATAAATAATGATTAGACTAGTTTTATTGGTTGCGGCAATTGCTATATTTGGTACTGGTTTTATTACAGTTATTATTAATCAATTAACATCAGCAAAAAATATTATTATGGATTTATATAACTCAGATACTTTTTTACTTTCTTTATTTGGTAAGATGGCAATTTTGTTTAGTCATCCGTTAATGTTAACAATATCAAGTTTATATATTGTTGGGTTTATTGTTTCAAAAACATTATATAGTTAGGAGTTATTTATGAAAAAATTATTTTCTTTATTTTCAATAGGACTTTTAGGGCTTTTAGGTTTAATTATTCCTTTTATTACTTTAACAGCATTTAAACCGTTAAATCAACAAAATTATACTGTTAATCAACAAACAACAGGAATGAATGAAACTGATTTTATTAATACAATGTTTTTACGCAGTAGTTTTTTTGAAAATTGGTCTGAAACCAATTATTTTATTAATCCAACTTTAAAAACATCGCAATCATTAACTTATAATGATAAATGATATTTAGATTTTTTAAAGGATAGTTATTCAACGGGGATTTCATTTGATAAACCCAGTAATGAATTTATGGATTTATACAAAAATTGAGATAGTTATGTTAAACAATATAACATTGATAAATTTTATGATGTTGATAAAAAACAATTTCTAAAAGAATTAACAAATTTTTCTTATTCTTTTGCTAAGTATTTTAATACTGTTGAAATAATTAATAAATTAGAAAAAAGTATTGACAATTTGCAACAAGTTAATTTAAAATTTCAGAATTGAAAATGATATTCAGGAGATGAATTGAACCATGGACCAACTAATAAATGATATATATTAATATCTAAATCAACTAATTCAACTGATGCAGTATATGCAATAGATTTAATTCATTTTACAACAAGTACAAGTATTAAAACAACATATCCATTTTTAAAGTCAATATACAGATGAGAAAATACAAGTATTCCAACTGATAAACAAGTTCCTGAAATAGATAATCAAGGTAATCTTCTTTTTTATACTGATAATGATTATCAAAAGGTTCGTTCTTTTTTATTAAAGTATATTGATGTAATTGTTCAAGAAAATATTAGAATACAGCAAGGTGGTAATCCTGATTATGATGATTCAAATTTAGGCAGTCAAAGAATAATCTTTGATTTTGAAATTATTAATAATATGGAAAAATTGGACTGAAAACCTAGTATTATTTTAACTAGAAAATCAATTTATCGAATGATTTTAACGATTGATGAACATAAAAATATTGTTGCTGGTAGTTTAGAATTAACACATCTTAAACAATATTGGGATGGTAATAATGCAAATAGTTATCGATATACTGATGATTTAGGTTTTTTGTTTACTTTTATGAAAGAAAAAGATAGTATCTTTAATTTTAGTGTTGAAACATATAATTATAATCAAGATAATACTCCTAATACTGGTAAAGATATTTTTGAACAGATGAAAGGCCAAATTGATATTAATAAGTTTTTAAAAGCATTTTTTGCTCATGCTTTAGTTCCAGTATTCCAAAATCGTAGTAATTTTATTGAAAGTGGTTATATTGATAATTTAGAATATAATACTGTTTTAATTAATTTTTTTGGTTTGAAATTAGTTAATTTTAGAGATGTTTTAATTGATGAAAATAATACGAATAAAAATCAATTTGAAAAATTGTTAAATAGTATGTTTACAGTTTCGCAAAACTTTTATAAAGATTATTTACGAACAATTTTTGACTTAGAAAACAATACTTATGTGCAAGGTTATAATAAAAAATATGGTTTATTAGCAAATAATGGTTTTAAGATTTATCCTCGTTATTTTTATTTTTCTGATAAATATAAGCAACTAGATATTAAATTGTATTCAGCATTTAAAAAACGATTTTATAACATTAACTATGGTAATGTATTTAATTATGATTTTTCTGTTGCAAATGATTATAATATTAATCAAAATGAAGGTTATATTTTTGAAGGTGCTTTAAAAGATAAATATGGTTTAAAATATAAAAAGATTGAAGAACAAAAAATTGGTTATAATGTTTTTGAATTACAAGCACAAAAAGAAAATGATATGTATCGTTATTATGATTTTAATTTTGGTATTTATAACTGACAAGAAATAAATAATGGTGGATTATTTCCTGATGGGCAATGATGACAAGCACAATATGAAAGTTGTAGTTGATATAATTTAGCGTGTCATATTAGAAATGCGGCAATTTGAATTGTAAATAATATTCCTGGTGTTAAGCAAGTGAATGAATTAGCAAGCGGAGTTGGTAAAATATTTCAAACAATATATAGTTTTTTTAATCAAACATTCGAAGTATGAAAATTTAGTCCAGCATTATATAACACAATAACAAATATATTCCTATTAATTATTTTTATGAAATTTGTTCGATTAATATAAAAAAGGACTTATAGGTCCTTTTATTCTTTTCAATCAGTAATTTTACCTGTTTTATTATCAATTATTGGTAGAGCTGGTTTATTTAGTTCTTCTCATCTGTATATTGACTTTAAAAGTGGATATGTTGTTTTAATACTTGTACTTGTTGTAAAATGAATTAAATCTATTGCATATACTGCATCAGTTGAATTAGTTGATTTAGATATTAATATATATCATTTATTAGTTGGTCCATGGTTCAATTCATCTCCTGAATATCATTTTCAATTACTTCCAATTGGTGGTTCTTGTGGTTGTTGTGGTTCAGGTGTAGGTTTCGGTTTATTACCCCCTCCGTTTTCATTGTTATTTGGTTTTTCACAACTAATTAATGTTGTTGTACTTGTTGCTGTTAATCTGATTGTTCCTAAAATGCTAAGTCATTTTTTCACTTTAATTTTGTCGAAAACTCTTGATATTTATAAAATATACCTAAAATTAGGTATATTTTTAATATATAGAGGTAAATAAATGATGAAAAAAATAATTACAGAATTAATAAATAGCTTAACAGATGATCAATTTTTAGAATTTTATGAAAAAATAAAACAACAAGCAGACTTAATTAAAAAACAAAAACGTTTAAATGAAATTGATCAAAAATTTAGAGATAAAGGCATTATATGTCCTAATTGCAAATCTTTTCATTGTGTTAAAAATGGTCATAATTCCGAAGGAAAACAAAAATATTTATGTAAAAAATGTCGTGCTAGTTTTGATGCATTTCGTCATCATTTTACTTATTGAAGTCATTTAAATTATGAACAGTGAAATTTATTAATTCAAATTTCATTGTTAGGACAATCTAGTAAAATAATTTCTCGTTTTATTAAAACAACCCCAAAAACCGCTTGATATAATCGACAAAAATTAATGCAATCAAAACAATTAGAAAATACACAGTTAAAATTTAAAAAATTAAATGGTCAAATCCAAATGGATGAAACATTTATTAAAGAAATTCATAAAGGCAATTTTAAAGATAAATTTGATAAACGAAAAACTCATCTCGATCCATTTTCAACTGATACCAAATGCTGTATTCAAATGGCGGTTGATAGCAATAATAATATTTTTGTTCAATCCACCAATACCAAAAGATTACAAAAACAATGGATTATTGAAAATATGAATAAGCAACTAATTAAAGAAAAATCAATAATTATTTCTGATATGCAACCACTATATTTATTAGTAGCAAAACAAACAAATTCTACTCTATATTCCACCAAAACTAGTACAAACCCTGATACTAGTTATCAAAAGTTAAATAAGATTAGTAAATTACAATCCAGTCTTAAAGAAGCCTTAATTCATTATCATGGTTTGGGTTTCACTAATATTCAAAATTATTTAAAGCTCTGAAAATGAAAATACCAACACAAAGGTTTAACACCAAACCAACAATCAACGGTATTATATTTTAACGTTTAAAAAATTTAAAGCAAAATCATAATCTTACACAAAATTAGTTTTCAAATTGTCATATTGATGATTTTTTTTATTTCATCAAGAGTTTTCGACAAAATTAAAGTTTTTTCATATATTTAACTCCTTACTTAAAATGCTATAATTATTTTAAGTAAATTATAACATATTTTAATATTTTAGGAGGTAAAGTGTGAAAAAATATGAAAGATTAGATATTAATGAAAGAGTAAATTTGGAAAAATTAAAAAACAATGAATTATTTAAAAAGAAAAATGGAACAATTAATATTCGAAAAATTGCTAAGCAAATGAATAGAGATTATAGAACTATTTGGCAAGAATTAAATATGTTTGATAATATTGGTGATTATAATGCTGCAAAAGCACAAAAAATACATGATAAAAACAAAAAACAATGTCGTAAATATTCAATGTTAAATTCACAAGAATTAAGTCATTTTTCTAATGAATATAATAATTTTGGTCGTTCGCCACAAAATATTATTATGTCGTATGAATTACAATATAATGTAAAATTTAGTGTATGTTTTAAAACAATGTATAAATATATTAGATTAGGTTATTTTAATTTATCAAAAAATAATTTGTATTTTAAAAATAAAAAGCGAAAAACTAAAAATGGTGAAAAAAATGATAATCGTGGTGTATTGCTTAATATTAGAGATTATAAGCAATTTTTAAATGATTATGGAGATGATTTAAGTTTTAGTGGAATTTGAGAAATGGATACCCTTGATTGTGGTAATTTTCATTTGTTAGTTTTAGTAAATCGGAAATCTAAAATAGTTTTTTATGATATTTTATTTACTAAAAAAGCAAGTATTGTGTTAATGGTTTTAATGAAAATGATTAGACAAATTGGTATTAATAAATTTAGTTGTATTTTAACAGATAGGGGAAAAGAATTTTATAAATGAAAACTAATAGAAAAATATTTAAAAATAAGAGTTTATTTTTGTGACCCTGGAAAACCAAAACAAAAAGCATTAGTTGAAATGATAAATAGAGATATAAGGCGTTGGTTTTTACGAAATGAGCCTATAATTAATATTCGCAGTAGATTAAAATCTGTTTTAGATATATTAAATACTACAATAAGACCTTGTTTAGGGGATTTTACATCAAAACAATATTTTAAAAAAATATTTGTTCATTAATTAGTTAATGTATATAATAAAAATAATAAAATCTATTAATTATTTTTGTGTTTAACAAATTTTTTTCAGCATTTTAATAATATAATTAGATTCTTTAATTTTGTCGAAAACTCTTGATGAAATAAAAAAAATCATCAATATGACAATTTGAAAACTAATTTTGTGTAAGATTATGATTTTGCTTTAAATTTTTTAAACGTTAAAATATAATACCGTTGATTGTTGGTTTGGTGTTAAACCTTTGTGTTGGTATTTTCATTTTCAGAGCTTTAAATAATTTTGAATATTAGTGAAACCCAAACCATGATAATGAATTAAGGCTTCTTTAAGACTGGATTGTAATTTACTAATCTTATTTAACTTTTGATAACTAGTATCAGGGTTTGTACTAGTTTTGGTGGAATATAGAGTAGAATTTGTTTGTTTTGCTACTAATAAATATAGTGGTTGCATATCAGAAATAATTATTGATTTTTCTTTAATTAGTTGCTTATTCATATTTTCAATAATCCATTGTTTTTGTAATCTTTTGGTATTGGTGGATTGAACAAAAATATTATTATTGCTATCAACCGCCATTTGAATACAGCATTTGGTATCAGTTGAAAATGGATCGAGATGAGTTTTTCGTTTATCAAATTTATCTTTAAAATTGCCTTTATGAATTTCTTTAATAAATGTTTCATCCATTTGGATTTGACCATTTAATTTTTTAAATTTTAACTGTGTATTTTCTAATTGTTTTGATTGCATTAATTTTTGTCGATTATATCAAGCGGTTTTTGGGGTTGTTTTAATAAAACGAGAAATTATTTTACTAGATTGTCCTAACAATGAAATTTGAATTAATAAATTTCACTGTTCATAATTTAAATGACTTCAATAAGTAAAATGATGACGAAATGCATCAAAACTAGCACGACATTTTTTACATAAATATTTTTGTTTTCCTTCGGAATTATGACCATTTTTAACACAATGAAAAGATTTGCAATTAGGACATATAATGCCTTTATCTCTAAATTTTTGATCAATTTCATTTAAACGTTTTTGTTTTTTAATTAAGTCTGCTTGTTGTTTTATTTTTTCATAAAATTCTAAAAATTGATCATCTGTTAAGCTATTTATTAATTCTGTAATTATTTTTTTCATCATTTATTTACCTCTATATATTAAAAATATACCTAATTTTAGGTATATTTTATAAATATCAAGAGTTTTCGACAAAATTAAAGAGCTTTTTTATTGTATTTCATGATTAATATGTTAATATAATTATAACTTTTTATGATTTAGTTTTACAGTATACAGGTATATAAAAACATTGAAGTTTATGCCTTAAAAAATAACACAACAGATGTTAATCTGCTAAATCAATTTATTAATGGTGTGAACTTAGGTGAACATTGGCAAACAAAGAATTTAGGAATTAATAATCCTGGTAAAAATGTTGCTCGTGCCGATCGAATTTTTTTAACACCAACAGCAGCAACTGATAAATATTGGGGAATGCAGGGAACATTAGGTTTTCCAATTTATGATTCAAATAATACTTTGGGGTTAAAAGAACTTGATTGTCAAAATAGTACTGGTTGTACTGGTGTCAAAAATTATCGTTATTTTTTAACTGATGCTAAAAATGATAATATTATCCAACTTTTAAATGATAAAAACGATCATAGTAATGTTACTAAAAACTTTTTACTAAACGGTAGTTATAAAGTTCGTAATTTAAGTACATATGACTTTTTTGGCCAGTATGATTATAATAATAAATTTATTAATAATGATTTTTTAACAACTTATCAAGATATGTTGGGAATGGTTAGTAATTTTGAAGTTATTAATCGAAACCAGGCAATTGCTTGAACAACTGATGGTAAAAAGTATAAATTTATTGACTGAACACAACCCTATAATTCGGGGCAGTTAAAAATCTTACAGAAATCAAAATGATTTGATCGTGGTTTAAATGAAATGGTTGATACAGCAATTGTTTTACCACAGTATTTTAAAGCAAATCACTTACGTTTTGATGATACAATTTTAGTTAATCAATTAAAGCTTTATATTGAAGCTGTTGGGGGTGATACTCAAAATATTTATCCAACAATTTATGATACTGATTTTTTACCTGATGCAAGTAATGAATCAATTATTTATGTCCACCCGCAAATGTTTAATCGTTTATTTGGTTACAATAACGAAGGATTTACTAGTCAACAGTATCAAGATGTCAGTACCGTTCAACTAACATATCATGGTGCTAATCAAAATAATATGGAACCTGATTTAAATTATTATCGGGTTTATTTAGCTGATAATATTAATCGTTTGGGAAAAACAGTTGAAGCAATCTTTCAAAATAAAACTGATGTTATTAATAATGTTAGTTTTAGTAAGTTTAATGCAAACCAATTAGTCAATAATCGTTATCAATTGTTAAATAATGCGATTAAAATTTATCATTTAGTCACAATTGGGATTGTAATCTTTTTTGCTGTTATTGTTATGATTATTTTGTTTATTCAATTAAAGAGTATGATTGAAAAACAACGTAGCCAAATTGGTATCTTAAAAGCAAATGGTTATAATAATTTTAAAATTGCATTGTCCTATGTGATGTATTTCTTAACTGCTTTAGCTATTGCAACACCAATTGGATGATTACTTGGTTTAGGACTCCAGGTGCCAATTATTAACTTATTTGGACAATATTTTGTGTTACCAAGTACTTTTATTGTTAATTGACAAATATTATTATTTTTCCTTTTGGCAGGAAGTATTATTTTTGTTCTTGTTGTTATTGAATGTAGTATTATATTGGGACAGGAGGTATTAGCACTAATAAATCCAAATCGTGATTTTAAACCAAACAAATTAATTAGTCGGTTATCATTATATTTTACTAATCGTTCATTTAAAACGCGCTTTCGGTTAGTGTTATTAGGGGCAAGTTGAAAAGCAGTTACTATGTTCCTAATAACAACTTTTATTGCTACTGGAAAGATTACATTAGCAGCTTTGGTTCCAAATAGTATTAAAACCTTAAGTAAACAATATTATCAAAATTTAAATTATGCCAATGAATTGAACTATCAAAATGTTATTTATAATAATCCATTAAGTCGGTATGAACTTTATGATAGTCCTAGTGAAGATGTTCCTGATTATCGCGGGGTTAATGACCCAATTTATCAAAAGTTAGAAAATGTGCCAATTGCCCCATATGTTTATGCCCGTGGGGCAGATAATACAACAAAATGAATTACTTTACAAGAATTAGCAACTAATCCTAATTACAGTACATCTTATCCTTCGTTTGTTGTTAATATGTTAGTACAAAACATGATGGTGTTTAAAGGAAGCAATATTTCAGTTTGGTTATTACGTTATTTATATGATTTACCAACTGATATTAATATTAAGACGCGACTGGATAATCAATTATCATTAGTAACATGTACTTTTTTACCACAATTATTTGGTCAATCACCATTTTCAAATTCAGAAGCAGCCGGGACAACATGACATAAATGATCATATTGTATTGAACAAGCAACTAATACAATTTTACCAACGGTTATTAAGGAAAAATGAGCAGCAAATGAAAAATATCAGTTACGTTTTAATTTTGGGTTCAACTCAATGGCTTATGATAAAAAAACAGATAGTTTATTCACTGGTTTTGATACAAAAATTGCTGCTGTTAACGGGATTATTCGTGATAGTGCAAAAAATCAAATTTCATCATATGGTCTTGATGTTAATGATAACCAAGTTGTTTTTACAAATAAATTAAAGACAAAACTACAAGAACCTCCTTCAAATCAAGGCAAAACAATTCCAATTGCAATTAATGATTCAGCAGCAACAAAATATAATTTAAGAACAAATGATATTATTAATTTTTATACAAATCAACAACGATTACAATATTTAGGCAAAGATCAACAATATTATGATATTAAACCATAGTGGTGAACTTATCAAAATGGTAATGTTACAAATGACCCTTGAACTTTGAATTTATCGCATTTAACAAACGCCTTATTAACAGGAACCAATAATGACCAGTGAGGAACAAATGTTAATCAACCATATGCTTCAATTAGTGGATTAAAATTAAATTTACCAGTTAATATGATTGATGCCTATGTTTGAAGTCAGGACAAAATTGATATTAATCCAGGAAGTGGTCCCACTAAAATTGATTTGTTGAATAATAAAGTTACTAAAATTGAACAAAATAACTATATTATTGGGGCATATGATTTAAACTTTGACCATCATTTAAAATCATTAATTGATTTAGTAAATGGTGGCTTTGGTAAAAATTGGTATGGTCAAGCCTTGAAATTAGGGTTATTGCGAGTAACTACATCTAACTTTAATGTTTTATCTGATTATCAATTTAAAGTTGTTGGAATTCAACATTCTTATGATCAAGCACGGATTTTTTTAGATCAAAAATGAGGAAATCAAGTCCTTGGTTATCAAGACAGTCCGCAATGATTTAATGGTAAATATACGAAAGCAATTCAACCAGCTGATCAATTTCAACGTTATGTCTTATCTTCTATTAGTGCCGATAACGCGTTGAGTGGTGGTTTAACTTTTTTTAGTTCAGCCGTTGGGAAAGTTGATTATTTGCATAATAAAAAGCAAGTTGTTAATCAATTAAGCTATTTTACGACTGTATTAGCAGGAGCATTAGTATCAATTATTATTTTCTTGGTGACAGATGTTTTTATGGAACGATATACTAAGTTTATTGCTTTAATGCGGGTTTTTGGTTACCGGCGCGGAGAAATTAATAGTATGACCTTGGCAATTTTTATTCCTTTTGCAATTTTAGGGTGATTATTAGGTTTTTTCCTCGTTTGAACAAGTGTTTATTTTGCGGTTAAAATCGACTTACAAGCGATTAATTTACCATTAAGTTTACCAATGCCATGGCTATTATTTATTATTATTTTTGGAATAATTAGTTTTATTTTTACTTTAACTTTTGTTTTATCAACAAGAAAAATTAACCAGTTACCAATTCAAACAATCGTTACCTTAAGTGATGAATAGGAGATAGGATTAATGAAAAAAATATGAACAATTTTAACAGTTGGAACATTAATGTTGGGATTACCTTCAACATTAATAAGTTGTGCAACAAATGATAATTTATATCCGGTTCAAAAAGATACCTTAGCATTAGCGATTCAAAAGATTACAAATACAGTTGAGACATATCAAGAAATTGAAACTGATAATAACAAAGTAACCTTGTCGGAAGGTAAAACTTATGCTGTAAATACTATTTATCAAGCATTGGGTGGCGATAATAATATTTATGGTGTTACACCTAGTAATATTAAAATTACAAGTGTTTTAAATCGGGATGGACAAATTCTTGATGATCATAATTTTTCAGTTGGAATAATTTTTGAAGTAAAATATGATATTAATAATAGTTTTGAGTTTTTAACTAAGCAATCATTTTGATTATTTTTAAAATATTTAGCTCCTGATGAAATCATTAAACCTAATTTAGTTTTTACCACAAGTAGTGCTTTTCAAATTACTAATAATAGTGTATTAGGTCTTGGTAGTCAGGGGGCCGTTGCAATTGAAAAAACAACAACAGGTTATCAAACAACGGATCAGGAATTATTACAGTGAGATTGTGATACACTTAATCATCAAAATTTATTACAACTTGGTCGTATGATGTGACCAAAAAACATTAACAAAATTCCAAATAATACAATGCGAATTAATGTTGTGCAACATTTTCCAAATAAGAAGCAATTATATATGGCAATCCAAAATGTTAATAATGGTCAATTAACCTCACCATAATATAAAGTAATTAAAGTGCAAGGGCATGATCAATGAAATTTATTAACCGTTGCGTTAATTCAAGTCATTGAAATTCGTAATAAACTATATGCTGCTGTTATTAATCCAGCAACAGAAAATTTAGATCCAATTTTATTTCAGTTACAATATGATGGTTCTGATTGAATTTTAGATTTAACAACGCCAATTTTTCTTAATTTAAAACAAGGATTTATTCCTGGCGAAGAATATTTAACAACAAATTCATTATTTACCGCAAAAGGTGTAACATATCTTATGAAAACACTCGGGAATTTATACCAAATCGATTACTTAAACCAAACTTTTTTATTAAAAAAAATTATTAATGAAAAAGAAACAACAAATAATATTCGTAGTTATCTTATTGATGAACAAAATAATAAAATGTTTCGAATCAATCATTATCAGTTAGAAGAAGTTAATAATATTTATTAAAATTAGTTTAAAAATAAACTAATTTTTATTCTTTTCAATGATATTATTTAATTGGAAGACAATGGCTTGTGGAGGAGTTTTATGAGTAAAAATATTTATACGGTTAGTGAAGTTAATGCTTATTTAAAAACATCAATTGAACAAAATCCTAATTTTATTAATATTTCTTTACAAGGTGAAATTTCTAATATTACAAACCATTCATCAGGACATATTTATTTTACGATTAAAGATGATAAAGCACAAATTCGAGCAATTATGTTTGCATTTAATGCTAAAAATTTACAGTTTAAATTAAAAGAAGGGTTAAAAATTGTTGCGACTGGTTCAATTAAAGTATATGAGCCGCAGGGAACATATAGTTTACAAGTTGTTACTTTATCTTTGCATGGGGTAGGGTACTTGTTCTTAAAATATGAAGCGTTAAAACAAGAATTAAGCAAAAAAGGATGATTTGATCAGTCATTAAAAAAACCAATTCCTCAGTTTCCAACTAATATTGGGGTTATTACCGCTCCAACTGGAGCTGCCATTCGTGATATTATTACTACGATTCATCGACGTTACCCTCAAGCTAACATTTATTTATTTCCAAGCTTAGTGCAAGGAGAAGATGCAAAACACGATATTCGCAAAAACATTAAAGCAGCTTTAGCTTTTAAACCTAAAATTGATACTTTGATTGTTGGCCGTGGTGGTGGTAGTATTGAAGATTTGTGAGCTTTTAATGAATTGGAAGTTGTTGAAGCAATTTTTCAAGCAACAATTCCTGTTATTTCAGCGGTTGGTCATGAAATTGACTTTACCTTAGCAGATTTTGTTAGTGATTTACGAGCACCAACACCAACCGCAGCGGCAGAACTAGCAACACCAGATCAAAAAGAATTAATGAATTTTTTAAAACAACAACAACGTATTCTAATAACAACGATTAAAACAAAAGTTGATAAATTAGCAGATAAAGTAGCAGAACTAAGGAATGGTTATGTTTTAACAAAACCGCAAGCATTGTATGCACAACAAGAACATTATTATCAATTATTAGTAAAACAGTTTAATGTTTGTCAAGAAACTTTTTTCTTAGCAAACAAGAATGTTATTCAAACCTATTATCAAAGGTTAATTACATTAATGCAACAACAAATGGTAGCAATTGAATATAAAAAAAATAATTTATTAAGTAAATTAGATTTATTAAGTCCGTTAAAAACACTAACGCGAGGATATAGTATTACTTATAATAACAATAAAAATGTGTTAACATCAATTCAACAAGTAACGAATAATGATATAATTATGACACGTGTGCAAGATGGAATTATTCAGTCAGTTGTACAAACAATTAAGAAGGATGGTGAAGAAAATGGCAGATAATAAATCATTTGAACAAGTTTTAGAACAATTAAAACAAATTGTTAATGATTTAGAAAATAATCAGTTACCATTAGATCAAGCGATTGATGCTTTTGAAACAGGAATTAAATTAACTAAATTAGCAGAAACTAAATTACAAGATATTAAAGATAAAGTCACTAAAATTGTTAAAAATAATAATCCGACTGATTTTAAAGTTGATGAAGAATAATTTATTATGGCAGGACAAATTTTTGAACGAAGTGGCTGAGTTAAAAAAAATAATAATAAAATTAGAAAAAAATTATTTAAATTGAAATTAAGTTCAGTTGTTTTAAAAGACTTTAAAACATTTGATGAAAAAGATATTTTAATTAAGAATTTTGTTTATTTATTACGATTAAATAACTTTGATGAACAAGAATATTTTGATAGTATTATTTTAATTAAGTTAGTTTTAATTTATTATCATATGCAATATGTTCGACATCCGGGAGTAAAACGAGAAGAAATTCAGATTTTAAAAGTTATTAAAGAATTGGAACAAAAAATTTTAGTTAATAAAATTGATACTAATCATGAAAAAGAAATTTTTGCGAATGTTAAAATTGATGATCAAAGTATTGCAAAATACTATCGTTTTGATTTGCTATATAATTTTATTGCCAATATTTTTTATCAACCTTTTATGAAAAAACGTAATGCTAAATTGTACTTTGATTATGGATATTATCTTGTTTTTTTAATTAATTTAACAGTAATGAAAAAACTATTTAAAGATAGTGCGAATGTTGAAATTTATAAAATTAAATTAGATGTAACAGCTAATTGTCATTATTTAATTGGTGAAATTACGCCATTATATTTCAACAATTTTGTACAGCAAATTAATTATTTTTTACAAAAATATTAAGTGAGGTTAGAAGATGAAGTTAAGAGATTATCAGAGTCATTATGATCTAAAGGATTTGAAAACAAAAGCATTAATTGAATTAGCTAATGATGTTCGCCAGCTGATTATTGAAACAGTAACTAAAAATGGGGGTCATTTAGCTAGTAATTTAGGAACAGTTGAATTAACAATTAGTTTATTAAAGACATTTGATATTGACAACAATGACATTATTATTTTTGATACTGGTCATCAAACTTATGCTTACAAAATTTTAACTGATCGAAAAACCCATTTTTCAACAATTCGGTTACCTGATGGTTTAGCAGCATTTCAACACGTTAATGAAAGTAAATATGATTATATTTCAAATGGCCATGCTGGAACGGGTTTATCAACGGCAATTGCTTATAGTTATAATCCAAAATATAATAATATTATTTGTATAATTGGTGATGCATCGTTTACAAATGGTTTAACGTTAGAAGCTTTGACTCATTTAGGATTAATTTCAAATAAAATTATTGTTGTTTTAAATGATAATGGAATGAGTATTTCAAAAAATGTTAATATTTTACATACAACAGTTAGTAAAGTTCGAACAGGATGGTTATATCGTAGTGCTAGTAAGATTTCAAAAGTATTACGCTACATTCCACCATTAACATTACTATGGTTAGCGCATTTATTAGTGGAAAAAATTATTCGTAGTTTTGCAATCCCAGGATTATTTGCTGGATTTAACTTAGATTATATTGGCACTGTTGATGGCCATCACTTTCGGAAACTAAGCAAAAGTTTTCGCCAAGCAAAAAAAGTTCAAGTAGTGTTATTGTTCATGTCAAAACGAAAAAAGGTTATGGTTATGGTTTAACCCAAGCAGAACAAGAAAAGTATCATTCATATAGTTTAAAAGATACCAAAAATAGTGAATGAAGTTATCATATTGCCCAAACAGTTGAAAAAGTTTTTCAAACTGTTCCGGAGAAATTTTATTTTATTTCAGCAGCAATGCAAGCTTCGATTTACTTAGAAGAGTTTATGATAAAAAATGCACCATATTGTATTGATGTTGGTTTAGCAGAAGAACATGCAATTACATTAGCATCTGGTTTTGCGTTAGATAATCACCAAGTTGTTGTTAATATGTATGCTAGTTTTTTGCAGCGAACTTATGATCAAATTTTATATGATGTTGTTCGTAACCGGTTACCTGTTATTTTTTTAATTGATCGTGCTGGTTTATCCCCTGGTGATGGTGATAGTCATCATGGTATTTATGATGTTGGTTTTTTAAATAGTATGGGTGATATTCCAATTATTAGTCAACCAGCAACAACTGGTGAATTTGATCACTTGTTTAAATTAGCTCTTGCAAACAAACAAAACCCATTTTTTATTCGCTATCCAAAAAGTGGGATTGTTACACAACCTTTAATAAAAGAATTTAACCTTGGTGATTGAGAATATGTTATTAATAATAGCGATGCATCAATCTTATTAATAACTTATGGTAATAATGTCTTAAAAGCACAAAACATTATTACTAAATTAGCAACTAATAAAATTAACCTTGTTAATGCAAGATTTATTAATCCCGTCGATAAAACAATGTTAGGACAAATTAGTGCAGATAATTATCAACAAATTATTGTTTTTGAAGAAGTTATTAACCAGACAGGACTATATGCAAAAATTATTGATTTTTTACCACGGCATAAAACAACCATTACTCATTTTATGGTTATCAAAACGGCTTAGGTAAAAATAACAGTAATCTTCTGGAAGAAATTTTACAAAATTTAATTAACTAAATAAAAAAACCTTGTATTCTAGGACAATAAGGGTTAAATTTATATATATGAAAAAGGAGAGGGAATATGAAAGAATATGTTAAATTCAAATTAAATAAACAAGCACAACTAGAGCAATACTTAAAAAAACATCAAGTTGATGGGATCTTGTTTCATTCAACAGTTAATCGTTTTTGATTTTCTGAGTTTGAATCATCAGAAGGATATCTGTTATTTACAAAAAATGAATCAATTTTGTATTTAGATGGTAGATATATTACGGCCGGAAAAAAACAAGCAAAAAATGTAACTAATGTTCAGGAAATGACAACAAATAATGCTGGTGGTTTTTTTGGAATGTTACAAAATGATTTAACGAAAAACAAAGTCAAAGTATTAGCTTTTGAAAGTGATTATTTAACATATTTAACTTATCAAATTTTAGCAGTAAGTTTAGCAACGATTGAATTAAAACCAGTTGATTTTTCTGAGTTACGAACAATTAAATCAAACCAGGAAATTAATGCGTTAAAACAAGCCTGCGCAATCGGTGATATTGCTATTAATAATGTAATTAAAAATATTAAACCAGGAATGACGGAACGGCAAGTTGAACAAATTATTATTAATAGTTTTATTGAGGAAGGAGCCGATAAACCAAGTTTTGACACAATCGTTGCTTCGGGCTGACGGGGAGCATTACCACATGGTCGTGCAACAGATAAAGTGATTGAAAATAACGAATTAATTACAATTGATTTTGGTTGTATTTATAATGGTTATTGTTCTGATACTACTCGTACGATTGTGTTAGGAAAACCCTCACCACAAATGTTAGAAATCTTTGATGTTGTTTATCAAGCACAAAAACAAGGGATTGAAGCAATCAAACCAGGTGTTAGCACTGCAACAATTGATAAAATTTGTCGTGACTATATTACAAGTAAAGGCTATGGTCAATACTTTACCCATTCAACTGGGCATGGGGTTGGGATTGAAATTCATGAGTTTCCACGAGTATCACCATTTTGTAATGTTCCTTTAGAACCGGGGATGATCATTACTGTTGAACCCGGGATTTATATTCCTGATGTCGGTGGTGTTCGCATTGAAGATGATATTTTAGTAACAGAAAATGGTTATGAACTTTTAACAGAAGCAAAGCGTGATTTAATTTTAATTTAATGAAACTGACAAAAACACAAATTACTTTTCTTATCTTTTTTATTTTCATGCTTTTGTTTCTATTATTATCAATCATTTTAATTGTCATTGCTGGAAATCAAATCCATCGATTACTTGTTAATAACCAAACCCTTGTTTTATCAGGAACTAATGCCTATGGTAAAGCAACTATTGTTGTTGCAGATTTTCCATCAGCTTTTTGGTTAATCCAATATGGTATTAATTTTATTTTCTCAATGAAAATTATTAACCAAAATAATATGGAAATATTAACAACTAATTTTGTAACTTTATACCAAGTTGGTTATTCTTTCTTAATAATCCTTGTTCCTGTCTGTGGATTTAGTTTTTTAATTACAATTATAGTATGCTTATTAACTTGGCAAAAAGCAACAAAATCACTGCCACCAACACCGCCAATAGTTAAAAACGAAGATAATCAATTATTAAATGATTTAAAAACTAATATGAACCAAGTGCAAGATTATTTAATTAAATTACATAATGATGTAAAGGCTTTAAAAAAATTTACGGTATTAATTACCCCAAAAGCAAAGGTTTCTTCAAACCAAGTTAGCGAAGAACAAATTGAACGGTTTGGTCATAATTTAAATGTAATTCAAGAAAAATTAGGACAGCAGCAGCAACACGTTGAGATGTTAAAAACAGTTGATCGTGATGAGTTTGAACGAACAAACAGTGGGATTGAACGACCAATTAGTTTGGTTAAACCAACCGAATATATTATGCCAAAACGTGATACAAATTTTGTTAATGATTTTCCAACGCAACAATTTCTATCAACAAAAATGTTAACAGAAACAAAAAGTGAGAAAAAACTCTCTTTAAGTTCAATTTTTGATCGAAAAAAAATTAAAGAAGAGTTAGAAGCAGAACCTGATTTAGAATTAGATGATAATCAAACCGAAAATGAAGAAGCTTTTAAAGCTTTTCCATTAGAATTTAATGACCCAACAGTTATTGAGGATAAAGCCTTTCGTGAAAAAGTTGGTTTTAATTTAAATGATTATGATTATACCACTGACAATGGGAAGAATCTGGTTGAGTTTCAAACGGTGTATCAAGTTGGTGATCTAATGATTGATAATGGTGTTGAATATGAGATTATGTTAGTTGTACCACGAAACGTTAATGATACGATAATGTATGAATTAACCTTAAAGTCAACTGTTGATGAAACAGTTAAATCAGTTATGAAAAAATAAGAAGGGTTTTTTTCTTCTTATTTTTTTATTTTTTTGTAGTTTATTTAGAAAATAATAGATAGTTCCTATTCTTTATAAATAGTATTATCTTTATGTCAATATTTATATTTTTTAGATTTGTTAATGTTAGAAGTTCTAACTTTTGCTACAATTCATAAAACACCATCAATATTAATAAATAAAACTGTTCTTTTACCATTATTTCATTCAAACATGTTATATGTTTTATTTTGTTTGTTTCAAATGAATGATAAAATTTTATAAATGACATGATCAACGAGATAAGCTACCCCTTTAAAGCATATTAATAAAACAATTAAACTAAACATTAAATCTGTTAAATAATGTGTTCTTGAAATAATTTGCATAAATCCCATCATCGCAACATCGGCAATAAAGAAGCCAAATATTAATCATTTTCATCAAACAATATTTTGTTTACGTTTTTCATTCATGAAATATAGTAAGAATCCATAAACGGGCATTGATGATGAATTCATATGGCCAGATGGAAATGCCTTGTCACTTCAAAAATGATTTCCTTCGCCACTTTTACCCAATAAGAAATCTCAGTATTCAGCTTTAAATCCTTGAATTTGTCATCAATCTAAATATTGTGCATTAACTATATTAGTTGGTTTGTTTGTTCAATTGCTTGGTAAGTTATCAATAACATATTGATAATCAACATGAACTCAATAGGGTCTTCCAAAAAAAGTTTTTAAAATTGGGTCAAAAGTAACACCAAAAAGACCGAATACGACAAATATTTTTAGGGCATCAATTCAATAATTATTAGTTAACAAATCATCTCTTTTTGAAAATTTAACTCTTAAGAATCAAGCAGTCCCACACATTAATATAACTTCAATACTAAGTTGAATCGTCATTACTATGATCGTATTTGTTCCATCAAGACCAAATCAATAGTCTCTTCCCTTACCACCAAAAGCATCAAGGGTTGCTTGTTGATAGATCATTATACTAATAATTAATGTAAATAAAATTATAAATAGGGCATAAACTATTATGATAATAATATTTAAAAATTTAAATTTTGCTTTATATTTTATATTTAAACTTTCTAACAAGATTCCAGCTCTTGCAAACATAAATGGGACTGTCATTGTATAAGCTAGTTTATCTCAAAATAAACTCAACCAACTGACAGGGCCATTATCATTTAAATCACCAATCGCTTTTGCAATTGGTTTATCTCAAATACTTCCTACGATAAAAAGGGTAATAACAACAGTTAATGCAATAATTTTTAATATTTTAAAAATAATTTTGTGTTTACTATTTTTATTAATAAATGCAGAACCGTTAGCATAAAACTCTTTCTTTGGTTTTCTCTTAAAATTTAACATATTCATAAAAGTATTATATCATAGTAAAAAAAGACCAATTTATGTTTCTTAATATTTTCGCTACTTTTTATAATAAATAAATCAAAAAAATGTGGAATATTAATGATATTTAATAGAGGCATATCTCCACCACGATGTGTTTGACAAAATGACATAGTATAATCTTTAACACTAAGCATATTTGCTTCTTGTATTTTTTTATATAATTATTTTCACACCCGATAGAAAAATATTAGGAGAAAAAATATGAAAAAATTATAACTTTAGTAGGAATTGCTAATTTAAGTGGGGTATTTGGAACAGCTCTTGTTGGATGTACCGTCAACCCTGAAACAATAGTCGATGATGATACGGGAAGTTTTAAGGATATTGAAATCTTAGACAAAATTTCAAAACAAGCAAGTGATGCTTTTTTAGAATTTTCACAAAATAGTTCAACCCTTGATACTAATGATAATTCTGATGTTGATTTTGATAAATTATATGCGTTGGTTACTAAAGAGTTATCAACTGCAATCTTAAATAAAAACAATCCTGATGTTACTCCTGTTTTAAATATTTTAGATAGTAAATTTAATATTGCCTTTAATAACATTAATAATGTTATTACAAATGAGTATTCAAATTATTATGTTGATTCAAAACCACTAAAATTATTAAATAGTTCAAGGTATACTTTACATTATATTGACCTTGTAACATTAGGAAAAATTAATGGTGAAAAAGACTTAAGTAATTTAAAAGCCGGGCGAATTGATTTTAAGTTTCGCTTTCAAGTTCAGTTTAAAACATATGTGATGACTTCTGATTATGTCATTCAATATACCATTTCAAATGACACTGCTAAAATAAAAAAATTACAAAGTGGAATTGTCTCAAAATTATCAAAAGTTGTTGTTCGTTTTTTTAATGAGAAAGGAAAAATTATTTTAGATAAAACACCTGGATTTAGAACTTTATATGATAATTTTTATATTAATTATTCAAAACGTCATATTGATTTGGATAATATTATTCAACAACAGTTAACAACCTTAATTAATAGTGATCCTGAACTAGCAGAGATTAAAGAATATGTAACATGAAACGCTGACCAAGAATTGTTGTTATTACAAATGGGAGCTTTAAATGATGTTACAAAGTGGGGTTGCTGTTCCTTCCCGGCCAGAAAATACAGCTTATGTTTGAGCAGGAGAGGGACCTTTTGATATTAGTAAGATGACTGCTGATACCTTTTATCAATTTTTGATGAAACTATTAAATGTTTTTAACATTAGTGGGAGTGACTTACAATTAGCTAGTTTTACTGTTAATTTTGATAAATTAACAGTTGCTGGGTTAACATTAAATGGTGTAATTGAAAATAATACTGGAAATGCTTTAGCAGTTATTATTGCAATTTCAAAAGAGGGTTTAAAAACAAAGTTGATGGATTACAGTCAAATTGTTGTGAAATTTTTTGAAACATATCGTGTCGAATCATATCTTCGTTATCAACAATTAGTTGTACCAAGTAATGTTTTTGATCAAATGAAAGCCGCAAGGAACTACATAAACTTGTTAAAACCATTAGTAAAAGATTTTATTAATCGTCCTGAAATTAGTACATTACCAGGAATTAATTTATTCAATATTGATGATGCAGTTGGTAGATTAAAACAAAAGTATCCAACATGAAGGGTAAAAGATGATGATACTTTACAAATTAATGCTAGAGGAAAAGGGTATAGTTTTAGTTTTATGCTTGGGGATAAATCTTTCTATGGTTTAATAGCTTATTCACCTTGATCAGCTGTTTATTTTGGTAATTTTTATCTTAAAAAAGGTTAAATTTAATAAATTAAAAAACATCTTTATTTGAATAAAGATGTTTTTATTTTGTTGATAAAATTAAATTATTATTTATTGTTTTGGTTTTAGTTTTGTTTTAATGCTTGGTTTTATCAAAACAAAACAACAACCTAACATTATCATAGCAATAATAACACTGTAAATAATGATATAAGTTAACATTATTGTATGAAAATTAATAATAATTGGAATAATGATAATAGCTAACAATAGACTAAAAATAGCATGACCAAAAACATGTTCAAACATTAAAGCTAATGTTAGATGTTCAGTTCCAACTAAACTAATAATGTTATTTTTTTGAATGCGGCTTAAATGCCCTAAACAAAGGCCAAGTAAAATTTGACTACCCCCCAACCCAAGCGTTAGATATAAAAGGTGGTTTAATTGTGTTTGTTGCATCAAATAAGTGATTGTTAATCCTAATAATAGAGCAACAGCAATAATAGCAATAATAGTATTATAACAAACATCGCGTTTAATAGTATTGGTTTTAATCAAATATCCAAGTAAGTAACTTAGTTTTCGAATAACATATAAAACTCCAATCGCAATGATCATTAATGTTGTATCTTTAAAAATTAAAACTGGTAATAAGTAACCAAATACTTCATTAATACCATATAAAAAACTTGATGAGTATAAATAACTTCAAAATTGTCGATTTGTTTTTAATGTTTTCCAACTCGTTGGATTAATTTTAAAGGTAACTTCTTCTGTTTTTAAATCATGATTAAAAAAGATTAAACTAAAATTAATTAAAGTAATCAACGTGAAATATGTTTGTAAAGCAATATTAGTTCCTAAATCATTTAAGAAATATTGAAATAAAAAGGGAATAATAATGGTAACAACACTACCCAAGGTAAAATAAAGACTTGGATTTGTTTTTAATTGATGTTGACGGGCATAACTCCGAATGATTTCCGTTGTAAAAGGAACCATTCCCGCAACAAAAACGCCAGTTGCGAAGAGTAAAAGCGGATAAAAATAAATGATTAAATTATTATCAAAGAAATTAATCATCATTAGTAAAGAAACAAAAACAAAAAGAAAAAAACTATTAATTTGTAAGATAAAGATGTTATCTTTTTTCTTTTTTATTTTTGCTCATAACGGAGTAAAGAAGAACATTGCAGTTGGGAATAATAGAAAAAATCAAATTTTTGTGAGTCCAAATTTTTGATAAATTTCAAAAGGCAAAAAGGAAAATAAAGCTCCCATTAAAATTCCTTGTATAATTAGTACTGTTTTTCAACTACGTAATTTAGTTGTCATTTTTGTTATCACATCCTTTGCTTTCTTGTTTTGTTTGTGGTGTTATCTTATATAAATTAATTTTACTATTATTTAAGAAATAATTATTGAACAAAGTAATAAATTTAAAATATGAAGTAATAATAGTAATTTTAAGAATTAATTTGTGAACTAACTGATAATAAAGTTGTTTTTCAACTCTTTTTTGCATCATCAAAATGTTTTTATTTTTTACCATCAAAAATAGAATTTGAGATTATCAACCAAAAAGAAGAGTGAATAGTTCCAAATATAATATTATTTAACATCTTTTGCATATAAAAGTTCTCCATTCATTATTATATATTTAAAATGTGTTCTTTTGGCAAAGCTAAATGACATCATCACGACTCTTGAACAAATATTTGACCACTACCATAACTCTTTTTCTATTTTTAAATATAAACTTTTTCTTATTATAAATTAATAATCAAAAAAAGTAAGATTTAAGCAATTATTTTGTAAATTATAAATATCTTTCTTTTAATTCGTTGTACAATGTTAATATGAATATTAATTAAACAGTGTATAAAAAGGAGAATACAGAATGAAAAAATCAATTAATGCAATTAGAATGTTAGGAATTGAAGCAGTTAATAAAGCTAATTCAGGACACCCAGGTATTGTTCTTGGTGCGGCGCCAATGGCTTACACTTTATTTACTAAACATTTAAATGTTAATCCGCAAGTTGATAAATGAACTAACCGTGATCGGTTTGTTTTAGCAGCAGGACATGGAAGTGCTTTATTATATTCTTTATTACATTTATCAGGATTTGACCTTAACATTGAAGATTTACGTAATTTTCGCCAAGTTGATTCAATTACTCCTGGTCATCCGGAGTCATATTTGACACCCGGAGTTGATGTTACTACTGGCCCATTAGGACAAGGAATTGCAACAGCAGTTGGCTTAGCATTAGCAGAGTCTCATTTAGCAGCCAAGTATAATACAAAAAAATATTCACTTTTTGATCATTATACTTATGTTTTATGTGGTGATGGTGATTTACAAGAAGGGGTAACTCAAGAAGCAATTTCTTTAGCTGGACATTGAAAATTAAATAAATTAATTGTCCTATTTGATTCAAATGATGTTCAATTAGATAATGTGGTTAATGTTGCGCAAAGTGAGAAAATTGGTGATCGTTTTCAAGCAGCAAATTGAAATTATCTTTTTATTAAAGATGGGAATGATGTTGAAGCAATTAACGAAGCTATTATTAAAGCAAAAAAAAGTGATAAACCAACGTTAATTGAAGTTAAAACAGTAATTGGATTCGGGGCAACGAAACAAGGCACACCAGCAGTTCATGGCGCACCATTGGGAACAGATATTGAAACTGTTCGTAATTTATTAGGATGAACTGAAAAACCATTTGAAATTCCTGGTGAAGTTTATGATGATTTTGAAGTTAATGTTAAAAACCGTGGAATTAAAAAGTATGAACAATGATTAAAAATGTATGAAGCATTTTGTCAGGAAAATCCAGCATTGGGGAAAGAAGTAGATGAAGCAATTCATGGGAACTTTACTTTTAATCCAGAACAATTTCTTGATTTAAAACCAACTAAACCGCAAGCAACACGAATTAGTAGCGGTGCTATTATTGACCGAATTTCAAGTATTATTCCAAATTGAATTGGTGGTAGTGCTGATTTAAGTGGTAGTACAAAAGCAAAAGGTGCTGATGGTGTTTATGGCGCTGAAAATCGAATAGGACGTAATCTAGCTTATGGGGTTCGTGAGTTCGCAATGACCGCTATTAATAATGGAATTTGTTTACATCGTGGTTTATTACCATTTGCTAGTGGCTTTTTTGTTTTTTCTGATTATATGAAACCAGCAATTAGATTAAGTTCATTAATGGAAATTCCAGTTGTTTATGTCTTATCACATGATTCAATTTCCGTTGGTGAAGATGGGCCAACACATCAACCAATTGAACAGTTAGCAATGTTACGAAGTCAACCAAATTTAAATGTCTTTCGCCCGGCTGATTTTAATGAAACATTAGGAGCTTATCATCTTGCCTTGCAATCTCGTCATACCCCAAGTGCTATTTTAATTACGCGACAAGATTTACCAGAACTAGAACATTCTAGCGTTGAAATGGTTAAAAAAGGGGCATATCAAGTTTATGGTTCAGAACATCATAATGATGTTGTTTTAGTTGCAACAGGTAGTGAAGTAAGTATGGCAATTGTGGTTGCGAAAAAATTAGAACATGATAAGAAAATTAATGTAAAAGTAATCTCAATGCCATCGTGGGAATTATTTGATAAACAAGATATTACTTATAAAACAAAATTATTAGAGCCAACAGCGTTGATTGCTTCAATTGAATTAGGAACAACCTTTGGTTGAGAACGTTATACTTCAAATACAGGATTAAACTTTGGAATCGACACTTTTGGACAATCAGGACCATTCCATGATGTATTAGAATATTTTGGTTTTAATGTTGAAAATATTGTTAATACAATTAGTAAAAAAATGCAATTATCAAAATAATGGCAATTGCATTTTTTATTTATAATTGAATTAGAAATAGGAGTAACAAATGATTTTATTTGAAACAGCACGATTAATAATCCGAATGTGTAAGCAAACTGATTTAGCAGCATTTCAAGCACTAAATGCTGATCAAACGGTAATGGAATATTTTCCAAATGTATTATCAGCCGCAGAAACAAATGATTTTTATATTAACATTCAAACTAATTTTAAAACTAATGGTTATGGGTTATATGTTGTTGAACTAAAAGCAACGTATGAATTCCTTGGTTTTTGTGGTTTTAATAATGTTACTTTTCAGGCTGATTTTACTCCTTGTATTGAAATTGGATGAAGGTTAAAACAATCAGCTTGGGGACAAGGGTTTGCAACTGAAGTCGCACAGAGGTGTTTAAATTATGCTAAAAATAATTTAAATTTTCAAACAGTTTATAGTTTTACCAGTATTTTTAATCAGCGGTCAGAAAATGTTATGAAGAAACTTGGAATGTCAAAAACAAAAGAGTTTAATCATCCAAACCTAACAAAAACTAATTGGTT
Organism: Spiroplasma endosymbiont of Sarcophaga carnaria; assembly: GCF_964019595.1. Taxonomy (NCBI): domain Bacteria; kingdom Bacillati; phylum Mycoplasmatota; class Mollicutes; order Entomoplasmatales; family Spiroplasmataceae; genus Spiroplasma; species Spiroplasma endosymbiont of Sarcophaga carnaria. The sequence continues at coordinate 1,795,995 of NZ_OZ026456.1, forward strand.
ATCAAAACATGTTTTATATCAATTAAGCTGATAATAAGATAAAATATTAAAGACATCGAAAAAACTAAAGGGGGAGTTTATTAAATGGTTATTTTTTCATGGGTTTTAGCAATTATTTTATCTATTTTGTTATGAACAACATTATGGATTTTTCCAAATTTTTATGCAAAAACAACGAAGTATTGTTATTTACGCGTTGGAATTGCAATTTGATTAGTTATTGTTGAAGCAGATCGAATGTGAGAAATGTTAAGTCATGTTGGATGACAACATTTTTCAAATTATTTTACGTTATATTCTTGTACAATTGTTGCTTGGGCATCGTGTAAGTGAAGTGCAACAAATCAACTCAGAAAGGAGTTGATTTTTTAATGGAAAGAAAACATTATTTTATTTTACGGTCCTTAGTAACTAAGTATGGAAAAGATAATGTTATTAATACGGTAAATAATATTGTAATTAATAATGAAAAAGAAGATGAATAAATTATCCGCGTAATTTATTAGCGGTAATTTATTCAATATAGTTTATTTTGAGCGTAGCGAACACGCGAAGCGTGCCGCGAAAATTAGATTTTTAGGAGGAATAAGTTATGCCAGTTTGATTAACGACAATATTTAGTGTTGTTATTATATTAGGTATTTTTGCGTGAATTGGTTTATCAATTTATCAAAAAATTCGCCAAATTCGAGGAAAGAAAAAAGATAAAAAAGAAATTGAAAATAGGGAGGATAAGAAATAATGTTAGGTATGTATTTAACAACAGCAATTAATTTTTTAGCAGTTGGTGATAAACCTACTATTTCAGATGGAATGGGTTCTATTTGAAGTGGTTTAGGGCAAGCAATGATGGAAGTTAAAGAAGCAATTTATGATGTATTACCACAATTAATGACCTTTTTAGGTGATGCGTGAATTATTTTAATTCCATTTGGTATTTTTGTTATCATTAAGATTTTAAACTTTTTCCGTGTTATGGTTAAAGGATTTTAATATTTATTATTACTTATCATATATCTTAGCTATGGCACACTAGCTTTTATGTGAGTTGATTAAATAATTTTGTTGTTTATTTTTGTATTACACAATGTCTATAAGTTATTATTGAAATTATTAGTAATGAAATAATTGTTTTAAAGTAGGATTTAATAAAAATAAGAATATTTTTATTAAGGGTCATATTAATAGTAGTTTTGGAATATAAATTTTTATAATATTCTTTATAAATATATCTACTTTCTTTTTAAAATTTGTAGGCAGTATGTAGTGCAAAAATATCAATTTAATTATAAATGATTAATTTTATATTTTAATAACTATTATCTTTAATTTTGTCGAAAACTCTCTTTAATTTTGTCGAAAACTCTTGATGAAATAAAAAAAATCATCAATATGACAATTTGAAAACTAATTTTGTGTAAGATTATGATTTTGTTTTAAATTTTTTAAACGTTAAAATATAATACCGTTGATTGTTGGTTTGGTGTTAAACCTTTGTGTTGGTATTTTCATTTTCAGAGCTTTAAATAATTTTGAATATTAGTGAAACCCAAACCATGATAATGAATTAAGGCTTCTTTAAGACTGGATTGTAATTTACTAATCTTATTTAACTTTTGATAACTAGTATCAGGGTTTGTACTAGTTTTGGTGGAATATAGAGTAGAATTTGTTTGTTTTGCTACTAATAAATATAGTGGTTGCATATCAGAAATAATTATTGATTTTTCTTTAATTAGTTGCTTATTCATATTTTCAATAATCCATTGTTTTTGTAATCTTTTGGTATTGGTGGATTGAACAAAAATATTATTATTGCTATCAACTGCCATTTGAATACAGCATTTGGTATCAGTTGAAAATGGATCGAGATGAGTTTTTCGTTTATCAAATTTATCTTTAAAATTGCCTTTATGAATTTCTTTAATAAATGTTTCATCCATTTGGATTTGACCATTTAATTTTTTAAATTTTAACTGTGTATTTTCTAATTGTTTTGATTGCATTAATTTTTGTCGATTATATCAAGCGGTTTTTGGGGTTGTTTTAATAAAACGAGAAATTATTTTACTAGATTGTCCTAACAATGAAATTTGAATTAATAAATTTCACTGTTCATAATTTAAATGACTTCAATAAGTAAAATGATGACGAAATGCATCAAAACTAGCACGACATTTTTTACATAAATATTTTTGTTTTCCTTCGGAATTATGACCATTTTTAACACAATGAAAAGATTTGCAATTAGGACATATAATGCCTTTATCTCTAAATTTTTGATCAATTTCATTTAAACGTTTTTGTTTTTTAATTAAGTCTGCTTGTTGTTTTATTTTTTCATAAAATTCTAAAAATTGATCATCTGTTAAGCTATTTATTAATTCTGTAATTATTTTTTTCATCATTTATTTACCTCTATATATTAAAAATATACCTAATTTTAGGTATATTTTATAAATATCAAGAGTTTTCGACAAAATTAAAGACTATTATTAAAAATTAAATAGTATTTTTCAGTGTGTCAATTTTTATTATTTTATATATTTAACATTGTTAATAACATTGTTTATTAAACATTAAATAAACAATATATAGCATTATGTATAACATTGTTAATAATCGGTGTTTTTATCAATAAGTAAACAATATATAAACATTAAATATAACATTTTTTATTAAATAAATATTTAGTTAGGAGTTGATAAAATTGAGTAATTTTGTTAAGAAAAATCAAAATATAGAAAATTATTTTAATTGGAATTATGTAAAATGAAGTGCAACAAATCTTATTAGTCAAATAATACAATAAAAATCATAAAAAATCAATTATAAATTTTTAAAAATCAAAATATTTATAGTTTTTATTTTATTTTAAGGAAAATTAAGCACACTAAAAAATAATTTATTAAATTACTTCTTTAATTTTGTCGAAAACTCTTGATGAAATAAAAAAAATCATCAATATGACAATTTGAAAACTAATTTTGTGTAAGATTATGATTTTGCTTTAAATTTTTTAAACGTTAAAATATAATACCGTTGATTGTTGGTTTGGTGTTAAACCTTTGTGTTGGTATTTTCATTTTCAGAGCTTTAAATAATTTTGAATATTAGTGAAACCCAAACCATGATAATGAATTAAGGCTTCTTTAAGACTGGATTGTAATTTACTAATCTTATTTAACTTTTGATAACTAGTATCAGGGTTTGTACTAGTTTTGGTGGAATATAGAGTAGAATTTGTTTGTTTTGCTACTAATAAATATAGTGGTTGCATATCAGAAATAATTATTGATTTTTCTTTAATTAGTTGCTTATTCATATTTTCAATAATCCATTGTTTTTGTAATCTTTTGGTATTGGTGGATTGAACAAAAATATTATTATTGCTATCAACCGCCATTTGAATACAGCATTTGGTATCAGTTGAAAATGGATCGAGATGAGTTTTTCGTTTATCAAATTTATCTTTAAAATTGCCTTTATGAATTTCTTTAATAAATGTTTCATCCATTTGGATTTGACCATTTAATTTTTTAAATTTTAACTGTGTATTTTCTAATTGTTTTGATTGCATTAATTTTTGTCGATTATATCAAGCGGTTTTTGGGGTTGTTTTAATAAAACGAGAAATTATTTTACTAGATTGTCCTAACAATGAAATTTGAATTAATAAATTTCACTGTTCATAATTTAAATGACTTCAATAAGTAAAATGATGACGAAATGCATCAAAACTAGCACGACATTTTTTACATAAATATTTTTGTTTTCCTTCGGAATTATGACCATTTTTAACACAATGAAAAGATTTGCAATTAGGACATATAATGCCTTTATCTCTAAATTTTTGATCAATTTCATTTAAACGTTTTTGTTTTTTAATTAAGTCTGCTTGTTGTTTTATTTTTTCATAAAATTCTAAAAATTGATCATCTGTTAAGCTATTTATTAATTCTGTAATTATTTTTTTCATCATTTATTTACCTCTATATATTAAAAATATACCTAATTTTAGGTATATTTTATAAATATCAAGAGTTTTCGACAAAATTAAAGAATTACTTCAAATAAACCTATTTAAAATTATCTGAAAATACCTCTTTTGCTGTTTTTCAATTAAGAACAGGCCTTAATTTATCATTTATAACATTAACTACTCAATTTATTTTTTGTTGACTAACATTATTAAAATCAGTTCCCTTAGGAAATCATTGTCTAAGTTCAGAATTCATATATTCAATTAATGGTTTTTGTTGTGGTTTACCAGGGTCACAAAAATAAACTTGTGTTTCAGCAAATATTTCTAATTCTCTTCATTTACTAAATTCTTTTCCTCTATCAGTTATTATTCCTTTAATTTTCCCAAATAAATTATTACTTATAACAATATCTTTAAACTTTTCCACAACTTCATTAGCAGTATGATTTTTTAATTTCATAACAAAATAACTTTTACTATTTTGTTCAACTAAAACCAAATTACTAGATTGATGCTCTTTTCCAACTATGGTATCCATTTCAAATCAACCAACAGCAGTCTCTTTATTCTCAATATCTCATATTGATTTAAAATTAATTAATTTACCACGATTATCAAATTTTCCTTTTGTTTTATATTTTTTACCACGATGACGTAAATTCTGTTTTAAAAAACCATAAAAACCCAAACGAATTCATTTATACAATGTTTTAACACAAACAGGAAATTTAATACCAAACTTTAGAAAATAACGATTAATAAGTTGTGATGGAGAATCACGATAAACATTAAATCTTATATTAATAAAATTTAATTGTTCTTCTGTAAACTTATATCTTTTATTATTCTTTTTTCTTTTCTCACAATACATTTTATCTGACTTATAAGCACTATATTCATCAATAGTTTTAAAACGCTTAATTTCTCGCAAAATAGTACTACGATTTCTGTTCAAACATTTAGCAATCTGTGCAATATTTATTTCACCATTCTTTTTTAAAAATAATTTTGATAATAATAATTTTTCCAATTTAACCTTATCAATAAAACTTAAATGACTATACATAACATTTATATACCTTTCATTAATTTATAAATTTAATATTAAAATTATTTAATACATTATTGATATATGATAAAATTAATTATAGCATTCAAGTAATTTTAATAAAGGAGAAGTAAAATATGAAAAAGTTACTAAGTATTTTAGGAGTAATCGGATTAACAGCAACAAGTACAACAACATTAATTAGTTGTGAAAAACCAAATAATAATGAAAACGGGGGGGGGGTAATAAACCTACACCAGAACCACAACAACTACCAGAAAATAGCAAATGAACTAATATTCCTAGAACACAGGCGCCTAATAAAGAATTTTTAACTGCTACTAATAAATGATATTTTTATATAAATAAATATGAAAATAATTATATAACGACAAAATTTTATTTTGATAATAATTTTATTAATAATCAAAACACTTGATGACAACACTTAAAAAATGATTCAGATTTTATTTGAAACTATAATTTAGTATATCGTTGAAATAAAAACAATGAACCACAAATACCAGAAATTAATAAAGACACATGACTAATAATTGATTGAAAAGAATAAAAGGACTAACAAGTCCTTTTTTAAATTAATCGAACAAACTTCATAAAGATAATTAATAGGAATATATTTGTTATTGTATTATATAATGCTGGACTAAATTTTCATACCTCAAATGTTTGACTAAAAAAACTATATATTGTTTGAAATATTTTACCAACACCGCTTGCTAATTCGTTTACTTGTTTAACACCGGGAATATTATTTACAATTCAAATTGCAGCATTTTTTATATGACACGCTAAATTATATCAACTACAACTTTCATATTGGGCTTGTCATCATTGTCCATCAGGAAACAACCCGCCATTATTTATTTCTTGTCAGTTATAAATTCCAAAATTAAAATCATAATAACGGTACATATCATTTTCTTTTTGGGCTTGTAATTCAAAAACATTATAACCGATTTTTTGTTCTTCAATTTTTTTGTATTTTAAACCGTATTTATCTTTTAAAGCACCTTCAAAAATATAACCTTCATTTTGATTAATATTATAATTATTTGCAACTGAAAAATCATAATTAAATACATTACCATAATTAGTATTATAAAAACGATTTTTAAATGCTGAATACAATTTAATGTCTAATTGATTGTATTTATCAGAAAAATAAAAATAACGGGGATAAATTTTAAAACCATTATTTGCTAATAAACCATATTTTTTATTATATCCTTGTACATAAGTATCATTTTCTAAATCAAAAATGGTACGTAAATAATCTTTATAAAAATTTTGGGAAACCGTAAACATACTATTTAATAGTTTTTCAAATTGATTTTTATTAGTATTAGTTTCATCAATTAAAACATCTCTAAAATTAATCAATTTTAAACCAAAAAAATTAATTAAAACAGTATCATACTGTAAATTATCAATATAACCACTTTCAATAAAATTACTGCGATTTTGAAATAAAGGTACCAAAGCATGGGTAAAAAAGGCTTTTAAAAATTTATTAATATCAATTTGACCTTTCATCTGTTCAAAAACCATTTTACCAATATTAGGAGAATTACCTTGATAATAATTATAAGTTTCAGCACTAAAATTAAAAGTATCTTCTTTTTCTTTTATGAAAGAAAATAAAAAACCTAAATCATCAGTATACCAATAACTATTTGCATTATTACCATCCCAATATTGTTTAAAATGTGTTAATTCTAAACTACCAGCAATAATATTTTTATTTTCATCAATTGTTAAAATCATCCGATAAATTGATTTTCTAGTTAAAATAACATCAGGTTTTCAATCTAATTTTTCCATATTATTAATAATTTCAAAATCAAAAATTATTCTTTCACTACCCAAATTTGGGTCATCATAGTTTGGATTACCACCTTGCTGAATTCGGATATTTTCTTGTACAATAACATCAATATATTTAAGCAAAAAAGAACGAACATTTTGATAATATTCAGTATATAATTTTAATTTGCCATCATTATCAACAACGGGTAATTCTGGTTCACCGTTTCCATCTCAACGATATACTAAATTTGAGATATTGAGAATAAAGAGACTGCTGTTGGTTGATTTGAAATGGATACCGTAGTTGGAAAAGAGCATCAATCTAGTAATTTGGTTTTAGTTGAACAAAATAGTAAAAGTTATTTTGTTATGAAATTAAAAAATCATACTGCTAATGAAGTTGTGGAAAAGTTTAAAGATATTGTTATAAGTAATAATTTATTTGGGAAAATTAAAGGAATAATAACTGATAGAGGAAAAGAATTTAGTAAATGAAGAGAATTAGAAATATTTGCTGAAACACAAGTTTATTTTTGTGACCCTGGTAAACCACAACAAAAACCATTAATTGAATATATGAATTCTGAACTTAGACAATGATTTCCTAAGGGAACTGATTTTAATAATGTTAGTCAACAAAAAATAAATTGAGTAGTTAATGTTATAAATGATAAATTAAGGCCTGTTCTTAATTGAAAAACAGCAAAAGAGGTATTTTCAGATAATTTTAAATAGGTTTATTTGAAGTAATTTAATAAATTATTTTTTAGTGTGCTTAATTTTCCTTAAAATAAAATAAAAACTATAAATATTTTGATTTTTAAAAATTTATAATTGATTTTTTATGATTTTTATTGTATTATTTGACTAATAAGATTTTTTGCACTTCATTTTACATAATTCCTTGAGTAGCATTAATAATGTTATTTTATCCAAATAAAATCTTTTTAGATTGTTTTTTTTCCATTAGGAATTATGGGACCAATTTTAACATTAATTTTTCCAAGTAAACAACCAACATTGTTAGAATGAAGTTATTATGTTTTTTATTTTGGTCATACTTTTACTTTATTTGGTTTTATGTATGTTTATTTATATGGATTAACAAATTATCAGTTTTCACGAAAAGCAATTCAAACTAGTTTTATCACCGGAATTATTGTTATTGTTACTGTTGAATTATTTAACCAATATTTTGGTGAAAATTATATTGTTGGTGATATTGCATGAGCATTAGGATTAAAAGATTTAGCACGACAATGACAGTTCTTAATTAGTTTTATTTTAGGAATCCCAATCATTAGATTAGGACTATTACTAATTTATTTATTTAAACCAATTTATCACCACCAAACAAAAATTAGGGTACATGATACATGATGAGAATTATTATTAAAAAAATAAAACTGCATCATAACAAAAAAACCAGGGAAGAAAACACCTAGTTTTTATTAAAGGTTTTAACCTTCATATTTTAAATAACGTTGTCAAAAGACGGGAGCTAAGCTCCGTAATGCAAGTGGAATGACAATTTGCATAATTGGATAAGTAAAAATAAAACTATGAATAAAGTTATAAACAATTGAATATAATCAATTTGTATAATCAGGTCAAACCGAATCAGGGAATAACGTTGTTCAAATTAAAGCTCCCACTAAAACTTGTGAGACATAAATCAAACTAATAATGCTAAAACAAATAATAATATAATTGATATATGTAATATATTTTTTATCATTATTAACTTTAAAACGCATAAATCCAGCAATCATTGGCACAATCATTGGAATGAAATAATCTAGTAAATATGATCAGGGTGAAACAATAAATCCTGATGGAATAAATAACAAGGACATTAATGCGCTAATTGCTCCCGTAATAAATCCAGCTAAAGCTGAATGAATAAAAGCAATGATTGTTAGGGGAATATATTTTAATGCAATACTGCCACCATGTGGTAAATTTGGAAGCATAGTTTCTAAAAACGCTAAGACAAGGGTTACAGCAGCAAACATTGCAATAATCACAAAATCAAATGTTTTTCATTTTCAAATTCCTAAATTAATTAAAAATCGTTTTTTCTTGCTTGCTTTTGCAAAAAGAACATCACTAATCTTAACTTCATAACTATAAATAATAATATTACTAATTAAATTAATAATATTAAGACTAATAAAATTTAAAATAATAAATTGCATTTTATAATTAATATATTCCTCATAGGTTGTTAATCAAGTACTAATCGTATATATAATACTAAACATTAAACCAAAGACACAAATTGCAATAAAAAAAACTCATAGACTTTTAAAGTTTTGATCATGTTCTAAATGCAAAATTGTGCTTAATGTTGTTAGTGGTAAAACACTGAGCGTGATTAAAAAACCTAAATATAAACCAATTGGAATAAAAATTGTTAACTTATTGTATCATAAAACAATTCGTTGTTGTTTTACAGTACATTTAAAAATTGGTTTTTGCTCCATATATAAAAAAATCTCCTTACACAAATAACTTTATAATTAACATCTGTGAAAATGAGGATCAAACTAAATTTATTAAATTAATAAATAATGAATTTGAACTCCCTCCGCTAGTTTTAACTAGATCAGGTTCTAAGAGTATTTCTCAAACTTATTAGAAATAATAAGCTACCTCTGTCAATTATATTATTATCATAACATTGTGAGAAAAAACTGCAAGAAATTTTGGAATTTATTATATAATATATAGTAGAAGTTAGAGGAAGAGATATGTTTAAGTGATTTAAAAGAAAGAAAAAACAGGATATAATCGTTAATTTAGCTGCAGCTAGTAGTTTTGATGATGACATTGAAGCAGCAAGCGGCATTGATTTTAGAGAAAGCTTTGTTGCATCAACACCAACCGCGGTAGTGATGGAAGATAATTTAGAACCCAGCATCAAACCAAATGTTGATCAAAAAAATGTTAAAAATATTCATAATCTTGTTCAAAATGCACGTAGTCAAATAAATAAATATAAAGAAGAAAACAATGTTAATGAACATGAAAACTTATTAGAACGATTAGAACGTTTAAAAAACCTTCGTGATAGTTCACAATCAAAACCAAGTGAATTTCAACAAATGTTAAATCAAATTAAAGAACGTAATTTTAATGACCGGATGGCTTATATTATGGATCGAATTAAAGTTTCACATCGAGATGATAATAAATTGGAATTAAATCAGAATGGTGAACCAAAAGAAAAAACAAGATCAAAGCAAGCAAAAAAAGATAATATTGCAATTACTGGTAATAAAAAAGAAATTACTAAAATTAAACAAAAATTAGCCCAAGAAGATTATGCTGTTGTAAAGCAAAATAATGATTTTACGATTACATTATCCGTTGAACAATTTCAACATATTGTTCGTGATACTGTTGAAGATGTTTTGGTTGATTTAGGAATTAAAAATAAAGATGAATAATTATTCTTTCTTTTTCATTTTGGGTAAAGTTAACAAAAAAATAAGTGATGGGGGCAACGATAATGAAAATAGCGTTATTTGGGGGTAGTTTTGATCCATTTCATACCGATCATTTGGCTATGATTAAATTAGTTAAAGCTAAAACAGACATTGATCAAGTGTGAATTATTCCAACAAATCAAAATCCTTTTAAAACACGAAAATTATCTCCTGTTAGCGACCGATTAGCAGTGATTAAATTAGTAGTTAGCAAACTATCATATGTTAAAATTAATTTAATTGAATTAGAAAATACAAAACCTAGTACAACTTATAATACTGTTTTAAAGTTACACCAGCAATTTCCAACGTATCAGTTTTATTTTATGATTGGTTCAGATCAATTACAAACGTTAGGAAAATGGAATAATATTGCTGAATTAATAAAAATGCAAACATTTATCATTTTTCAACGAAATGAGCAAATTAAACAAACTATTTTACAACAATATCAAGCACTTTTGATTCCTTTTACTAATAATTTGCATTTATCTTCAACAATGTTACGGGAAGGAGAAAAGGTTGCTTTACAGTTACCAGCAATTACAAATTATATTAATAATAATTTATTATATTTGCCAGAACGATTAGGACAAAAGATGGATCCTGAACGTTATCAACATTGTTTAAATGTTGGTAAAAAAGCACAAGAATTAGCATTACGATATGGGTTAGATCCTCACAAAGCGTTAATTGCCGGAACTTATCATGACATTACAAAACAGTGACCAAAAGAGAAACAAGAAGCTTATTTAGAAAAATATTTACCAAGTTTTTTAACAGAACCAGTTCCAACTTGACATTCGTATACAGGATATTGTTATTTAAAATATGATCTTCTTTTTACCGATAAAGAAATTTTGTCCGCAATAAAATGACATACCGTTGGTCATCCTCAAATGACTTTATTTGAAATGATAATTTTTATTGCGGATAAAATTAGTGCGGAACGAAATTATCCTGGTGTTGAAAGTTATCGCGCTTTAGCACAACAAGACTTAACAAAAGCATTTCAAGCATTATTAACAATGCAATTTGACCGTGCCGTAATGCAAACTGGTCTTGCTCATTTAGGAAGAAAACTTAAATTAACTTATCAAGAATGAAAGCGAGGAAAATAATCTAATGAATTTAGTTATTAGTGCGATGGAAGCTGAATTAGTTTCAACAATAACAGCCTTACAGCCAACTGAAATTATTAAATATGATAATATTAAATTGTATCAAAAAGGAACATGGTTATTTGCAATTAGTAAAATTGGCTTAGTTAATGCGGCGATGAGTTTAACAACCTTAATTAATGATTATGCTATTAAAACAATTTATAATGTTGGTACGGTGGGGAGCTTAAAAAAAACAATGCCACTGTTAACGATTTTGTTGATTTCCGAAGCATATTATACTTTTGCTGATACACAAGCATTTGGATATGCAATTGGTCAAATTCCTGGTGAAGTAAGTAGTTATCAAAGTGATCAAACGTTATTAACGTTAGCTAAAACAAAAATATTAGATCCTCAGCAAGCTGTTTTGGGAAGCAGTGATATTTTTATCGATAAAGCAGAATATTTTAACCATATTAAAACAAAATTTAAAGACAAAATTGATGTTGTTGATATGGAAGGGGTTGCTTTTTTTCAAGTTGCAGCAAAGCATCATTTACCAATGATTAGCATTAAAATTGTTAGTGATTATTTGGAATTAAATGGCGATAGTGCAAATAGCCAATTTGAAAAAAATTTACCCCATGCTAGTCTGTTAATTCGTGATGTAATTATGAAATTTTTAAAAGATTAAACAATAGTAAGAAAAAGAGTTGTTTTTGATAAAAATGTCAAACAAAAGAAGACCTTCTGAAAAGATGTCATAGATATATAATTCTTAACAATAACCTATAAATGGAAAAATTTTTAATTTTTTATGGAAAAATATTTGAATTATATTTTTTATTAATATAATTAAACTATGGTTTTAATAATTTACTTCTTCCTTAGGGGTCTTATATATTCTCGATATTAAAAGGGTGGGTGGAGTAAAAGGAAGTATCAAAAAATATGAAATCACTATTAATTATTTTATCATCTTTAACAATTGGGACATCAGGAATATTAGCAACTGTACAATCTGGCACAGAAAATAAAAGCCATGAAGTACAAAAAACAAAGCTTGATCTTTCAACTGTTGATTGAAATAGCGTTAAAAATTATTTTACTTCAAAAGATTCAAGTTCATATAGTCAACTTAGTCTAAAAAATAATTCAACAAATAACTCAGAAGAAATGCTTAAAAAAGCACAAGAAAAGTCAATTGAATTTATTGATATTATTAAAGGTAAAAACCTAACATTTGATCAATTCCTTCAGGAAATTGATAAAAAAGCACAAGCTTTTGGTGAAAAAGATAATTATAAAACTCCAAGTAATATAAATGTTACATCATAATTTAACAACACTTTATTAAATAGAAATAATTATTTTTATAGTAATTCTAATAATAATCAGAAAATTAATAATCTAAATGATGCTAAAAAAGCTTTAGATCAATTTGACAAAGATTTAATGATTTCACAAAATACTTTATCAACGCTTGCTGTAATTGCTGGTGCTGCTGCCGCTGGTTTTTGAGCTGCGGCATGATGGTTCGGAATTAGCATTCCTTGAGCTATTGCTGCTACTGTTATTTCAGCTAGTTTAGGTGTTGCTGCTGCTGGAATTGGATTTTACCGTAGTAAAACAAATTTAAATCCAGGAATACTTTCTTCTGCGGGTTGAGTATGAAATATTCGAACACTTGCATCATCTTTCAAAGAAATTGTGTATCCAGTTTTAATTGCATCAGAAACAACAGTAACAGCATAATCACGAGCTGTCCCAGCTGCTTTGGCAGCGATAGGAGATAGGAGCTATTGCTGTTATCTATGCATGAGTATCAGGATTTATTAACCTGTAATAAATTTAAAAACAATTAACTATAAATTAAATATTCTAAACTAAAACTAAATTGCCTGTAAAATAATTTACAGGCAATTTTAATTGGATTTAATCTAACAGTAAGGTTTAGAAATTTTTTACGAAATCAGGAATTTAAAATTTTATCTTAACAAAATAAGGTTTTCACTTGCTTTTTTTACAATTTACATAATAAAAAAGAAAAAGTATATTACTTTTTGGAGGAAATAATTGTTAATTTAAGTGGGACTTTTGGGGCAACTCTTGTTAGCTGTGCTAATCATGAAATCCCACCCGATGACAATAACGGGAGCTTTAAGGATATTGAAATTTTAGATCAAATTTCAAAACGGGCAAATGATGCTTTTTTAGAATATTAACAAAACAGTTCAATGCTTGATACTAATGATTACTCTGAAGTTGATTTTGATAAATTATATCCATTAGTTAGTGAAGATTCACCAGCAAAAATTTTAGACAAAAACACCCCAGATGTTACACCTGTCTTAAATATTTTAGATACAAAGTTTAATGCTATTTTTAATAACATTAATAATGCTATTATTAATGATTACTTAAACTATTATGTTGATTCAAAACCATTAACATTATTAGATGATTCAAGTTATACTTTAAATTATATTGACCTTGCAACATTAGGAAAAATTAATGGTGAAACTGATTTAGATGGTTTAAAAGCAGGCCGAATTGACTTTAAGTTTCGCTTTCAAGTACAGTTTAAAACATATGTGATGACGTCTGATTATGTTATTCAATATACCATTTCCAATGATATTGCTAAAATAAAAAAATTACAAAGTGGAATTGTCTCAAAATTATTAAAAGTTATTGTTCGTTTTTTTAATGAAAAAGGAAAAATTATTTTAGATAAAACCCCAGAATTTACTAGTTTATATGATAATTTTTATATTAATTATTCAAAACGTCATGATGATTTAGACAATATTGTGCAAAGAGAGTTAACAACCTTAATTAATAATGACCCTGAATTAGCAAATATTAAAAAATATGTTACATGAAATACAGACCAAGAATTATTGTTATTACAAACGGGAGCTTTAAATGATGTTACAAGTGGGGTTGCTGTTCCTTCCCGACCAGAAAACACAGCTTATGTTTGAGCGGGAGAGGGACCTTTTAATGCAAGTAAAGTTACCGCTGATACCTTTTATCAATTTTTGATGAAATTATTAAATGTCTTTAATATTAGTGGTAATGATTTACAATTAGCTAGTTTTACTGTTAATTTATCAAAAATAACAGTTGCTGGTTTAACGTTAAATGGTGTAATTGAAGGTGGTGCTGGAAAACCACTGGAAGTTCTTGTTGCAATTTCAAAAGAAGGCTTAAAAACAAAATTAATGAATTATAGTCAAATTGTTGTGAAATTTTTTGAAACATATCTTTAATTTTGTCGAAAACTCTTGATATTTATAAAATATACCTAAAATTAGGTATATTTTTAATATATGGAGGTAAATAAATGATGAAAAAAATAATTACAGAATTAATAAATAGCTTAACAGATGATCAATTTTTAGAATTTTATGAAAAAATAAAACAACAAGCAGACTTAATTAAAAAACAAAAACGTTTAAATGAAATTGATCAAAAATTTAGAGATAAAGGCATTATATGTCCTAATTGCAAATCTTTTCATTGTGTTAAAAATGGTCATAATTCCGAAGGAAAACAAAAATATTTATGTAAAAAATGTCGTGCTAGTTTTGATGCATTTCGTCATCATTTTACTTATTGAAGTCATTTAAATTATGAACAGTGAAATTTATTAATTCAAATTTCATTGTTAGGACAATCTAGTAAAATAATTTCTCGTTTTATTAAAACAACCCCAAAAACCGCTTGATATAATCGACAAAAATTAATGCAATCAAAACAATTAGAAAATACACAGTTAAAATTTAAAAAATTAAATGGTCAAATCCAAATGGATGAAACATTTATTAAAGAAATTCATAAAGGCAATTTTAAAGATAAATTTGATAAACGAAAAACTCATCTCGATCCATTTTCAACTGATACCAAATGCTGTATTCAAATGGCAGTTGATAGCAATAATAATATTTTTGTTCAATCCACCAATACCAAAAGATTACAAAAACAATGGATTATTGAAAATATGAATAAGCAACTAATTAAAGAAAAATCAATAATTATTTCTGATATGCAACCACTATATTTATTAGTAGCAAAACAAACAAATTCTACTCTATATTCCACCAAAACTAGTACAAACCCTGATACTAGTTATCAAAAGTTAAATAAGATTAGTAAATTACAATCCAGTCTTAAAGAAGCCTTAATTCATTATCATGGTTTGGGTTTCACTAATATTCAAAATTATTTAAAGCTCTGAAAATGAAAATACCAACACAAAGGTTTAACACCAAACCAACAATCAACGGTATTATATTTTAACGTTTAAAAAATTTAAAGCAAAATCATAATCTTACACAAAATTAGTTTTCAAATTGTCATATTGATGATTTTTTTTATTTCATCAAGAGTTTTCGACAAAATTAAAGAAACATATCAGATTGAAGTATATTCTGATCATCAAATTATTCATATCCCAAGTAGTGTTTTTGATCAAATGAAACGGTTTAAATAATTTTCAAGTCCCAAAAAGTTTATTTACGCTTTTTAGTAATGCGGATAATGCAAGAATAATCCCTGATTTTAGTTTATTTTCTTTTAAACAAGAAGCAGGATGATATAATAGCAATTGAGATTATAATGGTAGTGATAAAATTAATGCTAATGGAGGAGGCTATGATGGAACTTTTATTTTTGGTAAAGCAAGATTCCATTATACACCATTTTATCATTATGGGGATAAAACTTCTACTTTAATTTTGTCGAAAACTCTTGATGAAATAAAAAAAATCATCAATATGACAATTTGAAAACTAATTTTGTGTAAGATTATGATTTTGCTTTAAATTTTTTAAACGTTAAAATATAATACCGTTGATTGTTGGTTTGGTGTTAAACCTTTGTGTTGGTATTTTCATTTTCAGAGCTTTAAATAATTTTGAATATTAGTGAAACCCAAACCATGATAATGAATTAAGGCTTCTTTAAGACTGGATTGTAATTTACTAATCTTATTTAACTTTTGATAACTAGTATCAGGGTTTGTACTAGTTTTGGTGGAATATAGAGTAGAATTTGTTTGTTTTGCTACTAATAAATATAGTGGTTGCATATCAGAAATAATTATTGATTTTTCTTTAATTAGTTGCTTATTCATATTTTCAATAATCCATTGTTTTTGTAATCTTTTGGTATTGGTGGATTGAACAAAAATATTATTATTGCTATCAACCGCCATTTGAATACAGCATTTGGTATCAGTTGAAAATGGATCGAGATGAGTTTTTCGTTTATCAAATTTATCTTTAAAATTGCCTTTATGAATTTCTTTAATAAATGTTTCATCCATTTGGATTTGACCATTTAATTTTTTAAATTTTAACTGTGTATTTTCTAATTGTTTTGATTGCATTAATTTTTGTCGATTATATCAAGCGGTTTTTGGGGTTGTTTTAATAAAACGAGAAATTATTTTACTAGATTGTCCTAACAATGAAATTTGAATTAATAAATTTCACTGTTCATAATTTAAATGACTTCAATAAGTAAAATGATGACGAAATGCATCAAAACTAGCACGACATTTTTTACATAAATATTTTTGTTTTCCTTCGGAATTATGACCATTTTTAACACAATGAAAAGATTTGCAATTAGGACATATAATGCCTTTATCTCTAAATTTTTGATCAATTTCATTTAAACGTTTTTGTTTTTTAATTAAGTCTGCTTGTTGTTTTATTTTTTCATAAAATTCTAAAAATTGATCATCTGTTAAGCTATTTATTAATTCTGTAATTATTTTTTTCATCATTTATTTACCTCTATATATTAAAAATATACCTAATTTTAGGTATATTTTATAAATATCAAGAGTTTTCGACAAAATTAAAGAACTTCTATTCAAAAAAAATAATTAATATAAATTATTAATTATTTTTTTTAACCGCATTATTTTTAGGATTGGTTGTAATATTTCCGGTTGCTAAATCAGATTTTCCTTTAAAATCATAAGGTTTTTCAGTTCCTTTAAATAAACGAACAATATTTTGATGGTGTTTAAAAATTAAGAAAATCGCACTTAAAGTAATAACAATATTAATTAATGCTAAACTATCATAATAATTATTATAATTAACATAATGTAAGTAATTCATTCAAACAACATGTGAGTTTTGTAGTAAATCACCATTAAAATTAATAACATTAATTCCGCTTAATTGAGGAATTCAACATAAAGCACCGGTAAATAAAGCCGCTAAAATTGAAGAAACAGAAACACATTTTCAAATAAAGATTGTAGTTCATCAGACGATAGTTGCAATTAAAAAATAGTAGGGATTAGCCATCCATAATAGTCCTAAAAAAGAAGAAACTGTTTTTCCCCCTTTAAACTTATAATAAATTGGATAAGAATGTCCAATTAAGACAAAGAAAGCTGGAAAATAATAACTAGTTGAACCAAAATTAACACCGTTAATATTAATACAACTAATCCCAAACGCAATAAACATTGTTATTGTTACTTTTAGCATGTCCAAAAACATAATACCAAAACTTCATTTTTTCCCTAAGACACGACCAGTATTTGTGGCTCCAGCATTTTTTGAATGATATTCTCGAACGTCAATTTTATAAAGGGTTTTACTAATAAAAATGGATCAACTAAAAGACCCAATTAAGTACCCAATGATTGCAGCAATTACTGTTCCTACATATCCGTATAATGTCATTTCGTCACCCCTCTTTTACTATTATATAGTATATTAGAAATAATTTTGTAAATAATTGTAAATAAAACTAGTATAATATATAATAGTTATAGTGAAAAATTAGAATTAAAAGGAATGATTAAAATATGAGTACAGAAAATAAAACTTTAAAATATGATGAATCATCAATTCAAATTCTAGAAGGATTAGATGCAGTTCGTAAGCGTCCGGGAATGTATATTGGGTCAACTGATGTGCGGGGGTTACATCATTTAGTTTGAGAAATTGTTGATAACTCAATTGATGAAGCATTAGCAGGGTATTGTACCGAAATTAATGTTACTATTCATAAAAATAATGCCGTTACCGTTCATGATAATGGGCGTGGTGTGCCAACAGGAAAACATACTTCGGGAAAATCAACCCCAGAAATTATTTTTTCAGTTCTGCATGCTGGAGGAAAATTTGGTGGTGATGGGTATAAAACATCGGGAGGATTACATGGTGTTGGTTCTTCTGTTGTTAATGCCTTATCATCAGTTTTTGATGTTAAAATTTATCGTGATAAAAAAATTTGACACATTAAATTTGGTAATGGTGGGCAAGTAAAACAACCATTAACAGAAATTGGAACAACAAATGAAACAGGAACAACTATCACTTTTTTACCTGATTCAAAAATTTTTAAAGTAATTGATTTTTCATTTACAACCATTTCAGAACGAATTCGTGAATCAGCATTTTTAAATAGTGGTGTTAAAATTACATTAACAGATGAACGTGCTGATAAAACAGTTGAGTATCTATTTAATAATGGGTTAGAAGAATTTATTACTTATATGAATGAGGGGAAAAAAAGCATTACCCCAATTGTAATGATGAAAGGCCTTGAAAAAGAAATTGAAGTTGAAGTTGCTTTACAATATTCAACTGAATTTAATGAAAATTTACTTAGTTTTGCTAACAATGTTAAAACAAGTGAAGGAGGAAGCCATGTTGTTGGGTTCCGTAGTGGTTTAACAAAGGTTATTAATGATTATGCGCGAAAAGAAGGATTATTAAAAGAAAATGATAAAAACTTAGATTCAACTGATACGCGAGAAGGTTTAACAGCAATTATTTCGGTAAAAGTTCCAGAAAGTTTAATTCAATATGAAGGACAAACAAAAGGGAAATTAGGGACTTATGGTGCTCGAGCAGCAGTAGAAATAATTGTCACAAAACAATTTGGGTTTTGATTAACAGAAAATAAAACAAGTGCTTATGCTATTATTGAAAAAGCGTTATTAGCACGGAATGTTCGTGAAGAAGCTCGTAAAGCCAGGGAAGCGGCACGAAATAATAAAAAACGAGGAAATAGTGACCGATTATTAACTGGAAAATTAACACCAGCCCAAAACCGCAATAAATTAAATAATGAAATCTTTTTAGTGGAAGGGGACTCAGCGGGAGGAAGTGCTAAATTAGGGCGTGACCGTCGCTTTCAAGCAATTTTACCATTACGTGGAAAAGTAATTAATGCTGAAAAAGCAAAATTACAAGACTTAATGAATAATGAAGAAATTAATGTAATGATTAATGCAATTGGTGCTGGAGTTGGAAATGCCTTTGACATTGAAGATGCCAATTATGGAAAAGTAATTATTATGACTGATGCTGATACTGATGGAGCGCATATTCAAACCTTATTATTAACATTCTTTTATCGCTATATGCGCCCATTAATTGAAAATCATCGGGTTTATATTGCGTTGCCACCACTATTTAAAATCTTAAATACTAAGAATAAAAGAATTGATTATGCTTGAGATGAAAATGAACTAAGAATAAAATTAAACACCTTAAAAGATAAGTTTGAATTACAACGCTACAAGGGCTTAGGGGAAATGAATGCTGAGCAATTGTGAGAAACAACAATGGACCCTGAAACACGCCAATTAATTTTAGTAACAATTGATGATGCTCTTATGGCAGAACGACGAATTGTAACTTTAATGGGTGATGATGCTAGAAAACGAAAAAACTGAATTGATGAAAATGTTAAGTTTACGTTAGAAGATGATTTTCAAACAATTATTAATCAATAAAGGTTATGATGTTACTACCGGCAATTAAAACATTAATTACTGATTTAAATTAAACGAATGTAAAACTTAGCCAATATCAAAATTTTCAGTTATTAATTATTAACCTTAAAGAAAAAGAAGATATTATCACATTAGAATTATTAACATCAAATAATAGTGGTGATAGCGATTATCAAGTTGTTAATGCAATTGACATCGCATCTGATGATCACGACACGTTAACTTGATGTTATGCAAGCTTAGATTTAACAAAACAACAAACAATAACAAAAGAAGCCTTTTGAACTAAAGTTACTGAACAACAACAAAAACTTTATGTGTTAGAGGAAAGTAGTGGCATCTATGTCTTAACAAAGAAAGGCGTTAATTTTTTTAAAGATACTACGATTGAAGAGGAATTAAATTACTATAATTATAATATTTTAACAATCTTAATATCATTACGAAAGATTAATGATGCTCCTAATTTAGAACCAAGAAAAGAGTATGGGCAAATAAACTTTATTGCAGAAATTAAGAAGAATTTAATAATAATGAAAACAACAAGTTATAAATTAATGTTAATTGAGGGTTGCCTTGTTTATCAATGTGAAGTTGATTGGACAGCACAAAAGGGTAATTATTTAATTAAAACAAATGCTACCATTTATGATCAAACTAACTTTGTAATGACAAACAATGAAAAAATGCTATCCCAATTGTTCGATTTAACGAGGTTAATGAATATGGTTAATGAACGAACATTAGAATATTATCGAACATTATTATTGTTGAAACATCAACAACAACTATTTGTTTATGATAAACAATCAGATTGTTGAACCTTAACAATCCTAGGGCAGAAATTATTTTATCAAATTGATTATCCAAAATTTGTCATTAATCCCAATATGATGAAATTTAAGTTAGAGAAAGGAATATAAAAATGAGCAATAGCGAAAAAACAAATGAATTAATTTATACCTTAAATGATATTTTGGCTGAACGTTTTGGCCGTTATGCAAAATATATCATTCAGGATCGTGCTTTGCCTGATGTTCGTGATGGTTTAAAACCGGTGCAACGGCGAATTTTATTTGCAATGAATGAATTACGGTTAACTTTTAATAGTAGTTATAAAAAATCAGCACGGATTGTTGGGGAAGTAATTGGGAAGTATCATCCACATGGTGATACTTCAGTTTATGATGCTATGGTCCGCTTATCACAGAATTGAAAAGTTCGTTATCCCTTAATTGATATGCATGGTAATAACGGTTCAATCGATGGTGACCCGGCGGCGGCAATGCGTTATACGGAAACACGATTAAGTGAAATTTCATCATTTTTATTACAAGATCTTGATAAAAAAACAGTTGCTTTTGCTCCCAATTTTGATGATTCTGAACAAGAACCAGTTGTATTACCAGCATTATTCCCAAATTTATTAGTTAATGGTTCAACGGGGATTGCCGCTGGATATGCGACAAATATTCCACCACATAATTTACATGAGATCATTGATGCAACAATTCATTTTATTAAAAAACCAAAAAGTAAAATTACTGAGTTAATTAAATATGTTAAAGGACCAGATTTTCCAACCGGAGGAATTATTCAAGGTAAAAATGGGATTTTAGAAGCTTATCAAACCGGAAAAGGTAAAATTATTATTCGAAGTAAAATTAAAAATGAAAACAATGCCTTAGTTATTACTGAAATTCCATATGAAGTTGTTAAACAAGACTTAGTTAAAAAAATTGATGATATTAAATATAATGAACCGGGGTTAAATATTAAAGAAGTTCGTGATGAAACTGATCGTGAAGGATTACGAATTGTGGTTGAACTAGGTAAACAAGCTAATTTTGAAATTGTTCGTAAATTTTTATTAAAAAATACTAATTTACAAGTATCATATAATTTTAATGTTGTTGGAATTGCTAAAAAACAACCATTACAATTAGGATTAAAAGAGATTTTAACTTATTATGTTGAACATCAGCACGAAGTTGTCACTAATCGTTCCCAATTTGAATTAGCTCGTGCGGAAAAACGATCAGAAATTGTCGCGGGATTAATTAAAACCATTAGTATTTTAGATGCAGTTATTGCCACAATTCGCCATTCAAAAGACCGTACTGATGCGATAAATAACTTAGTTGCTAAGTTTGTCTTTAGTAAATTGCAAGCAGAAGCAATTGTACAATTACGTTTATACCGTTTAACTTCAACTGATATTTTACAATTAGAAGCAGAACAAAAAGAATTAATTGCGACAATTGCTGATTTAAAAGCAATTTTAAGTGATATTAATAAATTAAACTATGTTATTATTCGGCAATTAGAATTAATTAAAAAAAGATTTCATAGTCCTCGTCGTAGCATTATTGAAGATGAAATCGAAGCAATTAAAATTGAAAAAACCGAAACAATTATTGAAAAAAATTTAAATATTTGAATTTCACGGGATGGTTATTTAAAAGCCTTAGAAAATAACCAACTGGTAAAATTAGCAACAGAAGAATTTAAACGTAAACCAGGTGATTTATGAATTGCTGATTTTCAAGCTAATAGCTTAGATAAAATTTTATTAATTACTTCAAAAGGGAATTATGTTATTATTCCTGTTTATAAAATTAAATCCGTTCGAATTAAAGATATTGGTGAACATGTTAACACGATTTCCGAATTACCAGGAGAAGAAAAGATTATTAGTGCCTTTTTACTAAATGATTTTAATAAACCAGAACAATATATTATGTTAGCAACAAAAAATGGGATGATTAAAAAAACAGCAGTAAAAGATTTTGAAGCAACAAGAATTAGTAAAGCAATTAAAGCGATTAATTTAAAAGGCGATGATGAAGTTGTTGCCAGTCAATTAGTTTATAAACATTTATATGTTGTTGTAACAACAGCGAATGGGTTTATTGTGAAATATAAAGCAAAAGAAATTCCAGCGTTAGGATTACGAACAGCCGGGGTTAAGTCAATTAATTTACGAGATGATACTGTTGTTGGTGCTGGATATTGTAAAGAAGATACACTTGTTTTTATTACAAATCTTAATGCTGGAAAGAAAATTACAATAAAAGAACTACCATCATCAACACGACCAGTTAAAGGAACAAGAATGTTTAAAGTTAATAAAAAAGTAACTGAAGTAGTAAAATGAATTTTTCTGGCAAAACAGCATGATACCTTACACATGTTAAATCAGCAAGATGAAATTATGTTGTTTAATACTGATAAATTAAATGTTCATAAATTAGAACGTTCAACAGATCCATTAGGTGTTGAAAACATTGTTGATATTCTGATTCCACAATATTATAATTTAAAAATAATTCATTCGAGAAAAATGGTTGAACATCATAGCGAAAAACCAGCAAAAAGCCATCTTTTTCATCATGACCAGAAAAAACAACATCATAATGTTAAACCAGTAGATGATATAACTAAAACAGTTAATTCTACGGTTAATAAGTCAGCTCCGGACCAAAAAAGTAAAGAAAAAACAAATTCTCTAAATGATAGTAATAACGATGATGAAACTGACCCCGTTGTTAAAGCAAACCTAGTTTTAGAACCTATAGAACCTATCATTGAACCAAAAGAAGTAGGATCAGCACCAATTGAACTTGTTGAAACCAAGGTAGATTTAATAACAAATGAGATCCAAAAACAGCAAGAAAAACCAAGTGCTGAATTAAAAATAACCGAACCAATTCAAAAACATATTACAACACAAAAAGCAAAAAAGAAAAAACGAAAAAAGTAAAACAAATGCCAGAAGCACCATTAGAAAGCGTTAAGAAAACAACACCAATTATTGTTGAAGAACCATTATCATCTTTTTCTTTAAAAACTTTTGGCAAGGTTAAAACAACAGTTGATATCTTACTTGAGAAAAAAGAGTTAGCAAAAGTGCAAAGGGCATTAAAAGAACAAGCAGAAAACAATCACCCAGTAGAAAACAAGCCAGTGCAAAATGTAACACAAAAAGCGAAACCAAATCTTGGTAAAGTAGTTACAACTGTTGAGACTTTAATTAAAGATAAAAAAATTAAGACATCGGAAAATAAAAACTTCAATAAATTATCACCAACCCCAGCAGAGGAAGAACCACAAAAAAAAGAAGACCCGCGCTTAGCATGATTAAAAGCAATTGAAAAAGCACCACCAGGAACAATCATTGTTGGGTTGAAAGATGTGAAAACGAAGAATCAACAGCAAACAATGCAAAAAGCTGATTTTACAAAACCAAAAAAGAAACGAATTGATAAAAATAAATTTAAAAAAGATTTAGAAATTGAAGAAACAAAAGAATTAAAAATAACAATGTATGATCTTCTTGATAAAGATAAAAAATAATAAAAATCAGTTAAAATTTGACTGATTTTTATTATATAATTTTAATAATCTAATAAATAGAAATGGGAGCGATTAGAAATGACTAATTTAACAGAAGACTTTTTAGTTAAAGGCGTTAATATTAATAAATTTTATCGCAAACAACATGTTTTAAAAAATGTTAATTTAACGGTTAAAAAGGGCGATCGAATTGGAATTGTTGGTCCAAATGGAACAGGGAAAACAACTTTATGTGAGATTCTCGCCCAACTTCGTCGTGTTTCTGATGGAACTAGTGAAAAGAAATTTGGGGTTCGGATTGGGATGCAATTACAAGAATCAAAATATCCGAAAGGAGTTACTGGTTATGACATTCTAAACTTATATTTAAAAGCTTATAACTTACTTATTTCACCAAACGAAATTTATCAATTGCTATTAGATTTACAAATAGAAAAAATAATGAATAAAGACATCAGCAAATTATCAGGAGGACAACAACAAAAAATTAATATTTTATTAGCCTTAATTGTTGACCCTGATTTAATTATTCTTGATGAATTAGCAACGGGATTAGATTTAGAAATTAAAGATAAAATATATGAAATATTAAGCACCTTCTTAGCAAATAAGGATAAGGCATTATTATTAATTTCACATAATATGGGAGAAATTGAAAAATTTTGTGACACTTTAATTTTTATGGTTCATGGTGAAATTACAAAAATATCAAAAGTTCATGATGTTATTAGTGAATATGGTAGCGTTGAAAAATGTGTCAAAAATCAGTTTAAAGAATATCAAATTGATGCTTATAACCAATATTATAGAACAGGAGCAATGGAAAATGACAAATGAGCAAAAAACTGAGCAAAATACATCGATAAAAACAAAAAATAATTGCTTAGTTAGTGAAAAAATTAATTTATTTGCACTATATAGTTTTTTTCTAAATTATTTACGTCGTCAAAAATTAGTCTTAGCTTTTGCGGTTGTTATTATTCCAATTGGAATTTTGTGTCAAGCGATTTTTGCTAATCGCCGTGGTCCGGAAGTAATGGCCTTATCAATCGGGATTACGTTTATTGCAACCGGTGCTAGTGTTGCAATGTATATGATGATGGGATTTTTAATTGATTTAAAAATGTCTGTTGTTTATAAACGAATTGGATTATTAGGAATTAAACCCTTTGGGTTTATTGTCATTGTTTATGCCTATTGTTTTACTTTGGTATTAATTGCTGATTTATTAGTGTTAATCGCTAGTTTTATTATTACTGCTGCGTTAAAAATTGATTTTGGAACGGTTTATAATTTTGTTGTTTTCATCTTTTTCTTTATTTCAATTTTTATTACTGCTTTAGCAATTAGTTTAATGATGATTGCTGTTATTTTAATAAATTCACGAACTGTCCAATCATTAGTAACAGGAATCTTTAGTATTTTATTTGTTGGGGGCGCATTTATTATCGCTGCTTTTATTCCAGCTTTATTTGGTGGTGATTATAAATACGCCTTATTGTCTTTTACGGGCTTAAGTATTATTAGTTTAGGGATTATTCTGGGTTCAATTATTTTAACGGGGCTTTTAACATGGTTAATTATGCGGATTTTCCGGTGAGATAATTAAAATATTGCGAAAAAGAAGGTAAAATTAATTGGCAAAAGGAGATTATTTTGCTATGATATACTTGTTGCAAAATTTAGCAAATAATTATGTTTGAACAGAAAAGAGGAATAAATAAATGCGTGAAGGAATAATTTTGCGTTGTGATCAATGTAAAGAAGAAAACTATATTGCAAAACGTGATAAAAAGAAACAACAAGAAAAGTTAGAAGTAAAAAAATATTGTTCAAAATGTAACCAACATACTTTACATAAAGAAAAAAAATAGTTCCTAAGCAGGAACTATTTTTTTATGATTTAGTTATTAAGCAATTTTGTGTTATGATTA
Source organism: Spiroplasma endosymbiont of Sarcophaga carnaria (assembly GCF_964019595.1). Classification (NCBI taxonomy): domain Bacteria; kingdom Bacillati; phylum Mycoplasmatota; class Mollicutes; order Entomoplasmatales; family Spiroplasmataceae; genus Spiroplasma; species Spiroplasma endosymbiont of Sarcophaga carnaria. Next base: position 1,822,521 of record NZ_OZ026456.1, read on the forward strand.
TTAAGAACAAAATCTGATAAACAAAAATAATCAATAAGGAGTAAACAATAATGATTCGACGTGCAACAATCTTAGATCAAAACCAAATTGAAGAATTACGCCAAAAAGCATTGAGTAAAGTTAGCATTTAAGATTATAGTTTGTTACAACAAAGAGCAATTTTTTATGACGTTTAGTATTATTTTCTCGGGGAGTGTTACAAATAAACGGGTATTATTTAATTTATTTAAAAACAAGAAACTTTTTTCTTTTATAAAAAAATAATAACACAAAAAAAATAAAAATACAAATAATAATTTCATATTTTTACACACTAAAAAATATTTTAAAAACTAAGATTATATTATTTTAAATTAACTAAAATTAAATTTCATAATTTTTAAATCTAAAATTTTTTTAAATGTTGAAAACGAAAATGTTTTATTCCCATATCCTAAACAAGATTTTACAACTCTTGAAACATCGCTTTCAGCAGATACGCCAATATTTCACTCTTTATTTTGATTTAAAATACCATTTTTTAAATTAATAAAATACCTTAATTTAATTCTTTCATTCTGTAATGATTTTAAAAAAGTTATAAATTCGTCGTATTTTCCTTGTAAAAATAACTCTTTTGCGTGTAAATAATTTTTAAAGGATTCTTTACTACGATTACCACAATATATATTATTCTTTAATTCTCTTATTGCATGAAATCTATCAAATATAAACATACCATATAAAATTTTAGCAGTTTTTTTAATTCATTTAGCACTATCTCCCTTTAATTTTGTCGAAAACTCTTGATATTTATAAAATATACCTAAAATTAGGTATATTTTTAATATATAGAGGTAAATAAATGATGAAAAAAATAATTACAGAATTAATAAATAGCTTAACAGATGATCAATTTTTAGAATTTTATGAAAAAATAAAACAACAAGCAGACTTAATTAAAAAACAAAAACGTTTAAATGAAATTGATCAAAAATTTAGAGATAAAGGCATTATATGTCCTAATTGCAAATCTTTTCATTGTGTTAAAAATGGTCATAATTCCGAAGGAAAACAAAAATATTTATGTAAAAAATGTCGTGCTAGTTTTGATGCATTTCGTCATCATTTTACTTATTGAAGTCATTTAAATTATGAACAGTGAAATTTATTAATTCAAATTTCATTGTTAGGACAATCTAGTAAAATAATTTCTCGTTTTATTAAAACAACCCCAAAAACCGCTTGATATAATCGACAAAAATTAATGCAATCAAAACAATTAGAAAATACACAGTTAAAATTTAAAAAATTAAATGGTCAAATCCAAATGGATGAAACATTTATTAAAGAAATTCATAAAGGCAATTTTAAAGATAAATTTGATAAACGAAAAACTCATCTCGATCCATTTTCAACTGATACCAAATGCTGTATTCAAATGGCAGTTGATAGCAATAATAATATTTTTGTTCAATCCACCAATACCAAAAGATTACAAAAACAATGGATTATTGAAAATATGAATAAGCAACTAATTAAAGAAAAATCAATAATTATTTCTGATATGCAACCACTATATTTATTAGTAGCAAAACAAACAAATTCTACTCTATATTCCACCAAAACTAGTACAAACCCTGATACTAGTTATCAAAAGTTAAATAAGATTAGTAAATTACAATCCAGTCTTAAAGAAGCCTTAATTCATTATCATGGTTTGGGTTTCACTAATATTCAAAATTATTTAAAGCTCTGAAAATGAAAATACCAACACAAAGGTTTAACACCAAACCAACAATCAACGGTATTATATTTTAACGTTTAAAAAATTTAAAGCAAAATCATAATCTTACACAAAATTAGTTTTCAAATTGTCATATTGATGATTTTTTTTATTTCATCAAGAGTTTTCGACAAAATTAAAGCTATCTCCACCAATAATTAATTTAATATTTTCATGCTCTTGTTGATAACATATTTCATCATTGCCAACATCTATATTTTTTTCCATAATTATTGTCTCCTTACTGTAAAAAACACTGTTATAAAAAATGTAAATTAATATTGTTAATAAACATTGGTAATAACAATGTTATACATAATGCTAATATATTGTTTATTTAATGTTTAATAAACAATGTTATTAACAATGTTAAATATATAAAATAATAAAAATTGACACACTGAAAAATACTATTTAATTTTTAATAATAGTTATTAAAATATAAAATTAATAAATCAAATAACAAAGCTAGTGTGCCATAGCTAAGATATATGATCAGTAATAATAAATATTAAAATACTTTAACCATAACACGGAAAAAGTTTAAAATCTTAATGATAACAAAAATACCAAATGGAATTAAAATAATTCACGCATCACCTAAAAAGGTCATTAATTGTGGTAATACAGCATAAATTGCTTCTTTAACTTTCATCATTGCTTGCCCTAAACCACTTCAAATAGAACCCATTCCATCTGAAATAGTAGGTTTATCACCAACTGCTAAAAAATTAATTGCTGTTGTTAAATACATACCTAACATTATTTTTTATCCTCCTTATTTTCAATTTCTTTTTTATCTTTTTTCTTTCCTCGAATTTGGCGAATTTTTTGATAAATTGATAAACCAATTCACGCAAAAATACCTAATATAATAACAACACTAAAAATTGTCGTTAATCAAACTGGCATAACTTATTCCTCCTAAAAATCTAATTTTCGCGGCACGCTTCGCGTGTTCGCTACGCTCAAAATAAACTATATTGAATAAATTACCGCTAATAAATTACGCGGATAATTTATTCATCTTCTTTTTCATTATTAATTACAATATTATTTACCGTATTAATAACATTATCTTTTCCATACTTAGTTACTAAGGACCGTAAAATAAAATAATGTTTTCTTTCCATTAAAAAATCAAATCCTTTCTGAGTTGATTTGTTGCACTTCACTTACACGATGCCATGGTTGAACTGTATTGGCACCTCATATATATTTCATATAAGGTTTGTAATTATATGGTATTGGTGGTAATACATATTGTGGGTAATTAAATGTTGGTATTTCATAATCATGGGGTAGTAAGAAACTAGTTTTATAATTAGTTGTCATATCGCGTAAATAATTATTTAGTGTATTTTTTGTTTTACCTCTGAAACTTCATACTGATAATCTTAAATAATCTTCTTCATTATTTGTATATGGATTATCAGCATAAAATATAATTTCAAAATTACCTTTATATAATGCTTGGATTGAAAACATATCAATAATATAACTACAATTTGTACCGTCAGGTGTTTGTAAAAATTCGCAATCATTATCTTTTTCACTATCAATAACTGGTGTTTGTGCATCTACTGCTCTTACTAATTCATTAATTAAATATATACGATTAGTTTTAGGATTTAATTGTTTTAAATTATAAGTTGAATAAGTTATTTGTTCATTTGGTTTACCATCTTTTTCTAAAACATTACCTTGTATTTTATCAGTTAATAAAGTAGTAAAACCTAAACTAGTAGCATTTGCTCCAAAGATAGCACCTACTTTATCATTTCCTTGTTCTCTAAATATTTCAAATGGTAAATAACCTTTACCTTTTGATTTTTCAGACCAAAATGCATCATTATAGAAACTATAAATATTAGCACTCATAAAGCCCCATTAAGTCATTGAAAATTAGGTCAAGTTTTTTCATCTTGGTTAATTACTCATCCTCAGGGAATACCAAATGAAATAAAGTTTAAGAACTTACCAACTACACCTGGTATCGTAAAAGGGTTAAAAACTAATTTTTGCGTATATTTTAAAGGTAATACTGTAATTTGGCGATTAATAAAATTATTCATATTTAAAATATCTCAAACATTACAAACACCCATTTTATTATATTCAATTTGAACTTGTCCGACAGTATTACCAAATTCATCTTTTCTTCTAAAATATGATGATGCTTGGGTACTAATAATATTATTAAAATCTTCATTATTTACTTTTACTTTATCAGGTTGAGTAATCATTCAATTTTTAGACCAATAAAATTTAGAGTTATTATCTTCTTTATGAATAGTTGTGCCAACCGTAGGATTAGTTGCTGTTGAACTCGCTTTATCGGTTATTACAATTCCCTCACTATTTTTTTGATTTCAAAAGTCGTATCTACTTTCCATATCTTGATTTCAATCTTTAAAACCAGTTATCATTGTTGGTTGAATACCTTGAACGTTATATCAACTTACTTCTGGAGCAGCATAAGTATTTACTTTGTCAGGTGGGCAAGGATATATGTTATACATTAATAAATCACGAGAATTCATAACTTTTTTATTAAACTGACCTTTAATAATTGGTCGCCCAATTACTGGCATATCAAAAAATATCGGATTACCATAAAATTTAACTGCCATTGCTCTAACCCCTGGGTTAATTCTACTCATTTGTTAATTCTCCTTAATTTCTGTTCTACCTTGTAAAGCATTTTGATTATTACCAGTTTCATCATATTCCATTAATTTATTATTATGTTCAATTTCTTTGGCTTCCATTTTATCTCAGTATTTTTCAATTTTTTCATAATATTTAGTTGCTTCTAATTCATCAATATTATCATATTCAGTTATAGCTCTTATTGGTTCCATTGTGCCATTATCTAATCTAGCAGTAATTAATTCATTTTGTCGAATTTGATCAACCAAACTTGCGCTAATAAAATCAAAACCATATTCTCGTTCACCATTTCCATCTCATAAACAATAATATTTTAAAACAGTATCAAACATTTTAGTATAATATTGTTTACGATATGCTTGTAAATATGCTTGTTTTTCTAAATCTTTGGTTTTAGTTAATAAAGATTGTGTTTTATTTTGGTCATTATCTGATTTATCACCAAAAGGACTAGAAAAATGACATGCTAAATATACTTGTTCAATAATTGATTTTTGGTCTTCAGTATATGTTTCTAAGGTTGGTGTACCTTGTACTACTTGTAAAGATTGGGATAATTGACCATCTACTGCTGATTGACCTGATTGAATAAAAATATCATCAAAAGCGTCTTGTAATACTTTTTTATTACCTTTTTTATAAGCAGTCATTAAATCATCATCTAATATTCCATATCAATGAGTACGATTTGCTCATCTTTCTTTTGATTTAATATTAAAACTATCTTCTAAATCAAATTGTAATTTATAACAATTTGCCATAGTAGGCCATGGGTTTAATGTTGTTGAAGTTGATAAAAATAATGGATTAGGTTCATTAATCATTTCTCAAAAAGGGACAATACCTAATTTGTTTTTAAATTCTTGTACTAAAACAGGTTTAACATCATCTTTAATTTGTGTTTTACTTTGTCCAACAACTACTTCATTATTTTTAGGTCAACCTTTTATAACTATTTTATCTTTGGTACAAATTAAATTTAAAATAAAACCACTATCTGATTGATGATAATTTAATCAAATATCAGCACCTTGTTCAATTTCATTTATTTTACTTACTCGTGATGTAAAGTTAAAAGGGTTAATTCATAAATCAATATTGCCGTCATTAGTCTCTAATAAACCAAAGATAGTTTTACCCATTAAACTTGCTGTTAATTCATTTTTATCTAATTTTTCTTTTATTTTATAAGTTTCATATCATCAATTTAATTTTTCTAAAATATCTTTACGATGCGACTTAAATAAAATATCTTTACCATTTATTAATCGCATTTGATGGCGAGCAATAATATTGGCTAAATTAATAGTTCAATCATAATTATAAAATTTTAAAACACTATTAATATCATTTAAGTTTGGGAAAGTTGGATAAGTATTATTCATTGTTATTTTGCTCCTTTAATTTTAAAATAAGTGCATAATTAATAATATTTACTGTTAATAAACTAGGTTCATTTGCTAAAACTTGTACACATACTTTAACTTTTTGATATTTCTTAATATATTCGTTATATAAATTTAATTTACATATTGCGATATTATCTTTTTTTAATTCTTAACAAAGTCTTTTTTTAACTTGTCCACAAACAGACATATATGGTCTTTTTGCATTAATTACACGCTCATCATGTATTACATAAATATCTTTTTTCATTAAGTTATTCACTCCCTTTGTTGTCATAATTTATAATCTGCTGAACTATTATGTTTAACCATATTAACTAATTCAAAGTGTAAAGCATAAAAATCACTATCAAATGTGTCATCATATAAATCTAACATTCGTTCTTCTCTTGCATCGGGCTTATCTTCTCATTGAATTAATTCATATTGGGTTTTACTTACAGGACATTTTTCTCATAATCATTTTAATTGATTAGTATTTATTAACATTGTAAATGCCTCAATACGATGTTTTATTTTAAACTTCTGCTTTTGTGCTGGTTTAAAATTCATGTATTGACCAAAAGTATAATTATATTTTTCTCTATTTAAACTTTCTAATGTTGCATAAGCACTATCATCAACATTAATTGATATTCCTTGTTGTATTAAATTAAAGTATTGGTTTAATTGATTGTTGTAAAACTCTAAAATATCTTTAACTTGTTCTAATGGTCCTTTAAATTGTTGCGTAGCATTTGAGTGTGCATATTCTGCTACTTTATAGGCTTTTTTATCAAATGAATTATATATTCAAAAACTAGCAGCGGTTGTATGTCCTTTGGGGCTAGTAGAGTTTGCTAAGTCAACACCACCTAATAATTTAGTTGGTTGAATAATATCTGTTGCTTGCATAATATCAATATATCTTGCAAAAATTGAACCACTAGTATTACCAAGCAATCCTCAACTCCATACTCTTGCTCTTTCAATATCTAATTGTTCTAATCTTAATTGTTCATTAACTTTATTTTGTGGTAATTCATAATTAAGTCTTCAACTAGAATAATGAATAATAATTTTCATATTTCATTTTTCGATATAATTAATTTGTTCATATTTACTACGCATTATTTCTTCATTAAAAGGCATTAATTCATTACAATAACCAACAATATATCTTTTTAAGCTTTCAGGGTTACATGTATTAATTGTTATTTTATTTTGATAACCACGAATAGCAAATTCTAAATCACTTAAATCTTTTTGTTGAAATTGGTCACATTCTTCTCTTCAATCAATTACTAATTTATATTTATTCAAATCAGCAAAAGCTTTTAATTTTTCTTTCCGGCTTGGTGAATGTAAACCTTTACAATATATTTTGCTACCATTTGATAAAGTAAAAGTAAAATTTGATAAGTTAATAGTATAAGGAATATGATTTTCATCTAACATATTTCAGATATTTTGAAATACACTATCTTTTAAATCCTTACTTCGATACATACTAGCAATGATACAAATTGGTTCTTTAATTAATAAACTAATTTTTAATAATTCACCAAACATTTTAATATTTGAAATAGTCTTACCACTATATCGTGTTCCAATTTGATTAATTTCATTAACTAACTCATATTTTTTAGCAAAGGGATATTTATTACCAATACTACTATTTTGTAATAATCAATAAGGAGTTTCTAACAAATAAGTAAAATGATTAAGCATTATTATCACTTTCTTTTTTAATATCTCTAATATCCGTTTGTAAATTAACAATTATTGGTTGTTGATTATTTAAGTTTAATTCTTTTTCAAGTTCTTTTTCTTGTAGTGAATATTTATAATTAAAGGCTCGTTGTCAATATAATTTAGCACCATCAGGTGTTTTCATCATAAAATTAATTATTTCACTTTCAATTCTATCAACTTGTTTTTCAAGCAAAGGAACTATCTTTTCGCTCCGATAAATTTCTTGTCTTCAATGACGAGAAAGGTTGAATTCATTGGTTAAATCATTCAAAGTATATGGTTTATTAGGTGATTTATTTTCTCAAAATTGCTCTATTTTACGATAAAAAGTCGCCAAACTTGCTGTTTTTGGATTAAATTCTTTCATTTTTACTCCTTTTATATGGTTAAATATAAGTAGAGAAAAACATATACAGAAGAACTTGACACGGTTCTTTTTTTTATTATCTATATTTTACATCAAAATAAAAAAAAGTAAATTACTTTACTTTCAGTTAATTAATTTATTAAATACATTCAAATTGTAACATACTAAATAAAAATTACTATCCTTTTTTTGCATTTTTATTATTTTTGTGATAAAGTCGTAAACTAAGAAAGAGGGTAAGAAAATGATAAATGTTGATAATAATTTTTTTAAGAATTTTATTAATTTATTATATATACAGAGTATTGAAATTATTCAACAAAGTTTAGAAGATTATGATAAATGAATTTTTAAAAATTATAAAATTGATGAAACTTTAAAAGAATTTAAAAATTATAAAGTAAAAGATAAAATTGAAAGAACATTAGTAATTTTAAATGGAAAAATAACTTTTAAGAGAAGAAGATATTATAAAATTAATTCAGAAACAGGTAAAGAAGAATATATTTTTTCTTTGGATAAAATTTTAGGAATTGAAAAATGACAAAGAATAGATAATTCTGTTAAAGAAAAAATATTATTATTTATTACTGAGAACAAAAGATATAAAGATATTTTAGATACTATGGAATATGTAAAAATTAGTTTAATGACAGTATCTAATATTATGAAAAATGCAAAAACTGACGAAGAATATTACTTTAATAAAAGTAATAAAAAAATAGATATTCCACACACTTTATATATTCAAATGGATGGTACTTATTTTAAAATGTTAGATTCAACAAAGCAAGGAAGAAAAAAGATAAAAAAACATACGATAGCATGTACTGTACATACTGGGTATGATGAAGAAAAATATACTGTAAAAAGACCTGTCTGTAATCGCAAATAAATTAGGTGTTTTTGAAATGGATAATATTCCAGATTATCTTAAAAAAGAAGCAGATTTAAAACCAGTTCTTATAAAATTATTTTCTTTAATTGAAACTCATTTCAATATGATACCTAATATTGAAATTATGATTTTAGGTGATGGTGCATTATGAATTAAAAATACTAAAAATTTTATGTATCAATATTTTCCTAAAAATAAAATTCACTATACAATAGATAAATTTCATCTTACAAGTAGATTTAAAAAATTATATCCATATCAAAATAAAAATAAGGAAAATAGAGAAACATATCATAAAGCAGTGGATTATTTTTTTAATGCTAAATATGAAGAATTATTACAGTGTTTATAAGATAGTAAATATTTTATAAGCGATGCTAAATTAGATTTTTTAAATAAAACTATTAGATTAATTAAAAATAATAAAGAAGGAATTGAAAATCAAACATTATGAAATAATGTTGGTTGTCATATGGAAGGTGACATTTCTCATTATTGAAAAGTTACTATGATTAAAAAAGCCATTTATAGTGAAAAAACCTTTAATTTTGTCGAAAACTCTTGATATTTATAAAATATACCTAAAATTAGGTATATTTTTAATATATAGAGGTAAATAAATGATGAAAAAAATAATTACAGAATTAATAAATAGCTTAACAGATGATCAATTTTTAGAATTTTATGAAAAAATAAAACAACAAGCAGACTTAATTAAAAAACAAAAACGTTTAAATGAAATTGATCAAAAATTTAGAGATAAAGGCATTATATGTCCTAATTGCAAATCTTTTCATTGTGTTAAAAATGGTCATAATTCCGAAGGAAAACAAAAATATTTATGTAAAAAATGTCGTGCTAGTTTTGATGCATTTCGTCATCATTTTACTTATTGAAGTCATTTAAATTATGAACAGTGAAATTTATTAATTCAAATTTCATTGTTAGGACAATCTAGTAAAATAATTTCTCGTTTTATTAAAACAACCCCAAAAACCGCTTGATATAATCGACAAAAATTAATGCAATCAAAACAATTAGAAAATACACAGTTAAAATTTAAAAAATTAAATGGTCAAATCCAAATGGATGAAACATTTATTAAAGAAATTCATAAAGGCAATTTTAAAGATAAATTTGATAAACGAAAAACTCATCTCGATCCATTTTCAACTGATACCAAATGCTGTATTCAAATGGCAGTTGATAGCAATAATAATATTTTTGTTCAATCCACCAATACCAAAAGATTACAAAAACAATGGATTATTGAAAATATGAATAAGCAACTAATTAAAGAAAAATCAATAATTATTTCTGATATGCAACCACTATATTTATTAGTAGCAAAACAAACAAATTCTACTCTATATTCCACCAAAACTAGTACAAACCCTGATACTAGTTATCAAAAGTTAAATAAGATTAGTAAATTACAATCCAGTCTTAAAGAAGCCTTAATTCATTATCATGGTTTGGGTTTCACTAATATTCAAAATTATTTAAAGCTCTGAAAATGAAAATACCAACACAAAGGTTTAACACCAAACCAACAATCAACGGTATTATATTTTAACGTTTAAAAAATTTAAAGCAAAATCATAATCTTACACAAAATTAGTTTTCAAATTGTCATATTGATGATTTTTTTTATTTCATCAAGAGTTTTCGACAAAATTAAAGGAAAAAACTATTAGAAATAAATTAAATGCTGGTATGATGGGGTTAAAAAATAAAATTGATTTATTTAATATTAATAAATCATTAGAAGAAAATAAATTTAATTATTCAGTTAATAATTTTGTAAATTATTATTTACAAAAAAATTTATATTTTTATTAGTTTTATCTAAGAAATTAAATAATTTTAATAAAAATGTATTTTTGTCGTGGAAAAATTTAAAAAAATAGAAAAATGTATTGACAATAAAATTAAAAGTAATAAAATGTAAATAAGTAAGTGGTATATTATTCCACAATTTCTAAGATATTAATTTAAGACCCCAAAATAATTTATACGACCAACTTCTTATTCCTCCTAAAAATCTAATTTTCGCGGCACGCTTCGCGTGTTCGCTACGATCAAAATAAACTATATTGAATAAATTACGCGGATAATTTATTCATCTTCTTTTTCATTATTAATTACAATATTATTTACCGTATTAATAACATTATCTTTACCATACTTTTTCACTAACGACCGTAAAATAAAATATTGCTTTGTTTGCATAATTCCAACCCCTTAAAATTTTTAAAAAAATAATAACTTTAATATTAATAATTTCTATATATAAAAGAAAAAACAAGATATAATCTTGTTTTTAACTAAAACCCGTATCTTTGCAAAACCCCCTAAAAATTTATAAAATGATTTTAAGTTATTAAAATTATTTTTTATTTTTACTGGGTTAATGCCTTAAAACCGTGATGTTTTTTATTAATAATTTTTAAATTACAGATTATCAATTAATAATTAATATCAAATTTAATATGTCAAATCAATATTTTTCAGGTATAATAATTATTACAGCAAATGAACAGAAAGGTTAAATACTATGGAAGAATATATATCCCAGGACAATAACAACCTAGAATCTTCTTTACAAACTAATTTTGAAATTGGTTTAACAACTGACGAAGTTATCGTTCGTCAAAAACAATATGGTAAAAATGAGTTACCAAAAGGAAAAGTAACGCCATGATATGTTATTTTTGGAAAAGCTTTAATTGAGCCAATTCAATTAATTTTAATTGCGGCGGCAGTTATTTCTGTTATTGCTCCATTAGTTGGGAATAATTGAAAATTAAAAGGAGCATATTTTGTTGATTTTACGGTAATTGGAGCTATCGTTATTCTTGATGCAATCTTAGAAACGGTGCAAACAGTAAAAGCCCGTAAATCAATGGCCGCATTAAAATCGCTTTCTAAACCAAAAGCCGTTGTAATTCGAAATGATCTACAACAAGAAATTCCCGCCCATGAGTTAACTGTTGGTGATATTGTTATTTTAGAAGCTGGAAAATATGTCCCAGCTGAATTACGAATTATTGAACAATCAGATGTTTTTATTGATGAAGCAATTTTAACTGGTGAAAGTGTCCCAGTTCATAAAACAGCTAAACCGATTGAATCAACAACAATTTTAGCAGAAATGAAAAACATTGCTTTTATGTCAACTTTTATTACGGCTGGTCGTGCGGTTGGGGTTGTGATTAAAGTTGGGCAACAAACCCAAATTGGAAAAATTGCGACAACTATTAACGAAACAGAAGAAAGTCCAACAAATTTAGAAAAAAAACTAACAAAATTTTCATATTGAATTGCAGGATTAAGTTTTATTATTGCAATTATTATTTTCATTGCGTTATATTTTAGTGGCAATAAAGGTGGTTGAACAAACTATTTAATGGTTGCCATTACTTTAGCAATTGGGGTTATTCCAGAATCATTGGCCGCTGTTGTTTCAATTACCCTATCATTTTCCACAAAACGAATGGCAAAACAAAATGTTATTGTCAAAAAACTAGCTAGTATGGAAACACTAGGTAGTGTTAATGTTATTTGTACCGATAAAACTGGGACTTTAACAGAAAATAAAATGACAGTAAAAAAAGTCATTATAAATAATAATATAACTACTGCTGAAACATACCAAGGTGTTAATCATGATCAACACCAAGATTTATTTTTAAAAGCACTGGTGCTATGTAATGATAGTGTTACTGAAGATAAAGAACGAATTGGTGATCCAACCGAATTAGCATTAGTTGATTATGCTGAATTATTTGCATATGATGAACAAGATTCGCGTGACAAATGAGAACGGATTAATGAAGTTCCGTTTGATTCAGAACGAAAACTAATGTCAACATTAAATGTCATTGATGGTGTCAGTACGACTTTTACAAAAGGAGCATTAGATAGTTTATTACAATATTGTGATCGCATTATGATTGAAAATAAAATTTTAACACTAATGGATGAACATAAAGCAGAATTATTAAGATTAGCTGATGATTTATCAACCCAAGCATTACGAGTGTTAGCGTTTGCTTATAACACTAATTTTGATGATGAACAAGACCCCGAAGCATTAGAAACTAATTTAATTTTTTTAGGAGCAGTTGGAATGATTGACCCTGTTCGGCGCTCAGCAGTTGAGGCTGTTAAGAAAGCACATGCTGCTGGGATTGAAGTTGTCATAATTACTGGTGATCATGCAACAACAGCCTTAGCAATTGCGAAAGAATTAGATTTAGCTTATTCTGAATATGAAGTGATTTCTTCAGAACAATTAAATGAAATGAGCGATAAACAGTTAATTCGGATCATTGATAAAATTAAGGTTTTTGCCCGAGTTAATCCCGAACATAAAGTCCGCATTGTCAATATTTTGAAACAAAAAAAATATTTAGTGTCAATGACTGGTGATGGGGTTAATGATGCTCCCAGTTTAGTTAAAGCTGATATTGGTGTTTCAATGGGAATTACCGGAACTGATGTTGCCAAACAAGCAGCAGATGTTATTCTAACTGATGATAATTTTGAAACAATTATTAAAGGAGTTAATGAAGGCCGTAATGTTTATCAAAAAATTCGTCGTGCAATTACCTTTGTCATTGGTGTTAACTTAGCTAATGTTTTATCAATTTTTATTTTATCTTTAATTAATCATATTTCACCTGTCGAAGCAACTGATATCTTATGAATGAACTTGGTAATTGAATCAATTTTGGCAATTTGTATTGGAATGGGGGATAATGACGATACTTTAATGCAAGTAAAACCGTTACAAGGTGAAAATTCACTCTTTCGGAAGATTTGAGGATCAATGTTACGCATTACCATTTTAACAAGTGCTGTTTGTATTGGAGCATATTACTTTGGAATGAGTTTTGTCCCTGCCGAGGATTATCAAGCATATGGTTATCAAACTGTTTTTGACTTTTTACGTAGTAGTGATCCAATGATTACAGTCGAAATGAAATTACAAATGTCTGATTTTGGGCGAACATCAATTTTTCTAGTTTTAACTTGTGCACCAAGTATGTTTGTCAATACTGTTACCTTATCTGATTGAAAAATAAAAGCACAATTTAAACCAATTATTAATCGCCCATTAATCTTTGCAGCCATTGGCGCAGTGTTATTAAACATTATAATGTTATTTATTCCATGAATTAATAACAAGGTTTTAAATCTAAATGATTTAGAAGTTTATACTCAAAGTAACTGGTATTTTGTCCCCGCTTGTTTAGCAATGGCAATGATTCCAGTAACAGTAATTGTGATGACTGATGCCATTTATTTTTGATGACATCATAATCTAAAACAATGTTTCCAACGAATTGGACAAAAAAAATAACTCTTATTTTAAAAAGAATAATTTTTGATATAATATTGTTATATTTATTATTGAAGGAGCCGAAAAAAATGAGTAAGTTATTAACAACAACCCCAAAACAAGATGGTTTTTATATGCCAATTGAATCAACACAACACCGTAGTACTTGAATGTTGTTACCACACATGAAGGATAACGGTAGTATACATTATTTTGAGGTTTTTAATAAAATTAAGTAATTAGAAACAAATTAAGTTTCGCTTATAATTAAATGATAACAAAATTTATAAAAAATTCAACTTTTTAAAAACATAATTTTTATTTGAATAAATAATTTATGAATTTTGACACACTAAAAAATACTTTTTAAAGTTATTACTAATTTTAAAAGGTTTTTTATTTTTTATAAAGATAAAAATTGCTTTTTAGATTGATTTAAATTAAATATATTAAATTCAATTTTTTCTTTATTTTTATTAGTTTTATTAATTTTTTCTTCATTTGTTTTACTATTAAGTCTTAACATTGAAGCAATTAACATATTGATAAATGTTTCTTTACAATATATTTTAGCGCCACGTCCCTTAACTGCCTTAATGTAGTGTGATATATCACCTTCCATGTGACAACCAATATTATATTCTAATGCTTGATTTTCAATTCCTTCTTTATTATTTTTAATTAATTCAATAGTTTCTAATAAAAATTTCTTTTTATTATCAATAACATAGGGTAAATGACACATTAAAAAATCTAATAATGCTTCATAATTTCCAGTAAAAAAATATATTTTTGATAATTTATATTTTAATCTATGAATTCGGTTTTTCTTACGATTTGGGAATAATTCTTTAAATCTTTTTACTAAATGAAATTTATCTAAACTATATGATACAGTATTATTTTTATATTTTGATTTTACTGCTTTGTAAATTTTTTTAATTTGTTTTTCACCATCACTTAATATTAATATTTTAGTATCTTCATTAATATCATAAGTATCCATTGATTTAAAAATTTTATCAATAAAATTATCAATATTAGATTTATCATTTTTATTCTTATGATTTTTATTCATCATTTGAAAAACGCCTTTTTTCTTTTTCATTTTTATTCTGGTTTTTGTTGACTTTTCTTCATCAACACCAACATGCATAGTAGCAAGAAATATTTTATTTTCAACTCTTTTTTTATTTTCTCTCATAGGTTCAAAAGCACCATCAATTTGAATATATAAAACATTATTTGGGATTTTAATTTTATTGTTATTTTTATTACTAATGTAATCGGTTTCTTCTAAATCGGCATTTTTAAAAATATTAGATATTGTTCTTTCACTAATGTTAGCATTTTCTGTTGTATGCAAAATATCTTTATATCTTTTCCCATCGCCCATAAAAGACATATATTTATCTTTTAAATTTTTTTCAATTCTTTCGTATTTTTTTAACCCTAATTCTTCATCTAAAGGATAACGATTTATATATTTTTTATTTTCTTCATCATATTTAACATATCTTCGTCTTTTTACAGTGTTATCCCCATATTCTGTTTTAAATGTTTTTGGTATTTTTGATACAACCTTATATCCTTGTAATATTTTTCCTTGTTGATATAATTTAAATATCTCATTATCTCTTTCAATTAAGAAATTATTAATTTCATTTTTTGTTTGTATTTTTTTATTTTCTTTATAATTTCCTAATAAATTTTGTTTTAATTCCATTTTATAATTTCCTTTCGTAATTAAACAATTTTTTAAATTATTATATTTAATACTTCAAATAATTTTATCAAAAAAAGGAGGCTAATTAAAAATGCAAGATTTTACCAAAATTAATAACAAAAAACGAATTACTAGTTATGAACATTTAAATAAAAAATATGATTTGAATTTTAGTGACTATAATTTTGGTTTTGATTGAGAAGTATTTAAAGACTTTGTTGGTGATAGTTATGCCCGATATTTTACTTCGCCAACTTTTTTTAAGTTTGTTTCAGCAGGGCGTGGTACTAATAAAACATGAAATCATTTAGCCGAAAAATTATTTTTTGCTTGTAACTTTACGGATGCTTCATCTAATATTTTACGAAGATATGCCAACACCCACGAAGATACTACATTTGGCGATACAATTAATGTCTGTAATTATCTATATGATATAAATATGGGATTGATATAGGACCCGACAATGAAAATGGTATTGTTTGACCTAAAAATGTTAAAGAAGGTGGAGAGATTGTTTTTCCTAGTGGTGTTCGTATTGCTTTTGCGGGTTATGCTAATGGTAATAAAATTATGGGGAAAGTTGGTAAAGGAAGCGGTATTATATCAGCCTGAACAGATGAAATGATACATGCTGAAGAAAAAGAAATCTTAACTGATAAAGAACTAGATAAAAGATATAATAATTTAAGAGTTTCAATGTTTCGTTCAAAAAGTTTAAAAGTATCTTATGAAAAATATACTGATGATGATGTTAATGAACAATATAATTTAGATAATCCTATTCCAGTAAAAGAATTATCTTGGACATTTCAAGAATGAGACAACATAGCAAAACAATACATAACAGTAACAACATATTTTCATAAAACATATTCTAATCAATTTACTTTTAACCCTTTTGATAAATACCATGTCTTTTATGAAAAATTTGTAACGCCATTTTTACCTTTAAATGAAAGAATTAAAAACATTTTAAAAGAACACAATCAAATATATTCAGAAAATAAACAAGTATTTAAAGGTTTGGGTGTTTTTAATTTGCGTTTAACTATGGGTGCTGTTTGAAATAAAATACCTGATATTACCAAAAAACTTGTTTTAGCAAATAAAGAAGAACGACCCGATTTATTTAAACTTGAATATTACGGTTTTGAATATAACGATAATGACCCCAGCATTTATGTTTTACGAAATTATCGTAAATATATTAAAGAGTATAATCTACAAGATTTTTATAATACCAATACAAAACAATATCAATTTGATAGTTATTCAATTGGTGTCGATTATGCTAATGGTAGTGAAGACCATACAGTATTTTTATTTAGTGGCTATAAAATTAATGAAAATAATGAATATGATAAATATTTAATTGAAGAAAATGTTGTTACACCAAAAAATGCGATGAATTTAAATGAAATAGTTGAACATTATGGACAATGAATAATCAATACTTTTGATAAATTTGATGGTTTTGAATATGCAACATTTCATTATGATATTAATGCCCATGACTTTATGCAAAAATTACAAGAAGATATTTATCCTTATTTGGGTTATAAAATTAAAATGTTTAAAGCTAAAAAACATCAAACTTCATTGAATAAAGAAGCAGGTATAATTAATCGTGTAACATGAATAAGAAAAATGTTTGTTCAAGGCAAAATATATGGCATATTAGATAACTTTCCATTTTTAGATAAATGCATTAGTGAACTAAGATTTAGTGACACCAAAACAAACACACCCGATAGTAAAATGTACCATGACCCATATGACGCTTTGTTTTATTGTTCTTATCCATATCGTTTTAAAATGGGATTATAACTAATCTTGTTTTTGGGCGAGCGGTTGATTTTCTTAAATTTTTGTGATAAAATGACTTACAAGTTAAAAAAGATTTTGAGGTTCTTTCAAACAAATTTGGGAATCTTTATAAAATTCTTCGCTTAACGCTTAGAATTTTTCCCAAGTATTTTGAAAAGCGCGGCAAAAGTTTTTTTAAACTTTAAGGCATTTTTCACAAACTTATGAAAATCACCGCGAGCCCAGATTAGTACTAAAAACTAAAATATAATCACAATAATAATCATTATAAATAATCTCCTTTCTAAAATAGATTTAAAAATGCTTGACTTGCATATATATATATATATATATATATATAATGTCAATAGATCTTGATAAAAAGTTTCAAGATAAAAGAAAGGAAATTATACAAAATGAAAAAATTACTTAGTTTATTAAGTGTATTAACAATTAGTGGAACTGCTGTACCAACAACAATTGCCGCTAGTCCTTATCAAAAAGAAGAAATATTAAATAGAGTTAAAAGAAGTTTAAATAATATTAATATTTCCAATGTTCCAGCTATTAGACAAACGCAACCATATTGATGTGGTCCAACTATTGGCGAAGCAATATTAAGATATTTAGGATTAAGGTCAGTTCATAGTCAATATTATACTCACCCTGATTTTCCAAATTTAGATCAAACACATGAACAATTTCAAGGTAGCTTATCTAGTTGAATGAATACTGACTTTTTTGGAGGAACATCACCTCAAAATTGAACAAATGGAATAAATCAACTTATTAATATATATAATTTAAATAATGGTAGATTATATTCAACAACAGGAATAGGATATTTCTTTAATTTTGTCGAAAACTCTTGATATTTATAAAATATACCTAAAATTAGGTATATTTTTAATATATAGAGGTAAATAAATGATGAAAAAAATAATTACAGAATTAATAAATAGCTTAACAGATGATCAATTTTTAGAATTTTATGAAAAAATAAAACAACAAGCAGACTTAATTAAAAAACAAAAACGTTTAAATGAAATTGATCAAAAATTTAGAGATAAAGGCATTATATGTCCTAATTGCAAATCTTTTCATTGTGTTAAAAATGGTCATAATTCCGAAGGAAAACAAAAATATTTATGTAAAAAATGTCGTGCTAGTTTTGATGCATTTCGTCATCATTTTACTTATTGAAGTCATTTAAATTATGAACAGTGAAATTTATTAATTCAAATTTCATTGTTAGGACAATCTAGTAAAATAATTTCTCGTTTTATTAAAACAACCCCAAAAACCGCTTGATATAATCGACAAAAATTAATGCAATCAAAACAATTAGAAAATACACAGTTAAAATTTAAAAAATTAAATGGTCAAATCCAAATGGATGAAACATTTATTAAAGAAATTCATAAAGGCAATTTTAAAGATAAATTTGATAAACGAAAAACTCATCTCGATCCATTTTCAACTGATACCAAATGCTGTATTCAAATGGCAGTTGATAGCAATAATAATATTTTTGTTCAATCCACCAATACCAAAAGATTACAAAAACAATGGATTATTGAAAATATGAATAAGCAACTAATTAAAGAAAAATCAATAATTATTTCTGATATGCAACCACTATATTTATTAGTAGCAAAACAAACAAATTCTACTCTATATTCCACCAAAACTAGTACAAACCCTGATACTAGTTATCAAAAGTTAAATAAGATTAGTAAATTACAATCCAGTCTTAAAGAAGCCTTAATTCATTATCATGGTTTGGGTTTCACTAATATTCAAAATTATTTAAAGCTCTGAAAATGAAAATACCAACACAAAGGTTTAACACCAAACCAACAATCAACGGTATTATATTTTAACGTTTAAAAAATTTAAAGCAAAATCATAATCTTACACAAAATTAGTTTTCAAATTGTCATATTGATGATTTTTTTTATTTCATCAAGAGTTTTCGACAAAATTAAAGATACTTTTTATATATTATATATATAATATATTATTATAACTAAACTTAATATATTTCATTGCTAATTTATCCCTTAAAACGCGTCATAAGAGCTATTTTTCAAGATAAATTTTTAAAATAATTCATAATATTTTGCTTGCTTATATATATATATATATATATATATATAATGCAATTAGATCTTGATAAAAAGTTTCAAGATTAAAAAAGGAGAAAAACAAGTATGAAAAAATTACTTAGTTTATTAAGTGTATTAACAATTAGTGGAACTTCTGTACCAACAACAATTGCCGCTAGTCCTTATCAAAAAGAAGAACATAATACAGAAACTGATAGTGGTGTTAGTGTTTTCTATCAAATTATAGAAAATGGTAAACGTAAATCAATTATTGAAAAAATATATGGAGTTAATGAAAATGAAAGTTATATTAGATTTTTAGGTTTTGATAATAGAAATAATAAATATTATATAAATGATAAAAATATTTACTTTGTAAATAATAAAAATAATAATAATAATAATGCTATATCGATTAAATTACTAAGCTTTAAACCAGCATCAGTTATTGATTTTAGTAGTACTGATAATTTTGTTAGGTTTAATTGAAAAGATTTAAATAACACTATTCATGTTTATAGAATAAAAATTATAGATTTAGAAAATAACAATTTAAATAAAATAAATGAATTATCTAAAATTATTTCAAATCCTATTTTAGGAACAGTTAAAATTAATAATGAAAAAGGATTACTAACCGAACAACAAATTAAAGATTTTTTAAAAGATAAAAATCCTCAATTAGATATAACTAAGATAGGAATTAAAAATATTATTGATGATTTATACAATAATAATGAAAAAAGGATTACAGTATTTTCAAGTGACTCAACAATTTATACTGGTGAAGCAACTGTTTTTTTAGATATTGAAAAATAGTTAAGATTTAAAATAAATGAAAAAAATATTAAGTCTTTTATCAACAATAACCTTAATTGGAACAAGTACAACCAGTTTAGTTGCTTGTAATAAACAATATAGCGAGGATGAATTAAAAGAACAAAAAGAAAAACATAAAATAAATACTACTAACCAAGAA
Organism: Spiroplasma endosymbiont of Sarcophaga carnaria; assembly: GCF_964019595.1. Taxonomy (NCBI): domain Bacteria; kingdom Bacillati; phylum Mycoplasmatota; class Mollicutes; order Entomoplasmatales; family Spiroplasmataceae; genus Spiroplasma; species Spiroplasma endosymbiont of Sarcophaga carnaria. The sequence continues at coordinate 1,843,333 of NZ_OZ026456.1, forward strand.
ATAAGAAACAATTTAGAATGAATAGCACCACAAGAAAAACCATTTAATAAAACAGATAATAAATGATATTATGTTGTATGGTGTGGAGATAAAAATGATAATTGACATTTAACTAAATTTTTAAAAAATAATAAAGATAAAAATGATATTATTGATAAATATTCAATTTCTCCAATAATTTCTTATTTTTTAATTTATTCTGCTATTAGTACGATTGGTTTTTTACCTAGTTATACATTGGAAATAGTGCGTAATTTAGGGAAAAATTCAGATAATGAATATAACGAAAAGCATATATCTATTTGAAAAAATAAAGATAATAATTATTTTAAATCAGTATACCGTTGAAATTTAGATACTCAGGAACCTGACTTAATAGTTGATAATAAAGGTAATGTAAAAGTTAAAGGAGAATAAAAAAGAGATATTAAATCTCTTTTTATTTTTACCTTGGTTTAAATGTAATTTGAATGGGATTATTACTACTGTTATTTACCATATTTAAAACACCCAAAGCATTAAGGTCTATTGTTATATCTTTATCATTACCAAAATATGCTCAATGCATGGTGCTATTTATCACAATATGTGCAATCAAATTCTTTGTAAATCTAATTTTTAATTTCATATCATTAGTATAATATATTTTTATGTTTAAATTTCCAATTTCATTAGAATCTGAATCAAATCATTTATTAAATTGTATTAAAAAATCAAAAATCCCTCTCTTATCATAAGTATTATATCGGTTGGGAACAGACGGCGATGTATTATTAATATAACCAGTAGAATATATTGTTTCACTATCATTTACTTTTACATTATCTGTATATAAAGTTATTGTATTTTCAAAATTAACATTACGAGTTTGCGAGGAACCTTCTGTTTTTAAAGTTATATTTGATAATGAACCTAAATTAATATTGCAATTAGCACCAGCTAAAATATTTACATCTCTATCATAAATAAATCGCTCTATTTCAGGTTTATAACAATTAACTTGTAAATTATCAAGATTACTTATTTCTATTGTTTTATAAGAACTAATAAATTTATCAATACTTTGAATTGTTGGGTCAATTTGTCTTAGATCAATTTCAGTTTCATAATAACTTTCATTAATTTGATTTGAAAATAAATTAATTTCACCTCTTGAATCGGTTTTTTTACATTGTGCTGGTGCTGTAATTTTAGTTTTTAATGCTTGTCCTGCCTTAGCATCTCAGATATCTTTCATATAAGGTTTGTAATTATATGGTATTGGTGGTAATACATATTGTGGGTAATTAAATGTTGGTATTTCATAATCATGGGGTAGTAAGAAACTAGTTTTATAATTAGTTGTCATATCGCGTAAATAATTATTTAGTGTATTTTTTGTTTTACCTCTGAAACTTCATACTGATAATCTTAAATAATCTTCTTCATTATTTGTATATGGATTATCAGCATAAAATATAATTTCAAAATTACCTTTATATAATGCTTGGATTGAAAACATATCAATAATATAACTACAATTTGTACCGTCAGGTGTTTGTAAAAATTCGCAATCATTATCTTTTTCACTAGCACTAACTGGTGTTTGTGCATCTACTGCTCTTACTAATTCATTAATTAAATATATACGATTAGTTTTAGGATTTAATTGTTTTAAATTATAAGTTGAATAAGTTATTTGTTCAGTTGGTTTACCATCTTTTTCTAAAACATTACCTTTTATTTTATCAGTTAATAAAGTAGTAAAACCTAAACTAGTAGCATTTGCTCCAAAGATAGCACCGAATTTATCATTTCCTTGTTCTCTAAATATTTCAAATGGTAAATAACCTTTACCTTTTGATTTTTCAGACCAAAATGAATCATTATAGAAACTATAAATATTTGCACTCATAAAGCCATTAAGTCATTGAAAATTAGGTCAAGTTTTTTCATCTTGGTTAATTACTCATCCTCAGGGAATACCAAATGAAATAAAGTTTAAGAACTTACCAACTCCACCCGGTATCGTAAAAGGGTTAAAAACTAATTTTTGCGTATAGTTTAAAGGTAATACTGTAATTTGGCGATTAATAAAATTATTCATATTTAAAATATCTCAAACATTACAAACACCCATTTTATTATATTCAATTTGAACTTGTCCTACAGTATTACCAAATTCATCTTTTCTTCTAAAATATGATGATGCTTGGGTACTAATAATATTATTAACATCTTCATTATTTACTTTTACTTTATCAGGTGGAGTAATCATTCAATTTTTAGACCAATAAAATTTAGAGTTATTATCTTCTTTATGGATAGTTGTGCCAACCGTAGGATTAGTTGCTGTTGAACTCGCTTTATCGGTTATTACAATTCCCTCACTATTTTTTTGATTTCAAAAGTCGTATCTACTTTCCATATCTTGCTTTCAATCTTTAAAACCAGTTATCATTGTTGGTTGAATACCTTGAACGTTATATCAACTTACTTCTGGAGCAGCATAAGTATTTACTTTGTCAGGTGGGCAAGGATATATGTTATACATTAATAAATCACGATAATTCATAACTTTTTTATTAAACTGACCTTTAATAATTGGTCGCCCAATTACTGGCATATCAAAAAAGATAGAATTACCATAAAATTTAACTGCCATTGCTCTAACCCCTGGGTCTTTTAATAAAACTTCATCTAATTCAACAATACCTTTATTTAACTTTTCATCATAAGTTATTTTAGGAAAACAATAACCTTCCCCTGGAGCACTGGTCTGAATAAATTGTCTTACTGATAAACCACTGTGACTAATTTTGTCATTAATACTTGAAAAGGTAATTTCTTGTCATAAAAAACTACCATCATAAGGTGAATAATAATTAATAACATTTGATGGATATAATCATTGTCTATCTTGGGGTGCAGAATTAATACCACCCCCACCAATATTTAAACCACGGTCATTAAATACAGTATAAAAATTATAATAATCATTAATATTTAATTTCTCAGCATCTTCATCTAAAATTAATAAAGTATATTGTCTTTCAGTTGATTGTTGAGTAAATACTTGTTCAAATTTAGCCTCATCAAATTGAATTGAACTTCTATCATCAATCATATAAGCATCTCAATATTTACCAACTTTAACTTCTTTTGTATAAAAATTATCGGCTTTATTATCATTATTCATAAAATAACTTAATTTATATTGATTTAAGTATGCCAGCATTCTATTAATATCATAAATATTTTCACCATCAATTAATTTTCAATAAATATTATTATTTTCATCTTTTAATTTTATAGCAAAAGGTGTTTCATTATTTGCTCATATTGTTGAATTAACTGGTTGTTTATTAAAATCATCAATTGTTAAAATATTAATTTCTTCACCTTTATATTTTTGTACTATTTTTAAACTATCTTGTCATTGCGCAATAGTACTTTCCATATTATCAAATATGCGTGAATAACTACCATAATCACTTGGTTTGGCATTATTTGATTTTCAACCTGTTTCAGTATCAGGAATATATGAACTATAAACATTAAAAGGAAATACCATTCAATGTCTGTTATCTCGTATATTTTCTCTAATATCTATTAAAGTATCATGGGCTTGTCTTCTTAATTCTTCGATAACCCCTGGGTTAATTCTACTCATTTGTTAATTCTCCTTAATTTCTGTTCTACCTTGTAAAGCATTTTGATTATTACCAGTTTCATCATATTCCATTAATTTATTATTATGTTCAATTTCTTTGGCTTGCATTTTATCTTGTCATGCTTCTATTTTTTCAAAATATTTAGTTGCTTCTAATTCATCAATATTATCATATTCAGTTATAGCTCTTATTGGTTCCATTGTGCCATTATCTAATCTAGCAGTAATTAATTCATTTTGTCGCATTTGGTCAACTAAACTAGCACTAACAAAATCAAAACCATATTCTCGTTCACCAACACCATCTCATAAACCATAATATTTTAAAACAGTATCAAACATTTTAGTATAGTATTGCTTACGATATGCTTGTAAATATGCTTGTTTTTCTAAGTCTTTTGTTTTAGTTAATAATGACTGTGTTTTATTTTGGTCATTATCTGATTTATCACCAAAAGGACTAGAAAAATGATATGCTAAGTATACTTGTTCAATAATTGATTTTTGGTCTTCAGTATATGTTTCTAAGGTTGGTGTACCTTGTACTACTTGTAAAGATTGGGATAATTGACCATCTACTGCTGATTGACCTGATTGAATAAAAATATCATCAAAAGCATCTTGTAATACTTTTTTATTACCTTTGTTATAAGCAGTCATTAAATCATCATCTAATATTCCATATCAATGAGTACGATTTGCTCATCTTTCTTTTGATTTAATATTAAAACTATCTTCTAAATCAAATTGTAATTTATAACAATTTGCCATTGTAGGTCATGGGTTTAATGTAGTTGATGTAGATAAAAATAAAGGGTTGGGTTCATTAATCATTTCTCAAAAAGGAACTATGCCTAATTTATTTTTAAATTCTTGTACTAAAACAGGTTTAACATCATCTTTAATTTGTGTTTTACTTTGTCCAACAACTACTTCATTATTTTTAGGTCAACCTTTAATAACTATTTTATCTTTGGTACAAATTAAATTTAAAATAAAACCACTATCTGATTGATGATAATTTAATCAAATATCAGCACCTTGTTCAATTTCGTTTATTTTACTTACACGAGATGTAAAGTTAAAAGGATTAATTCATAAATCAATATTGCCGTCATTAGTCTCTAATAAACCAAAGATAGTTTTACCCATTAAACTTGCTGTTAATTCATTTTTATCTAATTTTTCTTTTATTTTATAAGTTTCATATCATCAATTTAATTTTTCTAAAATTTCTTTACGATGAGACTTAAATAAAATATCTTTACCATTAACTAATCTCATTTGATGACGAGCAATAATATTGGCTAAATTAATAGTTCAATCATAATTATAAAATTTTAAAACACTATTAATATCATTTAAGTTTGGTAAACTATGGAAAGTATTATTCATTGTTATTTTGCTCCTTTAATTTTAAAATAAGTGCATAATTAATAATATTTACTGTTAATAAATTTGGTTCATTTGCTAAAACTTGTACACATACTTTAACTTTTTGATATTTATTAATATATTCGTTATATAAATTTAAATTACATATTGCGATATTATCTTTATTTAATTCTTGACAAAGTCTTTTTTTAACTTGTCCACAAACAGAAATATATGGTCTTTTTGCATTTATTACACGTTCATCATGTATTACATAAATATCTTTTTTCATTAAGTTATTCACTCCCTTTGTTGTCATAATTTATAATCTGCTTAACTATTATTTTTAACCATCGGTACTAATTCAAAGTGTAAAGCATAAAAATCACCATCAAATGTGTCATCATATAAATCTAACATTCGTTCTTCTCTTGCATCGGGCTTATCTTCTCATTGAATTAATTCATATTGGGTTTTACTTACAGGACATTTTTCTCATAATCATTTTAATTGATTAGTATTTATTAACATTGTAAATGCCTCAATACGATGTTTTATTTTAAACTTCTGCTTTTGTGCTGGTTTAAAATTTATGTATTGACCAAAAGTATAATTATATTTCTCTCGGTTTAAACTTTCTAATGTTGCATAAGCACTGTCATCAACATTAATTGATATTCCTTGTTGTATTAAATTAAAGTATTGGTTTAATTGATTGTTGTAAAACTCTAAAATATCTTTAACTTGTTCTAATGGTCCTTTAAATTGTTGCGTAGCATTTGAGTGTGCATATTCTGCTACTTTATAGGCTTTTTTATCAAATGAATTATATATTCAAAAACTCGCTGCTGTTGTATGCCCTTTGGGGCTAGTAGAGTTTGCTAAGTCAACACCACCTAATAATTTAGTTGGTTGAATAATATCTGTTGCTTGCATAATATCAATATATCTTGCAAAAATTGAACCACTAGTATTGTATTAGTAAAATATTAGTATATAATTAAATTATAGGTTTAATCTTTTTCCATAAAAAAGAGTTTATGCTGACTTGTTAATCGGACAAGAATAAAAAAAGAGGAGTTTATAAAATGGCACTTACAAAAGAACAATTAATAGAACAAGGTTTAAGTGAAGAGAATGCAGAAAATATCTTAAATCAGTTTAATAATGGAGCAAAGCAAATTAGAGAAAGTGTGCAAAAACGCGAAGATGTTATATCCAAAGAAGACTTTATTAAATTATCTAATGAATTAGATGAATTAAAAGCTTTTAAAGATGTTCCATCGACTAAAATTGAAGATATTAAAACTAATTTAAATAAAGTTAGTGGTAGTTCTTTATCTGAAAAAATGCAAACTTTAAAAGAATTAAAACCTGATTTGTTTATACAAGAACAACCCTCAGTTTCGCCAACTAATTTTATTAAAGATGTGATTGAAAAATCGGTTGAAAATAAAAATGATGAAATTGAAACTATTAAAGAAAAAGGAGCATATACTCCCGAAGAGATTAAAAAGATATCAGATTTCACACTTAAAAACCTTAGATAATAAAGGAGGTGAAATATTATGGCAACAATTAATTTGCCACAAGTACCTTTTACATTACAAGGTAATACAACAGGTCAAAAAGCCTATGTTGATATGGTTAATGCTTTATTGCGTGGACCTTTATATAATGAATATGCAAGTATTATGCAGTATGCTACTGCAACCGCTGAACAAGTTGCTTGATTACCTAATGCAGGACAAGCACTATATAATTTAACTCATCGTGTGGTATGACAAGATGATTATTCATTACCAAATGGTTGGACAACTCAAACAATGGGATTAACAAGAATTCCAGTTCCGATTGATAAGAGGTATTGCTATTTATTTAATTTTTTTACCACTTCTAATGTTATTAATTGGAATTAGTTTAATTGTTGTTGTTTCTTATTATATGATTAAGTGAACACGGTTATTAAAACTTTATGATAAAATTATGCTTTAATTTTGTCGAAAACTCTTGATGAAATAAAAAAAATCATCAATATGACAATTTGAAAACTAATTTTGTGTAAGATTATGATTTTGCTTTAAATTTTTTAAACGTTAAAATATAATACCGTTGATTGTTGGTTTGGTGTTAAACCTTTGTGTTGGTATTTTCATTTTCAGAGCTTTAAATAATTTTGAATATTAGTGAAACCCAAACCATGATAATGAATTAAGGCTTCTTTAAGACTGGATTGTAATTTACTAATCTTATTTAACTTTTGATAACTAGTATCAGGGTTTGTACTAGTTTTGGTGGAATATAGAGTAGAATTTGTTTGTTTTGCTACTAATAAATATAGTGGTTGCATATCAGAAATAATTATTGATTTTTCTTTAATTAGTTGCTTATTCATATTTTCAATAATCCATTGTTTTTGTAATCTTTTGGTATTGGTGGATTGAACAAAAATATTATTATTGCTATCAACTGCCATTTGAATACAGCATTTGGTATCAGTTGAAAATGGATCGAGATGAGTTTTTCGTTTATCAAATTTATCTTTAAAATTGCCTTTATGAATTTCTTTAATAAATGTTTCATCCATTTGGATTTGACCATTTAATTTTTTAAATTTTAACTGTGTATTTTCTAATTGTTTTGATTGCATTAATTTTTGTCGATTATATCAAGCGGTTTTTGGGGTTGTTTTAATAAAACGAGAAATTATTTTACTAGATTGTCCTAACAATGAAATTTGAATTAATAAATTTCACTGTTCATAATTTAAATGACTTCAATAAGTAAAATGATGACGAAATGCATCAAAACTAGCACGACATTTTTTACATAAATATTTTTGTTTTCCTTCGGAATTATGACCATTTTTAACACAATGAAAAGATTTGCAATTAGGACATATAATGCCTTTATCTCTAAATTTTTGATCAATTTCATTTAAACGTTTTTGTTTTTTAATTAAGTCTGCTTGTTGTTTTATTTTTTCATAAAATTCTAAAAATTGATCATCTGTTAAGCTATTTATTAATTCTGTAATTATTTTTTTCATCATTTATTTACCTCTATATATTAAAAATATACCTAATTTTAGGTATATTTTATAAATATCAAGAGTTTTCGACAAAATTAAAGAAATTATGGAAAAAATTAATTTAGTTGAAATTTATAATTTAGGTTTGTCAAAATATAAATGTGTTAAATTATCTATTTCTTCGGGTGTTAATTTTTTATTTTCAACTTCAATTTCATAACGATCCATAATTGCTAAACCATAATCTTTATAACAATCTGGGTAATTATCAAACATTTCATTTAATAAATCTTTTAAATTCATCATTATTATTCATATCCTTGTCATTTAATATTGTTATCTTCTTATTCATAATGTATTCCCCCTAATTCTTTTTTCCTAATGCTCAATGTTCATCCGTCATATCTTCAAATGAAACAGGATAACTTTTACGCATTAATTCTTGTAATTTATTTTCTTGATTTCATTTTGAGCAATAACCTCAATATTTTTGTTTAAGACAAATTTTATTTAACTTTTTCATTTTTATTTAATTCCTTACTATTTTCTATTCTTGCTTTTTCATTAGCACGCTCAATTTTTTTCTTATATAATTGCTTTTTACTTAAAAACTTTCAAGGTTTTTTATTTAACCTTTTCATATAAACCTCCTAAATTATTCCTTTGATTTTTAACTACAAAGTACTACGATGTTCTACATTTTGTAGTTGTCTGTAATACCAAGTACCTCCTCATCAAGTCTCCACTAGTAGATTAATTAAGAAATCCTTGCCCAGTTCTTAAAAGTTATTTTTCTTCTACGCACACGATTTTATTTTTATTCTTGCAATTAAAAATTATGAATACAGCATTATCTGTTTATCTTAATCAAAGTTATTAATTTACAAAATCGCAAAAAAACAAGTTAACAGTTCTATTGGTTTCTTTACTGACAAAATGCCAAGTTGGGGAACCCCCCACTAAAAATATGTAATTGTAAAATTAAATAATTGTAGAACCAATATATTTAATTTTTAGAGTTAATTTTTAAATAAAAAAAATCAACCCAATAAGGGTCGATTTTTTTGTCCTATTTGCATCTTTACTTTACAAATATTAATAAAATTTATTTCTAAAAATGTAAACACCACAAAAGTACAAAATGTGTGTGGTTTCTACACGTGATGTTAAACCCCCTGATAGTATACAACAACGAGGTGAATTATTTGCTAATAATACTTTTAACGAACAACAATTAACTCAAACAATTGATAAATTAAAGGACAATCAACATCAAATTGTACAAGGATTAACAAAAACATTTGTAATGTTAGAAAATCGTCGTAAGAAGATGACAAAAATTTTTGCAATATAGTATGTTCTAATTGAATATCTTTATTACTTAAATTAATTCTTTTTCCATTGTATTTAATTCACATTATCTATTCTCCTTTTTAATAATTTGGATTAGTTTTTCTTATTTTTTCCACACAATCGCCACATTCTTGTGTTTCTAAATATTGAGTTCCATATTATTCCAGTTCTATATATTTTTTACAGATGACACAATACAATTTTGTTTTTTCAAATAAATCATCATATGTTTTATAATTTGCCATTTTTTCTCATTTCACTTTCTAAATGTTCTGCAATATGTTGATAAAAATTCATTTCTTTTCGAATAATATTAACGGATTCATAATGAATATCATACTCATTTAATTGAATTAAAGTAGCTTGCATAGTTTTAATTTTCATCTTAATTTCATCCAATAAATCTTGCATTATATTTTTATAAAAATTTTTTACCTTCTCTAAAATATTTTTACGCTCTTCTTGAGAAAATATTTCATCATTACCAACATTTATTTTTTTCATAAACACTCCTTTACCGTAATAAACACTGTTATACTAATGTCTAAATAATGTATATGTACTGTAATAAACACTGTTAATAACATTGTTAAATATATAAAAAATAAGTAAGGCACAATGAAAAATACTATTAACAACGTTAATAGAAAATATAAAATTAATAAATCAAATAACAAAGCTAGTGTGCCACAGCTAAGATATATGATTAATTATAATAAATATTAAAATACTTTAATCATAATTCTAAAGAAATTTAAAATCTTAATAATAACAAAAATTCCAAATGGAATTAAAATAATTCAAGCATCATCAAGAACTGACATTAACTGTGGTAACACAGCATAAACAGCATCTTTAACTTTCATCATAGCTTGTCCTAAACCACTTCAAATAGAACCCATTCCATCTGAAATAGTAGGCTTATCACCAACTGCTAAAAAATTAATTGCTGTTGTTAAATACATACCTAACACTATTTATTTTCCTCCTTATTTTTAATTTCTTTCTTTTCTTTTTTCTTTCCTTGAATTTGACGAATTTTTTGATAAATCGATATACCAATTCAAGCAAGAATTCCTAAAATGATAATAATACTAAATATTTATGTTAACCATACTGGCATAATTTAATTCCCCCTAGAAATTTAGCTTGCGCGGCACGCTTCGCGTGTTCGCTACGCTCAAAATAAACTATATTGAATAAATTACCGCTAATAAATTACGCGGATAATTTATTCATTTTCTTTTACATTATTAGTTACTATTTTATTAACAGTATTAATAACATTATCTTTTCCATACTTAGTTACTAAGGACCGTAAAATAAAATAATGTTTTCTTTCCATTAAAAAATCAACTCCTTTCTGAGTTGATTTGTTGCACTTCATATTACAATTTACATATTATAAAAAAAAGCAAGAGATTTAACAATGAATTTACTTTTTTATTTAAAAAATTCAATTTCTTTTAAGAAAAAAATAACAATACTTTAATTAACTTCTATTAACTTATTATTAATAATTTGATATTTTTTTGTAACTTTATTATTTGTCGAAACTGCTGTTCAGTCATTTAAAAGGGAATTAAATTTTAAAACACGACTTGCTTCTTGTAATTCTAATGTAATCAAATATTTTTCATCATAACTAATTCCGTTTCATAAATTATTAGTTCGAATAACATTAAGAAAATTATCTGTACCAATGATTTTAAGATCATGAAGTATGATTCCATTCTGATTACTAATAATAATTCGATAATATGGCGGATCTTTATCACCAAAATAACTATGAATAATTTCAGCATCACCATACAATCGAATTTTTTTATTATTTTGAATCCAACCCTAAAATCCCATGATAACTATTTGCAAGGCCTAAAAACTTAATAGTATTATTATAATTACTTGATATTGCAAAAACATATTTATTTGGTAATTTTCCCGTTGTTTTAAAACCAATAAAAACATTCACTTTATACTTATCACTAGTCTTTTGATATATTTGATAATTTTGCATTCCTACCTATCAGATAGATAAATTCTGATCATAATTAAAATATTTTCCATAATTTGTCATATTAATATCTGTTCCAAAACTAATTTCAACATTATCTTTTAAAGAAACATCAATTGTTGTAATTTCATATTTTGCAAGATTGTCTTCAACGATTGATTGATGAGTACCATCAATAATATTTTCTCAAATGTTTTTAGTTAACATTGGATAAGTTTTAATTTTTTGATTAGTTGCTTCGGTTGGTATTAGACCTCACTTTATAAAAAAAGGCGCTAAATTGCGGTTACTTACTTTCGAAGTCATTTCAATAAATAATTGTTGTTTTTCAACATTTGTTCCAGGATTATCAGAAAATGGTAAAAGACGATAATATTGTGATAAAGTTGAATAAAAATTATCACCAAAAGCCATCAAATTACTAAAATTAAATATCATTTTGCGCAATCAGATCAGCAACGAAATTTTGATGATATTAGTGATTTATTTACTAAATTAGCGATGTTTTGACAATTACAAATGGCTAGGGGTGTCTAACCGATTCGCATTGAATAATTTTTGTTGAACATAAAGCGCACTAATATTAACTGTTACTTCAGTAAGACCATTTCATTGGTATTGTGGAGTTTGATAAGTATGCCCGATTTCATGTCATAACCCTCATTGATTATTACTTGTACTAGTAAATAAATCAGCGCCGGAACTTGTATCATTTTGAAAGGTAATATGATAATTGGTTGCTGAAGCATAACCTGCCCCCGTATCTGGATTAGCAATATGAATATATTGTTGATGCTTCTTTGCAATTCCTGAATAATTTGGATTCAAACCATTATGCTTCATTTGTATATTTTCAAATATTGTCTCAATTTTCTAAAATTTTTTCAATATTAACATTATTTTGGTTTTCCCATAAAAATATTTTAACAATATTAATATCATATGTTTCTAATAGTTTTGTAAGATATATCTCTAATCCTGCTTTGCACCCACTACAAACAGCTGATATATTGTTAATATTGCCCATAATACCCTCGTTAATACTATAAAGTTATTTCAAATAACTCTATTTTCTCAGTTAATTAAAACATTTTTTAAATAAAAAAACAATACCAATAACTAAGTGTCAAATGAATTAATCAGCTAATTAAAAAAAGTTTAAAAACCTTAAACCTTATTTTCTAATTCCTAATTCTTCAATGATTGCTTTATATTCATTAAAATCAGTTTTAATTAAGTAAGCAAGCAAATGCTTTCTTTGTGCTACTTTTTGTAATAAACTTCTTCTTGAAACAATATCTTTACGATGAATTTTCAAGTGAGCAGTTAAATTGTTAATATCTTCTGTTAAAATAGAAATTTGTACTTTTGTTGAACCAGTATCTTTAGCATTTTGACCAAATTTTGATACTAATTCTGCTTTTCTTTCTTTTGAAACCATTATAAATTTCTCCCTTCATTGTTGTGGCTCATAACGTTAAATCAAAGCATTTAAGAAAGGGTTATCTTAAATCAACGAAATAACAACAACCCTATTAATATTATGCTTTATTTGCAAAAAATGCAAGAGTATCAGCTAAATCTTGTTCTAAAAGATTAACTAATTCGGTTAAGTTATTTATTTTAATATTTTCACGCAAATATTTTTTAAAATAAACAATAATTTCTTGTTCATATAAATTTAAATTAGCATCTAATAAATATGTTTCAACAACTTCTTTTCCTTCAAATAACCGATATGAAGTCATTGATGGGTAAAGATGTCCTTGTGCTCACGTTTCTGTAACATAAACCCCATAAGGTAAAATTACTTTTTGTGGTAAATACATGTTGGCAGTTGGAAAATTAATTGTTCGCCCAATTTGTTTCCCTGGTTTTACTTTCCCACGCAAATGATAATCTTCATATAATAATTTATTTGCAGCTGGTAAATCATAATTTAATAATAAATTACGAATTGTTGTTGAAGAAAAAACATCATCTTGCCGATTAATTAAATAAACATTTTCTTGACTAAAAAAAGTAATAATTTGTTTAAAATCCCCTTCGCGATTTTTCCCAAACCGAAAATCAGATCCAATTACAATTTTAACAACATTAAACCGTTCTTTTAATATTGTTAAAAATTGTTGCGCTGATAAATTCATAAATTCACTTGTCACTGGAACCTCTAAATAATAATCAAAATTTAATTTTGCTGCTGTTTCCTGTTTTGACCTATTATCTAATAATTTTGTATCAGTTTGATGTAAAAAATCAGTAACACTTTGTGACATTGTAAAAAATAATGCCGCTAAATTTTGTTCTGCTTTAATTTCCATTAAACGATTAATTAGTTTTAAATGCCCTAAATGAAAACCATCAAATAGCCCTAAGGAAACAATTTTTGCTTCATTATTAGCTAATTTATTTCATGTTAAAATTTTCATTAATAATGATCATCCTTATCTATTTTTTGTTGTTGATTTGTATCAATATTTGCCCATAATCCCCGTTGACAAGCATAAACATGTTTACCAATATGTTTATAAATTGCTAAAACATTTTTGTTTTTATCAATGATAAAAATAATTGGATCAGTATGATTAATAATAACAATTGGTTTTCCTTGTCTAATTTCTTCATCATAATGATAAAGTAACAACTGTTGTTTATTTGTAAACAAGGCATCATACATTGAAATTAAACGGTTAAAATTTACTTCTTCTGGAGCAATTGCTTTCGATAACAAAAAATTTCCTGATTGTGTTCGACATAAACTCTTAACCGTTGCAATTGTATTTAATTTTGCAGCAAGATCAATAACTAAACTACGAATATATGTTCCTTTGGTACATAATACACTAAAGGTGATGGTGTGGTCATGATGATTATATTTTTTCAACTTAATTTCCTTAATCGTAACTGTTCGTGGTTTAATTTCAACTTCTTCATCGCGCCGAGCATATTCATAGAGTTTCTTCCCATTAACTTTAATAGCAGAATATTTAGGCGGATATTGCTCATACATAAACCCATTAAATTCACTAAAAATTTTTTTCAATTGTTTTTTGCGCAGTTTAAAGGGAGTTTCTTTCTTAATAACATTACCAGTAATATCACCAGTATCTGTTTCAACAAATAATTTCATTTCGACATCATAAGCTTTATCTGCTGTTAACAAATATTCACTCATTTTCGTAGCATTATTCACTAATACCACTAAAAGACCTGTTGCTAAAGGGTCTAAAGTTCCAGCATGGCCAACTTTTTTAATCATCAAGGTTTTTTTAATATCTTGAATAATTTGATGACTTGTTTTCCCAGCCGGTTTATTAATTAAAAAAATACCATCATGCATATGTTAAAATCACCCACTTCTTGATTCATTATATCATTTTTTAGATTATTCCCAACATTGATTAAGATCAGTTTTAACCCTTTTTAGAACATTTTTTGACAAAAGTAATTGATTATTAAATAAATATAGTTTAAGATATTTATGTATGAAAAATAAATATTGTTACATTTATATCTTTCTTAAATTATTATAGCCTTTCCTTTTGTGTTAAAATTTGTATTTTGTGGCAATATTTAAATATAAAATAATCTTAAAAGTTTTTTTTCATACATTTACAAAAATTAATTGAAGTTTCTTATAGGCTGTTCATTTTTCTTCAATTAATTTTTTTTTGAAAAAATAGCAGAAAAGTACGCAAAAAAGCAAGAAATTTTATTTAAAATTGTTGCTTTAATTTTGTCGAAAACTCTTGATGAAATAAAAAAAATCATCAATATGACAATTTGAAAACTAATTTTGTGTAAGATTATGATTTTGCTTTAAATTTTTTAAACGTTAAAATATAATACCGTTGATTGTTGGTTTGGTGTTAAACCTTTGTGTTGGTATTTTCATTTTCAGAGCTTTAAATAATTTTGAATATTAGTGAAACCCAAACCATGATAATGAATTAAGGCTTCTTTAAGACTGGATTGTAATTTACTAATCTTATTTAACTTTTGATAACTAGTATCAGGGTTTGTACTAGTTTTGGTGGAATATAGAGTAGAATTTGTTTGTTTTGCTACTAATAAATATAGTGGTTGCATATCAGAAATAATTATTGATTTTTCTTTAATTAGTTGCTTATTCATATTTTCAATAATCCATTGTTTTTGTAATCTTTTGGTATTGGTGGATTGAACAAAAATATTATTATTGCTATCAACCGCCATTTGAATACAGCATTTGGTATCAGTTGAAAATGGATCGAGATGAGTTTTTCGTTTATCAAATTTATCTTTAAAATTGCCTTTATGAATTTCTTTAATAAATGTTTCATCCATTTGGATTTGACCATTTAATTTTTTAAATTTTAACTGTGTATTTTCTAATTGTTTTGATTGCATTAATTTTTGTCGATTATATCAAGCGGTTTTTGGGGTTGTTTTAATAAAACGAGAAATTATTTTACTAGATTGTCCTAACAATGAAATTTGAATTAATAAATTTCACTGTTCATAATTTAAATGACTTCAATAAGTAAAATGATGACGAAATGCATCAAAACTAGCACGACATTTTTTACATAAATATTTTTGTTTTCCTTCGGAATTATGACCATTTTTAACACAATGAAAAGATTTGCAATTAGGACATATAATGCCTTTATCTCTAAATTTTTGATCAATTTCATTTAAACGTTTTTGTTTTTTAATTAAGTCTGCTTGTTGTTTTATTTTTTCATAAAATTCTAAAAATTGATCATCTGTTAAGCTATTTATTAATTCTGTAATTATTTTTTTCATCATTTATTTACCTCTATATATTAAAAATATACCTAATTTTAGGTATATTTTATAAATATCAAGAGTTTTCGACAAAATTAAAGAATTGTTGTAATTTTTGAAATCCATGCTATTATTAATTTGTCTTAAGTAGACAAATAAGTAAATCAAAGAAAAAATTGGATATGCTAGGTAATCTTTATTTTAAATAAAATAAAGGAACGAACAAAAAAATGTATAAATACCTAAATGGACTTTAAAGTATTAAAATATCTCAAAAATTAAAAAAATAGGACATTTGTCCTATTTTTTTATATTAATTTATTATCTTGTAAAATGGCCACAAATCCTTTAAAAAGAAGATTCTTATCATATTGATATGGCACTAATGTTGTAATATAACTTGCATTCCCACCTGTTAGCATTACTTTTGGTGTGGTTGCTTGAGTTGTAAGTTTTTCAACAAAAGCTGTTATTGTTAATAAATGACCGTTTACTAATCCGATGTTGATTGCTTGTTTAGTATTTTTTCCTAAAATTGCATCTTCATAAGAATAATCAAATGTCTGTAGTAACTGTGCTCGATTAAACAGTGCTTCAGCAGCAGCTTCTAACCCCGGCATAATAATTGTTCCTAATAAGGTCCCTTGTTTTAGTAATGAAATTGTAGTGGCTGTTCCCATATTAACTAAAATAACATCTTGGTTTGGATATAAATCCAATGTTGCATATGAACCAACAATCAAATCAGCCCCAAGATTTCGTGGATTAGGAATATCAATTGCTAATCGTTCAATTGCTAAATTTTTTTTAACTTGATAAAACGGAATTTGTAAATCAAGGGCTAATTGGTAAAATAAATCATCTCACATTGGACGAACTGACGATAAACATAGTAACGTTAAATCTGTTAAAGTTAATTTTATTTTATCTAAGGCTGTTATAATTTTTTGACGAAAATTCTTTTCTGCGATTAATTCGCGACTAGAAATCGTTAAAAAAGATGTAATTTCTTGGGATGAATTAAGAATTGCAAATTTAATTGCTGTATTACCAATATCTACTAATAATTTCATTGTTATTTATCTCTCTCTTCTATAATTTCACTAATTGCTGTTACAATTGCTTGAGCAACAATTATTGGTCGTATAAATTATTTAAGGGTCTTAAATTAATATCTTAGAAATTGTGGAATAATGTACCACTTACTTATTTACATTGTATTACTTTTAATTTTATTGTCAATACATTTTTCTATTTTTTTAAATTTATCCACGACAAAAATACATTTTTATTAAAGTTATTTAATTTCTTAGATAAAACTAATAAAAATATAAGTTTTTTTGTAAATTATTATTTACAAAATTATTAACTGAATAATTAAATTTATTTTCTTCTAGCAGTTGTTCATTACTATTAAATAAATTAATTTTATTTTTTAATCCCATCATACTAGCATTTAATTTATTTGGAATTATGTAAAATGAAGTGCAACAAATCTTATTAGTCAAATAATACAATAAAAATCATAAAAAATCAATTATAAATTTTTAAAAATCAAAATATTTATAGTTTTTATTTTATTTTAAGGAAAATTAAGCACACTAAAAAATAATTTATTAAATTACTTCAAATAAACCTATTTAAAATTATCTGAAAATACCTCTTTTGCTGTTCTTCAATTAAGAACAGGCCTTAATTTATCATTTATAACATTAACTACTCAATTTATTTTTTGTTGACTAACATTATTAAAATCAGTTCCCTTAGGAAATCATTGTCTAAGTTCAGAATTCATATATTCAATTAATGGTTTTTGTTGTGGTTTACCGGGGTCACAAAAATAAACTTGTGTTTCAGCAAATATTTCTAATTCTCTTCATTTACTAAATTCTTTTCCTACATCAGTTATTATTCCTTTAATTTTCCCAAATAAATTATTACTTATAACAATATCTTTAAACTTTTCCACAACTTCATTAGCAGTATGATTTTTTAATTTCATAACAAAATAACTTTTACTATTTTGTTCAACTAAAACCAAATTACTAGATTGATGCTCTTTTCCAACTACCGTATCCATTTCAAATCAACCAACACCAGTCTCTTTATTATCAATATCTAATATTGATTTAAAATTAATTAATTTACCACGATTATCAAATTTTCCTTTTGTTTTATATTTTTTACCACGATGACGTAAATTCTGTTTTAAAAAACCATAAAAACCCAAACGAATTCATTTATACAATGTTTTAACACAAACAGGAAATTTAATACCAAACTTTAGAAAATAACGATGAATAAGTTGTGATGGAGAATCACGATAAACATTAAATCTTATATTAATAAAATTTAATTGTTCTTCTGTAAACTTATATCTTTTATTATTCTTTTTTCTTTTCTCATAATACATTTTATCTGACTTATAAGCACTATATTCATCAATAGTTTTAAAACGCTTAATTTCTCGCAAAATAGTACTACGATTTCTGTTCAAACATTTAGCAATCTGTGCAATATTTATTTCACCATTCTTTTTTAAAAATAATTTTGATAATAATAATTTTTCCAATTTAACCCTATCAATAAAACTTAAATGACTATACATAACATTTATATACCTTTCATTAATTTATAAATTTAATATTAAAATTATTTAATACATTATTGATATATGATAAAATCAATTATAGCATTCAAGTAATTTTAATAAAGGAGAAGTAAAATATGAAAAAGTTACTAAGTATTTTAGGAGTAATCGGATTAACAGCAACAAGTACAACAACATTAATTAGTTGTGAAAAACCAAATAATAATGAAAACGGGGGGGGGGTAATAAACCTACACCAGAACCACAACAACTACCAGAAAATAGCAAATGAACTAATATTCCTAGAACACAGGCGCCTAATAAAGAGTTTTTAACTGCTACTAATAAATGATATTTTTATATAAATAAATATGAAAATAATTATATAACGACAAAATTTTATTTTGATAATAATTTTATTAATAATCAAAACACTTGATGACAACACTTAAAAAATGATTCAGATTTTATTTGAAACTATAATTTAGTATATCGTTGAAATAAAAACAATGAACCACAAATACCAGAAATTAATAAAGACACAGGACTAATAATTGATTGAAAATAATAAAAGGACTAACAAGTCCTTTTTTAAATTAATCGAACAAACTTCATAAAGATAATTAATAGGAATATATTTGTTATTGTATTATATAATGCTGGACTAAATTTTCATACCTCAAATGTTTGACTAAAAAAACTATATATTGTTTGAAATATTTTACCAACACCGCTTGCTAATTCGTTTACTTGTTTAACACCGGGAATATTATTTACAATTCAAATTGCAGCATTTTTTATATGACACGCTAAATTATATCAACTACAACTTTCATATTGTGCTTGTCATCATTGACTATCGGGAAATAATCCACCATTATTAATTTCTTGTCAGTTATAAATCCCAAAATTAAAATCATAATAACGATACATATCATTTTCTTTTTGTGCTTGTAATTCAAAGACATTATAACAGATTTTTTGTTCTTCAATTTTTTTTGTATTTTAAACCGTATTTATCTTTTAAAGCACCTTCAAAAACATAACCCTCATTTTGATTAATATTATAATCATTTGATACAGAAAAATCATAATTAAATACATCTCCATAATTTGTGTTATAAAAACGCGATTTTTAAATGCTGAATACAATTTAATGTCTAATTGATTGTATTTATCAGAAAAATAAAAATAACGAGGATAAATTTTAAAACCATTATTTGCTAATAAACCATATTTTTTATTATATCCTTGTACATAAGTATCATTTTCTAAATAAAAAATTGTTCGTAAATAATCTTTATAAAAATTTTGGGAAACCGTAAACATACTATTTAATAGTTTTTCAAATTGATTTTTATTAGTATTAGTTTCATCAATTAAAACATCTCTAAAATTAATCAATTTTAAACCAAAAAAATTAATTAAAACAGTATCATACTGTAAATTATCAATATAACCACTTTCAATAAAATTACTGCGATTTTGAAATACAGGTACCAAAGAATGGGTAAAAAAGGCTTTTAAAAATTTATTAATATCAATTTGACCTTTCATCTGTTCAAAAACCATTTTACCAATATTAGGAGAATTACCTTGATAATAATTATAAGTTTCAGCACTAAAATTAAAAGTATCTTCTTTTTCTTTTATGAAAGAAAATAAAAAACCTAAATCATCAGTATACCGATAACTATTTGCATTATTACCATCCCAATATTGTTTAAAATGTGTTAATTCTAAACTACCAGCAACAATATTTTTATTTTCATCAATTGTTAAAATCATCCGATAAATTGATTTTCTAGTTAAAATAACATCAGGTTTTCAATCTAATTTTTCCATATTATTAATAATTTCAAAATCAAAAATTATTCTTTCACTACCCAAATTTGGGTCATCATAGTTTGGATTACCACCTTGCTGAATTCGGATATTTTCTTGTACAATAACATCAATATATTTAAGCAAAAAAGAACGAACATTTTGATAATATTCAGTATATCATTTTAATTTGCCATCATTATCAACAACGGGTAATTCTGGTTCACCGTTTCCATCTCAACGATATACTAAATTATAGTTTCAAATAAAATCTGAATCATTTTTTAAGTGTTGTCATCAAGTGTTTTGATTTTTAATAAAATTATTATCAAAATAAAATTTTGTAAGCAAATATTGACCATTTCTTTTTTCTCCATAAAAATATCATTTATTAGTAGCAGTTAAAAATTCTTTATTAGGTGCCTGTGTTCTAGGAATTTGTATTCAAAACTCATTAATCATTTTAACTAATTGTAAATTATCAATACCTCTTTCTAATTTATTAATAACTTCCACAGTATTAAAATACTTAGCAAAATAATAAGAAAAATTAGTTAATTCTTTTAAAAATTGTTTTTTATCAACATCATAGAATTTATCAATATTATATTGTTTAGCATAAGTATCTCAATTTTTATATAAATCCATAAACTCATCACTAGGCTTATCAAATGAAATTCCCGTTGAATAACTATTCTTTAAAAAGTCTAAATATCATTTATCATTATAAGTTAATGTTTGTGATGTTTTTAGAGTTGGATTAATAAAGTAATTTGTTTCAGACCAGTTTTCAAAAAAACTACTGCGTAAAAACATTGTATTAATAAAATCAGTTTCATTCATTCCCATTGTTTGTTAATTAACAGTATAATTCTGCTGATTTAAGGGTTTAAATGCTGTTAAAGTAATAAATGGAATAATTAAACCTAAAATACCTAAAATAGATATGGCAAATAAAGATAATGATTTTTTCATATTTATAATTCAACCCCTAACTATACAATGTTTTTGAAACAATAAACCCAACAATATATAAACTTGATATTGTTAACATTAATGGATGACTAAACAAAATTGCCATTTTACCAAACAAAGAAAGTAAAAAAGTATCTGAGTTATATAAATCCATAATGATATTTTTTGCTGATGTTAATTGATTTATAATCACCGTAATAAAACTAGTACCAAAAATAGCAATTGCAGCAACTAATAAAACTAATCTAATCATTAATCTGTTTCCTTTCACCGACCATTTTTATTAGCCTTATGTGCTTTTTTAACACCACGTACTGTTGAAGCATACAATTTTGATGTACTGTTTTTAACAGTTGAACCTAATTCGTTATATTGCGTTCTTGTTCCGTGAATTGCATAAATAGACAACTTAACAACCATAAAAAAGATAATAAAATAAGCAATTGTTGTATTTGTCATCGGTAATTTAGTATTTCAAATTACATCAAAAATAAACAAAAATACATCAAAAATAAAACTAAAAATCTTATCTCAATTACTGCTTTCTGATAATAAATTAATCATCTTTACCACTTCCTTTTTCTTTTTTAGGTTTTAAATTCTTTTTCAAAATATCAATATCAAACAATGCTAAACGTTCTTTAACACTTAATTTAGTAATTTCTGACCAATAATATTCTTTATAATTAACTATTTCATCATTTTTTAAATCACGAACAAACTTTAATCATTGACTATCATATTTCTGTGCAAATTCTAATGGAATAATTATTTTAAAAAACCGAATTCCTAACCCAACATCCGACTTATGTTTTGCTCGTTTACCTTCGGCTGTTCTTTCTACTGATTTTGTTTTTCAAATTTCATAATCTGTAATATCTTGAAAAATACCAATTCGCATAATAAATCTGAGTGTTTTTCACCAGGATAAATAAATTTATTACTCAACCAAAAACCAATATGACGATTATGATTAGGTAAATTTATAAAACTTGCTTTTTCTGTTTCAAAAACTATCAACTCTTTACGAATAAAATAATTTTCTATATTTTGATTTTTCTTAACAAAATTACTCAATTTTATCAACTCCTAACTAAATATTTATTTAATAAACAATGTTATATTTAATGTTTATATATTGTTTACTTATTGATAAAAACACTGATTATTAACAATGTTATAAATAATGCTATATATTGTTTATTTAATGTTTAATAAACAATGTTATTAACAATGTTAAATATATAAAATAATAAAAATTGACACACTGAAAAATACTATTTAATTTTTAATAATAGTCTTTAATTTTGTCGAAAACTCTTGATATTTATAAAATATACCTAAAATTAGGTATATTTTTAATATATAGAGGTAAATAAATGATGAAAAAAATAATTACAGAATTAATAAATAGCTTAACAGATGATCAATTTTTAGAATTTTATGAAAAAATAAAACAACAAGCAGACTTAATTAAAAAACAAAAACGTTTAAATGAAATTGATCAAAAATTTAGAGATAAAGGCATTATATGTCCTAATTGCAAATCTTTTCATTGTGTTAAAAATGGTCATAATTCCGAAGGAAAACAAAAATATTTATGTAAAAAATGTCGTGCTAGTTTTGATGCATTTCGTCATCATTTTACTTATTGAAGTCATTTAAATTATGAACAGTGAAATTTATTAATTCAAATTTCATTGTTAGGACAATCTAGTAAAATAATTTCTCGTTTTATTAAAACAACCCCAAAAACCGCTTGATATAATCGACAAAAATTAATGCAATCAAAACAATTAGAAAATACACAGTTAAAATTTAAAAAATTAAATGGTCAAATCCAAATGGATGAAACATTTATTAAAGAAATTCATAAAGGCAATTTTAAAGATAAATTTGATAAACGAAAAACTCATCTCGATCCATTTTCAACTGATACCAAATGCTGTATTCAAATGGCAGTTGATAGCAATAATAATATTTTTGTTCAATCCACCAATACCAAAAGATTACAAAAACAATGGATTATTGAAAATATGAATAAGCAACTAATTAAAGAAAAATCAATAATTATTTCTGATATGCAACCACTATATTTATTAGTAGCAAAACAAACAAATTCTACTCTATATTCCACCAAAACTAGTACAAACCCTGATACTAGTTATCAAAAGTTAAATAAGATTAGTAAATTACAATCCAGTCTTAAAGAAGCCTTAATTCATTATCATGGTTTGGGTTTCACTAATATTCAAAATTATTTAAAGCTCTGAAAATGAAAATACCAACACAAAGGTTTAACACCAAACCAACAATCAACGGTATTATATTTTAACGTTTAAAAAATTTAAAGCAAAATCATAATCTTACACAAAATTAGTTTTCAAATTGTCATATTGATGATTTTTTTTATTTCATCAAGAGTTTTCGACAAAATTAAAGATAATAGTTATTAAAATATAAAATTAATCATTTATAATTAAATTGATATTTTTGCACTACATACTGCCTACAAATTTTAAAAAGAAAGTAGATATATTTATAAAGAATATTATAAAAATTTATATTCCAAAACTACTATTAATATGACCCCCAATAAAAATATTCTTATTTTTATTAAATCCTACTTTAAAACAATTATTTCATTACTAATAATTTCAATAATAACTTATAGACAGTGTGTAATACAAAAATAAACAACAAAATTATTTAATCAACTCACATAAAAGCTAGTGTGCCATAGCTAAGATATATGATCAATAATAATAAATATTAAAATCCTTTAACCATAACACGGAAAAAGTTTAAAATCTTAATGATAACAAAAATACCAAATGGAATTAAAATAATTCACGCATCACCTAAAAAGGTCATTAATTGTGGTAATACAGCATAAATTGCTTCTTTAACTTTCATCATAGCTTGTCCTAAACCACTTCAAATAGAACCCATTCCATCTGAAATAGTAGGCTTATAACCAACTGCTAAAAAATTAATTGCTGTTGTTAAATACATACATAACACTATTTATTTTCCTCCTTATTTTTAATTTCTTTTTTATCTTTTTTCTTTCCTTGAATTTGACGAATTTTTTGATAAATTGATAAACCAATTCAAGCAAAAATACCTAATATAATAACAACACTAAAAATTGTCGTTAATCAAACTGGCATAACTTATTCCTCCTAAAAATCTAATTTTCGCGGCACGCTTCGCGTGTTCGCTACGCTCAAAATAAACTATATTGAATAAATTACCGCTAATAAATTACGCGGATAATTTATTCATCTTCTTTTTCATTATTAATTACAATATTATTTACCGTATTAATAACATTATCTTTTCCATACTTAGTTACTAAGGACCGTAAAATAAAATAATGTTTTCTTTCCATTAAAAAATCAACTCCTTTCTGAGTTGATTTGTTGCACTTCACTTACACGATGCCTCTTTATCTTCTTATTAATTATACAAATAAAAAACGATATATTAAAATATTAATATATCGATGTTCCTTATTACTATCTTACTGCTCTTTTTTCGTAAAAAAAGCAGCTTGCATTCTTCGTTGTGACTCTGCAATAATTCGCATCAACCAATTCAAGTCATTGCCCTTGTTCTAAATATCGACAATAAAAATTACGAATAATGTATAAACGTTAACCATAACGTTCTTGCACAAAATATTTTGCTTTTTTCAAAATTGAAATATATGCATATTGTAAATCTAATGGTTTTTGATAAATTTTTTGATAAACTTGAGCATATTCTTTAATTAACTCAGTAACTTTAAATTCTAATGTTTTTGTTCGCTCAAGAATCATTTGTTTTAATATTTGATCTTTTTGCGCCGCATTATACTTTGCACTTTTCATAATATAATATAGTTTAATTTCTAATGCCAAAACAGGATTATTATGTGAAATAATTTTTTCATTATTTACAATCAATGATAACTCCCGGATTACATTATCATAGAACTGACTGCAATTATTGCTTCCTAACACTGATACTGACACTTTTTTCACCCCGTATAAATAACTTTTTAATCCTTATAAGAAACATTCTCTAAGTGGCTGTTGTATATTATTATACTTATATATTATACCTTATATTTAATACTTTTTGATAAAAAAATATCTTTAATTTTGTCGAAAACTCTTGATGAAATAAAAAAAATCATCAATATGACAATTTGAAAACTAATTTTGTGTAAGATTATGATTTTGCTTTAAATTTTTTAAACGTTAAAATATAATACCGTTGATTGTTGGTTTGGTGTTAAACCTTTGTGTTGGTATTTTCATTTTCAGAGCTTTAAATAATTTTGAATATTAGTGAAACCCAAACCATGATAATGAATTAAGGCTTCTTTAAGACTGGATTGTAATTTACTAATCTTATTTAACTTTTGATAACTAGTATCAGGGTTTGTACTAGTTTTGGTGGAATATAGAGTAGAATTTGTTTGTTTTGCTACTAATAAATATAGTGGTTGCATATCAGAAATAATTATTGATTTTTCTTTAATTAGTTGCTTATTCATATTTTCAATAATCCATTGTTTTTGTAATCTTTTGGTATTGGTGGATTGAACAAAAATATTATTATTGCTATCAACCGCCATTTGAATACAGCATTTGGTATCAGTTGAAAATGGATCGAGATGAGTTTTTCGTTTATCAAATTTATCTTTAAAATTGCCTTTATGAATTTCTTTAATAAATGTTTCATCCATTTGGATTTGACCATTTAATTTTTTAAATTTTAACTGTGTATTTTCTAATTGTTTTGATTGCATTAATTTTTGTCGATTATATCAAGCGGTTTTTGGGGTTGTTTTAATAAAACGAGAAATTATTTTACTAGATTGTCCTAACAATGAAATTTGAATTAATAAATTTCACTGTTCATAATTTAAATGACTTCAATAAGTAAAATGATGACGAAATGCATCAAAACTAGCACGACATTTTTTACATAAATATTTTTGTTTTCCTTCGGAATTATGACCATTTTTAACACAATGAAAAGATTTGCAATTAGGACATATAATGCCTTTATCTCTAAATTTTTGATCAATTTCATTTAAACGTTTTTGTTTTTTAATTAAGTCTGCTTGTTGTTTTATTTTTTCATAAAATTCTAAAAATTGATCATCTGTTAAGCTATTTATTAATTCTGTAATTATTTTTTTCATCATTTATTTACCTCTATATATTAAAAATATACCTAATTTTAGGTATATTTTATAAATATCAAGAGTTTTCGACAAAATTAAAGAAAAATATCCATAAAACTGATTAGTTAAGAAAGAAAGACCACGGGTTAATTATCATTTCCAGCAATATAATCATCATTTTTTAAACTATCAACCGAAGTCATAATTGCTTGTAACCGCATATAATAGTTTGATGAAGAAATAATTGGATATTTTTTATCAAAATAAACTTTAATATAGGTTAGTTTTTTACGATATGTTGTTAATCACTTATGAGCAATTAAATTTAACTCTTCCATAATTTCGCGTTGATTAACGCTCATCGCATCTTTTCGTTTGGCTGGATCTAATTTTTTGAACAATGTTGTCGCTTTTTTCTTAAAATTAATTGCATAAGCAACGAATCCAACCACACCACTAATTTTAACCGGTGTTACATAAATTCCCAAATCATGATTGCGACAATAATCATATTGAATTCGGGAAAAATCAGCGTGCTTTAATTCTGCTTGAACATAATTTAAATCATTAAATTCTTTAATGTTATAAATTTTAAAATCAACATAATAATCATATGGTGTCAAAAAACAATTATTAGTATATCAACTATACCGCGAAATTGACTCAAAAATTTCTTCTTCAATAAATTCAAATTCACGGAAATAATAAGTTTCTGTTTTTCAATAACGTTCTAAAATATAAAAAATTAATTCCTCACCATCAATATTATTTAAAAATCAAATTTTTTGAAAATTAATATTCCGATATTTTATTAAGTCCTCTTTTTCAATCCGTTTACTTGCATCAATTTTTTGCAAGTAATGATCATATTTTTTGACAAAATACTCATAAAATCACCGCAATGTTAATGTATACAAAATATAATAATAAGTAAAATCGGTTTTAAGGACATATTTAACCATTTTCATTAGTGTTCGTAATAAATTATTTGAAATTTTATTAGCTTTGTTAAAACCTCGTACTACTTGAATTACATTATCATTTTTTTCAATTCCATTTCGTCAAAAAATATATGTTAATTCTCCTTCGGCGTTCTTTTTATAACAAAAGGGAATAATACGAACAATCAGATTTATTTCATCATTTATTTGATATTCTAGATATCCTTCATTCTGAGTATCTTTAATAACTGTTCATTTTTTAACATTTTTACGCATTTCACCAAGAACAGCTTGAAACATTCGTTCTCGTAACCCATTACTACTTTTAGGAGCATATTTAACAACTGCCAATTCCAATTCAAGTTTATCGTATTTGGTTAAAGTTTTAAAGCCATATTCACCAATGGCAATTGTTTGATAACCAATTTTTTGAAAACTTTTTTTATAAGTAGTGAAGATTTCATGCATTATTTTACGAACATTACTCGCTAAATTAAGTTGTTTGCTAACAATACTATTTAATTCTAAAAATTTTGCTTTTTTTTGCATTAAATTCGCCCCTATTTTTAGTCCAATATAATTATAACAAAATTATTTAATATTTATAATCTGATCATTAACAACTTCAATCTCAAGTGCATTAGGTTTTTTATTTAAACCAGGCATTGTAATAATATCCGCTAAATATGCAATAAAATATTCTGCTCCTGAATTAATTTTAAGATCACGAATGGTAATGTGATCATCATTAGGATCTTTATTACCAAAAATTGTTTGATGATTTTTTGCCATACAAACAGGTCAAGTTTTATATTTATCATCTTGCTGATAAAATGCAATTTTTTCTTGAGCGACAGCACTAAAAGTAACTTTTGTTGTTTGATAGATTTTTTCACAAATAATTTTAATTTTATCTGTTAATGAAGTTGTACCTGGATTAAACAATAATTGATATTGTTGTGGCCGTGTTGTTTGTTCAATAATTGTTTTAGCTAATAATGGATTATCTTTAATTCCAAGATGATAAGTGTTATTAATTCCAAATGGGATTTTTTGTTCTGTTAATCAATTTGTTACTAACGTAATTTCTTCACTACCATCCGTTGCGAATTGATTTAAACAAACAACAAAGTTTAACCGATAATTTTGGATAATTTTAATATAATGTTCTAAATGAACTAACCCCTTTTTTAAACTAACAAGATCAACTGTTGCTAATTTTGTTTTATCAGCACCACCATGTAATTTCAAAGCCCGAATGGTTGCTACTAACACTGTACAGTCAAGAGTGTATTCTTTTTTTAAGTTAATGATATCATTAAACTTTTCGAACCCTAAATCACTACCAAAACCAACTTCAATAACAACATAATCACTTAATTTTAACGCTAAATCAGTGGCAATTAACGAATTGGCACCGTGTGAAATATTTGCAAAAGGACCACAATGTACGAACAATGGGGTTCCATATTTTGTTTGAACTAAATTTGGTAATACAGCATCTTTTAACAAAGCCAATAATGAACCTGTAATTTGTAGTTGTTGTAAATAAACTGGTTCGTTTTTAAAATTATAGGCCACAATTGCTTGATCTAAACGGCGCCGTAAATCATTAAAATCTTTACTTAGTCCTAAAATAGCCATAATTTCACTGGCCGCTGTAATTTGAAAATGCTCATTTCGATGAATTTTATCATTGATTTTAATTTTAACATTTCGTAAAGCACGATCATTAACATCTAAACAACGTTGTCAAACGACTTTTGCCGGATCGATTTGTAAGGCATTACCTCAATAAAGAATATTATCAATAATGGCACTAACCATATTATTTGCCGTTGTAATTGCATGAAAATCACCAGTATAATGTAAATTGATTTCATTTTCTGGTTGCATGACACATTCGCCCCCACCTGTCGCTGATCCTTTTAAGCCAAAAACTGGCCCCAATGATGGTTCTCGTAATGCTAAGGTTGTTTGATAACCTAAATGATTTAACATATCAGCAATACCAATTGAACAGGTTGTCTTTCCTTCTCCTGCTTTAGTTGGATTAATTGCTGTTACTAAAATAAACTTTGCTTTTTTTGGTAAATGACTAAAATTAAATGCTTTTACTTTTGCAATATAATCACCATATTTAATTAAATCATCTGTTGTTAAACCAATTTTGGTACCAATTGTTGTGATTTTTTCCATTCTTATCAACTCCTTTTAACTATTATAATAATAAACCATCGGAAAATGGACAATATCTGCATCAATAAAACTTTCCCCATTTTTAATAAAACCTAATTTTTCATAAAAACCAACAACTTGACTTTGAGCAAATAAATGAACAGCAGTAGGTTGATGGTTAGTTTGAACATAATTTAATAAAGTTTGTAATAATACCGTTCCCACTTGGTGATGACGATAACTTTTAAGAACAGCAATCCGTCCTAAAAACCAATTTTCATCTTGTTGCAAAATACGAGCACAACATACTGGTTTGTTATCATAATATCCAACAAGATGATTAGCAGTTTGATCATACTGATCAACTTCTTCTGCTAAAGGGACATGTTGTTCATCAACAAAGACAACTTTTCTAATTATAAGAGCATCAGTATAAATTGAATTATTAGTTCCTTTTGCACTTTTAAAAATGATGGTATTTTGCATTTAATTTTATGGTCCTTTCAGATACAATACTTATATAAAAACATTTTAACATAGAAAAGAGTGAAACATTAATGGATAAAACCCAAATAATTGATGGAAAAATGGTTAGTGAATTAATTAAGACAAAAGTCGCAGCAGAAGTTATTAAAATTCAAAAAAAGCATCACCGTGCTCCTAGTTTAACAATTATTCAAATTGGGGATAATAAAGCAAGCAGTACTTATATTAAAAATAAAAAGATTGCTTGTGAAAACGTGGGAATTATTTGTAATGTCCTAACATATCCTGTAACAATGACTGAAGAAGAACTTCTTAATCTTATTAATCAATTAAACCATGATTCAACCATTGATGCTATTCTTGTTCAACTACCGTTACCCATTCATATTAATAGCGAAAAAATTATTCATCGTATTATAACAAAAAAAGATGTTGATGGTTTTACCCCTGAAATATTGGGCAATCTAATGCTTGGCCATTATGATTTATTACCCGGAACACCAAAAGGAATTATGTTACTATTAAAGCATTATCAAATTGACTTAGCAGGACAACATGTTGTTATAATTGGTCGTAGTAATATTGTTGGTAAACCTCTTGCTAACTTATTAATTAACGCTTCAGCCACCGTTACGGTTTGTCATTCAAAAACAAAAAATTTAAGTTTTTTTACAAAACAATCGGATATTTTAATTTCAGCGGTTGGACAACCAAAAATAATAACTTCTGAAATGATCAAAGAAAACGCTATCATTATTGATGTTGGAATTAATCGAGATCATGATAATAAACTATGTGGTGATGTTGATTTTGAAAATGTTCTACCAAAAGTTAAAATGATAACCCCTGTTCCTGGCGGTGTTGGACCGATGACAATTGCTGCTCTATTAGAAAATATCTTATATCTTTATTATCAAAATAATAATTTATAATATAAAAATCCTCATAATTATTTATTTTAATTTTCTACTTTAAAAAAGAAAACTAATTCAATAATTACGAGGATATTTTTATTTTAGTTTTTGCAAAATTGTTTCAATATTATTTGCATTATCTAATGAATGATCATAAATAAATTCTAAATCTGGACAACAATAAATTTCTAATTTATGTGCTAATTTACTACGAATCTCATTTTTATATTCTTGCACAACATTAGTAAGTTCTAATTCTGGTTTTGATAATAATGAAGAATAATAAACTTTAGCATGACCTAAATCATTTGATAATTTAACAGCATTAATTGATAAAGTATTTAAAATTTCATCACGAATTTCTCGTTGCATAATAAGTGTTAAATCACGGGCAATCAACGATTGCATTTTTTCAATTTTAATTTTATTTGCCATATATATCACCTTATTTCTAACTTTATTAACATTATAACAAAGCATTTTAATAAAGCGAATACTTTTAAGCTATTCTGTATTTAATTAATATATTTTTCAATTTTGCCCAATGTTTATTTTTTTAAAGCAGCATCTAACGAAACTCGTAGTCATTTTTCGGACCAGCCATAATGTTTGAACCTATTTGTAAAAAACTAAAATTTTAATATTGTGTTCTTTTTGTTTTTTAATAATTTCTAAGTCTTTAATTTTTAATAACGTATTATGTAAATCTAAGCTCCAAATTTATCTCTTGTTATTTTAATAATAACACTTTTTAAAAGAAGTGCAACTATTTTTTTAAAAAAATAAATTATTTTTAAATTTACCCTATTTTTGGCATATTTAAACACACTGAAAAATAATTTATTAAATTTTTCAAATAAACTTATCTAAAATTCTCTAAAAATACTTCTTTTGAAGTTCTTCAATTAAGAACAGGCCTTAATTTTTCATTTATAATATCGACTACTAAATCTATTTCTTGTTGCGTAACAAGATTAAAATCTGTCCCCCTACCATATCGTTTTCTAAATTCACGGTTTAGTCTTTCAATTAATGGTTTTTGATTAGGCGAAGCAGGGTCACAAAAATAAACATTAGAACCAGTAATCTTTTCCATTTCTTCAAACTTACTAAATTCTTTTCCTCTATCGGTTATTATTCCTTTAATTTTTCCAACTAAACCATTAATTCTAACTATATGTTTAAGTTTTTCTAAAACTTCATTAGCAGTATGTTCTTCTAATTTCATAGCAAAGTATTTTTTACTTGATTTCTCTGTCAAAACTAAACAACTAGATTGATGTTCTTTTCCAACTACGGTATCCATTTCAAATCAACCAACATCTGTTTCTTTATTTTCAATATCTCATATTGATTTAAATCTTTCATCTAATTTCCCACGATTATCAGGTCTTTTCTTTGTTCTATTTCTTCTACCACCATTTAATAAATTTTTCTTTAACAAACCCAAAAGACCTAAAAAAATTCATTTATAAAATGTTTTAAGACAGGCAGGAAATTTGATACCAAATTTTATTAAAAATCGCTGAATAATTTCTGCTGGTGAATCACCCAAAATATTAAATCGTAAATTTAAAAATTCTTGTTGTTCTTCTGTAAATGTAGGTATTTTTTTAATACACTTTTGTCGTTTTTTATAATAATCATCATGTGCCTCACGGGCATTATAATCTTCTATATTTGTAAATCTATTAATTTCTCTTTTAACAGTATTAATATCTCTTCCTGTTTGTCTTGATATTTCAGATAAATTAAGTGTGCCATTTTTCTTTTTGCAACTATCAGATAAAAATAAATCCTTAAAAAATCTTCGTTCATCATATTTTACATGTGTATAATCTTTCATTACTCTATATTTCCTCCAATTCTTTTATAAAAATAGTTATACATTAAATTTATAAAAAAGATAAATTTTCACATTTTTTTAAATTAAAATTATTGACAAATATATTATTAATTATATAATTATATTGTAACAAGCTCCAATTTATCTCTATATGCTTGTATACTAAAATAAAAAGTAAAGTAATTCTTTAATTTTGTCGAAAACTCTTGATATTTATAAAATATACCTAAAATTAGGTATATTTTTAATATATAGAGGTAAATAAATGATGAAAAAAATAATTACAGAATTAATAAATAGCTTAACAGATGATCAATTTTTAGAATTTTATGAAAAAATAAAACAACAAGCAGACTTAATTAAAAAACAAAAACGTTTAAATGAAATTGATCAAAAATTTAGAGATAAAGGCATTATATGTCCTAATTGCAAATCTTTTCATTGTGTTAAAAATGGTCATAATTCCGAAGGAAAACAAAAATATTTATGTAAAAAATGTCGTGCTAGTTTTGATGCATTTCGTCATCATTTTACTTATTGAAGTCATTTAAATTATGAACAGTGAAATTTATTAATTCAAATTTCATTGTTAGGACAATCTAGTAAAATAATTTCTCGTTTTATTAAAACAACCCCAAAAACCGCTTGATATAATCGACAAAAATTAATGCAATCAAAACAATTAGAAAATACACAGTTAAAATTTAAAAAATTAAATGGTCAAATCCAAATGGATGAAACATTTATTAAAGAAATTCATAAAGGCAATTTTAAAGATAAATTTGATAAACGAAAAACTCATCTCGATCCATTTTCAACTGATACCAAATGCTGTATTCAAATGGCAGTTGATAGCAATAATAATATTTTTGTTCAATCCACCAATACCAAAAGATTACAAAAACAATGGATTATTGAAAATATGAATAAGCAACTAATTAAAGAAAAATCAATAATTATTTCTGATATGCAACCACTATATTTATTAGTAGCAAAACAAACAAATTCTACTCTATATTCCACCAAAACTAGTACAAACCCTGATACTAGTTATCAAAAGTTAAATAAGATTAGTAAATTACAATCCAGTCTTAAAGAAGCCTTAATTCATTATCATGGTTTGGGTTTCACTAATATTCAAAATTATTTAAAGCTCTGAAAATGAAAATACCAACACAAAGGTTTAACACCAAACCAACAATCAACGGTATTATATTTTAACGTTTAAAAAATTTAAAGCAAAATCATAATCTTACACAAAATTAGTTTTCAAATTGTCATATTGATGATTTTTTTTATTTCATCAAGAGTTTTCGACAAAATTAAAGAAGTAATTTACTTTTTTTTATTTTGATGTAAAATATAAATAATAAAAAGAACCGCGATGGTTCTTTCATAGTTTTTATTTACTCTTTTATTTAATCATATTCATTAAATAATAGCAATTTTAATATGCAAAAAGGAGTAAAAAATGAAAGAATTTAATCCAAATAAAGCAAGTTTGGCAACTTTTTATCGTAAAATAGAGCAATTTTGAGAAAATAAATCACCCAATAAACCATATACTTTGAATGATTTAACCAATGAATTCAATCTTTCTAACAGATGAAAGCACGAAACTTACAAGAGCGAAAAGATAGTTCCTTTACTTGAAAAACAAGTTGATAGAATTGAAAGTGAAATAATTAACTTTATGATGAAATCACCTGATGGTGCTAAATTATATTGACAACGAGCATTTAATTATAAATATTCACTGCAAGAAAAACAGTTAGAACAAGAATTAAACTTAAATAATCAACAACCAATAATTGTTAATTTACA
This sequence comes from Spiroplasma endosymbiont of Sarcophaga carnaria, assembly GCF_964019595.1. Lineage (NCBI taxonomy): Bacteria > Bacillati > Mycoplasmatota > Mollicutes > Entomoplasmatales > Spiroplasmataceae > Spiroplasma > Spiroplasma endosymbiont of Sarcophaga carnaria. Next base: position 1,878,287 of record NZ_OZ026456.1, read on the forward strand.
AACGGATATTAGAGATATTAAAAAAGAAAGTGATAATAATGCTTAATCATTTTACTTATTTGTTAGAAACTCCTTATTGATTATTACAAAATAGTAGTATTGGTAATAAATATCCCTTTGCTAAAAAATATGAATTAGTTAATGAAATTAATCAAATTGGAACACGATATAGTGGTAAGACTATTTCAAATATTAAAATGTTTGGTGAATTATTAAAAATTAGTTTATTAATTAAAGAACCAATTTGTATCATTGCTAGTATGTATTGAAGTAAGGATTTAAAAGATAGTGTATTTCAAAATATCTGAAATATGTTAGATGAAAATCATATTCCTTATACTATTAACTTATCAAATTTTACTTTTACTTTATCAAATGGTAGCAAAATATATTGTAAAGGTTTACATTCACCAAGCCGGAAAGAAAAATTAAAAGCTTTTGCTGATTTGAATAAATATAAATTAGTAATTGATTGAAGAGAAGAATGTGACCAATTTCAACAAAAAGATTTAAGTGATTTAGAATTTGCTATTCGTGGGTATCAAAATAAAATAACAATTAATACATGTAACCCTGAAAGTTTAAAAAGATATATTGTTGGTTATTGTAATGAATTAATGCCTTTTAATGAAGAAATAATGCGTAGTAAATATGAACAAATTAATTATATCGAAAAATGAAATATGAAAATTATTATTCATTATTCTAGTTGAAGACTTAATTATGAATTACCACAAAATAAAGTTAATGAACAATTAAGATTAGAACAATTAGATATTGAAAGAGCAAGAGTATGGAGTTGAGGATTGCCTGGTAATACTAGTGGTTCAATTTTTGCAAGATATATTGATATTATGCAAGCAACAGATATTATTCAACCAACTAAATTATTAGGTGGTGTTGACTTAGCAAACTCTACTAGCCCCAAAGGGCATACAACAGCAGCGAGTTTTTGAATATATAATTCATTTGATAAAAAAGCCTATAAAGTAGCAGAATATGCACACTCAAATGCTACGCAACAATTTAAAGGACCATTAGAACAAGTTAAAGATATTTTAGAGTTTTACAACAATCAATTAAACCAATACTTTAATTTAATACAACAAGGAATATCAATTAATGTTGATGACAGTGCTTATGCAACATTAGAAAGTTTAAACCGAGAGAAATATAATTATACTTTTGGTCAATACATAAATTTTAAACCAGCACAAAAGCAGAAGTTTAAAATAAAACATCGTATTGAGGCATTTACAATGTTAATAAATACTAATCAATTAAAATGATTATGAGAAAAATGTCCTGTAAGTAAAACCCAATATGAATTAATTCAATGAGAAGATAAGCCCGATGCAAGAGAAGAACGAATGTTAGATTTATATGATGACACATTTGATAGTGATTTTTATGCTTTACACTTTGAATTAGTACCAATGGTTAAACATAATAGTTCAGCAGATTATAAATTATGACAACAAAGGGAGTGAATAACTTAATGAAAAAAGATATTTATGTAATACACGATGAAAGAGTAATTAATGCAAAAAGACCATATATGTCTGTTTGTGGACAAGTTAAAAAAAGACTTTGTCAAGAATTAAATAAAGATAATATCGCAATATGTAAATTAAATTTATATAACGAATATATTAAGAAATATCAAAAAGTTAAAGTATGTGTACAAGTTTTAGCAAATGAACCTAGTTTATTAACAGTAAATATTATTAATTATGCACTTATTTTAAAATTAAAGGAGCAAAATAACAATGAATAATACTTTTCCTAGTTTACCAAACTTAAATGATATTAATAGTGTTTTAAAATTTTATAATTATGATTGAACTATTAATTTAGCCAATATTATTGCTCGCCATCAAATGCGATTAGTTAATGGTAAAGATATTTTATTTAAGTCTCATCGTAAAGACATTTTAGAAAAATTAAATTGATGATATGAAACTTATAAAATAAAAGAAAAATTAGATAAAAATGAATTAACAGCAAGTTTAATGGGTAAAACTATCTTTGGTTTATTAGAGACTAATGACGGCAATATTGATTTATGAATTAACCCTTTTAACTTTACATCTCGTGTAAGTAAAATAAACGAAATTGAACAAGGTGCTGATATTTGATTAAATTATCATCAATCAGATAGTGGTTTTATTTTAAATTTAATTTGTACCAAAGATAAAATAGTTATAAAAGGTTGACCTAAAAATAATGAAGTAGTTGTTGGACAAAGTAAAACACAAATTAAAGATGATGTTAAACCTGTTTTAGTACAAGAATTTAAAAATAAATTAGGCATAGTTCCTTTTTGAGAAATGATTAATGAACCTAACCCCTTATTTTTATCTACATCAACTACATTAAACCTATGACCTACAATGGCAAATTGTTATAAATTACAATTTGATTTAGAAGATAGTTTTAATATTAAATCAAAAGAAAGATGAGCAAATCGTACTCATTGATATGGAATATTAGATGATGATTTAATGACTGCTTATAACAAAGGTAATAAAAAAGTATTACAAGATGCTTTTGATGATATTTTTATTCAATCAGGTCAATCAGCCGTAGATGGTCAATTATCTCAATCTTTACAAGTAGTACAAGGAACACCAACCTTAGAAACATATACGGAAGACCAAAAAGCAATTATTGAACAAGTATATTTAGCATGTCATTTTTCTAGTCCTTTTGGTGATAAATCAGATAATGACCAAAATAAAACACAATCTTTATTAACTAAAACCAAAGATTTAGAAAAACAAGCATATTTACAAGCATATCGTAAGCAATATTATACAAAAGTGTTTGATACCGTTTTAAAATATTACGGTTTATGAGATGGTACTGGTGAAAGACCTTATGGTTTTGATTTTGTTAGTGCTAGTTTAGTAGATCAAATGCGACAAAATGAATTAATTACTGCTAGATTAGATAATGGCACAATGGAACCAATAAGAGCAATTACTGAATATGAAAATATTGATGAATTAGAAGCAGCAAAATATTTAGAAAAAATAGAAGCATGACAAGATAAAATGCAAGCCAAAGAAATAGAACATAATAATAAATTAATGGAATATGATGAAACTGGTAATAATCAAAATGCCTTACAAGGTAGAACAGAAATTAAGGAGAATTAAAAAATGAGTAGAATTAACCCAGGGGTTATCGAAGAATTACGAAGACAAGCCCATGATACTTTAATAGATATTAGAGAAAACATAAAAGACAATCGCCATTGAATGGTATTTCCTTTTAATGTTTATAGTTCATATATTCCTGATACTGAAACAGGTTGAAAACCTAATAATGCTAAACCAAGTGATTATGGTAGTTATTCACGCATATTTGATAATATGGAAAGTACTATTGCACAATGACAAGATAGTTTAAAAATAGTCCAAAAATATAAAGGTGAAGAAATTAATATTTTAACAGTTGATGATTTTAATAAACAACCAGTTAATTCAACAATATGAGCAAATAATGAAACACCTTTTGCTATAAAATTAAAAGATGAAAATAATAATATTTATTGAAAATTAATTGATGGTGAAAATATTTATGATATTAATAGAATGCTGGCATACTTAAATCAATATAAATTAAGTTATTTTATTAATAATGATAATAAAGCCGATAATTTTTATACAAAAGAAGTTAAGGTTGGTAAATATTGAGATGCTTATATGATTGATGATAGAAGTTCAATTCAATTTGGTGAGGCTAAATTTGAACAAGTATTTACTCAACAATCAACTGAAAGACAATATACTTTATTAATTTTAGATGAAGATGTAAATAAATTAAATATTAATGATTATTATAATTTTTATACTGTATTTAATGATCGTGGTTTAAATATTGGTGGTGGTGATATTAATTCTGCACCACAAGATAGACAATGATTATATCCATCAAATGTTATTAATTATTATTCACCTTATGATGGTAGTTTTTTATGACAAGAAATTACCTTTTCAAGTATTAATGACAAAATTAGTAATAGTGGTTTATCAGTAAGACAATTTATTCAGACCAGCGCCCCGGGCGAGGGTTATTGTTTTCCTAAAATAACTTATAATGAAAAAACAAATACATACACTATTGAATTAGATGAAGTTTTATTAAAAGACCCAGGGGTTAGAGCAATGGCAGTTAAATTTTATGGTAATCCTATCTTTTTTGATATGCCAGTAATTGGGCGACCAATTATTAAAGGTCAATTTAATAAAAAAGTAATGAATTCAAGAGACTTATTAATGTATAACATGTATCCTGCACCACCTGATAAAATAAATACTTATGCATCACCTGAAGTAAGTTGATATAACATTCAAGGGATTCAACCAACTATGATAACTGGTTATGAAGATTGAAAAAAAGATATGGAAAGTAGATATGACTTTTGAAATCAAAAAAATAGTGAAGGAATTGTAATAACTGATAAAGCAAGTTCAACTGCAACAAATCCTAGTGTTGGAACAACTATTCATAAAGAAAATAATGACTCTAAATTTTATTGGTCTAAAAATTGAATGATTACTCCACCAGATAAAATAAAAGTAAATAATGAAGATGTTAATAATATAATTAGTACCCAAGCCTCATCATATTTTAGAAGAAAAGATGAATTTGGTAATACTGTTGGTCAAGTTCAAATTTAATATAATAAAATGGGTTCTTGTAATGTTTGAGATATTTTAAATATGAATAATTTTATTAATCGCCAAATTACAGTATTACCTTTAAACTATACGCAAAAATTAGTTTTTAACCCTTTTACGATACCGGGTGGAGTTGGTAAATTCTTAAACTTTATTTCATTTGGTATTCCATGAGGGTGAGTAATTAACCAAGATGAAAAAACTTGACCTAATTTTCAATGACTTAATGGTTTTATGAGTGCTAATATATTTATAGTTTTTATAATGATGCCTTTTGGTCTGAAAAATCAAAAGGTAAAGGTTATTTACCATTTGAAATATTTAGAGAACAAGGAAATGATAAAGTTGGTGCTATTTTTGGAGCAAATGCTACTAGTTTGGGTTTTACTACTTTATTAACAGACAAATTAAAAGGTACAGTTTTAACTAAAGATGGTAAAAAAACAAGTGAATTAGTTTATTCAACATATAATTTAAAACAATTAAATGAAAAAACTAACCGAGTTTATTTAATTAATGAACAAACCAAAGCAGTAGATGCCCAAACACCAGTAAGTAATAGTGAGTTAGATAATGATTTAGAATTCTTACAAACACCAGATGGTACAAATTGTAGTTATATAATTGATATGTTTTCAATTCAAGCATTATATAAAGGTAATTTTGAAATTATCTTTTATGCTGATAACCCATATACTAATAATGAAGAAGATTATTTACGCTTATCAGTATGAAGTTTTCGTGGTAAAACAAAAAGTGTGTTAAATAATTATTTACGTGATATGACAACTAATTATAAAACTAGTTTCTTATTACCACATGACTATGAAATACCGACATTTAATTATCCTGAGTATGTATTACCCCCAGTTCCATACAACTATAAAACTTATACAAAAGATATTATGCCTTCCGATGTAGTACTACCATTATTAACAAAAATTACTGCGCAACCACAATGTAAAATAACTGATACTCAAATAGCAACTATGTTTATGGTTAATATATTTGATGATACAGAAGAATATACAGGTTATTATGAAACTGAAATTGATTTAAAACAAATTGACCCAACAATTCAAAGTATAAGTAAATTCCAAGATGCTTATAAAACTATTGAAATAAGTAATCTAAGTAATTTACAAGTTGAATGTGGATTACCAAATATAGAAAATTTTATTCCTAATAGAAATATTAATATATTTGGCGGAACTGATGATTGTAGCAATAATTTATTTTCATTAAAAAATATAACTTTAAAAAACATTGGTTTATCACAAACTGATAAAATTAATTTTGATAATACAATAAGTTTATATACTGATAATATAAAAATAAATGATACCAAAACAATATATACTACTGCTTATACTAATGGGTTACCTTTTAAAGGGTATTCCACCATATATGAAACATCAACTATTAATAGTGTAAAATTTTTATTACAAACAACATTTTTACCTAAATATGGAGTTAATAATAAAATCAGGGAAACATATTTACAGGCGTATTATACAAATAATATGAAATTAAAAATTAGATTTACAAAAGTAATATTGCCACTTTTACAGTTTTATTATATGGATGCTTATAGAAAACCAAAATATTTTGGTAATGATAAAGATATTACATTAGATATTAATAATCCAAATGTATTGGGTATTAGAAATAATAGTAATAGTGCTGTTAAAATTACATTTAAACCAAGATAAAAATAAAAAAGAGATTTTTAAAAATCTCTTTTTATATTATTCTTTAACTTTTACATTACCATCTTCATCAATATTTAAATTAGGTAATTTATGTTCTTCACCACTTCAACGATAAACTGATTTAAAATAAGTGCCATTATCTTCTAATCAATAGTAATAAAAAGCTGGTTTAAAAACAACTAAATCATATGGAAAAATTGATATACTTTCACTTACCCCCCTTTTTCCTATTTTTAAACTTATATTATTTTCAATATATTTAGTATTATGTAAGTAATCAGAATGCTTAAATTTAACAATTTTTCATTTATCATTTTTGTCACCACGCCATACGACATAATATCATTTATTATCAACCTCATTAAATGGTTTTTCTTGTGGTGCTATTCATTCTAAATTGTTTTTAATAGTTTCATTTGTTGTATTTATTTGGTTTTCTTTTTTTAATTGTTCTAATTGCTCTTTTGTATATTCTTGTGGTTTATTACAAGCAACTAAACTTGTTGTACTTGTTCCAATTAATGATATTGTACCTATTATACTTAATATTTTTTTCATATTTATTTCTCCTATTTTTTGAAAAATTTGTTAATTTAATTAAAAATAGAAATAAATAATTTATTTCTATTTATTTTTATAAATCTAATTTTTTATTTTTATGAACATTCAGCAGCTGCAGCGCCGGCAGCTCCACTAATTGCACCTACTGCTGCTCCAGAAGCAGCTCCACCAAAAATAGTTCCAAAAAATCCAACTATACCTCCAAAAATAGCACCAGCTATAGTACCAATACCTGGAATAACACTTCCTGCAAGAGCCCCTGCAACTGCTGAAGAAGCTCCAACAGTTACGGCTGAAGGAGATGATGTAATCGCACCTCCAACTGCTCCACCAACAGCACCATTTATAGCTGCTTTTGATACTTCAGAATTACAATTATTTTTTTTTCGAATAATTTCACCTATTTTATTTTTATTTACATTACTTGTACCTAATTTTAATGCTAAGGCCATTGTTTTATTAGTAACTCACTGTATTTCAGATTGAGTTGCTTGTTCTGATTTAATATTATTTCATCATTGTTGATTACGTTCTTGTGCCAGTTGATTTACTCATTGTGTTAAACCCTGTTGTCATTCATTTTTTGAATTATTAAATGATTGTTGAGCTTGTAAGAAACGTTGTTGAGCTTGACTAAAGGCTGTATGATTTTGATTTCTTTGAAAATCTTCACCCGCTCTTTGATATGCTAGTTCAGCATTACGTCATTGTTGTGCAATTTGAATTCATTGAACTTCGCCTCATCTTTTATTACGTTTTAATACTTTTTCTTCTGATTGATATGGTGCAGCAGCAATTACAGTTGGTATAGCACTACTTGTGATTGTAACTGCTCCTAAAATACTTATTAATTTTTTCATATTTATAACCTTCTTTCTTTAATTAAGATAAATACTATTATTTGGACTTTCACTATCTCAATATACAATAGTATTTGTTTTAATAATAATTGATTGTTCTTGTTTTAAATTTTTTCAAATTTCATGAAATTGAGAAAAATGTTCTCAAATGAAATTTGCCATTATTTTTATATCTTCTTTATTTATAGAACCGCCAGCTCCGCTATGATCTGATTTTGGTAAATTAGATATTAATACCATAGTTTGACTTAAAAAATCTGCTTTGCTATCTGGTTCAAATTGATAAATAATTTTAAAAGCAGTATCTGATGATAATTTTAATTTTAATTCATCATGCTCTAAAAATTTATATCATTTTTCAAATACGTCATTACTTTTTTGTTCATGATTTTGATAAGGACTAGCGGCAATTGTTGTTGGTACAGCAGTTCCACTAATTGTTAATACACTTAATAAACTTAGTAATTTTTTCATTACTTGTATTTCTCCTTTTCTTAATCTTGAAACTTTTTATCAAGATCTACTTTCAGTATATATATATATATATATATATGCAATCAAAATTAACTAATTATTTAAAATTTTATCTTGTTAAATACCTCTTATTACGCGTTTTAAGGTCTAAATTAGCAAACAAAGATATTAAGTTTAGATTTATATATACAAAATATATTGTATTTATAAACTATTGGTATATAATTAAATTACGTTTTAATCTTTTTCCATAAAAAAGAGTTTATGCTGACTTGTTAATCGAACAAGAATAAAAAAAGAGGAGTTTATAAAATGGCACTTACAAAAGAACAATTAATAGAACAAGGTTTAAGTGAAGAGATTGCAGAAAATATCTTAAATCAGTTTAATAATGAAGCAAAGCAAATTAGAGAAAGTGTGCAAAAACGCGAAGATGTTATATCCAAAGAAGACTTTATTAAATTATCTAATGAATTAGATGAATTAAAAGCTTTTAAAGATGTTCCATCGACTAAAATTGAAGATATTAAAATTAATTTAGAAAAAGTTAGTGGTAGTTCTTTATCTGAAAAAATGCAAACTTTAAAAGAATTAAAACCTGATTTGTTTGTTGAAGAACAACCATCAGTTTCACCAACTAATTTTATTAAAGATATGATTGAAAAATCGGTTGAAAATAAAAATGATGAAATTGAAACTATTAAAGAAAAAGGAGCATATACTCCAGAAGAAATTAAAAAATTAACTGATTATACACTTAAAAACCTTAGATAATAAGGGAGTGAAATTATGGCAACAATTAATTTGCCACAAGTACCTTTTACATTACAAGGTAACACAACAGGTCAAAAAGCCTATGTTGATATGGTTAATGCTTTATTGCGTGGACCTTTATATAATGAATATGCAAGTATTATGCAGTATGCTACTGCAACCGCAGAACAAGTTGCTTGATTACCTAATGCAGGACAAGCACTATATAATTTAACTCATCGTGTGGTATGACAAGATGATTATTCATTACCAAATGGTGGGGCAACTCAAACAATGGGATTAACAAGAATTCCAGTTCCGATTGATAAGAGATTTAATTTAAAATTAATGAATGAGGCTTTTGACTTAGCATTAATAGAACAAAATATTAAAAATGGTGTTATTGCTGATGCTATTTCTAGTGTTGTACAAAATAAATTTGTTAATTTAGAATGTGAATTAATTCAGGCTATTTATGATTATTGTTTAGCAGATGGTCAATATGAAGTAATTCCATTTCGTAGTTATACAGCAGAAAATGCTGATGATGCAAATAAGGCATTCTTTACATTAAATGAAACTTTGATTGAATTAACAAATCAAATTAGTAATTTATATTTTGGATTGCCAACTGATAAAATGTTTATGGTTTTAGGTCGTAGAGCCTATTTAGGATTAACACCTGCGTATTTAAAAGTGATTGGTTCACAAGCCCAATTAAAAGCAATGGTTAATGGTGAATTATATGAAAATACCGCAATGGGTATTCCTGTATCTAAAAGTTTTCATTTAGAAAAAACATATACAAAAGGACAAGTTAACCGTGATAAAGGTTATAATTTTACTAATGTAAATGGTTTAATTATTAATAAACAAGTATGAGCTTATCCAATTAATATGGATACTATTCAACAAGTTTTAGATAATGATACTGCTAACCCTAAATGAATTGGTAAAGTACAATATGCAACACCAACAATTTTATATCCAAAAACATGTAAAATTATTTTAGAAAAAGCGCCAACCCAAGATGAAATTAATACTGCTAAAAGTAATCTTAATAAAACATTTAGAGTTCCTGTTGATTATGTAATTCCATCATCAAATAAAATTGATATTAGTGGGATTAATAAATTAGATAAACCAACTATTCATGTTGACGATCCAACTCAAACAACAGCAGAACAATTAAAACCACAATTTAAAGATGTTGTTTTAAAATCAGTAAAAGCGGTAAATAATTTTTTAACAGAAAATGATTATGATTACTTTATTGAAGCTAAGGGTGAAGATTGACCAATTAATATTAAAAATGACAAAACTGTTGAAGTTCAAATTGAAGGTAAAAACAATGCTACTGGTCAAACAAACCCCATTGATGTTGTAATTAAAAATTCTTAATAAACAATGAATTTACTAATATTACGCGTTTTAACTTTATTAGTATCTAATTTAGAAAATAAACCTTTAATAAGTAAATTTGTAAATTTAATTAATAGAGTTAATCAAGTTCAAAATAAAATATTAAAACCAATTAATTATATTACTGATAAATATAATAAAATTACAAGTAAAGTTGAAGATATTTATCAATGATTAAATCCTTTTACTTATTTAGATTTAATTAAAAAAGGTCATAAAAAAGAAATACAACAAATATTAAGTCAATTAGAAAAAGATAATAATATTCAAAATAGAGAACAATTTAAAAATGAAAATTATCTAAATACTAATTGACAGCCTTTAAATAGTAGTTGACTTGATAGTGGTATGTTTAATATTACAAATAAGTTAACTTTAACAGGTAATTTAACTATTTTAATATATACAAAAACAGCAAAACATCCAAAATTTTATGGTCCATATGTTTATCCTAGTGTTCCAGTTGAAATATGAAAATTATTAAGTAATGCTGTTTCTAATGCAGGGACTTTATTTTGGCGTTATTGATTAAGAAAATGATTACCTAGTCATTTAAGAAATTATATTAAAAAACGATTACCACAAGCATTAAAAGAAAAATATCCCAAAGGAACTACTAAATTAACATTACCAACAGTTCAAAAATTACAACAAATTAAAAAGTTTATTAATAATTTAAAGATTGGACATTTTAATTTTAATTTTGCTGGTGAAATTAATAATAAAAAATGATATCGAGAACGCCGAAGTGATGTTAAAAATATTAAGAATTTATATAAAACACCAGTTAAAAATAAATTTTATCAGGTTAATAAATCTATTAAAGCAATTAATAAAACCAAAAGAAAGGTTAATAGTTATAAACCAAATAATTTAAAAAATAAATATCGTAATCAATTAAGGGGTGTTTTATATGGAAAATAATTTAAGTAATTTGTTATTTATAACAGTTGAAGATGTTAAAGCAAGTAAACTTTGACAACCTATTAATGATCGTAAACAATCTGCTTATAATGATAATTTAATTTATAATGCTATTTTAAAAACTAGTTTATGAATGGATAGATTATCAGGTGGAACAATTTCAGATAAAATTAATAAAAAAGATTTGTTTCCTTGAGTAAAAAAAGATAATACTGGTTTAATTGAATATGATAAATGATTAAGTTATATTCAATCTGCTTGTTTATTAGCAGTTATAAATTGATATTTACCAAAAGGAGTTAATGATTTAACTGGTAGTGCTTCATTTTCACAAGGTGGAGTTGCTTATTCACAAACTAATGACCCAGAAGCAAATGAAAATATTACTCGTGATGTTAAAAATGCTTTAAAATTAGCAGGTGAAATTATTGATATTATATCTAGTAAAACAGTATCTAGACCTTATAATTATAGTTTAGATAATTATGCTCATCCATGAGAAGAAGAATATAAGCATATTAGTAAAAAAACTTTTTATCCAACATTATTATTTTGATTAAAAGAACGATTACAAACTGATAATTCAATAAATATTACTTATCCTACTATTAATGATTTTTCTAAAATTGATTATAATGAGTATATTAAATTAATAGTTCCCTTTGATAATAATACGATTTATTATGAAAATAATGTCTGAAAAGCAAAACAAAGTAGTGGTACTGATATAAAAATTGATAATAAAACTATCATTAAAAATGATAATGATGAGATTGAAGTTTCAGATTTAAAACAAGATAAATTAATAAGTGGTACAAATATTAAAACTATTAATGGTAATTCATTATTGGGGAATGGTGATATATCTATTAATACTGGTAATGATTGAGAATTAATTAATTATCCAGAAGCAAACGAAAAATTAACATTTAAAATTCCAGATTATGATTTAACAAAATATTTTTATAAAATATCAATTTCAATAACAGATTATGCATCTGCTAATAAATTTATAACATATTATTTTGAAACAATATCACAAAAATCAATATTTTCATTTTTAGCAGATAATTCTTATAAAAGAATAACAATTAAGCAAGATGGCTCAATTTCAAATGATACAAATAATATTGTTATTAAAGATTTAACAATTAAAAGAAAATTAATTTAGAAAGGATTTTTAATTAATGAAACAAGATAAAACAACTTGATTAAAGGGTGCCTTACCTTGAAATTGATTTAAAAAAGACCCTATTCCAACTTATAATTGAAATCATAAAGATATTAGAGAATGAGAAAGAAAATATAAAATTCGTAGTTGAGTAGTTAGTTTTTATACATTGATATTTTTAGCATTAAATTGTTGATTAGAATATGGCATGATTAATGCAATAAAAGATAATATTAATTGATATAATTATGGACAATATTGAGGTAATGGAATTGCTATTTTACTAACACCTTTATTTACATATGGAATTCAAGGTATATTTGTTGCTAGTAGTAAACCAAAAGTAGATATGAAAATTGATATTCCACGATTAAAAATATCTAAAATGGGATTAGTATTTACAATTTTACCTTTAATTACTTTAATAATTTCTTTAATTATTATTTGAATTGATAAATCAAAATGAAAAAAAGACCATTTAAGACATTGTTTGAACTGCCGTATTAATCCGCGTGTTATTCAACCAAGAATAGCAAAACAATGAAATAATTTGGATGGTATAACAGAAGAAATATTTAAAAATATGCAAGATGAATATACTAAAAAACAAGAAGAAAATAACAAAGAATTAAATTTAAAATAAACTATATATAGGGGCGGTTGATATTTTTGGGTGGTTATATAGTTTAATTTATAAATTATTTTGTTCTGAAAGAATGGATGGCCACTGTTTTAGTAAGAATAAGAAAGGAAATATAAAAATGGAAATTAGTAATGAAATAGTAATTGCTTTACTTGTGTTAGCTGGCGCAGGAGGAATGGGTAGTCTTGGTATTCTAGGGTTATCTGCTAAAAAAATTAAAAAATATAAAGCAGAAATTAGAGAATTAAGAACTGCTGTTATTGCTCACGAAAAACATTTACGAGGACCTGATTATGCAACAGAATTAGCATTAAAAACAGGTCAAATTAAAAATGTTAAAAAACAAGTTAAAGTAAATGACAAAAAACAAGCACAAAAAGATGCTATTAAAAAACTAACAAATAGTATTTAAAAAAATAACCTTAATTGGTTATTTTTTATTTTCTAATATTAAGTCTAAATTTTTAACTTTACAAATAACTAAATTATTTTTTCCATAATTATTTTTATAATATTCTCAGTATTCAGTTGAATTAATATCTACATCTTGTTTATCAATCCCAATTATATATTCACCACGAGGGTTTTTACAAGGGCGATTACCTTGTTCAGAGCGATAACATAAAATATAATTATTCATGTTCTTTATTTCCTTTATCATTTGTTATATAAAAGTTAATAAGATATTCTATTTTTTGAGAATAAGTACTAAAATTTAATTCATTTCAAACTTTTTCTTCGTTTTTATTTAAGTAAATATTAACATTCCTAATTTTGCAAGAATAATATTTTCCAGTTTTTTGATTATATGAATGTTTCATAATATTAACTTTCATAATTAGCAATAATAATGGCATCTCGTAAATGATTACTTATTTTTTCATTATTATATTTTCAACCTTTACCATATTGATAAGTTAAATTAGTATCTTTATCAAATTTTCATATACAACTATCATTATATTTACTTAAATTTTCCATATTTTTAACAACTGATTTAGTATGTTTAGGTGATACCCAATTATAACTAACTCAAGTATTTTCAATCGCACCCAGTAATCTTAATAAATCATCTCTATCTTTACTAGCATTAGCAGATGTATATAAACAATCTTCAATATTTAATCCTTTTGGAAAAAGTTCACCTTTATTTTTTACATAATAATCTGAATATAAATATTCATCTATAAATTCATCAATAAATTTATAATGTTCTTTTCAATATTTACTAGTAAATTCATTTTGTTTAATTAATTTATTATTTTCATATATAACAATAGCAGTAGTACCAGTTCCTGATGGGTCAATACCTATTTTTATCAAGTGGCTCATTCCTCATCGTTATTATTATTAACTGCTTTTACTAAATTTGAAATATCTTCTTCTTTAACTACATTATCGTTTATTTCCACTATTTCATCATTAGGTGGGGTATTATAATTTATATTATTTGATAAAGTTTCATCGTTAATATGCCTCTTATTTTGGGTGAAAGTAGCATCATTATCAATATAAATCTTTTCATCATTAGTTGTAATAACTGCTTGATCTGATTTATATGCTTGTTGTAATTCAACTGACATAATACCTCATTTTCTTAATAATGATGTTAATACGGTTTTAAGGGCCATTTCATCAAAACTAGCAATATAAAATGATTTATTTTTAGCATAAGTTTTAGAATATTTCATAAAATGATTTTCCATTTGTTCTTTTGTCATATATAAAGTTTTTTCAAAACCATTAACCATTTTAAAATATGCTACATAACCAATAATTGGTAATTTTTCTCTTTCATCTTCATTTTGAATTCAATTAAAACTAGTTCCTTTTAAACGATCATAATTTACTAATTCATTTTCTCTAACATCTGATACTGACATATCTAAATATTGACCACTTCTTTGTGCTAATTGAATATAACCTTTATAACCCATTTGAAATTGAGCTTGATTAATTCATTCTTGGATTTCGCGACCGTTAATAATTCTTGTTATTTTAGTATTATATGGAACTACATAAGCATAACCAAATTGTTTTTCCATTGGTAAATTTAATAAAACTCCTTGATAACAAGCAGTCATAATTGTTTTTGGATCTGCTTTTTGTAATAATTCATTACTATTTGATATTGCAACTATATTACTTTTAAATCTTGCAATTTCATTTTCATTAGAAAATTTACTTTTTATTCATTCTGTTGCTTTATCTGTTCTTAAAAATTCAACAATATTTGCCATATTATTTTTCTCCTTTATTTATTTTAAAATTAATACCTTTAACCCCAATTAAATTAATATCTTTATTACTATCTCACTGATCTTTAATTTCATTTTTAACAATTTGTTCATCAACAACTAAATAATTTTTAATAAGATTAATAAGTTCTAATTTATCAGCATTTTGTAAAAAATCATCATTAATACCAATAACCTCAATATCTTTAATTAATAATTTTTCTTTCCGAAAATTACTAGTAATAATTTTTAATTCTTGCTCTTGTTTTGCTACACTTTTAATTTCTAAAAATTGTTCTTTTTTATGAGTTTCAATAATTTCATTTTGTTTTTGAAATTGAATATTAATAACATTATTTTTTAAAGAATCATGATTATTCTTAATATTATTTTCTAAATTCAAAATATCTTTTCTAATAAAATTTAATTCATCTTTAAAAGATTTTATTAATTCTAATGGTTCTCTAAAAATATAATCAATTTTTGAAACTACTAATTTTAAATCTTTTAGTGATTGTGATTTATATTCTCCATTTATTAATCAAGCTTGTTGTCGATATATAAATTCTGCTAATTCTTGTCCATTTTCATCAATTCATTTTTTAATTGTTAATGCTTTTAAACTTAATTCTTTAAAATTATTTCCTTTTAAATAAAATGGATACGTAATATTTTTAACTTCATTATTTAATTTTAAATCTGCCATAATTAAATTTCCTCTAATTCCATTTCATTAATTAAATTATCAATATATTCATAAGCACTTTCTTCTGAATGACATTCTTCTAATGCCATATTAAATAAATCTTCTTCAGTATAAACATAACCATTTTCATCTTTTCACATACTAATTTACCTCGTTCTTTGCTATTAATATTTCTATTAATTTTCTTCCTTTTTGTTCTTTAATATCAAAATAAGTTATTTCTTGATTTAATAAATGTGCTTCTTCATTTTTAATTAAATTAATATCATCATTAATATTTTCTTTTTGCCCTGTTTTATTATCAAATATATTAATACAAAAATCATTGTACATATATATTGATATTAGATTTTTGATTGTCATATTTACCTCCTATTTTTAACTCGCTGGCACTCACTCCCAAGTGAAAGTGCCAAAGCGAGAGTTAGTTATATAATTAAGTATTTATCTATTTATTTACTACGCCATCCGCTTCACTGCGGGTGAGCGGTGGCGGTATGTTTTATTGTTTAATGTTTAATAATCGACAGTTGTTTTTATAAGATAATGCCAGAGAATTCTCTCTCTTCATCCGCACCATTTCAGGTCAAAGCGTTCAGTTTTTAAAATAAATTCACTTGCACCTTGAAGAGCCTAATGCTGACTTTGTGGTTTTTAAAACCTCTGTCATCCTCTAATGGGATAATATCTATCGCAAATTTATTTATAAAGTGGCCATCTCAATATTTATTGTCGTTTGATGTTGACCCCGCACTTATCACGACTATCGCTTGTTAAAGCGTCTATTATTTACGGACTGATTACCGCTGGGCTAGACCGCCTATGTGGAAAAAAACACTTAGTTATTTAAAATAACTGTTCCACCCTGCATTAAGTTGTTTTATAAAATCAAAGTTTAAAAGAACCAGTTTTATCATCAAAGATAATTTTTGAATTTTCTAGTTTTTGATAAAACTGTTTTTGTGTTTTATCTTTTATTTTATTTAATAAATATTTATGTTTTTCACAAGTTCATAAAACTTTATTTGATAAAAATTCTTCGGTAATGAATGATACTGCTTTATAGCAATCATTAACATCACATATTTTTTGTTGTTTAATTATCATTACCTCCTTTTAGGGATTTTTTATTTCAAATAAAAAAACAACCCTAACAAGAGTTGTTTTTTGGAGCTTCATCGTACATTATACGTAAAATTACATTTTTTAAAAATTATTTTTCCATTTTTTACAGCTATAAATAAAATATATATGCGATGCGTCCTCAAGGTATAGGGAGTTCAAAACAATAAAAATAGGGATAATTTTAAAATTTTTACAAAAAAATGAGAATTTTAAAACTAAAACTCTCATAAATTTACTTTAATTTTGTCGAAAACTCTTGATGAAATAAAAAAAATCATCAATATGACAATTTGAAAACTAATTTTGTGTAAGATTATGATTTTGCTTTAAATTTTTTAAACGTTAAAATATAATACCGTTGATTGTTGGTTTGGTGTTAAACCTTTGTGTTGGTATTTTCATTTTCAGAGCTTTAAATAATTTTGAATATTAGTGAAACCCAAACCATGATAATGAATTAAGGCTTCTTTAAGACTGGATTGTAATTTACTAATCTTATTTAACTTTTGATAACTAGTATCAGGGTTTGTACTAGTTTTGGTGGAATATAGAGTAGAATTTGTTTGTTTTGCTACTAATAAATATAGTGGTTGCATATCAGAAATAATTATTGATTTTTCTTTAATTAGTTGCTTATTCATATTTTCAATAATCCATTGTTTTTGTAATCTTTTGGTATTGGTGGATTGAACAAAAATATTATTATTGCTATCAACCGCCATTTGAATACAGCATTTGGTATCAGTTGAAAATGGATCGAGATGAGTTTTTCGTTTATCAAATTTATCTTTAAAATTGCCTTTATGAATTTCTTTAATAAATGTTTCATCCATTTGGATTTGACCATTTAATTTTTTAAATTTTAACTGTGTATTTTCTAATTGTTTTGATTGCATTAATTTTTGTCGATTATATCAAGCGGTTTTTGGGGTTGTTTTAATAAAACGAGAAATTATTTTACTAGATTGTCCTAACAATGAAATTTGAATTAATAAATTTCACTGTTCATAATTTAAATGACTTCAATAAGTAAAATGATGACGAAATGCATCAAAACTAGCACGACATTTTTTACATAAATATTTTTGTTTTCCTTCGGAATTATGACCATTTTTAACACAATGAAAAGATTTGCAATTAGGACATATAATGCCTTTATCTCTAAATTTTTGATCAATTTCATTTAAACGTTTTTGTTTTTTAATTAAGTCTGCTTGTTGTTTTATTTTTTCATAAAATTCTAAAAATTGATCATCTGTTAAGCTATTTATTAATTCTGTAATTATTTTTTTCATCATTTATTTACCTCTATATATTAAAAATATACCTAATTTTAGGTATATTTTATAAATATCAAGAGTTTTCGACAAAATTAAAGTAAATTTATAGCAAAATGCTATAATTATTTATGAGAGCATAGCATAGTTGTGGTTTAGCGATCTTGAGTATGCTCTCACATATATATTTTTAAATTAGTGAGTTATTGCAACTCACTTTTTATTATAACACTAAAAAAATAAAATAACATCACGATAATTCTTTAATTTTGTCGAAAACTCTTGATGAAATAAAAAAAATCATCAATATGACAATTTGAAAACTAATTTTGTGTAAGATTATGATTTTGCTTTAAATTTTTTAAACGTTAAAATATAATACCGTTGATTGTTGGTTTGGTGTTAAACCTTTGTGTTGGTATTTTCATTTTCAGAGCTTTAAATAATTTTGAATATTAGTGAAACCCAAACCATGATAATGAATTAAGGCTTCTTTAAGACTGGATTGTAATTTACTAATCTTATTTAACTTTTGATAACTAGTATCAGGGTTTGTACTAGTTTTGGTGGAATATAGAGTAGAATTTGTTTGTTTTGCTACTAATAAATATAGTGGTTGCATATCAGAAATAATTATTGATTTTTCTTTAATTAGTTGCTTATTCATATTTTCAATAATCCATTGTTTTTGTAATCTTTTGGTATTGGTGGATTGAACAAAAATATTATTATTGCTATCAACCGCCATTTGAATACAGCATTTGGTATCAGTTGAAAATGGATCGAGATGAGTTTTTCGTTTATCAAATTTATCTTTAAAATTGCCTTTATGAATTTCTTTAATAAATGTTTCATCCATTTGGATTTGACCATTTAATTTTTTAAATTTTAACTGTGTATTTTCTAATTGTTTTGATTGCATTAATTTTTGTCGATTATATCAAGCGGTTTTTGGGGTTGTTTTAATAAAACGAGAAATTATTTTACTAGATTGTCCTAACAATGAAATTTGAATTAATAAATTTCACTGTTCATAATTTAAATGACTTCAATAAGTAAAATGATGACGAAATGCATCAAAACTAGCACGACATTTTTTACATAAATATTTTTGTTTTCCTTCGGAATTATGACCATTTTTAACACAATGAAAAGATTTGCAATTAGGACATATAATGCCTTTATCTCTAAATTTTTGATCAATTTCATTTAAACGTTTTTGTTTTTTAATTAAGTCTGCTTGTTGTTTTATTTTTTCATAAAATTCTAAAAATTGATCATCTGTTAAGCTATTTATTAATTCTGTAATTATTTTTTTCATCATTTATTTACCTCTATATATTAAAAATATACCTAATTTTAGGTATATTTTATAAATATCAAGAGTTTTCGACAAAATTAAAGCGATAATTCTTTAATTTTGTCGAAAACTCTTGATGAAATAAAAAAAATCATCAATATGACAATTTGAAAACTAATTTTGTGTAAGATTATGATTTTGCTTTAAATTTTTTAAACGTTAAAATATAATACCGTTGATTGTTGGTTTGGTGTTAAACCTTTGTGTTGGTATTTTCATTTTCAGAGCTTTAAATAATTTTGAATATTAGTGAAACCCAAACCATGATAATGAATTAAGGCTTCTTTAAGACTGGATTGTAATTTACTAATCTTATTTAACTTTTGATAACTAGTATCAGGGTTTGTACTAGTTTTGGTGGAATATAGAGTAGAATTTGTTTGTTTTGCTACTAATAAATATAGTGGTTGCATATCAGAAATAATTATTGATTTTTCTTTAATTAGTTGCTTATTCATATTTTCAATAATCCATTGTTTTTGTAATCTTTTGGTATTGGTGGATTGAACAAAAATATTATTATTGCTATCAACCGCCATTTGAATACAGCATTTGGTATCAGTTGAAAATGGATCGAGATGAGTTTTTCGTTTATCAAATTTATCTTTAAAATTGCCTTTATGAATTTCTTTAATAAATGTTTCATCCATTTGGATTTGACCATTTAATTTTTTAAATTTTAACTGTGTATTTTCTAATTGTTTTGATTGCATTAATTTTTGTCGATTATATCAAGCGGTTTTTGGGGTTGTTTTAATAAAACGAGAAATTATTTTACTAGATTGTCCTAACAATGAAATTTGAATTAATAAATTTCACTGTTCATAATTTAAATGACTTCAATAAGTAAAATGATGACGAAATGCATCAAAACTAGCACGACATTTTTTACATAAATATTTTTGTTTTCCTTCGGAATTATGACCATTTTTAACACAATGAAAAGATTTGCAATTAGGACATATAATGCCTTTATCTCTAAATTTTTGATCAATTTCATTTAAACGTTTTTGTTTTTTAATTAAGTCTGCTTGTTGTTTTATTTTTTCATAAAATTCTAAAAATTGATCATCTGTTAAGCTATTTATTAATTCTGTAATTATTTTTTTCATCATTTATTTACCTCTATATATTAAAAATATACCTAATTTTAGGTATATTTTATAAATATCAAGAGTTTTCGACAAAATTAAAGCGATAATTTGGAAATTTTTTTTTATTTTGCTCTAACAAAAGTTATAAAATTATAAAAATTATCTTTTTAACAAAGTATTCTTATGATAATATTTAAAAGATTATCAAGGAGGAATTATGAAGCGTTGATCTTATCGAATTTGATATAAGGATTATCTTTGATATTATAAAGTAATAATTGCCAGTTTAGCTTTTGCATTTTTAGCTTATGGTTTTTATGCTGATATCTTCAAAGAATTTTGATATGTCAATAAAAATGCTTATCGATCTAGTTTACAAAATTATGATATATTATTAAGTTTTTATTCAGTCCAGGTTAATATTATTACGATTGCTTGATTATTGTTAGCTATTTTTAACCATCATCGTGAACAAAAAAGTTGGTTCTTTTCAACAAACTTTAAGTTAAGCATTTTAAATTGAAACTTATTAATGTTCTTTATTTTTTGAATTGGAATTGTTATTGGTTATAAGAATGGTGAAGTAACTATTGCTGACTACACTAAGGCACAAATTAGTTGTACCGTTGTAACCCATTTTATTATGCCCATTTTATTTTTTGTTTATACCCCATTATCATTTGGTGATCATCGTCTTAGTTGAAAAAAAGAATTTTTAACAAAAGATTGATGAATTAGTTTAAGTTACCCTATTTTTTATTTAATGTATGTTTTAATTCGTGCTGCTGCTTGAAATCGTGATGGGGATACGATTTGAGCTTATCCCTATCCTTTTTTAGATATTGATAATCCAATTATTACTTGATTAACCAAAGTGCAAGCTACATTTTTTATTATTTTTCTTTTCACAGTGGTCTTTACCGCTTTCCATGTTGCCTTGCAAAGTTTCAACAATGGGATGTACCGCGTATTTAATAAATATCAAAGCCAAACCTTATGATATGAAAGAATTTATCAAAATATTAAACAAAAATGCCAAATAAAAAACATAGACAAGAAACAAAATAGTGATAAATAACATTTTAGTTATTTATCACTATTTTCGTTTTGCATTAGTAATAAATTCTGTTATGGTTGCTAAATAGTGTGGCGTATTATAATAAATGCCCCGCACATGATCACAATTGAAAACAACCCGACTACTAATTTTTTTGCGTTCATAGCTTCGTTTGTTTTGATAAGCTTCGCGCCCCATTACATAGGGGGTTGCGTGGTCTTTTTTATTTAATAGATATAAAACTGGTAATTTTGCTAACTGTTCTAAATTTTCGCCAGGATTAATTTGTTCAGGATCATAACCCCGCGTATCAATCGCATAACGCCGAATAGCATAATAATGCTCATAGTAATTAACCTTAATCTTTAACATATAATAACGATATAAAGCATTTAAATTACTAATTGTTGAATCTAAAATTGTACTTTTAATTAACTTGTTTTTAACAAATGCTAATTTTAAATATTCCATAATTACAAAAGTTCCCATTGACCAGCCATGAAAGTTAAGTTCTTTTAATTTTGGGTCAATCGTTGTTTGCAAGAAATTAACAACGGCTGCTAAATCATGTTTTTCATAATATCCCATTGTTGTTATTTTTGTTGTTGATTCACCATGATTTCGTTGATCAAAAACAAGAATATTATAACCTGGGCGTAAATAGATTAAACCAAAAAAGATTGCCCGAAATTTATGTGAATTAAGGCCATGTACGACCACCACTCATTTTTTATTATTATCATTTTTTACTCATGACCGAATGCTAATCGCCTTTAAAAGAACATCTTCATAACCATGAATGTCATATTCTTGTAAATCTCATTTTTGTTCTAATTCAGCTGGGGTTAATGCCATTTCCTCAATTCGTAATCGTTTTGTTAAATCAGTAATATATTTTTTACAATATGCTTCTAAATCATTAGTTTTCTTTCATCAAGTTTGATGTGTTAATAAAATTCGTTTATCATGAAAAGCATAAAATAATTTAATATAAAGGGCATTATTACTCATATAATCTTTTAAATGTTCATCATCAACGATGCGATAACTATGGTCCGTAATTAATTCACGACCACGGGCTAAATCATATAAATCTAATTCTTCATCATATTTTTTCGCCATAATCTTATTGCAAATCCTCTTTTGTAAAGCCATATGGTAATAAATCACCAATTGTTACAACATATGATCCTCCCTTTTTATTATAAATTTCTAGCGGAACATCATGGTCAATTAATTCTCATAAAAATTGTCGACACATTCCACATGGTGAACCTTTTTGGTTACTATCGGTATATAAAAAGAGTTTCTTAATGTCTGCTTTTCGATAACCTAAAGTATAAACTTGTGCTAAACATGTTCGTTCTGCACACAGTACCACCGAATAAGCAGCATTTTCAATATTAACACCATTTACTTCTGTTCCATCTTTTAAAACACAAATTGCACTAACATGAAAGTTGGAATATGGAGCATACGCTTTTGTACTTAATGATTTTAATTTTTCAAAATAATTTGCCATTTTTCTAACTCCTTTTAACTAATTTTTAAATATAATTTAATAACATCAACCAGTGGTGGTAACATAATTAATAGTCCAATTGCAATTGCTAAAATTGAATTAATTAAGGTTGCTGCTGCACAAATATCTTTAATTTTTTTAGCTTTAATATTATATTCAAATGATAATAAATCAACAAAGTTTTCAACCATTGTATTAATTAATTCAAACCCAATTACAATCCCAATTGTTAATAATAAGATTGCTCATTGTACATAACTAAACTCATGCGGAACCATTTTTTGTAATCAAATTCCTAACCCAATCACAACCAATGATACAATAATATGAATGATTAAACTTGACTCTTCTTTAATTGCGGTATAAATTCCACGAAAAGCATTTGAAAACTTGTTACGTAGTTTAAAAAATATCTTTTTCTTTGCTGGTGATCCTTTTGCCATTGTTTCTATCCCTTTCTGTTCCTCTTCTTATTCTATTGGAATTCGGTGAATTTGTAAATCATTTAGAACTTTTCGTTGTAAATTAAACATTGTTTCTTCTTCAGCTGGTGTTTGATGATCATAGCCTAAAATATGGAGCATTCCGTGAGTAAATAAAAAGGCAAATTCACGGCGCGCTGAATGATTATATGTTTGTGCTTGTTCTAACGCTTTTTCATAACAAATAAAAACATCTCCCAAACTACGTAATCCTGTTAATTGCAACAAATCAACACTATTTTCTTCCTCTAAAGCAAATGTAATAACATCTGCAACATAATCTTTTTGGCGATATTTTTGATTTAACGCTAATTGTTCTTTTGCATCAACAATAATCAATGATAATTCCAATGGATCAGTAATATTTGATATTGTTTTAATTTTCTGAAAAATTGCCATAAAATCAGTTTGATATGGTTTAATATCAAATTTTGTTTCATTATAAATTGCAAAATCATCTTTCATTACCATATCTTGACCCCTAACACTTTCTTGTTTTATTATAACAAATTAAATGATTATCTTCAGTAAATAATCTAATGTTGTTTGTTGGCCCAAATAAATTTTCGCTGGTAAATATCAAAAATCAACATTAAAATCGGTTTGGTCTAAAATTAAATAGTAGTTATTCTCTCATTTAATTTGGACAATCATTTCTTGCCAATAATTTTGAACAAAATATTCTAATTTAACTTCTTTAATTGCCTTTTCAACTCGTGATATTTCTTTTGGCACAAAAACATAATTTAATTCTTCCGTACTGCTTTTTAAAATTGTTAAATAACCATCATAATACAGTTGAAGGGGATAATAAGCAAGTAAAACAAAAAAAGAAATCAAAAAGCAACAACAAGTTAACATTAAAATAATAACTTTTTTATTAATTATCAGCCCCTATTAAATTAAGTTTAGTTAAATCAATCACATTTACAAAAAATTGTTCAACAAGATGATCATGACCAGCGTAAATAATCATTTGTTCAGATTTTAAAGTAAATAATAATTTTAATAAAATCATTTTACTTTCATAATCAACATTGCTCAAAACTTCATCAATAAGATAAACATCACACGATTGTAACAATGCTAAAACTTGATAGTTACAATTCTGCTGAAAATTAATAATGTTATCATAAACACTACCAGTAAATAAAAAATCATTTTGATGAAACAATAATATTTTTGTTCGGATTGCTTCTTCACTAAGCATCGTTAAATCAAACTGACCATTAAGCATTTTTTTATTAAAGGACGTAGTGGCTCTGGGAAGACAACTTTGTTAGAAATCTTAGCAAAATTACGACCAGTTTCAGGTGGGGAAGTAATGATTTTGTAAAGTTAATGTTATTTTTTTTAAAATAAAAGTATCATTAAGAAGATAATTTAAGTCTGTAATGGTAAAAGATTTGATTGCTGGTAAAGTTAACTGCTTTTGTTTTTGTTTTTGTTCTGGAAATAATAAACATACTGTTTGTTGAAAAGCCTTTTCTAATTTTCCTTTTTCAACAATTAACCCAGACAATTGCGTTGTAAAATCATTAATAAAACTAGTTAAGGCACTATAAAACATTAAATTACCAATTGTTAAACCTTGTTTTGTAATAAAACTAACTGCTAAATAGAAAATTAAAAAGGTAGCAAGCTGTGAAATAAAGGCTAAAATCAACCTTTGAATAATATTATTTTTTTGAAGACCATAAGTTTCTATTAAAAAAGTTGTAAGTTTTTTTGTTCATTGATAATTAAAATATCCTTCCAAATGACGACTCTTCTGAAATTTAAAACTTTGATATAACTCTAAAGTAACATTTTCAAAATTTAATCCCTGTTGATACCATCGGTGGTATCAAAACTTATTAATTTGTAAAAATAAAAATGATAGAAAAAAATAACTTTAATTTTGTCGAAAACTCTTGATATTTATAAAATATACCTAAAATTAGGTATATTTTTAATATATAGAGGTAAATAAATGATGAAAAAAATAATTACAGAATTAATAAATAGCTTAACAGATGATCAATTTTTAGAATTTTATGAAAAAATAAAACAACAAGCAGACTTAATTAAAAAACAAAAACGTTTAAATGAAATTGATCAAAAATTTAGAGATAAAGGCATTATATGTCCTAATTGCAAATCTTTTCATTGTGTTAAAAATGGTCATAATTCCGAAGGAAAACAAAAATATTTATGTAAAAAATGTCGTGCTAGTTTTGATGCATTTCGTCATCATTTTACTTATTGAAGTCATTTAAATTATGAACAGTGAAATTTATTAATTCAAATTTCATTGTTAGGACAATCTAGTAAAATAATTTCTCGTTTTATTAAAACAACCCCAAAAACCGCTTGATATAATCGACAAAAATTAATGCAATCAAAACAATTAGAAAATACACAGTTAAAATTTAAAAAATTAAATGGTCAAATCCAAATGGATGAAACATTTATTAAAGAAATTCATAAAGGCAATTTTAAAGATAAATTTGATAAACGAAAAACTCATCTCGATCCATTTTCAACTGATACCAAATGCTGTATTCAAATGGCAGTTGATAGCAATAATAATATTTTTGTTCAATCCACCAATACCAAAAGATTACAAAAACAATGGATTATTGAAAATATGAATAAGCAACTAATTAAAGAAAAATCAATAATTATTTCTGATATGCAACCACTATATTTATTAGTAGCAAAACAAACAAATTCTACTCTATATTCCACCAAAACTAGTACAAACCCTGATACTAGTTATCAAAAGTTAAATAAGATTAGTAAATTACAATCCAGTCTTAAAGAAGCCTTAATTCATTATCATGGTTTGGGTTTCACTAATATTCAAAATTATTTAAAGCTCTGAAAATGAAAATACCAACACAAAGGTTTAACACCAAACCAACAATCAACGGTATTATATTTTAACGTTTAAAAAATTTAAAGCAAAATCATAATCTTACACAAAATTAGTTTTCAAATTGTCATATTGATGATTTTTTTTATTTCATCAAGAGTTTTCGACAAAATTAAAGAAAAATAATAACATTTTCTAATAAAACAATTGCTAAAATTAAAGCATTTAAATTAAGTAAAAAAATAACCCCAATAATTAACATTAGAAAACTAAAAAGCAGTTGTGGAAAAGTTGTTCCTAAAAAAGTTGCTAAAATAATAATATATTCGTTTTGTTATTTTTTGTTGAAACTGTGCAAGAATTTTTTGAAAAAAATAGCTAAAAAGAACTCGAAAACAATAAATAATTAAAAAAATTACAAAGAAAATCACTACTTCTTGATGAAAAGTTGTTGTTAACCGATCAAAATAAACTTTAATAAAACTTTTACCAAATAATATTAAAAAATTTACAACAACACTAAAAAACACAGTTCAGCATAAAAATCCCGTTTGTTCTTTTAAAAAAAGAAAAATTAAATAAAAGGTTTTTGTTTTATAAGTAAACTTTTTTCTTTTCTTCGTGAAAATAATTACTGCTTGAAATTTCATCATAAAATCATTAATTAAAACTCATCGTCCTTTCTCAGCACTAGGATCAGCAACAAAAAAGCGGTTTCCCCGACGATGATAAATAACAACATAATGATAATAACCAGTTTCATTTAAAACATAAGCAATTAAGGGTTGTTCAAAATTTAAGGTTAATAATTCTTGTTTATTAATTTCAAAAGCGGTTAAAACTAAGTTATATTCATTTGCAATTTGACTTAAACTATAAACACTTAACGCTCCTTGATAATTTTGAAAATGATGTTTTATTTCATTAATTGTTAATTTTTGGTGATGATAATACTCAATTAACATTGTTAAACAAGCATAACCACAATCATCACTTTGTTCTTGTTTTACAAAAGGATACCACATAAAAAACACCTCTTTTTCTAGTTATTTTTAACCAAAAAAGCGGGATTTTCCTGTTTGAAATTATAATCAACAATGATAAACTTTACGATAGCCAGCTTTTAAAACAACACTTAAAAGGGCAAACAATAGCACTCCACCCCCTAAAAAAGCATATCAAATTGGTGGTGGCGGTGATAATTGCAATCACATATGAACATTAGGAATATACGGCAAGGCAAACACTAGCATTAAAATAAATAAAATCGGTAGAACTAACTGTAAGGGTGGACGATCTTTTCAAAATGCTAATTTATCAGTACGCATAAAGAAAATCATTAGCATATGTAATAACGGCCCCCTCCGTAAACATTGTTGTTTGAAACTGCGAAATTAATTGGGCATTATTGCCTTGACTTGTATCAACACTTCATGTTAAAGCTAACGATGTTAACATAATTCCCATTACAACAAAGTTTAAAATACTCATTAAGGTAACTGATGGGACATTTCATAAGGTAAAGGATAAAATTCCTTTTGTATCTCAACTCCGTGGTTTTTTAATATATTCAGGATTAACATTATCAAACACAACAGCAACTTGTGAAAAATCAAATAATAAGTTTTGAAATAAAATCTGAATTGGCGCCATTGGGGCAAATGATAATCAGGCTGAAGCAATTAATAAACTTAACATTAATCCAAAATTAGCAGCAACTGTTACTTTTAAATATTTAATAATATTAGCAAAAATGCTCCGTCCTTCAATTATTCCTTGTTCTAAGACTAATAATGACTTTTCTAATAAAATAATATCCGATGCCTCTTTGGCAATATCAGTGGCATTATTAACAGAAATTGCAACATCACTTTTTCGTAATGCTAAGGCACCATTAATCCCATCACCCATATAACCAACTTTATGTTTATTTCTTTGTAACGCTTCAATAATCCGCGCTTTTTGTAACGGCGTTAATTTTGCAAAAATATCATGGTTTTCAACAGCAACCGCTAATTGTTCAGGTGTCATATTTTCAACTTCTTCACCAACCAAAACACCGCGTGATTTTAAATTAATTTTATTACAAACAGTTAATGTTGTTTGCGGTGCATCACCTGTTAAAATTTTCATTGTGACACCATATTTATTAATTAATTTTAAAGTACATTGGACATCTTTTTTGATAACATCAGTAAATGATAAAAAACCAAGAAAAATTAAGTTATTTTCATCTTCTAAACTTATTTGATTTTTGTTAATTGGTTTATAAGCAATGGCAATTAAACGAACCCCTTGTTGATTTAATAACAACAAGTTTTCAATAATTTTTAATTTTGCTGTTTTATCAAGCGGGAAAACTTTTTGATCAACTTCATATTGATAGCAAAGATCTAGCATTTCTTCCGTAGCACCCGCAGCACCTTTCGTAATAATTATTTGTTCTGTTTCTGGTTTTTCCGTTAATAAAACCGAAACACGACGACGCATAAAATCAAATGGTAATTCATCTAATAACTGGTAATTTGATGCTAATTTCTTTGTATAGTTAACTTTTTGATATCCAATAATAGCTTCATCAATTTGGTTTTTCATTCCTAATTGAAAATAACTGTTCAAATAACCATATGATAAAACCTTTGGGTCATTAATTTTATTAATATTATAATAATTTTGTAATTCAATTTTATCTTCGGTTAAAGTTCCTGTCTTATCGGTACACAAGATATCAATTGCCCCTAAGTTTTGCACAGCATCAAGTTGTTTAATAACAACTTTTTCTTTTGCTAAGTTTTTACTTCCCCGCGTTAAATTTACCGCAACAATTACTGGCAATAACTCAGGAGTCAAACCAACTGCAACAGAAAAAGCCAAGATTAAAGCTTCTAATCATTGTCCTGTTCGAATTCCATTTAAAATTGGCATCGTGTAAGTGAAGTGCAACAAATCAACTCAGAAATGAGTTGATTTTTTAATGGAAAGAAAACATTATTTTATTTTACGGTCCTTAGTAACTAAGTATGGAAAAGATAATGTTATTAATACGGTAAATAATATTGTAATTAATAATGAAAAAGAAGATGAATAAATTATCCGCGTAATTTATTAGCGGTAATTTATTCAATATAGTTTATTTTGAGCGTAGCGAACACGCGAAGCGTGCCGCGAAAATTAGATTTTTAGGAGGAATAAGTTATGCCAGTTTGATTAACGACAATTTTTAGTGTTGTTATTATATTAGGTATTTTTGCTTGAATTGGTTTATCAATTTATCAAAAAATTCGTCAAATTCAAGGAAAGAAAAAAGATAAAAAAGAAATTAAAAATAAGGAGGAAAATAAATAGTGTTATGTATGTATTTAACAACAGCAATTAATTTTTTAGCAGTTGGTGATAAGCCTACTATTTCAGATGGAATGGGTTCTATTTGAAGTGGTTTAGGACAAGCTATGATGAAAGTTAAAGAAGCAATTTATGCTGTATTACCACAATTAATGACCTTTTTAGGTGATGCGTGAATTATTTTAATTCCATTTGGTATTTTTGTTATCATTAAGATTTTAAACTTTTTCCGTGTTATGGTTAAAGGATTTTAATATTTATTATTATTGATCATATATCTTAGCTATGGCACACTAGCTTTTATGTGAGTTGATTAAATAATTTTGTTGTTTATTTTTGTATTACACACTGTCTATAAGTTATTATTGAAATTATTAGTAATGAAATAATTGTTTTAAAGTAGGATTTAATAAAAATAAGAATATTTTTATTAGGGGTCATATTAATAGTAGTTTTGGAATATAAATTTTTATAATATTCTTTATAAATATATCTACTTTCTTTTTAAAATTTGTAGGCAGTATGTAGTGCAAAAATATCAATTTAATTATAAATGATTAATTTTATATTTTAATAACTATTATCTTTAATTTTGTCGAAAACTCTTGATGAAATAAAAAAAATCATCAATATGACAATTTGAAAACTAATTTTGTGTAAGATTATGATTTTGCTTTAAATTTTTTAAACGTTAAAATATAATACCGTTGATTGTTGGTTTGGTGTTAAACCTTTGTGTTGGTATTTTCATTTTCAGAGCTTTAAATAATTTTGAATATTAGTGAAACCCAAACCATGATAATGAATTAAGGCTTCTTTAAGACTGGATTGTAATTTACTAATCTTATTTAACTTTTGATAACTAGTATCAGGGTTTGTACTAGTTTTGGTGGAATATAGAGTAGAATTTGTTTGTTTTGCTACTAATAAATATAGTGGTTGCATATCAGAAATAATTATTGATTTTTCTTTAATTAGTTGCTTATTCATATTTTCAATAATCCATTGTTTTTGTAATCTTTTGGTATTGGTGGATTGAACAAAAATATTATTATTGCTATCAACTGCCATTTGAATACAGCATTTGGTATCAGTTGAAAATGGATCGAGATGAGTTTTTCGTTTATCAAATTTATCTTTAAAATTGCCTTTATGAATTTCTTTAATAAATGTTTCATCCATTTGGATTTGACCATTTAATTTTTTAAATTTTAACTGTGTATTTTCTAATTGTTTTGATTGCATTAATTTTTGTCGATTATATCAAGCGGTTTTTGGGGTTGTTTTAATAAAACGAGAAATTATTTTACTAGATTGTCCTAACAATGAAATTTGAATTAATAAATTTCACTGTTCATAATTTAAATGACTTCAATAAGTAAAATGATGACGAAATGCATCAAAACTAGCACGACATTTTTTACATAAATATTTTTGTTTTCCTTCGGAATTATGACCATTTTTAACACAATGAAAAGATTTGCAATTAGGACATATAATGCCTTTATCTCTAAATTTTTGATCAATTTCATTTAAACGTTTTTGTTTTTTAATTAAGTCTGCTTGTTGTTTTATTTTTTCATAAAATTCTAAAAATTGATCATCTGTTAAGCTATTTATTAATTCTGTAATTATTTTTTTCATCATTTATTTACCTCTATATATTAAAAATATACCTAATTTTAGGTATATTTTATAAATATCAAGAGTTTTCGACAAAATTAAAGAAATTGAGTAATTTTGTTAAGAAAAATCAAAATATAGAAAATTATTTTATTCGTAAAGAGTTGATAGTTTTTGAAACAGAAAAAGCAAGTTTTATAAATTTACCTAATCATAATCGTCATATTGGTTTTTGGTTGAGTAATAAATTTATTTATCCGAGTGAAAAACATTCAGAACAAGTAGCAATTGGTTTGATTTATGATAATTCTTATCCTATTGTAAAATATGATGAAAATTTAAAACGTCATATTTGAAAGTATTTAACTGGAACAGAATTAATTAATTTGTATAATCAATATAAACAAAATTATTTTAATCGTATGCACAAAGCATTATTTTCAAATGAACCTAAAAAAGTAAAAGTAAATAATAACAATAATAATTTAACAAATTGAAGTGTTGAAAAAGAGCAAGAATTAATTAATGATTTAGAAAGTTTAAATTAAATGAGTTTATATGACTATTGAGTTCAATTTGTTAGTTATATTTTTGGTTCAAATGCCCCTGAATTTTTATATGTTATATCGTTTGTATTATTTATCGTTTTATTTTTGGGGATGTTTTTTAAACTTATTCAAAAAATGTGGAGTTTTTAAAAATGCAAAATGATTGAGAAAAATTAAAAGAGTTTTTTATTCATGTCTTTTTGTTTATAAATAAAACAAATGTTGAAAGTATTACAACTTGGACTTTGACACAGAATGAATATTTAACTTTGATGGTTGGTGTTTGAATTGTTATTTTATTTTTAACTTGGTTTTTGTTATGAATGATTTTTAAAATAGTTGGGTATTTTAAATAATGAAAAAGTTTGTATTTTTCTTAAAAAATTATTGTTATATTAGTAGTTCAATGATTTTGTTTAGTTTAATTGATTTGTTATTTTGAATAATTTCATTAAATTATACTGGTTTAGTATTTTGATTATTATTTGCTTTGCAATGTGTTTATTTTGTATGATGAGTTTGAAAAAACATATTTTATCAGTTAAATGCTTTTCGGTTAGTAAGTTTTGTTTGAGATAATCCGTTATCAGTTATTATTGGTAAATTAGGAACCGGAAAAACTTTACTTTTAACTTATTTATCACAAACTATGAAATTATTAACAGATAAAATTTATAGTAATTATCCGTTAGAAGATGAGAAAGTTAAAGTTTTAACATTTAAAAATTTAGATTTTACAGATAGAACAAAACCAGTTCCCCCTGATGATAGTGTTATTTTATTTGATGAAAGTTATTTATATATTGATGGAACTAGTCCTCACGATGAGAAAAAAGTCCATAGTGGTAAAATTCCGTGAATTGTTTTAGCAAGACATTTTGGTAATCGTGCTTTGTTTACAGCACAGCGTGAGGGTATGATTTGAAATAATATCCGACAATTAGCAAGTGGTATTATTATTCCAATTTCACTTAAAAAACCGATTGCTAAAAAAGGATTTAATTTTTTTAATCGTTTCTTTATTATGCGAATTGGTATTTTTCAAGATATTACGGATTATGAAATTTGAAAAACAAAATCAGTAGAACGAACAGCAGAAGGTAAACGAGTAAAACATAAGTCAGATGTTGGTTTAGGAATTCGGTTTTTTAAAATAATTATTCCGTTAGAATTTGCACAGAAATATGATAGTCAATGATTAAAGTTTGTTCGTGATTTAAAAAATGATGAAATAATTAATAACAAAGAATACTATTGGTCAGAAATTACTAAATTGAGTGTTAAAGAGCGGTTAGAATTGTTTGATATTGATATTTTGAAAAAGAATTTAAAACCTAAAAAAGAAAAAGGAAGTGATAAAAATGATTAATTTGTTGTCAGAAAGTAGTAATTGAGATAAGATTTTTAGTTTTATTTTTGATGTTTTTTTGTTTATTTTTGATGTAATTTGAAATACTAAATTACCAATGACAAATACAACAATTGCTTATTTTATTATTTTTTTTATGGTTGTTAAGTTATCAATTTATGCAATTCACGGCACAAGAACACAATATAACGAATTAGGTTCAATAGTACAAACGGGGGTATCAAATATTTATTCTGCGACTGCTCGTGGAGTTTCAGATACTAAACAAGGTATGCAAAAACATATTACAGAGCGTAAACAGTTTAAAATTAATCGTAATAAACAACAATTATCAAGTTTAGCAAAACAAGCAAAAACAAGAGAACAAGGATATCGGAGAGTGCATAAATAATGATTAGACTAGTTTTATTGGTTGCGGCAATTGCTATATTTGGTACTGGTTTTATTACAGTTATTATTAATCAATTAACATCAGCAAAAAATATTATTATGGATTTATATAACTCAGATACTTTTTTACTTTCTTTATTTGGTAAGATGGCAATTTTGTTTAGTCATCCGTTAATGTTAACAATATCAAGTTTATATATTGTTGGGTTTATTGTTTCAAAAACATTATATAGTTAGGGGTTGAATTATAAATATGAAAAAATCATTATCTTTATTTGCCATATCTATTTTAGGTATTTTAGGTTTAGTGATTACTTTTATTACTTTAACAGCATTTAAACCCTTAAATCAGCAGAATTATACTGTTAATTAACAAACAATGGGAATGAATGAAACTGATTTTATTAATACAATGTTTTTACGCAGTAGTTTTTTTGAAAACTGGTCTGAAACAAATTACTTTATTAATCCAACTCTAAAAACATCACAAACATTAACTTATAATGATAAATGATATTTAGACTTTTTAAAGGGTAGTTATTCAACGGGAATTTCATTTGATAAGCCTGGTGATGGGTTTATGGATTTATATAAAAATTGAGATACTTATGCTAACAATATAATATTGATAAATTCTATGATGTTGATAAAAAACAATTTTTAAAAGAATTAACTAATTTTTCTTATTCTTTTGCTAAGTATTTTAATACTGTGGAAGTTATTAATAAATTAGAAAGAGGTATTGATAATTTACAATTAGTTAAAATGATTAATGAGTTTTGAATACAAATTCCTAGAACACAGGCACCTAATAAAGAATTTTTAACTGCTAATAATAAATGATATTTTTATGGAGAAAAAAGAAATGGTCAATATTTGCTTACAAAATTTTATTTTGATAATAATTTTATTAAAAATCAAAACACTTGATGACAACACTTAAAAAATGATTCAGATTTTATTTGAAACTATAATTTAGTATATCGTTGAGATGGAAACGGTGAACCAGAATTACCCGTTGTTGATAATGATGGCAAATTAAAATGATATACTGAATATTATCAAAATGTTCGTTCTTTTTTGCTTAAATATATTGATGTTATTGTACAAGAAAATATCCGAATTCAGCAAGGTGGTAATCCAAACTATGATGACCCAAATTTGGGTAGTGAAAGAATAATTTTTGATTTTGAAATTATTAATAATATGGAAAAATTAGATTTAAAACCTGATGTTATTTTAACTAGAAAATCAATTTATCGGATGATTTTAACAATTGATGAAAATAAAAATATTATTGCTGGTAGTTTAGAATTAACACATTTTAAACAATATTGGGATGGTAATAATGCAAATAGTTATTGGTATACTGATGATTTAGGTTTTTTGTTTACTTTTATGAAAGAAAAAGATAGTATCTTTAATTTTAGTGTTGAAACATATAATTATAATCAAGATAATACTCCTAATACTGGTAAAGATATTTTTGAACAGATGAAAGGTCAAATTGATATTAATAAATTTTTAAAAGCCTTTTTTAACCATGCTTTGGTACCTGTATTTCAAAATCGCAGTAATTTTATTGAAAGTGGTTATATTGATAATTTACAGTATGATACTGTTTTAATTAATTTTTTTCTTTAATTTTGTCGAAAACTCTTGATATTTATAAAATATACCTAAAATTAGGTATATTTTTAATATATAGAGGTAAATAAATGATGAAAAAAATAATTACAGAATTAATAAATAGCTTAACAGATGATCAATTTTTAGAATTTTATGAAAAAATAAAACAACAAGCAGACTTAATTAAAAAACAAAAACGTTTAAATGAAATTGATCAAAAATTTAGAGATAAAGGCATTATATGTCCTAATTGCAAATCTTTTCATTGTGTTAAAAATGGTCATAATTCCGAAGGAAAACAAAAATATTTATGTAAAAAATGTCGTGCTAGTTTTGATGCATTTCGTCATCATTTTACTTATTGAAGTCATTTAAATTATGAACAGTGAAATTTATTAATTCAAATTTCATTGTTAGGACAATCTAGTAAAATAATTTCTCGTTTTATTAAAACAACCCCAAAAACCGCTTGATATAATCGACAAAAATTAATGCAATCAAAACAATTAGAAAATACACAGTTAAAATTTAAAAAATTAAATGGTCAAATCCAAATGGATGAAACATTTATTAAAGAAATTCATAAAGGCAATTTTAAAGATAAATTTGATAAACGAAAAACTCATCTCGATCCATTTTCAACTGATACCAAATGCTGTATTCAAATGGCAGTTGATAGCAATAATAATATTTTTGTTCAATCCACCAATACCAAAAGATTACAAAAACAATGGATTATTGAAAATATGAATAAGCAACTAATTAAAGAAAAATCAATAATTATTTCTGATATGCAACCACTATATTTATTAGTAGCAAAACAAACAAATTCTACTCTATATTCCACCAAAACTAGTACAAACCCTGATACTAGTTATCAAAAGTTAAATAAGATTAGTAAATTACAATCCAGTCTTAAAGAAGCCTTAATTCATTATCATGGTTTGGGTTTCACTAATATTCAAAATTATTTAAAGCTCTGAAAATGAAAATACCAACACAAAGGTTTAACACCAAACCAACAATCAACGGTATTATATTTTAACGTTTAAAAAATTTAAAGCAAAATCATAATCTTACACAAAATTAGTTTTCAAATTGTCATATTGATGATTTTTTTTTATTTCATCAAGAGTTTTCGACAAAATTAAAGATTTTTTTGGTTTAAAATTGATTAATTTTAGAGATGTTTTAATTGATGAAACTAATACTAATAAAAATCAATTTGAAAAACTATTAAATAGTATGTTTACGGTTTCCCAAAATTTTTATAAAGATTATTTACGTACCATTTTTGATTTAGAAAATGATACTTATGTACAAGAATATAATAAAAAATATGGTTTATTAGCAAATAATGGTTTTAAAATTTATCCTCGTTATTTTTATTTTTCTGATAAATACAATCAATTAGACATTAAATTGTATTCAGCATTTAAAAATCGGTTTTATAATACAAATTATGGTAA
Source organism: Spiroplasma endosymbiont of Sarcophaga carnaria (assembly GCF_964019595.1). Classification (NCBI taxonomy): domain Bacteria; kingdom Bacillati; phylum Mycoplasmatota; class Mollicutes; order Entomoplasmatales; family Spiroplasmataceae; genus Spiroplasma; species Spiroplasma endosymbiont of Sarcophaga carnaria. The sequence goes on from NZ_OZ026456.1 coordinate 1,915,582, forward strand.
TGTATTTAATTATGATTTTTCAGTTGCAAATAATTATAATATTAATCAAAATGAAGGTTATGTTTTTGAAGGTGCTTTAAAAGATAAATACGGTTTAAAATACAAAAAAATTGAAGAACAAAAAATCGGTTATAATGTTTTTGAATTACAAGCCCAAAAAGAAAATGATATGTACCGTTATTATGATTTTAATTTTGGGATTTACAACTGACAAGAAATAAATAATGGCGGGTTGTTTCCTGATGGACAATGATGACAAGCCCAATATGAAAGTTGTAGTTGATATAATTTAGCGTGTCATATAAAAAATGCTGCAATTTGAATTGTAAATAATATTCCCGGTGTTAAACAAGTAAACGAATTAGCAAGCGGTGTTGGTAAAATATTTCAAACAATATATAGTTTTTTTAGTCAAACATTTGAGGTATGAAAATTTAGTCCAGCATTATATAATACAATAACAAATATATTCCTATTAATTATCTTTATGAAGTTTGTTCGATTAATTTAAAAAAGGACTTGTTAGTCCTTTTATTCTTTTCAATCAATTATTAGTCCTGTGTCTTTATTAATTTCTGGTATTTGTGGTTCATTGTTTTTATTTCAACGATATACTAAATTATAGTTTCAAATAAAATCTGAATCATTTTTTAAGTGTTGTCATCAAGTGTTTTGATTATTAATAAAATTATTATCAAAATAAAATTTTGTCGTTATATAATTATTTTCATATTTATTTATATAAAAATATCATTTATTAGTAGCAGTTAAAAATTCTTTATTAGGCGCCTGTGTTCTAGGAATATTAGTTCATTTGCTATTTTCTGGTAGTTGTTGTGGTTCTGGTGTAGGTTTATTACCCCCCCCCGTTTTCATTATTATTTGGTTTTTCACAACTAATTAATGTTGTTGTACTTGTTGCTGTTAATCCGATTACTCCTAAAATACTTAGTAACTTTTTCATATTTTACTTCTCCTTTATTAAAATTACTTGAATGCCATAATTGATTTTATCATATATCAATAATGTATTAAATAATTTTAATATTAAATTTATAAATTAATGAAAGGTATATAAATGTTATGTATAGTCATTTAAGTTTTATTGATAAGGTTAAATTGGAAAAATTATTATTATCAAAATTATTTTTAAAAAAGAATGGTGAAATAAATATTGCACAGATTGCTAAATGTTTGAACAGAAATCGTAGTACTATTTTGCGAGAAATTAAGCGTTTTAAAACTATTGATGAATATAGTGCTTATAAGTCAGATAAAATGTATTATGAGAAAAGAAAAAAGAATAATAAAAGATATAAGTTTACAGAAGAACAATTAAATTTTATTAATATAAGATTTAATGTTTATCGTGATTCTCCATCACAACTTATTCATCGTTATTTTCTAAAGTTTGGTATTAAATTTCCTGTTTGTGTTAAAACATTGTATAAATGAATTCGTTTGGGTTTTTATGGTTTTTTAAAACAGAATTTACGTCATCGTGGTAAAAAATATAAAACAAAAGGAAAATTTGATAATAGTGGTAAATTAATTAATTTTAAATCAATATGAGATATTGAGAATAAAGAGACTGCTGTTGGTTGATTTGAAATGGATACCATAGTTGGAAAAGAGCATCAATCTAGTAATTTGGTTTTAGTTGAACAAAATAGTAAAAGTTATTTTGTTATGAAATTAAAAAATCATACTGCTAATGAAGTTGTGGAAAAGTTTAAAGATATTGTTATAAGTAATAATTTATTTGGGAAAATTAAAGGAATAATAACTGATAGAGGAAAAGAATTTAGTAAATGAAGAGAATTAGAAATATTTGCTGAAACACAAGTTTATTTTTGTGACCCCGGTAAACCACAACAAAAACCATTAATTGAATATATGAATTCTGAACTTAGACAATGATTTCCTAAGGGAACTGATTTTAATAATGTTAGTCAACAAAAAATAAATTGAGTAGTTAATGTTATAAATGATAAATTAAGGCCTGTTCTTAATTGAAAAACAGCAAAAGAGGTATTTTCAGATAATTTTAAATAGGTTTATTTGAAGTAATTTAATAAATTATTTTTTAGTGTGCTTAATTTTCCTTAAAATAAAATAAAAACTATAAATATTTTGATTTTTAAAAATTTATAATTGATTTTTTATGATTTTTATTGTATTATTTGACTAATAAGATTTGTTGCACTTCATTTTACATAATTCCACTTGCCCAGTTTCATCATCTTCATCATAAATTTCTCCCACAAGTTCTTCTAAAATATCTTCCATTGTAACAACGCCAAGAAAACCATTACTATCCGCATTAGTACTAACAATTGCCATATGTAACTGTTCTTGTTGAAACAGTTCTAAGGCATCATCTAATTTTAAATAACGGGAAAAAAAGATTGGTTCTGAAACTAACTTTTTAATTTCAACTTCTTGATGATCAATAACAGCAATAAAAACATCTTTAATGTTTAAAATTCCAATTACTTTTTCTGTGTCCGGGGCTAAAACTGGCATTCTTGTAAAACGTTCTTCTTTATAAATCCGTTGTAGTTCGCGTCATGTTGTATTAGTATAAATTGCTTTAACTTTTTCTTTTGGTCGCATAATTGAACCAATTGTTTTATCATCAAAGGTAATTGCTGATTCAATTAACTCCTTTTCGTTCTTTTCTAGAACCCCTTCTGATTCAATCGTTGAAATCAATTCTAATAATTCATTTTCTGTTGTTGAAACACCATCTTTTCGTTTTCGTAAAATTAACATCCATATAAATGGATAAAATAAAATTTTTCAAATTCATAAAATGTAAGCTGAAAAAATTGAAAACTTTTCGGGAAAACTCTTAGCAATTGTTTTGGACACTAATTCACCAAAAATTAACACCGTAAAACCAATTACAATCGTTGAAATTCAAGTTGCTGTTTCCGCATTGCTAATTAAAGTTGCAAAAAACAAGGTTCCAATCGTTGCTAAAGCAGTATTAATTAACGTGTTAGAAATCAAAATTGTTGCTAAAGTTCGATCATAATCTTTTACTAATTTATAAACACGTTTTGCTTTTCGAATATTTTTATTTGTGGTCTTGTTTTTACGCTTGCTAACATTATTTTTCGCTATTTGTTTCAAACGGATCACATTAATTGACTTAATTGCTGTTTCTGATGCAGAAAAAAACTTGAAAAAATTAACAAAATAATCATTATTGGAAGCAATACAGCAAGCGCGGTAGCCGTATCCATCATCAGTTTTACACCCCTTTATAAGTTTTTATGGTATTTATATATTATATATATTATATCCTTTTCACCATAATTTTCTACCCGCAATCGAACAAAATATTTAACTATTTTATGTCAAAAATTAAAAAAATAATGTATAGTTATAAATAGACAACATTATAACTAATTCTTAGGAGGAATAAAAATGAGAAAACTGCTAAGCACAATGGCAGCCCTAACAATTGTATCAACAATCGCAACGACTGTAATTGCTTGTTCAGATAAAAATATGGTATATTACACCCAATTTATGGACGGGGTTAAGAACAAGGAAAACTTTATTTTTATGGTATCAGCACAAAATTGTATTCACTGTCAAAATACCCACGACACAACAATTGCTGATTTATATACTAATGGGCATGGCAATCAAAAATATGATGATTACTTAACAGGAAAACGTGGTTCACAATATGCTTTAAATAGTTACCATATTAGTGCTGAAGAACAAGCAAAAATTAAAAAAACCCGTTTAATTGTTACAAGTGATGTTAAAGATTACAATAACGTTTGACAACAAAAATGAGCAAAAAACATTGCGGATTGAATTGTAACGCAAGAACGTAATGCCCATAAAATTAACGGTGAAATTGATAAAAGCATTACCGCTGAATCATTAGGATTAAATGGAACACCAACTTATATTTATGTTAAAAATGGTAATTATGTTGGTTTTGAAACTGGTGAAATTGGTAATTTAGAAACAGGGCCAAATCCTAAACTATGAATGCAACGTTTTATTAAACATATGGTTTTAGAAGATTGAGATACTGATCATAATAAAGAAAAATAAAAAATACTCAGATTAATTGTCTGGGTATTTTTTAATTAAGCATTGTCAGAATTGCATTAAAGATAATAAATAAATGATTATAAATTATTTGGTGGGTATACATTTTGCGGCGATCATTAATAATGATTGGCCCTCTTGTTGTTAAATTTGTCTCTAAAATCGGTGAATTTTCTTTTAAAATAAATTTAATATTATCACAAGGTAATGTCTTATCACTATGTTTTAAAACATTAAATAAATACGTTTGGTTAGTATCAATAATAATTCAAAGGACAAGATCATCTTTGGTTAGTTTTTCTAAAAACTTTTTGGCAATAAAATCATGGGTTGTCATACTTGTGTCAAACCCAAGTCCTAATAATTGATGATAAAAATTAATTAATAAATCTAAATGTGTGTGTTCACCAATTAAATAAATTTTATTGGTTGTTTTTAACATTGTTTTTAATTCTAAAATTGATTCTAAATTTTCATTTAATAGTTTTGTCATCATAACAGTGTGATTTGTTACTAAATCCTTAATTGTGTTTTCTAAAGGGTTAATACGGTGTAATTGATTAAGTTTTCTCAAATTATCTAATTCATAACGAAAGAAAATATAAAATTCTTTTCAACCAGTAAAACCTAGCATATTACAAAACTTCGTTACCGATGAGACACTTGTATGTGATGTTTCTGCAACATCATTAATAATAAAAGTTTCGTTTGGTACTTTAGCAAAATTTAAAATAGTTTGTGCAATGATACCATTAACAGTATCATCATTACGGTTAATAATTTCTTCTAACTTCTCAAGAATATTAGTTCTCAATTGCATGTTCCCCACCCAATCATTCCATGTTTTAATTCCTCAACTTTCAATTGTGATTATAATAAACTTGGAATGAAAAAAATTTGAGAGTTTATTGAAAATATTTTCCTAATCGACGCCGTCTGTTCGGTCCTTTACAACTGCTTCAATTTTTGCTAGAACGGTGAATAATTCTTCAAATTCAAACTTTTCAATTTGGTTACATACATACTAGACATTATTTAATTCCATTTTAACCTCCTTTCAAGCACAAAATTACCAGTCACAAAACCTTTTTCCTTGCAAAGAAAAAACTTTGTCCTAAGACAAAGTCTTAAATAATACTAAAATTTAAATCATATTGTTTAGCAACTTCTGGTTTATCGGTTACTAAATACGAAACATCTTTTGTTTCATAAAATTTAAAAAACCCCAGCTTATCAAATTTAGTACTATCTGCCAATAGAATTTTTGTTTGTACTAGTGCTAAGGCTGCTAATTCAACCCGAGCCTCTTCTTAGTTACTTTTATAAACTGCGCCCGTTTGATCAATTTTATTTGCCGAAAAAATAACCTTTGAAAATTGAATTAATGATAAACTTTCTTCACAAAGTGAGCCATAAAACGCTTGTGATTTTTCTCGTAATTTACCACCAATTAAAACATTATATTGAACATTAGAATTGTCTTTTGCCAATTGTAAAATTCGAAATGAATTAGTAACAATTTTAACTGGTTTATCAATTAAAGTTACAAAAACTTCACAAGTTGACCCAGCACCAACAAATATAACATCATTTTTTTCTAAAAGATTTAAAAGTTTTTTCGCAATAATCATTTTTTTATCAAAGTTAATGCTACTTGCACGAACATCAATACTGCACAACTTATTGTGAACCCCTAAAAAATTAATCCCACCATAAGACATTGTAATAATACTTTCATTTTCAAGTTCTTTTAAATCACGACGTGCGGTTGTCGCAGAAATATCGAATTTTGCAACATACTCAAGAACATGATTCATTTCGTGGAAAGGTTTTTGGCATAGATATTCTAATAATAAGTCTTTTCTTTGGACTCTATGCATAATATTCTTTACTCCTTTTTATATATTTAACTTTGTCCATTATAATTATAACTAAAAAAACTTTATCCGCTAAAATTTTCCAGAAACTTTCGCAAATTTTCAACAAGTTTTCAATTACGTAAAACTTGATATAATTCTTCACCACTTGCCTTTTGCATTGCCCCAATACTATCAAAATGAAGATTTAAAGCCTTAATCCGTTGTGCCCCTAACCCCGGAACTACTTCTAAAATACTTGTTGTTAACGCCTTTGTTTGCCGACGGCGAAAACTACTAATTGCAAAATGATGAACATCGTCTTGCATTTTTGTTAAAAATAAAAATAAGCGACTGGTTTTATCAAGATAGACCTTTTCTTTTGCTAAGTTAAGAAGGTGGTCAGTTTTATGTTGATTGTTTTTAACTAACCCAATAACAGGGATTATTAAATTTAATTTTTTTAATTCATTTAAACAAGCGTTAACTTGTTGAATTCCCCCATCCATCATAATTAAGTTTGGTAATGGCTGGTCAGTTTCAAGCGCTTTTTGATAACGGCGAGCAACAACAGCCGCAATTCGATGGGCATCATCTTGTTGCGCAATTGCCAGATTATATTTACGATAATCATTTCGTGATGGTCGCCCATTTTTATAAACGATTACCCCACCAGTAACAAATTCATCATTAATATTTGCAATATCAATCATTTCAATTAAATAAGGTAATTCATTTAAATGTAAAAGATTTTGTAATTCTTGTAAAACTTCAACATTATTTAGCTGACGCTGTGCTGTTGATTGCGTTTGTAAATAAGATTCATAACTATTGTCAGTTGCTAGTTTCATAATTGTTTCTTCTGCTCGGGTTTGGGGATGAAAAACACGATTATCAAATAATAAATTTAATTCTGGTAAAGCAATCGCTTTATTAACAATAATTTTAGTCGGTAAAATATTCTTTTGATAAATATTTTGCAAATATAACCGATAAAGTTCTTGAAAATCATCTTCAATTGTGACTTGATAATATTCATAATCTTTATAACTTAATTTTCCAGCCCGATAAAACAAAGTTGTTAATACTAAATTATGCTCAATTTGGTATAAACTAATTACATCTAAATCATAATTTTGATTTAACATTTCAACTGTTTGGGATGATAAAGTCCAATCTAAATTACGAATTAATAATTTTAGCTTTTGGGCCTCTTCAAATTGTAAATTATTTGCTGCTTGTAACATTCGTTTTTCTAACAACTCTTTTGTCTCGTTAAAATTTCCTTTAAAAAAAGCATGAACCTTTTTGATCATTGCTGTATAATATTCTTTTGACACGGTTTTAAAACAAGCGCCAGAACATTGGTTAATATGATAATATAAGCAGGGTTTACCAAGGTTTCCTTTACAACGCCGCAACGGATATAATCGTTCTAAAACTTTAATAATCTCCCGAGCATGACTTCCTTCTGGAAACGGACCATAACAACGAGCATATTTTTTATGAACATTACGAACATATAAATATTGGGAATCTTGTTCCTTAGTAATTACAATGTATGGATAATGTTTATCATCATTTAATAAAATATTATATTTTGGTTTATATTGTTTAATTAAATTATGTTCTAAAATTAACGCTTCTTTTTCTGTTTTAGTAATAATTGTTTCTAACCGCGTGATTTCTTGCACCAACCGTGTTGTTTTGTAATTATAAACCTTATTAAAGTATGAACTAACCCGGCTAAGTAAATTTTTTGCTTTTCCAACATATAACACTTGATTATAACTATTAAAAAATAAATAACACCCTGGTTTTGATGGTAAAATTTCAACTTGTTCTTTTAATGATAACTTTGTTGCCATATTTTGTGTTTTCCCCTTAAATATATTAATATTTTATGCTTAATTGTAATAATTAGCAACTAAGAATAAATTGTCAAAAAAAAACTACTTTTTAAAAATAGTTTTGTTAATTTTTTAACGCTTTTTTTGATTCATCCACTAACATTTTAAATTCAGTAGGATTATGAATTGCTAATTCCGATAACATATTACGATTAATTTCGACATTAGCTTTATTTAATCCATTCATAAATTGTGAATATGACATATCATGTTCACGCACAGCGGCATTAATTCTCTGAATTCATAATGAACGAAAATCCCTTTTACGTTGTTTACGATCACGAAAGGCATATGCCAATGATTTCATTACTTGTTCTTTTGCTTTTTTGTAATGGGTTGATTTTGTCCCAAAATATCCTTTTGCTTGTTTAATAATTTTTTTACGACGTTTTCTTGTTGTTGGTCCGCCTTTAACTCTTGCCATTTTTTAATACTCCCTTCTTGTTTAAATTAATCTTGTAATAATTGTTTTAATCTACTTTGATCAGTATGATCCATTACGCCAGCTTTACGTAAGTGCCGTTTTTGTTTTGTTGATTTATTTTGAGCTAAATGTGAAGTATAAGCATGGGCAATCTTTCATTTTCCGGTTCCAGTTACTTTTACTCGTTTTGCTAAAGATTTCTTTGTTTTCATTTTTGGCATAAATTTTCCTCCTATTCTTATTTTAATTAATTATTTTTTTGGCACAACATACATATCTAAAAACAAACCATTTAATTGGGGTTCTTTTTCCACTTTTGCAAATTCTTCAATACGACTAAAGAAGTTATCTAATGTTTTTTTTCCAAATTCGGGGCGCGCAACTTCACGACCACGAAACTTTAATGAAATCTTAACACGATTACCATCCTTTAAAAATTCACGTACTTTTTTTGTTTTAAATTCTAAATCATGATCACCAATTCCAGTACGTAATCGTATCTCTTTATTTTCAGTTATATGTTGATTTTTCTTATTTTCTTTTTCTTTCTTTTTTTGCTCATATTTATATTTTCCATAATCAACTAGCTTTGCTACTGGTGGATCTGAAACTGTTGATACTAGTAATAAATCAAAGCCTTTTTCTTCCGCAAAACAAATTGCTTCATTACGTCCTAATGGTCCAATTTTATTACCATCATCCATAATAATTAAAACTTCTCGTGCTCTAATATCATAATTCACTTGATCAATATTCTTATTGTTTTTAGTAGGTTGACTCATCCAATCCCTCCATTGTAATTAATTAAAAAAAAACGCTCAAAAGTAGCGCTTTAATTAACAAGAATTATTTATTAAACGATTAATAATTAATCGTTACAAATCTAATTTAATCTTGTAAAACCTATTAACCACACTAAAGGGCACGGGTGAACATTAGCTACTTTAACATTTTCCAAGGATAATTATATGTTTTTTATATAATTTAGTCAAGATAATTATTATTTTTATTATCAAAATAATTAGATTTATCCATTATTTACTCTGTAAATTGCTATTTTTCAAATATTAGTTTTATTAGTAAGGGCATATAAAAAACCATCGGGTCCAACAACCAATGCAGATATTTTCTTAGGAAAACTAACAAGCATAGCGTGACCAAATCCTCCGTGTATAAACCACTTATAAACCGTATTACCACTAACAACATAGATAGCACCATCCAACCCAGTAGCAAGCACCTTGTGATCAAGTGCAATATTTGATAGACCCCTAGAGAATAAAGTCTTCTTACTCTTCATATCTAGACCTATAATTCAAACCTTTTGTGGAGTATCGGGGGGTGATGGGACAAGAATAACATTAGCATAAGAGTCAACAACGAATGCCAATATTGTATAACTCGGAGACAAATAAGTAAATATAGTACGACCGCCACCCTTCATATCCTCCTGATAAATTGTATTACCACTAGCAACATAGACAACACCATCCGGTCCAAAAGCAAACGCATACACCCCCTTATCAAAACTAATAAATTGTTTATGATTTTGTAAAGTAACTTGAATTAAATTACTATATCCCGTAATTAATTTACTTGTTGATTGTGCTGTAATAACAATTCAAATATCAACCCTATTGCTAGTTAAATTAACGGGTTGATATCGTTCCTCATTTTCATTACGATAAATATAATAACTATAATCAACATTTAACTGTACTTTGTCATTAATTCTTTTAACCGCTTGTGGAATAACAGAATCATAAACATTTCTAATATCACTTTCTACTACACGACTAGGCTTTGGCACGGCCAATAATTCTGGACCATCTAATGTTTTAATTTCAGCAATACTTAATTTTTTTTCACCTAACATTGGCAATGTTACTGCCAAATAATTTGTATTATTTACTAGAAACTTATTATTAGGTGTTGCTGAAATCATTACTCAAATTTTAACTGTAATTGTTGCTAAATTAACCGGTTGAAAAACAGCATCCTTATTATCAGAAAAAAGGTGATAATCATAATCAAGAAAAGTTGCTCCGCGTGAATAACTAATAACTTCTTGAAGAATTAAATATTTTAAACTATCTTTAATTTCACTTTCTTCAACTTGATAAACATTTTTTGTATTAATCATTGCTGGACTGTTAATTTTTGTAATTTGATTTAAATTAAAAATAACTGGTTGTGTTCTTTGATGCAAATATAAATATAATTGTCATCCACCAATTCCAATCCCAACAAAAAACAATAATAAAACAACACACTACATTTGACAATAATAAAGCAATTATATTTATGATTGGAAACCGTTTAGCAAATTTCTTTATTTTTGATACTGTAGAACAACGAAATAAAGCATTAGAATTTATTGATAAATTTCTCTCAAATAATAGTAAACATATTACACTATTGGATTTGGATAAGTGGTGTGATTAATTATGTTAGGAATTTGAATATTTTTTATTAAGCGTAAATGTCAAATTTGTCATTCTATTTTGAATAGAAAATTTATTGGTAGTTTATATTTTAAGTTAGCAGTGTAATAGAAAGCGAGTTGATTTGAGTAATGTATCAGAAACCAAATTATAATAAAAGTCCAAATCTGTTTAATATTATTAAAGTAATCAATATTGAGTGATTTATAAATTTTAATGGTTTTCAATCTTTTCGCAAAATAATTGAAAGTAAATGATTTGCAAGTATTGATACTAGAAAAAATGAGTTATATGTGTGAAAGTAAGGTGTTTTTATGAGTTTTTATAAGAAGAATATTAATTTAGAAAATTATTTTATTCGAAGAGAATTTATATTTTTTCAAACTGATAAAGCTTCATTTATAAATTTGCCTAATCACAATAAACATATTGGTTTTTGATTAAGTAATAAGTTTGTTTACTTTAGTGAAAAACATTCTGATCAAGTAGCTATTAGTTTGATTTATGATAATTCTTATCCTATTTTGAAATATGATGAAAATTTGAAACAACATGATTGAAAATTTTTAACTGGAGCAGAACTAATCAATTTGTATAATCAATATAAACAAAACTATTTTACGCGTATGCATAAAACATTATTTCAAAATGAACCTAAAAAAGTAAAAACAAATAACAATAATAATTTAATAAATTGAAATGATGAAAAAGTAGAACAATTAATTCGCGATTTAGAAGAATTAGATAATGAGTTTATATAATTATTGAGTTCAATTTGTTAGTTATATTATTGGCTCAAATGCACCTGAATTTTTATATGTTATATCGTTTGTGTTATTTATCATTTTATTTTTTGGTATGTTTTTTAAAATCATTCAAAAAATGTGAAGCTTTTAAAAATGCAAAATGATTGAGAAAAATTAAAAGAGTTTTTTATTCATGTATTTTTGTTTATTGACAAATCTAACGTTGAAAGTATTACAACTTGGAATTTGACTCAAAATGAATATTTAACTCTTATGATTGTTGTTTTAAATAATGAAAAAGTTTATATTTTTCTTAAAAAATTATTGTTATATCAGTGGCTCGATGCTTTTGTTTAGTTTAATTGATTTATTACTTTGAATAATTTCATTAAATTATACTGGTTTAGTATTCTGATTATTATTTGCTTTGCAGTGTGTTTATTTTGTTTGATGATTATGGAAAAATATTTTTTATCAGTTAAATGCTTTTCGTTTAGTAAATTTTGTTTGAGATAATCCGTTATCGGTAATTATTGGTAAGTTAGGAACTGGTAAAACATTACTTTTAACTTATTTGTCAGAAACAATGAAATTATTAACGGATAAAATTTATAGTAACTATCCATTAGAAGATGACAAAGTTAAAGTTCTAACGTTTAAAAATTTAGATTTTACAGATATAACAAAACCAGTTCCCCCAGATGATAGTGTTATTTTATTTGATGAAAGTTATTTATATATTGATGGAACTAGTCCCCACGATGAGAAAAAAGTTCATAGTGGTAAAATTCCGTGAATTGTATTAGCAAGACATTTTGGTAATCGTGCTTTATTTACAGCTCAACGCGAAGGTATGCTTTGAAACAATATTCGGAAATTAGCAAGTGGTATTATTATTCCAATTTCACTGAAAAAACCTACTGCTAAAAAGGATTAAATTTTTTTAATCGTTTCTTTATTATGCGAATTGGTATTTTCCAAGATATTACTGATTATGAAATTTGAAAAACAAAATCAGTAGAACTAACAGCCGAAGGTAAACGAGCAAAACATAAGTCGGATGTTGGATTAGGAATTCGGTTTTTTAAAATAATTATTCCATTAGAAATCGCTCAAAAGTATGAAAGTAAATGATTATCATTTGTTCGTGATTTAAAAAATGATGATGTTCCAGTTACTAAAGAATACTATTGAACTCAACTTAAAGATTTAACAATAAAAGAACGTTTAGATTTATTAGATATTGATATTTTGAAAAAGAATTTAAAACCTAAAAAAGAAAAAGGAAGTGGTAAAGATGATTAATTTATTAACTGAAAATAATAGTAATTGAGATAAGATTTTTAGTTTTATTTTTGATATATTTTTATTTATTTTTGATGTGATTTGAAATACTAAATTACCAATGACAAATACAACGATTGCTTATTTTATAATCTTTTTTATGGTTATTAAATTATCAATTTATGCAATACATGGTACTTCTACACAATATAATGAGTTAGGTTCAACTGTTCAAAATAGTACATCACAAATATATTCAACAACAGCTCGTGGAGTATCAGATACTAAGCAAGGTATACAAAAACATATTAAAGAGCGTAAACAGTTTAAAATTAATCGTGATAAACAACAATTATCAAGTTTAGCAAAACAAGCAAAATCAAGAGAACAAGGATATAGAATAGTGAATAAATAATGATTAGATTAGTTTTATTAGTTGCTGCAATTGCTATTTTTGGTACTGGTTTTATAACAGTTATTATAAATCAATTAACATCAGCAAAAAATATTATTATGGACTTATATAATTCAGATACCTGGTTACTTTCGTTGTTTGGAAAAATGGCAATCTTATTTTCTCACCCATTAATGTTAACAATTTCAAGTTTATATATTGTTGGGTTTATTGTTTCAAAAACATTGTATAGTTAGGGGTTGAATTATAAATATGAAAAAATCATTATCTTTATTTGCCATATCTATTTTAGGTATTTTAGGTTTAATTATTCCATTTATTACTTTAACGGCATTTAAACCTTCGAACCAACAAACTTATAACATTGAACAGCAAGCAACAGGAATAAATGAAACAGACTTTATTAATACAATGTTTTTACGTAGTAGTTTTTTTGAAAATTGGTCAGAAACAAATTACTTTATTAATCCAAATTTAAAAACTTCACAATCATTAACTTATAATGATAAATGATACTTAGATTTTTTAAAAGATAGTTATTCTACCGGAATTTCATTTGATAAGCCTAGTGATGAGTTTATGGATTTATATAAAAATTGAGATATTTATGCTAAACAATATAATATTTATAAGTTCTATGATGTTGATAAAAAACAATTTTTAAAAGAATTAACTAATTTTTCTTATTCTTTTGCAAAGTATTTTAATACAGTTGAAATTATAAACAAATTAGAAAAAAGTGTTGATAATTTGCAACAAGTTAATTTAAAGTTTCAAGATTGAGAAAAAATTAATAATAAATATATTCCGAGAGATAACGGATGATATATTGTGATTTATCAACAATTTGATATATGACAAATAGATAAAATTGATAGTACAAAACAATGGGGTACTGAGGGAGCAATGGGAAAATCATTAGATATTCTTTATCATTGAACAAAAACAAATGAACCTGAAACACCAGAAATAGATTCTAAAACAGTTAAAATTACTGATTGAAAAGAACAAAAGGACTAATAAGTCCTTTTTATATTAATCGAACAAATTTCATAAAGATAATTAATAAAAATATATTTGTTATTGTACTATATAATGCTGGACTAAATTTTCATACCTCAAATGTTCGATTAAAAAAACTATATATTGTTTGAAATATTTTACCAACACCGCTTGCTAATTCATTTACTTGTTTAACACCGGGAATATTATTTACAACTCAAATTGCGGCATTTTTTATATGACACGCTAAATTATATCAACTACAACTTTCATATTGGGCTTGTCATCATTGCCCATCAGGGAATAATCCACCGTTGTTTATTTCTTGTCAGTTGTAAATCCCAAAATTAAAATCATAATAACGGTACATATCATTTTCTTTTTGGGCTTGTAATTCAAAAACATTATAACCAATTTTTTGTTCTTCAATTTTTTTATATTTTAAACCATATTTATCTTTTAAAACACCTTCAAAAATATAACCTTCATTTTGATTAATATTATAATTATTTGCAACTGAAAAATCATAATTAAATACATTACCATAATTTGTATTATAAAACCGATTTTTAAATGCTGAATACAATTTAATATCTAATTGCTTGTATTTATCAGAAAAATAAAAATATCGTGGGTAAATTTTAAAACCATTATTTGCTAATAAACCATATTTTTTATTATATCCTTGCACATAAGTATTATTTTCTAAATCAAAAATGGTGCGTAAATAATCTTTATAAAAGTTTTGCGAAACCGTGAACATACTATTTAATAGTTTTTCAAATTGATTTTTATTAGTATTAGTTTCATCAATTAAAACATCTCTAAAATTAATCAATTTTAAACCAAAAAAATTAATTAAAACAGTGTTGTATTGTAAATTATCAATATATCCACTTTCAATAAAATTACTGCGATTTTAAAATACAGGTACCAAAGCATGCGCAAAAAAAGCTTTTAAAAATTTATTAATATCAATTTGACCTTTCATCTGTTCAAAAACAATTTTACCAGTATTGGGAGTATTACCTTGATTATAATTATATGTTTCAGCACTAAAATTAAAAGTATCTTCTTTTTCTTTCATAAAAGTAAACAAAAAACCTAAATCATCAGTATACCGATAACTATTTGCATTATTACCATCCCAATATTGTTTAAAATGTGTTAATTATAAACTACCAGCAATAATATTTTTCTTTTCATCAATTGTTAAAATCATTCGATAAATTGATTTTTTAGTTAAAATTGTACCGGTATCAGACTTATCTAAATTATTGATAATTTCAAAATCAAAAATTATTCTTTCACTGCCCAAATTCGGATCATCATAGTTTGGATTTCCACCTTGCTGAATTCGGATATTTTCTTGTACAATAACATCAATATATTTAAGCAAAAAAGTACGAACATTTTCTTAATATTCATCATATCATTTAAACTTACCTGTTTTAGAATTTATTTCTGGTGTTTCAGGTTCATTTGTTTTTGTTCAATGATAAAGAATATCTAATGATTTTCCCATTGCTCCCTCAGTACCCCATTGTTTTGTACTATCAATTTTATCTATTCGTAATATATCAAATTGTTGATAAATCACAATATATCATCCGTTATCTCTCGGAATATATTTATTATTAACTATTTTTCAACTACTATTTTCTGGTGGTAGTTCTGGTTCCGGCTTCGGCTCTGTTATGATGAATGAATTAGAATACAACAATTTTTTAATGATTCAGTTAATTTTTATAAGAATGATAAAGAAGTCAAATCTGGTGAATATTACTTATCAGATTTTAAGTTAACACCTGATCAAGATATCTTATGCCAACTGTTGGCTGAATTAAATGCAGCAATTATTCCGTTTACGATTTATGAAGATAATGGAATTATTACAAGTATTGAATTTAAAATAGTAGATAATGATAAACATTATGTTACATTTTATTTTAATAATGAAGGCAAATTAAAGTCTAATATTGAAAAAGAACTTCGGTTAGATGAAGTAAAACTAACTAAAAAGTGAAAAGATTTTTATGTTAGTAAATGATTTACATTAATGACAAGAAGTGAAGTCTTACATATCTATGATTAGAACTGGAACCTGAAATCCAGTTTTTCTTTTCTCATGGTATAATATATGTAAAGAATCGTATCAATTATTAAAAACTAATCAAAATCAGAATGAGGCATACAAAATGAGTGATATTAATTTTAATGATTTTTTACTGTCAGAAAATAGCAGTTTTAATATGGTAACTAAGCAAATTGACGATCTAGCTAAAATTAAAGATGCTTTTAGTAAGCGAATGTGCAATGAAATAAAATGTTACTATGAAGAATGAGATCAAAAACTGCGGGATAAATATTCGGGTGGATATAACAAGTATAAACTTTATGGCAAAAGAAAAATAACAACAATTACAGAATGAGGACACGTTACTTATCAACGAACATTATTTAAACATTATGATCCAAATAAATTGAACGAGGATGGTAAACATGGTAGTAATCGATTCGTTTTTTTGTTAGACGCTGAAATGGGGCGAAAACCATATCAGCGAATTCATTTTGACTTGTATATAAAAGTTCTTAAGGAATTGGATTCTGGGAAACGTTACCAAGACATCATTGATAAATATAAAGATTCAAAAATTACTCCGATGACTGTTTCAAATATTTTTCGGAGCGTTGATTTGGCGGAAATTAATGAAAACTTTAAACATACTGTCCTTCATAATAAAATAAAGTCCGACAATAAATACATTTATTTGGGATTAGATGATACTTTTACTAAAATTTTTAAAAAATATAAAAAGATTGATAAGAATATGGTTCGTTTGGCATATTTACATACTGGAATTGATTGACAAAAATCTAGTAAGAAACGACATTTTTTACAAAATAAGCGATTATTAACAGTGATGTCAAAAAATGTAAATCTTAAAATGAAAGAATATCGTCAATTATTAAAGGAATTTATTAACAATAATTATGACCTAACAGATAAACAATTAATAGTAATGGGTGGTGGCGCTGAATGGATTAAAAAAATAGCAGAATATTTTAAATCAGACTATATCTTAGATGAGTTTCATTTAATGACTAAAGTTCGTCGTTGCTTTAATTTTCGTCGATTAAGTAATGAATCAAAAAAAGTGCTAACAATAGAAGAAAAACAGAAAAAAGCAATTTATCAAGATTTATCTGCTTTTATTCGAAAAGGAGAAATTGATTATATCTTAGATTATTTAAAACCATTTTTAACAAAAGAAATGCAAGAAGTATATCCATTTTTAAAAGACAAAAAAGACAAAGTTAAAAAATTAATTCAATATGTGACTACAAATACTAATGGTATTAGAAATTATAAGAATGAGTATTATATTGGGTGTCAAACTGAATCACAAATTTCCCATAATGTTAAAGCATTAAAATCCTACGGGGCAAAAGCATATAGTGAGATTGTCTTTCGTAATATGTTATCGATGCGAATGGCAAAGGTTAATCAATGGGATCCAATTCAACTCATTATTAAAGAACATATTGATGAAGTTAAAGAAGCAACAGAATATTATCGTCAAAATATGTGATTGCATCCCACAAATGAAAATTATGATTATGAACCAAAACAAGGTTCAGTTCCAATCTTAAAATCAAAAGATAGAGGAATTACAAAATTGATACGAAAAATCCTTACTTCAAAAAACTAATTAGATAATAATTTAAAGCAAATTTTGATAATTTGCATTTTTGCTGTTGCAGATTATAAATATTCATAGTTTAATTAGAGTAACTTAAAAAGACAAAGTCTTGTTAATGCTTTTTGGTATAAAAGCATTAAATTTATGTCTATTGAACAAACACTTACTTTATTCCAACCATCTAAAACTTTATCGGTTAACAGATGGTTTTATTCCTAAGTTTATGGTATAATTCATTAGTAAGTTAAATTAAATAGATGGGTTATCTTTATAGGGGAGTAGTCATATGAAAAAAGATATGATAATTTTATCAGCTGAAGAGTTCTTGGACTTAGAACCTGATGAAAACATTCGCAAGGTCCGTCATGATGCAGAATATCAATTTGATTATGAAAGTTGAAAAACAGTTCTTTATTCATCGGGAAAATTAAAATTTATTCTTCGTTATGTTCAAGCAATTTTTCGTTGAATGAATGATGTAATTGATTTGTCAGGTCTAACAATTAGTATTAGTGCCATTATTGTTGATAAATTTAATTTTTCATTATTTAAAAATCAACAACATTTATTTAATTGTAGTTTATTAACTAACTTTTATTTAATTTCGGAATCAGAGTGAGCTGAAAGAATTACTGAAGTACATGCTTCAAATTATAATTTAGTTAAAAACCAATTAGTACATGATCCATTAGAAATGGATCATTGAGTTGGTGAAGAAGGTTTTGGAAAGTTCATTAATATGTTATTAATGTTGATTCGTAATTCGGAAAAAATTGATCCATTAACATTGCCAATTCAATGAATTATTGAATTTAAATATAATAATCTAACAATGTCACGAATGAGAATGCAGATTTCATCATTACAAAATCGAACTGCACCAGAAAATGATTTCATTGTTGACCGCACTAAAGAAACTGTTGAAGAAAAAAATCTTGATCGCGAAAGTGAAGCAGCATTAGAAGGAACTAAAAAAGAAGATAGTGATGATATTGCTTCATGAAATAAATATTATAAAGAAGATGCTTAATAATTAAAACAGGTTTAAGTTTATTATAACTTAAACCTGTTTTTTGTTTTTCTAGATTGTAAATGCAAGCAAGATAAAATACAATATAATGGGAAAAAGAATTAAAGATGCTGAGACAATTAAATGATGATTAAACTAAATTAAGTTTTTCAAGGTTAAATTAAAATATTGTTCTAAAAAAAATAATTTTTTGTATGTTTTATCAAATAATTTGCAAATTATTTGATAAAACATATTTATTGAATTCTTTTTATATATATTTTTCTTTTTGTTAGAATTAAAAACATAGATTATAGAACAATCTAATTATTGATTTTTTATAATTTTTGTTTTAAATACATTATATTGAAAAATATTTCACACGTACTATATAAATTATTTAGAAAGGAAAATAACATATATGAAAAAACTATTAAATATTTTAAGTGTAGTAACTTTAACTGGTGTAGGGACAAGCGGTGTTACCGCTTGTAAAGATAATGTTATTGATAAGAAGGATAAAAATAACGAAGAAAATAAAAATGAGGAAGAAAAGGCAGTAAAAAATTTTAATGGTATTTCTTTAGCTTAAGATGAAATTGATGAAGGTTTCTGACAATACATTGCTGTTAATAATAGGAGTATTTATTATTATGAAAATACTATGTAATACATTAGTAACTAAATTAATGTAGAAAATTTCTATTATGCTTATAAACGAATAATCAGCGATGTGATTGGTCGAGAAATAAGATATGATGTTACTGATTTTGAAATGAGTAAAATTTTAACAGCGGATAAAGTAACTATTGCAACTAAAGAAGATTTCCATACAGGAGGAACTTTTTTTGCCAAAATTAATGGTATTGGTCGTTTAACAGGAACCGTTCCTGTTGGATTTAAACTTGAAAAACTGCAAAAAATTCAACTTGATGTTTCTGAAATAGAAATAGCACTTAATCAAACAAGTAATTTTAATATGACCTTTCATTATTATAGTAAACAGGACATAAATCAAAAATTAGATGTAAAATTAATTAAACAAAAATGAAATTATTATTTAAATAATGAAGAATGAATTGCTAATATTTTAAAAAGTTCAATTAGTCCTGAATGAGCCATTGATTCTAATTTAGTCATTGGCAGAATTTTAACAGCAGATAAAGTAACTACTGCAACTAAAGACGATTTACAAGAAGGAAAAATCTTTTTTGTTGAATTTAATGGAAGAGAACCCTTAAAAGAAGGGACAATGTTAATTAAGTTTGAAATGAAATTTTATGAAGAACCACCTTATCTCACAAAAGACATGAAGTATTCTTATTTAATTATTAATAGAGAAGAAATTAATAACAAAAAAAGTTAGTTATTGAAACATATATTAACTTTTATATTATTGTAAACTGTCTGTTTTATCTTGTTTTTTATTTAAGTTTTGGAATGCTGTTTTTATTTCCTGAATTTCTTTATCATCATTTTTTAATAATTCAGGGTGACAATTTTTATAACTTAATTTAAGATGTTTTCTAACTGTATTAAAATCAAGCACCTCAACTTCAATTTCATCACCAATATCAAAAAAATCTTTAATATCTTTAACAAAATAATCTGAAACTTCACTAATATGGATTAAACCATCAGCCTTTCCTGCTCTACAAAAAGCACCATAGGGAGTAATATTTGTTATTTTTACAATAATTTTGTTATTTTTATCATACATAATATTTTTTTCTCCTTTACTAAACCTCTAATTATATTATTAAAGTGCTGAAAATAATTTGTTAAACACAAAAATAATTAATAGATTTTATTATTTTTATTATATACATTAACTAATTAATGAACAAATATTTTTTTAAAATGTTGTCTTGATGTAAAATTCCCTAAACAAGGTCGTATTGTTGTATTTAATATATATAAAACATTTTTTAATCTACTACGAATATTAATCAAAGGTTCATTTGGCCCAAATTATCGCCTTTAATACCAGGTAAAATAATGGCATTATAGCCAATTCAAACATCATAACCAATAACTGTATTTCCTTTTTGTGGGGTATTTTCCCGAAGCGTTGTAATTAAATTTTGATCATCAGTTAAAAATGCTAATGGATAACTTAAAAAATTCTGGTAATTATGATTAGCACCATTCATTAGAAATTTAACATTTTTAGCAATTGAACAAAACTTCCCAATAATAATTTGATCATTTAAATATGGAAAATGATATAAAATGTTTTTATTTTGAAATTCAATTGCTTCTTGTTCTTGATCACAATGATAATAAGTATAATCACCAATTTCAATATTTGGATTAGTAATATAATTTTTAATTAAATAGAAACCACTAATTTTAGGGTTTTTCTTACTGGTTGGTGGAATTATCATAGCTTTCTTACTAATTATCCTTGTTCCTTACCTTTGTGTTTCATCTAAAATTCGTTGATCTGCTTGAATATATTTTGTTTGTGCCTGTAAAACATACTTTAATTCCTCTAATTTTTGACCAGTTAATAAAATATCTTTGCGATATTTTTTATTAATTTCTTTAATTAACTTAACTGTTGAACTTTCAACTTGCAAGTTAGGTAATGCATCAAGAGAAATTTGCTCTTTAATATCATATTTACTAATAATTCCTCGTAACCCAACCCCAATTAATCGAATTGGTTCACCTGTTCAAAATTGGTCAAACAATCTAAATAGCGGTTGAATAAATCTCATCTAGCAGATTAGTATAGTTTTGGATTCTTTGCTGCTTGGTAAAACGTTTTCGATTACTATTTTTTAAAGTAACATAAACAACATACCAACCATTGTTCTTTTTTGTGCACGTTGACTTACATGCTTTGCTAATAAATAAATTTTATTTTTAATTTCTTCAAAGTTAACCAAATAATATTCTACCGTTGTTTCATTGCCAATTTGTTTTAACTGATTATGCTCCAATAATAATTCATCACTTCCCCCACCCTTTGCTCGTTCTACAAACCTACTTGCCGGTTTACCCAAGATTGTCTCTAATAAGGCAAAATCAGGAAACTCTGCTAAATCTTTAATTGTCATAATTCCAAGCGCATTTAACCGTTTTGTTGTTTGTTGACCAATTCCAAATAGTTTATATTAACCGGTAACGGATGAACAAGATTTGGAACATCTTCTGGACGAATTAACGTAATTCCCATTGGTTTTTTTAAATCACTAGCAATTTTTGCTAAAGATTTATTATATGAGATACCAATACTATTTGATAACCTTAACTGTTGAAAAACATTTTGTTGCATGTCAACTGCTAATTGCATTGCTGAACCATACTTTAAATAAATATCTGTTACATCAATATAACATTCATCAATTGAAGCAACTTCAATTTGATTAGTATAATGCGAACTAATAAAATCAAATAATTTTTGGGCAAATTCAACATATAACCCAAAATCATGATTAACAACTTCTAAATTAGGATAAATTTCTTTTGCCTTATAAAGGGGCATTGGACTATTAATTCCTAATTTTCGTGCCGCATAATTTGCTGTTGTCACAATCGCTCTTCGTGAGGGTGAAGATACCACTAATGGTTTTAATTCCCGCTGGGGATCTAATGCTTGGTGACAACTAGCAAAAAAAACTATTCATATCAATATGAAAAATAACTTTCATAACAAAACTCCCCTACCCTCTTCTTATAAACCAAATGGACCAGTATATTTATAAATCCGTTTAAAAATAAAATTATAACCAAATAAATAGGTAAATTGAATTCCACGAGCATAACTACGAGCAATAATTCAATCATCATATAATTCGGGAAATTCTTTCTTAACAAATGGACGCATTTCTGTTTCATACAAATTTTCTAAGTTTTGTTTAAAATGGCCATTAAAACCTAATAAAATTAAATAAACTGCAATAATAAAAATTAAGATTGAATTTAAAATGCCATAATGTTCAATGAAATAAAAAAAATTAAAATCTAGTAAACTTGGATCCACTTTTATTAAAACATAAAAAATAATAATAAGAATTGATAATATTAAAAATAAAAACAATAATAATGGCGGTGCCACATATAATAAAAAATTCATTGTTCGTATATGACGATTTTTTAAGTGTAACTGTGTAGCAAAAAAAGTACGTCCTAAAACATAATCTAACCCCATCCCTGATAAAAAATAAGACTGATTAAATAATTGTAAATCATTAATATAAAACGTTTTCTTTTTATAAGAATTAGTAATTAACACTTGATGTGGTTTTCGTACTACTTTTAACCCACTAATTTTCTTTTTGGTTAAATAACGATCAATTACTTCTAAAGATGTCATTGTTTGACTAGGAGTATTATTTAAATTTGGAATTGGTACTAAAATATTTCGATAAGAAACAATTAAAAAAATTATCACAATAATATTAATTGCAACAAAAAATCCAATTAAAATAAAGGCAATTTCACTATTTCCTAACATCATTTCAATCATCCTTTGCTTGTACTCATTTATCCTATTATAACTTGAAAATAACAACATTAATAGAGTCTATTAATAAAAATTAGTTTTTTTCATAAAATAAAAACTGATTTGTCTAGGCGATCAAGGGTTATTTTGCCCATCAGCTTTACTTTTGGTTTTTTTCTTCGGTTAATTCAATTTCACCTGCATTAATTCTTTGTAGTCGCTTTTTAACAATTTCTGATAATGAACTTAAACTACCGTTGTTTAGCTTCATTTGTAACCGTTTTTTTCGTTCATCATTATTTGGATCAGCTGCTAATTTTAATAATCGTAATCGTTGTTCATAACTTAAATGGTCAGGGTCTAAAACATCATTTTCATCAATAAAAATTGCTTCTTCTTTACTAATTGCAATGTTTTTCTTTGCATTCTTTAAGATATCACTCAACGCAGGATTATGATTTATTGCATTTTCATCAAGAATAGTTGTGATATTTTCTTCTGTAAAAGTTAAATTTTCATGATTTGGATTAGTTCCTAAATCATTACCTTTTGGTTTAACAGCATCTTCTCCTTGCACTTTTAACAATAAATCAGCATTATTAAAGTATTTTTTTTCCGAATAAATTTCATCCCCACCAGCACGAGGTGTTGCATCCAACACAACTTTTGCTGGTTTATTAAGTAATTCTTCTAATGTCTCAGGAACAAGAAAACTATATTTTCGACGGCCTTCAACACGCGGCTTTTGTACTCGATTACGAAGAACATCTAATTTTCGTGTAACCAAATTAGTTTTTGATTTTTGTCAACGATCATAAATTTGGTTAACATTTAAAACTGGTTCAAGGGTATCGTTTTCGTTAAGAGGGACAAAACGGTTTTCATTATTTAAATTTAATTCATCTAAATCATTTAGTTCTTCTGATTGATCAATTTCAACTATTTTTTCTGATCGATTTGATAAACTTTCAAGTTCCTCATCGGTTGCTAATTCATCATAACTACCACTTTCATTAAAAACCTCATCATCCTGGTTTTGATTAACATTAAATTTATTATTATAATATGAAAATGTTTCATAGTCATCCGTGGTCTCAACATTGTTAACAATGTTTCGTTCCAAACGAATTTCATCAGCATTTGTTTTAACAATTGAAGTTAGACGTTTTGCTGGATCAAATTCATTTGGATCATAATCATCTCAATAATCAATGACTTTTTTCATATCCCCCATTATTAAAACCCCCATATGTTTTTACTTATATATTATACTACAATTTTAACTTGAAAAAAATACCCCGTAATTAAAACTATTTTTATCATTTAAAAAGACTGAGTTCTAATCAGTCTTTTTAAAAAATGCATTTATACTAAACATTTATTTTATTTAATATCAAACTATACTTATTACTCTGTATAACAAATTGTAAACGATAAACCTAAGTAAACTAAATCTTTTTAAACTTGACACAAAACAGACATTACTCCAAATACTTCACTTAAAATTTCCCCAAAATGAGGAATATATTTAGTTATTTGACTAGCAACTTTTGTTGTAGTACTACTTTAAATTATTTATTGAATTATTTAATTTTTCTATTTTTAAATCAATTTCTATTAGACGTATTATGTAAATCTAAGCTCCAAATTTATCTCTTGTTATTTTAATAATAACACTTTTTAAAAGAAGTGCAACTATTTTTTTAAAAAAATAAATTATTTTTAAATTTACCCTATTTTTGGCATATTTAAACACACTGAAAAATAATTTATTAAATTACTTCAAATAAACTTATCTAAAATTCTCTAAAAATACTTCTTTTGAAGTTCTTCAATTAAGAACGGGCCTTAATTTTTCATTTATAATATCGACTACTAAATCTATTTCTTGTTGCGTAACAAGATTAAAATCTGTCCCCCTACCATATCGTTTTCTAAATTCACGGTTTAGTCTTTCAATTAATGGTTTTTGATTAGGCGAAGCAGGGTCACAAAAATAAACATTAGAACCAGTAATCTTTTCCATTTCTTCAAACTTACTAAATTCTTTTCCTCTATCGGTTATTATTCCTTTAATTTTTCCAACTAAACCATTAATTCTAACTATATGTTTAAGTTTTTCTAAAACTTCATTAGCAGTATGTTCTTCTAATTTCATAGCAAAGTATTTTTTACTTGATTTCTCTGTCAAAACTAAACAACTAGATTGATGTTCTTTTCCAACTACGGTATCCATTTCAAATCAACCAACATCT
This sequence comes from Spiroplasma endosymbiont of Sarcophaga carnaria, assembly GCF_964019595.1. Classification (NCBI taxonomy): domain Bacteria; kingdom Bacillati; phylum Mycoplasmatota; class Mollicutes; order Entomoplasmatales; family Spiroplasmataceae; genus Spiroplasma; species Spiroplasma endosymbiont of Sarcophaga carnaria. The sequence continues at coordinate 1,941,164 of NZ_OZ026456.1, forward strand.
TTTTCTTTATTTTCAATATCTCATATTGATTTAAATCTTTCATCTAATTTCCCACGATTATCAGGTCTTTTCTTTGTTCTATTTCTTCTACCACCATTTAATAAATTTTTCTTTAACAAACCCAAAAGACCTAAAAAAATTCATTTATAAAATGTTTTAAGACAGGCAGGAAATTTGATACCAAATTTTATTAAAAATCGCTGAATAATTTCTGCTGGTGAATCACCCAAAATATTAAATCGTAAATTTAAAAATTCTTGTTGTTCTTCTGTAAATGTAGGTATTTTTTTAATACACTTTTGTCGTTTTTTATAATAATCATCATGTGCCTCACGGGCATTATAATCTTCTATATTTGTAAATCTATTAATTTCTCTTTTAACAGTATTAATATCTCTTCCTGTTTGTCTTGATATTTCAGATAAATTAAGTGTGCCATTTTTCTTTTTGCAACTATCAGATAAAAATAAATCCTTAAAAAATCTTCGTTCATCATATTTTACATGTGTATAATCTTTCATTACTCTATATTTCCTCCAATTCTTTTATAAAAATAGTTATACATTAAATTTATAAAAAAGATAAATTTTCACATTTTTTTAAATTAAAATTATTGACAAATATATTATTAATTATATAATTATATTGTAACAAGCTCCAATTTATCTCTATATGCTTGTATACTAAAATAAAAAGTAAAGTAATTTACTTTTTTTTATTTTGATGTAAAATATAAATAATAAAAAGAACCGCGATGGTTCTTTCATAGTTTTTATTTACTCTTTTATTTAATCATATTCATTAAATAATAGCAATTTTAATATGCAAAAAGGAGTAAAAAATGAAAGAATTTAATCCAAATCTTTAATTTTGTCGAAAACTCTTGATGAAATAAAAAAAATCATCAATATGACAATTTGAAAACTAATTTTGTGTAAGATTATGATTTTGCTTTAAATTTTTTAAACGTTAAAATATAATACCGTTGATTGTTGGTTTGGTGTTAAACCTTTGTGTTGGTATTTTCATTTTCAGAGCTTTAAATAATTTTGAATATTAGTGAAACCCAAACCATGATAATGAATTAAGGCTTCTTTAAGACTGGATTGTAATTTACTAATCTTATTTAACTTTTGATAACTAGTATCAGGGTTTGTACTAGTTTTGGTGGAATATAGAGTAGAATTTGTTTGTTTTGCTACTAATAAATATAGTGGTTGCATATCAGAAATAATTATTGATTTTTCTTTAATTAGTTGCTTATTCATATTTTCAATAATCCATTGTTTTTGTAATCTTTTGGTATTGGTGGATTGAACAAAAATATTATTATTGCTATCAACTGCCATTTGAATACAGCATTTGGTATCAGTTGAAAATGGATCGAGATGAGTTTTTCGTTTATCAAATTTATCTTTAAAATTGCCTTTATGAATTTCTTTAATAAATGTTTCATCCATTTGGATTTGACCATTTAATTTTTTAAATTTTAACTGTGTATTTTCTAATTGTTTTGATTGCATTAATTTTTGTCGATTATATCAAGCGGTTTTTGGGGTTGTTTTAATAAAACGAGAAATTATTTTACTAGATTGTCCTAACAATGAAATTTGAATTAATAAATTTCACTGTTCATAATTTAAATGACTTCAATAAGTAAAATGATGACGAAATGCATCAAAACTAGCACGACATTTTTTACATAAATATTTTTGTTTTCCTTCGGAATTATGACCATTTTTAACACAATGAAAAGATTTGCAATTAGGACATATAATGCCTTTATCTCTAAATTTTTGATCAATTTCATTTAAACGTTTTTGTTTTTTAATTAAGTCTGCTTGTTGTTTTATTTTTTCATAAAATTCTAAAAATTGATCATCTGTTAAGCTATTTATTAATTCTGTAATTATTTTTTTCATCATTTATTTACCTCCATATATTAAAAATATACCTAATTTTAGGTATATTTTATAAATATCAAGAGTTTTCGACAAAATTAAAGATCCAAATAAAGCAAGTTTGGCAACTTTTTATCGTAAAATAGAGCAATTTTGAGAAAATAAATCACCCAATAAACCATATACTTTGAATGATTTAACCAATGAATTCAATCTTTCTAACAGATGAAAGCACGAAACTTACAAGAGCGAAAAGATAGTTCCTTTACTTGAAAAACAAGTTGATAGAATTGAAAGTGAAATAATTAACTTTATGATGAAATCACCTGATGGTGCTAAATTATATTGACAACGAGCATTTAATTATAAATATTCACTGCAAGAAAAACAGTTAGAACAAGAATTAAACTTAAATAATCAACAACCAATAATTGTTAATTTACAAACGGATATTAGAGATATTAAAAAAGAAAGTGATAATAATGCTTAATCATTTTACTTATTTGTTAGAAACTCCTTATTGATTATTACAAAATAGTAGTATTGGTAATAAATATCCCTTTGCTAAAAAATATAAGTTAGTTAATGAAATTAATCAAATTGGAACACGATATAGTGGTAAGACTATTTCAAATATTAAAATGTTTGGTGAATTATTAAAAATTAGTTTATTAATTAAAGAACCAATTTGTATCATTGCTAGTATGTATTGAAGTAAGGATTTAAAAGATAGTGTATTTCAAAATATCTGAAATATGTTAGATGAAAATCATATTCCTTATACTATTAACTTATCAAATTTTACTTTTACTTTATCAAATGGTAGCAAAATATATTGTAAAGGTTTACATTCACCAAGCCGGAAAGAAAAATTAAAAGCTTTTGCTGATTTGAATAAATATAAATTAGTAATTGATTGAAGAGAAGAATGTGACCAATTTCAACAAAAAGATTTAAGTGATTTAGAATTTGCTATTCGTGGGTATCAAAATAAAATAACAATTAATACATGTAACCCTGAAAGTTTAAAAAGATATATTGTTGGTTATTGTAATGAATTAATGCCTTTTAATGAAGAAATAATGCGTAGTAAATATGAACAAATTAACTATATTGAAAAATGAAATATGAAGATTATTATTCATTATTCTAGTTGAAGACTTAATTATGAATTACCACAAGATAAGGTTAATGAACAATTAAGATTAGAACAATTAGATATTGAAAGAGCAAGAGTATGAAGTTGAGGATTGCCTGGTAATACTAGTGGGTCAATCTTTGCAAGATATCTTGATATTATGCAAGCAACAGATATTATTCAACCAACTAAGTTATTATGTGGTGTTGACTTAGCAAACTCTACTAGTCCAAAAGGACATACAACAGCAGCGAGTTTTTGAATATATAATTCATTTGATAAAAAAGCCTATAAAGTTGCTGAATATACACACTCAAATGCTACTCAACAATTTAAGGGACCATTAGAACAAGTAAAAGATATATTAGATTTTTACAACAATCAATTAAATCAATATTTTAATTTAATCCAGCAAGGTATATCAATTAATGTTGATGATAGTGCTTATGCAACATTAGAAAGTTTAAATAGAGAAAAATATAATTATTCTTTTGGTCAATATATGCATTTTAAACCAGCACAAAAGCAGAAGTTTAAAATAAAACATCGTATTGAAGCATTTACCATGTTAATAAATACTAATCAATTAAAATGATTATGAGAAAAATGTCCTGTAAGTAAAACCCAATATGAATTAATTCAATGAGAAGATAAACCTGATGTAAGAGAAGAACGAATGTTAGACTTATATGATGATACATTTGATAGTGATTTTTATGCTTTACACTTTGAATTAATACCAATGGTTAAACATAATAGTTCAGCAGATTATAAATTATGACAACAAAGGGAGTGAATAACTTAATGAAAAAAGATATTTATGTAATACACGATGAAAGGGTAATTAATGCAAAAAGACCATATATGTCTGTTTGTGGACAAGTTAAAAAAAGACTTTGTCAAGAATTAAAAAAAGATAATATCGCAATATGTAAATTAAATTTATATAACGAATATATTAAGAAATATCAAAAAGTTAAAGTATGTGTACAAGTTTTAGCAAATGAACCTAGTTTATTAACAGTAAATATTATTAATTATGCACTTATTTTAAAATTAAAGGAGCAAAATAACAATGAATAATACTTTCCATAGTTTAACAAACTTAAATGATATTAATAGTGTTTTAAAATTTTATAATTATGATTGAACTATTAATTTAGCCAATATTATTGCTCGTCATCAAATGCGATTAGTTAATGGTAAAGATATTTTATTTAAGTCTCATCGTAAAGACATTTTAGAAAAATTAAATTGATGATATGAAACTTATAAAATAAAAGAAAAATTAGATAAAAATGAATTAACAGCAAGTTTAATGGGCAAAACTATTTTTGGTTTATTAGAAACATCAGATGGCAATATTGATTTATGAATTAATCCTTTTAACTTTACATCTCGTGTAAGTAAAATAAACGAAATTGAACAAGGTGCTGATATTTGATTAAATTATCATCAATCAGATAGTGGTTTTATTTTAAATTTAATTTGTACCAAAGATAAAATAGTTATTAAAGGTTGACCTAAAAATAATGAAGTAGTTGTTGGACAAAGTAAAACACAAATTAAAGATGATGTTAAACCTGTTTTAGTACAAGAATTTAAAAATAAATTAGGCGTAGTTCCTTTTTGAGAAATGATTAATGAACCTAATCCGTTATTTTTATCAACATCAACTACATTAAACCCATTACCTACAATGGCAAATTGTTATAAATTACAATTTGATTTAGAAGATAGTTTTAATATTAAATCAAAAGAAAGATGAGCAAATCGTACTCATTGATATGGAATATTAGATGATGATTTAATGACTGCTTATAACAAAGGTAATAAAAAAGTATTACAAGATGCTTTTGATGATATTTTTATTCAATCAGGTCAATCAGCCGTAGATGGTCAATTATCTCAATCTTTACAAGTAGTACAAGGAACACCAACCTTAGAAACATATACGGAAGACCAAAAAGCAATTATTGAACAAGTATATTTAGCATGTCATTTTTCTAGTCCTTTTGGTGATAAATCAGATAATGACCAAAATAAAACACAATCTTTATTAACTAAAACCAAAGATTTAGAAAAACAAGCATATTTACAAGCATATCGTAAGCAATATTATACAAAAGTGTTTGATACCGTTTTAAAATATTACGGTTTATGAGATGGTACTGGTGAAAGACCTTATGGTTTTGATTTTGTTAGTGCTAGTTTAGTAGATCAAATGCGACAAAATGAATTAATTACTGCTAGATTAGATAATGGCACAATGGAACCAATAAGAGCAATTACTGAATATGAAAATATTGATGAATTAGAAGCAGCAAAATATTTAGAAAAAATAGAAGCATGACAAGATAAAATGCAAGCCAAAGAAATAGAACATAATAATAAATTAATGGAATATGATGAAACTGGTAATAATCAAAATGCCTTACAAGGTAGAACAGAAATTAAGGAGAATTAAAAAATGAGTAGAATTAACCCAGGGGTTATCGAAGAATTACGAAGACAAGCCCATGATACTTTAATAGATATTAGAGAAAACATAAAAGACAATCGCCATTGAATGGTATTTCCTTTTAATGTTTATAGTTCATATATTCCTGATACTGAAACAGGTTGAAAACCTAATAATGCTAAACCAAGTGATTATGGTAGTTATTCACGCATATTTGATAATATGGAAAGTACTATTGCACAATGACAAGATAGTTTAAAAATAGTGCAAAAATATAAAGGTGAAGAAATTAATATATTAACGATTGATGATTTTAATAAACAACCAATTAATTCAACTATATGAGCAAATAATGAAACACCTTTTGCGATAAAATTAAAAGATGAAAATAATAATGTTTATTGAAAATTAATTGATGGTGAAAACATTTATGATATTAATAGAATGCTAGAATACTTAAAGCAATATAAATTAAGTTATTTTATGAATAATGATAATAAAGCAGATAACTTTTATACAAAAGAAGTTAAAGTTGGTAAATATTGAGATGCTTATATGATTGATGATAGAAGTTCAATTCAATTTGGTGAAGCCAAATTTGAACAAGTATTTACACAACAATCAACTGAAAGAAAATATACTTTATTAATTTTAGATGAAGATGCAGATAAATTAAATATTAATGATTATTATAATTTTTATACTGTATTTAATGACCGTGGTTTAAATATTGGTGGTGGTGATATTAATTCTGCACCCCAAGATAGACAATGATTATATCCATCAAATGTTATTAATTATTATTCACCTTATGATGGTAGTTTTTTATGACAAGAAATTACCTTTTCAAGTATTAATGACAAAATTAGTAATAGTGGTTTGGCAGTACGACAATTTATTCAAACATCAGCACCAGGTGAAGGTTATTGTTTTCCTAAAATAACTTATGATGAAAAACTAAATAAAGGTATTGTTGAATTAGATGAAGTTTTATTAAAAGACCCAGGTGTTAGAGCAATGGCAGTTAAATTTTATGGTAATCCTATCTTTTTTGATATGCCTGTTATTGGTCGACCAATTATTAAAGGTGAATTTAATAAAAAAGTTATGAATTCAAGAGATTTATTAATGTATAACATGTATCCTGCCCCACCTGATAAAATAAATACTTATGCATCACCCGAAGTAAGTTGATATAACATTCAAGGGATTCAACCAACTATTATTACTGGATATAAAGATTGAAAAGAACATATTCAATCAATGTCTGATTTTTGAATTGAAAAAAATAATGAGGGTATGGTAATAACAGATAAAGCAAGTTCAACAGCAACCAATCCGACTGTTGGAACAACTATTAAGGAAGAAAATTCAAATTCTAAACCTTATTGGTCTAAAAGTTGAATGATTACTCCACCAAATCAAGTAAAAGTAAATAGTGGAACTGTTAATAATATTATTAGTACCCAAGCGTCATCATATTTTAGAAGAAAAGATGAATTTGGTAATACTATTGGAAGTGTTCAAATTGAATATAATAAAATGGGTTCGTGTAATGTTTGAGACATTTTAAATATGAATAATTTTATTAATCGCCAAATTACCGTATTACCTTTAAACTATACGCAAAAATTAGTCTTTAATCCTTTTACTATACCTGCTATTGGAAAGTTTTTAAACTTTGTTTCTTTTGGTATTCCTTGGGACTGAATTGGAAATTTAACAATTACCCAAGATGATAAATGACCTAATTTTCCATGACTTAATGGTTTTATGAGTGCTAATGTTTATAGTTTTTATAACGATGCCTTTTGAGGTGATAAGTCTGCTGGTAAAGGTTATTTACCATTTGAAATATTTAGAGAACAAGGAAATGATAAAATTGGTGCTATGATTGGTGCTAATGCTACTAGTTTTAGTTTTACTACTTTATTAACTGATAAATTTAAAGGGACTGTTTTAACTAATGATGGTAAACCAACCGAAGAATTAGTTTATTCAACTTATAATTTAAAACAATTAAATCCTAAAACTAACCGAGTTTATTTAATTAATGAACAAACCAAAGCAATTGATGCACAAACACCAGTTAGTGATAGTGAAAAAGATAATGATTGCGAATTCTTACAAACACCAGATGGTACAAATTGTAGTTATATAATTGATATGTTTTCAATCCAAGCATTATATAAAGGTAATTTTGAAATTATCTTTTATGCTGATAACCCATATACTAATAATGAAGAAGATTATTTACGCTTATCAGTATGAAGTTTTAGAGGTAAAACAAAAAGTACTTTAAATAATTATTTACGCGATATGACAACTAATTATAAAACTAGTTTCTTACTACCACACGACTTTGAAATACCAACATTTAATTACCCACAATATGTTCTGCCACCAGTTCCATATAACTATCAACCTTATACACAAGATATTTGAGATGGTAAAACAGGACAAGCATTAATAACTAAAATTATAGCACCAGCACAATGTAAAAAAGGAACTTTTAAAAATGGAAGCACTGGTTATGGTGCTAATCTTTTTAATGATAATTATAACTATGGTTATTATGAATTAGAAATTGATTTAAGACAAATTGATCCAACTATTCAAAGTATAGATAAATTTATTAGTTCTTATAAAACAATAGAAATAAGTAATCTGGCTAATTTACAAGTTAACTGTCTAAAACCCGATATAGAACATTTTATTCGTGATAGAAATGTTAATTTATCTGCTGGTGAAACTACTTGTAATTATGATTTAGGTTCATTAAATAATATAACTTTACAAAAAAAGGGTATTTCACAAACTGATAATGTTAATTTTGAAAATATAATAATTTTATATACTGACAATATAAATAATTATATTCAAACATTTTCTACTGCTTATACTAATGGTTTGCCCGGTAATAATTATTTTAATAAATATAGTCCATCAAAAGATGAAGAAAATATTTATTTTTTGCTTCAAACAACAAAATTATCTGATTATGATGTGTCATTACCAAATAATAAAAAAATAGTTGAAACTTATTTACAAGCATATTATACAAATGATGTAAAATTAAAAATTAGATTTACAAAAATAATAACAGCATATTTAATAGAAGAACTTAACTATAAAATGGAACACTGAGGGGTTTGAAAATATTGAGGTAATAATAAAGATATAAAAATAGACCTTAACGCTTTGGGTGTTTTAAATATGGTAAATAACAGTGATAATCCTATTAAAATTACAATTAAACCAAGATAAAAATAAAAAAGTGCTAAATGCACTTTTTTATTCATCTTTAACTTTTACATTACCATTATTATTAACTATTAAGTCAGGTTCGTTAATATCTAAATTTCAACGATATACTGATTTAAAATATTTTTTCATATATTTACTATCATAATTTTCAACTGATAAAATTTTAGCAGGATATAAAATACCTACTTTATCTTTAAATAATATTTCATTTTTTCCTTTCTCAGTATTTTTTACTTTTTTAATTTGTCAATTAATATTTTTATTGGCACGATATACTACATAATATCATTTATTATCAACCTTATTAAATGGTTTTTCTTGTGGTGCCATTCATTCTAAAACACCATCTTCACCATTACTTGTTTTTATATTTATATTTTTTTCTTCTTTTAATTCTGCTAATTCTTTTTCAGAATAAGTATATTGTGATGTGTTACAAGAAACTAAACTTGTTGTACTTGTTGCAATTAAAGTGATTGTTCCTAAAAGGCTTAATATTTTTTTCATTTTTTAATTCCTTTCTTTTAAGGTCTATTAAATTAATTAAAAATGGAAATAAAACATTAATTTATTTCCATTTAACTTTATTAAATTATTATAAGTCACCAAAATGACCATAATAAGAATTTTGATTTGTACTAAAAAAAACAATTAAATTTCCTTCATATCTCAAATTTCCTTCTGGAACATAAATTGTTGCACTACTTCTTGATACATTTGAAACTCTTAAAATATTTATTAATTCAGTGGGAAAATTTTGATTATTAAATAAAAAAGATTCTATAATAGTTCTTTCGTTTGTATCAATAATATTACCTAAATTTCTATTTACATATGTTGTAGATAAGTTTAATCTACTAGTTCAATTGTATCCAGGTTCACTAATTGGTTGTTGTTGGCGTCTTGGCGGAATTATTTGTATATTAGATTCGGTATGTCTTATTGTGGGAAAATTAAAAGTTACCAAAACTGGAGTATCTTGTTGACCAAACAATGAGATATGTGCTCAAGAATCTCTTGAAGTATCTGAGTATGATCCATATGATCTTCCGCTAACATAAAGATTGTTAATATCTCTTACTTCTCTAGATAAAATATTTCTATTAATGTTAATAAAAGCATTTAAAATTGCCCGGTCTCCTTCTACAGCATCGCGATTGTCATATATTCTTATTCTTCCTAAATTTAGGACCAAACCTTGAATAGATGATAATGGGGTCCCGTTATTTGGTTCTATACGTTGTATATTATCATATTGTCTTTTAACTCTAATTAAATTTTCTAAATTATTTGTTTCTGAATAATTAATATCGCTATTTAATTGTTTTTCTTTTTCATAAGGACTAGCGGCAATTGTTGTTGGTACAGCAGTTCCACTAATAGTTAATACACTTAATAAACTAAGTAATTTTTTCATTACTGTATTTCTCCTTTTCTTATCTTGAAACTATTTATTGAAATTCTTTATCAAGATTTACCTTCAGTATATATATATATATATATATATGCAAGCAAAATTAGAAATTATTTTAAAATTTTATCTTGAAAAATAGTTATTATTAATTGTTTTAAGGGTTAAATTAACAACATAATAAATTATGTTTAGTATTTGTTTATAAAAAGTATTGTATTTATAAACTATAAGTATATAATTAATATAAGTTTTAATCTTTTTGTATCAAAAAAGAGTTTATGCTGACTTGTTAATCGAACAAGAATAAAAAAAGAGGAGTTTATAAAATGGCACTTACAAAAGAACAATTAATAGAACAAGGTTTAAGTGAAGAGATTGCTGAAAATATCTTAAATCAGTTTAATAATGAAGCAAAACAAATTAGAGAAAGTGTGCAAAAACGCGAAGATGTTATATCAAAAGAAGACTTTATTAAATTATCTAATGAATTAGATGAATTAAAAGCATTTAAAGATGTTCCATCTACTAAAATTGAAGATATTAAAATTAATCTTTAATTTTGTCGAAAACTCTTGATGAAATAAAAAAAATCATCAATATGACAATTTGAAAACTAATTTTGTGTAAGATTATGATTTTGCTTTAAATTTTTTAAACGTTAAAATATAATACCGTTGATTGTTGGTTTGGTGTTAAACCTTTGTGTTGGTATTTTCATTTTCAGAGCTTTAAATAATTTTGAATATTAGTGAAACCCAAACCATGATAATGAATTAAGGCTTCTTTAAGACTGGATTGTAATTTACTAATCTTATTTAACTTTTGATAACTAGTATCAGGGTTTGTACTAGTTTTGGTGGAATATAGAGTAGAATTTGTTTGTTTTGCTACTAATAAATATAGTGGTTGCATATCAGAAATAATTATTGATTTTTCTTTAATTAGTTGCTTATTCATATTTTCAATAATCCATTGTTTTTGTAATCTTTTGGTATTGGTGGATTGAACAAAAATATTATTATTGCTATCAACTGCCATTTGAATACAGCATTTGGTATCAGTTGAAAATGGATCGAGATGAGTTTTTCGTTTATCAAATTTATCTTTAAAATTGCCTTTATGAATTTCTTTAATAAATGTTTCATCCATTTGGATTTGAACATTTAATTTTTTAAATTTTAACTGTGTATTTTCTAATTGTTTTGATTGCATTAATTTTTGTCGATTATATCAAGCGGTTTTTGGGGTTGTTTTAATAAAACGAGAAATTATTTTACTAGATTGTCCTAACAATGAAATTTGAATTAATAAATTTCACTGTTCATAATTTAAATGACTTCAATAAGTAAAATGATGACGAAATGCATCAAAACTAGCACGACATTTTTTACATAAATATTTTTGTTTTCCTTCGGAATTATGACCATTTTTAACACAATGAAAAGATTTGCAATTAGGACATATAATGCCTTTATCTCTAAATTTTTGATCAATTTCATTTAAACGTTTTTGTTTTTTAATTAAGTCTGCTTGTTGTTTTATTTTTTCATAAAATTCTAAAAATTGATCATCTGTTAAGCTATTTATTAATTCTGTAATTATTTTTTTCATCATTTATTTACCTCTATATATTAAAAATATACCTAATTTTAGGTATATTTTATAAATATCAAGAGTTTTCGACAAAATTAAAGAAATTAATTTAGAAAAAGTTAGTGGTAGTTCTTTATCTGAAAAAATGCAAACTTTAAAAGAATTAAAACCTGATTTGTTTGTTGAAGAACAACCATCAGTTTCACCAACTAATTTAATTAAAGAAATGATTGAAAAATCGGTTGAAAATAAAAATGATGAAATTGAAACTATTAAAGAAAAAGGAGCATATACTCCAGAAGAAATTAAAAAATTAACTGATTATACACTTAAAAACCTTAGATAATAAGGGAGTGAAATTATGGCAACAATTAATTTGCCACAAGTACCTTTTACATTACAAGGTAACACAACAGGTCAAAAAGCCTATGTTGATATGGTTAATGCTTTATTGCGTGGACCTTTATATAATGAATATGCAAGTATTATGCAGTATGCTACTGCAACCGCAGAACAAGTTGCTTGATTACCTAATGCAGGACAAGCACTATATAATTTAACTCATCGTGTGGTATGACAAGATGATTATTCATTACCAAATGGTGGGGCAACTCAAACAATGGGATTAACAAGAATTCCAGTTCCGATTGATAAGAGATTTAATTTAAAATTAATGAATGAGGCTTTTGACTTAGCATTAATAGAACAAAATATTAAAAATGGTGTTATTGCTGATGCTATTTCTAGTGTTGTACAAAATAAATTTGTTAATTTAGAATGTGAATTAATTCAGGCTATTTATGATTATTGTTTAGCAGATGGTCAATATGAAGTAATTCCATTTCGTAGTTATACAGCAGAAAATGCTGATGATGCAAATAAGGCATTCTTTACATTAAATGAAACTTTGATTGAATTAACAAATCAAATTAGTAATTTATATTTTGGATTGCCAACTGATAAAATGTTTATGGTTTTAGGTCGTAGAGCCTATTTAGGATTAACACCTGCGTATTTAAAAGTGATTGGTTCACAAGCCCAATTAAAAGCAATGGTTAATGGTGAATTATATGAAAATACCGCAATGGGTATTCCTGTATCTAAAAGTTTTCATTTAGAAAAAACATATACAAAAGGACAAGTTAACCGTGATAAAGGTTATAATTTTACTAATGTAAATGGTTTAATTATTAATAAACAAGTATGAGCTTATCCAATTAATATGGATACTATTCAACAAGTTTTAGATAATGATACTGCTAACCCTAAATGAATTGGTAAAGTACAATATGCAACACCAACAATTTTATATCCAAAAACATGTAAAATTATTTTAGAAAAAGCGCCAACCCAAGATGAAATTAATACTGCTAAAAGTAATCTTAATAAAACATTTAGAGTTCCTGTTGATTATGTAATTCCATCATCAAATAAAATTGATATTAGTGGGATTAATAAATTAGATAAACCAACTATTCATGTTGACGATCCAACTCAAACAACAGCAGAACAATTAAAACCACAATTTAAAGATGTTGTTTTAAAATCAGTAAAAGCGGTAAATAATTTTTTAACAGAAAATGATTATGATTACTTTATTGAAGCTAGGGGTGAAGATTGACCAATTAATATTAAAAATGACAAAACTGTTGAAGTTCAAATTGAAGGTAAAAACAATGCTACTGGTCAAACAAACCCCATTGATGTTGTAATTAAAAATTCTTAATAAACAATGAATTTACTAATATTACGCGTTTTAACTTTATTAGTATCTAATTTAGAAAATAAACCTTTAATAAGTAAATTTGTAAATTTAATTAATAGAGTTAATCAAGTTCAAAATAAAATATTAAAACCAATTAATTATATTACTGATAAATATAATAAAATTACAAGTAAAGTTGAAGATATTTATCAATGATTAAATCCTTTTACTTATTTAGATTTAATTAAAAAAGGTCATAAAAAAGAAATACAACAAATATTAAGTCAATTAGAAAAAGATAATAATATTCAAAATAGAGAACAATTTAAAAATGAAAATTATCTAAATACTAATTGACAGCCTTTAAATAGTAGTTGACTTGATAGTGGTATGTTTAATATTACAAATAAGTTAACTTTAACAGGTAATTTAACTATTTTAATATATACAAAAACAGCAAAACATCCAAAATTTTATGGTCCATATGTTTATCCTAGTGTTCCAGTTGAAATATGAAAATTATTAAGTAATGCTGTTTCTAATGCAGGGACTTTATTTTGGCGTTATTGATTAAGAAAATGATTACCTAGTCATTTAAGAAATTATATTAAAAAACGATTACCACAAGCATTAAAAGAAAAATATCCCAAAGGAACTACTAAATTAACATTACCAACAGTTCAAAAATTACAACAAATTAAAAAGTTTATTAATAATTTAAAGATTGGACATTTTAATTTTAATTTTGCTGGTGAAATTAATAATAAAAAATGATATCGAGAACGCCGAAGTGATGTTAAAAATATTAAGAATTTATATAAAACACCAGTTAAAAATAAATTTTATCAGGTTAATAAATCTATTAAAGCAATTAATAAAACCAAAAGAAAGGTTAATAGTTATAAACCAAATAATTTAAAAAATAAATATCGTAATCAATTAAGGGGTGTTTTATATGGAAAATAATTTAAGTAATTTGTTATTTATAACAGTTGAAGATGTTAAAGCAAGTAAACTTTGACAACCTATTAATGATCGTAAACAATCTGCTTATAATGATAATTTAATTTATAATGCTATTTTAAAAACTAGTTTATGAATGGATAGATTATCAGGTGGAACAATTTCAGATAAAATTAATAAAAAAGATTTGTTTCCTTGAGTAAAAAAAGATAATACTGGTTTAATTGAATATGATAAATGATTAAGTTATATTCAATCTGCTTGTTTATTAGCAGTTATAAATTGATATTTACCAAAAGGAGTTAATGATTTAACTGGTAGTGCTTCATTTTCACAAGGTGGAGTTGCTTATTCACAAACTAATGACCCAGAAGCAAATGAAAATATTACTCGTGATGTTAAAAATGCTTTAAAATTAGCGGGTGAAATTATTGATATTATATCTAGTAAAACAGTATCTAGACCTTATAATTATAGTTTAGATAATTATGCTCATCCATGAGAAGAAGAATATAAGCATATTAGTAAAAAAACTTTTTATCCAACATTATTATTTTGATTAAAAGAACGATTACAAACTGATAATTCAATAAATATTACTTATCCTACTATTAATGATTTTTCTAAAATTGATTATAATGAGTGTATTAAATTAATAGTTCCCTTTGATAATAATACGATTTATTATGAAAATAATGTCTGAAAAGCAAAACAAAGTAGTGGTACTGATATAAAAATTGATAATAAAACTATCATTAAAAATGATAATGATGAGATTGAAGTTTCAGATTTAAAACAAGATAAATTAATAAGTGGTACAAATATTAAAACTATTAATGGTAATTCATTATTGGGGAATGGTGATATATCTATTAATACTGGTAATGATTGAGAATTAATTAATTATCCAGAAGCAAACGAAAAATTAACATTTAAAATTCCAGATTATGATTTAATAAAATATTACTATAAAATATCAATTTCAATAACAGATTATGCATCTGCTAATAAATTTGTAACATATTATTTTGAAACAATATCACAAAAATCAATATTTTCATTTTTAGCAGATAATTCTTATAAAAGAATAACAATTAAGCAAGATGGCTCAATTTCAAATGATACAAATAATATTGTTATTAAAGATTTAACAATTAAAAGAAAATTAATTTAGAAAGGATTTTTAATTAATGAAACAAAATAAAACAACTTGATTAAAGGGTGCCTTACCTTGAAATTGATTTAAAAAAGACCCTATTCCAACTTATAATTGAAATCATAAAGATATTAGAGAATGAGAAAGAAAATATAAAATTCGTAGTTGAGTAGTTAGTTTTTATACATTGATATTTTTAGCATTAAATTGTTGATTAGAATATGGCATGATTAATGCAATAAAAGATAATATTAATTGATATAATTATGGACAATATTGAGGTAATGGAATTGCTATTTTACTAACACCTTTATTTACATATGGAATTCAAGGTATATTTGTTGCTAGTAGTAAACCAAAAGTAGATATGAAAATTGATATTCCACGATTAAAAATATCTAAAATGGGATTAGTATTTACAATTTTACCTTTAATTACTTTAATAATTTCTTTAATTATTATTTGAATTGATAAATCAAAATGAAAAAAAGACCATTTAAGACATTGTTTGAACTGCCGTATTAATCCGCGTGTTATTCAACCAAGAATATCAAAACAATGA
This sequence comes from Spiroplasma endosymbiont of Sarcophaga carnaria, assembly GCF_964019595.1. Classification (NCBI taxonomy): domain Bacteria; kingdom Bacillati; phylum Mycoplasmatota; class Mollicutes; order Entomoplasmatales; family Spiroplasmataceae; genus Spiroplasma; species Spiroplasma endosymbiont of Sarcophaga carnaria. The sequence continues at coordinate 1,957,324 of NZ_OZ026456.1, forward strand.
AATAATTTGGATGGTATAACAGAAGAAATATTTAAAAATATGCAAGATGAATATACTAAAAAACAAGAAGAAAATAACAAAGAATTAAATTTAAAATAAACTATATATAGGGGCGGTTGATATTTTTGGGTGGTTATATAGTTTAATTTATAAATTATTTTGTTCTGAAAGAATGGGTGGCCACTGTTTGAGTAAGGATAAGAAAGGAAATAAAGAAATGGAAATTAGTAATGAAATAGTAATTGCTTTACTTGTATTAGCGGGTGCTGGTGGAATGGGTAGTCTTGGTATTCTTGGATTATCTGCTAAAAAAATTAAAAAATATAAAGCAGAAATTAGAGAATTAAGAACTGCTGTTATTGCTCACGAAAAACATTTACGAGGACCTGATTATGCAACAGAATTAGCATTAAAAACAGGTCAAATTAAAAATGTTAAAAAACAAGTTAAAGTAAATGACAAAAAACAAGCACAAAAAGATGCTATTAAAAAACTAACAAATAGTATTTAAAAAAAATAACCTTAATTGGTTATTTTTTATTTTCTAATATTAAGTCTAAATTTTTAACTTTACAAATAACTAAATTATTTTTTCCATAATTATTTTTATAATATTCTCAGTATTCAGTTGAATTAATATCTACATCTTGTTTATCAATCCCAATTATATATTCACCACGAGGGTTTTTACAAGGGCGATTACCTTGTTCAGATCGATAACATAAAATATAATTATTCATATTCTTTATTTCCTTTATAATGTGTTATATAAAAGTTAATAAGATATTCAATTCGTTGCGAATAAGTAAAGTTATTAAATTCATTTCAAACTTTTTCTTCATTTTTATTTAAGTAAATATTAACATTACGAATTTGACAAGAATAATACTTTCCTGTTTTTTGATTATATGAATGTTTCATAATATTAACTTTCATAATTAGCAATAATAATTGCATCTCGTAAATGATTACTTATTTTTTCATTATTATAAAATCAACCTTTACCATATTGATAAGTTAAATTAGTATCTTTATCAAATTTTCATATACAACTATCATTATATTTACTTAAATTTTCCATATTTTTAACAACTGATTTAGTATTTTTTGGTGATACTCAATTAATAAAATATTTATAAACAGATAATGCTCCTAATAATCTTAATAAATCATCTCTATCTTTACTAGCATTAGCAGATGTATATAAACAATCTTCAATATTAATTTTTTCTTCATAATCAAACAATTTATCATTAATAAATTCATATTGTTCTTTTCAATTTTTATTTGTAAATTCTAATTTTTCAATTAATTTATTATCTTCATAAATAACAATAGCAGTAGTACCTGTTCCTGATGGGTCAATACCTATTTTTATCAAGTGGCTCATTCCTCATCGTTGTTATTATTAATTGTTGGCACTACATTTGATATATCTTCTTCTTTAACTAAATTATTATCTGTCACTTCTTCACTTGATATATTTTCATTACTAATTTGACCCTTATTTATGCTTATATTGCTATCATTATCAATATAAATCTTTTCATCATTAGTTGTAATAACTGCCTGATCTGATTTATAAGCTTGTTGTAATTCAACAGACATAATACCTCATTTTCTTAATAAAGATGTTAATACTGTTTTTAATGCCATTTCATCAAAACTAGCAATATAAAATGATTTATTTTTAGCATAAGTTTTAGAATATTTCATAAAATGATTTTCCATTTGTTCTTTGGTCATATATAAAGTTTTTCCAAAACCATTAACCATTTTAAAGTATGCTACATAACCAATAATTGGTAATTTTTCTCTTTCATCTTCATTTTGAATTCAATTAAAACTAGTTCCTTTTAAACGATCATAATTTACTAATTCATTTTCTCTAACATCTGATACTGACATATCTAAATATTGACCACTTCTTTGTGCTAATTGAATATAACCTTTATAACCTATTTGAAATTGAGCTTGATTAATTCATTCTTGGATTTCGCGACCGTTAATAATTCTTGTTATTTTAGTATTATATGGAACTACATAAGCATAACCAAATTGTTTTTCCATTGGTAAATTTAATAAAACTCCTTGATAACAAGCAGTCATAATTGTTTTTGGATCTGCTTTTTGTAATAATTCATTACTATTTGATATTGCAACTATATTACTTTTAAATCTTGCAATTTCATTTTCATTAGAAAATTTACTTTTTATTCATTCTGTTGCTTTATCTGTTCTTAAAAATTCAACAATATTTGCCATATTATTTTTCTCCTTTATTTATTTTAAAATTAATACCTTTAACCCCAATTAAATTAATATCTTTATTACTATCTCACTGATCTTTAATTTCATTTTTAACAATTTGTTCATCAACAACTAAATAATTTTTAATAAGATTAATAAGTTCTAATTTATCAGCATTTTGTAAAAAATCATCATTAATACCAATAACCTCAATATCTTTAATTAATAATTTTTCTTTCCGAAAATTACTAGTAATAATTTTTAATTCTTGCTCTTGTTTTGCTACACTTTTAATTTCTAAAAATTGTTCTTTTTTATGAGTTTCAATAATTTCATTTTGTTTTTGAAATTGAATATTAATAACATTATTTTTTAAAGAATCATGATTATTCTTAATATTATTTTCTAAATTCAAAATATCTTTTCTAATAAAATTTAATTCATCTTTAAAAGATTTTATTAATTCTAATGGTTCTCTAAAAATATAATCAATTTTTGAAACTACTAATTTTAAATCTTTTAGTGATTGTGATTTATATTCTCCATTTATTAATCAAGCTTGTTGTCGATATATAAATTCTGCTAATTCTTGTCCATTTTCATCAATTCATTTTTTAATTGTTAATGCTTTTAAACTTAATTCTTTAAAATTATTTCCTTTTAAATAAAATGGATACGTAATATTTTTAACTTCATTATTTAATTTTAAATCTGCCATAATTAAATTTCCTCTAATTCCATTTCATTAATTAAATTATCAATATATTCATAAGCACTTTCTTCTGAATGACATTCTTCTAATGCCATATTAAATAAATCTTCTTCAGTATAAACATAACCATTTTCATCTTTTCACATACTAATTTACCTCGTTCTTTGCTATTAATATTTCTATTAATTTTCTTCCTTTTTGTTCTTTAATATCAAAATAAGTTATTTCTTGATTTAATAAATGTGCTTCTTCATTTTTAATTAAATTAATATCATCATTAATATTTTCTTTTTGCCCTGTTTTATTATCAAATATATTAATACAAAAATCATTGTACATATATATTGATATTAGATTTTTGATTGTCATATTTACCTCCTATTTTTAACTCGCTGGCACTCACTCCCAAGTGAAAGTGCCAAAGCGAGAGTTAGTTATATAATTAAGTATTTATCTATTTATTTACTACGCCATCCGCTTCACTGCGGGTGAGCGGTGGCGGTATGTTTTATTGTTTAATGTTTAATAATCGACAGTTGTTTTTATAAGATAATGCCAGAGAATTCTCTCTCTTCATCCGCACCATTTCAGGTCAAAGCGTTCAGTTTTTAAAATAAATTCACTTGCACCTTGAAGAGCCTAATGCTGACTTTGTGGTTTTTAAAACCTCTGTCATCCTCTAATGGGATAATATCTATCGCAAATTTATTTATAAAGTGGCCATCTCAATATTTATTGTCGTTTGATGTTGACCCCGCACTTATCACGACTATCGCTTGTTAAAGCGTCTATTATTTACGGACTGATTACCGCTGGGCTAGACCGCCTATGTGGAAAAAAACACTTAGTTATTTAAAATAACTGTTCCACCCTGCATTAAGTTGTTTTATAAAATCAAAGTTTAAAAGAACCAGTTTTATCATCAAAGATAATTTTTGAATTTTCTAGTTTTTGATAAAACTGTTTTTGTGTTTTATCTTTTATTTTATTTAATAAATATTTATGTTTTTCACAAGTTCATAAAACTTTATTTGATAAAAATTCTTCGGTAATGAATGATACTGCTTTATAGCAATCATTAACATCACATATTTTTTGTTTTTTAATTATCATTACCTCCTTTTAGGGATTTTTTATTTCAAATAAAAAAACAACCCTAACAAGAGTTGTTTTTTGGAGCTTCATCGTACATTATACGAGACGTATTATGTAAATCTAAGCTCCAAATTTATCTCTTGTTATTTTAATAATAACACTTTTTAAAAGAAGTGCAACTATTTTTTTAAAAAAATAAATTATTTTTAAATTTACCCTATTTTTGGCATATTTAAACACACTGAAAAATAATTTATTAAATTACTTCAAATAAACTTATCTAAAATTCTCTAAAAATACTTCTTTTGAAGTTCTTCAATTAAGAACGGGCCTTAATTTTTCATTTATAATATCGACTACTAAATCTATTTCTTGTTGCGTAACAAGATTAAAATCTGTCCCCCTACCATATCGTTTTCTAAATTCACGGTTTAGTCTTTCAATTAATGGTTTTTGATTAGGCGAAGCAGGGTCACAAAAATAAACATTAGAACCAGTAATCTTTTCCATTTCTTCAAACTTACTAAATTCTTTTCCTCTATCGGTTATTATTCCTTTAATTTTTCCAACTAAACCATTAATTCTAACTATATGTTTAAGTTTTTCTAAAACTTCATTAGCAGTATGTTCTTCTAATTTCATAGCAAAGTATTTTTTACTTGATTTCTCTGTCAAAACTAAACAACTAGATTGATGTTCTTTTCCAACTACGGTATCCATTTCAAATCAACCAACATCTTTTTCTTTATTTTCAATATCTCATATTGATTTAAATCTTTCATCTAATTTCCCACGATTATCAGGTCTTTTCTTTGTTCTATTTCTTCTACCACCATTTAATAAATTTTTCTTTAACAAACCCAAAAGACCTAAAAAAATTCATTTATAAAATGTTTTAAGACAGGCAGGAAATTTGATACCAAATTTTATTAAAAATCGCTGAATAATTTCTGCTGGTGAATCACCCAAAATATTAAATCGTAAATTTAAAAATTCTTGTTGTTCTTCTGTAAATGTAGGTATTTTTTTAATACACTTTTGTCGTTTTTTATAATAATCATCATGTGCCTCACGGGCATTATAATCTTCTATATTTGTAAATCTATTAATTTCTCTTTTAACAGTATTAATATCTCTTCCTGTTTGTCTTGATATTTCAGATAAATTAAGTGTGCCATTTTTCTTTTTGCAACTATCAGATAAAAATAAATCCTTAAAAAATCTTCGTTCATCATATTTTACATGTGTATAATCTTTCATTACTCTATATTTCCTCCAATTCTTTTATAAAAATAGTTATACATTAAATTTATAAAAAAGATAAATTTTCACATTTTTTTAAATTAAAATTATTGACAAATATATTATTAATTATATAATTATATTGTAACAAGCTCCAATTTATCTCTATATGCTTGTATACTAAAATAAAAAGTAAAGTAATTTACTTTTTTTTATTTTGATGTAAAATATAAATAATAAAAAGAACCGCGATGGTTCTTTCATAGTTTTTATTTACTCTTTTATTTAATCATATTCATTAAATAATAGCAATTTTAATATGCAAAAAGGAGTAAAAAATGAAAGAATTTAATCCAAATCTTTAATTTTGTCGAAAACTCTTGATGAAATAAAAAAAATCATCAATATGACAATTTGAAAACTAATTTTGTGTAAGATTATGATTTTGCTTTAAATTTTTTAAACGTTAAAATATAATACCGTTGATTGTTGGTTTGGTGTTAAACCTTTGTGTTGGTATTTTCATTTTCAGAGCTTTAAATAATTTTGAATATTAGTGAAACCCAAACCATGATAATGAATTAAGGCTTCTTTAAGACTGGATTGTAATTTACTAATCTTATTTAACTTTTGATAACTAGTATCAGGGTTTGTACTAGTTTTGGTGGAATATAGAGTAGAATTTGTTTGTTTTGCTACTAATAAATATAGTGGTTGCATATCAGAAATAATTATTGATTTTTCTTTAATTAGTTGCTTATTCATATTTTCAATAATCCATTGTTTTTGTAATCTTTTGGTATTGGTGGATTGAACAAAAATATTATTATTGCTATCAACTGCCATTTGAATACAGCATTTGGTATCAGTTGAAAATGGATCGAGATGAGTTTTTCGTTTATCAAATTTATCTTTAAAATTGCCTTTATGAATTTCTTTAATAAATGTTTCATCCATTTGGATTTGAACATTTAATTTTTTAAATTTTAACTGTGTATTTTCTAATTGTTTTGATTGCATTAATTTTTGTCGATTATATCAAGCGGTTTTTGGGGTTGTTTTAATAAAACGAGAAATTATTTTACTAGATTGTCCTAACAATGAAATTTGAATTAATAAATTTCACTGTTCATAATTTAAATGACTTCAATAAGTAAAATGATGACGAAATGCATCAAAACTAGCACGACATTTTTTACATAAATATTTTTGTTTTCCTTCGGAATTATGACCATTTTTAACACAATGAAAAGATTTGCAATTAGGACATATAATGCCTTTATCTCTAAATTTTTGATCAATTTCATTTAAACGTTTTTGTTTTTTAATTAAGTCTGCTTGTTGTTTTATTTTTTCATAAAATTCTAAAAATTGATCATCTGTTAAGCTATTTATTAATTCTGTAATTATTTTTTTCATCATTTATTTACCTCTATATATTAAAAATATACCTAATTTTAGGTATATTTTATAAATATCAAGAGTTTTCGACAAAATTAAAGAAATTAATTTAGAAAAAGTTAGTGGTAGTTCTTTATCTGAAAAAATGCAAACTTTAAAAGAATTAAAACCTGATTTGTTTGTTGAAGAACAACCATCAGTTTCACCAACTAATTTAATTAAAGAAATGATTGAAAAATCGGTTGAAAATAAAAATGATGAAATTGAAACTATTAAAGAAAAAGGAGCATATACTCCAGAAGAAATTAAAAAATTAACTGATTATACACTTAAAAACCTTAGATAATAAGGGAGTGAAATTATGGCAACAATTAATTTGCCACAAGTACCTTTTACATTACAAGGTAACACAACAGGTCAAAAAGCCTATGTTGATATGGTTAATGCTTTATTGCGTGGACCTTTATATAATGAATATGCAAGTATTATGCAGTATGCTACTGCAACCGCAGAACAAGTTGCTTGATTACCTAATGCAGGACAAGCACTATATAATTTAACTCATCGTGTGGTATGACAAGATGATTATTCATTACCAAATGGTGGGGCAACTCAAACAATGGGATTAACAAGAATTCCAGTTCCGATTGATAAGAGATTTAATTTAAAATTAATGAATGAGGCTTTTGACTTAGCATTAATAGAACAAAATATTAAAAATGGTGTTATTGCTGATGCTATTTCTAGTGTTGTACAAAATAAATTTGTTAATTTAGAATGTGAATTAATTCAGGCTATTTATGATTATTGTTTAGCAGATGGTCAATATGAAGTAATTCCATTTCGTAGTTATACAGCAGAAAATGCTGATGATGCAAATAAGGCATTCTTTACATTAAATGAAACTTTGATTGAATTAACAAATCAAATTAGTAATTTATATTTTGGATTGCCAACTGATAAAATGTTTATGGTTTTAGGTCGTAGAGCCTATTTAGGATTAACACCTGCGTATTTAAAAGTGATTGGTTCACAAGCCCAATTAAAAGCAATGGTTAATGGTGAATTATATGAAAATACCGCAATGGGTATTCCTGTATCTAAAAGTTTTCATTTAGAAAAAACATATACAAAAGGACAAGTTAACCGTGATAAAGGTTATAATTTTACTAATGTAAATGGTTTAATTATTAATAAACAAGTATGAGCTTATCCAATTAATATGGATACTATTCAACAAGTTTTAGATAATGATACTGCTAACCCTAAATGAATTGGTAAAGTACAATATGCAACACCAACAATTTTATATCCAAAAACATGTAAAATTATTTTAGAAAAAGCGCCAACCCAAGATGAAATTAATACTGCTAAAAGTAATCTTAATAAAACATTTAGAGTTCCTGTTGATTATGTAATTCCATCATCAAATAAAATTGATATTAGTGGGATTAATAAATTAGATAAACCAACTATTCATGTTGACGATCCAACTCAAACAACAGCAGAACAATTAAAACCACAATTTAAAGATGTTGTTTTAAAATCAGTAAAAGCGGTAAATAATTTTTTAACAGAAAATGATTATGATTACTTTATTGAAGCTAGGGGTGAAGATTGACCAATTAATATTAAAAATGACAAAACTGTTGAAGTTCAAATTGAAGGTAAAAACAATGCTACTGGTCAAACAAACCCCATTGATGTTGTAATTAAAAATTCTTAATAAACAATGAATTTACTAATATTACGCGTTTTAACTTTATTAGTATCTAATTTAGAAAATAAACCTTTAATAAGTAAATTTGTAAATTTAATTAATAGAGTTAATCAAGTTCAAAATAAAATATTAAAACCAATTAATTATATTACTGATAAATATAATAAAATTACAAGTAAAGTTGAAGATATTTATCAATGATTAAATCCTTTTACTTATTTAGATTTAATTAAAAAAGGTCATAAAAAAGAAATACAACAAATATTAAGTCAATTAGAAAAAGATAATAATATTCAAAATAGAGAACAATTTAAAAATGAAAATTATCTAAATACTAATTGACAGCCTTTAAATAGTAGTTGACTTGATAGTGGTATGTTTAATATTACAAATAAGTTAACTTTAACAGGTAATTTAACTATTTTAATATATACAAAAACAGCAAAACATCCAAAATTTTATGGTCCATATGTTTATCCTAGTGTTCCAGTTGAAATATGAAAATTATTAAGTAATGCTGTTTCTAATGCAGGGACTTTATTTTGGCGTTATTGATTAAGAAAATGATTACCTAGTCATTTAAGAAATTATATTAAAAAACGATTACCACAAGCATTAAAAGAAAAATATCCCAAAGGAACTACTAAATTAACATTACCAACAGTTCAAAAATTACAACAAATTAAAAAGTTTATTAATAATTTAAAGATTGGACATTTTAATTTTAATTTTGCTGGTGAAATTAATAATAAAAAATGATATCGAGAACGCCGAAGTGATGTTAAAAATATTAAGAATTTATATAAAACACCAGTTAAAAATAAATTTTATCAGGTTAATAAATCTATTAAAGCAATTAATAAAACCAAAAGAAAGGTTAATAGTTATAAACCAAATAATTTAAAAAATAAATATCGTAATCAATTAAGGGGTGTTTTATATGGAAAATAATTTAAGTAATTTGTTATTTATAACAGTTGAAGATGTTAAAGCAAGTAAACTTTGACAACCTATTAATGATCGTAAACAATCTGCTTATAATGATAATTTAATTTATAATGCTATTTTAAAAACTAGTTTATGAATGGATAGATTATCAGGTGGAACAATTTCAGATAAAATTAATAAAAAAGATTTGTTTCCTTGAGTAAAAAAAGATAATACTGGTTTAATTGAATATGATAAATGATTAAGTTATATTCAATCTGCTTGTTTATTAGCAGTTATAAATTGATATTTACCAAAAGGAGTTAATGATTTAACTGGTAGTGCTTCATTTTCACAAGGTGGAGTTGCTTATTCACAAACTAATGACCCAGAAGCAAATGAAAATATTACTCGTGATGTTAAAAATGCTTTAAAATTAGCGGGTGAAATTATTGATATTATATCTAGTAAAACAGTATCTAGACCTTATAATTATAGTTTAGATAATTATGCTCATCCATGAGAAGAAGAATATAAGCATATTAGTAAAAAAACTTTTTATCCAACATTATTATTTTGATTAAAAGAACGATTACAAACTGATAATTCAATAAATATTACTTATCCTACTATTAATGATTTTTCTAAAATTGATTATAATGAGTGTATTAAATTAATAGTTCCCTTTGATAATAATACGATTTATTATGAAAATAATGTCTGAAAAGCAAAACAAAGTAGTGGTACTGATATAAAAATTGATAATAAAACTATCATTAAAAATGATAATGATGAGATTGAAGTTTCAGATTTAAAACAAGATAAATTAATAAGTGGTACAAATATTAAAACTATTAATGGTAATTCATTATTGGGGAATGGTGATATATCTATTAATACTGGTAATGATTGAGAATTAATTAATTATCCAGAAGCAAACGAAAAATTAACATTTAAAATTCCAGATTATGATTTAATAAAATATTACTATAAAATATCAATTTCAATAACAGATTATGCATCTGCTAATAAATTTGTAACATATTATTTTGAAACAATATCACAAAAATCAATATTTTCATTTTTAGCAGATAATTCTTATAAAAGAATAACAATTAAGCAAGATGGCTCAATTTCAAATGATACAAATAATATTGTTATTAAAGATTTAACAATTAAAAGAAAATTAATTTAGAAAGGATTTTTAATTAATGAAACAAAATAAAACAACTTGATTAAAGGGTGCCTTACCTTGAAATTGATTTAAAAAAGACCCTATTCCAACTTATAATTGAAATCATAAAGATATTAGAGAATGAGAAAGAAAATATAAAATTCGTAGTTGAGTAGTTAGTTTTTATACATTGATATTTTTAGCATTAAATTGTTGATTAGAATATGGCATGATTAATGCAATAAAAGATAATATTAATTGATATAATTATGGACAATATTGAGGTAATGGAATTGCTATTTTACTAACACCTTTATTTACATATGGAATTCAAGGTATATTTGTTGCTAGTAGTAAACCAAAAGTAGATATGAAAATTGATATTCCACGATTAAAAATATCTAAAATGGGATTAGTATTTACAATTTTACCTTTAATTACTTTAATAATTTCTTTAATTATTATTTGAATTGATAAATCAAAATGAAAAAAAGACCATTTAAGACATTGTTTGAACTGCCGTATTAATCCGCGTGTTATTCAACCAAGAATAGCAAAACAATGAAATAATTTGGATGGTATAACAGAAGAAATATTTAAAAATATGCAAGATGAATATACTAAAAAACAAGAAGAAAATAACAAAGAATTAAATTTAAAATAAACTATATATAGGGGCGGTTGATATTTTTGGGTGGTTATATAGTTTAATTTATAAATTATTTTGTTCTGAAAGAATGGATGGCCACTGTTTTAGTAAGAATAAGAAAGGAAATATAAAAATGGAAATTAGTAATGAAATAGTAATTGCTTTACTTGTGTTAGCTGGCGCAGGAGGAATGGGTAGTCTTGGTATTCTAGGGTTATCTGCTAAAAAAATTAAAAAATATAAAGCAGAAATTAGAGAATTAAGAACTGCTGTTATTGCTCACGAAAAACATTTACGAGGACCTGATTATGCAACAGAATTAGCATTAAAAACAGGTCAAATTAAAAATGTTAAAAAACAAGTTAAAGTAAATGACAAAAAACAAGCACAAAAAGATGCTATTAAAAAACTAACAAATAGTATTTAAAAAAAATAACCTTAATTGGTTATTTTTTATTTTCTAATATTAAGTCTAAATTTTTAACTTTACAAATAACTAAATTATTTTTTCCATAATTATTTTTATAATATTCTCAGTATTCAGTTGAATTAATATCTACATCTTGTTTATCAATCCCAATTATATATTCACCACGAGGGTTTTTACAAGGGCGATTACCTTGTTCAGATCGATAACATAAAATATAATTATTCATATTCTTTATTTCCTTTATAATGTGTTATATAAAAGTTAATAAGATATTCAATTCGTTGCGAATAAGTAAAGTTATTAAATTCATTTCAAACTTTTTCTTCATTTTTATTTAAGTAAATATTAACATTACGAATTTGACAAGAATAATACTTTCCTGTTTTTTGATTATATGAATGTTTCATAATATTAACTTTCATAATTAGCAATAATAATTGCATCTCGTAAATGATTACTTATTTTTTCATTATTATAAAATCAACCTTTACCATATTGATAAGTTAAATTAGTATCTTTATCAAATTTTCATATACAACTATCATTATATTTACTTAAATTTTCCATATTTTTAACAACTGATTTAGTATTTTTTGGTGATACTCAATTAATAAAATATTTATAAACAGATAATGCTCCTAATAATCTTAATAAATCATCTCTATCTTTACTAGCATTAGCAGATGTATATAAACAATCTTCAATATTAATTTTTTCTTCATAATCAAACAATTTATCATTAATAAATTCATATTGTTCTTTTCAATTTTTATTTGTAAATTCTAATTTTTCAATTAATTTATTATCTTCATAAATAACAATAGCAGTAGTACCTGTTCCTGATGGGTCAATACCTATTTTTATCAAGTGGCTCATTCCTCATCGTTGTTATTATTAATTGTTGGCACTACATTTGATATATCTTCTTCTTTAACTAAATTATTATCTGTCACTTCTTCACTTGATATATTTTCATTACTAATTTGACCCTTATTTATGCTTATATTGCTATCATTATCAATATAAATCTTTTCATCATTAGTTGTAATAACTGCCTGATCTGATTTATAAGCTTGTTGTAATTCAACAGACATAATACCTCATTTTCTTAATAAAGATGTTAATACTGTTTTTAATGCCATTTCATCAAAACTAGCAATATAAAATGATTTATTTTTAGCATAAGTTTTAGAATATTTCATAAAATGATTTTCCATTTGTTCTTTGGTCATATATAAAGTTTTTCCAAAACCATTAACCATTTTAAAGTATGCTACATAACCAATAATTGGTAATTTTTCTCTTTCATCTTCATTTTGAATTCAATTAAAACTAGTTCCTTTTAAACGATCATAATTTACTAATTCATTTTCTCTAACATCTGATACTGACATATCTAAATATTGACCACTTCTTTGTGCTAATTGAATATAACCTTTATAACCTATTTGAAATTGAGCTTGATTAATTCATTCTTGGATTTCGCGACCGTTAATAATTCTTGTTATTTTAGTATTATATGGAACTACATAAGCATAACCAAATTGTTTTTCCATTGGTAAATTTAATAAAACTCCTTGATAACAAGCAGTCATAATTGTTTTTGGATCTGCTTTTTGTAATAATTCATTACTATTTGATATTGCAACTATATTACTTTTAAATCTTGCAATTTCATTTTCATTAGAAAATTTACTTTTTATTCATTCTGTTGCTTTATCTGTTCTTAAAAATTCAACAATATTTGCCATATTATTTTTCTCCTTTATTTATTTTAAAATTAATACCTTTAACCCCAATTAAATTAATATCTTTATTACTATCTCACTGATCTTTAATTTCATTTTTAACAATTTGTTCATCAACAACTAAATAATTTTTAATAAGATTAATAAGTTCTAATTTATCAGCATTTTGTAAAAAATCATCATTAATACCAATAACCTCAATATCTTTAATTAATAATTTTTCTTTCCGAAAATTACTAGTAATAATTTTTAATTCTTGCTCTTGTTTTGCTACACTTTTAATTTCTAAAAATTGTTCTTTTTTATGAGTTTCAATAATTTCATTTTGTTTTTGAAATTGAATATTAATAACATTATTTTTTAAAGAATCATGATTATTCTTAATATTATTTTCTAAATTCAAAATATCTTTTCTAATAAAATTTAATTCATCTTTAAAAGATTTTATTAATTCTAATGGTTCTCTAAAAATATAATCAATTTTTGAAACTACTAATTTTAAATCTTTTAGTGATTGTGATTTATATTCTCCATTTATTAATCAAGCTTGTTGTCGATATATAAATTCTGCTAATTCTTGTCCATTTTCATCAATTCATTTTTTAATTGTTAATGCTTTTAAACTTAATTCTTTAAAATTATTTCCTTTTAAATAAAATGGATACGTAATATTTTTAACTTCATTATTTAATTTTAAATCTGCCATAATTAAATTTCCTCTAATTCCATTTCATTAATTAAATTATCAATATATTCATAAGCACTTTCTTCTGAATGACATTCTTCTAATGCCATATTAAATAAATCTTCTTCAGTATAAACATAACCATTTTCATCTTTTCACATACTAATTTACCTCGTTCTTTGCTATTAATATTTCTATTAATTTTCTTCCTTTTTGTTCTTTAATATCAAAATAAGTTATTTCTTGATTTAATAAATGTGCTTCTTCATTTTTAATTAAATTAATATCATCATTAATATTTTCTTTTTGCCCTGTTTTATTATCAAATATATTAATACAAAAATCATTGTACATATATATTGATATTAGATTTTTGATTGTCATATTTACCTCCTATTTTTAACTCGCTGGCACTCACTCCCAAGTGAAAGTGCCAAAGCGAGAGTTAGTTATATAATTAAGTATTTATCTATTTATTTACTACGCCATCCGCTTCACTGCGGGTGAGCGGTGGCGGTATGTTTTATTGTTTAATGTTTAATAATCGACAGTTGTTTTTATAAGATAATGCCAGAGAATTCTCTCTCTTCATCCGCACCATTTCAGGTCAAAGCGTTCAGTTTTTAAAATAAATTCACTTGCACCTTGAAGAGCCTAATGCTGACTTTGTGGTTTTTAAAACCTCTGTCATCCTCTAATGGGATAATATCTATCGCAAATTTATTTATAAAGTGGCCATCTCAATATTTATTGTCGTTTGATGTTGACCCCGCACTTATCACGACTATCGCTTGTTAAAGCGTCTATTATTTACGGACTGATTACCGCTGGGCTAGACCGCCTATGTGGAAAAAAACACTTAGTTATTTAAAATAACTGTTCCACCCTGCATTAAGTTGTTTTATAAAATCAAAGTTTAAAAGAACCAGTTTTATCATCAAAGATAATTTTTGAATTTTCTAGTTTTTGATAAAACTGTTTTTGTGTTTTATCTTTTATTTTATTTAATAAATATTTATGTTTTTCACAAGTTCATAAAACTTTATTTGATAAAAATTCTTCGGTAATGAATGATACTGCTTTATAGCAATCATTAACATCACATATTTTTTGTTTTTTAATTATCATTACCTCCTTTTAGGGATTTTTTATTTCAAATAAAAAAACAACCCTAACAAGAGTTGTTTTTTGGAGCTTCATCGTACATTATACGCTTCGTATTATGTAAATCTAAGCTCCAAATTTATCTCTTGTTATTTTAATAATAACACTTTTTAAAAGAAGTGCAACTATTTTTTTAAAAAAATAAATTATTTTTAAATTTACCCTATTTTTGGCATATTTAAACACACTGAAAAATAATTTATTAAATTTTTCAAATAAACTTATCTAAAATTCTCTAAAAATACTTCTTTTGAAGTTCTTCAATTAAGAACGGGCCTTAATTTTTCATTTATAATATCGACTACTAAATCTATTTCTTGTTGCGTAACAAGATTAAAATCTGTCCCCCTACCATATCGTTTTCTAAATTCACGGTTTAGTCTTTCAATTAATGGTTTTTGATTAGGCGAAGCAGGGTCACAAAAATAAACATTAGAACCAGTAATCTTTTCCATTTCTTCAAACTTACTAAATTCTTTTCCTCTATCGGTTATTATTCCTTTAATTTTTCCAACTAAACCATTAATTCTAACTATATGTTTAAGTTTTTCTAAAACTTCATTAGCAGTATGTTCTTCTAATTTCATAGCAAAGTATTTTTTACTTGATTTCTCTGTCAAAACTAAACAACTAGATTGATGTTCTTTTCCAACTACGGTATCCATTTCAAATCAACCAACATCTTTTTCTTTATTTTCAATATCTCATATTGATTTAAATCTTTCATCTAATTTCCCACGATTATCAGGTCTTTTCTTTGTTCTATTTCTTCTACCACCATTTAATAAATTTTTCTTTAACAAACCCAAAAGACCTAAAAAAATTCATTTATAAAATGTTTTAAGACAGGCAGGAAATTTGATACCAAATTTTATTAAAAATCGCTGAATAATTTCTGCTGGTGAATCACCCAAAATATTAAATCGTAAATTTAAAAATTCTTGTTGTTCTTCTGTAAATGTAGGTATTTTTTTAATACACTTTTGTCGTTTTTTATAATAATCATCATGTGCCTCACGGGCATTATAATCTTCTATATTTGTAAATCTATTAATTTCTCTTTTAACAGTATTAATATCTCTTCCTGTTTGTCTTGATATTTCAGATAAATTAAGTGTGCCATTTTTCTTTTTGCAACTATCAGATAAAAATAAATCCTTAAAAAATCTTCGTTCATCATATTTTACATGTGTATAATCTTTCATTACTCTATATTTCCTCCAATTCTTTTATAAAAATAGTTATACATTAAATTTATAAAAAAGATAAATTTTCACATTTTTTTAAATTAAAATTATTGACAAATATATTATTAATTATATAATTATATTGTAACAAGCTCCAATTTATCTCTATATGCTTGTATACTAAAATAAAAAGTAAAGTAATTTACTTTTTTTTATTTTGATGTAAAATATAAATAATAAAAAGAACCGCGATGGTTCTTTCATAGTTTTTATTTACTCTTTTATTTAATCATATTCATTAAATAATAGCAATTTTAGTATGCAAAAAGGAGTAAAAAATGAAAGAATTTAATCCAAATAAAGCAAGTTTGGCAACTTTTTATCGTAAAATAGAGCAATTTTGAGAAAATAAATCACCCAATAAACCATATACTTTGAATGATTTAACCAATGAATTCAATCTTTCTAACAGATGAAAGCACGAAAATTACAAGAGCGAAAAGATAGTTCCTTTACTTGAAAAACAAGTTGATAGAATTGAAAGTGAAATAATTAATTTTATGATGAAA
Source organism: Spiroplasma endosymbiont of Sarcophaga carnaria (assembly GCF_964019595.1). NCBI lineage: Bacteria > Bacillati > Mycoplasmatota > Mollicutes > Entomoplasmatales > Spiroplasmataceae > Spiroplasma > Spiroplasma endosymbiont of Sarcophaga carnaria. The sequence continues at coordinate 1,974,277 of NZ_OZ026456.1, forward strand.
ACACCTGATGGTGCTAAATTATATTGACAGCGTGCATTTAATTATAAATATTCACTGCAAGAAAAAGAACTTGAAAAAGAATTAAACTTAAATAATCAGCAACCAATAATTGTTAATTTACAAACTGATATTAGAGATATTAAAAAAGAAAGTGATAATAATGCTTAATCATTTTACTTATTTGTTAGAAACTCCTTATTGATTATTACAAAATAGTAGTATTGGTAATAAATATCCCTTTGCTAAAAAATATAAGTTAGTTAATGAAATTAATCAAATTGGAACACGATATAGTGGTAAGACTATTTCAAATATTAAAATGTTTGGTGAATTATTAAAAATTAGTTTATTAATTAAAGAACCAATTTGTATCATTGCTAGTATGTATTGAAGTAAGGATTTAAAAGATAGTGTATTTCAAAATATCTGAAATATGTTAGATGAAAATCATATTCCTTATACTATTAACTTATCAAATTTTACTTTTACTTTATCAAATGGTAGCAAAATATATTGTAAAGGTTTACATTCACCAAGCCGGAAAGAAAAATTAAAAGCTTTTGCTGATTTGAATAAATATAAATTAGTAATTGATTGAAGAGAAGAATGTGACCAATTTCAACAAAAAGATTTAAGTGATTTAGAATTTGCTATTCGTGGGTATCAAAATAAAATAACAATTAATACATGTAACCCTGAAAGTTTAAAAAGATATATTGTTGGTTATTGTAATGAATTAATGCCTTTTAATGAAGAAATAATGCGTAGTAAATATGAACAAATTAATTATATCGAAAAATGAAATATGAAAATTATTATTCATTATTCTAGTTGAAGACTTAATTATGAATTACCACAAAATAAAGTTAATGAACAATTAAGATTAGAACAATTAGATATTGAAAGAGCAAGAGTATGGAGTTGAGGATTGCCTGGTAATACTAGTGGGTCAATCTTTGCAAGATATCTTGATATTATGCAAGCAACAGATATTATTCAACCAACTAAGTTATTAGGTGGTGTTGACTTAGCAAACTCTACTAGCCCCAAAGGGCATACAACAGCAGCGAGTTTTTGAATATATAATTCATTTGATAAAAAAGCCTATAAAGTAGCAGAATATGCACACTCAAATGCTACGCAACAATTTAAAGGACCATTAGAACAAGTTAAAGATATTTTAGAGTTTTACAACAATCAATTAAACCAATACTTTAATTTAATACAACAAGGAATATCAATTAATGTTGATGACAGTGCTTATGCAACATTAGAAAGTTTAAACCGAGAGAAATATAATTATACTTTTGGTCAATACATAAATTTTAAACCAGCACAAAAGCAGAAGTTTAAAATAAAACATCGTATTGAGGCATTTACAATGTTAATAAATACTAATCAATTAAAATGATTATGAGAAAAATGTCCTGTAAGTAAAACCCAATATGAATTAATTCAATGAGAAGATAAGCCCGATGCAAGAGAAGAACGAATGTTAGATTTATATGATGACACATTTGATAGTGATTTTTATGCTTTACACTTTGAATTAGTACCAATGGTTAAACATAATAGTTCAGCAGATTATAAATTATGACAACAAAGGGAGTGAATAACTTAATGAAAAAAGATATTTATGTAATACACGATGAAAGAGTAATTAATGCAAAAAGACCATATATGTCTGTTTGTGGACAAGTTAAAAAAAGACTTTGTCAAGAATTAAATAAAGATAATATCGCAATATGTAAATTAAATTTATATAACGAATATATTAAGAAATATCAAAAAGTTAAAGTATGTGTACAAGTTTTAGCAAATGAACCTAGTTTATTAACAGTAAATATTATTAATTATGCACTTATTTTAAAATTAAAGGAGCAAAATAACAATGAATAATACTTTTCCTAGTTTAACAAACTTAAATGATATTAATAGTGTTTTAAAATTTTATAATTATGATTGAACTATTAATTTAGCCAATATTATTGCTCGTCATCAAATGCGATTAGTTAATGGTAAAGATATTTTATTTAAGTCTCATCGTAAAGACATTTTAGAAAAATTAAATTGATGATATGAAACTTATAAAATAAAAGAAAAATTAGATAAAAATGAATTAACAGCAAGTTTAATGGGCAAAACTATTTTTGGTTTATTAGAAACATCAGATGGCAATATTGATTTATGAATTAATCCTTTTAACTTTACATCTCGTGTAAGTAAAATAAACGAAATTGAACAAGGTGCTGATATTTGATTAAATTATCATCAATCAGATAGTGGTTTTATTTTAAATTTAATTTGTACCAAAGATAAAATAGTTATTAAAGGTTGACCTAAAAATAATGAAGTAGTTGTTGGACAAAGTAAAACACAAATTAAAGATGATGTTAAACCTGTTTTAGTACAAGAATTTAAAAATAAATTAGGCGTAGTTCCTTTTTGAGAAATGATTAATGAACCTAATCCGTTATTTTTATCAACATCAACTACATTAAACCCATTACCTACAATGGCAAATTGTTATAAATTACAATTTGATTTAGAAGATAGTTTTAATATTAAATCAAAAGAAAGATGAGCAAATCGTACTCATTGATATGGAATATTAGATGATGATTTAATGACTGCTTATAACAAAGGTAATAAAAAAGTATTACAAGATGCTTTTGATGATATTTTTATTCAATCAGGTCAATCAGCCGTAGATGGTCAATTATCTCAATCTTTACAAGTAGTACAAGGAACACCAACCTTAGAAACATATACGGAAGACCAAAAAGCAATTATTGAACAAGTATATTTAGCATGTCATTTTTCTAGTCCTTTTGGTGATAAATCAGATAATGACCAAAATAAAACACAATCTTTATTAACTAAAACCAAAGATTTAGAAAAACAAGCATATTTACAAGCATATCGTAAGCAATATTATACAAAAGTGTTTGATACCGTTTTAAAATATTACGGTTTATGAGATGGTACTGGTGAAAGACCTTATGGTTTTGATTTTGTTAGTGCTAGTTTAGTAGATCAAATGCGACAAAATGAATTAATTACTGCTAGATTAGATAATGGCACAATGGAACCAATAAGAGCAATTACTGAATATGAAAATATTGATGAATTAGAAGCAGCAAAATATTTAGAAAAAATAGAAGCATGACAAGATAAAATGCAAGCCAAAGAAATAGAACATAATAATAAATTAATGGAATATGATGAAACTGGTAATAATCAAAATGCCTTACAAGGTAGAACAGAAATTAAGGAGAATTAAAAAATGAGTAGAATTAACCCAGGGGTTATCGAAGAATTACGAAGACAAGCCCATGATACTTTAATAGATATTAGAGAAAACATAAAAGACAATCGCCATTGAATGGTATTTCCTTTTAATGTTTATAGTTCATATATTCCTGATACTGAAAACAGGTTGTTGAAAACCTAATAATGCTAAACCAAGTGATTATGGTAGTTATTCACGCATATTTGATAATATGGAAAGTACTATTGCACAATGACAAGATAGTTTAAAAATAGTGCAAAAATATAAAGGTGAAGAAATTAATATATTAACGATTGATGATTTTAATAAACAACCAATTAATTCAACTATATGAGCAAATAATGAAACACCTTTTGCGATAAAATTAAAAGATGAAAATAATAATGTTTATTGAAAATTAATTGATGGTGAAAACATTTATGATATTAATAGAATGCTAGAATACTTAAAGCAATATAAATTAAGTTATTTTATGAATAATGATAATAAAGCAGATAACTTTTATACAAAAGAAGTTAAAGTTGGTAAATATTGAGATGCTTATATGATTGATGATAGAAGTTCAATTCAATTTGGTGAAGCCAAATTTGAACAAGTATTTACACAACAATCAACTGAAAGAAAATATACTTTATTAATTTTAGATGAAGATGCAGATAAATTAAATATTAATGATTATTATAATTTTTATACTGTATTTAATGACCGTGGTTTAAATATTGGTGGTGGTGATATTAATTCTGCACCCCAAGATAGACAATGATTATATCCATCAAATGTTATTAATTATTATTCACCTTATGATGGTAGTTTTTTATGACAAGAAATTACCTTTTCAAGTATTAATGACAAAATTAGTAATAGTGGTTTGGCAGTACGACAATTTATTCAAACATCAGCACCAGGTGAAGGTTATTGTTTTCCTAAAATAACTTATGATGAAAAACTAAATAAAGGTATTGTTGAATTAGATGAAGTTTTATTAAAAGACCCAGGTGTTAGAGCAATGGCAGTTAAATTTTATGGTAATCCTATCTTTTTTGATATGCCTGTTATTGGTCGACCAATTATTAAAGGTGAATTTAATAAAAAAGTTATGAATTCAAGAGATTTATTAATGTATAACATGTATCCTGCCCCACCTGATAAAATAAATACTTATGCATCACCCGAAGTAAGTTGATATAACATTCAAGGGATTCAACCAACTATTATTACTGGATATAAAGATTGAAAAGAACATATTCAATCAATGTCTGATTTTTGAATTGAAAAAAATAATGAGGGTATGGTAATAACAGATAAAGCAAGTTCAACAGCAACCAATCCGACTGTTGGAACAACTATTAAGGAAGAAAATTCAAATTCTAAACCTTATTGGTCTAAAAGTTGAATGATTACTCCACCAAATCAAGTAAAAGTAAATAGTGGAACTGTTAATAATATTATTAGTACCCAAGCGTCATCATATTTTAGAAGAAAAGATGAATTTGGTAATACTATTGGAAGTGTTCAAATTGAATATAATAAAATGGGTTCGTGTAATGTTTGAGACATTTTAAATATGAATAATTTTATTAATCGCCAAATTACCGTATTACCTTTAAACTATACGCAAAAATTAGTCTTTAATCCTTTTACTATACCTGCTATTGGAAAGTTTTTAAACTTTGTTTCTTTTGGTATTCCTTGGGACTGAATTGGAAATTTAACAATTACCCAAGATGATAAATGACCTAATTTTCCATGACTTAATGGTTTTATGAGTGCTAATGTTTATAGTTTTTATAACGATGCCTTTTGAGGTGATAAGTCTGCTGGTAAAGGTTATTTACCATTTGAAATATTTAGAGAACAAGGAAATGATAAAATTGGTGCTATGATTGGTGCTAATGCTACTAGTTTTAGTTTTACTACTTTATTAACTGATAAATTTAAAGGGACTGTTTTAACTAATGATGGTAAACCAACCGAAGAATTAGTTTATTCAACTTATAATTTAAAACAATTAAATCCTAAAACTAACCGAGTTTATTTAATTAATGAACAAACCAAAGCAATTGATGCACAAACACCAGTTAGTGATAGTGAAAAAGATAATAATTGCGAATTCTTACAAACACCCGATGGAACAAATTGTAGTTATATTATTGATATGTTTTCAATTCAAGCATTATATAAAGGTAATTTTGAAATTATCTTTTATGCTGACAACCCATATACAAATAATGAAGAAGATTATTTACGCTTATCAGTATGAAGTTTTAGAGGTAAAACAAAAAGTACATTAAATAATTATTTACGCGATATGACAACTAATTATAAAACTAGCTTCTTACTCCCACACGATTATGAAATACCAACATTTAATTATCCAGAATATGTTCTTCCACCAGTACCATATAACTATAAACCTTATACAAAAGATATTATGCCTTCTGATGCAGTACTACCATTAAAAACCAAAATTACAGCACCAGTACAATGTAAGAAAGCACAAAATTATGGAATTCCTGTTAATTTATTTTCTGATGAATTTAATGAGGGTTATTATGAAACTGAAATTGATTTAAAACAAATTGACCCAACAATTCAAAGTATAGATAAATTTATTAGTGTTTATAAAACTATTGAAATAAGTAATCTAAGTAATTTACAAGTTGAATGTTCTCCACCAAATATAGAAAATTTTATTCCTAATAGAGATATTAATCTATTGGGTGGTCGTTATGGTTGCGATTTTAATAGTGGTTTATTGTCTAATATAACTTTAAAAAGAGAAGGATTATCACAAACTGATAATATTAATTTTGATAATACAATAACTTTATATACTGATAATATAAAAGCAAATGTTATTCAAAAATTCGCTACTGCCTATACTAATGGTTTATCTAGTGGAAATTATAAAAGCATTTATTATACAGAAAAAAGTGGAGCAATTAATTTTTTACTTCAAACAACAAAATTATCTAATAATGATAATGATAAAATTAAAGAAACATATTTACAAGCATATTATACTAATGATGTTAAATTAAAAATTAGATTTTCAAAAGTATTATTTGCTCAGTTATGATTGTTGGCTCAAATTAATTTAAGTTATGCAGGTAATAATAAAAATATTACAATAAATATTAATAATCAAAATGTTTTAGATATTAGAAATGATAGTAATAGTCCTGTTAAAATTACAATAAATCCAAGATAAATAGAAAAAGTGCTCAATGCACTTTGTTTTTTTATTCTCCATTAATTTTTACATTACCGTTATTACCGGCAATTAAGTTGGGTAAATTTTGTTCTTCACCATTTCAACGATAAACTGATTTAATATAATTATTTTTACTACCTCAGGGAATTTTTATATCTTTTGAAGAAATACATGTTGTTAAAACTGGAAAACTAGCACCAATATAAAAATATAAAGATAAGAAAAAATTATTTAATTTATCAATATTTTTTTCTTTTCCACCCTCTAATTTTGTATTATTATTAAATTTACTTACATATCATTTTTCATTTTTATCAACACGCCATACTACATAATATCATTTATTATCAACCTCATTAAATGGTTTTTCTTGTGGTGCTATTCATTCTAAATTGTTTTTAATAGTTTCATTTGTTGTATTTATTTGGTTTTCTTTTTTTAATTGTTCTAATTGCTCTTTTGTATATTCTTGTGGTTTATTACAAGCAACTAAACTTGTTGTACTTGTTCCAATTAATGATATTGTACCTATTATACTTAATATTTTTTTCATATTTATTTCTCCTATTTTTTGAAAAATTTGTTAATTTAATTAAAAATAGAAATAAATAATTTATTTCTATTTATTTTTATAAATCTAATTTTTTATTTTTATGAACATTCAGCAGCTGCAGCGCCGGCAGCTCCACTAATTGCACCTACTGCTGCTCCAGAAGCAGCTCCACCAAAAATAGTTCCAAAAAATCCAACTATACCTCCAAAAATAGCACCAGCTATAGTACCAATACCTGGAATAACACTTCCTGCAAGAGCCCCTGCAACTGCTGAAGAAGCTCCAACAGTTACGGCTGAAGGAGATGATGTAATCGCACCTCCAACTGCTCCACCAACAGCACCATTTATAGCTGCTTTTGATACTTCAGAATTACAATTATTTTTTTTTCGAATAATTTCACCTATTTTATTTTTATTTACATTACTTGTACCTAATTTTAATGCTAAGGCCATTGTTTTATTAGTAACTCACTGTATTTCAGATTGAGTTGCTTGTTCTGATTTAATATTATTTCATCATTGTTGATTACGTTCTTGTGCCAGTTGATTTACTCATTGTGTTAAACCCTGTTGTCATTCATTTTTTGAATTATTAAATGATTGTTGAGCTTGTAAGAAACGTTGTTGAGCTTGACTAAAGGCTGTATGATTTTGATTTCTTTGAAAATCTTCACCCGCTCTTTGATATGCTAGTTCAGCATTACGTCATTGTTGTGCAATTTGAATTCATTGAACTTCGCCTCATCTTTTATTACGTTTTAATACTTTTTCTTCTGATTGATATGGTGCAGCAGCAATTACAGTTGGTATAGCACTACTTGTGATTGTAACTGCTCCTAAAATACTTATTAATTTTTTCATATTTATAACCTTCTTTCTTTAATTAAGATAAATACTATTATTTGGACTTTCACTATCTCAATATACAATAGTATTTGTTTTAATAATAATTGATTGTTCTTGTTTTAAATTTTTTCAAATTTCATGAAATTGAGAAAAATGTTCTCAAATGAAATTTGCCATTATTTTTATATCTTCTTTATTTATAGAACCGCCAGCTCCGCTATGATCTGATTTTGGTAAATTAGATATTAATACCATAGTTTGACTTAAAAAATCTGCTTTGCTATCTGGTTCAAATTGATAAATAATTTTAAAAGCAGTATCTGATGATAATTTTAATTTTAATTCATCATGCTCTAAAAATTTATATCATTTTTCAAATACGTCATTACTTTTTTGTTCATGATTTTGATAAGGACTAGCGGCAATTGTTGTTGGTACAGCAGTTCCACTAATTGTTAATACACTTAATAAACTTAGTAATTTTTTCATTACTTGTATTTCTCCTTTTCTTAATCTTGAAACTTTTTATCAAGATCTACTTTCAGTATATATATATATATATATATATGCAATCAAAATTAACTAATTATTTAAAATTTTATCTTGTTAAATACCTCTTATTACGCGTTTTAAGGTCTAAATTAGCAAACAAAGATATTAAGTTTAGATTTATATATACAAAATATATTGTATTTATAAACTATTGGTATATAATTAAATTACGTTTTAATCTTTTTCCATAAAAAAGAGTTTATGCTGACTTGTTAATCGAACAAGAATAAAAAAAGAGGAGTTTATAAAATGGCACTTACAAAAGAACAATTAATAGAACAAGGTTTAAGTGAAGAGATTGCAGAAAATATCTTAAATCAGTTTAATAATGAAGCAAAGCAAATTAGAGAAAGTGTGCAAAAACGCGAAGATGTTATATCCAAAGAAGACTTTATTAAATTATCTAATGAATTAGATGAATTAAAAGCTTTTAAAGATGTTCCATCGACTAAAATTGAAGATATTAAAATTAATTTAGAAAAAGTTAGTGGTAGTTCTTTATCTGAAAAAATGCAAACTTTAAAAGAATTAAAACCTGATTTGTTTGTTGAAGAACAACCATCAGTTTCACCAACTAATTTTATTAAAGATATGATTGAAAAATCGGTTGAAAATAAAAATGATGAAATTGAAACTATTAAAGAAAAAGGAGCATATACTCCAGAAGAAATTAAAAAATTAACTGATTATACACTTAAAAACCTTAGATAATAAGGGAGTGAAATTATGGCAACAATTAATTTGCCACAAGTACCTTTTACATTACAAGGTAACACAACAGGTCAAAAAGCCTATGTTGATATGGTTAATGCTTTATTGCGTGGACCTTTATATAATGAATATGCAAGTATTATGCAGTATGCTACTGCAACCGCAGAACAAGTTGCTTGATTACCTAATGCAGGACAAGCACTATATAATTTAACTCATCGTGTGGTATGACAAGATGATTATTCATTACCAAATGGTGGGGCAACTCAAACAATGGGATTAACAAGAATTCCAGTTCCGATTGATAAGAGATTTAATTTAAAATTAATGAATGAGGCTTTTGACTTAGCATTAATAGAACAAAATATTAAAAATGGTGTTATTGCTGATGCTATTTCTAGTGTTGTACAAAATAAATTTGTTAATTTAGAATGTGAATTAATTCAGGCTATTTATGATTATTGTTTAGCAGATGGTCAATATGAAGTAATTCCATTTCGTAGTTATACAGCAGAAAATGCTGATGATGCAAATAAGGCATTCTTTACATTAAATGAAACTTTGATTGAATTAACAAATCAAATTAGTAATTTATATTTTGGATTGCCAACTGATAAAATGTTTATGGTTTTAGGTCGTAGAGCCTATTTAGGATTAACACCTGCGTATTTAAAAGTGATTGGTTCACAAGCCCAATTAAAAGCAATGGTTAATGGTGAATTATATGAAAATACCGCAATGGGTATTCCTGTATCTAAAAGTTTTCATTTAGAAAAAACATATACAAAAGGACAAGTTAACCGTGATAAAGGTTATAATTTTACTAATGTAAATGGTTTAATTATTAATAAACAAGTATGAGCTTATCCAATTAATATGGATACTATTCAACAAGTTTTAGATAATGATACTGCTAACCCTAAATGAATTGGTAAAGTACAATATGCAACACCAACAATTTTATATCCAAAAACATGTAAAATTATTTTAGAAAAAGCGCCAACCCAAGATGAAATTAATACTGCTAAAAGTAATCTTAATAAAACATTTAGAGTTCCTGTTGATTATGTAATTCCATCATCAAATAAAATTGATATTAGTGGGATTAATAAATTAGATAAACCAACTATTCATGTTGACGATCCAACTCAAACAACAGCAGAACAATTAAAACCACAATTTAAAGATGTTGTTTTAAAATCAGTAAAAGCGGTAAATAATTTTTTAACAGAAAATGATTATGATTACTTTATTGAAGCTAAGGGTGAAGATTGACCAATTAATATTAAAAATGACAAAACTGTTGAAGTTCAAATTGAAGGTAAAAACAATGCTACTGGTCAAACAAACCCCATTGATGTTGTAATTAAAAATTCTTAATAAACAATGAATTTACTAATATTACGCGTTTTAACTTTATTAGTATCTAATTTAGAAAATAAACCTTTAATAAGTAAATTTGTAAATTTAATTAATAGAGTTAATCAAGTTCAAAATAAAATATTAAAACCAATTAATTATATTACTGATAAATATAATAAAATTACAAGTAAAGTTGAAGATATTTATCAATGATTAAATCCTTTTACTTATTTAGATTTAATTAAAAAAGGTCATAAAAAAGAAATACAACAAATATTAAGTCAATTAGAAAAAGATAATAATATTCAAAATAGAGAACAATTTAAAAATGAAAATTATCTAAATACTAATTGACAGCCTTTAAATAGTAGTTGACTTGATAGTGGTATGTTTAATATTACAAATAAGTTAACTTTAACAGGTAATTTAACTATTTTAATATATACAAAAACAGCAAAACATCCAAAATTTTATGGTCCATATGTTTATCCTAGTGTTCCAGTTGAAATATGAAAATTATTAAGTAATGCTGTTTCTAATGCAGGGACTTTATTTTGGCGTTATTGATTAAGAAAATGATTACCTAGTCATTTAAGAAATTATATTAAAAAACGATTACCACAAGCATTAAAAGAAAAATATCCCAAAGGAACTACTAAATTAACATTACCAACAGTTCAAAAATTACAACAAATTAAAAAGTTTATTAATAATTTAAAGATTGGACATTTTAATTTTAATTTTGCTGGTGAAATTAATAATAAAAAATGATATCGAGAACGCCGAAGTGATGTTAAAAATATTAAGAATTTATATAAAACACCAGTTAAAAATAAATTTTATCAGGTTAATAAATCTATTAAAGCAATTAATAAAACCAAAAGAAAGGTTAATAGTTATAAACCAAATAATTTAAAAAATAAATATCGTAATCAATTAAGGGGTGTTTTATATGGAAAATAATTTAAGTAATTTGTTATTTATAACAGTTGAAGATGTTAAAGCAAGTAAACTTTGACAACCTATTAATGATCGTAAACAATCTGCTTATAATGATAATTTAATTTATAATGCTATTTTAAAAACTAGTTTATGAATGGATAGATTATCAGGTGGAACAATTTCAGATAAAATTAATAAAAAAGATTTGTTTCCTTGAGTAAAAAAAGATAATACTGGTTTAATTGAATATGATAAATGATTAAGTTATATTCAATCTGCTTGTTTATTAGCAGTTATAAATTGATATTTACCAAAAGGAGTTAATGATTTAACTGGTAGTGCTTCATTTTCACAAGGTGGAGTTGCTTATTCACAAACTAATGACCCAGAAGCAAATGAAAATATTACTCGTGATGTTAAAAATGCTTTAAAATTAGCAGGTGAAATTATTGATATTATATCTAGTAAAACAGTATCTAGACCTTATAATTATAGTTTAGATAATTATGCTCATCCATGAGAAGAAGAATATAAGCATATTAGTAAAAAAACTTTTTATCCAACATTATTATTTTGATTAAAAGAACGATTACAAACTGATAATTCAATAAATATTACTTATCCTACTATTAATGATTTTTCTAAAATTGATTATAATGAGTATATTAAATTAATAGTTCCCTTTGATAATAATACGATTTATTATGAAAATAATGTCTGAAAAGCAAAACAAAGTAGTGGTACTGATATAAAAATTGATAATAAAACTATCATTAAAAATGATAATGATGAGATTGAAGTTTCAGATTTAAAACAAGATAAATTAATAAGTGGTACAAATATTAAAACTATTAATGGTAATTCATTATTGGGGAATGGTGATATATCTATTAATACTGGTAATGATTGAGAATTAATTAATTATCCAGAAGCAAACGAAAAATTAACATTTAAAATTCCAGATTATGATTTAACAAAATATTTTTATAAAATATCAATTTCAATAACAGATTATGCATCTGCTAATAAATTTATAACATATTATTTTGAAACAATATCACAAAAATCAATATTTTCATTTTTAGCAGATAATTCTTATAAAAGAATAACAATTAAGCAAGATGGCTCAATTTCAAATGATACAAATAATATTGTTATTAAAGATTTAACAATTAAAAGAAAATTAATTTAGAAAGGATTTTTAATTAATGAAACAAGATAAAACAACTTGATTAAAGGGTGCCTTACCTTGAAATTGATTTAAAAAAGACCCTATTCCAACTTATAATTGAAATCATAAAGATATTAGAGAATGAGAAAGAAAATATAAAATTCGTAGTTGAGTAGTTAGTTTTTATACATTGATATTTTTAGCATTAAATTGTTGATTAGAATATGGCATGATTAATGCAATAAAAGATAATATTAATTGATATAATTATGGACAATATTGAGGTAATGGAATTGCTATTTTACTAACACCTTTATTTACATATGGAATTCAAGGTATATTTGTTGCTAGTAGTAAACCAAAAGTAGATATGAAAATTGATATTCCACGATTAAAAATATCTAAAATGGGATTAGTATTTACAATTTTACCTTTAATTACTTTAATAATTTCTTTAATTATTATTTGAATTGATAAATCAAAATGAAAAAAAGACCATTTAAGACATTGTTTGAACTGCCGTATTAATCCGCGTGTTATTCAACCAAGAATAGCAAAACAATGAAATAATTTGGATGGTATAACAGAAGAAATATTTAAAAATATGCAAGATGAATATACTAAAAAACAAGAAGAAAATAACAAAGAATTAAATTTAAAATAAACTATATATAGGGGCGGTTGATATTTTTGGGTGGTTATATAGTTTAATTTATAAATTATTTTGTTCTGAAAGAATGGATGGCCACTGTTTTAGTAAGAATAAGAAAGGAAATATAAAAATGGAAATTAGTAATGAAATAGTAATTGCTTTACTTGTGTTAGCTGGCGCAGGAGGAATGGGTAGTCTTGGTATTCTAGGGTTATCTGCTAAAAAAATTAAAAAATATAAAGCAGAAATTAGAGAATTAAGAACTGCTGTTATTGCTCACGAAAAACATTTACGAGGACCTGATTATGCAACAGAATTAGCATTAAAAACAGGTCAAATTAAAAATGTTAAAAAACAAGTTAAAGTAAATGACAAAAAACAAGCACAAAAAGATGCTATTAAAAAACTAACAAATAGTATTTAAAAAAATAACCTTAATTGGTTATTTTTTATTTTCTAATATTAAGTCTAAATTTTTAACTTTACAAATAACTAAATTATTTTTTCCATAATTATTTTTATAATATTCTCAGTATTCAGTTGAATTAATATCTACATCTTGTTTATCAATCCCAATTATATATTCACCACGAGGGTTTTTACAAGGGCGATTACCTTGTTCAGAGCGATAACATAAAATATAATTATTCATGTTCTTTATTTCCTTTATCATTTGTTATATAAAAGTTAATAAGATATTCTATTTTTTGAGAATAAGTACTAAAATTTAATTCATTTCAAACTTTTTCTTCGTTTTTATTTAAGTAAATATTAACATTCCTAATTTTGCAAGAATAATATTTTCCAGTTTTTTGATTATATGAATGTTTCATAATATTAACTTTCATAATTAGCAATAATAATGGCATCTCGTAAATGATTACTTATTTTTTCATTATTATATTTTCAACCTTTACCATATTGATAAGTTAAATTAGTATCTTTATCAAATTTTCATATACAACTATCATTATATTTACTTAAATTTTCCATATTTTTAACAACTGATTTAGTATGTTTAGGTGATACCCAATTATAACTAACTCAAGTATTTTCAATCGCACCCAGTAATCTTAATAAATCATCTCTATCTTTACTAGCATTAGCAGATGTATATAAACAATCTTCAATATTTAATCCTTTTGGAAAAAGTTCACCTTTATTTTTTACATAATAATCTGAATATAAATATTCATCTATAAATTCATCAATAAATTTATAATGTTCTTTTCAATATTTACTAGTAAATTCATTTTGTTTAATTAATTTATTATTTTCATATATAACAATAGCAGTAGTACCAGTTCCTGATGGGTCAATACCTATTTTTATCAAGTGGCTCATTCCTCATCGTTATTATTATTAACTGCTTTTACTAAATTTGAAATATCTTCTTCTTTAACTACATTATCGTTTATTTCCACTATTTCATCATTAGGTGGGGTATTATAATTTATATTATTTGATAAAGTTTCATCGTTAATATGCCTCTTATTTTGGGTGAAAGTAGCATCATTATCAATATAAATCTTTTCATCATTAGTTGTAATAACTGCTTGATCTGATTTATATGCTTGTTGTAATTCAACTGACATAATACCTCATTTTCTTAATAATGATGTTAATACGGTTTTAAGGGCCATTTCATCAAAACTAGCAATATAAAATGATTTATTTTTAGCATAAGTTTTAGAATATTTCATAAAATGATTTTCCATTTGTTCTTTTGTCATATATAAAGTTTTTTCAAAACCATTAACCATTTTAAAATATGCTACATAACCAATAATTGGTAATTTTTCTCTTTCATCTTCATTTTGAATTCAATTAAAACTAGTTCCTTTTAAACGATCATAATTTACTAATTCATTTTCTCTAACATCTGATACTGACATATCTAAATATTGACCACTTCTTTGTGCTAATTGAATATAACCTTTATAACCCATTTGAAATTGAGCTTGATTAATTCATTCTTGGATTTCGCGACCGTTAATAATTCTTGTTATTTTAGTATTATATGGAACTACATAAGCATAACCAAATTGTTTTTCCATTGGTAAATTTAATAAAACTCCTTGATAACAAGCAGTCATAATTGTTTTTGGATCTGCTTTTTGTAATAATTCATTACTATTTGATATTGCAACTATATTACTTTTAAATCTTGCAATTTCATTTTCATTAGAAAATTTACTTTTTATTCATTCTGTTGCTTTATCTGTTCTTAAAAATTCAACAATATTTGCCATATTATTTTTCTCCTTTATTTATTTTAAAATTAATACCTTTAACCCCAATTAAATTAATATCTTTATTACTATCTCACTGATCTTTAATTTCATTTTTAACAATTTGTTCATCAACAACTAAATAATTTTTAATAAGATTAATAAGTTCTAATTTATCAGCATTTTGTAAAAAATCATCATTAATACCAATAACCTCAATATCTTTAATTAATAATTTTTCTTTCCGAAAATTACTAGTAATAATTTTTAATTCTTGCTCTTGTTTTGCTACACTTTTAATTTCTAAAAATTGTTCTTTTTTATGAGTTTCAATAATTTCATTTTGTTTTTGAAATTGAATATTAATAACATTATTTTTTAAAGAATCATGATTATTCTTAATATTATTTTCTAAATTCAAAATATCTTTTCTAATAAAATTTAATTCATCTTTAAAAGATTTTATTAATTCTAATGGTTCTCTAAAAATATAATCAATTTTTGAAACTACTAATTTTAAATCTTTTAGTGATTGTGATTTATATTCTCCATTTATTAATCAAGCTTGTTGTCGATATATAAATTCTGCTAATTCTTGTCCATTTTCATCAATTCATTTTTTAATTGTTAATGCTTTTAAACTTAATTCTTTAAAATTATTTCCTTTTAAATAAAATGGATACGTAATATTTTTAACTTCATTATTTAATTTTAAATCTGCCATAATTAAATTTCCTCTAATTCCATTTCATTAATTAAATTATCAATATATTCATAAGCACTTTCTTCTGAATGACATTCTTCTAATGCCATATTAAATAAATCTTCTTCAGTATAAACATAACCATTTTCATCTTTTCACATACTAATTTACCTCGTTCTTTGCTATTAATATTTCTATTAATTTTCTTCCTTTTTGTTCTTTAATATCAAAATAAGTTATTTCTTGATTTAATAAATGTGCTTCTTCATTTTTAATTAAATTAATATCATCATTAATATTTTCTTTTTGCCCTGTTTTATTATCAAATATATTAATACAAAAATCATTGTACATATATATTGATATTAGATTTTTGATTGTCATATTTACCTCCTATTTTTAACTCGCTGGCACTCACTCCCAAGTGAAAGTGCCAAAGCGAGAGTTAGTTATATAATTAAGTATTTATCTATTTATTTACTACGCCATCCGCTTCACTGCGGGTGAGCGGTGGCGGTATGTTTTATTGTTTAATGTTTAATAATCGACAGTTGTTTTTATAAGATAATGCCAGAGAATTCTCTCTCTTCATCCGCACCATTTCAGGTCAAAGCGTTCAGTTTTTAAAATAAATTCACTTGCACCTTGAAGAGCCTAATGCTGACTTTGTGGTTTTTAAAACCTCTGTCATCCTCTAATGGGATAATATCTATCGCAAATTTATTTATAAAGTGGCCATCTCAATATTTATTGTCGTTTGATGTTGACCCCGCACTTATCACGACTATCGCTTGTTAAAGCGTCTATTATTTACGGACTGATTACCGCTGGGCTAGACCGCCTATGTGGAAAAAAACACTTAGTTATTTAAAATAACTGTTCCACCCTGCATTAAGTTGTTTTATAAAATCAAAGTTTAAAAGAACCAGTTTTATCATCAAAGATAATTTTTGAATTTTCTAGTTTTTGATAAAACTGTTTTTGTGTTTTATCTTTTATTTTATTTAATAAATATTTATGTTTTTCACAAGTTCATAAAACTTTATTTGATAAAAATTCTTCGGTAATGAATGATACTGCTTTATAGCAATCATTAACATCACATATTTTTTGTTGTTTAATTATCATTACCTCCTTTTAGGGATTTTTTATTTCAAATAAAAAAACAACCCTAACAAGAGTTGTTTTTTGGAGCTTCATCGTACATTATACGAGACGTATTATGTAAATCTAAGCTCCAAATTTATCTCTTGTTATTTTAATAATAACACTTTTTAAAAGAAGTGCAACTATTTTTTTAAAAAAATAAATTATTTTTAAATTTACCCTATTTTTGGCATATTTAAACACACTGAAAAATAATTTATTAAATTACTTCAAATAAACTTATCTAAAATTCTCTAAAAATACTTCTTTTGAAGTTCTTCAATTAAGAACGGGCCTTAATTTTTCATTTATAATATCGACTACTAAATCTATTTCTTGTTGCGTAACAAGATTAAAATCTGTCCCCCTACCATATCGTTTTCTAAATTCACGGTTTAGTCTTTCAATTAATGGTTTTTGATTAGGCGAAGCAGGGTCACAAAAATAAACATTAGAACCAGTAATCTTTTCCATTTCTTCAAACTTACTAAATTCTTTTCCTCTATCGGTTATTATTCCTTTAATTTTTCCAACTAAACCATTAATTCTAACTATATGTTTAAGTTTTTCTAAAACTTCATTAGCAGTATGTTCTTCTAATTTCATAGCAAAGTATTTTTTACTTGATTTCTCTGTCAAAACTAAACAACTAGATTGATGTTCTTTTCCAACTACGGTATCCATTTCAAATCAACCAACATCTTTTTCTTTATTTTCAATATCTCATATTGATTTAAATCTTTCATCTAATTTCCCACGATTATCAGGTCTTTTCTTTGTTCTATTTCTTCTACCACCATTTAATAAATTTTTCTTTAACAAACCCAAAAGACCTAAAAAAATTCATTTATAAAATGTTTTAAGACAGGCAGGAAATTTGATACCAAATTTTATTAAAAATCGCTGAATAATTTCTGCTGGTGAATCACCCAAAATATTAAATCGTAAATTTAAAAATTCTTGTTGTTCTTCTGTAAATGTAGGTATTTTTTTAATACACTTTTGTCGTTTTTTATAATAATCATCATGTGCCTCACGGGCATTATAATCTTCTATATTTGTAAATCTATTAATTTCTCTTTTAACAGTATTAATATCTCTTCCTGTTTGTCTTGATATTTCAGATAAATTAAGTGTGCCATTTTTCTTTTTGCAACTATCAGATAAAAATAAATCCTTAAAAAATCTTCGTTCATCATATTTTACATGTGTATAATCTTTCATTACTCTATATTTCCTCCAATTCTTTTATAAAAATAGTTATACATTAAATTTATAAAAAAGATAAATTTTCACATTTTTTTAAATTAAAAT
Source organism: Spiroplasma endosymbiont of Sarcophaga carnaria (assembly GCF_964019595.1). Classification (NCBI taxonomy): domain Bacteria; kingdom Bacillati; phylum Mycoplasmatota; class Mollicutes; order Entomoplasmatales; family Spiroplasmataceae; genus Spiroplasma; species Spiroplasma endosymbiont of Sarcophaga carnaria. The sequence continues at coordinate 1,992,968 of NZ_OZ026456.1, forward strand.
TATTGACAAATATATTATTAATTATATAATTATATTGTAACAAGCTCCAATTTATCTCTATATGCTTGTATACTAAAATAAAAAGTAAAGTAATTTACTTTTTTTTATTTTGATGTAAAATATAAATAATAAAAAGAACCGCGATGGTTCTTTCATAGTTTTTATTTACTCTTTTATTTAATCATATTCATTAAATAATAGCAATTTTAATATGCAAAAAGGAGTAAAAAATGAAAGAATTTAATCCAAATAAAGCAAGTTTGGCAACTTTTTATCGTAAAATAGAGCAATTTTGAGAAAATAAATCACCCAATAAACCATATACTTTGAATGATTTAACCAATGAATTCAATCTTTCTAACAGATGAAAGCACGAAACTTACAAGAGCGAAAAGATAGTTCCTTTACTTGAAAAACAAGTTGATAGAATTGAAAGTGAAATAATTAACTTTATGATGAAATCACCTGATGGTGCTAAATTATATTGACAACGAGCATTTAATTATAAATATTCACTGCAAGAAAAACAGTTAGAACAAGAATTAAACTTAAATAATCAACAACCAATAATTGTTAATTTACAAACGGATATTAGAGATATTAAAAAAGAAAGTGATAATAATGCTTAATCATTTTACTTATTTGTTAGAAACTCCTTATTGATTATTACAAAATAGTAGTATTGGTAATAAATATCCCTTTGCTAAAAAATATGAATTAGTTAATGAAATTAATCAAATTGGAACACGATATAGTGGTAAGACTATTTCAAATATTAAAATGTTTGGTGAATTATTAAAAATTAGTTTATTAATTAAAGAACCAATTTGTATCATTGCTAGTATGTATTGAAGTAAGGATTTAAAAGATAGTGTATTTCAAAATATCTGAAATATGTTAGATGAAAATCATATTCCTTATACTATTAACTTATCAAATTTTACTTTTACTTTATCAAATGGTAGCAAAATATATTGTAAAGGTTTACATTCACCAAGCCGGAAAGAAAAATTAAAAGCTTTTGCTGATTTGAATAAATATAAATTAGTAATTGATTGAAGAGAAGAATGTGACCAATTTCAACAAAAAGATTTAAGTGATTTAGAATTTGCTATTCGTGGGTATCAAAATAAAATAACAATTAATACATGTAACCCTGAAAGTTTAAAAAGATATATTGTTGGTTATTGTAATGAATTAATGCCTTTTAATGAAGAAATAATGCGTAGTAAATATGAACAAATTAACTATATTGAAAAATGAAATATGAAGATTATTATTCATTATTCTAGTTGAAGACTTAATTATGAATTACCACAAGATAAGGTTAATGAACAATTAAGATTAGAACAATTAGATATTGAAAGAGCAAGAGTATGAAGTTGAGGATTGCCTGGTAATACTAGTGGGTCAATCTTTGCAAGATATCTTGATATTATGCAAGCAACAGATATTATTCAACCAACTAAGTTATTATGTGGTGTTGACTTAGCAAACTCTACTAGTCCAAAAGGACATACAACAGCAGCGAGTTTTTGAATATATAATTCATTTGATAAAAAAGCCTATAAAGTTGCTGAATATACACACTCAAATGCTACTCAACAATTTAAGGGACCATTAGAACAAGTAAAAGATATATTAGATTTTTACAACAATCAATTAAATCAATATTTTAATTTAATCCAGCAAGGTATATCAATTAATGTTGATGATAGTGCTTATGCAACATTAGAAAGTTTAAATAGAGAAAAATATAATTATTCTTTTGGTCAATATATGCATTTTAAACCAGCACAAAAGCAGAAGTTTAAAATAAAACATCGTATTGAAGCATTTACCATGTTAATAAATACTAATCAATTAAAATGATTATGAGAAAAATGTCCTGTAAGTAAAACCCAATATGAATTAATTCAATGAGAAGATAAGCCCGATGCAAGAGAAGAACGAATGTTAGATTTATATGATGACACATTTGATAGTGATTTTTATGCTTTACACTTTGAATTAATACCAATGGTTAAACATAATAGTTCAGCAGATTATAAATTATGACAACAAAGGGAGTGAATAACTTAATGAAAAAAGATATTTATGTAATACACGATGAAAGGGTAATTAATGCAAAAAGACCATATATGTCTGTTTGTGGACAAGTTAAAAAAAGACTTTGTCAAGAATTAAAAAAAGATAATATCGCAATATGTAAATTAAATTTATATAACGAATATATTAAGAAATATCAAAAAGTTAAAGTATGTGTACAAGTTTTAGCAAATGAACCTAGTTTATTAACAGTAAATATTATTAATTATGCACTTATTTTAAAATTAAAGGAGCAAAATAACAATGAATAATACTTTCCATAGTTTAACAAACTTAAATGATATTAATAGTGTTTTAAAATTTTATAATTATGATTGAACTATTAATTTAGCCAATATTATTGCTCGTCATCAAATGCGATTAGTTAATGGTAAAGATATTTTATTTAAGTCTCATCGTAAAGACATTTTAGAAAAATTAAATTGATGATATGAAACTTATAAAATAAAAGAAAAATTAGATAAAAATGAATTAACAGCAAGTTTAATGGGCAAAACTATTTTTGGTTTATTAGAAACATCAGATGGCAATATTGATTTATGAATTAATCCTTTTAACTTTACATCTCGTGTAAGTAAAATAAACGAAATTGAACAAGGTGCTGATATTTGATTAAATTATCATCAATCAGATAGTGGTTTTATTTTAAATTTAATTTGTACCAAAGATAAAATAGTTATTAAAGGTTGACCTAAAAATAATGAAGTAGTTGTTGGACAAAGTAAAACACAAATTAAAGATGATGTTAAACCTGTTTTAGTACAAGAATTTAAAAATAAATTAGGCGTAGTTCCTTTTTGAGAAATGATTAATGAACCTAATCCGTTATTTTTATCAACATCAACTACATTAAACCCATTACCTACAATGGCAAATTGTTATAAATTACAATTTGATTTAGAAGATAGTTTTAATATTAAATCAAAAGAAAGATGAGCAAATCGTACTCATTGATATGGAATATTAGATGATGATTTAATGACTGCTTATAACAAAGGTAATAAAAAAGTATTACAAGATGCTTTTGATGATATTTTTATTCAATCAGGTCAATCAGCCGTAGATGGTCAATTATCTCAATCTTTACAAGTAGTACAAGGAACACCAACCTTAGAAACATATACGGAAGACCAAAAAGCAATTATTGAACAAGTATATTTAGCATGTCATTTTTCTAGTCCTTTTGGTGATAAATCAGATAATGACCAAAATAAAACACAATCTTTATTAACTAAAACCAAAGATTTAGAAAAACAAGCATATTTACAAGCATATCGTAAGCAATATTATACAAAAGTGTTTGATACCGTTTTAAAATATTACGGTTTATGAGATGGTACTGGTGAAAGACCTTATGGTTTTGATTTTGTTAGTGCTAGTTTAGTAGATCAAATGCGACAAAATGAATTAATTACTGCTAGATTAGATAATGGCACAATGGAACCAATAAGAGCAATTACTGAATATGAAAATATTGATGAATTAGAAGCAGCAAAATATTTAGAAAAAATAGAAGCATGACAAGATAAAATGCAAGCCAAAGAAATAGAACATAATAATAAATTAATGGAATATGATGAAACTGGTAATAATCAAAATGCCTTACAAGGTAGAACAGAAATTAAGGAGAATTAAAAAATGAGTAGAATTAACCCAGGGGTTATCGAAGAATTACGAAGACAAGCCCATGATACTTTAATAGATATTAGAGAAAACATAAAAGACAATCGCCATTGAATGGTATTTCCTTTTAATGTTTATAGTTCATATATTCCTGATACTGAAACAGGTTGAAAACCTAATAATGCTAAACCAAGTGATTATGGTAGTTATTCACGCATATTTGATAATATGGAAAGTACTATTGCACAATGACAAGATAGTTTAAAAATAGTGCAAAAATATAAAGGTGAAGAAATTAATATATTAACGATTGATGATTTTAATAAACAACCAATTAATTCAACTATATGAGCAAATAATGAAACACCTTTTGCGATAAAATTAAAAGATGAAAATAATAATGTTTATTGAAAATTAATTGATGGTGAAAACATTTATGATATTAATAGAATGCTAGAATACTTAAAGCAATATAAATTAAGTTATTTTATGAATAATGATAATAAAGCAGATAACTTTTATACAAAAGAAGTTAAAGTTGGTAAATATTGAGATGCTTATATGATTGATGATAGAAGTTCAATTCAATTTGGTGAAGCCAAATTTGAACAAGTATTTACACAACAATCAACTGAAAGAAAATATACTTTATTAATTTTAGATGAAGATGCAGATAAATTAAATATTAATGATTATTATAATTTTTATACTGTATTTAATGACCGTGGTTTAAATATTGGTGGTGGTGATATTAATTCTGCACCCCAAGATAGACAATGATTATATCCATCAAATGTTATTAATTATTATTCACCTTATGATGGTAGTTTTTTATGACAAGAAATTACCTTTTCAAGTATTAATGACAAAATTAGTAATAGTGGTTTGGCAGTACGACAATTTATTCAAACATCAGCACCAGGTGAAGGTTATTGTTTTCCTAAAATAACTTATGATGAAAAACTAAATAAAGGTATTGTTGAATTAGATGAAGTTTTATTAAAAGACCCAGGTGTTAGAGCAATGGCAGTTAAATTTTATGGTAATCCTATCTTTTTTGATATGCCTGTTATTGGTCGACCAATTATTAAAGGTGAATTTAATAAAAAAGTTATGAATTCAAGAGATTTATTAATGTATAACATGTATCCTGCCCCACCTGATAAAATAAATACTTATGCATCACCCGAAGTAAGTTGATATAACATTCAAGGGATTCAACCAACTATTATTACTGGATATAAAGATTGAAAAGAACATATTCAATCAATGTCTGATTTTTGAATTGAAAAAAATAATGAGGGTATGGTAATAACAGATAAAGCAAGTTCAACAGCAACCAATCCGACTGTTGGAACAACTATTAAGGAAGAAAATTCAAATTCTAAACCTTATTGGTCTAAAAGTTGAATGATTACTCCACCAAATCAAGTAAAAGTAAATAGTGGAACTGTTAATAATATTATTAGTACCCAAGCGTCATCATATTTTAGAAGAAAAGATGAATTTGGTAATACTATTGGAAGTGTTCAAATTGAATATAATAAAATGGGTTCGTGTAATGTTTGAGACATTTTAAATATGAATAATTTTATTAATCGCCAAATTACCGTATTACCTTTAAACTATACGCAAAAATTAGTCTTTAATCCTTTTACTATACCTGCTATTGGAAAGTTTTTAAACTTTGTTTCTTTTGGTATTCCTTGGGACTGAATTGGAAATTTAACAATTACCCAAGATGATAAATGACCTAATTTTCCATGACTTAATGGTTTTATGAGTGCTAATGTTTATAGTTTTTATAACGATGCCTTTTGAGGTGATAAGTCTGCTGGTAAAGGTTATTTACCATTTGAAATATTTAGAGAACAAGGAAATGATAAAATTGGTGCTATGATTGGTGCTAATGCTACTAGTTTTAGTTTTACTACTTTATTAACTGATAAATTTAAAGGGACTGTTTTAACTAATGATGGTAAACCAACCGAAGAATTAGTTTATTCAACTTATAATTTAAAACAATTAAATCCTAAAACTAACCGAGTTTATTTAATTAATGAACAAACCAAAGCAATTGATGCACAAACACCAGTTAGTGATAGTGAAAAAGATAATAATTGCGAATTCTTACAAACACCCGATGGAACAAATTGTAGTTATATTATTGATATGTTTTCAATTCAAGCATTATATA